>NZ_NIVS01000001.1 GCF_002205165.1 Stenotrophomonas maltophilia | reverse complement strand
TGGCGGGCGCGGCGGGATTACCAGGCCGGGACCGTGTGCTGCCATGGATGGCAGCACACGAGCCTACAGGGACGTACTTGCGGCGGGTCCCGGAATGGTGAGCCCGTCGCGCCTAGCCTGAGAGAACATGGTGGCCGCTTTGGCTTTGGTCTTTGGCTCTTGCAGCGTTTGACATCTTCCGCTCGAGCGGAAAAATCAGCCCGACTTTCGCCGGAACAACAACCCGGATACCACCATCATCACGATCGGTGGCAACGCATACGCAATCCGATAATCGAACTTCAACGCACCCGCCATCCGGCCGAAGAACAACTGCAGCAACCAGAAGCCCAGCGCGAACAGAATGCCCAGGAACAAGCGCTTGCCCATGCCGCCACTGCGCAGCGAACCGAACGCGAACGGCACCGCCGCCAGGCACAGCGCCAGCACATTGATCGGATAGAACCAGCGGCTCCAGTACACATCCTCGTAATCGCGCGCGTCCAGCCCATTGCGCTTGCGGTACTCGATGCTGGTGCGCAGATCCATCGCCGTCAGATTGCGTGGCTTGGAAATGCCGCTGGCCAGCGCCGCCGCATCCAGGCGTGAATCCCACGGCTCGGACTCAGCCGTCTCGCGCGTTGCCGAACGCTCACCGAAGGTGTCGCGGCGGACCTTGTTCAGGACCCAGCCGTCGGCGCCATGCTCGGCGGTGGTGGCATAGGTGAGCGATGCCAGGCGACCGTCGTCGGCGATCTTGTACAGGCGCACATCGTGCAGGATCAGGCGCGTACCGCCGCCGGCCTGCAGCTGCTCGTCGCCGCTCTGGGCGTTTAGGAAGGTATCGCCTTCGCGCGCCCACACGCCGGAGTAGCGGGCCGCGCTCAGGCTGCTGCCCCACTTGGCGCTGATCTTGATGTCGTCGGCCTTGCTCTGGCCCCACGGGCCCAGCGTTTCGCCGCTGAACACCATCACCGCGGTCATCAGCGACAGCGCGATCGCCACCGAGACGCTCAGCCGCTTGCGCGACAGGCCCAGCGCGCGCAGGGCGGTGAGCTCGGAGGTGGCGGCCAGCTGGCCCAGGCCCATCAGCGCGCCGATCACGGCCGCGGTCGGGAAGAAGGTATAGGCACGGCGCGGCACGGTGTACAGCACCCAGGCGGCGGCGTGACCAAGGGTATAGCTGCCCTTGCCCACGTCCTTGAACTCACCGGAGAAGGCCATCACCACGTCCAGGCCGACCAGCACCGCCCAGGTCAGCAGGACGGTACCGAACACGGCACGGCCCAGGTATAGATCAAACCGCATGGGGCGCAACACGTTCATGCGGTCCTCCGGGGACGCGACAGTTTGCCGTCGCGGAAGTACATCCACAGGGCGAGGGCCAGCAACGGCAAGGTCAGCCACCACAGGCCCGCCACGGCGGGGATCTTGCCATCGGCGATCCAGCGGGTACCGATGAACATCAGGTTCATGCCCACCATGTAGGCCAGGAAGGCCAGCATCATCCGGCCATAGCGCTGCTGGCGCGGCGAGCTGCGGGCCAACGGCAGGGTCATCAGGGCGAAGGCCAGCGCGATCAGCGGCGGGGCGATGCGCGAGTGCAGCTGAGCCTGGGCTTCAGGGCGTTCATCGCCGAACAGCTGGGTGGTGCGCAGCAGTTCGGGATCGTCGTCCTTGCGGGTCTCGGCACCGTCGGGCATGGCCACGTCGTTGCGGGCGAAGGTCATCAGCTTGTAGTCCAGCGCGCCATTGGCCGGGCCTTCGACCTGGTGGCCGTCGTCCAGTTCCAGGTAGCGCTGCTTGGCACCCTCGAAGTACATGCGCCCGTGATCGGCGGAGATCACCTCAAGGCGGTCCTCCTTCTGGCGCTGCAGGAAGACCTTGCCCAGCTGGGTGCCGTCGGGGGAGACCGAGGACAGGTAGACCACGCCGCCATTGGGCAGGGAGGTGAACTTGCCCGCTTCCAGGCCGGCCATGACCACGCTGCGGTTGGCCTCGTCGATCATCGTCTCGCCGGTGCGGTCGGCCCAGGGGCCCAGCCACAGCGAGCACAGGGCGATCAGCCCGACCACCGGCACCACCAGCATCAGCAGCGGGCGCAGCAGGCGCTTGGGGCCGACGCCGATGGCGGTGATGACCGCCATTTCCGAGTCCCGGTAGAGCCGGGCCGTGGCCAGCAGCAGGCCCAGCATCAGCGCCAGCGGCAGGATCAGCGGCATATAGACGATGAACTGCAGGCCCAGCTGGGAGAACAGCAGGCGGGCAGGCAGGCGGCCGTCGGCGATGTTGCCGAGGATGTCCACCAGGACACCGCCGACGCTCACCACCAGCAACACGATCAGGGTGGCCAGGAAACTCTGGACGAAATCACGCAGGAGATAGCGATCGAGCTTCGACATGGGGCGGTGGTTTAAACTCTCGGATTCGTTCGCGGTGCTGCCCAGTCTACTGACGGGGCGTAAACAGCTCGCGATTGTACGGATTTGCCAACGGAATCTGATCAATGGCCCTGGAATTCACCCTGAACCACGCAGCGCCGGCCTCGGCCGAGTGCGATTGCGTCATCGTCGGCGCCTACGCCGACCAGACCCTGAGCCCGGCGGCACAGGCCCTGGACACCGCATCCGGTGGCCGCCTGTCGGCCCTGGTCGCCCGCGGCGACGTGGGCGGCAAGACCGGCAACACCACCCTCCTGCACGATCTGCCCGGCGTCAGCGCCGCACGCGTGCTGGTGGTCGGGCTGGGTGAGCCGGCCAAATTCGGCGTGCCGCAGTACCTCAAGGCGGTCGGCGATGCCAGCCGCGCCCTGAAGAGCGGGGTCAACCACCACGCGCTGCTGACCCTGACCGAGATCGAGGTCAAGGGCCGCGATGCCGCCTGGAACATCCGCCAGGCCATCATCACCGCCGACCACGCCGCCTACCGCTACAGCGCCACGCTGGGCAAGAAGAAGGCCGACGAGCCCGGCCTGACCACGCTGGCCATCGCCGGCACGGACACCGCAGCCCTGGCCCAGGGCCAGGCCATCGCCGCCGGCGTGCAGTACGCCCGCGAGCTGGGCAACCTGCCGCCGAATGTCTGCACCCCGGCCTACCTGGCCGAATCCTCGGTCGCGTTCGCCCAGGCCCATGAAGGCGCCGAAGCGGAGATCCTGGACGAGCACCAGATGGAAGCGCTGGGCATGGGCTCGCTGCTGGCCGTGGCCCGTGGTTCGGCCAACCGCCCGCACCTGGTCGTGCTGAAGTGGAACAACGGTGGCGACGCCAAGCCCTACGTGCTGGTCGGCAAGGGCATCACCTTCGATACCGGTGGCGTCAACCTGAAGACCCAGGGCGGCATCGAGGAAATGAAGTACGACATGTGCGGTGGCGCCAACGTCATCGGCACCTTCGTCGCGGCCGTCACGGCCAAGCTGCCGCTGAACCTGGTGGTGGTGGTGCCGGCGGTGGAGAACGCCATCGACGGCAATGCCTACCGCCCCTCGGACGTGATCACCTCGATGTCGGGCAAGACCATCGAAGTGGGCAACACCGACGCCGAAGGCCGCCTGATCCTGTGCGACGCCCTGACCTACGCGCAACGCTTCGAGCCGGCCGCGCTGATCGACGTGGCCACCCTGACCGGCGCCTGCCTGGTTGCCCTGGGCCACCAGACCGCCGGCCTGATGACCAAGCACGACGACCTGGCCAACGAACTGCTGGCCGCCGGCGAGCACGTGTTCGACCGCGCCTGGCGCCTGCCGCTGTGGGACGAGTACCAGCCGATGCTGGATTCCAGCTTCGCCGACATCTACAACATCGGCGGCCGCTGGGCTGGCGCGATCACCGCCGGCTGCTTCCTGTCGCGCTTCGCCGAAGGCCAGCGCTGGGCCCACCTGGACATCGCCGGCGTGGCCAGCGATGAAGGCAAGCGTGGCATGGCCACCGGTCGCCCGGTCGGCCTGCTGAGCCAGTGGCTGCTGGACCAGGTCGCCCGCGCCTGATGCCCTGCCCGATCGCGGCCGCCCATCGGTGGCCGCGATCCCGCCCGGCCTGGCGCCGGGTTCTCCCTCCGCTCCAGGCCCTGCCATGTCCCGTGCTGATTTCTACCTGATCGCCAAGCCCCGCTTCCTGACCGAGCCGTTGCGGCTGGTCTGTGAACTGGCCCGCAAGGCCAACGACGCCGGGCTGTTCACCCTGGTGCTGGCGCGCGACCAGGCCCAGGCCGAAGAGCTGGACGAACTGCTGTGGGCGTTCGACAACGATGCCTACATCCCGCACCAGATCGCCGGCGAAGACATGGACGAGGAAGAGGCGCTGGTGCTGATCGCCGTCCCCGGTACCGAGGCCCCCGCCCGGCCGCTGGTGATCAACCTGCGTGACGACCCCTACCTGGCCGCCTGCGACCGCGTGCTGGAAGTGGTGCCGGCCGATCCGGAAGCGCGCGAACCACTGCGCGAGCGCTGGCGCCAGTACAAGGCGCTGGGCTTTGACCTGAACAAGTACGACATGTAACCCGCGCGGCGTCCGTCCGGTCGCCGCCGCCCCCGGAGACCCTTGATGCGCCTGCTGATCGCCCTGATCTTTCCCTGGTTCGCCTTCTTCACCATCGGCCGCCCGATCGCAGGCATCCTCTGCCTGATCCTGCAGATCACGCTGATCGGCTGGCTGCCCGCCGCGATCTGGGCCGCCTACGCGGTCTCACAGTTCCATACCGACCAGAAGATCCGTCGCGCCTTAGGGCGCTGAGCTTCCGGCACCCCCACCTTCCGTACTCGATCCTGGTTCCCGCATGACCCAACTCGCCTCCAGCTACGACCCCAAAACCTTTGAAACCGCGTTGTACGACGCGTGGGAGAAGGCCGGCCATTTCAAGCCGTCCGGCAAGGGCGAGCCGTACACCATCCTGCTGCCGCCGCCGAACGTGACCGGCACGCTGCACATGGGCCATGCCTTCCAGCAGACCCTGATGGATGCGCTGGTGCGCTACCACCGCATGCGCGGCTACGACACGTTGTGGCAGGTGGGCACCGACCACGCCGGCATCGCCACCGAGATGGTGGTGTCGCGCAACCTGGCGCTGGCCGGCCAGGGCGAGACCCGCGATTCGCTGGGCCGCGACGGCTTCATCGAAAAGGTGTGGGAGTGGAAGGCGCAGTCCGGTGACACCATCGAGCGCCAGATGCGCCGCCTGGGCACCTCCAGCGACTGGTCGCGCAGCACCTTCACCATGGACCCGCAGCCGTCCGAAGCGGTGATCGAGGCCTTCGTGCGCTGGCACGAGCAGGGCCTGATCTACCGTGGCCAGCGCCTGGTCAACTGGGATCCGGTGCTCAAGACCGCCATCTCCGATCTGGAAGTGGAGAGCGTGGAGGAAGACGGCTTCCTGTGGTCGATCAGCTACCCGCTGGCCGATGGCAGCGGCACCCTGACCGTGGCCACCACGCGCCCGGAAACCATGCTGGGCGACACCGCGGTGATGGTGCACCCGGACGATGAGCGCTACGCGCACCTGATCGGCAAAATGGTGAAACTGCCGCTGACCGATCGCGAGATTCCGGTGATCGCCGATGATTACGTCGACCGCGAGTTCGGTACCGGCGTGGTCAAGGTCACCCCCGCACACGATTTCAACGATTACCAGGTCGGCCTGCGCCACAGCCTGCCGATGATCAACCTGTTCACCCCGGAGGCGGCGATCAACGACAACGCCCCGGAGAAGTACCGCGGGCTGGACCGTTACGAAGCACGCAAGGTGATCCTGGCCGAGCTGGAAGACCTGGGCATCCTGGTGGAGACCAAGGCACACAAGCTGCAGGTGCCGCGTGGTGATCGCACCCAGCAGGTGATCGAGCCGTACCTGACCGACCAGTGGTTCGTGAAGATGGACGTGCTGGCCAAGCGCGGCCTGGAGCTGGTCGAGAACGGCAGCATCCAGTTCGTCCCGGCCAACTGGATCAACACCTACCGCCACTGGATGGAGAATATCCAGGACTGGTGCATCAGCCGCCAGCTGTGGTGGGGCCACCGCATTCCGGCGTGGTTCGACGCTGCAGGCAACTGCTATGTCGGCCGCGACGAAGCCGAAGCGCGCGCGAAGAACAACCTCGCCGCCGACCTCCCCCTGCACCAGGACAGCGACGTGCTGGAGACCTGGTTCTCCTCGCAGCTGTGGCCGTTCTCCACGCTGGGCTGGCCGAACGAGCAGGCCATGCAAGCGCGCGGTTTCGAGCGCTACCTGCCGTCGGCGGTGCTGGTCACCGGCTTTGACATCATCTTCTTCTGGGTGGCCCGCATGATCATGGCCACCGACAGCTTCACCGGGAAGATTCCGTTCAAGGACATCTACATGACCGGCCTGATCCGCGATGCGCAGGGTCAGAAGATGTCCAAGTCCAAGGGCAACGTGCTCGACCCGCTGGACATCATCGACGGCATCTCGCTGGAGGACCTGGTCGCCAAGCGCACCACCGGCCTGATGAAGCCCAAGGATGCGCCGAAGATCGAGAAGGCGACCCGCCGCGAATTCCCCGAGGGCATCATCGCCCACGGTGCCGATGCGCTGCGCTTCACCATCGCCGCGCTGGCCACCCATGGCCGCGATATCAAGTTCGACATGAACCGCGCCGAGGGCTACAAGAACTTCTGCAACAAGCTGTGGAACGCCAGCCGCTTCACCCTGATGAACACCGAGGGTGGCAGCTTCACCGGCGTGCCGCAGCCGCGGACCGATGCCGAGCGCTGGATCCTCGCGCGCCTGGCGGCGGTCTCGGCCGAAGCGCAGACGCATTACGCCAACTACCGCTTCGACCTGCTGGCACAGTGCCTGTACGAGTTCGCCTGGAACGAGTTCTGCGATTGGTTCCTGGAACTGACCAAGCCGGCCCTCAACGGGGCCGACGCCGAGGATGCCAACAGCACCCGTCACACCCTGCTGTACGTGCTGGAAGCGCTGCTGCGCCTGCTGCATCCGCTGACCCCGTTCGTCACCGAGCAGCTGTGGCGCCAGGTCGCCCCGCGCCTGGGCATCACCGAGGACACCATCTCGCTGCGGCCGTACCCGACCGCCGAGGAGTTCGCCGGTGATTTCGCCCGCGCCGAAGCCGACGTGGAATGGTTGAAGTCGATGGTCAACGCCCTGCGCCGCGTGCGCAGCGAGTTGAATGTGCCGCCGTCGAAGCTGGTCCCGCTGCTGCTGCAGGGCGGCACCGGCGACGACCGCGCACGCATGACCCGCTTCACCTCCTCGCTGTCGTTCCTGCTCAAGCTGGAGCGCATCGAGTGGCTGGCCAACGGCAGCGACACGCCGCCGGCGGCCGCCGCGATCGTGGGCGATCTCACCCTGCTGGTGCCGCTGGAGGGCCTGGTCGATCTGGGCGCCGAGCGCGCGCGCCTGGACAAGGAAATCGCCCGGGTGGAATCGGAGAAGGAAAAGAGCGAGACCAAGCTGGCCAAGTTCACCGACAAGGTGCCGGCGGCGGTGGTCGAGCAGGAGCGCGTGCGCCTGGTCGAGTGGACCGCACAGCTGGATGGCCTGCGTTCGCAGCGCGCGAAGCTGTAAGCGCCCGGGTAGAGCCACGCCATGCGTGGCTCTACCCAGCCCATAGTGCATGCAGGGCCCGCCCGAGCGGTTTCGGGCACGATGTCCGCGCATCTGCGGCATGATGCGGGTTCGCCCATGGAATGAATGACCGCCGACACGATGTCGCTGTCCATCTTCTGCATCGTGCTGTTCGCCGCCCTGCTGCATGCCAGCTGGAACGCGATCGTCAAACGTGGCACCGACAAGCTGATGACCACGCTGCTGGTCACCGGCTCGGCGGCGGTGATCGCCGCGATCGGCCTGCCGTTCCTGCCCGCCCCCGCGCCGCAGAGCTGGCCGTGGCTGGCGACCTCCACGCTCCTCCAGGTCGGGTATTACCTGCTGGTCGCCCGCACCTACCAGCTGACGGACATGAGCGCGTCCTACCCGCTGATGCGCGGCTGCGCGCCGATCCTGGTCGCGCTGGTCAGCACACTGTTCCTCGGCGAGCGCCTGACCTGGATCGCCTGGAGCGGGATCGCGCTGATCTGCCTGGGCATCCTGTGCATGACCCGCGGCACCTCACGCCAGCACCTGTGGCTGCCCCTGCTCAATGCCGGCGTCATCGCCACCTATACGCTGGTCGATGGCTGGGGCGCACGCCACTCGGGCGCCGCGGTGAGCTACACGCTGTGGCTGTTCCTCCTCTCCGGGCTGCCCCTGCCGCTGTGGGCGCTATGTACCCGGGCCGGCGCGCTGCGTGATTACGCGCGCCGCAACTGGGGCTACGGCATCATCGGTGGTTTCGGCACGCTGGTCTCATATGGGCTGGCGCTGTGGGCCATGACGGTCGCGCCGATCGCGATGATCTCCGCACTGCGCGAAACCTCGATCCTGTTCGGGATCCTGATCTCGGCCTGGCTGCTGCGCGAACGCGTGACCGGCCAGCGCTGGATCGCCGCCGGCCTGATCGTGCTCGGCGCGGTGCTGCTGCGGATGGCGTAGTGCCACCCCACGCCGTCAGAGCGGCGGCATCACTTGGATATCGTCGTCGACCAGTTCGATCGCCATCACCAGCGCATCCTCGCGCCCCTCACGGGCCGGGTAATAACGCGGCCGGCGCCCGATCTCGTTGAATCCTTCGCTATGGTAGAGCGCCACCGCTGGGGTATTGGACGGCCGCACTTCCAGGAACACGCGGTGCGCACCGTGGTCACGCGCCAGCTTTACCAGCGCGCGCAGCAGATGACGACCGTGACCGCGCGACTGGCACAGCGGGTCCACGCAGATATTGAGGATATGGGCTTCATCGGCGGCGATGCTGAGCAGGCCGTAGCCCATCAGCAGGCCGTCCTCTTCCATCGCCAGGCCGGGATAACCGGCCCGCAGGCAATCCTGGAAGATGCCGCGGGTCCACGGATACGGATAACCACGCACTTCGATCGCCATCACCGCATTGAGGTCGCTTTCGCGCAGCGCGCGCAGCGACAACGGCCGCGGCGAGCTCACCGCGCTCACGGGCGGCCCCGTTTGCGCAGGGCGCGCAGCTGCGGCCACAACGCACGCTTGGCGGCCGCGCTGCTGCGCAGTTCATCCAGGTTCCAGCTCGCCATCAAGGCCTGGGTATCCGGCTCGGCCGGGTTGCAGCCGGAGGCGCGCAGCAGGGCGATCTGCAGGCGATCGGGCATCCGTACCGCCGCGCGGCGCCCGCCACTGGCGCGTGCCGGCGTGGCCGCCGACGGACGGGCCGGTGCCTGTTCTTCCACCGTGCGCGGGGCGCTGCGCCGTGCCGCTGGCGGCTCATCCGCCGGCGCTGGCGGGCGCGAGGGGCGCGCAGGCGCCGGCGGCTCGGCAACCGGGGCCACGCGCAGCTCGACCTCCGGCGCCACCGACGCTTCCGGCGCGACACTGCCATCGACGAATACCGTGTAGCCCATGGCCTGCAGCCAGGACTGCTGCGCCGGCGACCACAATGGCGGCAGCGCCTGCCCGCTCACGCGTTCGGCTCGACCGTCTTGCGGGTACGCTGCCACACCCAGTAGCACGGGCCGGACAGGGCATACACCACGCCCACCGCGAACAGCACGCGCGGCAGATCGATGACCATGATCGCGATGGCGATCGGTACCAGGGCCAGCGCCAGGAACGGCACGCGGTCCGCGCGCGGTCCCTTCTCGCCACTGCCCTTGAAGCTCCAGAAGCGGATCCGGCTGACCATCAGCAGGGCCGACACCAGGGTCACGCCCAGGGCGACATAACGCAGCTGGTTGCCGTCCCAGCCCAGGTTGCCATCGGCAAAGGCCCAGACGAAAGACATCATCAGGCCGGCCGCGGCCGGGCTGGCCAGGCCGATGAACCAGCGCTTGTCGACCACGGTGACCTGGGTATTGAAGCGGGCAAGGCGCAATGCAGCGCAGGCGGCATACAGGAAGGCGACCGCCCAGCCGACGCGGCCGAGCACCGGGTCGTCGAACTTCAGCCAGGACAGCGACCAGTGGTACATCACCAGGGCCGGGGCCATGCCGAAGCTGACCAGATCGGCCAGCGAGTCGTACTGCACGCCGAATTCGCTGCTGGTCCCGGTCAGCCGGGCCACGCGGCCGTCCAGGCCGTCCATGACCGCCGCGACGAACACGGCGATGGCGGCGTTGACGAAGTCGCCGTTGGCCGCGGCGATGATCGCGTAGAAGCCGGCGAACAGGCCTGCGGTAGTGAACAGGTTGGGCAGCAGGTAAATGCTGCGCGAGCGCGGCGGGGGTTTCAGTTGATCCATGCGGCCAGTTTAGCTTGCCAGCACCGGCCCGGGGTGCTGCAATCGTGGTTCTGCCCCGTTCCCGGAGTTGCCATGCGTGCCCTGTCCCGTCTGAGCGCCCTGCTGCTGCTCGCCAGCGCCGCGGCCAGCGCTGGCAACGTCTACAAGTGGAAAGACGCCAACGGCGTCACCCAGTATTCGGAAAAGCCGCCGACCGGGCAGAAATACGAGGCCCGCCAGGTCGAGAACCGGGACCCGGCCCCGCGCGCGACGGCGGCCGCCCCGGCCGAGAACAGCGCCTGCACCACCGCCCGCGGCAATCTGGCCCTGCTCGACGGGCCCGGCAAGGTTCTGCAGGACACCGATGGCGATGGCAAGCCCGATACCGCCCTGACCGATGAGCAGCGCAGCGCCCAGAAGACCCTCGCCGAAGCCGCCATCCAGGCCTACTGCACGCCCAAGGCCTGAGCCGCCGGCCCCTGCGAGGGGCCAAAACCACCGCCAGCACCCATCGCGGCGGCCGGACTGGCAGAATATCGGCTTCTGCCGTTCAGCGAAGCCGACGATGCGCCTCTCCCAGTTCCACCTGCACACCACCAAGGAAACCCCCAGCGACGCGGAGCTGACCAGCCACCGCTTGATGCTGCGCGCGGGCATGATCCGCAAGCTGGCCTCGGGGCTGTACACCTGGTCGCCGCTGGGCCTGCGCGTGCTGCGCAAGGTCGAGCGCATCGTGCGTGAGGAAATGGAGCGTGCCGGCGCGGTGGAATTCCAGATTCCGACCATCCAGCCCAAGGAACTGTGGGAAGCCACCGGCCGCTGGGAAAAGTTCGGCCCGCAGCTGCTCAAGATCAAGGATCGCAAGGAGCAGGTGTTCTGCTACAGCCCGACCGCTGAAGAAGCCGCCGCCGATTTCGCGCGCCAGGAACTGTCCAGCTACAAGCAGCTGCCGGTCAACTTCTTCCAGATCCAGACCAAGTTCCGCGATGAGATCCGCCCGCGCTTCGGCGTGATGCGCTCGCGCGAATTCCTGATGAAGGATGCATATTCTTTCCACCTGCACGATGAGTGCCTGGTGCGCGAATATGAAAACATGAAGTCGGCCTATGCCCGCATCTTCACCCGCCTGGGCCTGGATTTCCGCATGGTGCAGGCCGACTCCGGCGCGATCGGTGGCGACGCCTCGCAGGAATTCCACGTGATCGCCGAGTCCGGCGAAGATGCGCTGGTGTTTTCCACCGGTTCGGATTACGCGGCCAATATGGAAGCCGCCATCGCTGCCGCCCCCGGCGAGCGCCCGGCCGGCAGCGAATCACTGCGCAAGGTCGAAACGCCCACGCAGAAAACCTGCGAGGCAGTGGCCGCCCTGCTTGGCCTGGGCCTGGAGCGCACGGTCAAGTCGATCGCGATCATGAGCGAAGCCGGTTTCGTGCTGGCGCTGGTGCGCGGCGATCACGACGTCAATGAAATCAAGCTGGGCAAGGTCGAGGGCCTGCAGGGCTATCGCATGGCCAGCGAGGCGGAGATCGCCACGCACCTGGGCAGCGAGCCGGGCTTTCTCGGCCCGCTCAATCCGGCCCAGCCGATCCGCATCGTGGCCGACCGCGACGTCGCCGCACTGGCCGATTTCGTCATCGGTGCCAATGAAGCCGGTTTCCATATCGCCGGCGTCAACTGGGGCCGCGACCTGCCCGAACCGGAAGTAGCGGACATCCGCAACGCCAAGGCCGGTGATCGTGCCGCCGATGGCGGTGAACTGAAGATCGCGCGCGGTATCGAAGTCGGCCACGTGTTCCAGCTCGGCCGCCAGTACGCGCAGGCGTTGAATGCGACCGTGCTCGACGAGAACGGCAAGGCCGCGGTATTGGCGATGGGCTGCTACGGCATCGGTATTTCGCGCATCGTCGCCGCGGCGATCGAGCAGAATCATGACGACGCCGGCATTATCTGGCCCGACGCGATGGCGCCGTGGCAGGTGGTGGTCTGCATGATCAACCCGAAGCAGGACGAGACCGTGGCGGCCACCGCCGCCGACCTGCTGGCACAGCTGCAGGCTGCCGGCCTGGACGTGGCCCTGGACGACCGCGGCCTGCGCCCGGGCGCGATGTTCGCCGACATGGAACTGATCGGTGTCCCGCACCGGATCGTGGTCTCCGAACGCGGCGTCGCCGCCGGCACGTTCGAGTACCGCGCGCGCAATGCCGCCGAAGCGGAGGTCCTGGACAAGGACGCACTGCTGGCGAAATTGACGAAGTAATGACAAAGGCCGGGTGAGTAACCCGGCCTTTTCAATGGCGGACCCGGTTTCAATATCTCCGGTTTGTTTGTGTATTTCGCAAAAGAGAATGTATGCTGTTTCCGATGCCAAGGACCGGCTCACCCTGTCCTTAATATATTGCGGAGTAGTAGATGAGCATTGACCTGAGCGGCCTGTCCGCCAAAGAGCTGGGCGCGCTGATCAAGAACGCCAAGAAGCAGCAGACCATCGTGGCCAAGCGTCCGGCGATCAGCAAGGTCCGCGCACAGCTGACCAAGCTGGCCAAGGCCCAGGGCTATTCGGTGGAAGAACTGTTCGGCGGCGCCGCCCCGGCCGCACGCGGCCGTGCCGCAAAGGCCACCAAGGCCCCGGCCAAGGCCGTGCGCAAACTTGGCAAGGTCGCCCCGAAGTACCGCAACCCGGCCAACCCGAAGGAAACCTGGACCGGCCGTGGCAAGCAGCCGCGTTGGCTGGCCGCGCATACCGCCAAGGGCAAGAAGGTCGAAGAGTTCCTGATCAAGAAGTAAGCCGGTCAGTCACTGCTGCACATGAAAACGCCAGCCTCGCGCTGGCGTTTTCGTACCCGTCGACAGCGCGCGGAGTAACCGGCGCGGTCAGAGATTCTTGCGCGCCGGGATCAACAGGTTGCCGAACAGCAGGCCGGCCACCAGCGCCATCACCACGTTGAGCACGGTCATCAACACCGTCTGCCCGGCGCTCATGTCCTGCTGCTGGACCAGCGTCAGCACGCCGCGAAGGCTGGTGCTGCCGGGCACCAGCATGATGATGCCGGGCAGGCGGATGATCGCGCCCGGCCGCTGCGCCAGGCGACCGAACAGATTACCCGCCGCGGTCAGCAGCATCGCCGACATGAAAATGCCCGCCGGTATGCCCCAGGCCTGGCCCGCGAACTTGGAAATCGCATAGCCGGCCACCGCCGCGGCCATCACCCACGGGAAATCGCGGCGGTTGGCTTTGAACAGCATCGCAAACGCGAACGCGGCCAGCAGCAACGCGCCCCACTCGACCCAATCGGCCTGCGGCCGCGAAGCACGCACCAGCGGCTCCAGTCCGACGATGCCGGACAACGTCACCGCGATCACCGCGCCCACGGTCAGTTTCAGAATCGTGGTCACCGCACCGGCAAACCGCGCCGTGCCCGACACCCAATGCTGGCTGGCCAGTTCATTGACCGCATTGGTCAGCGACATCCCGGGCAGCAGCACCACCAGCGAGGCGATGATCACCGTGTTGAGGTTGAGCGCCCCGATGAAGGAGGCCACCAGCGTGGCCACCGAGCCGGCCAGCAGGGCCGCCAGCGCTTCGTTGGCTTCGCGCGTGGCCGGGCGGCGGTCGGTATACATGCCCATGACGCCGATCAGCAGGCCGATCACGCCAGCGGTGGCGATATCCAGCCACGGCAGTTTCCATAGGCCGGCCACGCCCGCCGCGCCCAGGCTGTAGGAAAGAATGGTGCGGATCTTGCCCCAGCGGCCGGGGTCCTTGTCCAGCTGGCGCAGTGCGGTATGGCCCTGCGCGATGCTCATGGTGCCGTTGGCCACCGCGTCGGTGATCTGGTCGGCGATGCTGAGTTTATGCAGGTCGTTTTCGCCCGGTGCCAGCCGGATCACGCGGGTGATGTCCGATGAACCGATGGCCTTGGTCGGGTCGCTGAAACTCAGGATCAGGCCGGTCGGGTTCGACCACGGCTCGCAATCCAGGTCCAGCCGCTGCGCCAGCGCGACCACGGCTGCCTCCAGCCGCTGCGCGGTGGTGCCATAGCTGTGCAGGCGCCCGGCCATTTCCGAAACGAAGGCCACGCGCTGTGCGTAGGTGGCCGGTGGTGCAACGATGGTGGGGGCGTCGGCAGACATGCGCCGTAGTATTACCCGAACACGCCCCGGCCTGAAGAATCCCGGTGTCATCGTGCGCCGGTGTGCGGGCGCTGGGCGCACTGACCGACGCGTTCAGCCTGCTCCGGCGCATACGCGAGCCATGCACCCGGACAGGTTATGCTGCGCGCAGGACGCCTACATGACCTCAGACCAAGCCCCCCATCTCGAGCAGGATGCCCAGGACCCCGGCCTGATCCGGTTGTCTGGCCATTGGACATTACGCACCGCGCTGGACGCGGCCGAAGTGCTGCGCGGCCTTCCGGAGAAAGTGACCGGGCTGGACGCCAGCGGGATCACCCTGCTCGACTCGGCCGGCGTGCTGCAGCTGCTGCGCGTGGCCCACCGTGCCGACCTCGGCGAGGACGCGGTGACGTTCCGCGAGGAACATCGCGCACTGGTCTCCACCATCGAGGAAGTTGCCGACGACCGCCCCAAGGCCAAGCGCGACTTCGGCGTGCTGGCCGCGCTGGAGCGGCTGGGTGTCAGCGTGCATGGCATGGGCCACAACATCGTGGCGTTGGCCAGTTTCCTGGGCGAGAACCTGGTCAAGGGTGCGCGCCTGATCAAGGAACCGCGCCGTTTCCGTCTCACTGCCACCGTCGCCCAGATGGAGCAGGTCGGCCTGGACGCGGTGCCGCTGGTGGCCCTGTTGTCGTACCTGGTCGGCGCGGTGATCGCCTTCCTCGGCTCCACGATCCTGCGCGACTTCGGCGCGGAGATCTATGTGGTCGAACTGGTCAGCATCGCCTTCCTGCGCGAGTTCGCGGTGCTGTTGACCGCCATCGTGCTGGCCGGCCGCACCGCCAGTGCGTTCACCGCGCAGATCGGTGCGATGAAGGCGCGCGAAGAAATCGACGCGATGAAGACGCTCGGCCTGGACCCGGTCGACCTGCTGGTGCTGCCGCGCCTGATCGCCTTGCTGATCACGCTGCCGCTGCTGACCTTCATCGCGATGGTCGCCGGCCTGGCCGGTGGCATCACCGTGGGCGCGTTCGATCTGGATATCCCGCCGCAGATGTATATCGCGCGGATGCACGACACCATGGAAGTGCGCAACATGCTGGTCGGCCTGTCCAAGGCCCCGGTGTTCGCGCTGGTGATCGGCCTGATCGGCTGTCTGGAAGGCCTCAAGGTTGAAGGCACCGCGCAGTCGGTCGGCGAGCGCACCACCTCCAGCGTGGTACAGGCGATTTCGCTGGTGATCATCCTCGATGCGTTCGCCGCACTGTGGTTCATGAAGATGGGCTGGTAACCGATGATCACCGACACCGCCCCGGCCGCTGACCGCGACGACGCCGCCACCGACGACGGTGAACTGCTGATCCGTGTGCGCGGGCTGACCAACCGGTTCGGCGCGCAGGTCGTGCACGACGGGCTGGACCTGGATGTGCGCCGCGGCGAGATCCTCGGCGTGGTCGGCGGCTCGGGTACCGGCAAATCGGTGTTGATGCGCAGCATCCTTGGTCTGCGTACGCCCGACGATGGCCAGATCGAGGTGCTGGGCGTCGACGCCCGCTCCAGCGACCCGGCCAACCGCCTGCATATCGAGCGCAACACCGGCGTGCTGTTCCAGGATGGCGCCCTGTTCTCCTCGCTGACCGTGGGCGAGAACGTGCAGGTGCCGCTGAAGGAACATCACGGCGAGCTGCCCGAACGCTGGCATTACGAGCTGGCCCTGCTCAAGGTGAAGCTGGCCGGCCTGCCCGCCGATGCGATCAACAAGCTGCCTTCGCAGCTGTCCGGCGGCATGCGCAAGCGCGCCGGCCTGGCCCGCGCGCTGGCGCTGGACCCGCCGCTGCTGTTCCTGGATGAGCCCACCGCAGGCCTGGACCCGATCGGCGCGGCCGCCTTCGACCGCCTGATCAAGACCCTGCAGGAAGCACTGGGCCTGACGGTTTTCCTGATCACACACGATCTGGACACGCTGTATGCGATCTGTGACCGGGTGGCGGTGCTGGCCGACAAGAAGGTCATCGCCAATGCCCCGCTGCACGAGATCGAACAACTGGACCACCCGTGGATCCAGGAGTACTTCCACGGACCGCGCGCGCGTGCTGCGCGCGATGCAAAGCACGAGAGCGAGTAAGCCATGGAAACCAAAGCCAATTACGTCCTGATCGGCGCCTTCACCCTGATAGTGGGCCTGGCGCTGCTGGCCTTCGGCCTGTGGGCCGCCAAGTACTCCTCCGACCGCACCTGGACCGAGTACCGCGTGGTGTTCCGCGAGGCCGTCACCGGCCTGTCGGTGGGCAGCCCGGTGCAGTACAACGGCATCGCGGTCGGCTCGATCACCGAGCTGAACCTGGTGCCGGACGACCCGCGCCAGGTGGTCGCGCGGATCCGCCTGAACTCCAATACGCCGGTCAAGACCGACACCCGCGCCAAGCTGGCGATCACCAGCCTGACCGGCCCGTCGATCATCCAGCTCAGTGGCGGCACGCCGCAGTCGCCCGCGCTGACCGCGGTCAACAAGGATCCGGCGCCGATCATCCCGACCACGCCTTCCGCGCTGCAGAACATCACCGACGTGGCCAACCGCATCGTCGAGCGGATGGACCAGGTGCTCAGCGACCGCAACGTGGCCAGCATCAACGCGACCCTGGCCAACCTGGAAACCATCAGCGGCGGCCTGGCCGACCGTGACCAGGTCACCCAGGCGCTGCTGCTCAGCGCGCGTGATGCCGCCCGCAGCCTGGATGTCACCCTCAAGAGCACCAACGGCACTATCCAGCGGCTGGACAAGAACCTGGTGCAGCAGCTGCCGCCGATCCTGGACAAGCTGGAGACCACGCTGAGCAAGCTGGATTCGGCCGCCGGCAATGCCGACTCGATCCTTGGCGAGAACCGCGCCGCGATCAACAGCTTCGCCAACGATGGCCTGGCCCAGCTCGGCCCGACCCTGACCGAGCTGCGCGGCCTGATCCGCGACCTGCGCCGGGTCAGCGACCGCCTGGACAACAACCCGGCACGCTATCTGCTCGGCCGCGACGCACCCAAGGAGTTCGAACCCAAATGAGCCGCCCGACCTTCTTCCGGCCCCTGCTGCCGATCGCCCTGATCGCCGCGCTTGGCGGCTGCTCGCTGCTGGGCAGCAACGAGCGCAGCGCAGTGACCATCTATTCGCCCGTGGTGCGCATCCAGGCCGACCCCAGCTGGCCGACCGTCGACTGGCAGCTGGTGCTGGTCAAGCCCAGCGCCGCGCGCGTGGTCGACAGCCCGCGCATCAACGTACGCCCGACCCCCTCCGAACTGGAGGTCTACAAGGGCGTGAGCTGGGCCCAGCCGGCCACCGACATGCTCGACGACGCGCTGGTGCGCGGCTTCGAGGATTCCGGCCGCATCAACGGCGTCGCCCGCGTCACCACCGGCATCCGTGCCGACTACAAGCTGGCGATGGACGTGCGCCGCTTCGAAGCTGACTACCGCGGCCAGGCCACGCCGACCGCGCTGATCGAAGTCAACGCCAAGCTGATCCACGTGATCGACCAGCGCGTCGTCGCCGATCGCACCTTCCGCCAGGAAAACCCGGTCGGCAGCACCGACGTCGCCCAGGTCACCGCCGCGCTGGAACAGGGGCTGCAGACGCTGACCACAAACGTGGTGGGCTGGACGCTGGTCACCGGCGAGCAGGATCACGCCCGCGCTGCGGTCACGCCGACCCGGGTGCGGTAATCCAGCGGAAGGTCAGATTGAGGCGCTCGGCCAGCGGTCGCGCGCTTTTGGGCAGGGAATGCTGGTAATGGCGCTGGGTCTGCCCGCCCATCACCAGCAGATCGCCATGGTCCAGCAACACCTCGGCCTTTTTGGCATGGTCGTCCCGGCGGCGCAGCAGAAACCGCCGCGCCGCGCCCAGGCTCACTGACGCGATCACGGGCGCCGGCCCCAGTTCGGGTTCGTTGTCGCTGTGCCAGCCCATCCCGTCATCACCATCGCGGTAGCGATTGAGCAGCACGCTGTTGAACGCGTGGCCGCAGAAGGTTGCCAGCTGATCGCGCAGCGGCAGCAGCGCCGGGTGCCAGGGCTCGGGCACGAACGCGGTGCCGGAATAGCGGTAGCGCGCGGCCGGGTCGCCCATCCAGCAGCTCAGCCGCGGGGAATCGACCTGGCGGCCGAAGATGCGGATCTTGTGCACTTCCCATGGGACATCGTCGCGGAGCGTGCGCTGGAGGGTGTCGGCGGCGTCGCGGGAGAGCCAATGGCGGTGCCAGTGCACCTGGGCGTCGGGGAGGTGGAGATCCATGGGTGAACGCTAGCACTCCTTCTCGGGAGTGCGTATCCCGTCCAGAGCAGGATCCTGCGGATTTGCCCCCTGTCCATCAAAGATCGAAAATGTTCTCCTGCCGGACCGGCATCGTTGAAAGAGCACCCCATGGCCCTACTCCGCTTCAGCGCTTCACACACCGCGCCGGCGGCCAGCGGGACCGTGCACGGCGCGCGCCGCCTCGGTGCATCGGCGCCGTTGACTGCGTGCGCCCTGGACGCCACGCGATGACCTCGGCCGTGACCCGTGCGCTGCACGCTGCCCGCCAGGCGGTTTCCCGGCATGGCGGTGGGTGGTCCGGGCTGTGGTCGGTCCTTCGGCGCGCCTTCAAGGTCGCCTCTGCGATGGGCGTTCGTGGGCTCGTCAGTCGGCTCAAGCAGGCCAGCGCATCACGCATCCACGTTGCGCAGCCGGTGGAGCATCCGTTCCCTGCGCCGCTGCCACTCGCCCGGTTCCAGCAGCGCGTCGGGCTGATGGCACATGTGTACTACCCGGATCTGATCGAAGAATTCGCCGGGCTGCTGGCGCACATACCGGTGCCGTTCGAGTTGCTTGTGTCGGTGATGGATGACACCGCCAAAGCCCAGGCCGAACAACGCTTTGCAACGCTTCCGCACCTTTCTGCACTGCACGTGCGGGTCGTGCCCAATCGGGGCCGCGACATCGCGCCGCTGCTGGTCACGTTCCGCGACGAGATCATTGCCCTGGACATCGTTGGCCATATCCACACGAAAAAGTCGCTGTACACGGGCAGCGAGCAGGAGCAGTGGCGGCGCTATCTGCTGCGATCGCTGCTGGGAAGTGAAACCCGGGTCGCATGGATTCTGGGCATGTTCGCCGCCGAGCCCCGGCTTGGCATGGTCTACCCGGAAACCTATGAGAGCCTTCCACCGTGGGCACACACCTGGCTGAGCAACGCCGAGGTCTGCGAAGCATTGGCGTCACAGCTGGGCATGGAGATAGATCGCAACGCTTACATTGATTATCCGGCTGGCTCCATGTTCTGGGCGCGGGTCGACGCGCTGCGCCCGCTCTTCGCCTTGAATCTGGCTACAAGCGATTTCCCGACCGAAGCCGGACAGGTGGATGGCACCCTGCAGCACGCGGTGGAGCGCCTGCTGGCCACCATTACGCGCCACCAGGGCCTGCTCGTCGGCGTGCTTGCCCCGGGTGACACACCGCACCTGATCAGCGAAGGGCAGCGCAACTGGGCGGCGGCGTTCGCCACACCGGTTGCCACCCGCATCCAGCTCTCCGCGCTGGATGCCGACCTGGTCACAACGGATGTTTTCGATACGCTGGTGACCCGCCCGTTCCTGTCCCCTTACGCCGCACGCGACTATCTGTCCTTCAAGGCCAGGGCTCGGTTCGGCATCGACAATTTCTCGGCGATGCGCGACCTCGCCGAGCAGCGGGCGCGCCTTTCAACCGGGCGCGATCCAACGCTCGCCGAGATCTATTTGCAGGTGGCCGCTTTGGATTCCAGCGTGGATCCTCAAGCGCTGCTGGAACTGGAACTCACCACCGAGCAGTGCCTGCTGCGCCCGCGCGAAGGTGTGTTGGCCGCCCTGCAGGCACAGCAGGGCAAGCGCCTGGTGGCGCTCTCGGACATGTACCTGCCGCCGGCCTTGCTCACGCGGGTGCTGCCGCCCGCCGTGGTGGCGCTCACCCGGGAATGGTGGGTGTCGTGCGAAACGGCGATGCGCAAAGATGATTCCGCTACCTGGGCAGCGATCTCCCGGCGGGAAGGCATTCCGGTGTCGCGCTGGCTGCACCTGGGCGACAACGAACACGCCGACGTGCAGATTCCCCAGTTGTGCGGCCTCATCTCTCCCGTCCACATCGTGCGCCCCTCGGCGTTGCTGGACATGGTGCCGGCCCTGCGCCCGCTTCGACATGCGGCCGGGTCCAAGGCACCGTGGCCGGAACAACTGTGGCGTGGCCTGGTCGCCAACCATTTCGCTGCCCTGGGCGATCGCAGCCCCGCCCGGCTCGCGCCCCGCCCGACGCTGGATGCCTACGGTGCCGGATACACCGTGCTGGGGCCCATCGTGCTGGATTACCTGGTCTGGCTGGCGAACCTCGCCAAACAGCGCGAAATCAGCACCGTGCTGTTCCTCAGCCGCGAGGGATACCTGCTGCAGCAGGGGTGGAACGTACTGGCCGACAGCGCCCCGGCGCTGCAGACGTTGACGGCGTCATACCTGCTGGTGTCCCGACGCGCCGCAGGCATGGCCAGCCTGTGCGCGGCCACCGATCTCGAGCGGCTGCTGCATGGCACGTACAGCGGCCCGCTAGTGCAGCTTGTCGCCTCGCGCCTGGGTGACGAGGCAGCTGCGGCAGTGCGTGATCAGCTGGGTGCCGCCGCCGACCGCGACGTCTATCTTCCTGAGATGCTGGAGCAGGCCATTGCGCTCCTGGCACCGACAGTGCCCGCTCTGCTGGCCATCTCGGCGCGCGAACGCGACGCCTACCTGGGCTATTGGCGCGAGACCGTGGGAGACGGTGCGGCCCTGGTCGCGGATATTGGCTATGCCGGCACCATCCAGACCTATCTGTCGAGCGTCGTTGAACGCCCCTTGGGCGGTGCATATTTCGCATTGCGTGCCACGGCCCGGAAGGTGGAAGGACATGGCTGGGCCGCGGCGCGGTACCACGACGGACGTACGGCACCGGAGCACGCCTCGCCGGTGCTTGCGCATGACCTGCTGCTTGAAGCGCTGCTGGCAGCACCGTCCGGGCAGTTCTGCGGCTTCCGCGACACCGGCAACGGACGCGAGCCGATGTTCGCGCCGCCCGACCTATCCCCCGCAGGCCAGGCCACGCTTGCCCAGGTCCACCAAGGCGCGTTGACCTTCATCGCCGACGCCTGCGCGGCATTGGGAGACGATGTGCAACACCTGGGCGTAGACCCCGAGGGCGTGCTGCTGCCGCTTCAGTGCCTGGCCGACGGCCATTGGTCGGCAGGCCCCTGGCTGGAAACGCTCGCCACGGACGACAGCTTCACCGGCCGCGGCAGAGTCGCGGCCGGCGTCGCCGGACCGGTCAGCCGCTGAACGCCACGCCGGTCTTTTCCTTCAACTCATCCATACCCACGCCCGGGGCCGCCTCGACCAGCACGAGGCCCTTGTCAGTGACATCGAACACGGCCAGGTCGGTGATGATGCGATCCACCACACCAACACCGGTCAGCGGCAGATTGCATTCGGGCAGAATCTTGTGCTCGCCGTTCTTGGCGGTGTGCTCCATCAGCACCACCACGCGCTGCACGCCGGCGACCAGATCCATAGCCCCGCCCATGCCCTTGACCATCTTGCCGGGCACCATCCAGTTGGCCAGGTCGCCCTTGTCGGTCACCTGCATCGCGCCGAGGATGGCCAGATTGATGTGGCCGCCACGGATCATCGCGAAGCTGTCGTGGCTGCCGAAGTAGCTGGCACCCGCGCGTGCGGTCACCGTCTGCTTGCCGGCGTTGATCAGGTCGGCGTCGACCTCGGCTTCGGTCGGGAACGGACCGATGCCGAGCAGGCCATTTTCGGACTGCAGCCAGACATCCACGCCGTCGGGAATGTGGTTGGCGACCAGGGTGGGCAGGCCGATGCCCAAGTTCACGTAGGCGCCGTCGGTCAGTTCGCGCGCGGCGCGCTGTGCCATTTCATCGCGGGTCCAGGCCATCTCAGTTCGCCTCCTGGCGCACGGTACGCTGTTCGATACGCTTTTCGGGGTGCGGGTTGTGCACGATGCGGTGCACGTAGATGCCCGGCAGGTGCACCTGGTCCGGGTCGATGCTGCCTACCGGCACCACCTCCTCCACTTCCACGATGCACAGCGTGCCGGCCATCGCGCAGGCCGGGTTGAAGTTGCGCGCGGTCTTGCGGAACACCAGGTTGCCGGCCTCGTCGGCCTTCCAGGCTTTGACCAGCGCGACGTCGGCCCGCAGCGCGGTCTCCATCACGTAGTGCTTGCCATTGAACTCGCGGGTTTCCTTGCCTTCGGCCACCACCGTGCCGTAACCGGTCGCGGTGAAGAAGGCCGGAATGCCAGCGCCACCGGCGCGCAGCCGCTCGGCCAGGGTGCCCTGCGGATTGAACTCCAGCTCCAGCTCACCGGCCAGGTACTGGCGCTCGAACTCTTTGTTCTCGCCCACGTAGGACGAGATCATTTTCCGGATCTGGCGGGTCGCCAGCAGCTGGCCGAGGCCGAAGCCATCCACGCCCGCATTATTGGAGATCACGGTCAGATCCTTGGCGCCGGTATCGCGCAGCGCGGCGATCAGGGCCTCGGGAATACCGCACAGGCCGAACCCGCCGACCGCCAGGGTCTGACCGTCGGCGATTGCACCTTGCAGCGCCTCGGCCGCACTGGCGTACTGCTTGCCACGTCGCCCGGCGTTGTCTGGGGACTTGCTCATCTACGCCCTCACCTCGTTGATGGAAGCGGCCATTGTAGCCATTGCCCGAGCCTTTCCCCGGCCCCGGGGTCCTGCGTTGCCCCGACCCGACCCGGTGAAAACGATTCCCATACACGGCAGCGGCTAAACTACTGCGCTGACTGTCAGAAGGACTGAAAAGATGACGCTCCCCGCTTTCAAGGCGTACGACATCCGCGGCCGGGTCCCGGATGAACTGAACGAAGATCTGGCCCGCCGCATCGGTGTGGCGCTGGCAGCGCAGCTGTCGCCCGGCACGGTGGTCGTCGGCCACGATGTCCGCCTGACCAGCGGGGCCCTGCAGGATGCCCTGGCCGCCGGCCTGCGTGGCGCCGGTCGTGAGGTGCTGGATATCGGCCTGTGCGGCACCGAGGAAGTCTATTTCCAGGTGGATCATCTGAAGGCGGCCGGTGGCGTGATGGTCACCGCCAGCCATAATCCGATGGATTACAACGGGATGAAGCTGGTCAAGGAGCAGGCGCGCCCGATCAGCTCCGATACCGGCCTGTTCGCGATCTCCGATGCGGTCGAGGCCGACCAGGCGCCCGCCGCCGCGCCGAGCGCCGGCCTGCAGTCGCATCCGGACAAGAGCGCCTACATCGCGCATCTGCTGAGCTACATCGAACCCAAGGCGCTCAAGCCGCTGAAGCTCGTGGTCAATGCCGGCAACGGTGGCGCCGGCACGATCGTCGATCTGCTCGCCCCGCATCTGCCATTGGAGTTCATCCGCATCTGCCACGAGCCCGATGGCAGCTTCCCCAACGGCATCCCCAATCCGTTGCTGCCGGAAAACCGCGAGCTCACCGCGCAGGCCGTGCGCGAGCATGGCGCGGACTTCGGCATCGCCTGGGATGGCGATTTCGACCGCTGCTTCTTCTTCGACCACAACGGTCGCTTCATCGAAGGCTATTACCTGGTCGGTCTGCTCGCCCAGGCGATCCTGGCACGCCAGCCCGGCGGCAAGATCGTTCACGACCCGCGTCTGACCTGGAACACCGTGGAAATGGTGGAGGAAGCCGGTGGCCAGCCGGTGCTGTGCAAGAGCGGCCACGCCTTCATCAAGGAAAAGATGCGCTCGGAAAATGCCGTTTACGGCGGCGAGATGAGTGCGCACCATTATTTCCGCGAGTTCGCCTACGCCGATTCCGGCATGATCCCGTGGCTGTTGATCGCCGCGCTGGTCTCCGAATCCGGCCGCTCGCTGGCCGATCTGGTCGAAGCGCGCATGCAGAAGTTCCCGTGCAGCGGGGAGATCAACTTCAAGGTGGCCGACGCCAAGCGTTCCGTTGCCCGCGTGATGGAGCATTACGCTGCGCAGGCACCGTCGCTGGACCACACCGATGGCATCAGCGCCGATTTCGGCGACTGGCGCTTCAACCTGCGCAGCTCCAACACCGAGCCGCTGCTGCGCCTGAATGTTGAAACCCGCGGCGACGCAGCACTGCTGCGCGCGCGCACCGATGAAATTTCGCAGTTGCTCAAGGACGCCTGAGGCGAGTACCCCCACCATGCAGAATCTTCTTCCCGTCATCCTCTCCGGTGGCTCCGGCACCCGCCTGTGGCCGCTGTCGCGCGAGTCCTACCCAAAGCAGTTCCTGGCCCTGGCCGGTGAACAGACGATGCTGCAGGCCACGTGGCAGCGCGTGGCGCCAATTGCCGGCCGCGCGCCTCTGATCGTCGCCAACGAGGAACACCGCTTCGTAGCTGCCGAGCAGCTGCAGCAGCTCGGCGTGGAGCCGCAGGCGATCCTGCTCGAGCCGGTCGGCCGCAACACCGCACCGGCGATCGCAGTGGCCGCATTGGAAGCGACCCGGGATGGCGATGACGCGCTGCTGCTGGTGCTGCCCTCGGACCATGTGATCGCCGACGAGAACGCATTCCGTGCCGCGGTACTGCGTGCGGTGCCGGCGGCGGAGTCCGGCAAACTGGTGACGTTTGGTATCGTGCCGACCGGCCCGGAAACCGGCTACGGCTACATCAAGGCGGCTTCGGGTGGTGATGTCCGTGCGGTGGATCGGTTTGTCGAGAAGCCGGATGCGGAGACCGCGAGTGCTTACGTGCAATCGGGCGAGTACTTCTGGAACAGCGGGATGTTCCTGTTCAAGGCCTCGCGCTTCCTGGCCGAGCTGGAGAAGTTCCATCCCGCCATGCTCGCCGGCAGCCGCACCGCCTGGCAGCAGGCGCGCCGCGACAGCGATTTCACCCGTCTGGACAAAGACGCCTTCGCCGCCGTGCCGTCGGACTCCATCGATTACGCGGTGATGGAAAAGACCGCCGACGCCGTGGTCGTGCCGCTGGATGCCGGCTGGAACGACGTGGGTTCGTGGACCGCGCTGCGTGACGTGTCCGAACAGGATGGGGATGGCAACGCGCACCACGGCGATGTGATCGCGATCGACTGCCGAAATACCTTCGCCTACGGCGAGCGCCTGATCGCCCTGGTCGGCCTGGATGACGTGATCGTGGTGGAAACCGACGATGCGGTGATGGTCGGCAAGAGCGACCGGATGCAGGAGATCAAGCAGGTGGTGGCGCGGATCAAGGCCGATGGCCGTCCCGAAGCGACCTGGCACCGCAAGGTGTACCGCCCGTGGGGCGCCTACGATTCGATCGACAATGGCGCCCGCTTCCAGGTCAAGCGCATCACCGTCAAGCCGGGTGCAACGCTGAGCCTGCAGATGCACCACCACCGCGCCGAGCACTGGATCGTGGTCAGCGGTACGGCC
The DNA here is from genome assembly GCF_002205165.1 of Stenotrophomonas maltophilia. GTDB lineage: Bacteria > Pseudomonadota > Gammaproteobacteria > Xanthomonadales > Xanthomonadaceae > Stenotrophomonas > Stenotrophomonas maltophilia_N. Next base: position 57,060 of record NZ_NIVS01000001.1, on the reverse strand, counting down.
GAGGTCACGCGGGGCGAAGAAGTGCTGCTGCTCACCGAGAACCAGAGCACCTACATCCCGCTGGGCGTGACCCATCGCCTGAAGAACCCGGGCAAGCTGCCGCTGGAACTGATCGAAGTGCAGTCCGGCAGCTATCTGGGCGAGGACGATATCGTGCGGTTCGAAGATACGTACGGTCGTACCTGATCGACGGCAGGCGGATAAACAAAGAACCCGGCCAAGGCCGGGTTTTTTGTTGTCACGCATGCCGCAGCTCGACTCCGGATCAATACTCCGCCATGACCTGCTTCAGGCCTTCCTGCCAGCCTGGCAGGACGACGCCGAAGTCATTTTCGAGCTTCGTTACATCCAGGTGCGAATACGCGGGGCGCTTGGCCGGGGTCGGATACTCAGCGGTGGTGATCGCCTCAACGGTCGGCGCGCGTGTCAGCACACCGGCGGCGACGGCCTCAGTGAAGATGGCCTCGGCAAAACCGTGCCAGCTGGTCTCACCGGCAGCCGTCAGATGCCAAGTACCCGACAGCGCGCCGTCGTGCTGCAGCGCTTGTGCGGTCACGTTGGCAATCAACGCCGCCGGCGTCGGCGTGCCCACCTGGTCGGCGACTACGCGCAGCACATCACGATCAGCCCCCACCCGCAGCATGGTGCGCAGGAAATTGGCGCTATGCGAGGCATACACCCACGCCGTGCGGAAGATCAAGTGGCGTCCACCGGCCGCACGGATGGCCTCCTCACCGGCCAGTTTGCTGGCGCCGTACACGCCCAGCGGGGCGGTCGCATCGTCTTCCCGGTAAGGGCGCTTGCCCTGCCCGTCGAAGACGTAGTCGGTGGAGTAATGCACCAGCGGGACGCCGGCCTGCGCGCACCAGCGGGCCAGCACGCCCGGTGCCTCCGCGTTGGCACGGAAGGCGGCATCGCGGTCCTCCTCGGCGCGGTCGACCGCGGTATACGCGGCCGCATTGACCACCACCGTCGGCTGCACACGGTCCAGCAGTGCGGCCAGCGAGCCAGGCTGATCGAAGTCGGCCACCTCGCACGCGCTGCCGTCCGGCAGCACGCCGCTGCGGGTAGTCGCCACCATGCTGCCCAGCGGGGCCAGCGCACGTCGCAGCTCCTGCCCGAGCTGACCGTTGGCACCCAGCAGCAGGATCGTCACGACTGATAGACCGGCAGGCGGTCCTCGGCAATGTCTTTCAGGAACGGCGCAGCCTCATCCTTGGCCGAGAGCGTCGGTGCGCTGATCGGCCAGTCGACGGCGATGTCGGCATCATTCCAGCGGATGCCAGCGTCGAAGTCTTTCAGGTACACCTCGGTGCAAAGGTAGCTGAAAATGGCCCGTTCGGAGAGCACCGCAAAACCATGCGCGAAGCCTTCCGGAATCCAGAACTGCTTCTTGTTCTCCGCACTTAGCACCACGGCAGCCCACTGGCCGAAGGTCGGCGAGCCACGACGGATATCCACCGCCACGTCGTAGACCTCCCCCTCGAGCACGCTGACCAGCTTGCCCTGTGGGCGCGGCCACTGGTAATGCAGACCGCGCAATACGCCCTTGGCCGAACTGGAGACATTGCTCTGTACGAATTTCGTCGGCAGCGCATGTTCGCCGAAACGGGCCGCATTCCACGTCTCGAAGAAAAAGCCACGCTCGTCGCCGAACACGGCGGGCTCGATCACGACGCAGCCGGGCAATTTCGTTTCAATAATCTTCACGGTACAACTCCTCGCACAGCCAGCGTGTGCAGATACTGGCCGTAGCCGTTCTTGATCAGCGGCGCTGCCAGCGCCTCCAGCTGCTCGGCGGTGATCCAGCCCTGGCCGAAAGCAATTTCCTCAGGGCAGCAGACCTGCAGGCCCTGACGGGTCTGGATGGTCTCGATGAAGTTGGAGGCTTCCAGCAGTGACTGGTGCGTACCGGTGTCCAGCCACGCATAGCCCCGGCCCAGCGCTTCCAGATGCAGGTTGCCCTCGCGCAGGTAACGCTGGTTGAGATCGGTGATCTCCAGCTCGCCACGCGGCGACGGCTTCAGCTCGGCGGCATACTCGCTGGCATAGCCGTCGTAGAAGTATAGGCCGGTGACCGCATAGTTGGAGCGCGGCTTCTCGGGCTTCTCGACCAGGTCGATCACCTTGCCGGCCTTGTCGAACTCGGCCACGCCGTAGCGCTCCGGATCATTGACCCAGTAACCGAACACCGTGGCTCCGGTATCGCGCTGGTCGGCATTGCGCAGCACTTCACGCAGGCCATGACCGTGGAAGATGTTGTCGCCCAGAACCAAGCAGCTCGGCTTGCCGCCGATGAAGTCCTTGCCGATCAGGTAAGCCTGCGCCAGCCCGTCCGGACTCGGCTGCACGGCATACTCGATGTTCATGCCCCATTGCGAGCCATCGCCGAGCAGGCTCTGGAACAATGCCTGCTCGTGCGGGGTATTGATGATCAACACGTCGCGGATCCCGGCCAGCATCAGCACACTGAGCGGGTAATAGATCATCGGCTTGTCGTACACGGGCAGCAGCTGCTTGCTGACGCCCTTGGTGATCGGATACAGGCGGGTGCCCGAACCACCCGCGAGGATGATGCCCTTGCGTTGAGTCATGCGGTTGTCCTCTGTCTGGTGTTCACCGCACTCAGGCGGTGGTGCCGATGCGCTGCAGGCGGTAGCTGCCGTCGAGCACGCCGTTGACCCAGTCCTGGTTGTCCAGGTACCAGTCCACGGTGAAGCCGATACCCTGCTCGAAGGTGTACTTCGGCTCCCAGCCCAGCTGGTCCTTGAGCTTGGAGGCATCGATCGCGTAGCGGCGATCATGACCAGGGCGGTCGATCACATAGGTAATCTGGCTGGCGCGCGGCTGGCCATCCTTACGCGGGCGGCGTGCATCGAGCAGTGCGCAGATCGCCTGCACCACCTCGATGTTCTGCTTTTCGGAGTTGCCGCCGACGTTGTAGGTCTCGCCGACCTGGCCCTTGGCCAGCACGGTGCGGATCGCTTCGCAGTGATCGCTCACGAACAGCCAGTCGCGCACCTGCTTGCCATCGCCGTAGACCGGCAGCGGTTCGCCGGCTAGGGCCTTAGCGATCACCAGGGGGATCAGCTTCTCGGGGAAGTGGTACGGGCCATAGTTGTTGGAGCAGTTGGTGGTCAGCACCGGTAGCCCGTAGGTGTGGTGGAACGCGCGCACCAGATGGTCCGAGGCCGCCTTGGACGCCGAGTACGGCGAGTTCGGCGCATACGGGGTTGTCTCGCTGAACTTGCCGGTCTCGCCGAGGGTGCCGTACACCTCATCAGTGGACACGTGCAGGAAACGGAACGCCTGGCCCTTGTCGGCCGGCAGTGCCTTCCAGTAATCGCGCACGGCCTCCAGCAGCGCAAGGGTGCCGACCACGTTGGTCTGGATGAACGCGCCCGGTCCATCGATGGAACGGTCCACGTGGCTTTCGGCGGCGAAGTTCAGCACGGCGTCCGGACGGTGTTCGGCCAGCAGGCGGGCGACGAGCGCGTGATCGCCGATGTCACCTTCGACGAACACATGGTCCGGATTGCCGTCCAGCGAGGCCAGGGTTTTCAGGTTGCCCGCATAGGTCAACGCATCGAGATTGATGACACGCACGCCCTTCGCGACGGCTTCGAGGACAAAGTTACCGCCAATGAATCCGGCTCCGCCGGTGACAAGCCATGTGGGCACTACCCATTCTCCTGTTCGATGTGCGTGCTGGGGGCGGCCTGCGCCCCAACTCAGCGCAACAGGATACATGGGGTCCGTCTTCACGACTGCCCGTCCAGCGTGAACAGCAGGCGCTTTCCGTCGATTTCATGCCGCACTGCAGCACAACCATACGCATTCGCATGGTGGCCTCGCGCCAGTTAGAATCGCTGTCCCACCCCCGAACCGGTTGCTAGTCAAAGAACCGGACGTTCTCCCGTTATTGAAGGATCCAGCACCAGATGAAAATCCTCGTCGCGTACAAGCGCGTGGTGGACTACAACGTCCGCATTCAGGTCAAGCCGGACGGTTCCGGCGTGGTTACCGATGGCGTCAAGCTGTCCCCCAATCCGTTCGATGAAATCGCGCTGGAAGAAGCGCTGCGCCTGCGTGACAAGGGCATCGCCACCGAGGTCGTGGTGGCCACGATCGCACCGGCCGATGCCCAGGCGCACCTGCGCAACGGCCTGGCCATGGGCGCGAACCGCGCCATCCATGTCGTGACCGACCAGGCCATCCAGCCGCTGACGGCTGCTCGTACCCTGCTCAAGCTGGTCGAGAAGGAACAGCCGGACCTGGTGATCCTTGGCAAGCAGGCCATCGATGACGATGCCAACCAGACCGGCCAGATGCTGGCCACGCTGTGGGGCCGCCCGCAGGCGACCTTCGCCAGCAAACTGGAGATCGCCGACGGCAAGGCTACGGTCACCCGTGAAGTCGACGCCGGCCTGGAAACGCTGGAAGTCGACCTGCCGGCCGTGGTCACCACCGACCTGCGCCTGAACGAGCCGCGCTTCATCAAGCTGCCCGACATCATGAAGGCCAAGGCCAAGCCGCTGGAGACCCTGCAGCTGGCCGATCTCGGTGTTGAAGCCGCCGATACCTTCAAGACCACCCAGTACGCGGCGCCGGTCAAGCGCAGCAAGGGCGTGATGGTCAAGGACGCGGCCGAACTGGTCGCTGCACTCAAGCAGAAGGGGTTGCTGTAATGACCAAGATCCTCGTTGTCGCTGAACACCACGACGGCAAGCTCAACGCCGCCACCGCCAAGACCGTGAGCGCAGCCGCTGCGATCAGCGGCGCCAGCATCGATGTGGTGGTGCTGGCCGCGGACCCGACCGCCGCCGCTGCTGAAGCGGCCCAGCTGGCCGGCGTTGCCAAGGTGCTGACCGTGGCCAACGCCGCCAATGCGCAGGCGCTGGCCCAAGTGCTGGCCCCGCAGATCGCGAAGCTGGCCACCGGCTACACCCACGTGTTCGGCCCCTCGACCACCTTCGGCAAGGACCTCATGCCGTGCGTGGCCGCCCTGCTGGGCGTCAACCAGGTCTCCGACCTCATGACCGTCGAAGGCAGCCACAGCTTCAAGCGCCCGATCTATGCGGGCAATGCGATCATCACCGTGGACGTGCCGGCCGACCAGATCGTGGTCGCTACCGTGCGTGCGGCATCCTGGCCGGAGGCTGCCAAGGGCGGCAGCGCCCCGGTTGAAGCGGCGGGCGTCGATGCGGCCCTGCCGACCCACACCCGTTTTGTCGGCCTGGCGGCCGGTGCGACCGACCGCCCGGACCTGCAGAGCGCCAAGCGCGTGGTCTCCGGCGGCCGTGGCGTGGGTTCGGAAGAGAACTTCAAGGTGATCTTCCAGCTGGCCGACAAGCTCGGCGCCGCGGTCGGTGCCTCGCGCGCCGCCGTGGACGCCGGCTACGTGCCCAGCGACCTGCAGGTGGGTCAGACCGGCAAGATCATCTCTCCGGAGCTGTACGTGGCCGTGGGCATCAGCGGTGCCATCCAGCACCTGACCGGGATCAAGGACGCCGGCACGATTGTCGCGATCAATAAGGATGCTGAATCACCGATCTTTGAGATTGCCGATATCGGGTTGGTGGGGGATCTGTTTACGATCCTGCCGGAGCTGGAAGCAGCGCTGTAAACTCTTGAGCTGCCGCCATGACGCCCCGTCTATCGACGGGGCGTCGTCCGTTCTAGAAGAGGTCATTGATGAAAGTAGCAATTTTTGGTGCGGGCTATGTTGGATTGGTCACAGCCGCATGTTTGGCAGAGGTTGGCCATGACGTGATCTGTGTTGATACCGACGCCGGCAAGGTCAAGCGACTTGAGCAGGGAATCATTCCGATTTACGAGCCGGGACTCGAGTCGATGATCACTGCCAATGTCGCTGCAAATCGTCTGTTGTTCACGACGAGCGCAGAAGCCGCAGTGCGACATGGCAATATCATCTTCATCGCTGTGGGAACCCCTCCAGGTGAAGACGGAAGCGCCGATCTCACCCATGTCTTGGCTGTGGCTGAGACTATTGGCCGACACCTGGACCACGATGCGGTGATTGTGGACAAATCAACCGTACCCGTAGGCACCGCTGGAAGAGTCGAGCAGCAGATCGCACAGGCACTTTCCGGGACCGGACGGAAAGTCGCATTCCACGTGGTTTCCAACCCCGAGTTTCTCAAAGAAGGCGATGCGATCCGCGACTTCATGCGTCCGGACCGGATCATCATAGGTACTGCGGTGCCATCTGCTGCTGATCAGATGCGGGAGCTCTATCTCCCGTTCAATCGCAATCACGACCGCCTGATCGTGATGGACGTGCCGTCTGCGGAGCTCACCAAGTATGCGGCAAATGCCATGCTTGCCACCAAGATCAGCTTCATGAACGAGATCGCCAACATCGCCGAACGCGTTGGCGCGGACATCGAACAGGTTCGTAAAGGTATCGGCTCCGACAGCCGAATCGGATATTCCTTCATATATCCAGGCGCCGGCTATGGCGGATCGTGCTTCCCCAAGGACGTACAGGCGCTGGGAAGGACATCGGATTCGGTCGGCTATCAGGCCGAGCTGCTCAACGCAGTCGAAGCGGTCAACTACCGCCAGAAGCAGAAACTGTCGCAACTGATCGCTCGCCACTACGCCGACGATGTCAGTGGTAAGACATTTGCAGTCTGGGGGTTGTCCTTCAAACCAAACACAGACGATATGCGCGAGGCACCAGCACTCGTCCTCATTGCAGACCTGATCGCTCGCGGCGCTAAGGTGCGTTGCTACGACCCCCAAGCCATGACAGAGGCACGCCACCTGCTTTCCTCCTGTGGCGATGCGGTTTCGTTCGCCAGTTCTGCGGATCAGGCACTGATCGCTGCAGATGCACTGGTCATAGTCACCGAGTGGAAACAGTTCCTACTTTCCAGCTTCGAGCCGCTACTGCAGCTGCATGACCGTGTCATCTTCGACGGCCGCAACATGTATGACCCTGCCAAGGTGGAATCCATTGGAATTGCGTATTACGGCATTGGCCGGGGCCGCTCCGTGACCTGCGACAGAACCGGGAATGTGAAATGAAAAACTACAACAGTCGAAAGCGTGTGCTGGTAACGGGTGGAGCCGGCTTTCTTGGCTCCCACCTGATCGAGCGTCTGCTGGATCGCGGTAATGAAGTCATCTGTGCCGACAACTTGTTCACCGGCAGCAAGCGCAACATCGAGCACCTGCTGCCGAATCCTCATTTTGAGTTCCTGCGGCACGATGTGACGTTCCCCATCTACGTTGAAGTCGACGAGATCTGGAACCTGGCCTGCCCCGCGTCGCCGATCCACTACAGCCACGATCCGGTACAGACCACGAAGACGTCGGTTCACGGAGCAATCAACTTGCTTGGCCTTGCCAAGCGGCTCGACTGCCGCATCTTCCAGGCCTCGACCAGTGAAGTGTATGGCGACCCCAATATCCATCCGCAACGCGAGGAATACTGGGGCAACGTCAATCCGATCGGCCCTCGCTCGTGCTATGACGAGGGTAAGCGCTGCGCGGAAACCCTGTTCTTCGATTACCACCGGCAGCACGGTCTAGACATCAAGGTCGCACGAATTTTCAACACTTACGGCCCCCGCATGCACCCCAATGACGGGCGGGTTGTCTCGAACTTCATCGTGCAGGCCCTTCGCGGCGAAGACATAACTATCTATGGTGAGGGTAAGCAGACGCGTTCGTTCTGCTACGTGGATGATCTGATCGAAGGCTTCCTGCGACTGATGGACAGTGAGCCTGGCTTCACCGGGCCATGCAACCTTGGAAATCCCGGCGAGTTCACCATTCGCGAACTCGCCGAGAAGGTCATCGCACTGACCAACTCCGGATCAAAGCTCGTATTCAAACCGTTGCCGGTTGACGACCCGATGCAGCGTCAACCTGACATCACGCTTGCCAAGAAGAAGCTTGACAACTGGGAACCACAGATCCAGCTGGAAGAGGGCCTGCGCCGGACGATCGCATACTTCGACAACCTGCTCAGCGAGAACAACTGAATCGAGCGGGCTGAAATGACAAGGGGCGCCTTTAAGGCGCCCCTTCTCTTTGCAGCAAGATTCAAAGTCATTGGATCCGTTGCAACGGATTCCCCACATCATTCACTGAAATCAAGAAGCGGCAGACAAATCCGCAGGGCCGGTCTCTTGCACCCCCTCTTCGGACAAACCGACTGTGCTTGAAAAGCGCATCAGGATTACAACAGCAATGCAGCGCCCTTTATTTCACCTACAGCGATAGTCCACGTTCTCAAGGCTATGCCGGAACGGGTCCGTAAGGTCATCGGAATAGACACCAAGCAGGAGTCTACGTTTAGGCAGCAGATTTTTGCGATAGAACCTGCTCAGCGTAGCAATGCGTTCACCCTTTTCCGTCAAGCGGACGCACCCATTGACGATCTGTACGGTTCCGGAGCTCTCCTGCTCAGTCAAGCGCACATCGACCAAGCGATGTTCGACCATGTACTCCTTGGTGAACACATCTTGGAAGGCATCCTGGCGGATCCCGCCTCCGCGCTGTTCCAGCTTTTCCAAAATGTAGAACGAAAGCGACCGGTCGACCACCGTAGGAACGGAGATCGCAAAAGAATACCCTCCCAGCAGCCAGATGACGCAGAGAAGAAATCTTTCCAGGCCGGACAGGGACCCGAACCAAGGCAGCAGCAGCAACAGGCCGGTGATGGCAAGGGCAATGAACGCGTCCCCGATCGCCGCGTAGAACACGACATCGACAGCGAAGTAGCGCATGTGGGTCACATACACGGCAAGCAGCACGACGATATAGACACCGGTCAAACCGGCCGCCTTTAGGAACTTATTCATACCTTGAATACCAACATACGATTGCCTAGGAAAGAAAGAACAAGTTGAACACCGCTGATTGCAACGAAGCCGATCCGATAATCGAAAGCAAGCACGTCAGCCCATAGCGCCATTAGCGCCCCGCTCAGAAACGCCAATGCCGCATACAACGCGGAGAACCTGAGAAGTTCCTTGCGAATGCTGCCTGTCTTCGACGCGAATACGAAAAAACGATTGCCCATAAATGATGCAAAAATCCCAAATACCGCTGCAATGGAATTAGCCACACCCTTGGATTCCACGTGCATGACCTCAACCAAAAAGGTCAGCACCCCAAAATGAACCGCGGTCGCAGCCAATCCATTCGCTACGAATCGGGCAAACTGGCGGAGATCAACGCTGCGCAGCACTGCCACGCACCTCACTCGCGCACGTGATGTAATCCATGAATGCTCCCCTCTTCTGGATTCCACCGCGAACAATGCCACTAAGCATGAGTGTCATGAGTGTAAGTGTGCCCGTCTGCAGGAACACAAGGAACAGGACGCCTAGTGCCATCGAGAACCAGCCGGGAGTAGCGTAGCCCGCCAGTTTCAAGAGAGTTGCCACAACTGCAAACATGATGGAAACGGAGGAAACCACGACACACATCAGACCGACCCTGACCAGCACATCCTCTGCAAATACCATGAGGGCGCGGAAACCATGCAGCGTCAGTCCGACAAAGTTCATTTTGCTGTGACCCGCGTAGCGAGGTCCCCGGTCTATGGGGCACACGGCTAGGCGCAGCTTGCTAGCAATGATCCCGCCAGCGACGTGTGTCCATACCTCGTGCATCGCATTGGCCCGACAAACGGCTGGACGCTTCAGCGCCATGAAATTTCCGAAACTGATCGATCGGCCGGTCAGCAACTGGAAAATGAACTTGTAGACGATATAGAAGGCCTTAAATCGGAGTGTCTCCACCCGACTTTTCCGCTGCGCCACCGCGACATCCACATTTTCGGCTTCCAGTGCGCAGAGCAATTCGGCAATAGTAGCCGGCAGATCCTCACCGTCCGAGTCCATTACCACGACACGTTGCGCATCGGGCAACGTGCTTTCCACATAACTGAGCCCAATGGCAATGGCCTTCTGGTGACCCACATTGCGGCGCAACGTAAGCACCACGCCGTTAACGCCCGCCACCTCCAGATGCTCAGCAAGTACTGGCTCGCGCAATGAGCCATCATCAACCGCAACTACGTAGACGCGGTTGCCGTAGCAGGATGCAAGCTCGCTGAACAGTCGGCTCGACGCAGTGCGATCCTCGTAGACCGGAGTAACGACTACGAACTCGACCTCGGGTTGCATATATGACCTCGGATATCCAAGAGAAGAAATTGGCACGCCCCCTACTCCCGCTCATGCTTGGGAGTTAGGTCAACGAGCAGAGCGCAGGTCGCGAGAAGCCACACGGGGAGCAGAGTGCGGTCCGCGCTGGTGGAAAGATGCCAGGCAAAGTCATTCGGAGTGCTCATGTAGACCGCAAAAAGAACTGCGACATATGTGCCGCATGCAGGCAGCACATAGAGCGAAATGCTGTTTCTCCGAGCGGCAAAGGCGATGACCAGTAAGGGCGGCAGCAAAATCATGCTCGGCAGGCGAAGCAGTAACGACTCGATCAGCAGCGAATAGGAATGGACGCTCCGAAGCCTGCCAGATATCTGACCCATTAAGTCGGAGCCGGCGAGATCATTGGACAGACCAGCATGGGAGACGCTCAGCTTCCAAGCCAGCAAAGGCAACAATGCCGTAGCAAGGCAGACCACCATCCCAAGCTTCACTCCACGCCTGCGCACAAGCGTACCAACGAGTCCCGCCAGCGTTGCGCACAGAAGCAGCGCGGCGCCTTCATTCTTTACGAGTGCCAAGATCGCTGCCGTCAGGGTCAGCTGCAAGTACTGCCCAAAACCAGGCCGATCGGCCGCCATGATCTCATTGACCAGAAGAAAGGTCGCAACGAAGGACAACGCAAGCAGAGCATCAACGTAGCCATCGACAAGGTGATTCCCACCGAGGGCGACCAGTACCACAAGGAACACCATGCGCCACTCTAGCCGGGGAATCCGCGGAAGGATGACCAGTAGTGCCGGCAGCATCGCCAATGGGACAACGACTTTCGGAAAGACGTCATTCCAATAACCGAACACATGCGCAACTGACGCCATAAGCGCTGGGACGAATGAGGGATAGTCGTTGTGACTCCAGATCGCGTAATTGTCCAACTGCGCGTAGAGCGAGGCGTCGTAGAAGATCCGTTTCCCATGGAACAACCAGATTGAACGCGCGTCCCATGCGGGCGATGGGCTGGCCAGCGCTATGAGGGATAGAGCTAGAACGAAAACGACCGCCAGTGAGTTCTGTCGAGAGAACAGGTGCGTAAAAGCAACCACCAGGAACATGCCCAAGCACGCCACCACCAAGGCGGTGAGCAGCACGCCCCCTGCACCCGCTGCATAAAACAGATAGACAAGAAGCAGCGATGCACTGAGCCAGGTCGAAGGATGGGTTCGTGCATTATCCGCAATCGAAGATACGCGCATGGGCCCCCTCCGACTTCAGCCGGCACGCCGGCACAGCGGTAGCTACATCCGTAGCCAATACGCAGCTATCGCTGCTCGAATCAATTCTCACGGGGTAGATGGCCTCATAACTCCGTTGCATCAGCAGGCTGTCCGACGCCACTTCTTGGCTAAGCGAGCAAGAGACCGGCACCTTGGGCTGGATACGCAGAAGGCGTGCGAACTCGCCCACTGCCGGCGGCAACGACTCCGACTCCCCAGCGAGCGGCTGAAACGCGGTGCGCAGAATCTCAACTGAGGCGCCCGATGAGGTTCCCAGCGACGAAAGCTGCCAGATAAGCAGAACCCCCAGCATCAGGCGGATCGCCGAAGTGAATGCGCGTGACGTGTCATGCTCGTCGCGACTATTCCTTTCCGTCATTTCAGACCCCGTAGAATGCGGGTCCACTTCCAAGAGGACGACTGCAGAAGCTGCCTGATATGAAAATCAAGATCTGCCTCATTCATCAGCCAGATGCGAGGTGGACGCGCCCAAGGCCTGCCCTTCAAGGCGCTAAGCAACACTCGCAAAGGCGCGGTGATCTGCCAGGATTTGGAGGTAGTGAGTTCGTAATAGCGCTCCCTGAGCTCGGCGAGCCTTTGCTCATCGTCAAGTAGCACACCATTTGCCAAGGATTCGACACCCTCTTCGGCACCGACGTCAACATCGCCCTTCAGACGCTGCAACTCCGCGTACATGTTGCGCAGTCGGTTCGCTGAGCCCTTCGGGAGTAGGAACGGCCGGTCGTTCAGTTTCTTGAGCGTATTCAGATAGTTGCTGGTCCACTCGAACTGCGAATGGGACGTGTAGGACGTACCCGTAGTCCAGTGTCGGTAGATGCAGCCCACATCGGTTGAGCTGCTCACGCCGCACAATGGGGCAGCTCGGATGATGAGATCCCAGTCCTCAGCGGTACTGTGACCTGGATCGAACTGGAAACCGAGATGGCTGAACAGTGCCCTCGGGAACGCGATGGAGTGAAGCGGCGTCCGGTTCTCCACGATGTGCGCAAAGAGATCGAAATTTGCGGGATAGATGGACCTCATGCCACCGATTGATCTGGAAGCTGCATCGCATCCAGCAACCGCAACCCGGTCCCAGTCCTGTGCAACGGTGCACTGCCGTAGCAGTGCCCCAGGCGCTCTTTCCGCCAGCTTTTTGAAGGTCTCGACCCAACCACCGAACAGCAGATCGTCGTCGTCAAATGCGACCACGTAATCTCCGCTCGCAGCATTAAAGCCTGTATTGAGCGGCACGGAGCGACCGCCGCCGTCCACACGTACAAGACGGACCCGATTGCGGAACGCAGGATGTAGATGCTCAATGAGGCGCTCGACCTCGATCTGAGCCGGTATCTCCAGATTATGTCCGACGATCAGAACTTCAAAATCCTGATCACTCTGCGCAGACAGGCAGAGCAGGCCCTCGCGGAGGGTACCAATCCTCATTCCCGTCGTGCGGATCACAACGCTTAGGAAGGGCTTCGCCTCATTCCCAACCACACCAGCGACGTCCGCGCCCACCTTGGGCATAGGGCCTGGCAGGTATGCCCTAATGAACTGATTCACGTAGCCGTACTGATCCGCGCCCTCCCTCAACAGGGCAAGGAACTGGCCTAAAGGAGTGTCACCAGACAGGCCCGGCAAATTGCCCGGAAAGTGTTGATCGCTTTTTCTGAGGCTGAAATCGTGCTGATAGACCTCGTGCCACCCGTGATCACGCGCCAGCCGTACCAGTGCATCGTTGGTGAAGAAACGGATATGCGTGCGATCTAACAGACCAGCATCGGTCCAGTCGAAACGACCAAGCGCGAGTTTCGTCCCAACATCCCGATGAGAGACATTTGGGACCGACAGGATTAAAGGTGCATTCCACGGTGCGGCGATCAACGCCAAGTCGGCCAACAGCTGTCCGGGATGGTTGATATGCTCTATGAAGTCGAGCGCGGTGATCGCAACGACTCGGGCGCCCGCCGGTAGTGCAGCGGAGATCTGCGCCGCCAGATCCTGCTGCCCTGCTATGAACTGGACCGCATTGAATCCCCGTGAACGCAGCGACTCAAGAGATTCGGCGTCCGCGTCCAGGCCCAGATACTCAATACCAAACCTGTCGCGGAGTATTTCCGCAATGCGTCCGTAGCCGCATCCGATGTCAACAATGTAATCACCCTGGCGGGGCTCAAAACGCGCCACCAGTTGAACCACATGCCCATACGGATTGCTTTCTGAGAAAGCGTTGTCGTAGATATCCATCTTCAAACGAACCTGTGACGAGCGTAGAGGCCATCGCGGAAGTACGCGATCTTGTGATCGGAATCAAGTCGATCAGGCAACGTTCCATCTTCCCGGCGCTTCTCGAATGATGCCAGCGCATCAAGCCACACCTGATCGCCACTTTCCGCGAAGAATGTGGAGATCTGCTTTACGCGATCATCCCGGCAATACTTGTACGCCATGAGCAGCCCCGCTTCCGCCGAATAGAACTTCTCGGCCCAACCAACTGGGCGCTCGCCACCGAACTGCATTCTCTTGTCATGGAAGACCGCCGCCTGCGGGCAGTAGATAAGCTTGTAGCCCTTCAGGCGCGCACGCCAAGAAAGATCCACATCGTCACAATAGAGAAAGAAGGTGCGCGCATCGTAACCCTGAAGCTCGCTCAGCACCGTGCGCCGGACAAGGGTACAGGCCCCCGACGCCCATGGCGTTTCCCCTGAAGCCGGGTTGTATTCCTTGGGATGTTCAAAAGGCAGCTGCTTGGGCTCGCTCATGCCTACAGAGGGGTCAGCAAATGGGCGTGCGAGTTCGATCAGGGCATCTGGCGCAAACATGATGTCCGGGTTCATCAGAATGGTGAAGTCCGTCTGATCGAGTTCCATCAAGGCATTATGGCCGCCAGCAGAACCCATGTTCTTCCCAAAATGGACGTATTCGATATCTGCAAGGGCGCTACAGGCTGCCCCTGCATCTTCAATCACCGAACGCAGGGAATCGGTCGGCGATGAGTCACCGTATGCAAGTGTCACTCGACCAAAGGCACCTACCTGAATCGCAAGCTCCGCGGCCCGATCCAAATGCTGGATCGTACGTAAAATCGATTCCGGCTCGTTTCCGTAAAGAACAGCCTGCACACGCAGCCGTCCAAGTTTTGGAAGCTCTTTGTTTTCCATCGTTGCCTCTCCAATGCATTGCGGCGATCGAGCGCCAATCACGTACGGCCCTGCGCTATAGGGCAGGTCTAATTGGCGACATCCATTCTGATATCCAACATCGGTATCCCGATAAGACCGGTTGACACGCTGGTTGATCGGCTTGAAAGGATGAGCGCGTCATGAATCCACTGGTGCATGACATGCTGCTTCTGAGTTCCATCGCTGACAGCAACACTGATGGCATAGTCTCCTGAAGGCAGCACGGGCATGCGGAAAGTAAAGGCTGCCGTACAGACGCCCTGCGCATCGAGCGCCAAAGGGTTGTCCAGATAGGTCAGCTGGGTATTCTCGCCGAACAGAGGCTGCCCCTGTTTGTCTTTGACAACGAAGCCGACCAGCATCGAGTGGATGGCGACATGTGCCCTCAACTGAAGTCTCAGCGTCACCAGCTCGCCGCCAACGACCCAATTGAGCCTGCGTCCGCCTTCATCGAAGAGCCCACCGGCCTCGAACACAACACCACCCGACCCGAAGTCATGCTGTATCGCAAATGGAAACACTTCGATGTCGTTGCGCAAGGAGGTTGTGTTGATCCACGCAAGACGTGCATCGACCTCATCGGCGGTGAATGCCGTGATCGGAGCGTCGCGTGCGGCGGCCGAATTGACGGCCTCTGTTGCGCCGGCCTGGTCATATAGATCCGCCAGATATGCCCCCGCTACCTCTTTCGGCGGCGCATCCATGAACACCCGACCGTCCTTTAGCCAGATGACGCGGTCACATAGCGCAGTGACCGCACCCATGTCATGGCTGACGAACACCAGGGTACCGCCATTGTCGCGGAAACCGTGCAGGAAGCGCATACACTTTTGCACGAAGAAGGCATCGCCCACCGCCAATGCCTCATCCACGATAAGCACGTCTGCATCGACGTGAGCAACGACCGAAAACCCCAAACGGGTAAACATGCCGCTGGAGTAAGTCTTCACCGGGCGGTCAATGTAATCGCCGATATCCGCGAACGCAATGATGGAATCCCTGCGGGCATGTATCTGCCCCTCGGTCAGCCCATAGATCTGTGCGCAGAGATCAATATTCTCGCGACCAGTCAGTTCAGGATTGAAGCCTGCCCCCAATTCAAGCAACGCCGCCACTTTCCCATACGTGCGGGCCACTCCGTTATTGGGGGTGAGCGTGCCGCACAAGATGCTCAGCAAGGTCGACTTGCCTGCGCCGTTACGACCTACAAGGCCGAGCGTCTGGCCTCGCGGAACTTGGAAACTGATGTCCTTAAGAACCTGATGTTCGCGATAGAACGTCCGCCGATTGCCCGCCAACATCTGCCACAGCCGGTGGGATGGTTTGTCGTACAACAGGAAGCTCTTGTCGACATGGGCGACTTCAACGATCAACTGATCAGAGCACATCGGCAAAGCCCTTGCGCGTACGCATGAATGTCCAGTATCCGAGGCTCATCACTAGCAGCGCCACCACGGAGTAAATGGCTAGAGTGAGGAAGTCAGGCATCTGGCCATGTATGGCTACGGCTCTCACCTGCTGGATGATCACGGTAGTCGGATTCAGATAAAGAAACGGGCGATACTGCTCAGGCACCATTTCCATCGGGAAAAAAATGGGGCTGGCGAACATCATCAACGTCAGCACCAATGGAACAACTTGCTGAGTATCACGGAGAAAAACCGCGAATGCAGACAGCAGCCATGACAGTCCCAAAAGCAGGGGCAACGCCGGCAGGAGTACAACAATGATCAACGGCCAAGTTGGTGGGACACTGCCGACGATGAGCAGCTGACCAACCAAAAGAATCGACAAGTTCACGCAAAGATGAAACGCAGCCGTTGCCAGCGTCATCCAAGGCAGCACAGTCAGTGGGAACACCACTTTTTTCACATAGGTGGCATGCTCGAATATTAACCCCGAAGAGCGCCCGATCACTTCTGCGAAGAAGAGATGGGTAATGAGGCCAGAAAAGAGAATCACGGGGAATGCAGCTTGCGGGGCAGAGCCGAAGCGAGCCTGTAAAACCACCCCCAAGAAAAACCAGTACGCGCAGAGCAGCAGCAACGGCGTGGCGAATGACCACAGCGTACCGAAGATCGACCCCTGATAACGACCACGGATATCCCGCTTGATCATGCGCCTCAGCAGCGCGCGGTGATCCCACACGTCGCGAAGCGGGCCACGTCCGTCGACAGTGCTCATCGGTCAGCCAGCGCCTCTTCCAAATCCACCTGCAGATCCCCCAACTCCTCAACCCCCACGCTCAGCCGCACCAGCGCATCACTGATGCCCAGCTTCTCGCGGCGTTCCACCGGAATCGAGGCATGCGTCATCACCGCGGGATGATTCACCAGACTTTCCACGCCCCCCAGCGACTCGGCCAGGGTGAACAGTTCGGTCTTCTCGCAGAAGCGCTTGGCCGCGGCGAAACCGCCCTTGAGGACGATCGAAACGATGCCGCCGTAGCCGTTCATCTGGCGGGTCGCCAGTTCGTGCTGCGGGTGCGAGGTCAGGCCGGGGTAGATGACCTTTTCCACGGCCGGGTGCTTTTCCAGCCACTGGGCCAGGGCCAGCGCGTTGGCGCAGTGCGCCTTCATACGCAGCGGCAGGGTCTTCAGGCCACGCAGGGCCAGGAAGCTGTCGAACGGGCCCTGCACGGCGCCGATGGAGTTCTGCAGGAAGGCCATCTGCTCGGCCAGTTCGGCGTTGTCGCCGACCACCACCATGCCGCCGACCATGTCCGAGTGCCCGTTGAGGTACTTGGTGGCCGAGTGCAGAACCAGGTCCGCGCCCTGCTCCAGCGGGCGCTGCAGCATCGGCGAGGCGAAGGTGTTGTCGACCACCACCAGCAGGTTGTGGCGCTTGGCGATCTCGGCGACCGCGGCGATGTCCACGATCTTCAGCATCGGGTTGGTCGGGGTTTCGATCCAGACCATCTTGGTCTGCGGGGTGATCGAGGCCTCGAACGCGGCCAGGTCGGTCAGGTCGACGAAGCTGAACTGCAGGCCGGCGGTGCGCTTACGCACACGCTCGAACAGGCGGAAGGTGCCGCCATAGATGTCATCCATCGCCACCACGTGGCTGCCGGCATCCAGCAGTTCCATCACCGTGGAGCTGGCGGCCATGCCCGAGGCGAAGGCGTAACCGCGGCTGCCGCCTTCCAGGGAGGCCACGCAACGCTCGTAGGCGAAGCGGGTGGGGTTGTGGGTGCGCGAGTACTCGAAGCCCTGGTGCTCGCCGGGGCTGGACTGGGCGTAGGTGGAGGTCGCATAGATCGGCGGCATCACTGCGCCGGTGCTCGGGTCCGGCGATTGGCCGCCGTGGATGGCCAGGGTAGCCAGGGCGAGCGAGCGGTCGCCGTGCCCGGAAGAAGCGTGATCGGACATGTTGTTTCCCAGCAAGAGGAGCCCCCATGGGGGGCCCCGCAAAAGGAGCGGAAGTCTATCAGCGGTGGCTTAATCGGCCGTTGACGCGGATAAACATGGGTTCATTGCGACACTACGGCTTACTGTACCCGGCGGCGCAGGTAGTTCAGCAGGTCGATGCGGGTGATCAGGCCGAGGAAGTTGGCGCCATCCATGACAATGGCGACCTGGCCACGGTCGAACACCGGCAGCAGGGCCTCGATCGGGGATTTCACGTCCAGGCGGTCCAGCTTGCTGACCATCGCAGTGGCGACCGGGTCACGGAAGCGGGCTTCGTCACCGTACACGTGCAGCAGGACGTCGCTTTCATCCACGATGCCCACCAGCTGGTCGCCATCCATCACCGGCAGCTGCGAGACGTCGTAGAGCTTCATGCGCTGGTAGGCGGTGGTCAGCAGGTCGTTCGGGCCGATCACGACGGTGTCGCGCTGGCCGTACGGACGCAGGATCAGGTCGCGCAGGTCGCCCGACTGCGGGCGCTCCAGGAAGCCGTTGTCCAGCATCCAGTAGTCGTTGTACATCTTGGAGAGGTACTTGTTGCCGGTGTCGCAGACCAGCACCAGCACCTTCTTCGGGGTGGTCTGCTCTTTGCAGTACTTCAGCGCCGCGGCCAGCAGGGTGCCGGTCGAGGAGCCGCCGAGGATGCCTTCCTTGCCCAGCAGCTCGCGCGCGGTATGGAAGCTCTCGGCATCGCTGATCGCGTAGGCCTTGGTGACGCGGCTGAAATCGGCGATCGACGGCAGGAAGTCCTCGCCGATGCCTTCCACCAGCCAGCTGCCCGACTTGTCGTTGAGCACGCCGTCATTGATGTACTCGGCCAGGATCGAGCCGACCGGATCGGCCAGGACCAGCTCGGTCTTCGGCGAGAGGGAGGAGAAGGCGCGCGACAGGCCGGTCATGGTGCCCGAGCTGCCGCAACCGAACACGATCGCGTCGAGGTCGCCATCCATCTGCGCCAGGATTTCCGGGCCGGTGCCGAATTCGTGGGCAGCCGGGTTGTCCGGGTTGCCGAACTGGTTGATGAAGTACGCGCCGGGGGTTTCCTCGGCCACGCGCTTGGCCATGTCCTGGTAGTACTCCGGATGACCCTTGGCCACGTCCGAACGGGTCAGGCGCACTTCGGCGCCCATCGCCTTGAGGTTGAAGATCTTCTCGCGGCTCATCTTGTCCGGCACGACCAGGATCAGCTTGTAGCCCTTCTGCTGGGCGACCAGCGCCAGGCCCAGGCCGGTATTGCCGGCGGTGCCCTCGACCAGGGTCGCGCCCGGCTTGAGGTCGCCACGCTTCTCGGCGGCTTCGATCATCGACAGGCCGATGCGGTCCTTGATCGATCCTCCGGGATTGGCACTCTCGAGCTTCAGGTAAAGCTCGCAGACACCGGTATCCAGGCGCTGGGCCTTGACGATCGGGGTCTGGCCAATGAGTTCGAGTACGGAGGAGTGGATTGCCATCGGTTCACATCGATTCGCGCCGCAATGCGGCCGGACCGGTGATTATCCGACGGTTGGCGGCGAAAGTCAGGTTGCCGCGTTCATCGACCCTGCCGCCGCAATCCCGCTGCAGCGGGAGACCCGGAGCGGCGCGGACGGCACCGGTCGACGAGGAGACCGGAACCGCCCGCGACGTAGGGCGGTAAAGGGGTCAGTGCACGGGGGAGGCGTACATCCGTTCCAGTTTCTGCTTGGCCAGCAGCTTTTCACGCTTCATCTGTCCCAGGGTGAGGCTGTCTATCGGGAGCACACCCAGCTCGGCATCCATGCACTTCTTGTTCAACTTCTGGTGCCGTTCGTAAAGCGCCTTGAATTCGGGATCCTGCTTGCGCCGTGCGTCGATATCGCTCTGGGGCTGACCTTCAAACATGATGAACCTCCTATCGCTTCTGCAGAAACAAGAACGCCCCGGCCTGACGGCACGGGGCGCTGCTTGGGGCGGAGTGCCGGGCAACCCTGACCTGCGAACCCGCAGCGGCGTCCAGTGCGTACTGGACCTGCGACTGCTGTGATTCGTGGCGCTGGTGCATTGCCGGCCCTCCAATCGTCCGGGGCGCGGAAGGCGACCCGGACAATTGACCCTACGCTTGCTTCGGAGCCGGTTCAACCCTTTCAAACGATATCGTCGACCGCGCCTAAGCGGGGTTCAGGCTGAACGCGCAGAACAACGAAAAATAAACAAAAACAACCAGTTGCGTCATGCCCCATGGGCATGACGCCGCACCGGCCCGGCATCACGGCGCGATGATGACTTCCGCCGAACGGGCCTTGGTTGCCGCCGCCTTCTTGCCGCTGACCTGCAGGCGGCTGGCGCTCACGCCGGCCGCGACAAGCGCATCGCGCAGGGCCTCGGCGCGTTGCTGGCCAACCCCGGCCGCGGCGTCGTAAGCCTCGATCCGGACCCGGCCCTTCTTGCCGATGTTCAGGTACTCGGCCAGGGCCTTGGCCTGCCCCTTGGCACCGCCGGACAGGCTGCCCTTGCCGGCCGCGAAGGCATCGCCATTGAACGTGAACACTTCGCCGCGGGAATCGAACTTGGAGCCCGGCAGCTTGCTGCCCGACACCAGCTCGGCTTCTTCACGGGCAAGCTTGGCGGCGTTCTGCTGGGCCGCGCTCAGGCGGGCGGTCTGCTTGCCGGCCACGCTGGTCAGCGCGGTTTCGGCATCCTGGCGGGCCAACGCTTCCTGCTCGGCGGCCTGGCGCAGGCGTTCGCTTTCCTCGGCCTGGATCTGGGCCTGCACGCGCAGGCGCTCGGCCTCCTGGCGGGCACGCTGGGCATCGCGGCGGCTGGCTTCGATCAGCAGCTCGCTGCGGGTGCGTTCGAGCTGGTCGACCTCACGCTGGGCCAGCGCGGCCCGCACGCTGGTCTCGGCGATTTCCACCCGGCGCTCGGCCAGGTAACGGGCCTGGTCCTGGTCGCGACGCTTGGCCTTGGCCAGATCGGCCACGGCCTGCTGGGCCTGCAGGCGCTCGAAAGCGGCCAGCTGGGCGGCATCCGGGTTGGCCTGGATCGCCATCAGGCGCTGGGTCAGCTGGGCCACGGCCGGGTCATCGGCGGCCTGGACCAGCAGCGGCAGGCTGAGGCTGGCGGCCAGCAGCAGGCAGGGCATGCGCATCTTGGTGGATATCATCAGCGGTCTTCCCCGGTGGCGAGCTGGCGCTGCAGCTGAGTGACTTCATTGCGGCGCAGCTGCAGCTGGGCAGTGGCGGTGGCTTCTTCGCTGCGGGCGCGGGCCAGGTCGGCATCGACCGTGGCGCGAACGGCCAGCATCGGCGCGTTCTTGCGCTCGCGGCGGTCGCCGGCGGCACGCTGGGCCTGCTCCAGGCCTTGGCGGGCCACGGCGATCAGGTCCGGGGCGTACTGGTCGGCATCGGCCTGGGTGGCCTTGTCGACCGCCTGCCGGGCCTGCATCAGTTCCAGGGCGCCATCCTGCGCGTGTGCGGCACCAGAGAGCGCGAATGCGCACACCGTCACATACAGGGCCCGTCGTATTTGTGCGAAGCTAGGTTTCATTGGGGGTGCCGTCGCCAGAAGTTGTGTGCACGGCCATTGTCGGAAGCCTGCGGTGCGCTTGCAATGGCAAGCCGCTGATTGTTGGGGAAACATTTCGCATGGATATCGGCTATTTCCTGAAGCTGATGACCGAAAAGAACGCGTCGGACATGTTCTTGACGACCGGAGCACCGGTATACATCAAGATCGAGGGGAAACTCTATCCGCTGGGCAATACCGGGCTGCCGCCCGGGATGGTCAAGAAGATCGCCTACTCGTTGATGGATGAAGGCCAGGCCCCGCAGTTCGAGCGCGAGCTCGAGCTCAACATGGCCATTGCCCTGCCCGATGCCGGGCGCTTCCGCGTCAACGTGTTCAAGCAGCGCGGCGAGGTCGGCATGGTGATCCGTGCGATCCGCAGCAAGATCCCCAGCATCGAAGAGCTCAACCTGCCGCAGGTGCTCAAGGACGTCATCATGACCCCGCGCGGGCTGGTGCTGGTGGTCGGCTCGACCGGCTCGGGCAAGTCGACCTCGCTGGCCTCGATGATCGACCACCGCAATACCACCACGACCGGGCACATCCTCACCATCGAGGATCCGATCGAGTACCTGCACAAGCACAAGATGTCGATCGTGAACCAGCGCGAGGTCGGGCTGGACACGCACACCTTCCACGACGCGTTGAAGAACGCGATGCGTGAAGCGCCCGACGTGATCCTGATCGGCGAAATCCTGGATGCGGAAACCATGGAGGCGGCGATCGCGTTTGCCGAAACCGGGCACCTGTGCCTGGCCACCCTGCACTCCAACAACGCCGACCAGACCATCGAGCGCATCCTCAACTTCTTCCCCGAGAGCGCGCACCGCAACGTGCTGATGAATCTCTCGCTGAACCTGCGCGCGGTGGTCTCCCAGCGCCTGGTCAAAGGCAAGGACGGGCGCCGCCTGCCCGCCACCGAAGTGCTGATCAACACGCCGATGATCCGCGACCTGCTGCGCCGCGGCCAGGTGCACGAGATCAAGGCGGCGATGGAAGCTTCGCTGGAAGAAGGCATGGAGAGCTTCGACCAGTGCCTGTTCCGGATGGCCAAGAACGGCATCATCGAGCAGGAGGAAGCGCTGCGCGCGGCCGACTCGCGCGATGGGCTGGCACTGAAGTTCCGGCTCTCCGAAGGCGGCAGCGAGCACGACCCGTACGCGGATTACTCGGCGGCCTCGGCCCCGGCGATCACACACGGGTTCTGACGGTTCCGGCAGTGGGTGCCCGTGGCTCCACGCAGGGCGTGGATCTACGTGGCGTCGATCTGATGCTCGGGGCGGGCGGCATCGAAGGCCGGCAGCGCCAGGCACGCGGCTTCAATCCGCTGCAGGGTCGGGTACGGCGTCAGCGCCAGGCCGAAGCGGTGCGCGTTGTACAGCTGCGGCACCAGGCAGGCGTCGGCCAGGCCGGGCTGGTCGCCATGGCAGAACGTGCCGGTCGCTGTATGACCGGCCAGCAGCGTTTCCATCGCCGCGAACCCTTCTGCCATCCAGTGCAGCGTCCACTGCGTGCGCGCCTCGGCGCTGGCCTGCAGCGTGCGCTCCAGGTACTGCATCACCCGCAGGTTGTTGAGCGGGTGGATGTCACAGGCCACCAGCTGGGCCAGCGCGCGCACCCGCGCCCTGCCTTCGGCGTCGCCGGGCAGCAGCGACGTCGCCGGGAACACCTCGTCGAGGTACTCCAGGATCGCCATCGACTGCTGCAGTACCCGATCGCCATGGCGCAGGGTCGGGACCAGCTCCTGCGGGTTGAGCGCGGCGTAGGCCGCGCTGTGCTGCTCGCCGCCCTCGCGGACCAGATGCACCGGGGTGATCCGGTGCGGCAGACCCTTGAGGTTCAGCCCGATGCGCACGCGGTAGGCCGCGCTGGACCGCCAGTAACTGAAAAGCTCGATCGGTTCCATGACGGTCTCCGCAGCGCCGCTCAGGGTTTGGCCGCCTGCTCGATGCGCTGCTCGATCGCACCGAAGATGCTCTCACCGGCCGCATCGAACATCTCGATCCGCACCACGTCGCCGAAGGACATGAACGGCGTGCTCGGCTTGCCGTCGCGCAGGGTTTCCACCGTGCGCTGTTCGGCGAAGCAGGAGGCGCCCTTGCTGGTGTCCTCGTTGGCGATGGTGCCCGAGCCGACGATTGCACCGGCGCCCAGCGGGCGGGTCTTGGCCGCATGGGCGACCAGCTGGGCGAAGTTGAACTGCATGTCCACGCCCGCCTCCGGCGCACCGAACCAGGTGCCGTTGATATGCGTGACCAGCGGCAGGTGGACCTTGCTGTCCTGCCAGGCGTCACCCAGCTCATCCGGGGTGACGAACACCGGCGACAGCGCCGAGCGCGGCTTGGACTGCAGGAAGCCGAAACCCTTGGCCAGCTCACCCGGGATCAGGTTGCGCAGCGAGACGTCGTTGACCAGGCCGATCAGCTGGATATGGCCGGCGGCCTGCTCCGGGCTCACCGCCATCGGCACGTCGTCGGTGATCACCACCAGCTCGGCTTCCAGATCGATGCCGTAGTCCTCACTGACCACCTTGACCGCATCGCGCGGGCCGTAGAAGCCGGCGCTGGTAGCCTGGTACATCAGCGGGTCGGTGTAGAAGCTCTCCGGCACTTCGGCGCCACGGGCGCGGCGCACGCGGGCCACGTGCGGCAGGTAGGCGCTGCCGTCGACGAATTCATAGGAACGCGGCAGCGGCGCGGCCAGCGCCTGCAGGTCGATGTCGAACACGCCATCGGCGTCGCCATCGTTCAGCGATTCGTACAGGGCGTTCAGGCGCGGGGCCAGGTGGCTCCAGTCTTCCAGGGCCTGCTGCAGGGTCGCGGCGATGCCGGTGGCGCGCACGCCGTGGCGCAGATCGCGCGAGACCACGATCAGGGTGCCGTCGCGGCCGCCTTCCTTCAAAGAACCAAGCTTCATGGGTGGGTATCCGGGATCGCGAAAATAGGTTTCAAGTGTAATCAAATGGTTGGCGGGGCGACCAGCTGCACCGCCGCATCGCCTTACCGTAATGCATTGCCCCAGGCGCGGGAGCAGCCACGCGTGGCCTTGCTACCGCCCCCTCCCCCTCCTTGCAAACTGAACAGGGGGATTTGGTATGGGTCTCAAACATCCGTTAGACTATCCGGGTCTGCAGCGGCCGTCCGTTTCCCTTCGGGATCGCCGGCGATATGGATCAACGATCCGTCGCCCGCCCCCACTCCGACGCCATTCGTCATGCATTCCAGTCTTCGCACCGCGTCGACTGCACCCAATTCTCGCAGCGCGGTTTACGGGAACGCTCCGAGTCAGCCGATCACATTGATCTGCCTCGCGTCCGGCCATTCGGCCTGGCGTTACTTTGTCTTTGGAGCTTCCACCCGATGTCTTTTGAATCCTTGGGCCTTGCCCCGTTCCTGCTGCGCGCGTTGACCGAGCAGGGCTACGATACCCCCACCCCGATCCAGGAGCAGGCCATCCCGCTCGCCCTGGAAGGCCGCGACCTGCTGGCCGGCGCACAGACCGGCACCGGCAAGACCGCTGCCTTCGGCCTGCCGCTGCTGCAGCACCTGGGCACCAACCCGCAGGCCGTCAGCGGCCCGCGCAAGCCGCGCGCCCTGGTGCTCGCCCCGACCCGCGAACTGGCCACCCAGGTGCATGACAGCCTGCGCGGTTACAGCAAGTACCTGCGCATCCCGAGCGCGTGCATCTACGGCGGCGTCGGCATGGGCAACCAGTTCGACGTGCTGCGCCGTGGCGTGGACCTGCTGGTCGCCTGCCCGGGCCGCCTGATCGATCACATCGAGCGCCGCAGCGTCGACTTGTCCGGCATCGAGATCCTGGTTCTGGATGAAGCCGACCGCATGCTCGACATGGGCTTCCTGCCGTCGATCAAGAAAATCCTCGCCAAGCTGCCGCGCCAGAACCGCCAGACCCTGCTGTTCTCGGCTACCTTCGAAGAGAGCATCAAGCAGCTGGCCCTGGAGTTCATGCGCGATCCGGCGCAGATCCAGGTGACCCCGAAGAACACCGTCGCCGAGACCATTACTCACCGCGTGCATCCGGTCGATGGAGCGCGCAAGCGCGAACTGCTGCTGCACCTGCTGGCGCAGGACAGCCGTGAGCAGACCCTGGTGTTCGGCCGTACCAAGCACGGCTGCGACAAGCTGGCCATGTTCCTGGACAAGTCCGGCATCAAGACCGCGGCGATCCACGGCAACAAGAGCCAGGGCCAGCGCCTGCGTGCGCTGGGTGACTTCAAGGCCGGCCGCGTGACCGTGCTGGTGGCCACCGACATCGCTGCGCGCGGTATCGACATCAACGAGCTGCCGAAGGTCATCAACTATGACCTGCCGATGGTGGCCGAGGATTACGTGCACCGCATCGGCCGTACCGGCCGCAACGGCTCGACCGGCCAGGCGATTTCGCTGGTGGCCCAGGACGAAGCCAAGCTGCTGCGCCAGATCGTGCGCCTGCTCGACAAGGACATGGACATCCGCGACGTGCCGGGCTTCGAGCCGCAGACCCCGATCCGCTGGGGCAACAGCGCGCCGGGCAAGGCCGAAGTGCCGGGTGGCGATCGTTCGCCGCGCAAGCACGCGCGTCGTCCGCACGCCGAGGCCCCGCGCCACGCCCATGCCGGCCCGAAGAAGGCCGGTGGCGGTCAGCGTGATGGCGCCGGTCGCGGTGCACCGCGCGGTGGCCAGCCGCAGGGCCAGCGCCGTGGCGGTGGTGGCCGCAGCCAGGGCGGCGGTGGCGGTCGCGCCAGCTGATTCCTTCGGGCATCGCTGAAACGCAAAAAGGGCGACGCAGCTGCGTCGCCCTTTTTTTATGTGTACGGAGCCGGTGAGTGGCCGGCACTACCGGCCCGGCCCTGGGTAGGCGCCCCTGCGTCAGAAGCTGTAGGCCACCGTGATCCGCGCATTGCGGCCCGGCTCGCTGTAACGGCCGATGCCTTCATCGTTGACGTAGCCGTAGAGCGTGTTGCTGCCCTTGTTGATGTTGCGCACGCGCTGCCAGAGGTAGTACTCCTCGTTGGTCAGGTTGTAGAGGCCGGCACTGAGCTTCCACTGCGGAGTGACGTTCCAGGTGCCGTACAGATCCAGCACGGTGTAGCCGTCGGCCTTGTCGACGAAGGCCGGCGTGGTGACCTTGCCGGTGGCGTCGGTGGTGTAGGCGTCCTTGGCCTTCTTGGCCACGGCGTGGGTGACGCTGGCCGTGACATTCCACACCGGCGAGGGTGCGTAGCGCACGCCCAGTACGGCACTGGCCGGCACGATGCTCTCCAGTGGGTCGCCGTTGCGCTTCTCGCCTTCGCTGTAGGAGGCCGCCAGGCGCGAGGACCATGCATCATTGACCTGCCAGCGGCCCTCCAGTTCCACGCCCTTGACCGTCACTTCGCCGGCGTTGGTCGGCATCGTGTAGTTGCGCGAATACAGCACCGGGCCGGTCGCGGTGGTGCGGAAGCCGCCGGGTACGGACTGCACCAGGTTGGTGTATTCGATGAAGTTCTCGTAACGGTCGCGGAACACCGACAGGCCGAGCTGCGCGCGATCGGTGCTCCAGCGGTAGCCGAACTCGAGATTCAGGCTCTTTTCCGACTCCAGGTCCGGATTGGACACGGTGTCGTTGAGCAGCAGCGGCTGGCCGTTCTGCGCGTTGATCACCTGCGTCGCACTGGTCGGCGAATACATGTCCGCCACGGTCGGCGCACGGAAGCCGCGTCCCACCTGCGCCCACAGCGCATGGTCGGGCAGGAAGCGATACTCGACGCCGGCCTGCCAACTCGGCGAAGCGAAGCTCACATCGCGCACGGTGCCGGTGCGATCCACGAAGGTGGCATCCACCTGCGGCGAATAGTCGTACCGGTCATAGCGTGCGCCGGCACTGAGGGTCAGCCGTTCGTCCAGCAGCTGCACGCTGTCGCGCAGGTACAGGTTCCAGGCGGTCACATCGGTCTTGGGTACCTGGCGCGGATCGATCTCCACCGAGGCGATGGCGCCGGCGGCATTCCAGCGCGTATCGACGGCGGTGAAATCGATGTCGCGCTGCTGCCAGGCCAGGCCGTAGACCACATCATGGCGCGCGCCTGCGGTGGCAAACACCTTGCTGAAGTCGGCCGCGGCACGGTCCAGGGTCTGCTTGGTCGAGCGGTTCTCGCTGCGCAGGCACGGCGTGGCGCCGCCGGGACAGCCGCTGCCGGCCACGATCGTGGTGATGCCACGGCTGTCAGTGACCTGGCGGTCCACCTGCGCATCCAGCGTATCGAACAGCGCGGTGTCGGCGCGCCACTGGTAGTTCACCCCGTAGCGGTCACGGTCGTTGGTGTCATGGCCTTTGCGCGACAGATAACCCGGCGCATAGACACGCGACAGGTTGTCCACATCGTTGGTGGCGCGGCCGCGCTCGTAGAGGAAGCCCAGCGTGTTGGCGTCGTCCAGCTGCAGGTCGAGCTTGCCGAGCAGGTTGTCGCGCGTGCTGTCGACCGGGTCCGGCGTGCGGCGGCCGACCCCGATGCGGTCGTTCGTGGTGTCGTACCACGACTCGGATTCATGACCTTCGCGGCGGGTGTAGACCAGCATCGATTCCACGATGCCGGTGCGGTTGGCGAAGGTCAGCGTGCCCATGGTTTCGTCGTTGGCACCGGAGTACCCCGCCTTGAAGCCCAGGTGGGTGTCGTTGCCGGCGGGCTTGAGGTAATCGGCCGGGTCCTTGGTGGTGAACACCACCGCGCCACCGAGCGCACCGCTGCCGGCGCTGATCGAGTCGGCGCCCTTGATCACGGCCAGGCTCTTGAGCGTATCGATGTCCACATCGCCGCGGCCACCGCGGAAGAACTCGTAGGAACGCGCGGTTTCCACCGATTCGCCCAGGCTCAGGCCATCGACGGTGATCGCCACGCGGTCGCTTTCCAGGCCGCGGATGTTGAAGCCGTTGTCGCCGAAGCGGCCCATGTCCACGATGCTGACGCCGGGGATGTAGCGGATCGCTTCTTCCATCGTGTTGGCCATCTCGTTGTCGAGATCGGCCGCGGTCAGCACGGTGACGTTCTGGTTGGCCGAGCGTGTTTTCTTGGCGCGCTCGGCCTGCACGCGCACGGTATCGAGCGTGCTGGCGTCGGCAGCGGTTTCAGCGTGCACGGTGAAGGACAGGCTGGCGGCGACCGCCATGGCCAGCAGGGTGAGGGACGACTTCATGATCAGACTCCGCAGGAGGGAAAGGGAATGGCGTGAACGCCGCGGTGGCGGCGGGCCGTTCCTGGCTGCGGCGATCGGTGGATCGAGCGGGGCTGGGAGGCGCGAGGGCGCGCGGGAAACCACGCGCCGGATTCATCGTTGGCTGATACGTGGGACGTGCGCGGCACGTCCGGGGCGCTAGCGGTTGCCGTTGGCCGAGTGCGCGCCGGCGATCGGCTCGGGATCGCGTGCGTCGACGACGCCATCGCCATTGCTGTCGGCACGGTCGAACATGCGCTTGCCCGAGAGCTGGTACTCGGCGAACGTCATGCGGCCATCGGTGTTCTTGTCCAGCGAGGCGAAGCGCACGCGTGCCTGGCGCTCGGCATCGGCGCGCACGCGCTGGCGCTGCTGGTCCAGGCGGCCTTCGAATTCGGCGGTGTACTCGGCCAGCGACAGCGTGCCGTTGCCGTCGGTGTCGGTGGCGGCGAAGCTCGCTGCGCGCACCGCGTCGAACTCCTCGCGATCCACCGCGCCATCCTTGTTGCGGTCGTACAGGTCCAACATGCCATTGGCGGTATGCGAGGTCGGCATCTTCAGCGGATCGCGCGAGGACGCCGCAGCAGTCTCCTGCGTGGCGTTCTGCGACCGCTCGTAGCCGGCCCAGGTGCGTTCGCCAGCGGCGTCGTATTCGGCGCGGCTGATCGCCCCATTGCCGTCGCGGTCCAGTGCCTTGAAACGGGTGTCGGTCTGGCGCAGGTGGCCGGCGCGTGCATCGGCCAGCCGCACGTCGAAGCGCTGCAGGTATTCGTCGACGTATTCCTGTTCGTCGACATGGCCGTCCTGGTTGCGGTCGGTGTCGGCGTAGCGCTGCTTGCGGAAAGCCTCGAACTGGGCCCAGCTGACGCTGTCGTTGCCTTCGGTGGCGAACTGCGCCAGGAAGGCGGCGGCGGTCGGCGAAACAGTGGTGGCCTTGTTGGCCGGCTGCGCATGGGCGGCCGGCGCCAGCACCAGCGCCAGCACGGCCGCGGTGAGCGGGACGATTTTCATGGTGGTTCCCCTGGAGAAAGGACGGTTACGGTTCGAAAACGCGGACGCTCAATGTGTCGGCGCCTTCGGACATCGGGGTGGCGGTCCGGTCCAGGCTCGCGTAGAGCGCGGCCAGCAACAACGCAGCGATCGGGCGGAACGACATGATGGACTCTCGCGGCCGGGACCGGGCGATCCCGGCGGGCGCCATCGTATGCGTATTGCGAATGATTCGCAATACGGAATTTTCACAGGGGGGGGTGTGATGGGTGTCCAACAACCGGAAACAGCCGACCTGGGTCGGCTGTTTCCGGATCCGACCCCTCAGCCGCGCGGCTTGGTCGGGTTGAGCTGGTTGCCGAAGAAGATCGCGTTCAACAGCAGGCGCTCGGTGCCATGCCAGTACTTGCGGTGGGCCGGGTCGTCGGCGAACAGCACCACATTGCCCTGCCCCTGCGGCGACACCAGCAGCCAGGCAGCACCGGCGACCCGGCTGCGGTTGCGTTCGGAGAGGTAACCGTTGACCTTCGGCGTCTCGTCGATGCGCACCACCGTGGAGAACGGGTTGCGGCTGGGCTGGAAGCTCAGGCCGTTCTCCTTGTTCACCGCCAGCTGCCGGCGCGGCACGCCGAAGCCCAGCGGATGGGTAGTGTCCACATCCGCGCTGAGGATGTTGCCACTCACGCGCTCGATCGCGGCGATATCGCGCTGGTCGCCGAACGCACGTCGTGCTGCCTCCGGCTCCTTTTCCTCCGGCCCCAGCACTTCGTCGCTGAGCTTCTGCTCGATCGCCCAGCGCGCGGCAGTGCCGTAGGTGATCAGCGAGCCCCCGGCGTTGATCCAGCGCTTGAGCGCCGCCACGGCGGTCGCGTCCACGCCGGCATAGGTGCCACCGGCCAGGACGATCGTGGTGTAGCGATCCAGGGCGATCTTGCCCAGCTGGGCAGGGTCGATCTTGCTGGCCGGCAACTGCAGGTGCTGATCAAGCAGGAACCATGCCGAGCCGATCTCGGTGGCACTGACCCCCTCGCCCATCACCAGTGCGACCGCCGGCTTTCGCAGCGCCTTGACGCTGTCGCTGCCCAGGTCGATGCCACCGCGGCTCTGCCCACTGGACAGCGCCTGGATGTGCACGCCACTGCTGCGCGCGGCCGCGTCGACCGCGGCGAGCAGGTCGGCACCGGCCAGCGGCTGGCCAGCCACCGGCACGACCACGCTGCCGTAGCCGAACGATTGCTCGCCCTGCGCGGTGGTTGCGGTGAACGGCTGGAACGCGGCGCGGGTCAGCAGGCCCTTGGCCTGCAGCGCATACAGCGCGCGGCTGGCGTTGTAATCGCGCCAATCGAACACGTAGGCGTAGCCGGCCTGGCCACCGACCACGCCACCGTTGGCGGCCGGCACACTGGCGACGCGCTCGCCACCGGCAATCCGGCTGCGGCTGGCAGCGAACGCGATGCCGTAGGCCGGCGCGATCGCATAGGAGGTACTGCCGTAGAACACATCGCCCTTGATCGGTGGGGTGTCGGCAAAGATCGAATGCACGAGACGGAACTGCGGCTGCGCCGCCTGCACCACGTAGGCGCTGCCCGGCTCGAAACGCTGCCCCTCCACAGTCACCGGGGCGCTCAGTGCCTGCACGGTGATCTGGTGCTGCAGCAGCAGATCCAGCAGGCGCTGGGTCAGGCCCGGATCGGCCGCATCGCCGAACACGAACGACTTTACCGGCTGCTGGTTGGCCTGCTTCAACGCGGACTGGAAGAACTCCTTCTGCAGCTTGAGCAACCCGTCGCGCTCGGTGACCGCGCCGCGCACCGTGCCCAGCCCGGTGGCTACCTGGTTGCGGATGGTGAAGCCGAAGGTCAGCAGGCCGTTGACCGATTCCTGCACGCGGCCGCGCGAGCTGGCCTGCTCCACGGTCACACCCACTGCACCGTGGAAGTCCGGGTAGGTCGAGCCGTAGACCGGCGAGAAGTTGTCGAAATTCTCCCCGGTGTAGTACAGCGAGCCCAGCGCATCCAACGACTGTGCGTGGTACTTCGCCAGGGTCTTGTTGAACGCATACGACGAGGCCGGAATCAGCGGGCTGTGCATGCTCGCCGGCGACGGTTCGAAGTAGTAGGTGCTGTCCTTGCCCATCTCGTGGAAGTCGATCTGGACGTTGGGATACCACTGATGGAAATACGCGATCTTCGGCCGCGTGTCCTGCTGGGTCAGCGCCAGCCAGTCGCGGTTGAGGTCGGTGAAGTAGTGATTGGTGCGGCCCTGCGGGAACGGTTCGACATGTTCTTTGTCGGCCGGATCGGCCGAGGCCGGCGAGGACGCGTACGCGTTGTGCCAGCTCGCCGCGCGGTCGCGCCCGTCCGGATTCTGCGCCGGATCGAACAGCACCACCGCCTGCTGCAGCCACTGCGCGGTCTCCGCGCTGCGGTTGGCGACCAGGTAGTAGGCAGTCAGCATCGCCGCTTCACCACTGGAGGTTTCATTGCCGTGCACGCTGTAGCCCAGCCACACCACCACCGGGCTGCTGCCGGCGGCCGCGAGCGGCTGCGCCGGATCGATCAGGGTGACGTGCTGGCGCCGCAGCGCCTCCAGGTTCTGCAGGTTCTGCGCCGAGGTCACCGTGGCGATCAGCAGCGGGCGGCCCTCGTAACTGCGGCCGATCTCCTCGACCTTGATCTTGTCGGAGTGCCTGGCCAGTTCGTTGAAATAGGCCACCAGCTGATCGTGCCGCGTGTAGCGGCTGCCGATCTCATAGCCAAGGAACTGCTGCGGGGTCGGCACGGCGGGATCGAAGTCACCACCGGCCGGGAAGAAATACGCGCTCTGCGCGGACGCAGGCGCAGCGGACAGGCACAGCACCAGCGCCAACCAGGCGATGGGAGAGAGCAGACGTTGCAGAGACACAGCGATTCCCCGGGAGACGGGCCGGTTCCTTCCGGCCCTGTGGATGCGCACGCTCCGGTGCAGTGGACAAGGTCAGAAGCGGTAGTCGAAGCCGACCGTGAAGTAGCGGCCGCGCAGGTCGTACTGACTGAAGTCGTACGGCGCGCGGATGCCCGGGAACGAGGCGTCGTAGGGCGGTTCCTCGTCGGCCAGGTTCTGGATCTTCGCGTACAGGGTCAGCTTGTCGATGCCGGTGTAGCCCAGGTACAGATCGAACTGGTTGTACGCATCCACGCGGTCCTGCACGACGGTCGCCGCGGCGCTGGCCTTCTGGTCGTAGCCGCTGGTGTAGTACCAGGTCAGCGCGGTGCGGAAGTCGCCGTAGCTCCAATCGAAGGTGGTGGTCGCCTTGTTCTTGGGCAGGGTGGCGCCGAGGTTGCTGCCGGCGTAATCCACCAGCGGACCGCCGACCACGGTGGGACGGCTGTAGTCGCGCACGTGGGTGAAGGCGGTGCTCAGGCCGAAGTCGCCCGCGCGCTCCGTCGGGAAGCGCTGGCGCAGCTCGACATCGAAGCCGGAGGTCTTCAGCTCGCTCAGGTTCTGGTAGCGGTTGTAGACCGCCAGCAGCTTGCCGCGCTCATCGCGCAGCACCGCGCCGGGAACGTTGTCGGTCACCAGGGTCTGGGTGTTGTTGGTGCCCACCAGGTTCTCCAGCTCGATGCGGTAGTAGTCCACGCTCAGGCTGGTGTTGGACCACGGCGACAGCACGATGCCGGCGTTGAAGCTCTTGGTGCGTTCGGGCTTGAGGTCGTTGTTGCCGACGGTGAAGAAGGTCGGGTTCTGACGCGAGCCCGGCACGTCCGGGTCGCGCGGATCGATCACGCTGCCGTAGGCGATGCTGGTGCTGTTGGAGTTCTCCGACAGCGACGGCGCGCGGAACCCCTTGGAGGCGGCGGCGCGCACCAGCAGGATGTCCCACGGCTGCCAGCGCAGGCTCAGCTTGGGCGAGAAGGCATCGCCAAAGTCGCTGTAGTGATCGGCGCGCGCGGCCGCCTGCAGTTCCAGGCGCTCGGCCAGCGGCACGTTCACCTCGGCATAGGCCGCGCTGACCTTGCGCTCACCGTGCACCTCGGCGATCGCCGGGCGGATCTGCAGGCCTGCATCGATCTGCCAGGGGTTGTTGGAATCGAGCTTCTCGCGGCGCCATTCGGCACCCGCGGCAAAGCCGATCTCACCCGCCCAGGTGTGGCCGATCGCGCCAGAGATCTTGGCATCCACGCCCTGCAGCACCGACTCGGCCGGGCGCAGCGTGCTGATGTTGATCGCGTTGAGCACGTCCTGCGGGGTGGCCGCGGGATTGAGCAGGTTGTAGCTGCCGGTGGCGAGGGCATCGGCCAGCGCATAGCGGTTGGCGAAGCCACCGGAGACAGTCTCGCGCTCACTGCTGCGCGCGCCGAACGCGCCCACTTCCCAATCCCAGTTCTGCAGGCTGCCACGCAGCCCGACCAGGCCGCGGTACGCCTGCGAGCGGTTGGTCTTGATGGTCGCGCCGAGGTTGAAGAAGGTGTACTCGATCGGCACCGCGCGGCCGTACGGGTTGTACGGGCTGCTGGCCGGCAGGTTCGACGAGACCGGCTCGGCCAGGCCGGTATCGGCGTTGAGCGCGAAGCGGCCGCTTTCCAAGGTGAAGAACGGGCTGCTGCCGAACCAGGCAACGCCCTTGATGTCGCTGTAGAGCACTTCACCGAAGGCTTCCACGTTGTCGTTCACCCGGAAGGTGCCGTTGACGTAGGCCTGGTAACGCTTGGTCGAAGGGATCAGCGTGGTGTACGGCG
The DNA here is from genome assembly GCF_002205165.1 of Stenotrophomonas maltophilia. GTDB lineage: Bacteria > Pseudomonadota > Gammaproteobacteria > Xanthomonadales > Xanthomonadaceae > Stenotrophomonas > Stenotrophomonas maltophilia_N. Next base: position 22,626 of record NZ_NIVS01000001.1, on the reverse strand, counting down.
CCTGGTTGAAGCCGCAGGTGTTGCCGGCCAGGCCATCGATCGGCGCGCTGGCCACCAGCGTGGTGCCGTCGGGGCAGTTGCCGTTGGCATCGAGCATGGGCACCGAGGTGCCGTTGACCAGATAGCGCGCACCCTTGGCCGACCAGCCGTTCCAGCGGCCGCCGGGCTTGTCGGTGTAGATGCCCGACTTGGTCAGGTCGCGCTGGTCCTGGTCCAGGCGCTCGCGGTTGTAGCCTTCCAGGCTGACCAGGATGTTGTAGCCGTCCGTGTCCAGGTCACCAATGCCACCGATGAACTTCAGGTTCTGCTCGTCGAGCCCGCCCTGATCGGCGGTGCCGAGGCTGCCACCGAGTTCGGCGCCTTCGAAATTCTGCCGGGTGATGATGTTGACCACGCCGGCCACGGCATCGGAGCCGTACACGGCCGAAGCGCCGTCCTTGAGCACTTCGATGCGCTCCACGGCGACCAGCGGCAGCGCGTTGAGATTGACGAAGGTGTCCGACAGGCCGCCGGCCGGGAAGCCGTAGTTGGCCAGGCGGCGGCCGTTGAGCAGCACCAGGGTGTTCTTCTGCGACAGGCCGCGCAGGCCGATGCCGGCCGAACCGGAGGCCCAGCCGTTGTTGGTGGTTTCGTTGTTGGCGTTGCCGGTGTTGGCCGAGATCGAGCGCAGCAGGTCGGCGACGGTGGCCTTGCCGGTCTCCTCCAGCTGCTGGCGCTCGATCACCTGCACCGGGTTGGCCGACTCGGTGTCAGTGCGTTTGATGTTGGATCCGGTGACCCGCACGGCGGCGAGGGTCTTGCTGTCGCCGGTGGCGGCGGCATCGGGGGCAGCGTCGGCGAACGCGGTCAAAGGCGTTGCCAGAGCGACGGACAGCGCCGCTACGAGAAGAGTGTGCTTGGGCATGAACTTCAGTGGGGTGGTGGACGACAAGTTCCGCAGTAGTCCATGCCTGGCTGAACCACGGCCAATAACATCTCTTCATACGGATATAAGAGAAACTAACATCCCTTCATCCGGATGGAAATGTTTTCGTGAGCAACAATTAACGAACGGGACCCGCGTCGTCCCCGGCCCACCGCTACAATGCGGGCATGGAAATCTTCAAAGTCTTTACCCTCGAGGCCGCTCACCACCTGCCCAACGTGCCCCCGGGCCACAAGTGCGCGCGCCTGCACGGCCACTCGTTCCGGGTGGAACTGAAGGTGGAAGGCGAGCCCGGCGAGCAGACCGGCTGGATCATGGATTTCGGCGACGTCAAAGCCGCCTTCCAGCCGATCTACGACCGCCTGGACCACCACTACCTCAACGACATTCCCGGCCTGGAGAATCCGACCAGCGAGCGGCTGGCGATGTGGATCTGGAACGAGCTCAAGCCGGCGCTGCCTGCGCTGAGCGAAGTCACCGTGCACGAAACCTGCACCTCCGGCTGCCGCTATCGCGGTTGATCGTTTCCGGGGATGCCATGCCATCCCCTTGATCCTGAAGCATTTCTGACCGCCACCGGGCAAATCCGGACCGGTTCGGGAAAAATATGTTGCATCGCAATATTTTCAGCGTATGCTGCGTTGCATCAACGTTCTCGAGCCGTCTTGACCATGGCGTCCGCGTTCACCGATTCCTTCAGCGACTACACCCGCCAGCTGGCCGCCACGGCCACGCGTGCCAACCGGCTCGCGCTGGAAAATGCCGAAAGCATGTTCGGGGTGCAGCTGAAGACGCTGGAGAAGAACATCACCGCCACCAGCGGATTTTTCGGTGAAATCGTGCAGTCACAGGATGCTGGCACGCTGCAGTCGCTGCTGCCCAAAGGCGCGCAACTGGCACGTGACAACCTCGCCCGTTGGACCAGCGCCAGCCAGGAAGTGGCCGGCCTGGGGCTGAAGGCCTCCGAAGCCTTCGGCGAACTCGCCCGGCAGCCGTTCGCGGCCGCCACGCCCAGCGCAGGCAAGACCCGCGGCTGAGCCGGACAACATCGAATTTGCGTGGGTCCCTCCCCCCACGCAATCCCAGACCCGACAGAACCCTCCCTCTGTCGGGTCTTTTTTTGGGCGCTGTTCAGGCCTCGGCCACCGCGCGCCGATGGCGCTCCAGCCACGCCTGGAACATCAGGATCGGCCACAGGTGCGTGTGCCACTTGCGCCGGCCGTCGCAGAACTCCGCCCATATCCGCGCGACCTTGCCCGCGTCGAAGTAGCCTTCGCGGCGCAGTCGCTGCTCATCGAGCAAGGCATTGGCCCACGGAAACAGCGGTCCCGCCAGCCACGCCGCGACCGGGGGACCGAAGCCCATCTTCGGCCGATACACCAGCCGTTCCGGCAGATGCCGCGACAGCAACTGCTTGAGGATCCATTTGTGTTCGCCGTCTGCGAACGTGAGGCGGCCAGGCAGCGACCAGGCAAAGCGTGCCACGGCCGGGTCCAGCAATGGCGAACGGGTCTCAAGCCCATGCGCCGCGCCAGCGCGATCGATCTTGGTCAGGATGCCGTTGCCCAGATCCATCAGGAAATCCAGGTATTGCACACGGTCCGCCGGATCGCCCGCCTCCAGCCAACGCCCGCGATCGGTGAACACCGTGCCCGGCTCGCGTGCGTGCAGCACCACCCGCGCCGGATCGCGCCAGCGCGAGACCCGCAACAGGTAATGCCCTTCCACGCTGTCGGCGCCCAGTTCCGAACGCAGGGCTGGCCAGCCGCCCAGCCGCGCCCGCTCCGGGTCCGCCGCAGGCCACCGCCGCAACAGGCTGCGCAACGGCGCAGGCACACGTTCGTTCCAGGCCGCATTGCGGATGGCGCGCTGGTACGCACCGTGCCCATGGAACAGCTCATCCCCACCGTCGCCGGTCATCACGACGCGGTGGCGATTGGCCACCAGCATGCTGGCCAGCAGGGTCGGCACCTGCGAGGCATCGGCGAACGGTTCGCACCAGATGTCCGGCAGCGCCGCCACCAGGGTGGCCGCCTCGCCCCGGCGCAGGATGTGACGGGTGTGCCGGGTGCCGAGCCGGGCGGCCACCTGGTCCGCCCAGTCGGCTTCGTCGTGCCGCGGATCATCGAAGCCGACCGTGAAGGTGTCGATCGGTCGGGTGGACTGTGATTGCAGGACCGCGGTGACCAGCGACGAATCCGTCCCCCCGGAAAGGAACGCCGCCGCGTTGCCATCGCGTGGCGTCCGCCGCGCCACGGCCTGGTGCAGCACCATCTCCAACCGCTCCAGCGCATCGTCACTGGAGACCGGCATGTGCGCGCGCTCATCGATGGCCGCTCGGATGTCCTCGCGGGCGTCCCAGTAGCGGCGACCGCCGGCGTGATCGCAGTGGGCCTGTGCCCCCACGGCGCGAATGGCCGGGGTGAGCCGGACCACGCATCCCGCGGCGACCTTGAAGACGCCCTGCTGGATGCTGTGCGGCGCGGGAATGTAGCCAAAGCGCAGCAGCGGCAGCGCATCGCGATTGATCGGTGCCTGGAAGCCGGGATAGCCATGCAGCGAGGCCAGCCCCACGCCGAACAGCAGATCGCCGTGGCACCACCCGTAGTACAGCGGCCGCGCGCCGACGCGGTCCCGGGCCAGCCACAGGACGTGTTCCTGACGGTCCCATACGGCCAGCGCGAAGTCCCCATCGCACTCCGTCAACGTGCGCTGCAGTCCTCGGGCCGCGATGGAGAGCAGCAGCAGCGTCGCATCGTCCTCGCTGGCTCCCACCGACGACGCAAACTCGCGCTGCAACGCCGCACGGGTGTACAGCGTACCGTCCAGGCACAACACATAGCGCCCGCAGGCGGATTGCTGCGGCGACGATGGGGTGCCCCCCACGCTGTGCAGTCGCGCCAGCGCCACGCCGTGGGTCGGGTCGCACCAGGTCGACGGCGTGCGACCGCCGTGGCGCAACGTCGCACTCATCGCGTCCAAGCGTTGCGGCAAGCCAGCGGAACATTTTCCAGGGCGCACGACGACGCCACAGATACCACTCATACGAAACTCTCTCCTGCCAGGATCGCGGAAAGGCGACCCCCGACCGCAGCGGGTCGGGGGCGGCGATGGCGTTGCCGATCAGAAGGCGTAGGACATGCCCACGTTCCAGGTGTTGAGGCGCATCTTTTCCACGCCGGCCGCCTGTTGGACCTTCTTGTTGGCCGACATCGGGATCGTGTACTCGGCGCGCAACGCGAGCGCATCGGTCATGTACACGTTGGCACCGGCGCTGGGCGTGGTCGCAAATTTGCTCTGCCGGGTCGTCTTGACGTCGGTCCCCTTGGGCGGCAGGAAGCTCTGCTGGCGGCTGCCAACGGCCACCTTGCCGAACAACTCGACACGTTCACCGATCGGCATCAAGGCCAGGCCACCCACGTTGAGCGAACGGCTGGAGAAATTCGCCGTGCCCGGATCCTTGCTGCGGCGATTGCCGATGGTGTTGTCGAAGGAGCCTTCGGCCGCCAGGAACGGGCTGAAGCGATACCCGGCGCCGACGCTGTAGCTCGCCCCGGAACTACGCTGCTTGCGCTTGGTACCCGGCGGCACGTCGGCGGCGGGAATCTTCCAGCTGGCCTGGGTCTTGCCGAGGCCACCGTAGAAGTAGGCGCCCTCGCGATCCGCGGGAGAGGCCTGGGCCGTGGTGGCGACCAGGGCCAACGAGAGGGCAATGAGGGAACGCTCGAGGTACATGGATGACTCCGTGGTTGGGAGTGCACAGCGTGGGTTCGCGGCAGGACCGTGTCAGTGCAGCGCACGTGTGTCCCGCGCAACCGTTGTCGACCGTGTGTAACCGGGCGTAACAGCGGGCCGGACGCGACACTCGGGCAGCAGTTCCGTGCTGTCGCGGGCATGCCATCAGATCGCCCGATCACGACATCCATGGACGCTATCCACCGCAGATTCGCCGCCTCCCTGCACCACGCGTGCTGCCTGGATGAACCGGCTGACGGGTCCGTTCAGCGCAGGCCTCGGCGCCCCGTCGTGCTGCCTTAGGATCGCGCCAGGTCAGGAAGACAAGGCTGGGCCGCAATGGTGGATATCGTGCTGGTGGAGGATGACGAGCGTCTGGGCGCTCTGGTCAGCGGCTATCTCTCGCGCCATGGCTACGACGTGGTGCACGAGCTCAGCGGTGAGGGCGCGGTGGAGCGCATTCCCGGCCTGGACCCGGCGGTGGTGCTGTTGGATGTGACCCTGCCCGGCATGGATGGGTTCGCCGTCTGCGCCGCGATCCGCCCACGTTTCAGCGGAGTGATCTGCATGCTGACCGCCCGCACCGACGATATCGACCAAGTGCTTGGGCTGGAGCTGGGTGCGGATGACTACATCGGCAAGCCGATCGAGCCGCGGGTGCTGCTGGCGCGTGTGCGCGCGCACCTGCGTCGCGACAGCAGCCAGCGCCAGACGCGCCCGAGCCTGTGCTTCGGGCAGCTTCGCATCGAACGCGATACCCGCGAGGTGACGCTGCTGGGCGAACGGGTTGAATTGACCACGGCCGAATTCGATCTGCTGCTGTGCCTGGCCGACAGCGCAGGCACGATACTCAGCCGCGATGACCTGCTGCGCGACCTGCGCGGGATCGGTTTTGACGGCCTGGACCGTTCGATCGATGCCCGCATCTCGCGGCTGCGACGCAAGCTCGGCGACGTGGGGGAAGTGCCGGACCGGATCAAGACCATCCGCAGCAAGGGCTATCTGTTCAATCGCGCCGGATGGAGCTGACGGGATGGTGCGACGCCGCCCATCCGCACAGCGCAAGGGTCACTTCCGCCTGTTCCTGCGCTATTGCCTGGGCTTCGTGCTGGCCTACCTGGTGCTTATCGCCTCGGGACTGTATCTGTGGGCAACCCTCACCGAGCAGGGCGAAGACCAGCAGATCCGAACACAGCTGCAGGGCACACAGCATCTTCTGCACGCACGCTATGCCGATACGCCGCAGGCAGACTGGCCGCAGCTCACCCGGCACCTGCAGATGCAGTTCGCCTACCCGCTGCAGGTCATGGCGCTGGCCGAGGCGCCGCACGTCCTGGATGCGCCGTCGCTGGAGCATCTGGACCAGGGTGGATTGGTGCTCTCGCCGGACGGACGCTTCAGTTACCAGCGGCTTCCCGGCTCCGCACAGGTCCTGGTGCTGGGCGATTTTTCCGAGCCCGAGCAGGCCGATGTTGCCTGGTACGACAGTGAAAACGTGGATACGGCGGTGATGATCAGCATCTTCATCATCGCCATCGCATTGCCCCTGTATTTCCTGGTGTACCGGCTGTGGCGCGATGTCTATGCGCTTGGGCACATGGCACTGGCGATCCAACAGGGAGAGCTGGCCGTCGCGGCGCCTGCCGTCAGTACCCACCTCGTGCGGCCGCTGCGTGAGGCGCTGTCCAGCATGGCTGCGCAATTGCAGGACGTGATGGATGGGCAGCGGATCCTGTCCCAGGCGGTCGCCCACGAAACGCGTACGCCATTGGCACGCATGCGTTTCGCCCTGGCCATGATGCAGATCGGCGAGGAGGACCCGGAAGGGGTGGAGCTGCTGGACGGCCTGAAGACCGATGTGGCGCGGCTGGAGCAACTGGCCACCGCTGGCGTGACCTACGCACAGTTCGGCCGCAGCCCCCGGGTCACCACGCACCGGCTGGACATCCTGCGGTTGTTCGAGGCGCTCGAGGAGCGCTTTCCAGCCACCGGCGGCAACGGCCCCAGGCTCTGCTTCCAACCCCCTCATCAGCGCACGCTGGTCGCCAACCGCGATGCGCTGATGCTGGCGCTGGGCAACCTGATCGGCAACGCACGGCGTCACGCCGTGAGTCAGGTGGTTGTCAGCCTGCATGTCGCCGAACCGGGGCTGGTCATCGCCGTGGATGACGATGGGCCGGGCGTGGCCCCGGCCGACCGTGAGCGCATCTTCCAGCCTTACGTGCAGCTGCAGCGGCACCCCGACGGCTTCGGACTCGGGCTGGCCCTGGTCCACATCATCGCCACCAAGCACGGTGGCAGCGCGGATGTGTGCGATTCGGTGCTCGGCGGCGCGCGCTTCCGGCTGCGGCTGCCACAGGCCTGAGCCGGCCGCGCGCTGCTCAGCGCGCGGCCGGCAGCGAGAACACGAACAACGCGCCTTCCCGGCTCTCCAGCAGGCGGATGTCACGCCCGTGCAGCTGCAGGATGCGATGCACGATCAGCAGGCCCAGCCCACCACTGTCCGGCCGCTGGCTGCCCAGCGCAGGCATCGCGGTGAACAAGCTGTCGCGTCGCTCCGGCGCGATACCGGGGCCGCTGTCGGCCACGCTGATCTGCACCTCGCCGTCGCCCGCGCGCAGCGTCACCGTGACGTGGCCGCCCTCAGGCGTATGCCGGATCGCATTGTCCAGCAGATTGGTCAGCACCCGCTCGATCAAGGCCAGATCCGCCACCACCGGCGGCAACCCGGGCGCGATATCGGCGCTCAGCGACTGCCGGCGCGACTGGGCCGCCAACTCGAATTTCTGGAATACATCCTGGACCAGATCCGGCAGCGAGAACGCCTGGCGGTCCAGCACGACACCGCCGTGCTCGAGCCGGGCCAGCTCGAACAACGCCTGGGCGAGGCGACCGACCTTGTGGCTCTGCAAGAGCGCGATCGAGAGATAGCGCTGGCGCTCGTCGGCGCTCAGTGTGGCGTCCTTCAGCGCCAGCGTCTCCAGATAGCCGTGCAGCGAGGACAGCGGGGTGCGCAGGTCGTGGGAAATATTGGCGACCAGCTCGCGGCGCTGCAGATCCTGCTGCCGCAGCTGCTGCCACTGCTCGCCCAGGCGCTGGGCCATGTGCCCGAAGCTGTGCTGCAGGATGGCCAGCTCGTCACGCTCGCCGGGGCGCAGCGGGGCCGGCGGCGGCGCGGCATCGGGTGTGGCCGTGTCGACATCGAAGGACTGGATGCGCCGCGTCAGCTGGCGCAGCGGGCGGGTCACCCAGCGGAACGCGACCAGGCCGGCCAGCAGCCCTACCACCGCAACGATGGCCAAGGACCACAGCGTGGTGCGCAACGTACTGTTGGCGGCGATGTTGGCCGCCAGTGCTTCGCGCTGCTCACCGACCAGCACCACGTAGATGTAGCCGGCCTGATGGCCCTGCACCCACAGCGGGGCCGCGTTGAATACTTTGCGGCCGGTTGTGCTGCGCGGGTCGTCGCCGAGGATCGGCAACGGCTCGTCACGCAGCAGCGCCTGCACCGGCGCCAGATCGACCCGGCTGCGCTTGAGATGACCGTCCGGTGCGTCATGGCCGAGGATGCGGCCCTGGTCATCGAGCAGATACACCTCCACGCTTGGGTTGACCGCCATCAGCTTGCCGAACAGCGCGCGCACTTCGCCGTTGCGCATGCCACGGCCATCCATCAGTTCGCCACTGCGTGCGATGTGTTCGGCCAACCCGCGCGACAGGCGCTGCACGGTTTCCTGCTCATGCACGGTGGTGCTGCGCATCTGGATCCAGACCAACGCGCCACAGCACAGCAGCAGCAGCGCAAAGAACACGGCGGACAGGCGCTGGGACAGCGTGAGCCGGATCATGCGCCGCCCCCCTCGTTGCCATCGACCAGTTTGTAGCCGCGGCCCCAGACCGTCTGGATGCGCTGCGGATTGGCCGCGTCGCGTTCGATCTTGTTGCGCAGCCGGTTGATGTGGGTGTTGACGGTATGTTCGTAGCCGTCGTGCTGGTAGCCCCAGACCTGGTTGAGCAGGTCCATGCGCGAATACACCTGGCCCGGATGACGGGCGAAGAAGTACAGCAGATCGAACTCGCGCGGGGTCAGTTCCAGCGGCCGTCCCTCCACCGCCGCCGTGCGTGCGACCGGGTCGATGCGCAGCCCGGCCACCTCGGTTTCACCGGCATCGATGCGCGCGTTCTGCGCCATCGCTTCCACCCGGCGCAGCAGCGCTTTCACGCGGGCCACCAGTTCCAGCATCGAGAAGGGTTTGGCCAGGTAATCATCCGCGCCCAGCTCCAGGCCGAGGATGCGATGCACTTCGCTGGCGCGCGCACTGGTGATGATGATCGGGGTATAGCGCGTCATCGCCCGGGCGCGCTTGCAGATCTCCAGGCCGTCCACGCCGGGCAGCATGAGGTCCAGCACCAGCGCGCTCCATGGCTGCCCCTCGAGCAGGGCCAGGCCCTCATCGCCGGTGGCGGCATGGGTGACCTCATAGCCCTCATCGCGCAGGTGCATGCGCAGCAGGTTGGCGATGTGGACATCGTCTTCGACGATCAGGACACGCTTGGCGCTGCTCATCGGCTCGGGAGGCGGCAGGAGGGCATGGCGCATTGTCGACGGATCGCGGCCTGAATGTGTCACGGAAAATTTAACCCTGCGTGAGGATTCGTTGACCGGGCCGGGCGCAGCATGGCCGCATCGTCCCCCTGCCCGGAGATCGGCCATGCGTTACACACGTCGCAATGTGCTTGGAATGGGTGGCATGGCGGCCGCCGCCGGCCTGTTCGGTCTGACCGCCTGCAGTGGCCCGGCCCCGGCAGCCCCTGCCGCGCCCGTGCGCCAGTTCGAGGTGATGCGCAGCGATGCGCAGTGGCGGGAGCAGCTGACGCCGGCCCAGTACAGCGTGCTGCGCCGGCAGAGCACCGAGCGGCCGTTCAGCAGCCCGCTCAACAAGGAGCATCGGCGCGGGACCTTTACCTGTGCCGGCTGCGCGCTGCCGCTGTTCTCCTCCTCCACCAAGTTCGACAGCGGCACCGGTTGGCCCAGTTTCTGGGCGCCGCTGCACGATGCCGTCGGTGAAGACCGCGACACCACATTGGGCATGGTCCGGGTCGAAGCGCATTGCCGGCGCTGCGGGGGCCATCTGGGCCACGTGTTCGATGACGGCCCCCGCCCGACCGGACTGCGCTATTGCATGAACGGCGTGGCCATGAATTTCGTCGCGGCCTGAGCGCTGCACTTCCCTGCATTATAGAAGGACCTCTCCATGCTTCTGCTCGTGCTGGCCTACCTCGGTGGCGTGCTCACCATCCTCAGCCCCTGCATCCTGCCGGTGCTGCCGTTCGTGTTCGCGCGGTCCGACCGCCCCTTCCTGCGCAGTGGCCTGCCGCTGCTGATCGGCATGGCGCTGATGTTTGCCGTGGTCGCCAGCCTGGCTGCGGTGAGCAGCCAATGGGTCGCGCAGGCCAACCAGATCGGGCGCTGGATCGCGCTGGTGGTGATGGCGGTGTTTGCACTGGCGCTGCTGTGGCCGGCGCTGGCCGACCGCCTGCTGTCGCCCTTCCAGCGCCTCGGCGCGCGGCTGAGTGCCTCGGCCGACGCGGCCAGTGACGCCGGCCGTGGGGGCGTGGGCACCTCGCTGCTGATCGGCATCGCCACCGGCCTGCTGTGGGCACCCTGCGCGGGCCCGATCCTCGGCCTGATCCTCACCGGCGCGGCGTTGCAGGGTGCCAGTGTCGGCACCAGCGGGCTGCTGCTGGCGTATGCGCTGGGTGCGGCCACCTCGCTGGCGCTGGCGATCTGGATCGGCGGACGCGTGTTCGCTGCGCTCAAGCGTCGCCTCGGCGTGGGCGAGTGGGTGCGTCGCGGGCTCGGCATCGCCGCGCTGCTGGCGGTGGTCGCCATCGCGATGGGCTGGGACACCGGCGTGCTGACCCGGCTCTCCACGGTCAGCACCGCCAGGCTGGAACAGGGCCTGCTCGACGTGCTGCCGGCCCAACCGCCCGCGGCGGGTACCGCGATGACCAGTGCCGCGGCAAACACACCCGGTCAGCCGCTGCCGGTGGAAGGCACCCTGCCCTCGCTGGCGGGCGCCACCGGCTGGCTCAACAGCCCGCCGCTGGATGCGCAGGCGCTGCGCGGCAAGGTGGTGCTGGTCGATTTCTGGACCTACTCCTGCATCAACTGCCTGCGTGCCATGCCTTACGTGAGTGAGTGGGCCCAGCGCTACCGCGACCACGGGCTGGTGGTGATCGGCGTGCACGCGCCGGAGTTCGCGTTCGAGCGAAGCCTGGCCAACGTGCAGCGCGCGGTAAAGGATCTGAAGGTCACCTACCCGGTCGCGATCGATAACGACTATGCGATCTGGCGCGGCTTCAACAACAAGTACTGGCCGGCGCACTACTTCATCGACGCGCAGGGCCGGATCCGCGCGCATCACTTCGGCGAAGGCAACTATGCGCAGTCCGAGCAGATCATCCGCCAGCTGCTGCGTGAGGCCGGCAACACGCTGCCCGGTGACGATGCACCGGTGGCGATGACGCTGGAGGGCGTGGCCCGCCAGGCCGACATGGACAACCTCAAATCGCCGGAGACCTACCTGGGCCATGCGCGGGCCGAGAACTTCGCCTCGCCCGGTGGCCAGCGCCAGGATCAGCCCGCCGACTACACCGTGCCTGCCACGCTGCAGCACAACCAGTGGGCGCTGGCCGGGCGTTGGACCGTGGGCAACGAAGCTGCCCGGCTGGAAACGGGCGGCGGCCGCATCGCCTTCCGTTTCCATGCGCGCGACCTGCACCTGGTGCTGGCCCCGGGCGAAGAGGGCAAGCCGGTCCGGTTCCGCGTGCGCATCGATGGGCAGGCGCCGGGCGCGGCGGCCGGTGGAGATGTTTCCGCCGACGGCGATGGCCACGTCGATGAGAACCGCCTGTATCAGCTGATCCGCCAGTCCGGCGCCGTGCAGGAGCGCACCTTCGAGATCGAGTTCCTCGATCCGGGCGTGCGCGCTTACGCCTTTACGTTTGGTTGAGGAGCTATCGCATGAAGATCGCGTTCGACAAACTCGTTGCCGGCGGCATCGCCGTCGCCATCGCCGCACTCACTGCCAGCGTGGTGGTTGGCCTGGATCGGCCTGCACAGGCCGCAGCCGCTGCGCCGAGCGCGGTGGTGCCGGCGCCCACAGGCAAGGCGGACCTGCACCAACCCGGCGTGAAGCGCGCCCAGGTGGTGTTCGCCGGCGGTTGCTTCTGGGGCGTGCAGGGCGTGTTCCAGCACATCAAGGGCGTGGACAGCGCACTGTCCGGCTATATCGGCGGCAGCGCGGCGAACGCCACCTACCCGCGCGTCGGCAGCGGCAGCACCGGCCATGCCGAGGCCGTGCAGGTCACCTACGACCCCTCGCAGGTGAGCTACGGTCAATTGATGCAGGTGTTCTTCTCGGTGGCGCACGATCCGACCCAGCTCAACCGGCAGGGCCCGGACCGCGGCACGCAGTATCGCTCGGCCGTGTATGCCGACGACGCGGCCCAACGCGATGCCACCCGCGCCTATATCGCCCAGTTGCAACAGGCCAGGGCCTACGCCGCGCCGGTGGTCACCCAGGTGGACGGCGGCAAGCCGTTCTTCGCCGCCGAGGGCTACCACCAGAACTACCTCACGCTGCATCCGGAATCGCTGTACATCCGCATCAACGACCTGCCCAAGGTGGCCGCGCTGAAGCAGCAGTACCCGGCGCTGTACCGCGAGCAGCCGCGCCTGGTCAGCACCACGATATCGGCCCGCTGAGTACGCTGAAAAACAAGAAAAAACGCACGGCACACATCGCCCTGCCGTGCGCGAGGGAAGTCGGGACACGCATGGTAGGCTGGCGCCAGGCGCGGATACAGATGCAGATGGCTGGCATCCGCACGGTTACAGATCCCGTGGATGAAGCTGCCGATGGCGACCAACCTTTACCAGTCCCTGGCCGATGAGATGGCCGATGCGATCCGCAGCGGACGCTTGCCGGTCGGCACCCGGTTGCCGTCGCTGCGCGGGCTGGCGACGCAACGCAGTCTCAGCCTCAACACGGTGATCGCGGCCTATCGGCAGCTGGAGGATGCCGGGCTGGTGTTGCCGCGACCCAAGGCCGGCTTCGTGGTCAGCCCGCGCCTGCCCGAACCCACGCAGTCACTGCGGCAGGCACCGTCGCCGCCGACCGCCCCCGCCCAGCAGGCGATGATGGCGCGCGTGCTGGCCGCGCAGCAGCAGCCGGGCATCGTCGACCTGGCCTTCGCCGGCCCGCGCGGCAAGCGTTTCTATCCCGGTGCGCAGCTGGCCCGCAGTACCGCGCAGGTGCTGCGTCGTGCCGCTACCACGGTGGAGACCTACGCCCGCCCGAACGGCGCCGCGCGGCTGCTGACCCAGATCGTGCAACGTGGGCCGCGGCTGGGGCTGCACACCACGGTGGAACGGCTGGTGCTCACCCATGGCGCGATGGAGGCCCTGCAGCTGGCACTGCGCGTGGTGACAACACCTGGCGATGCGGTCGCGATCGAAGCGCCCTCCTACTTCAACATCTACCCGCTGCTGCGCAGCCTGGGCCTGCGCGCGATCGAACTGCCGACCCATCCGCGCGACGGGCTCGATCTGGATGCGCTGGAAGCCCTGCTCGAGACCGGCGGCATCGCCGCGATCATGGCCATGCCGACGGTGCACAATCCGCTCGGCAGCAGCATGCCGGTGCCGAACAAGCAGCGCCTGGCCGCATTGGTGAACCACTACCAGGTGCCGTTGATCGAAGATGCGGTGTACGCCGAACTGCAGTTCAAGGAGCCACTGGAGCCGTTGGCCAAGAGTTTCGACCGCGATGGCTGGATCATGGTCTGCAGCGGGTTCTCCAAAACGCTCGCCCCGGATTACCGCATCGGCTGGCTCGACGGGGGCCGTTTCGCCGCCGATATCCAACTGCTCAAGTTCCACTCCTCCGGCGCCGAATCACGCCTGCTCGGCGATGCGGTGGCGGCGTTCCTGGAGGCGGGCAACTACGAGCACCATCTGCGTGGGCTGCGCCGGCTGTACAGCGACCAGGTCAGCCACGTGCGTGGCCTGATCGCCCAGCACTTCCCCCCGGGCACCTCGGCCACCCAGCCCACCGGCGGCTTCCTGCTGTGGGTGGAGCTGCCTGCCGCGATCGATACCGGGGAACTGTTCGAGCAGGCCTTGGCCGAGGGCGTCGTGTTCATGCCCGGCCAGGTGTATTCGCGCGGCGCACGTTACCGGCACTGCCTGCGCCTGTCGTGCTGCCAGGAACTGGACGAGCGCTTCGTCGGCGCGATCGCCACGGTGGGGCGGCTCGCCGCCGCACTGCAGGCACGCGCAGAGTGCTGACGCTCAGAACACCAGGCGATCGGCCAGGCTGGCCGGGTCCGCGCCGGGCGCATACGGCAGGCGCCCCCAGCACGGCATCGGCAACCGCGCCTTGAGCAGTGCGACGTTCTCATCGCGGCGCGCCATCGCCGGGTCCACCTCATTGGCGATCCAGCCGACGCAGCGCGCGCCACCGGCGGCGATCGCCTCGGCGGTCAGCCGCGCATGGTTGAGGCAGCCCAGCCGCAGCCCAACCACCATCACCACCGGCAGTTCCAGCGCCTGCACCAGATCACGCTGGTCCAGCGTGGCCGACAGCGGTGCCAGCCAACCGCCGACACCTTCGACCACCACCGTGTCCGCGCTGGCGCGCAGGCGCGAGAAGGCCGCTTCGATCGGCGCCAATGACAGCTGCACGCCCGCCTCGGCAGCGGCGATCTCCGGGGCCAGTGGCTGCTCCAGGGCAAACGGGTTGAGGTCGTCGTACGCCGGCGCCGGCAGGCTGGCCGCCAGCAGGGCGGTGGCATCCTCGTTGCGCAGGCCCTCGGGGGTACGCTCGCATCCACTGGCGACCGGCTTCATGCCCACCGAGGTGCCGCCGTGCCGACGCAGGGCATGCAACAGCACACAGCTGCTGAAGGTCTTGCCGATGCCGGTATCGGTACCGGTAACGAACAGAGCGGCAGGGCGCGGCGCAGGCAGGGACATGGGGACCACCGGGAGCGGAAACGCGCCATTATCCGCCTCCCGGCCGCGTTGCGATGCGGTCCGCTGCGTTCCGCCGGGCCCCGGCGCAGGCGGACGTTCGGCTTGGTAGACTGCGGCCATGTTCGATACCTCAACGCTCACCGGCAGCAAGCCGGAACAGTACGGCCAGCTGCTGGCCCAGGCCCGCGCCCTGGTGCACGGCGAGCGCGACCGCATCGCCAATGCGGCCAACCTGTCGGCGCTGGTCTACCACGCCCTGCCGCACCTGAACTGGGTCGGTTTCTACTTCTTCGATGGCAAGGAGCTGGTCGTCGGCCCGTTCCAGGGCCTGCCCGCCTGCGTGCGGATTCCGCTCGACAAGGGCGTGTGTGGCGCCGCCGCCTCGCAGCGGGTGACCCAGCGCATCGAAGACGTCGATGCGTTCCCCGGTCACATCGCCTGCGACTCGGCCTCGCGCTCGGAACTGGTCGTGCCGCTGGTCCACAACGGTGATCTGGTCGGCGTGTTCGATCTGGACAGCCCCTCGCTGGCCCGCTTCGATGCCGAGGACCAGGCCGGCCTGGAAGCAATCGCCGCCGTGTTCGTCGAGGCACTGGGATGAGTGCCGCCAAGCTGCGCAACATCGGCCCGAAGAGTGCAGCATGGCTGCGTCAGGTCGGTCTGCGTACGCCGGAAGACCTGGTGGCCGTCGGGGCCGTCGGGGCCTTCGTCAAGGTGCGCCGCGCCGGCTTCAAACCGAGCTTGAACCTGCTGTATTCGCTGGAAGGCGCGCTGCAGGACTGCCACTGGCAGGAACTGCCGGAAGCACGCCGCACCGTGCTGGTGGCCGAGTACGAAGCGATCATCGCCGACCAGCCGCTGAAGAAGGCGCCGCCCGCCTCCGGCCCGGTCTACGACCGCACGGTCGAGCATCGTGATGATGACGGCGACGACGCACCGCCGTTCGACATCGACGACGACCATCGTTGATCCGCAGGTACCGACACACCGTCGGTACCCGTGCGCTTCATACCTGCTGCAGTTCCAGCAGCTCGCCCCACAGGTGATCGTCCTCGCGCTCCACGCGCAGGCGCAGCCGCGTGCCGTGATCGATGCGCAGCGCCCAGCACATTGCCATCGGCAGGCCGCATACCTGGGACAGCACCATCCGCAGCGCGCCGCCATGGCTGACGATCAGGGTGGAGACCGGCTCGGGTTCATCCAGCAGCCGATGCAGTCCACGCGCGATGCGGCGCTCGAAGTGGCCCCAGCTTTCGCCATGCGGCGGCGGGTTGGCGTGCGGGTCCAGATGAAAGGCCGACAGCGCATCCATCGGCAGCGCCTCCAGCGCGGCACCGTCCCAGTCGCCGAAATCCAGCTCTTCCCATTCCTCATCGGTCGCCACGGCCAGCCCGAGCGGCGCGGCCAGCGCCTCGGCGGTGACCACGGCGCGTTGCCGCGGCGAGCACAGCACCCGCTGCCAGGACAGCCCTGCGTAGCGCGCGCACAGCGCGTCGGTCGCGCCCTCCTGCAGCGGCGGATCGGTGCGGCCATCGAGATGATCGTCGCGGCCGGTGCTGGCGTGGCGGATCAGATCGAGGATCACGCCAGGCCCCCTCTGCTGCCCGCTGCAGCCGGCCAGTGCGGGTCACGGGCGTCGGTGCCGGGGTGCTGCAACCACGTTGGGGTCATGGGGATCACATCGAAAAAGCGAGGCGCATTCTAACCGGCGCGCGCCACCGGCCCGGCCGATGGCTTAGACTGCGCCCACTTTCAGGTGACCCGGGGCTGCAACGCCGCCAGGTTGAAACGGGAAGCCGGTGACGCGTCAGGCCTTGTGCCATGCCGCCACTCCGGCGCTGCCCCCGCAACGGTAAGCGAGGAAACACCAGGCAACACGCCACTGTGCTCCGGCATGGGAAGGCGCCTG
Organism: Stenotrophomonas maltophilia; assembly: GCF_002205165.1. GTDB lineage: Bacteria > Pseudomonadota > Gammaproteobacteria > Xanthomonadales > Xanthomonadaceae > Stenotrophomonas > Stenotrophomonas maltophilia_N. The sequence continues at coordinate 6,015 of NZ_NIVS01000001.1, read as the reverse complement.
GCACGATGGCACCCCATCGACCCGCGAGCCCGGAGACCGGCCTGGAAGACGACTGGTTGCGATGCGGCGGGCATGGCGGCGGCAAGCAGGCGCCTGCGTGCGCCCGCCCACCGTCGAACACCCCTGCAGCGCGATCATCCCCACCCCTTGCCGCGCGGGCGTGCGCGGTGCATGGAGTCATCGATGAAGCTGCAAACCCGCGTTCTTTCCCTGGCTGTGCTCTCGGCCCTGCCCCTGCTGGCGTCCGCCCAGGACCAGGCCACCGCACTGGACCAGGTGCTGGTCACCGCCACCCGTACCCCGATCGCCCTGCAGGACAGCATCTCGCCGGCGCAGGTGATCGACCGCGCCGAGATCGAGCGCAGCCAGGCACCCTCGCTGCAGGATCTGCTGCGCGGCCGGGCCGGCATCAACCTCAACAACAGCGGCGGCCTGGGCAAGCAAAGCTCGCTGTTCCTGCGCGGCACCAACTCGGCCCACACCCTGGTGCTGATCGACGGCGTGCGCATCAACACCGGCGACCTCGGCCTGGCCATGATCCAGGACCTGCCGCTGGCGCAGATCGAGCGCATCGAGATCGTGCGTGGCCCGCAGTCCAGCCTGTACGGTGCCGACGCGATCGGTGGCGTGATCCAGATCTTCACCCGCCGCAATGCCGGCCAGTTCGCGCCCCACCTGCAGCTCGGCGGCGGCAGCAACGGCCTGCGCGAAGCCAGCGGCGGCTTCGGTGGCAGTGGCGCGCGTGGCTGGTTCGGCACCGACATCGCCTACCAGCACACCGACGGCATCAACGCCTGCCGCGGCTCGGTCTCGCCGTTCGCCGGCTGCGGCGCCAATGAGCCCGACCGCGATGGCTACCGCAACCTGTCCATGAGCCTGCGCGGCGGCTATGCCCTGACCGACACGCTGAGCCTGGAAGGCACCGCGCTGCGCGCCGAAGGCGAGAACCACTACGACGGCTACTACAACTACTCCGAGACCCTGCAGCAGGTACTCGGTGGCAAGCTGCGCTACACCCCCAGCGAGCGCTTCAACCTGACCCTCAATGTCGGCCGTGCCGACAACGAATCGGACAACTTCAACGGTGATACCTGGCTGGGCAACGCGCAGACCCATCGCGACAGTGCCTCGGTGCAGGCCGATATCGGCATCGCCGAGGGCCAGCTGCTGAGCGCCGGCGTGGACTGGAGCCAGGACAACCTGGACGGCAGCAGTGCCGGCTATCTGGTCGACAGCCGCGACAACACCGGCGTGTTCGTGCAGTACCAGGGCCGCTTCGGCGCGCACCACCTGCAGGCCAGCGTGCGCAACGACGACAACGAACAGTTCGGCAACCACACCACCGGCAGCCTCGGCTGGGGCCTGGAGCTGGGCAGCGGGTTCCGCCTCAACGCCAGCTACGGCACCGCATTCAAGGCCCCGACCTTCAGCGATCTGTACGACCCGTGGAGCGGCGTGCCGACCCTGGATCCGGAAAAGTCCAAGAGCGCGAATGTCGGCATCGCCCAGCAAGGTGATGGCTGGCGCTGGGGTCTGGATGTGTACGAAACGCGCATCGATGACCTGATCACCTATGACGCGACCACCTTCATGATGTCGCAGGTCGAAAAGGCCCGCATCCGCGGCGCCGAACTGACCGGTGCGATCACCGTGGCCGGGTTCGACCTCAATGCACAGCTCAGCCACACCGATCCGCGCAACCGCACCGACGGCAGCGCGCAGTTCGACAACTGGCTGGCCCGCCGCGCTCAGAACACCGCGCGCCTGGACGTCGATCGCCGCTTCGGTGCCTTCCGCGCCGGCATCACCGCCAACGGCGCCGGCAAGCGGTACGACGATGCGGCCAATACGGTGCGCCTGGGTGGCTACGGCACCGTGGACCTGCGACTGGAATACGCACTGACCCGCGACTGGTCCGTGCTGGGCCGGGTCAGCAACGTCTTTGATCGCGACTACGAAACGGTGGCCTGGTACAACCAGCCGGGCCGCGAGTACCGCCTGAGCGTGCGTTACCAGCCGAAATAAGGGATCTGGACGGCGGCCACGCCGCCGTCCCACCCTCGTTAGGTGCCGACCGTTGGTCGGCACAATCATTGAACCTGGTAGCTGCCGACCGTTGGTCGGCACACCCATCATCCTCGGTAGCTGCCGACCGTTGGTCGGCAGACGCCCTGACACGTTACAGCGCCAACAATCCCCGCAGATCATCCACCACGGCAACGGCCTGAACGTTGTCCAGATCCAGCCCGCGTGGATACCCGTAGCGCACCAGCGCCACCGGCATCCCGGCATCCACGGCAGCGCGGTAATCGGTGATCGAATCGCCCACCATCAAGGCGTCTTCGACGGCCACCTCGAAGTGCGCGGCGATATGCCGCAACGGCGCACCACTGGGCTTGCGCTCCGGCAGCGAATCTCCACCCAGCACCAACGCAAACTGATCCTGCAGCCCGAAATGCTGCAGCAACGGTGCCACCAGCGTGGACGGCTTGTTGGTGCAGATCGCGAGCGTCACCGAACGCTCGCGCAATGCCGCCAACGTCTCGCTCACACCATCGAACAGACGCGGGCTGCGCAACAGGCACGCCTCGTAGTGCCGCATGAACCCCGGCATCACCTTATCCAGATCGATATCACTGGCGGCTGCGGTAAACGCCTGCTCGACCAGCCGACGCACGCCATCACCGATCCATGTCAGCACCGTCGCTTCCGGCACGCGTGGCAACTGCCAATCTTCCAGCGTGCGGTTGAGCGCCTCGGCGATATCGGCCGCGCTGTCCACCAGCGTGCCATCCAGATCGAACACCACCAACGGGTACGGGTAAGACAAGGCAATGCTCACTTCAACAGCAGGGAAGCGCCATTGTACGGAGGTGCGTGTGTGATGCCGATGCACGCCCGGGTAGAGCCGCGTTTACAGCTGCGCCAGGAATTCCGGGCTGGCAAAACGCTCCACCAGGAAATCCAGGAAGCTGCGCATGATCGTCGGCAGCTGCCGACGCGACGCGTATACCGCGTGGATGCCCAGGCCTTCCACGTCGTAATCCGGCAGCACTTCGATCAGTTCGCCACTGCGCAGCAACGGGGCGATCTGGTACGTCGGCAACATTGCGATACCCGCACCGGCGCGCACCGCTTCGAGCAGCAGCGACGCCTCGTTGGCGCTGATGTTGCCGCCCACCGCCACCGCGATCTTCCGCCCCTCGCGCTGCAGATGCCACACGCTCTTGCCGACGTAGTGGTGGGTCAGGCAGTTGTGCGCGGCCAGCGCATCGGCGGTGGTCGGTGTACCTCGCTCTGCCAGGTACGCCGGCGCTGCGCACAGCACCGAACGGCACGGCGCCAACGGCCGCGCAATCAGGCTGGGATCGATCGCGCGCGAGATGCGCACGGCGATGTCCACGCGCTCCTCCACCAGATTGACCACGCGGTCCACCAGCAGCAGTTCCACGCGTGTGAGCGGGTGCCGTTTGACGAACGCCGCCACCGCTGCCGCCAGGTGGATCTGCCCGAACGAGACACTCGCGGTGACCCGCAGCAGCCCGTGCGGCTCGGGGTTGTCGGTAGCCAGCTCACCGCGCAGCTCATCGCCGATCGCCAGCATCTGCCGGAAGCGCAGCAGCGCGGCTTCGCCCGGGCCGGTCAGGCTGATCCGCCGCGTGGTCCGGTGCAGCAGCCGCGCGCCCAGCCAACGCTCCACCTCGGCCAGATAGCGCGTCACCATGGCCCGCGACATCTCCAGCGCGTCGGCTGCGGCCGTCAGGCTGCCGCGCTCAGCGACCTCGACGAACACGTTCATGGCGGTCATCCGGTCCATTTGATCGATCCGTGCAACAAATTAGGCCGTTATACGCGGTTTTTCGGCCGATTCCAGAGGCATACGCTGGCGTTCCTTCCTCAACGGACCTCCCCCATGAAAATCGCGCTTGTTGGTGCCACCGGCAACATCGGCCGTGAGATCGCCCGCCAGGCCCTCGCCCGCGGCCATCAGGTCACTGCCATCGTCCGCCGCGAGACCGGCCTCCCGGCCGAACTGGACGGCGCCCAGCTGGCCGTTGCCGCGCTGGACGACACCGATGCGCTGGCCGCCGTCATCGCCGGCCACGATGTCCTGGCCAGCGCCTTCGGCCCGCGCCCGGGCGATGCCCCGAGCACGGTGACCACCACCACCGCCGCGCTGGTGGCCGCCGCACGCCAGGCCGGCGTGCCCCGCTTCATCATGGTCGGTGGCGCCGGCAGCCTGGAAGTCGCCCCCGGCGTGCAACTGGTGGACACCGAGGGCTTCCCCGACGCCTACAAGCCGGTTGCCCTCGCCGCCCGCGAGACGCTGAAGCAGCTGCGCGCCGTCGACGACCTCGACTGGACCTTCTACTCCCCCGCCGCCGAAATCGGCCCCGGCCCGCAGCGCGGTGGTTTCCGCACCCAGGCAAGGAATTTCCTGGTCGGTGCCGATGGCCACAGTCGGATCAGCTACCCCGACTACGCCGACGCCTTCATCAACGAGATCGAAACCCCGCAGTACGTGCGGCAGATCGCCACGGTTGCGTACTGACCAGGCCGCCGATCTGGACGCAGCCGACCAACGATCGGCTCTACCGGCCCCGGTGTCATGTCGGGGCCATCCCGCCCCGGTGTGATGCCAGGGCCGCACTGCGCAGGACTTCTTGAAATGCCCAACGTTTCCCGCACCACCCTGGCCCTGGCGTTGACGCTCGGTACCGCGTTCGCCGTGAGCGCACCGGCCATCAGCCACGCCGCTGCGGCCACCGCCGAAGCCCACGCGCTGCAGGTGCAGCCCTACCACCCCGGCGACAAGGCGCTGTTTTCCGTTGCGTCCACCCTGATCACCGGCCGCCACGACGCCATCCTGGTCGACGCCCAGTTCGCCGCCACCGATGCCGCCCACCTCGTCGAGCGCATCCGCGCCTCCGGCAAACGCCTGACCACGATCTACATCAGCCACGGCGACCCCGACTACTACTTCGGCCTGGCCACCCTGCAGGACGCCTTCCCCGACGCCCGCATCCTCGCCACCCCGGCCACCGTCGCCCACATCAACGCCACCCAGGCCGCCAAACTCGCGTACTGGGGCCCCCAGATGGGCGCAGGCAAACCGACCCGCATCGTCATCCCCGAACCGCTGGACGGCGACACCCTCACCCTCGAAGGCCAACCGATCAAGATCATCGGCCTCACCGGCCCCACCCCGGACCGCACCGTCCTGTGGATCCCCGCCCTGCGCACGATCCTCGGCGGCATCCCCATCGTCGCCGGCGAACACGTCTGGATGGCCGACACCCAAAGCGCCCAATCGCACGCGCACTGGCTGCAGACCCTGGCAACCATCAAGGCCCTGAACCCCACCCGCGTCATCCCCGGCCACTACGCAGCCGATGCCGCCCTGGACATCAGCGCCGTGGATTTCACCGCCGACTACATCCGCGCGTTCGACGAAGAAACCGCACGCAGCAAAGACGCCACCGCACTCATCGCCGCGATGAAAAAACGCTATCCGACCTTGACTGGCGAAAGTTCACTGGAACTGAGCGCAAAAGTAGCCAAGGGTGAAATGCAGTGGCCGTAAAGGCGCAGAAGTAGCGCGCAGCGCGAATTCTCCATGCGCACCGACCCTGTGTCGGAGGGACGGCGCGGGTGGGGTATTGGGACCGTGTGTTGCCATGGATGGCAACACACGAGCCTACATGGGTGAAGGCGCATTGCTTGCGAGGCACTGCCTCGCATGCGACTGAACGCACAGCCGCCAGCGGCTGGGCCGGGCCGCGGAGCGGGACTTGCGGCGGGTCCCGATACCCCACCCGCGTCGTCCCAAACTCTCACCACGCAGATACCAGCGCCTTAGCAGTTGATCTTGATCTTGATGTCGCCGTTGCCGTCAACACTTGAACAGATCAAGAAAAACGGCAAAACCCGCGGACGAATACCGCCCAGCTACACATCACCCAGATGATCAAACAACCCCGGCTGGCGCACCACCTCCCGCTCCCGGAATCCCCC
>NZ_NIVS01000056.1 GCF_002205165.1 Stenotrophomonas maltophilia | reverse complement strand
CGAAGGTCTGCGCTTCGCCATCCGTGAAGGCGGTCGTACCGTCGGCGCCGGCGTGGTCTCCAAGATCCTCGAGTAATCTGCTAGAATCTGCGCCCCGATGTTGCCTGGGTAGGGCATCGGGGCGTAACCAAATGGGAAAAGAGGCGCAGGATGCTCCTCGTGTTCCCCAGACCAGGAAGGGTCGCGCCATTCAGGCTTTGTCAACAGTACCCCTGTTGACTGCCAACTTGTATGCGCGCTATACTTTTTGTCTGGGCAGATCGGGAAACCGGTCTGCCTCGATTTTTGAGGTCTACGGAAAGATCTTGTCGCCGCGCAGGAATGTGCGGCGTCTGCATTCAGGATATTCATGGGACAAGGCAACCCAGAGGCCTTGTCCGTCGCTCTTTTAACGAAGGAACCCACCGTCATGGCGGACCAAAAGATCCGGATTCGGCTGAAGGCGTTCGATCATCGTTTGATCGACCGTTCGGCCAGCGAGATCGTAGAAACGGCAAAGCGGACCGGCGCGCAAGTGCGTGGCCCGATCCCCCTGCCGACCAAGATCGAGCGTTACACCATTCTCGTCTCGCCGCACGTCGACAAAGACGCGCGTGACCAGTACGAGACCCGCACGCATAAGCGCGTGCTCGATATCGTTGACCCGAACGACAAGACCGTGGACGCGCTGATGAAGCTCGAACTGGCTGCCGGCGTCGACGTTCAGATCAAGCTGACCTGAGGACTACGACCATGACGAAGAAATATTCGTTGGGCTTCGTGGGCCGCAAGGCTGGCATGAGCCGCGTGTTCACCGAAGATGGCCAGGCCATCCCGGTAACCCTGATTGAAGCTACCCCGAACCGCATCGCGCAGATCAAGACCGTCGAAGCTGACGGCTACAGCGCCGTGCAGGTGACCGTCGGCGCGCGTCGCGCTGCCCTGGTCAACAAGCCGGAAGCCGGTCACTTCGCCAAGGCGAAGGTCGACGCGGGCCGTGGCCTGTGGGAATTCCGCGTTGAAGACGCGCAGCTCGGCGATTTCGCCGTCGGCGGCGAAGTCAAGGCGGACATCTTTGAAGTTGGCCAGAAGGTCGACGTCCAGGGTGTCACCAAGGGTAAGGGCTTCCAGGGCACCATCAAGCGCTACAACTTCCGTATGGGCGATGCAACCCACGGTAACTCGCTGTCGCATCGCGCGCCGGGTTCCTTGGGCCAGCGCCAGACCCCGGGTCGCGTTTTCCCGGGTAAGAAGATGTCCGGCCACATGGGTTCGGTGCAGCAGAGCACCCAGAACCTTGAAGTGGTGAAGGTCGATGTCGAGCGTGGTCTGATCGCGATCCGTGGTGCCGTTCCGGGCGCAGCGGGTGGTGACGTGATCGTTCGTCCGGCTAGCAAGGCATAAGGAGAGATGACGATGGAACTCGTTATCACGGGTAGCAACAACAAGGTCTCGGTCTCCGATGCCGTGTTCGGTCGCGATTTCAGCGAAGATCTGGTTCACCAGGTCGTCGTTGCTTACCGCAACGCCGGTCGCGCCGGCACCAAGGCACAGAAGACTCGCTCTGAAGTGGCTGGTACCACCAAGAAGTCGAAGAAGCAGAAGGGCGGCGGCGCGCGTCATGGCGCACTGACGGCTCCGATCTTCATCGGCGGCGGTGTCACCTTCGCGGCCAAGCCGCGCAGCTTCGAGCAGAAGGTCAACCGTAAGCAGTACCGTGCAGCCATGTGCGCGATCCTGTCCGAGCTGAACCGCCAGGGCCGTCTGACGATCGTGGAGTCCTTCGATGTCGAAGCGACCAACACCAAGTCGTTGATCGCCAAGCTGGCCGGCCTGGAAGTGGGCAAGCGTCCGCTGATCGTCACCGAAGATGCTTCCGAGCACCTGTACCTGTCGGCGCGCAACATTCCCTACGTGGAAGTGCGTGACGTGCAGGGCCTGGACCCGGTGTCGCTGGTCGGTGCCGACACGGTCGTCATCACCGCTGATGCGGTCAAGAAGGTCGAGGAGTGGCTGGCATGAGCAGCAACGAAAAAGTCTTCAGCGTGCTGCGCGCTCCGCGAGTCTCCGAAAAGACCGCGCGCCTGCAGGAACATTCCAACCAGTATGTCTTCGAAGTTTCGAACGAAGCCACCAAGGCCGATGTAAAGGCCGCGGTTGAGCAGCTGTTCGACGTCAAGGTCGAGTCGGTCAACGTGCTGAACGTGAAGGGCAAGAACAAGTCCTTCCGTAACCGCACCGGCCGCCGCGGCGATTGGCGCAAGGCGTACGTGCGTCTCGCCGATGGCCAGTCCATCGATGTAACGGCCAAGGCCTGAGGTACATCCCATGCCATTGATGAAATTCAAACCCACTTCTCCCGGCCGTCGTTCGGCCGTGCGCGTGGTCACGCCCGATCTGCACAAAGGCGCGCCGCATGCTGCGCTGCTGGAGCCGCAGAGCAAGTCCGGTGGTCGTAACCACCACGGCCGCATCACCACCCGTCACGTGGGTGGTGGTCACAAGCAGCACTACCGTGTCATCGACTTCAAGCGCAACAAGGAAGGCATTCCGGCGCGCGTGGAACGCATCGAATACGATCCGAACCGCACCGCCCATATCGCCCTGCTGTGCTACGTCGACGGCGAGCGCCGCTACATCATCGCACCGAAGGGCCTGAAGGCCGGTGACCAGGTGATCGCGGGTTCGGATGCGCCGATCAAGACCGGCAACACGCTGCCGCTGCGCAACATCCCGGTCGGTACCACTGTCCACGGCATCGAACTGAAGCCGGGCAAGGGTGCTCAGATCGCGCGTGCCGCCGGCGCTGCCGTGCAGCTCGTCGCTCGTGAAGGCATCTACGCCACCCTGCGCCTGCGCTCGGGTGAAATGCGCAAGGTGCCGGTCGAGTGCCGCGCCACCATCGGTGAAGTCGGTAACGACGAACACAACCTGGAAAAGCTGGGCAAGGCTGGCGCCAAGCGCTGGCGTGGTGTCCGCCCGACCGTTCGTGGTGCTGCCATGAACCCGGTTGACCATCCGCACGGTGGTGGTGAGGCGAAGGCCGGCCAGGGCAACCCGCATCCGGTCACCCCGTGGGGTGTCCCGACCAAGGGTTACAAGACGCGCCATAACAAGCGCACCCAGCAATTCATCGTCCGCGATCGTAGGGGCTAATCGACCATGGCACGTTCACTCAAGAAGGGCCCGTTTGTCGATCACCACCTCATCAAGAAGGTGGAAGCCGCTGCGGGTAGCAAGAAGCCGATCAAGACCTGGTCGCGCCGTTCGATGATCCTGCCGGAAATGGTAGGCGTCACCATCGCCGTTCATAACGGTAAGAACCACGTTCCGGTGCTCGTCAACGAGAACATGGTCGGCCACAAGCTCGGCGAATTTGCCATCACCCGGACCTTCAAGGGTCACGGTGGTGACAAGAAGTCGGGCAAGTAAGGAGAGATGACAATGGAAGCGAAAGCAATCCTGCGCTCCGCGCGCATCTCTGCGCAGAAAGCCCGCCTGGTCGCTGACCAGGTGCGTGGCCTGCCGGCCGAGCGTGCGGTCAACCTGCTGAAGTTCTCGGACAAGAAGGCTGCCCACCTGATCAAGAAGGTGGTGGAGTCGGCTATTGCAAACGCCGAGAACAACCAGGGCGCCGACGTCGACGAGCTGAAGGTACAGACCATCATGGTAGATGAAGGTCCGACCCTGAAGCGTTTCATGGCGCGGGCGAAAGGCCGCGGCACCCGCATCCTCAAGCGCACCAGCCACATCACTGTGGTTGTGGGCGCCGGCAAGTAAGCGGAAAGGAAAACACCATGGGTCATAAAGTTCATCCGATTGGTATCCGCCTCGGCATTTCCAAGGACTGGAACTCCAAGTGGTACGCCAACAAGGCCGAGTTCGCTGGTTATCTGGCAGCCGACCTGAAGGTGCGGGACATGCTGCGCAAGAAGCTTGCGCAGGCCGGCATCAGCAAGATCCTGATCGAGCGTCCGGCAAAGACCGCTCGCGTGACGATCCACACCGCCCGTCCGGGCGTGGTGATCGGCAAGCGCGGTGAGGACATCGAGAAGCTGCGCAAGGAAGTGAGCGAAATGATGGGCGTCCCGGCGCACATCAACGTCACCGAAGTGCGTAAACCCGAGCTGGACGCACAGCTGGTTGCCGAGTCGATCGCGCAGCAGCTGGAGCGTCGCATCATGTTCCGCCGCGCGATGAAGCGCTCGGTCGGCAACGCGATGCGCCTCGGTGCCCTGGGCATCAAGGTCAACGTCGGTGGCCGCTTGAACGGCGCAGAAATCGCCCGTTCGGAGTGGTACCGCGAAGGCCGCGTGCCGCTGCATACGCTGCGTGCCGACATCGACTATGGCTTCGCTGAAGCCAAGACGACCTACGGCATCATCGGCATCAAGGTCTGGATCTACAAGGGCGAAGTCTTCGATTTCTCCCAGGTTGGCCAGGAAAAGCAGGACGACTCCCCGCGCAACGATCGTAACGATCGCGGCGACCGCGGTGACCGTCCGTCGCGCCCGGCTCGTGAAGCGAGGTAACGACAATGTTGCAACCCAAGCGAACCAAATACCGCAAGGTACACAAGGGCCGTAACGATGGTCTGAGCTGGAGCGGCAACGCTGTCAGCTTCGGCGAATACGGCCTGAAGGCAACCGCTCATGGTCAGCTGACCGCGCGTCAGATTGAAGCGGCTCGCCGCTCGATCAGCCGCTACGTCAAGCGCGGCGGCAAGATGTGGATCCGAGTGTTCCCCGACAAGCCGATCACCAAGAAGCCCATCGAAGTCCGAATGGGTTCTGGTAAGGGCAACGTGGAGTACTGGGTAGCCCAGATCCAGCCCGGCCGCATGATCTATGAAATCGAAGGCGTCGCGGAAGACGTGGCACGTGAGGCGTTCCGCCTGGCTGCCGCCAAGCTCTCCGTGACCACCACTTTCGTGACCCGGACGGTGCTCTGATGGATATCAAACAACTTCGCGAAAAGTCGGCTGACGACCTGAAGAGCCACCTGATCGACCTGCGTAAGGAGCAGTTCTCGCTCCGTATGCAGCAGGTCACTGGCCAGCTGCCGAAGACCCACGAAACCCGCCGGGTTCGCCGCGAGATCGCTCGCGTCAAGACCCTGCTCGGCAGCACCAAGTAAGGATGGCCGCGATGAGCGATAACAACGACAGCAAGACGCTGCGCACGGTCGAAGGCCGTGTCGTCAGCAACAAGATGGACAAGACGGTCACCGTGTTGGTGGAGCGCCTGGTCAAGCACGCCCTGTACGGCAAGTACATCAAGCGTTCGACCAAGCTGCACGCGCACGACGCCGACAACGCCTGCAACGAAGGTGATGTCGTCCGTGTGGCCGAGATTGCTCCGATGTCCAAGACCAAGAACTGGCGCGTGGTGGAAGTCATCACGCGTGCGGCTGAATAAGGAGATCTGAATCATGATCCAGATGCAGAGCTACCTCGACGCCGCGGACAACTCCGGTGCCAAGGAACTGATGTGCATCAAGGTGCTGGGTGGTTCCAAGCGCCGTTATGCCCACATCGGCGACATCATCAAGGTCACCGTGAAGGACGCAATTCCGCGCGGCAAAGTCAAGAAGGGTGAAGTGTATGACGCCGTCGTGGTGCGTACCCGCAAGGGTGTGCGTCGCGCCGATGGCTCGCTGATCCGTTTCGACGGCAACGCCGCGGTCCTGCTCAACAACAAGCAAGAGCCGATCGGCACCCGCATCTTCGGACCGGTGACCCGTGAACTTCGTTCCGAGAAGTTCATGAAGATCGTCTCGCTCGCTCCCGAAGTTCTGTGAGCGCCAGGAGATAATCATGGCTAACCGTATCAAGAAGGGCGACCAGGTCGTCGTCAACACCGGCAAGGACAAGGGCAAGCAGGGCGAAGTCGTCCGCGTCGACGGCGATCGTGTGATCGTCGCCAACGTGAACATCGTCAAGCGCCACACCAAGCCGAACCCGCAGGCAGGCGTTGCCGGCGGCGTGGTCGAGCGTGAAGCTTCGATCCATATCTCCAACGTGAATGTGCTGAACCCGGCTTCGGGCAAGGGCGAGCGCGTTGGCTTCAAGGTGCTGGAGGATGGACGCAAACTGCGTGTGTTCCGCTCCAGCGGTGAGGCGCTCGACGCCTGAGGAATGAGCAGATGAATTCCCGTCTCGAAAAGTTTTACAAGGAAGAAGTGGTGCCGGCGCTGATGAAGCAGTTCGGCTACACCAATCCGATGCAGGTTCCGAAGCTGGTCAAGGTCACCCTGAACATGGGTGTCGGCGAAGCAGCCACGAACAAGAAGATCCTGGAAAATGCCGTCGCCGATATGGCCAAGGTCTCCGGTCAGAAGCCGATCGTGACCAAGTCCCGCGTCTCGGTGGCATCGTTCAAGATCCGCGATGGTTGGCCGATCGGCTGCAAGACCACGCTGCGTCGTGAAAAGATGTACGAGTTCATGGACCGTCTGATCAACATCTCGTTGCCGCGCGTGCGCGACTTCCGTGGTGTTTCGGGTCGCTCCTTCGACGGTCGTGGCAACTTCAACATGGGTGTGAAGGAACAGATCATCTTCCCGGAAATCGACTTCGACGCTGTCGACGCGATCCGCGGCATGGATATCGCCATCACCACCACCGCCAAGACCGATGCGGAAGCGAAGGCGCTGCTCGCAGCGTTCAAGTTCCCGTTCCGTAACTGATACGTCGAGGAATCCGAAATGGCAAAGACCTCCATGGTCAACCGCGACCTCAAGCGTGCGAAGCTGGCCGTCAAGTACGCCGGCAAGCGTGAAGAGCTGAAGAAGATCATCTCCAGCACGACCGCGTCGTACGACGAAAAGGCCGAGGCCGTCATCAAGCTGCAGAAGCTGCCGCGCGATTCGTCGCCGAGCCGTCACCGCAACCGTTGCGAGCTCTCGGGCCGCCCGCGTGGCGTGTACAGCAAGTTCGGCCTGGGCCGTAACAAGCTGCGTGAAGCCACCATGCGTGGCGACGTGCCGGGCCTGCGCAAGGCCAGCTGGTAAGGGATTCGTCCCTTCAACTGCCCGGGGCCTTCACGGCGCGGGGCAGGGGAGAGGGGCCGGTTCTCCGGCTCTGATCCCGGATTAAGGGAGCCCGACGCAAGTCGGGCTCTTTTTGCCGTATACTCCCGCGTCTTGCTCGCCCGCAAGGCGTGAGCAGTGTGTGAAGACGGGCCCTGGCCCATCCCAGGTAGACACAAGATTTTCGCGAAAGCGGATATCGGTGCACTCAAAGGTATCGACTATGAGCATGACTGATCCCATCGCCGACCTGCTGGTACGCATCAAGAATGCGGCCGCGGTTGGCAAGCAGACGGTGAAAGCACCGTCGTCCAAGATCAAGGTGGCAATTGCAGAGGTGTTGAAGGCCGAAGGCTACATCACCGATCTGCGCGTGACCAAGATCGAGAACAACAAGGCCGAGCTTGAAATCGTCCTGAAGTATTTCGAGGGCAAGCCGGTCATCGAGACCCTGAAGCGCTTCTCGCGTTCGGGTCTGCGCCAGTACCGTGGCAAGTCCGAGCTGCCGAAGGTCCTCAACGGCCTGGGTATCTCCATCATCTCCACCTCCAAGGGCATCATGACTGATGCGCAGGCGCGCCAGTTGGGCGTCGGCGGCGAAGTCCTGTGCTTCGTGGCCTAAGGCGAGAAGGAAACAACTATGTCCCGCGTAGCCAAGAAGCCAGTCAACCTGCCCAAGGGCGTTGAACTGAACATCCAGCCGGAATCCGTCAGCGTGAAGGGCCCGAAGGGCACCCTGTCGCTCGCCAAGGTTGCTGGCGTTGAAATCACTGTCGACAACGGCGTTGCCACCCTGGCCGCCAACGATGCCTCGCTGGTCGCCCTCACCGGCACCGTGCGCGCCATCCTGGCCAACATGGTCCACGGCGTGACCGAAGGCTTCGAGCGCAAGCTTGAGCTGGTCGGCGTCGGTTACCGTGCCGCCATGCAGGGCAAGGATCTGAACCTGTCGCTCGGGTTCTCGCATCCGGTCCTGTTCGTGGCGCCGGAAGGCATCACCATCTCGACCCCGACCCAGACCGAAGTGCTGGTCCAGGGCACCGACAAGCAGCGCGTTGGCGAAGTTGCCGCCAAGATCCGTGGCTTCCGTCCGCCGGAGCCCTACAAGGGCAAGGGTGTGAAGTACGCCGGCGAAGTCATCATTCGTAAGGAAGCCAAGAAGGCGTAACTCACGCCCTCAGCTTTCAAGGAAAAAGATCATGAACAAGAACATCGCTCGTCTGCGTCGTGCCAAGTCGACCCGTGCCCACATCCGTGTGCTCGGCGTGCCGCGTCTGTCGGTGCTGCGCACCGGTCAGCACCTGTACGCCCAGGTCTTCACCGCCGACGGCTCCAAGGTGCTGGCGGCTGCCAACACCACCCAGGCCGACGTCAAGGAAGGCCTGAAGAACGGCAAGAACAGCGACGCCGCTGCCAAGGTTGGCAAGCTGGTCGCCGAGCGCGCCAAGGCTGCGGGCATCGAGAAGGTCGCTTTCGACCGCTCGGGCTACCGCTACCACGGTCGCATCAAGGCACTGGCTGATGCAGCCCGCGAAGGCGGCCTGCAGTTCTAAGGGATAAGGAAGCGGGGCTGGTCCCCGCTTTCGCCTGCCTGCCGGCGTGGGTTGCGCCGGGCGACGTCCTTCTTCTGCAGGGGCGCTCGAATCACCGCTTCATCTCACAGCTATAAGCGGCATTGAGCCGTACATACTCAATCAATCAAGGAATCAACATGGCAGAAGAACGTCAGCAGCGGGGTCGCGATCGCGATCGCCGCGAAGAGAAAGTCGACGACGGCATGATCGAAAAGCTGGTCGCGGTCAACCGCGTCAGCAAGACCGTCAAGGGCGGTCGTCAGTTCACCTTCACCGCACTGACCGTGGTCGGTGACGGCGCAGGCAAGGTCGGCTTCGGTTACGGCAAGGCGCGTGAAGTGCCGGTCGCCATCCAGAAGTCGATGGAACAGGCTCGCAAGAACCTGGCCACCGTGGATCTGAACAACGGCACGTTGTGGCACCCGGTGAAGTCCGGCCACGGCGCAGCCCGCGTGTTCATGATGCCGGCCTCCGAAGGTACCGGTGTGATCGCCGGTGGTGCCATGCGCGCCGTCCTGGAAGCCGTTGGCGTCAAGAACGTGCTGGCCAAGGCCGTCGGTTCGCGTAACCCGATCAACCTGGTTCGCGCCACGCTGAAGGGTCTGACCGAAATGCAGTCGCCGGTCCGCATCGCGGCCAAGCGCGGCAAGAAGGTGGAGGATCTCAACCATGGCTAATGAAACCGTCAAGACCGTCAAGGTCCGCCTGGTGGCTGGCCTGCGTGGCACCCAGTCGCGTCACCGCCTGTCGGTGCGTGCCCTGGGCCTGAACAAGCTCAACGATGTGCGTGAACTGAAGGACAGCCCGCAGGTTCGCGGCCTGATCAACAAGGTCCACTACCTCGTCAAGGTTGAGGAATAATCCAATGACCATGCATCTGAATGAATTGAGCCCGGCACCGGGCGCTCGTAAAGAGCGTACCCGCGTCGGTCGTGGTATCGGCTCCGGCTTGGGCAAGACCTGCGGCCGCGGCCACAAGGGTTCGTTCGCCCGTAAGGGTGGCGGCAAGATCAAGGCGGGCTTCGAAGGCGGCCAGACCCCCATGCAGCGTCGTCTGCCGAAGGTCGGTTTCCGTTCCAAGATCGCCAAGGACACTGCTGAAGTGCTGTCCTACCAGCTTGAGCGTCTGGAAGCTGGCGAGATCGACTTTGCCGCGCTGCGCGCTGCCAAGCTGGTCCCGAGCACCGCTAAGCGTGCCAAGATCGTCATGAAGGGTGACCTGACCAAGGCCTTCACCCTGAAGGGCGTCGCTGCAACGGCCAGTGCCAAGGCCGCGATCGAAGCTGCCGGCGGCAGCGTACAGGAGTAAGACATGGCGCAAGCTGGCATTGGTAACCTCGGCGGCGGGCTCGGCAAGTTCACGGAACTCCGCCAGCGACTGCTGTTCGTTATCGGGGCATTGATCGTCTACCGCATCGGCTGTTATGTGCCGGTGCCTGGCGTCAATCCCGATGCCATGCTTGCGCTCATGCAGGCGCAGGGCGGCGGCATCGTGGACATGTTCAACATGTTCTCGGGCGGCGCCCTGCACCGTTTCAGCATTTTCGCGCTGAACGTGATGCCGTACATCTCGGCGTCCATCGTGATGCAGCTGGCGGTCCACATCTTCCCGGCATTGAAATCGATGCAGAAGGAAGGTGAGTCGGGTCGTCGCAAGATCACCCAATATTCCCGCATCGGCGCCGTGTTGCTGGCGGTGGTGCAGGGCGGCAGCATCGCGCTGGCGCTGCAGAACCAGGTCTCCCCGGGCGGTGCCCCGGTCGTCTACGCACCGGGCATGGGCTTCGTGCTCACCGCCATCGTCGCGCTGACCGCCGGTACCATCTTCCTGATGTGGGTCGGTGAGCAGGTCACCGAGCGCGGCATCGGCAACGGTGTGTCGCTGATCATCTTCGCCGGCATCGTTGCCGGCCTGCCGGGCGCGGTCATCCACACCGTGGAAGCCTACCGCGACGGCAACATGAGCTTCATCGCCCTGCTGCTGATCGTGCTGGTGGTGCTGGCCTTCACCTACTTCGTGGTGTTCGTCGAGCGCGGCCAACGCCGCATCACGGTGAACTACGCACGTCGCCAGGGTGGCCGCAACGCGTACATGAACCAGACCTCGTTCCTGCCGCTGAAGCTGAACATGGCGGGTGTGATCCCGGCCATCTTCGCCTCCAGCATCCTGGCCTTCCCGACGACGCTGGCCATGTGGTCCGGCCAGGCCAGTTCGGCCACGTGGCTGCAGAAGGTCGCCAACGCCCTCGGGCCGGGCGAGCCGCTGCACATGATCGTGTTCGCCGCGCTGATCAGTGGTTTCGCGTTCTTCTATACCGCGCTGGTGTTCAACTCGCAGGAAACTGCCGACAACCTGAAGAAGTCGGGCGCGCTGATTCCGGGCATCCGTCCGGGCAAGGCCACGGCCGATTACGTGGATGCCGTGCTGACCCGCCTGACCGCTGCCGGTTCGCTGTACCTGGTGATCGTCTGTCTGCTGCCGGAAATCCTGCGCACCCAGCTCGGCGCCTCGTTCTACTTCGGCGGCACCTCGCTGCTGATCGTGGTGGTGGTGGTGATGGACTTCATCGCCCAGATCCAGGCGCACCTGATGTCGCACCAGTATGAGAGCCTGCTGAAGAAGGCCAACCTGAAGGGCGGCAGCCGCGGCGGTTTTGCCCGCGGCTGATTGACCTGTTACACTAGTCTTCTTGTTGTGAAGGCCCTCCGGTTCCCGGACTGGCCTTCCAAATCGAAGGGCGGCCCCTGCAGCGGTTTCGGGTGGGGGTGTGATGTGGTGGTCCCGCGCGGGAGTAGCGCGGGCGGCGGCGAGGGCAACCTCTGCAGTCAACGACATCCGGCGCCGGAGCATGGGCACACTCCCCACGCCGGGTCCATGGAACCTCCAGGTTCCACGGGCTTCCCAGTAAACCGAGACCTTGATAGAATCGCTAGTTCACTTTTTTGATCCATCCTGCCGGATTGGCGCGCCCATGGTGCGCTGTCGGCCATCACTCAGCTGGAGAACCGCGTCATGGCGCGTATTGCAGGCGTCAACCTGCCAGCCCAGAAGCACGTCTGGGTCGGGTTGCAAAGCATTTACGGCATCGGCCGTACCCGTTCGAAGAAGGTCTGCGACGCCGCAGGCGTGACCTCGACCACCAAGATCCGCGATCTGTCGGAGCCGGAAATCGAGCGTCTGCGTCTCGAAGTCGGCAAGTACATCGTGGAAGGCGATCTGCGCCGTGAAATCGGTATCGCGATCAAGCGCCTGATGGACCTGGGCTGCTACCGCGGTCTGCGTCACCGTCGCGGTCTGCCGCTTCGTGGCCAGCGCACCCGTACCAACGCCCGCACCCGCAAGGGCCCGCGCAAGGCGATCAGGAAGTAAGGGACCTAAGAAATGGCTAAGCCCGTCGCTAAGACCAAGAAGAAGATCAAGCGCGTCGTCACTGACGGCGTCGCCCACGTCCACGCTTCTTTCAACAACACCATCGTGACCATCACCGACCGTCAGGGCAACGCTCTGTCGTGGGCGACCTCCGGTGGCGCTGGCTTCCGCGGTTCGCGTAAGTCCACCCCGTTCGCTGCCCAGGTGGCTGCCGAGAAGGCCGGCCGTGCCGCGCTCGACTACGGCGTCAAGTCCCTGGAAGTCCGCATCAAGGGCCCGGGTCCGGGTCGTGAGTCGGCCGTGCGCTCGCTGAACAACGTGGGCTACAAGATCACCAACATCATCGACGTGACGCCAATCCCGCACAACGGGTGCCGTCCGCCGAAGAAGCGTCGCGTCTAAAGGAGCGATAAGAAATGGCTCGTTATATCGGTCCTACCTGTAAGCTCGCCCGCCGCGAAGGCGCCGACCTTTCCCTCAAGAGCCCGGCCCGTGCGCTGGACTCCAAGTGCAAGCTGGAGCAGAAGCCCGGCCAGCACGGCGCCACTGCCCGCAAGGGCAAGCTGTCCGACTACGCTACCCAGCTGCGTGAAAAGCAGAAGGTCAAGCGTATCTACGGTCTGCTGGAGCGTCAGTTCCGCAACTACTACAAGAAGGCCTCGACCAAGAAGGGCAACACCGGCGAGAACCTGCTGCAGTTGCTGGAAACCCGTCTTGACAACGTCGTTTACCGCATGGGCTTCGCAGTGACCCGTCCGGCTGCCCGTCAGCTGGTCTCGCACCGCGGTGTCACGGTCAACGGCAAGTCGGTCAATCTGGCTTCGTACCAGGTCAAGGCTGGCGACGCTGTCGCTCTGTCCGAGAAGGCTGCCAAGCAGCTGCGCGTCCAGGAAGCCCTGACCGTGTCTGCTACGCATGACCTGCGTCCGTCGTGGGTTGAAGTTGATTCCGGCAAGTTCGCCGGCATCTTCAAGGCCGTGCCGGATCGTTCGGACCTGCCTGCGGATATCAACGAAGCGCTGATCGTCGAGTTGTATTCGAAGTAATTCACATTGGAGAACCTCCGGGTCACACCGGAGGTTCGCAGGAGAACCCGCAACATGACGGTTACCGCCAACCAGGTTCTGCGTCCTCGCGGTCCGCAGATCGAACGCCTTACCGATACCCGCGCCAAGGTCGTCATCGAACCCTTGGAGCGTGGTTACGGGCATACGCTGGGCAACGCCCTGCGTCGCGTGCTGCTGTCGTCCATCCCGGGCTTCGCCATCACGGAAGTCGAAATCGATGGCGTACTGCACGAGTACACCACGCTCGAAGGCTTGCAGGAGGACGTGCTGGAAGTCCTGCTCAACCTGAAGGACGTGGCCATCCGCATGCATACCGGTGACAACGCTACGTTGTCGCTGTCCAAGCAGGGTCCGGGTGTCGTGACCGCTGCTGATATCAAGCTGGACCACAACGTCGAAGTCCTGAACAACGACCATATCATTTGCCACCTGACCAAGGACACGGCAATCAATATGCGTTTGAAGATCGAGCGTGGTTTCGGCTACCAGCCGGCCGCTGCTCGTCGTCGTCCGGATGAAGAAACCCGTGCCATCGGCCGTCTGGTTCTGGACGCGTCGTTCTCGCCGGTCCGTCGCGTCGCCTACTCGGTGGAAGCGGCCCGCGTTGAACAGCGTACCGATCTGGACAAGCTGGTGCTGGACATCGAAACCAACGGCACGATCGATGCCGAGGAAGCCGTGCGCACTGCCGCCGACATCCTCAGCGATCAGCTGTCGGTCTTCGGTGACTTCACCCACCGCGACCGCGGTGCGGCCAAGCCGGCCAACAACGGCGTGGATCCGGTGCTGCTGCGCCCGATCGACGATCTGGAACTGACCGTGCGTTCGGCCAACTGCCTCAAGGCAGAGAGCATCTATTACATCGGCGATCTGATCCAGAAGACCGAAGTGGAGCTGCTCAAGACCCCGAACCTCGGCAAGAAGTCGCTGACCGAGATCAAGGAAGTCCTCGCACAGCGCGGCCTTTCGCTCGGCATGAAGCTGGAGAACTGGCCGCCGGCCGGTGTCGCCCAGCACGGCATGCTCGGCTGATCCAGCGCTACGCAAGATGCTTGACCCCGCACCTTCGGGTGCGGGGGCTTCACCGGCAACACCCCGCACCGACAGGTCGATAGCCTGCGGTGACGGCCAGCCAGGACGGCTGGCACCGGACCATCCGCAGTCCAAGCAGCAACGCCAGGATGGCGACAGCGATACCCAACCGATCCAACATTCACTTCAGGAATCACCGTCATGCGTCATATGAAGTCCGGTCGTAAGTTCAACCGCACCAGCGCCCATCGCGAAGCAATGTTCAAGAACATGGCCGCGTCGCTGTTCAAGCACGAGCTGATCAAGACCACCCTGCCGAAGGCCAAGGAACTGCGCCGCGTTGCCGAGCCGCTGATCACCCTGGCCAAGGTTGATTCGGTTGCCAACCGTCGTCTGGCGTTCGCTCGCCTGCGCGACAACGAAGCCGTCGGCAATCTGTTCACCACCCTGGGCCCGCGTTACGCGAACCGTCCGGGCGGCTACCTGCGTCTGCTGAAGTGCGGTTTCCGCGCTGGCGACAATGCGCCGATGGCCTATGTGGAGCTGGTCGATCGTCCGGCTGCTGTGGCTGAAGCCGTCGAAGAGTAATCTTCAAGCTGCACCCGTTATTCGGTGAAGAACCCGGCCTTGTGCCGGGTTTTTCCGTTTATGGGGGTTGAACGGCCAAGGGCAAGGCCAAGGCAAGAGCATGGCGCTGCGGGTGAGGGTGGGGCGTCGGCGCGGGTAGGTTGGCGGGACACGCCGTAAATCCGTCCATGGAGGCTCATGTCGCGCCATCCATGGCGCTCATGGTCCCGGCAACCCACCCGCGCCAACACCTGCACACTGGGTCGGCGCGCTTGGAGGACAGCGGAGCCTGAGCGCCGCACAGGTAGAGCCGGCCGTTGCCCGGCTGCGTGGCGCGTGGTCGCTTCGCTCAGGTGGATTCCTGCGCCGACTGCACGGAACACGCTGTCCGGTCCGCTACGCCGATGGTCGGCAGGTGTGCACGGGCGTTGGTGGTCACAGCCCTGTTAATCTTGGCGCCTGGACTTTCACGAGTGTTGGCAATGAATCCATTGCGTTGGAGTTTCCGCGCCCAGTTCCTGTTGGGGTTTCTGGTCTGCGCGGCACTGTTGGGGTACGCGATCTTTCTGCAGTTGAAGATGGGGCTGGAGCCGTGTCCGTTGTGCATCTTCCAGCGGATTGCGTTTGCGGCGCTGGGGCTGCTGTTCCTGATCGGGGCGCTGCATGGTCCGCGTGATCCGGCTGGGCGCAAGACGTATGGGGTGCTGGCCTTCATCGCGGCGGCGGTCGGTATCGGCATTGCCGGCCGGCACGTGTATGTGCAGCTGCTGCCGCAGGACATGGGCTCAAGCTGTGGGCCGCCGTTGAGCTTCCTCAGTGAGACGATGGGGCCGTTCGAGGTGTTCCGCACGGTGCTGACGGGTACCGGCAACTGCGGCAACATCGATTGGCAGTTCCTGGGCCTGACGATGCCGATGTGGAGCCTGGTGTGGTTCGCGGCACTGGCGGTGTGGGCGCTGGTGACGGCGTTCCGCGCGCGTCGGCGCCACTGAGGTCGCATCCGGCAGTCGCCGGCCTGGCACGCGTTGCGCGGCCAGGCCGGATGGTGCGGTCAGGTCTGGCTGCTGCCGGCCTGATCCGGGTCGCAAGGCTTCAGGGCGCCGCTCAGAAGTCCTGCTGCAGGCTCAGGTAGGCGCCGCGGCGGGGACCCCATTGCGGGGCGAAGACGCCGATGCCGCCGCCGTCGCGCAGCTGGTAGCTGCGGTCCAGTGCGTTGACCAGGGCGAGCTGTGCATGCAGTGGGTGGCCGCTGTCGGCGTTGAAGTCGTGGGCTGCGCTGAGGTTGAGTTGAAGGTAGGCGGGGAGTTCGCCGCCGTTGGGAATGCCATCGGCGTCCGAGCGCAGGCCGCTGCCGAAGACGTAGTCGGCGCCCAGACGATTGTGGCCGGCGAAGGCGTAGCTGATGCCGCCGGAAGAGGTGAGTTTCTGGTCGTGGTCCAGATGGATCCAGTTGGTCTGGACGTAGGCGAGTGCCTCGGGATCGAGGTTGTACTGGCCGGTGATGACCTGCTTGCCCATCGCCTTGTTGTAGGCAGCGTTGACGTAAGCGCTGAGCGGCCCGTTGCTGTAGTCGGCGCTGAATTCCACGCCGTGGATGTGGCCTTGGCGGTAGTTGAACGTGGAATAGATGTAGGCAGCGCCGAACTGGCCCTCGTCCTGCAGGCGGTCGACCTTGCGATCGTAGGCGTCCAGGCTGAGGGTGAGGTGGTCGCCCACTTGCTGGGAGACGCCGATGTCGTAATAGTCGCTGCGCTCGGACAGCGGGATGGTGCTGCCACCGGCCGGTTGCTGGTTGGTGGTGCCCTCGTACAGCGCGATGTCGCTGCTGGCCACCAGTTCGCTGGCCGGCGGGGTGAAGTAGCGCGAGTAGCCGGCGTGCACCGTGGTGCTGTCGCTGGCAGTCCAGACCACGCCCAGGCGAGGGCTCAGTTGCCCTTCGGTACCGCCGAAGGCCCTGTAGCGGTCACCGCGCAGGCCGTAATTGACCGTCCAGTCCTCGCCGAGGCGCCATTCGTCCTGCAGATAAACCGCGGTGGTGGTGGCGTTGAAGGCGCTCGCATCGGGAATGCGCAGCGGGGTGGTGCTGGCCTGCTGGCCGTCGCCGTTGACCGGGAACACCCAGGTGTCGCTGCCGGCGCGGGCGCGTTCGGCGTTGACGTACAGGCCATAGCGCAGTGTGTGGTTCTGCCCCAGTGGGGTGGAGACATCGGCCTGCAGGGTAGTGGCCCGGTTGCTGCGCTCCACCTGTGAGGCGACGCCGTTGAAGATCAGGTCGCCGGCCAGGTCCGGGTTGAAGGACAGGTCGCTGTACCGTTGCCCGGCCGAGACCTGGTAGGCGGTGCTGCCCAGAGAACCCTGCAGCACCAGCATGCCGAAGCGGGTGGTCTCGCGCTGGTTCTCGTCCAGCGCGGCCGAGTCGGCGTTGACCGTATCCAGATAGCCGAACTGCGGGGTCTGGCCGGGGTTGACCGGGATCTGGAAGCGGTTGTTGGAGAAGCCGGCGAACAGGCTCAGGCGGGTGTCTTCGTTGACCAGGTAGGTCAGGTCCGCGAACGCCTTGCCCTGGTGGGTGTCATCGTGGTCCGGCCGGCGCGAGGCGGTGGGGTTTTCCATGCCGACCTGGTTCTGGTCGTAGTTGCCGGTCAGGTACCAGCTCCAGCGGCCCTGGCTGCCCCACCACGAGGCGTTGGGGTTGATCTTGCCGTAGGAGCCGGCGGTGAGGCCGGCGCTGCCGCCATTGCCCAGCTCGGCGCCGCTGCGGGTGGTGATGTCGACCACGGCGGCGGTACGCTCGCCGAACTGTGCTGGCAGGGCGCCATCCATCAGGCGGATGCGCTTGATGGCACGGGCGTCCAGGGTCTGGCCGAAGCCGGAGATCGATTCGGGCAGCAGCACGCCGTTGAGGCGGTACTGGAGGTTGGCGTGGTCGCCCCGCACGTGCACGCCGCCGTAGGAGTCCTGGACCACGCCAGGCGCCTGCAGCAGCACCTGGTTCAACGGGGTGGAGGCGCCCAGTGGCAGGTTCTGGATGTCTTCGGCGGTGATCTGGTACTGGCTGCTGCCGATATCCGGCGACAGCGCGTTGCGCGCCTGGTCGAGCTGGGCGCTGACGGTGACCGCGTCCAGATCGGTGACGGCCGGAGCGCTGGAAGGGGCGGCGGCGAGGGCGGGCAGGCCGGTGACGGCCAGGGAAACAGCAATACCGGTAGCAAGCAGGGAGGGCTTCATGAGGATGGCTTGGCTGGGCAAAGGGGGAAGGGGCCGGCCTGGCGAGTGTTACTCCGTAACAAATCATGCGCCTGTCCACGGCCGCTGGACCATGCGTGATCTGGCCGATCACCGCGTCCTTTGCTCGGCGTTCAGTCTGGTAAAGCGGCCCAGCCCTTTGCGCCGGCGGCGCGCTCTGCGACCATGACCGGCCCCACACCCCGGAAGTCCGTGATGAGCCTGTCCGCCCCGCCTGTAGCCGATCCCGCCGCGACCGCCGTCGCCGCTGCCTGGTCGCCGGAGAGCTGGCGTGGCAAGCCGGCGCTGCAGATGCCGACCTACCCGGACCCGCTGGCGCTGGATGCGGCGTTGCATGAGCTCAAGCGGCTGCCGCCGCTGGTGACCTCTTGGGAGATCCTGGCGCTCAAGCAGCAGCTGGCCGATGCCCAGGAGGGCAAGCGCTTCCTGCTGCAGGGCGGTGACTGCGCGGAGAACTTCAGCGACTGCGAATCCACCACCATCTCCAACCGGCTCAAGGTGCTGCTGCAGATGAGCCTGGTGCTGGTGCACGGCATGCGTAAACCGGTGATCCGGGTCGGGCGCTTCGCCGGGCAGTACGCCAAGCCGCGTTCGGCCGATACCGAAACCCGCGACGGCGTGACTCTGCCGAGCTACCGCGGCGACGTGATCAATGCGCCGGAGTTCACCGAAGCTGCCCGCCTGCCGGACCCGCGCCGGATGCTGCAGGCGCATGCGCACTCGGCGATGACGATGAACTTCGTGCGGGCGCTGATCGATGGCGGTTTCGCCGATCTGCACCACCCCGAATACTGGAACCTGGAGTGGGTGCGGCATTCGCCGCTGGCCACCGATTACCAGAAGATGGTGTCTTCGATCGGCGATGCGGTGCGTTTCATGGAAACGCTGTCCGGCACGCAGGTGTACAACCTCAACCGGATCGACTTCTACACCTCGCACGAAGCGCTGCTGCTGCCCTACGAGCAGGCGCTGACCCGCCAGGTGCCGCGCCAGCAGGGCTGGTTGAACCTGAGCACGCACTACCCGTGGATCGGCATGCGCACCGCCGCGCTGGATGGCGCGCATGTGGAGTACCTGCGCGGCGTGCGCAACCCGATCGCGATCAAGGTCGGCCCGTCGGTGCAGCCGGACCAGTTGCTGCGCCTGATCGATGTGCTCAACCCCGAAGACGAGCCGGGCCGGCTGAGCTTCATCCACCGCATGGGGGCTGCACAGATCGCCGAGAAGCTGCCGCCGCTGTTGAATGCGGTCAAGCGCGATGGCCGGCGTGTGCTGTGGGTGTGCGATGCGATGCATGGCAACACCGAGAGCACCAGCAACGGCTACAAGACGCGTCGTTTCGACAACGTACGTGGTGAGGTAGAGATGTCCTTCGATCTGCATGCCGCGGCCGGCACACGGTTGGGGGGCGTGCACCTGGAGCTGACCGGCGAGGACGTGACCGAATGCACCGGCGGTGCGCGCGAGTTGACCGAGCGCGACCTGGAACGCGCCTATCGCTCCTCGGTGGACCCGCGCCTGAACTACGAGCAGTCGCTGGAGATCGCGATGGCGATCGTGCGCAAGCAGGCGCACTACGCCGCCTGACCTGGTGCGTGTCCTCGACACGCACCTTACATCCGCCTGACACGATGGTCATGGCCGCACCGGCATCCTGTGGACTTCCTCGCGAAGAACACAGGAGCGTGCAGTGACCGTGGACTGGCAGCAGGCAGCGTTGTATCTATGGCCGATCTCGATCGCACTGGCGATCGGGATCAGCGGCTGGTGGTTGCTGATGGCGTTGACGCGACGGTTGAAAAACCGCGATTACCGCCGCGCCCGCATCGCCCGCGTGATCAGCCGGCCGCTGGCGTTCGCACTGCCGCTGCTGCTGTTGATTCCTGCGCTGGAAGCCACTCCGCTGCACGGGCGATGGCTGGATCAGTCACTGCGCCTGCTGCACATCGGCCTGACCGGCTGCTTCATCTGGCTGCTGGTGCGCGCGGTGGCCGCCGGCGAGCAGGCGATCCTGCGCGATCACCCGATGGAAGTGGCCGACAACCTCGAGGCGCGCCGGATCCAGACACAGACACGCGTGCTGAGCCGGGTATTGATGGGCGCGATCATCCTGGTCGGGGTTTCGCTGATCCTGCTGACCTTCCCGATGGTGCGCCAGATCGGCACCGCACTGCTGGCCTCGGCCGGCATCATCGGTCTGGTCGCCGGTATCGCGGCCAAGCCGGTATTCGGCAACCTGATCGCGGGCCTGCAGATCGCGCTGACCCAGCCGATCCGGCTGGACGATGTGGTGATCGTCGAAGGCGAGTGGGGCCGGGTGGAGGAGATCAACAGCAGCTACGTGGTGGTGCGGATCTGGGATGCGCGGCGGATGGTGGTGCCCCTGACGTGGTTCATCGAACACCCGTTCCAGAACTGGACGCGCCGCAGCGCCGATCTGCTCGGTACCGCGTTCCTGTGGCTGGACTACACCGCCCCGATCCCGGCGATCCGCGCCGAGCTGGAGCGCATCTGCAAAGGCGAGGCGCTGTGGGACGGCCAGGTCTGCGTGACCCAGGTGACTGAAACCACGGAGCACACCCTGCAGGTGCGCCTGCTGGTGAGTGCGCGCAACTCCGGTGATGCGTTCGATCTACGCTGCATCGTGCGCGAACGCATGCTCGATTTCCTCGCCCGCGAGCATCCGCAGGCACTGCCGCGCACCCGTGCCGAGCTCAATCAGGAAGTCACGCCAACGCGCCGGGCGCGGTCGCAGCCGGCCGAGGATGTGCGCTCGCCTGGTGCCGAGGATGGTGAGCCGGCGATCCTGCCGGACCGGGACGCGGCCACGGTGCCCACCGCGATGGACCCGGCCGACGGGGCGCGGTAGTGCATGCATTACCCCGGCAGGTACCGGCCGTTGGTCGGTACACGCCCTCAGGGCGCGACGCTGTGCGGCAGCAGACTGTCGGTCTGGAACCGCGGCGGG
Source organism: Stenotrophomonas maltophilia (assembly GCF_002205165.1). Lineage (GTDB taxonomy): Bacteria > Pseudomonadota > Gammaproteobacteria > Xanthomonadales > Xanthomonadaceae > Stenotrophomonas > Stenotrophomonas maltophilia_N. The sequence continues at coordinate 72,557 of NZ_NIVS01000056.1, read as the reverse complement.
CGGCGTGCGCGGGTCCGTTGCTCGTAGGCGTAGCCCAGCTCGATCAGGCGCGGCTCGCTCCAGGCGGTGCCCATGAACAGCAGGCCGAGCGGCAGGCCGTCCACGTGCGCCATGGGTACGGTCAGGCTAGGATAGCCGGCCACCGCAGCGGCGCTGTAACTCTCGCCCGGAAAGTCATCGCCGCTGCCGGGTCGGATCGGCCAGGCCGTGCCGGTGGTCGGCGCCACCAGCGCGTCCAGTTTCTGCTCGCGCAGCACCGCATCGATACCTTCCGGACCGGCCAGACGCCGCGCATCACTGCGGGCGCGGATGTACGCCGGGCTGCCGAGGCCACCCATGGTGGCGGCGGTTTCCATCAGGTCCTGGTCGAACATCGCCAGTTCCTTGCCCGCATGTGAGCGATTCCAGGCGATGACGTCCTCCAGGCTGCGCACCGGGGCCTGGTAGGTAGTGAAGTACCGCTGCAGCCCGGCCTTGAACTCGTGCATCAGCACGATGCGCTCGGCCTCCTGCCACTGGCCCTGGGTGGGCAGCTGCACCGGCACTACGGTGGCACCGGCATCGCGCAGCACGGCCACGGCATGCTGCAGGGCCGGGGCGATGCCCGGCTTCTGCATCAGGTCGCCATACAGCACGCCGATCCGCGCGCCGCGCAGGGCATCGGCATTCAGGCGTGAGGTGTAGTCGTAGACCGCGCGCCCGGGCATGGTCGCGGTGGCCGGGTCGGACTCGTCACGCCCGGCCATGGCGGTCAGCAGGGCCGCCGCGTCGGCCACGCTGCGCGTCATCGGGCCGGCGGTGTCCTGGCTGAAGGAGATCGGGACGATGCCTTCGCGGCTGACCAGGCCGACCGTCGGCTTCAGCCCGACCACGCCGTTGACCGCGGCCGGGCAGACAATGCTGCCATCGGTTTCGGTGCCGATGGCTGCCACCGCCAGATTGGCCGAGACCGCCACCGCGCTGCCGCTGCTGGAGCCGCACGGGTTATGGCTGAGCCGGTAGGGATTACGCGTCTGCCCGCCACGCGCACTCCAGCCGGAGATCGATTGGCTGGAGCGGAAATTGGCCCATTCGCTGAGGTTGGTCTTGCCCAGGATCAGCGCACCGGCCGCGCGCAGCCGCTTGACCAGGAATGCATCGTCGGGGCGGAAGCCTTCCAGGGCCAGCGAGCCGGCGGTGGTACTCATGGGGCTGGCGCCGATGTTGTCCTTGAGCAGCAGCGGGATACCGTGCAGCGGACCCCGCAACTGGCCCTGACGGCGCTCGGTGTCCAGCTGGGCGGCCTCGCGCAGTGCATCGGGATTGAGCTCGATCACCGCGCGCAGGCGCGGGCCGGCCCGGTCGAGGCGGGCGATGCGGTCCAGGTAGGCGCGGGCCAGGGTGACGCTGTCCAGCTCGCCGCTGGCCATGCGCGACTGCAGATCGCTGATGTCCGCTTCGGCGTATGCGAAGGGCATGGGCGCGCTGGTGGGCGGGACCGGGGCAGGCGACTCGCGGGCATGCAGGGGCGCCGGGCCCGGGCTGCAGCCGGCCAGTGCGATGAGCATCAGTGATGTCAGTGTCAGGCGCATGCCTGTCCCCCCGAACCGGCCGACAGGCTAACCAGCCCAGGCGGCGCTTGGCAACTCAAGCCGTTCTGGCGGCCTTGCCATGGCGTTTGCGGATATCGCGGGCGAGCACGCCGACCACGATCAGATTGATCACCAGCACCGACCACGAGGCCCAGCCCGGGTGACGGAGGATGGCGTAGATATCGAACGGCAGGTAGATGCCGGCGGTGACGCAGCCCAGCCAGGAGGCCCAGGCCTTGGCGCGCCAGAGGCCCCAGGCCTCGAAAAGGTGCAGGACGCCGTAGGCGACCATCGCAGCAGCCGCCAGATGCACCGCATCGGGGCTGATCATGTTGAGCAGCGAGGGCAGAGTGCCGTGATCCGGGTCCAGGCTGAACCGGCGGATCAGGGCATTGACCGCATCGCGCAGGGGCTGCGGACCGAGCATTTCCAGCCCGGTCGCAGCCAACAGCGCCAGAACCGCCTTGCTGGCTTCCAGCAAGGCGATCAGGTGAAGCCCCGGATGCTTGTGAGGATCCGGGTTGTAGGGCTTGTCGATCACGACAATGAGTCCGATCAGCCGCCGCGCGAGGCCTTCTTGCGGTCGCTTTCGGTCAGGCCCTTCTTGCGCAGGCGGATTTCCTTCGGGGTGATCTCGACCAGCTCATCGTCTTCGATGAAGTCCAGGGCCTGCTCCAGCGAGTACTTGATCGCCGGGGTCAGCTGGATCGCATCGTCCTTGCCCGAAGCGCGCATGTTGGTCAGCGGCTTGGTCTTGATCGCGTTGACGGTCAGGTCGTTGTCCTTGGAGTGGATGCCGACCAGCTGGCCTTCATACACGTTGTCGCCTTCAGCAGCGAACAGCTTGCCGCGTTCCTGCAGCGGCCCCAGGGAGTACGCCGGGGTGGCACCCGGGGCATTGGCGATCATCACGCCGTTCTGGCGCTTGGCGATCGCGCCCTGTTCCTTCGGGCCGTAATGGTCGAACACGTGGAACAGCAGGCCCGAACCCTGGGTCAGGGTCTTGAACTCGTTCTGGAAGCCGATCAGGCCACGGGCCGGGATCTGGTATTCCAGGCGCACACGGCCCTTGCCGTCCGGCTCCATGTTCTTCAGCTGGCCCTTGCGGGTACCCAGCTTTTCCATCACGCCGCCCTGGTGCTGCTCTTCGATGTCCACCACCAGCTGCTCGATCGGCTCCATGGCCTGGCCGTCGATCTGCTTGATGATGACTTCCGGGCGCGACACGGCCAGCTCGTAGCCTTCACGACGCATGTTCTCGATCAGCACCGACAGGTGCAGTTCGCCACGGCCGGAGACCAGGAACTTGTCGGCGTCTTCCAGCTGTTCGACCTTCAGGGCCACGTTGTGGACCTGCTCGCGATCCAGGCGGTCCTTGATCTGGCGGCTGGTCAGGAACTTGCCACCGGACAGGTCCTTGTTGCCGGCGAACGGCGAGTTGTTGACCTGGAAGGTCATCGAGATCGTCGGTTCATCGACGGTCAGCGCCGGCAGCGCTTCCGGGGTATCCGGGTGGCACAGGGTGTCGGAGATGGTCAGTTCCGGAATGCCGGAAATGGCGATGATGTCGCCGGCCTCGGCGGTGTCCTGCTCGATGCGCTCCAGGCCCAGGAAGCCCAGCACCTGCGCGACCTTGCCGTTGCGCTTCTTGCCTTCACGGTCGATCACCGCGACCTGCATGTTCTTCTTCAGGGTGCCGCGCTGCACGCGACCGATGCCGATCACGCCCACGAAGTTGTTGTAGTCCAGCTGGCTGATGCGCATCTGGAACGGGCCGTCCGGGTCCACTTCCGGCTTCGGCGCGTGCTGCATGATCGCTTCGTACAGCGGGGTCATGTCGCCGTCGCGCACGGTGTCTTCCAGGCCGGCGTAGCCGTTCAGGGCCGAGGCGTAGACGATCGGGAAGTCGAGCTGCTCATTGGTGGCGCCGAGCTTGTCGAACAGGTCGAAGACCTGGTCGATCACCCAATCCGGACGCGAGCCCGGACGGTCGACCTTGTTGACCACGACGATCGGCTTGAAGCCCATCGCGAAGGCCTTCTGGGTCACGAAGCGGGTCTGCGGCATCGGGCCGTCCATCGCATCGACGAGGATCAGCACGGTGTCGACCATCGACAGCACGCGCTCCACTTCGCCGCCGAAATCGGCGTGTCCCGGGGTGTCGACGATGTTGATCCGGTTCTTGATACCGGTCTTCTTGTCTTCCCAGGTGATGGCCGTGTTCTTGGCCAGGATGGTGATGCCGCGTTCCTTTTCCTGGTCATTGCTGTCCATCACGCGCTCGGCGAGCACGGTGCGCTCGGAGAGGGTGCCGGACTGCTTGAGCAGCTGGTCGACGAGGGTGGTCTTACCGTGGTCGACGTGGGCGACGATGGCGATGTTGCGAAGATTTTCGATAGACATGCGAAAGGGGGCCAGTCGGCGCCGGATTTGGAAAAAGAAGTCCAACATTATACGGCCAAGATGACCAATCGCGAAAAGTGCCTCGCAAGCCTTGCCGGACAGGCATTCAGCTGTGTGAGGGGCGCCTGTCCGGGCGGCCTGGCGCGCGCTGGGGAGGGGGTGTTCGACCATCGTCAGGCAGGCCGACGCCGGACCACGGGTGTATCCTTATGGGCTGACGATAACCCCGTATATCAAGGATCCGCATGTCCCTCATCGCCACCTTCGACACCACCCAGGGCCCGATCAAGGTCGAGCTGTTCGCCGACAAGGCCCCGCTGACGGTTGCCAACTTCGTCAACCTGGTCAAGCACGGCTTCTATGACGGCCTGGTCTTCCACCGCGTGATCCCGGACTTCATGATCCAGGGCGGCTGCCCCAAGGGCCAGGGCACCGGCGGCCCGGGCTACAAGTTCGAAGATGAAAAGAACGGCGTGAAGCACCAGGTCGGTTCGCTGTCGATGGCCAATGCCGGCCCGAACACGAACGGCAGCCAGTTCTTCATCACCCACATCAAGACCGATTGGCTGGATGGCAAGCACACCGTGTTCGGCCAGGTCCTCGACGGCCAGGCCATCGTCGACTCGGTCAAGCAGGGCGACGTGATCCATTCGATCACCCTGGAAGGCGACACCGACGCCGTGCTGGCCGCCCAGGCCGAGCGCGTGGCGGAGTGGAACAAGCTCATCCCCACCGCCTGATCCGATCCCGACGGCCCCCTGTGAAGGGGGCCGTTTTTACGCTTCTTAGCAGAGGAAATCCCCATGAAAGCACCTGTTCGTGTTGCCGTGACCGGCGCCGCCGGCCAGATCGGCTACGCCCTGCTGTTCCGCATCGCCTCCGGCGACATGCTGGGCAAGGACCAGCCGGTCATCCTGCAGCTGCTCGAGCTGCCGGTCGACAAGGCCCAGGCCGCCCTGCGCGGCGTGATGATGGAACTGGAAGACTGCGCCTTCCCGCTGCTGGCCGGCATGGTCGGTACCGATGACGCCGAAGTGGCCTTCAAGGATGCCGATATCGCCCTGCTGGTCGGCGCGCGTCCGCGCGGCCCGGGCATGGAGCGCAAGGATCTGCTGCTGGAAAACGCCAAGATCTTCACCGCCCAGGGCGCGGCGCTGAACAAGGTCGCCAAGCGTGACGTCAAGGTGCTGGTGGTCGGCAACCCGGCCAACACCAATGCCTACATCGCCATGAAGTCGGCACCGGACCTGAACCCGCGCAACTTCACCGCCATGCTGCGCCTGGACCACAACCGTGCGCTGAGCCAGTTGTCGACCAAGCTCGGCAAGCCGGTCGGTGGCATGGAGAAGCTGATCGTGTGGGGCAACCACAGCCCGACCATGTACCCGGATTACCGTTTCGCCACCGCCGATGGTGCCTCCATCGCCGAGGCGATCAACGACCAGGAATGGAACGCATCGACCTTCATCCCGACCGTGGGCAAGCGCGGCGCGGCGATCATCGAAGCCCGTGGCTCGTCCTCGGCCGCCTCGGCCGCCAATGCCGCCGTCGACCACATCCGTGACTGGGTGCTGGGCAGCAATGGCAAGTGGGTGACCATGGGCGTGCCGTCCGACGGCTCCTACGGCATCCCGGAAGGCGTGATCTTCGGCTTTGCGGTCACCACCGAGAACGGCGAGTACACCCTGGTCAAGGATCTGCCGGTCGACGACTTCAGCCAGAAGTACATCGACAAGACCCTGGCCGAGCTGGAAGAAGAGCGCTCCGGCGTCGCCCACCTGCTGGGTTGATCGCACGCGCTGTCGGGTGCCGGCCGTTGGCCGGTCGCCGAACGAAGAAACGCCGGGCTTGCCCGGCGTTTTTTTTGGTGTCCCTACGACCAAGGTCGTGCGGCCGGCCAACGGCCATCGGACTATGCTCGACCCCATGGCTTTGTCTGGGAGGGCTGTCATGCATTACGAAGATGTCTATCGACGTTCGGTCGATGAACCCGAGGCGTTCTGGGGCGAAGAGGCCCAGCGCATCTACTGGCATACACCGCCGCAGCAGATCCTCGATTACAGCAACCCGCCGTTCCGGCGCTGGTTCGTCGGCGGTGAAACCAACCTCTGCTACAACGCGGTCGACCGCCACCTGGTCGATCGCCCGGACCAGCTCGCGCTGGTCGCCATCTCCAGCGAAACCGGCGTCACCCGCGAGATCACCTACCGCGAGCTGCACCGCGAAGTGAATGCCTTCGCCGCCGTGTTGCAGCGGCTGGACGTACACCGTGGCGACCGTGTGGTGATCTACATGCCGAACATGGCCGAGGCCGTGTTCGCGATGCTGGCCTGCGCGCGCATCGGGGCGATCCATTCGGTGGTGTTCGGCGGCTTCGCCGCGCACAACCTGGCCCTGCGCATCGATGACGCCGAACCGAAGCTGCTGATCGCCGCCGATGCCGGCAAGCGCGGCGGCAAAGTGATTCCGTACAAGGCGATGGTCGATGCCGCCTGCGCCGAAGCCGCTTCGCCGCCACCGCACGTGCTGATCGTCTCGCGCGGTCTGGACCCGGCCGAACCCAAGGTGCCCGGCCGCGACGTCGATTACGCCACGCTGCGTGCCGAAGTGGGCGACCAGGATGTACCGGTGGTGTGGCTGGAATCCAGCGAGCCGAGCTATCTGCTCTACACCTCCGGCACCACCGGCAAGCCCAAGGGCGTGCAGCGCGATGTCGGCGGCTACGCGGTCGCGATGGCGCAGTCGATGGAGACCGTATTCGACTGCAAGCCCGGCCAGGTGATGTTCTCCACCTCGGATGTGGGCTGGGCGGTCGGGCATTCCTACAACGTCTACGGCCCATTGATCGGCGGCTGCACCTCGCTGCTGTACGAAGGGCTGCCGACCAACCCGGACCCGGGCATCTGGTGGGCGCTGTGCGAACAGTACGGCGTGCGCACGCTGTTCTCCTCGCCCACGGCGATCCGCGTGCTCAAGAAGCACGATGCGGACTTCATCCGCCGCCACGATCTGGCGTCGCTGAAGTACGTCTTCCTTGCCGGCGAACCGCTCGACGAACCGACTGCACACTGGATCAACGACGCACTCGGCAAGCCGATCATCGACAACTACTGGCAGACCGAAACCGGCTGGCCGGCACTGACCCTGTTGCCGGGCGTGGACATGAAACCGGTGCGCTTCGGCTCGCCCGGTTTCCCGAACCTCGGCTACCGGATGAAGGTGATCGACGAGAACACCGGTGAGACGGTCGCGCCGGGGCAGAAGGGCGTGCTGGTGATGACCCCGCCATTGCCGCCGGGCTGCATGACCACCGTCTGGAAAGACGATGCGCGCTTCATCCAGAGCTACTTCAGCCACTTCAAGGAACTGCTGTACAGCTCGCTCGACTGGGCGATCCAGGACGAAGACGGCTACACCTTCATCCTGGGCCGCACCGACGATGTCATCAACGTAGCCGGGCACCGTCTGGGCACGCGCGAGATCGAAGAATGCATCGCCGGCCATCCGCTGGTGGCCGAGGCCGCCGTGATCGGGGTCAAGGATGAACTCAAGGGCCAGGTGCCGCTGGTGTTCGTCACCCTCAAGCAGGCCCTGCAGGGAGACGGCAATGCCGTGGCGGCCGAGATGATGCAGCGGGTGACCAACACCCTCGGCGCGGTCGCGCGGCCGGCCCACATCCATATCGTCAACGCGCTGCCCAAGACGCGCTCGGGGAAGCTGCTGCGGCGCTCGCTGCAGGCGCTGGCCGAGGAGCGTGACCCGGGCGATCTGTCGACCCTGGATGACCCGGCGGCGTTGGACGAGATCCGCCGCGCGCTGGGCAGCTGAGGGAGTGCCAGCCGCCTTCCGGGCGGCTGGCCGACGTGGCCGTTGGTGATGCGTGCCGTCGTCGTCAATGCGGCGAAGAAAATGGGATTGACCCCGACAAGCGTCTCTCCGAGTCGTCCTGCCTGCCCTTCGTGTCAAAAAACAATGAGCCAGATGGAAATTCCCATCAAGGATGAGTGAGGTCGGTTAATGGAGGAATTCAACGCTGGCGGTCTTCTGTTGCGCGCTGCCAAGTTGCCAGCTTGGAAGCAGGTGATGTTCATGGTGTATTGCTGTGAGCGGATGATCCCGAACTATCGGTGCTTCTCCCTCGAGTCTCACTTCGGTGACGAACAGACGCTTCGGCAGGCCTTGGATGGAATTTGGGCGTGGATAGAGACGGACGACTTGCCTCCTGACATCGCAGATATAGTGGCTGCATGTGAGCATCAGGCTCCAGATACCGAGATGTTCAGTTCCGACTACACTTCCGCAGCACTGGATGCGGCGGCCGCAATAGCAATTACAGCAAGCGCGACAGCGATTTTTAGAAGTGAAAATCTTCTGGATGTGGCTTCCTTATCTCGAGATACAGTTGATGTCTTCGTCCAACTACGTTCCGGTCTGGATGCAAATGATCCGTCTCTTGAAGAAACCATCTTGGGAAGTGGCCTGATGCAGAATGAGCTCTGTTTCCAGCGGGAGAGCCTCGAGCTGCTGAGTGCAGTCACCGGCGAGCGTGCATCGGTTGCGCTGGGATTGCGGCCGATGTGGTCGAATATTGCTATAGGCAGCACAGGATGCAGTACCCGATGATTGGGTTGGGTCAATCAGTACACTGATGGCCGTGGCGTGCATTAGTTCTTAAGCAGAACGGAACGCAGAGATGCTTCATTGCGCGAACGAGGCTGAGGAGGTTGAATGAAGTTGATTCGGGGGATGTTTCTGGTCTTCGTGTGCTTGATCATCTTGACTGGTTGTGAGAACTGGGGAGGCGACGCTGTGTCTCCCGCGCTGAAATGTGGGGCTGACCGTCAGTTGCCATGTCGGGCTAGCTTCAGGGCGCTTGCTGAAAAGCCGGTTCAGTTTGACGGAAAACTGGTGCGCGTTGAGGGGTATCTCAGCGTTGCGCGCGAGCTTTTCTTGCTGAGTTCGAGTCGAGAACTGCTCGAGGCTGGAGTAACCGATGAAGTATCAGTTCGGATAAGGGGGCCCATCGAGACTCAACGTGACATTTTTGAGAAGCACGCCTATTCGTGGGTCTCCGTGGTGGGTACCTTCCGTGTGAAAGAGAAGGGCGGCACAACGGACGACTTGCTGATTGGTGAAATTCACGCTCCGCTTGATGTTCAGTCCTTGCGGCCCATCGGCCCTCTCAAGCGGGCGAGCTTTAGTGAAGTGGCGGTTGACTTGGAAGATCTCAACTAGCTGGGCCAAAAGAGGAGTTGAGCAAGGGGCTGCGCTTGTTCATTTTCTTGGATCTCAGGTGGTCGCGGTAATTTGGCCACCCTGCGGTAACGGCGCTCAAGCAATCTGCGAGAAACTGTGGAGTTACAGTGAGTGCTAATGAAAAAATGATGTCGGAGCTGTCGGATTCTACCGGTGTCTACATTGCCCCGGGCACGGATGCGAAATTCTATTTGCAATGCCTGTCGGATGACATCATTAAAAATCAGTGCGAACCGTTCTTGGCTAAAGCTGTAGTTGTGGCGCCTGGTTTTCCTGATCTGGCAGAAGGGAGCTTTATCGAGGGGTGGTGTGTCGCGCGAAAAGATGGGTATTGGCTTGTGTATCACCCCGGGAATGACGTTTTTTACTGTTTCTGGGGAAGTGATGTTGACGATCTCGGTGCTCATGGTGTTTGCGGGGCGCCTTTATATTGCTGGTCTGCCTAGGCAGGAGTTCATATTTAATGATATGTCACTTGCCGTTGACCCGACGGATCTGTCAAGATTTTCAAGCATGCTCTGGCACGGGTGACGTGGTGAGTCCTCAAGGCGGGACAGTCGAAAACCTGGGAGATTAGGCTCTTGAGCGCCGAACGAATGACATGCGATTTGACGTTGTTCTTGAAGGGAGATGCGCTTGACCCCCACCTTCTGACAGATCTATTGGGCGTGCAGCCAACGAAGGCGCACGCGAAGGGGCGCGTATGGACCACCTCTGCGGGCACTGAAGTAACGGATAGAAATGGTCTTTGGATGCTTTCTTTGACTGGAGGGCTATCAGATGTGTCATCACTCATCCTGCGGCTCCATGCAATCATCGAAAAGTCCTGTCGCCCTGTTCTACAGTTGCCTGGAGTCAGTGAAGCTTTTATCGATTTTTTGGTGATGGTGCCGGCGCTGCCCAGTGGAGGGGCTGATTGCCATTTGGCTATCAATCACTCTTCTGTTGTTGCATTAGGGGAGTTGGGGCTCCCTGTTGAGATATCGTTTTCGGCGTTGGCTACAAGCGTCACCCAGCGGAACAAGACCTGAAGAATGCTGGGATAAAATGAACGAAATAGATGTCTCGGTAAGAGCTTTCCTCAAGCTGCTCAACGCTGGTTGGACAGATGTGAGCAGCCTTAAGGTGTGAGCAAACCAGCCCAGCCTTCTGGATGATCGGGCGCAGGCATCCTGGGAAGCGATTGTCGAGGGCGCGATCCCGCTTTCGGGACAGCCGGTCAGACTTGTTGTCTATGGAAATGGCGCCGATCTGCATGGCGGAAGCAGCCGATTCTCTTTTCCGGGCGATAAGGCTACGCAACAAGTAAGATGCCAACCGGTGGGGGATAACGTCGTCGACTGCTTGTCAGGTAGGTTGTTACCCTACCTGGGAGATGGACAGGGCTACGCCTTGGACAGGTTCGTATCCATGTCGGGAGCTTGGTACAAAGAGGGGCCGCCGTTCGATCACGCGCTTCTTGAGAGGCAAGATTGCGGGTATGTGATCGCCTTGGACCAGTTGGACTGGCTACCGATTGAAGTGACCTCCGACTGACCAGCCTGCCGCTGGGCTCGGAAGAGACGCCGTCGCCATTTTTTCGCTATCTGCTCTCACGAGAATCCGAAGGGCGTGCGGTTTCTCGGGTTACCTTGATCCGGTCTACATCCGTGCGCGTGGCAAGCATCGTCATCCGACTAAAGACGATGGTCGGTATTCGTGCGTACGTCCGGTGGATCAGAATCCAATTTCCACCGAAGCTTGGCGAAGAGGAGGGCGGTGTCGCACGACGCGCTGGACAACCTGCGCACCTGGACCCAGCCGGGTGAAGGCAAGCGCCGCTATGACTACGACGGCAGCAACCGCCTCACCGTCGTGCGCAACGCGGGCGGTGCGGCCATCATCGGCCTGGGCTACGACGTGCAGGGCAACCTGTCGATCACGAACGGGCAGGGCTACCAGTTCGACTTCGGCAAACGGCTGCGTGGCAACCTCGCTGGAGCGCTACCGGTACGACGGCCACGGCCGGCGCAGCTCGGTGATTGATGCGGGCAGCGGCAAGAATCGGCACTACCTGTACAGCCAGGGTGGTGCACTGGCATATCTATGGGATCAGGGGACGGGCGAGCGCACCCAGTACATCCAGCTAGCGGGCAGTCTGGTGGCAGCGCGCAAGGTTGCTGGCAGTGGGGCAGTCAGTGTGCGCTACCAGCACACCGATGCACTGGGCAGCCCGGTGGCAGAGACCAATGAGCAGGCGGCGGTGGTGCTGCGGACGGCGTACACGCCGTATGGCGCGAGCATCGGTGCCGTGCAGGACGGGGTGGGGTATACCGGGCACGTGATGGATGTCAGTACCGGGCTGACGTATATGCAGCAGCGGTATATGGACCCGACGGTGGGGATGTTCTTGTCGGTGGATCCGGTGACTGCAAGGGACGGGAAGCTGTCGCAGTTCAATCGTTACCGTTACGCCAAAAATAGTCCTTACGCCTACATAGACCCGGATGGACGAGTTCCAGTCGTGACTGAAATGAAAGATGGCTCCGTAAAAATCAGCTTTCCGAATAAATTCTCTGGTGATGGTGCAAGCCCGGAGAACATAAACACCTTTAAGGAACAAGTGGCATCGATGTCCGGGACTTACAACGTAGGGGGGAGGGAGACAAAGGTGACGGTTGAGGTCGTCGATGTAACCAGGGATACTCCCCGTGCCGCGAGGAACTCCGTAAAGTTAACAATTGGTCCAACATCACATGCCACTGGTCGGAGCTTTGCTGAACTGGGCGGAAAAAGAAGTGAGATCAACGTGCTAGATAGATTTGATAAAGGTGTCGTTCCTCATGAGGTTTCTCACCTTGGCGGGGTCGAGGATTTATACAATTCAGCAACTGGAATGCCTGTTCCGGAAATGGGGCGTGGAATAATGAATATGGTTCCGGGCATGGTCGACGATCATACTATCGATGGAATTATTGGTGCGAACTCAAGCATAAAGAGACAGGAGCGATAATATGATCATCACGGGTCGATTTATTTTTGCCTTACTTGCTCTGGTCCCGTTAAATGTGAATGCTCAAAGCTCTGAGTTATGGCGCTATGGGTGTGATTACTTCATGTACGGTGCATGTTTGCGCGTCCCAAATGGAATGTCAGTAAGTTATGAGAATCCAGCAGACTATTCTATTCATCGTGTTCGATCGGGTGCTGGTGATGTCCTGACGATTTACGAAGGTGACTCTCCGCAGCGGCCTTCACAAGGCTTGATTCCTAAGCTGGAGTTGACGCGTCTTGGTAGCTCAGTTTCTGTCTACGAGCGGGAATTGGATGGTCGAAATTACTACGATGTTTATATTAATTCGAAAAGTTCAGGGACGGGTTCAGTTCATCTAAGCGCGATTACATCAACTCTTGGAGAACGCGATGAGCTCGCTGTAGTGCTGGGAGGACTTCGCACGTGCAGATTCAAGCGAAATGCAACTGCGGATACCTTGATGTGCCCTTCTCGTGGCGAGTGGGGTAAAGATCTTGCCGACTTGGTAGCTCGTCCATCATCCCATCCAATGCCTGACAAATAGGGGGGCGGACAGCGAGGGCACATCCTCCCCGCCGGTTCCACTATTGAGTGCGAAGGCGGGCAGAAAAAGCAGAAGGTCTAAGTAATCAAGGCGGCAACTGCGCCAATTGCGGCAAGCCTACCGATTTGGCTAACTCTGATGCGCATCATGTACAGCGTCATGCCGATGGAGCGCTACCAAGTCGGAGAACATGGCTGTGGTATGTAAGGATTTTCACAAGGAAGTGCACGGGGCGGACAAATGAGCAGTAGAAGCGGGGCCCTTGAGAAGATCAGGGAGAACATCGAAAGAGATGGTTGCCATGTCTACGTTGTGGCTGCGAGTGATACACCGAGGTTTGCGTATTCCGTAGGTGCCAGTCCATGTGCGGGCTATGAGGTGATCCTGGCGGAAGCAGCCTATTACTCGGATGCCGAGGCTGGGCGAATCACTAGCGCCATAGTGGAGGTGCTACCCATCAAGAGTACGAGTAGCGAAGAGATCGTATTGGAGCGATTAGGCGTATTCCAGTTTGGACCAGTGGACAGCTCTTGGGTTCAGAAGTTGATGCTCGGCGCAGTTGATTTCTATGGCGATGTAAGCGCCAGACAGATATTGCCGGTTGGTGTCTTCTGGACTGCCGACATCCCCGATCTTTCGCGACCGTTTGACGAGGAAAGGTCTCCTGCCTGGGGTGATAGGCAGGCAAGTTACACGGCGGTGCCAATGGCTGCTGTCGCGGTTACCAACTTGGATGCGCTACGCGGGCATCCAGTGACCGAGGCCGCTCGATGGGAAGAGGGATTGTGGGAGATGTTTGCAGGGGCTGGGCCCGATGTCTCTCCAGAAGATGTGCGGAAAATCCCACTGCGGACATTGGTTGCGATTGATAGGTCGTTAGAGCCAGTGATGCAGCTTAGAGTGGGCGAGGCCCTTTGGCGCGATGCTGACGAGTTAATATGGAATGAATGGAAACCAACATAAGAGCTCGAACTAGAGACGTCCAGCTAATGGGTGGGGCTCCGGAGTCGATGAGCCACAAGGCCCGCATCAGCGGGCTTTGCGTTTGTGAGGGTTGCAATCGCTTTGCTAGCGTCCAGTCTGTTCTAAAAAACGAGTCCAGCACCTCGCTTAACATCTTCTGCTTGGCGTTTCGATCAAGAACGGGCAGGGCTACCAGTTCGACTTCGGCAACCGGCTGCGGCAGGCGACCAGCCTGGAGCGCTATCGATACGACGGCCACGGCCGGCGCAGCTCGGTGATCGATGCGGGCAGCGGCAAGAACCGGCATTACCTGTACAGCCAGGGTGGTGCACTGGCATATCTATGGGATCAGGGGACGGGCGAGCGCACCCAGTACATCCAGCTGGCGGGCAGTCTGGTGGCAGCGCGCAAGGTTGCTGGCAGTGGGGCAGTCAATGTGCGCTACCAGCACACCGATGCGCTGGGCAGCCCGGTGGCAGAGACCAATGAGCAGGCGGCGGTGGTGCTGCGGACGGCGTACACGCCGTATGGCGCGAGCATCGGTGCCGCACAGGACGGGGTGGGGTATACCGGGCACGTGATGGATGGCAGTACCGGGCTGACGTATATGCAGCAGCGGTACTACGATTCGGGTCTCGGTCAGTTCTTGTCGATTGACCCGGTATCAACACTCCAGAGCCCTATAGGTGCTTTCCATAGATATTGGTACGCGGATCGTAGTCCTCACGGTTATGTAGACCCTGATGGTCGCGAAGCGGTGGATTCAAATATGCCGAAACCAGCACCTCTCCCAAAAACCCTTCCGACGGTGACAGTAAGTGCGCCCAAGCCGGTGCTAGGGCCGCAGCCGAGTTTCTTCAAATTGACGACCGTGGAGGCGCTGCGCCGCGACACTTCAATTGACCAAGCAGTTCGAGCTGGTGAGTTGACCAGAACAGTAACTCTGCCTGCGGTAACAGTCACTGCAGCTCCCTCTGCTGCTGCCCTTTCCGCAAGTGCGACACCTGTCCTCTGGGAGACGGCATTAGGCACGGGGAGCGCGCTGCAGAAGTCCAAGGCGGCCAGGGAAACCCTGTATTATGCCTGCGTTGGCATCGGCCTATGCAATGGCGAAAGACCAAGCATGCAGCGCATTCAGCAACAGGAGAGAATACAGCAAGTAAAGGATGGTGCGATGCGGGAAACTAAGGCGAAGATGCGGGAGATTCCGAATCCATGAAGAATGTGCATGCGGATTTTAAACAGGCAGTCCAGCTTTTGGAGCATGGGCAAGCGCACCAGGCGCTGCGCTTGGCTGACTCACTGACCAGTTCGATGGATGAGAGGCATCGATTGGACGGCTACATGTGCCGAGGGATGATATTTGAGGAGGGCGGACCGGATCTCTGCGTTGATCTTGATAAAGCTCTGGATAGCTATAGGCGCGCATCGTTGATCGCACCAAATTCCATCACTTTCACGAGTCTTGCGCGGGTATCTCTCAAGCGGCGCGCGTACGCAGAGTCACTTCGGTTTCTCCAGATCGCTGCGGATCATGAATTGACTCCTGAGGTTCTGTTGGGGTTTGCGCAGTACTTTGAGGAAAGCGTGCCAATGGACGCATCGAAGGCTAAGTCTTACTACCTCAGAGCGGCGCTGAAAGGACGTTTTTCCGGCTTCTTTGGCTATTCGAGGATGTCGCGGAAGATGGGGCAGCCTGTGCGAGCGGCGTTGGTGGATGCGTTGCGGATAATCGCTGGTCCACTGATAGCGCTGGCGATCGGTGCTCGTGCTCGCTACCAGTTCTAGCCTGCTGCCTCCCCATACGTGCTGTCCACTAATGCTGCGCCGCATCCTCATGCGCCGCCGCCCTAGAGTAAGCTCCCGACGTGATTGCCCGCAGAGGGGAAGGTGCCAGCCCGGGGTGTACGGCAGGGACTACCTGTGATGTCTTTCGAGTAATCGCAAGGGGGCGTCCGCGTGTCGGTACTTAGTCGAAGGCGGCACAGTGCGCGGAGCTACATGAAGCGGGGGCACCACAGATCATGGACGCCCTGGCACCCATCCGAATCCTCATCAACACCGCTATCAGCCGAACTCCACTGGAGGAACTCCCGGTAGAGGGCCTACACAACCAATCGATGGCAGTTAAGGGAGTTTTGTGAACAATGATCAATCTGTGACCGGCGCGGCTGTGGTGAAAATTATTGGAGGAGTTGCAGCCTCCAATTGCGACGTCTGGATTTTGCGCTCAATTGAAACGTTGTCGCACGCCCCCTCTTTGCCACTGGGTGATTTCTGGCGCAAGGTTGCTGAGGCACCGATTGAAGTTCAAACCAATGAGCTTTGTTTTGCGCTAAAACAGGCATTTCAGGTGGTGACACTGGATGCTGAACTAAAGGGGTGCCCAGAAAAGCGATTGGTTGTTCCAGTTCGACTTCGGCAACCGGCTGCGCGCGGCAACCTCGCTGGAGCGCTACCGGTACGACGGCCACGGCCGCCGCAGTTCGGTGATCGATGCGGGCAGCGGCAAGCACCGGCACTACCTGTACAGCCAGGGTGGTGCACTGGCATATCTATGGGATCAGGGGACGGGTGAGCGCACCCAGTACATCCAGCTGGCGGGCAGCCTGGTGGCAGCGCGCAAGGTTGCTGGCAGTGGGGCAGTCAGTGTGCGCTACCAGCACACCGATGCACTGGGTAGCCCGGTGGCAGAGACCAATGAGCAGGCGGCGGTGGTGCTGCGGACGGCGTACACGCCGTATGGCGCGAGCATCGGTGCCGCACAGGACGGGGTGGGGTATACCGGGCACGTGATGGATGGCAGTACCGGGCTGACGTACATGCAGCAGCGGTATATGGATCCGACGGTGGGGGTGTTCTTGTCGGTGGATCCGGTAGCCGTGGACTTAAAGGCTGGCGGAAAATTCAACCGATACTCTTATGTATTAGGTAACCCATATAAATTTACCGACCCTGACGGCCGTGATGAAGAGTGGTTCTCGAACGTTGATCAAATGGGGAATCCAGGATTCGGGAATGAGCTCGGAGATGATGCCTTTCACTACAATGGGACGGCTCTTGCAACTGTGGCTTTAGGTGGCTTCACTTTGCCAGGCATCATCAGATCAATCGCGGCGCCCTTCACGAGAGCGATGGGGTCGGAGATTGGAGGTCCTACCGTTGGAGGGGTAAGAGTCGGAAATAGTCCGGCCGACACCAGGTCAGCCCTGGAGGGCGCGGGATACAAGGGTGTGAAGATATCCAACGACTCAGGGACCGAGTCGGGTACTCTTCATAATGTTCCATCCATGAAGATGGATGTGCGAGTTATGGATGGTGGGCCCAAACATGAGCCAAGAGTGTCAGTAACGCGCGAAGGTCATCCCCGTCAGCCTGTAAATCCAGAGAATGGTAGGAATTTTGGAAATATCCCAAGGGCTGAGCAGCGTACGGGTAGTCACATTTTCTATAGGAAGAAATAATAATGGGTGGATTGACTGAGGTGGCTTGGGCGGACCCGGATTCGGCAAGTGATGCGCTAAAGAAGATGTTGGCGGAAGCGCAGTTTGATTCGTTCTGGGTAAGTAGTATTGAAGTGGCGCTTAGGTTTATAAGGCGTGTGAATTCTCTGGAATCTTCAGTGTATGTGGATGTAGTCTTTTCGTGTGCCGCTGAGGTTCGCGCAGGCGATAGTTTGACTGGCATATCGGAGCAAGACTTCTTTTATGGTAGGTCGAAGTTTCTGGCGGATATATATTCTTTCATTGGGATGGATGTTGAAGGCGTCTATTTGGGTGCTGGGGGGGCGTTATTGATCTCTATCGGAAAATCAGTTGTTGAATTGCAACTCTCACAAGAAGATTTAGAGCAGGATAGCTCGGTGTGGGAAGTTAAGGTGGATGTTCGAAAACCCCATCCACTCCCGTTTCCAGCGTCTGTTGCCTGTGTGGCAACTGGCGGGGGGGAGTATGTACTCACGATCGCTAGCTAGCGGCGACAGTGATCCCGCAGCTCGATTCGGCTGGCGCCTATCGCATCATTGGCAGGGCAGCCCAGTCTGCGGGGTTCCGACTCTGATTGTCGCCGCCTTCTGCCCCACTCTATTCTGTACCGTATCCTGATTGACCGCTGCGCTGGCGGCTACAAGCATGACCAAGAGGAACAAGCCCTAAAGGATGCTGGGATAAAATGAACGAATTAGAAGTCTCGGTAAGAGCTTTCCTCAAGCTGCTCAACGCTGGTTGGACAGATGTGAGCAGCCTTCAGGTGGGAACAAACCAGCCCAGCCTTCTGGATGATTGGGCGCAGGCATCCTGGGAAGCGATTGTCGAGGGGACGATCCCGTTTTCGGGACAGCCGGTCAGACTTGTTGTCTATGGGAATGGCGCCGATCTGCATGGCGGAAGCAGCCGATTCTCTTTTCCGAGCGATAAGGCTACGCATCAAATAAGATGCCAACCGGTGGGGGACAACGTCGTCGACTGCTTGTCAGGTAAGCTGTTACCTTACCCAGGAGATGGACAGGGCTACGCCTTGGACAGGTTCGTATCCATGTCGGGAGCTTGGTACAAAGAGGGGCCGCCGTTCGTTCACGCGCTTCTTGAGAGGCAGGATGGCGAGTATGTGATCGCATTGGACCAGTTGGACTGGCTACTGATTGAAGTGACCTCCGACTGACCGGCCTGCCGCTGGGCTCGGAAGAGACGCCGTCGCCGTTTTATCGCTATCTGCTCTCACGAGAATCCGAAGGGCGTGCGGTTTCTCGGGTTACCTTGATCCGGTCTACATCCGTGCGCGTGGCAAGCATCGTCATCCGACTAGAGACGATGGTCGGGATTCGTGCCTACGTCCGGTGGATCAGAATCCAGTTTCCACCGAAGCTTGGCGAAGAGGAAGGTGGGGTCGCACGACGCGCTGGACAACCTGCGCACTTGGACCCAGCCGGGCAAAGGTCAGCGCCGCTATGACTACGACGGCAGCAACCGCCTCACCGTCGTGCGCAACGCCGGCGGTGCGGCCATCATCGGCCTGGGCTACGACGTGCAGGGCAACCTGTCGCTCAAGAACGGGCAGGGCTACCAGTTTGACTTCGGTAACCGGCTGCGCGTGGCAACCTCGCTGGAGCGCTACCGGTACGACGGCGACGGCCGCCGCAGTTCGGTGATCGATGCGGGCAGCGGCAAGAATCGGCACTACCTGTACAGCCAGGGTGGTGCACTGGCGTATTTATGGGATCAGGGGACGGGCGGGCGCGCGCAGTGGATCCAGTTGACTGTCTGGTGGCGAGCTGCGTATACGCTGTACGGCGCTGGCATGGGGGCCGCAAAGGCCGGAGTGGGGTATACCAGTAAGGTGTGTCAGAAATACTCTGCAGACCATGGCTGGGAGATCAGTGCGGAGATAGTGCATCGTGACGGTGGCGCAATCCATATTTCCGATATCGCTGCATCCTCATCGTCTCGCGCAGATGACTAAGGGAGTACTTCTGCAGGGATCCCGTAGCTTGGAGGAATCGATGTTCATGGAAAAGTTCGTGGGTGTGGGACTCATGCTGTTTGCAGTCGTACTGCTGGGATGTCAGCAGCGAGCCGCCCCCATCGGGGAAAACCAGGATTGCGGTAGTACAGTCGAAACGCCATGTCGCGCGAGTTTTCGATCACTTGCGGCAAGTCCTTCGTCTTACGAAGAAAGGGTGGTTCGATTAGAGGGGTATCTGACGGTAGAGCGAGAGACGTTCGTTCTTTATTCGTCGAAGGAGTTGTTCGAGGCGGGAGTCCAGGAAGAGGTGGCTGTCAAGTTGCGAGGTCCCATTGAAGCTCAAGAGAGGATATTCAATCAGCATGCCTATTCCTGGGTCTCGCTGGTGGGAAAGTTCATGGCTAGGCAAACTGATGGAACAACAGAGGATCTTCTTTTGGGTGAGGTGCACGCGCCGCTGGTAGTTCGGCCCCTGCGATCTCTTGGTCCACCAGCAAAGCGCACGTTCGGAGACGTGATTCTTGACATGGAGGACCTTGGGAAATAATGGTGTTGCTGCTCAAGAGTGATGTCGCGTTGTTCTTGAGTTTTTAGTCTGAGGAGGCAGGCGGAGGTCCATGGCAGCCACCGATCGGCGTCTACGCCTGCCCGCAGAGGGGGGAAGGGCCGGCGCCGTGGGATACGGCCAGGGCGGCCCCCGGGATGTCCGTCGAGTAATCGCAAGGGGGCGTACGCGTATCGGCCGTGGGTCGAAGCGGCGCAGCACGGCACCACGTGAAAGGGGGAGCACATGGCGTACATCCATGCCAAGACGGCCGCTGGCCGTCAGGAAATCGAGGATCGTGCACGGCGCCTGCCGCCGGCGTTGCGGTCCATTCTGCTGATGGTCGATGGTCAGCGCGATGACACCGCGTTGACCGCGCTGTTGCCGGGCCTGCGTGCGCCGGACGATGCGCTGGCGCAGCTCTCGGCGATGGGCCTGATCGAGATCGTCGGCGGCAGTGCCGCACCGGTCGTCGTCGCGGCGCTGACCGCCGGGCGCGAGCAGGATCCGGAGCTCTACAAGCGTCTGTACGACTGGATGAGCGAATCGGTGCGCAGGCACCTCGGTCTGAAGGGCTACTTCATGCAGTTGAAAGTCGAACGTTGCACCGATGCCGGCAGCCTGGAAAAACTGTGGCCGGACATGGCCGCCGCGATCAGCAAGGCGAAAAGCCCGGCGCTGGCGAATCGCTGGCTGGAAGAGACGCGCGCGCTGCTGCAGAGCGAGCCCGTGATCGCCTGAGCCGGTACGTCGACGGCGGCCAGGCAGCACGCTGTTTAGAATGCGTGCTGTTTCGTGTGCGAGAGAGTAGCGATGGTGGATGAGATCGAGGACGACGGCGCACCCGGGTGGGATGCCATCGATGCCGCGTTGAAGGCGGTGTATCCCACGCAGGCGCCGCAGCATTACGGCCCGGTGCTGCGCTCGCTGCTCGGTGGCGAGGATCCGCTGGACGGCATCAGCGCGTACTGGAACGATGCGCCGCTGCCGCACTGGCACTTCGTCAGCTACGGCTTCTCCGAACTGTATGAAAAGGAGAGCGATGATCCGGCCACCAGTGGCTACGGCTTCGAGCTGAGCTTCCGGGTTGCCGCCGCGGCGGGCAGCGAGCCGCCGGCGTGGGCGATGAACTTCCTGCAGAACCTGGCGCGCTACGTGTTCGCCAACGGCAAGGTGTTCCAGCAGGGCCACTACCTCAACGCAGGCGGGCCGATCGCCGCCGACACCGATACGCTGCTGCGGCACATCGCCTTCATGCGCGACCCGCAGCTGCCGCCGCGCGAGACGCCCAACGGTTCGCTGGAGTTCCTGCAGGTGATCGGGCTGACCGATGACGAGATGGATGCGGTGAAGCGTTGGTCGACCACCGGCGTGCTCGAGGCGCTGCTGCCGAAGATGCCGCTGTGGATCACCGATATCGCGCGTGGCTCGTTGCTGGACGACCCCGCGCTCGCTGCTGCGGTGGCCGAGGGCGCGGCACGCGAAGGCTCGCAGACGGCCTATCTGTTCCTGGAGAAGTTGGGTTGGTCGGTGCGGGGCGAAGGTGCCGGACAGCAGTTGACCCTGACGCTGGGCGCGCGCCAGGTGGAATCGCTGCTCGCGCTGCTGCCGGCGCGGTTGCTGTTCGGGCAGCCGTTGACGCTGGTGAGCAACGATAGGCAGATCACGCTGTTGCCGGCCGCGGTCAATGCGCTGGTGGTCGAAGACGAAGCGCTGGACTGCCAGCTGGCCCCGGCCACCGTACAGGCGCTGGTCGCCACCGTCATGCCACGCCGCGGGACCTATGCGATCCCGGGCTGGCCGGCGCTGCAGGTGGTGGTGGAGCCGAGCGAACTGCGCGATGCCGAGGGCAATGTGGTCGAGGTCGCTGGCTGATCGCCCCGCGCGCTGGAAACGAAAAAGCCCGGCACTGCCGGGCTTCTTCTTATACGTCCAGGTCAGCCGCGCCGGTCAGCTCAGGCCTTCCGCGTTCAGCGCCGCCTGCACGCCCGCATCGGCTTCCATGCGCTGCTTGAAGGCGGCAAGGTTGTCCAGGCCGCTCAGGTCGATCTTCGCGCCCGCCGCCCAGCGCAGGGTGATGTAGAAGTACGGATCGGCGAAGCTGCGGAAGCCGGCCAGCCAGGGGCGGTCGGCCAACTGCGCATCGGCGCGCTCGAACAGGGCGCGCAGGCGCTTGCGGGCGGCGGCGCGGAGCGCGTCGTACTGGGTGTCGTCTTCGATGAAGGTGCCCGGCCCGAACAGCGGCTTGAACGCCGGGTGCAGGTCGGAGTTGACGAAGGACAGCCAGCGGGTGGCTTCGGCGCGCTGCTTCGGGCTGCCGTCACCGGTCAGGCCGGCCTGCGGGTAGGTATCGGCGATGTAGCCCATGATGGCCGCGTTCTGGGTCAGCACGAAATCGCCATCGACCACCACCGGCACCGAGCCGGCCGGATTGAGGGCAAGGAACGGCGGCGCCTTCAGGGTGTCCTTGTCGAGCAGTTCCACCTCGAACGGCTGGCCGGTCCACTGCAGGGCGATGTGATCGGCGGTGGAGCAGGCTCCGGGCTTGCTGTACAGCTTCATGGGAACTCCGTTGCGGATGGTTGGAAGGTGAGCCGCCCACTATTCCAGAGCCGGCCCCGCATCCTCAACGGTATGGCCGTAACAGATCGTTACGACGCGCGTGGCTTGAGTTTCTGCACGCGGTAGAAGGTGTGATCGCCGATCGTGGCCACCTGGTAGGCATTGCGCCAGCTCGGGTTGGCGATCGCCAGGGCCGCGAAGTGGCTGGCGCCGGGCACGATCTCCTTGCGCTCACCGGCCGGCAGGGCCCAGTTGCGTTCGGCGTCGAAGGCGACGGTCATCGCTTCCTGCCAGGCATCGGCGTTGCCGAGCTGGGTGCCGGGCGCGACGATGGTCGGGGCGAACTGCTTGCGCGCGGTCACCACCTGGCACATCGAGTCGCCCCAGAGGCCGCTGTCCAGGCGGCGCAGGGCCACTTCCGCGACGGCTTGCTGGCCGCGCAGGGTCTGGTCACGCGCTTCGAGGTAGACGGTCGTGCTCAGGCACAACGAATCGGCGGCAGGCTGCGGCAACAACTGTGACAGCCAGAGAATCCAGGCCAGTTTCATAAATCTCCTTGCTCCGTGTGGGCCGCACCTGGCTGTTCCATCCGATCGTGCGGACGGGGCGTGGGTACGACTTGGCGTCATGGGGAGGCGACCATCGGGGCCGCCCGGGGGCGGACCCGAAAGAAGACGTGGGGTCCGCGCGCTCACTCGAACTGGGTGGTGAGCGGGAAAGTTGGCGCACGATAGGGGGGGATTTCCCAATACATCCTGAACCCGAAAGCTTGACATTCAGGTTCGGAGGTGGGGCTGAATCGGCGGTTCAGCCCCGTATTCAGGTCCGTGTGGACCCGGATCAGAGGGCAGCGGCGACCCGGCTGCCCTGATCGATCGCGCGCTTGGCGTCGAGTTCGGCGGCGACATCCGCGCCGCCGATCAGTTGTGCCTGGATGCCGGCGGCCTGCAGCGCGGCGTGTAGATCACGGCGCGGTTCCTGGCCAGCGCAGACCACCACATGGCTTACCGGCAGCAGCTGTTCCTGGCCGTCCACGCGGATGCGCAGGCCGGCGTCATCTACGCCCAGGTAGGTCACGCCACCGAGCATGCTCACGCCCTTGGCCTTGAGCGTGGCACGGTGGATCCAGCCGGTGGTCTTGCCCAGGCGGGCGCCGGGCTTGCCCGGGCTGCGCTGCAGCAGCCAGACCTTGCGGGCGGGCGCTTCAGGTGCCGGTTTGGCCAGCGCGCCCCGGCCCTCGAAGCTGGGGTCCACGCCCCACTCGGCCATCCAGCGCGCCGGGTCCAGCGCGCTGGAGGGCCCCTCGTGGACCAGGAACTCGCCGACATCGAAGCCGATGCCGCCGGCGCCGATGATCGCGACCTGCTCGCCCACCTGGACCTTGCCGAGCAGCACATCCAGGTAGGTGACGACCTTGGGGTGGTCGGCGCCGGGGAAATCGACCCGGCGCGGGGTGATGCCGGTGGCGATCACCACCTCGTCGAATCCTGCCAGGGTGGTCACGTCGGCCACGGTGCCCAGCTTCACCTCGACACCGGTCTCGTCCAGCTTGTGGCGGAAATAGCGCAGCGTCTCGTGGAATTCCTCCTTGCCCGGGATCCGCTTGGCGACGTTGAACTGGCCACCGATCTCGCTGCCGGCGTCGAACAGCGTCACCACGTGGCCACGCTCGGCAGCCACGGTCGCGCAGGCCAGTCCGGCCGGACCGGCGCCGACCACGGCGATGCGGCGCGGGGTGGTGATCGGGCGGTAGACCAGCTCGGTCTCGTGCACGGCGCGCGGGTTGACCAGGCAGCTGGCCGTCTTGTTCTCGAAGACGTGGTCCAGGCAGGCCTGGTTGCAGGCGATGCAGGTGTTGATCGCCTCCGGACGGCCGGCGCGCGACTTGTTGGCCCACTGCGGGTCGGCCAGCAGCGGCCGCGCCAGCGATACCATGTCGGCACCGCCCGCGGCGAGGATGCGCTCGGCCACGTCGGGCATGTTGATGCGGTTGGTAGCGATCACCGGCACGCCCACATGCGGCTTGAGCTTGGCGGTGACTCCCGCAAAAGCACCGCGTGGCACCGAGGTGGCGATGGTCGGGATGCGCGCCTCGTGCCAGCCGATGCCGGAGTTGATCAGGGTCGCGCCCGCTGCCTCGATGGCCTGGGCCTGCTGCACGATCTCGGCCCAGTTGCTGCCGTCGGGCACCAGGTCTACCAGGGAAAGCCGGTAGATGATGATGAAGTCCGGCCCACAGGCCTCGCGGATGCGGCGAACGATTTCCACCGCGAAGCGCATGCGCTGCGCCGCGTCGCCGCCCCAACGGTCGGTACGCTGGTTGGTACGTGGGGCGATGAACTCATTGATCAGATAGCCTTCCGAGCCCATCACCTCCACGCCGTCGTAGCCGGCCTCGCGCGCCAGCCGCGCGCTGCGCGCGTAATCGGCGATATGGCGGTCCACGCCGCGCGCCGACAGCGCCCGCGGGGTGAACGGGTTGATCGGCGCCTTCAGCTTGGAGGGCGCTACCGAGAGGGGGTGGTAGGCGTAGCGGCCGGCATGCAGCAGCTGCAGGCAGATCCTGCTGCCGTTGTCGTGCACGGCCCGGGTGACCTGGCGATGCGGGCGGACCTCCCACGGCCAGGACAGCTTGCCGCCGAACGGCTTGAGCCAGCCGACCACGTTGGGCGCGAAGCCGCCGGTGACGATCAGCCCGACGCCGCCGGCCGCCCGCTCGGCGAAATACGCCGCCAGCCGCGGGAAATCGCGCGCGCGGTCTTCCAGGCCGGTGTGCATGGACCCCATCAGGACCCGGTTGCGCAGCTGGGTGAAGCCCAGATCGAGCGGGGCGAACAGGTGCGGATAGGCGGTGGATTCGGCGGCTGGCGACATGTGGATACGCTTGCGTACGGAAGCCCGCAGGGTGCCGCGAAAGGCCCTGAAGAGCAAGCGCATGTGTCCCGCCAGATGCCGACCGCCGGTCGGCACGGACGCCCGTCAGGGTGTGGCGGCGGCCGGGGCGGGCTTGCGGATGCCGAACAGCGGCAGGGTGAGCCCACACAGCGGGCCGATCAGCAGCGCGAAAGCAAGGGTGCCCACCCCGACGTTGCCGCCCAGCCACCAGCCGATCAGCAACACCGTGCCTTCGATCGCGCTGCGCACGATCCAGATCGGCCAGCCGGTGCGGGCGTGCAGGCCGGTCATCAGGCCATCGCGCGGGCCGGGGCCGAAGCGCGCGCCGATATACAGGCCGGTGGCGAGCGCGACCAGCAGCAAACCGCAGGCAAACATCGGGATCTGCCAGGCCAGGCCATGCACCTCCGGCAGCAGCCACAGCCCGAACTGCGCGCTGGGGCCGATCAGCATCACGTTCAGTACCGTGCCCAGGCCCGGCTTCTGCCGGATCGGCCACCACAGCAGCAGCACCAGCGCGCCGATCACATTGGTGGCCACGCCGAAGGACAGCGGCGTCTGCAGCGCGATGCCCTGGGAAAGCACATCCCAGGGCGCCACGCCGATCGCCGCGCGGATCATCACCGCCGCGCCGAAGCCATACAGGAACAGACCGAGCAGAAGTTGCAGCAGGCGCAGGGGCAGGGAGGTGGGCATGACGGGTATCACCGGAAGGGCCGCTGACTGTAGGCGGCACTGCGCACCGCCGACAGATACAGATGCGCGCGAAAGTGCGCTGACACGTTGCCGCGCGATTATTCCCAGCCGGACAGCACCAGTTTGCCGATCACGCCGCCGCATTCCAGTCGCCGGTGTGCCTCGCGCAGATTCGCCGCATTGATGATGCCCAGGTGCGTGTGCGCGGTGGTGCGCAGTTCGCCGGCGTCGATCAGGCTGGCAGCGCGGCTCAGGATGCAGTGCTGCTCGATCATGTCGGCGGTCTGGAAGCGCGAGCGCGCAAACATGAATTCCCAATGGATGCCAATGCACTTGGCCTTGTACGGATCGCCGATGCGCAGCGGTCCGCGCGGCTCGACGATCAGCCCTACATGTCCCTGCGGGGCCAGCAGCTCGCCCAGCGCGTCCCAGTAGTGGTCGGTGTCGGCCAGATTCAGTGCGACCTGCACCTGCGCGACGCCCAATGCCTGCAGTTGCGCGGCCAGCGGTTGGCGATGATCGATCACGTGGTCGGCGCCCATCTGCAGGCACCACGCGCGGGTTTGCTCACGCGAGGCGGTGGCGATCACGGTGAAGCCGGCATGCCGTGCCAGCTGGATGGCGATCGAACCGACACCGCCGGCGCCGCCGATGATCAGCAGGTGCTGGCCACGATGGCGGCGGTCTTCAAAGTGCAGCGGCATGCGCTGGAACAGCAGTTCCCAGGCGGTCAGCGTGGTCAGCGGCAACGCCGCGGCCTCGGCGAAATCCAGCGTGGTGGGTTTGCGCCCGACCAGGCGCTCGTCCACCCACTGATACTGCGCATTGCAACCGGGGCGGGTCACGTCGCCCGCGTAATACACCTCATCGCCGGGTGCGAAGGCGGTGACTTCCGGGCCCACCGCTTCCACGACACCGGCGGCGTCGTAGCCCAGTATCCGCGGCGGATGCTCCTGCTGCGCGCGTGGCGCACGCTGTTTGGTATCCACGGGATTGACGGAAACAGCATGGATTCGGACCAGCAGGTCGCGTCCCTGCGGCTCGCCCGGTGTTGCGATATTCACGTCCTGCAGCGCAGAGGGGTCTTCGATCGGCAGATATCGGGTCAGTCCCACGGCTTTCATGTCGGCTCCGGATCGGGGGAATCCTCTCCATCATACGGATCACGACGTGGCTGTTTTTGCGCTGAATCAAGGCGCTTACGCGATTTGAACCCTAACGTGAAAAATGTGTCGCGACGTCGCCTGAATTAGGCAAAACCCTTGTCATTGCTGGGTCTTGCGGAATTTCATCAACCTGTATAGGGTGCCACCAGCTGGACCCGGTAGAGGTCTGGCGGTCGTCTTCACATGTTACGGGACTGTTAACATCACCTTCACTCGCCTGAGCATAATGTTCGCGGCGGTGGCGTGCTGAATCGGCAGTCTGAAAACGACGCAGTAGTGCTGGCCCATGCCTCTACCGGTTTCATACCCCCGAAATAGGAGCTGTACTCAATGAACAAGAAGATCCTCACTGCCGCGCTGCTGGGCGGTCTGGCTTTCGCCCAGGCTGCATCGGCGCAGGATTTTGACGACCGCTGGTACCTGACCGGTTCGGCCGGCTTCAACTTCCAGGATAGCGACCGTCTGACCAACGACGCTCCGTTCGTTACCCTGGGCCTCGGTAAGTTCATCAGCCCCAACTGGTCGCTGGACGGCGAGCTGAACTACCAGAACCCGAACTTCGATGCCAACCAGGATCTGAACTGGAGCCAGTACGGCGCCTCGCTCGACCTGCGTCGCCACTTCATCCAGGAAGGCCGCGGCTGGAACCCGTACCTGCTGTTCGGCCTGGGCTACCAGAAGTCGGAAGAAGAGTACGCAGCGCTGAACACCAACGGTCCGCGTGAGCGCAAGGACGGCAACTTCGCCGCCAAGCTCGGCGTCGGTCTGCAGACCACCTTCGAAAAGCGCGTCGCTGTGCGTGCCGAAGTGGCCTACCGCGCTGACTTCGACGACCAGAGCATTGCTGCTCCGAGCGAAGACTGGTTCGGCGACGTGCTGGCTTCGGTCGGCGTCGTGATCCCGCTGGGCCCGGCCCCGGTTGCTGCCGTGCCGGCTCCGGCTCCGGTTGCGCCGAGCTGCGCCGATCTGGATGACGACGGTGACGGCGTCAACAACTGCGACGACAAGTGCCCGAACTCGCAGCCGGGTCAGACCATCGGTCCGGACGGTTGCCCGGTCCCGGTGTCGATCGATCTGAAGGGCGTGAACTTCGACTTCGATAAGTCGAACCTGCGTCCGGACGCGGTTGCGATCCTGAGCGAAGCTTCGGAAATCCTGAAGCGTTACCCGGATCTGCGCGTTGAAGTGGCCGGTCACACCGATTCCAAGGGTACCGACGCTTACAACCAGAAGCTGTCCGAGCGTCGTGCCACCTCGGTGTACAACTACCTGACCCAGAACGGCGTTGACGCTTCGCGTCTGGTCGGTCCGATCGGTTACGGCGAGAGCCGCCCGATTGCGCCGAACACCAACCCGGATGGTTCGGACAACCCGGAAGGTCGCGCCAAGAACCGTCGTACCGAGCTGAACGTCCAGAACTAATCCTTCTGGCAGTACAGTCTCATAAGCAGGGCCCGGCATTGCCGGGCCCTGTTTTTTTTGTCCCTGGTTGTCCCGAAACCCGGAAATCAACAATAAATCCAACAAGTTGCCGTATTCATTGAAGGTGGCGCTTGAAAGACGTTGTGGCGCTGTTAAACTCGCCGCGTCGACCCCTTCCTGGATGCATCCCATGCAGCGTTTTGCACTGGCCGCCGCGCTTGGCCTGGCCCTGGTTCCCGCCGCCCACGCTGCCGTGGACTGTTCGGCACCTGTCAGCGCATCGCCGCTGCCGCTGCCGGCCACCGCGATCGCACCGGTTGCCGAAGAGCTGTACATCCGCAACGTGCAGCTGGGCATGCCCGCTGGCGTGCTGACCTCCAACTTCGACCAGGAACAGTCGCTGGACCGCGTGCTGCAGCGCCTGCGCATCGATGGCTGCCAGAACATTGCCAAGGCAATCCCCAGCGCACCGGTGATCAACCCGAATGATCCGGCCGCCTACAAGCCGCAGACCGAGTTCGACAACACGCCGTGGCGCTTTGACATGAGCCAGAACGGCAAGCGCATGACCGCCGAAGAATTCGACGCCTGGATGAAGGCCCGCGGTGTGCGCGTGGTCAAGGCGCGCCCGGCACCGGCGGCCGTGCCCGCCGCCACCACCGAAGCACCGGCCGAAACCAAGCCGGCGGACAAGAAGTAAGCCGCCTGAGCGGAGCACGATGACGACACGCCGGCCACCCGCCGCGACCGCGTCCCGACCACGCCGCCCCGAGCGGCGTGCGAGCCCCGCAACAGGCACCCGCAGCACCGCCCCGAACGCCCCTGCAAGCGCACCGCGCCATGGCCTGGCGCGGGTGCTCTCCAAGGCCGGGCTGTGTTCGCGCACCGAAGCCGCGCGCTGGATCGCCGACGGTCGGGTCACGGTCGATGGCCGTGTCATCAACAACCCCGAATTTCCGATCATCGACGGGCGTCATCACGTGTGCGTCGATGGCCAGCCGCTGGATGCCCCCAAGCGCGTGTATCTGCTGCTCAACAAGCCGCGCGGGCTGGTCACCACCGCGCAGGACGAGCGCGGCCGCGACACGGTCTACCGCTGCTTCGACGACGCCGGGCTGCCGTGGATCGCGCCCGTTGGGCGCCTGGACAAGGCCAGCGAAGGCCTGCTGCTGTTCAGCAATGATCCGCAGTGGGCCGCGCGCCTGACCGACCCGGCCACCGGCCCGGACAAGACCTATCACGTCCAGATCGATGCCATTCCCGACGCCGCGCAGCTGCAGGCGTTGTGCGCAGGGATCGAGGACGAAGGGGAGTGGTTGCGCGCGCGACGCGCCACGCTGCTGCGCAGCGGCGACAAGACTGCCTGGCTGGAAGTGGTGCTGGAGGAAGGCCGCAACCGTCATATCCGCCGCCTGCTGGCTGCATTCGACATCAACGTCCTGCGCCTGGTGCGCGTGGCGATCGGCCAGCTGCCGCTGGGCGACCTGGGCAAGGGCGCCTGGCGCGAGCTCAGTCAACACGATCTGGATCTGCTTCATGCCGCGGCCGACAGCGCCGCGGCCACACCGTGACCTCGTGGCCTGCCGGCATGTGGCAGGCCATTCGACCCGGGCAATGGATGGCCTTCGAAGGGATGTTCCGTTCAATACCGGGAGTAAGACCATGCACGTCAGTACCCTCAACCGTTCCCTCTTCCGTGGCGCCTGCCTGCTGTTGCCGGCCGCGCTGCTGACCGCCTGCGGCGGCCACAAGCAGATCGCCAAGCAGGATCCGCCGGTGACCGACAAGGTCGTGGAGGTCAAGGTTCCCGAGCTGGATGGCCGCGGCAGCTACCGCTTTCTGATGAGCGATGGCGACAAGCGCATGAGCGCCGATGAGTTCGATGCCTGGATGAAGGCCAACGGTATCCGCGTGGCAAAGGGCAACGGCCAGGATGGTCCGGTCGCCGCACCGGTGGTGGTGGCCAGCAAAGAACAGGCCCAGGACAAGAAGAAAAAGAAGAAGTAACCCCGCCGCGCGCGTCGCACCGACGGTAGAGCCGACCGTTGGTCGGCTGGGCACGCAAGGCGTGCCCCCCGTGTCGGATGTTCATGGCCTGCGACGAGAGGCAGCCGACCAATGGTCGGCTCTACCTCCGTGACGCGCGGGTGCGACGGCCGTGCCGGACCGTGGGTCGGCTGGGGCACTCAGGCCTTGATCACGCCCAGCTCCAGGCCGATCCGGGTGAAGGCATCGATCGCCCGGTCCAGGTGCGCCCGCGTGTGCGCGGCGCTGATCTGGGTGCGGATGCGGGCCTGCCCCTTGGGCACCACCGGGAAGAAGAAGCCGATCGCGTAGATGCCTTCCTCGAGCAGGCGCTCGGCGAACTTCTGCGCGAGCGGCGCGTCGTACAGCATCACCGGGCTGATCGGGTGCACACCGGGCTTCACATCGAAACCGGCGGCGGTCATCTTCTCGCGGAAGTAGGCGGTGTTCTGTGCCAGCGTATCGCGCAGGTCATCGGCGGCAGCCAGCATCTCGAAGGCCTTGATGCCGGCGGCGACCACGTGCGGCGGCAGCGAGTTGGAGAACAGATACGGGCGCGAGCGCTGGCGCAGCAGTTCGATCACTTCGGCGCTGGCGCAGGTGAAACCGCCCAGTGCACCGCCCATGGCCTTGCCCAGGGTGCCGGTGATGATGTCGATCTTCTCCAGCACGCCCTTGACCTCGGCCGAGCCGCGGCCGGTCGCACCGAGGAAGCCGGTGGCATGGCATTCGTCGATGTGCACCAGCGCGTTGTACTTCTTGGCCAGTGCGGTGATCTCATCGAGCGGGGCGATGAAGCCGTCCATCGAGAACACGCCGTCGGTGGTGATCAGCTTGGTCTTGCAGCCGGCCGCATCGGCCGCCTGCAGCTGGGCTTCCAGATCGGCCATGTCGCAGTTGGCGTAGCGGAAACGCTTGGCCTTGCACAGGCGCACGCCGTCGATGATCGAGGCATGGTTGAGCGCATCGGAAATGATCGCGTCGTGCTCGCCCAGCAGCGGCTCGAACAGGCCGCCGTTGGCATCGAAACAGGCCGCGTACAGGATGGTGTCCTGCTTGCCGAAGAACCCGGCGATCTGCTTTTCCAGCTGCTTGTGCAGGTCCTGGGTACCGCAGATGAAGCGCACCGATGCCATGCCGAAGCCGTGGGTATCCAGCGCGTCCTTGGCGGCCTGGATCAGGTCCGGGTGATCGGCCAGGCCCAGGTAGTTGTTGGCGCAGAAGTTGAGCACGGTGCGGCCGTCGTCCAGGGTGATCTCGGCCGACTGCGGGCTGGTGATGATGCGTTCGGACTTGAACAGGCCCTGGGCGCGGATCGCCTCCAGTTCTTCAACGTAATGCTGGGTCAACGAGGCGGTGGTGGCGTCGGTCATGGCAGGCAGTCTTCGGCACGGGAAACCGGGGATTTTACCTGTCGCAGGCAGCGGCCGGGTTGCGCCGCCGGGTGATCCGGGCGGCGCAGGGCGAGGGACGGTTGCAGACGTGATTGTTGCATCGCAATATCAATCAGGTTAAAAAACTGTAAACCGCACCGTTCCGCCCACCCCCACGTCTGGAGAGACCCCGCATGAACCACGCCACGCGCTGTACCGCCGCCGTTGTGCTCTGCGCCGCCCTGCTTGCCCCGTTCGCCGCCAGTGCCCAGGACGAGGCCGCCTCTCCCTTCAGCTGGAACGTCACCGGCGTCTCGGACTACGTGTTCCGTGGTGTGTCCCAGACCGACGAGGATCCGACGATCCAGGCCGGTTTTACCTATACCTCGCCGGTCGGCCTGTACGCCGGTGTCTGGGGCTCGGGTGTGGACTTCGGCGATGGCGGCCCGGATGCCGAGGTCGACTACCTGATCGGCTACGCCTTCGACGTGACCGACAACGTCAACCTGGACCTGCTGCTCAACCGCTATACCTACCCGGGCTCCAGCGAGCTGGCCTACAACGAGTTCATCACCAAGACCACGTTCGCCAAGCAGTACAGCCTGACCGTGACCTACACCAACGACGTGTTCAATTCGGGCACCGATGCGTGGTACTACGCCGTGGGCGGCGAGTGGGCACTGCCGCAGGAGTTCACCCTGAGCGCGAACGTCGGCCGCAGCACCTTCGAGGAAGGCATTTCCAAGGATTACACCGACTGGAATGTCGGCGTGAGCCGCCAGTTCGGCCTGTTCAACCTGGGCCTGGGCTACTACGGCACCGACGGCAACGGCCGCGACAACTCCGGCAAGCTGGCCGACAACCGCGTGGTGTTCACCGTGGCAGTGGGCAAGTAGCCGGCCACTGGCCGGCACCGGGCACCGCCGGCCACCTCGCGAACAAAAAAGGCGCCCGGATGGGCGCCTTTTCAATGCTGGCCTCACACCGGCCCCTTGCTGGAGAACCGCCCCCTGTTGTTCAAGGGGGCGCGCCAACGGCGCGGGGAGAAGGTGGAATGGTCCGTTGATCACCTGTGCCGAAGGCACAGCAGATCAGTTCCAGCTCAACACCACCTTGCCGGCCTTGCCCTGTTCCATCAGGTCGAAGCCCTTCTGGAACTCATCGATCGGCAGCTGGTGGGTCATCACCTTGCCCAGCGGGAAGCCGGACAGCACCAGCTGGGTCATCTTGTACCAGGTCTCGTACATCTTGCGGCCGTAGATGCCCTGCACGGTCAGGCCCTTGAAGATGATCTTGTCCCAGTCGCAGCCAGCGCCCTTGGGCATGATGCCGAGCATGGCGATCTTGCCGCCGTGGTACATGCAGTCGAGCATGTCGTTGAACGCGCGCGGGTTGCCGCTCATTTCCAGGCCCACATCGAAGCCCTCCATGTGCAGCTCCTTCATCACGTCCTTGAGCGAGGTGTTGGACACGTTGACCACGCGGGTGGCGCCCATGTCGGCGGCCAGCTTCAGGCGGAAATCGTTGACGTCGGTGACCACCACGTTGCGCGCACCGATGTGCTTGCAGATGCCCGCGGCGATGATGCCGATCGGGCCGGCGCCGGTGATCAGAACGTCCTCGCCGATCACGTTGAACTCCAGCGCGCAGTGCGCGGCGTTGCCGTACGGATCGAAGAAGGCGGCCAGCTCGGACGGGATCTGGTCGGGGATCGGCCACAGGTTGCTGGCCGGCATCACCATGTATTCGGCGAAGGCGCCGTTGACGTTCACGCCGATGCCCACGGTGTTCGGGCACAGGTGCTGGCGGCCACCGCGGCAATTGCGGCAATGGCCGCAGACGATGTGCCCTTCGGCAGAGACGCGCTGGCCGATCTCATAGCCGGTTACGCCCGGGCCGATCTCGGCGATGCGGCCGACGAACTCGTGGCCGATGGTCAGGCCCGGCTTGATCGTGCGCTGGCTCCACTCGTCCCACAGATAGATGTGCAGGTCGGTACCGCAGATGGCGGTCTTTTCCAGCTTGATCAGGACCTGGTTCGGGCCGGGGGTGGGGACCGGAACCTCTTCCAGCCAGATGCCCTTGGCGGCTTCGCGTTTGACCAGGGCCTTCATTGTTTGCTGCGCCATCGGGGTGGAACTCGTCTGGGGGAAAACGCGGATTATAGAGGGCTGCGCGGAATTCCCATGTTGCGCTGCGGGTGCGTTGGCGGAACGAAAGGCGGGGGTGGATGGGCGTTTCGAACGGCGCCGCTGCGCTCGCCGGGCCATGCCCGGCCGACGGCGGCATGGCCCGGCCCATGACTTCCGGGGATCGGGCCGGGGCAGGGGCTGGGCTACACTCGGCGGTTCTTTCACCAGGGGCTGCTCAATGCGCTCGAACCTGCTTGCCTTCTCCGTCGTCGCCAGCCTTGGGCTGGTCCAGGTCGCCCATGCCGCTGAAGGCATGTGGGTGCCGCAGCAGCTGCCGGAAATCGCCGGCCCGCTCAAGCAGGCCGGCCTGAAGCTGTCCCCGGAGCAGATCTCCAACCTGACCGGCGACCCGATGGGTGCGGTCGTGGCCTTGGGCGGCTGCACCGCCAGCTTCGTCTCCCCGCAGGGCCTGGTGGTCACCAACCACCACTGCGCCTATGGCGCGATCCAGCTGAACTCGACCGCCGAGAAGAACCTGATCAAGGATGGCTTCAACGCCCCGACCCTGAAGGACGAACTGAGCGCCGGCCCGAACGCCCGCGTGTTCGTGCTGGACCAGATCACCGACGTCACCGACCAGGCCAAGGCCGCCATCGCCGCCGCCGGCAAGAACCCGCTGGCCCGGACCCGCGCGCTGGACGCCTTCGACAAGGCCCAGACGGCCGCCTGTGAAGCCGATGCCGGCTTCCGCTGCCGCCTGTACAGCTTCTCCGGTGGCAACACCTACCGCCTGTTCCGCAACATGGAAATCAAGGACGTGCGCCTGGTCTACGCGCCCCCCGGCAGCGTCGGCAAGTTCGGCGGCGACATCGACAACTGGATGTGGCCGCGCCACACCGGCGATTTCTCGTTCTACCGCGCCTACGTGGGCAAGGACGGCAAGCCGGCCGCCTTCTCGGCCGACAACGTGCCTTACCAGCCCAAGCACTTCCTGAAGTTCGCCGACCAGCCGCTGGGCGCCGACGACTTCGTGATGGTGGCCGGCTACCCGGGCCGCACCAACCGCTACGCCTTGGCCGGCGAGTTCAATGAAACCGCCAGCTGGACCTACCCGACCATCGCGCGCCACTACAACGCGGTGCTGAAGATGATCGACGAGGCCGGCAAGGCCGACCCGGACGTCAAGGTGAAGTACGCCGCCACCGCGGCCAGCATGAACAACGTGGCCAAGAACTACGCCGGTCAGCTGGAAGGCTTCAAGCGCATCGACGCGGCCGGTCAGAAGCAGGCCGAAGAAGCCGCCGTGCTGGCCTGGTTGAAGAAGCGTGGCGCCGCCGGCAAGCCGGCCCTGGCTGCGCATGCGCAGCTGGTCCAGCACCTGGACACGAGCAAGACCACGCGTGAGCGCGATCTGTTCGTCAGCCAGTTCAACAGTACGTCCGCAGTAGGCTCGGCGATCACCCTGTATCGCCTGTCGATCGAACGCAGCAAGGCCGATGCCGAGCGCGAAGTCGGCTACCAGGAACGCGATCTGCCCTCGATCGAAGGCGGCCTGAAGCAGATGGACCGCCGTTACGTGCCGCGCATGGACCAGCAGCTGCAGACCTACTGGCTGAGCCAGTACGTGGCCCTGCCGGCCGCGCAGCGCAGCAACGAGGTGCTCAACCAGTGGCTGGCGGGCAGCGATGCGGCGGCCGTGCAGGGCCTGGTCGGCAAGCTCTCGGGCACCAAGCTGGGCAGCCTGGATGAGCGCCTGAAGTGGTTCAAGGCCGATCGCGCTGCCTTCGAGGCCAGCACCGATCCGGCGATCCAGTACGCGGTGGCGGTGATGCCGGCGCTGCTGCAGCAGGAAGAACAGAAGAAGACCCGCGAAGGCGAGTCGCTGGTGTCGCGCCCGCTGTACCTGCAGGCCGTGGCCGACTACAAGAAGAGCAAGGGCGAGTTCGTCTATCCGGACGCCAACCTGTCGCTGCGCATCACCTTCGGCAACGTCATGGGCTACGGCAAGGACGGCGTGAACTACACCCCGTTCACCACCCTGGAAGGGGTGGCGGCGAAGGAAACCGGCGAAGACCCGTTCGATTCGCCCAAGGCACTGCTGGAGGCGGTCAAGGCCAAGCGTTACGGCGGTCTGGAAGACAAGCGCATCGGCTCGGTGCCGGTGAACTTCCTGTCCAACCTGGACATCACCGGCGGCAATTCCGGTTCGCCGGTGCTCGATGCCAACGGCAAGCTGGTCGGCCTGGCCTTCGATGGCAACTGGGAGTCGGTGAGCTCGAACTGGGTGTTCGATCCGGTGATGACCCGCATGATCGCCGTCGACAGCCGTTACATGCAGTGGATCATGCAGGAAGTGGCGCCGGCGCCGCAGTTGCTGAAAGAACTGAACCTCAGCAAGTAAGCCGACACGTCGGTTTCGATAACCCCGCAGCGAAATCTGCGGGGTTTTTTTTGCGCGAATTACAGTCAAATGCGTGGCGTCTTGCTTTCCCCCCTGGAGCGCGCCGGGCAGGGATGGGTTCACGGCGCGTCCTGCCAGAGGCTGCCCGGCCTCAGCCGGCGCGGACCAGTCGGGCGCCAGGCTTTACGAGCACGCCCTCAGAGCGCAAAGCGCCGCACAGCTTCACCGCCGTGACCGGGTATGATCCCTGTTCGGCGTGGTTTCACAGGACGTGAACGAAACGCCGGAACCTCCTCCCCCCAAGGACCCCTTGTCCGCATGCGCATCCTGCTTGCCCGTCACGGCGAAACGCCGTGGAACGCCGAAGGCCGCTACCAAGGCCAGATCGATATCCCGTTGTCGCCGATCGGCGAAGCCCAGGCCAAGGCACTCGGGGAACGTCTGAAGTCCGTCGACATCACCCGCGCCGTCGCCTCACCGCTCGCGCGCGCCCAGCTCACCGCCCAGCTCGCCCTCGGTGCCGAACGCGCCCCGATGCTGCTGACCGAACCGGACCTGCAGGAAATCGCCCACGGCGAGTGGGAGGGCCTGCTGGCCAGCGAAATCCACGAGAAGGATCCCTCCCGCCTGCGCGCCTGGCGCGAAGAGCCGGACACCGTGCTGATGCCCGGCGGCGAATCGCTGCGGCTGGTGCTCGAGCGCAGCTGGCGTGGCCTGGCCCGCGCTGCCGAAGGCCTGGGCGAGCACGACACCCTGCTGGTGGTCGCCCATGACGCCGTCAACCGCGTGATCCTGTGCCGCATCCTCGGGCTGCCGATCTCGCGGCTGTGGACCTTCCGCCAGGCCCCGACCACCCTCAACCTGCTCGAAGGCCCCGACCTGGATCAGCTCGAACTGGTCCGCCTCAACGACTGTGCCCACCACACCCCGTTCTTCGGCGAAGCCAAGCACCGCGCGCTGTAACGCACTGCGTCCCATCCTGCCGTCCGCCCCAACGATTCCGATCCAACGACCATGACCACCATCGCCCGCCCGCAGACCCTCTCCGATTGGCTCGGCTACATCGAGCAGCAGCACCCCGCCACCATCGACATGGGGCTGGACCGGGTGCGTACCGTGGTGCAGGCGATGGGGCTGGGCGCACCGGCCGAGCGCAGCATCGTGGTGGGGGGCACCAACGGCAAGGGCTCCACGGTGGCCTTCATCGAGGCGATCGCCCGTGCGGCGGGCTGGAAGGT
Organism: Stenotrophomonas maltophilia; assembly: GCF_002205165.1. GTDB lineage: Bacteria > Pseudomonadota > Gammaproteobacteria > Xanthomonadales > Xanthomonadaceae > Stenotrophomonas > Stenotrophomonas maltophilia_N. The sequence goes on along the minus strand of NZ_NIVS01000056.1, from coordinate 34,893 downwards.
CGGCGCGTATACCTCCCCGCACCTGCTGCGCTACAACGAGCGCGTGCGCATCGACGGCCAGGACGCCAGCGATGAAGCGCTCATGGCCGCCTTCAACGCCATCGAAGACGCGCGTGGCGACACCACGCTGACCTATTTCGAATACGGCACCCTGGCCGCGCTGCAGCTGTTCGCGCAGGCCGGTCTGGATCTGGCCGTGCTGGAGGTCGGCCTCGGCGGGCGCCTGGACGCGGTCAACATCGTCGACGGCGACGTTGCGGTGATCACCACGGTGGACATCGATCACAGCGACTGGCTGGGCGAGGATCGCGAAGCGATCGGCACCGAGAAGGCCGGCATCATCCGGGGCTGGAAGCCGGTCATCCTGGGCGAAATCGATCCGCCTTCGAGCGTGCTCGCGCGCGCTTACCTGGTCGGTGCCAATGCCATCCGGGGCGGCAGTGATTTCTTTGCCGAGGCCATCGATGGCGAACGTTGGCGCTGGCGCGACGTCGGCTTCCGCATCGAACTGCCGCAGCCGGCGCTGCGTGGCCCGATCCAACGCGCCAATGCCGCCACCGCGATCGCCGCGCTGCGCGCGCTGGATCGTCCGCTGCCGCGCACCGCCTTCATCGAAGGCGTCGCCGCCGCGCGCATCCGCGGCCGCCTGCAGGCCTTTGACCACGACGGCGTGGAGGTGCTGGTCGACGTTGGTCACAACCCGCAGGCCGCGCGCGAACTGGCCACCGCACTGAAGGCCAGTCGCGTCACCGGCGACACCATCGCGGTGTTTGCCGCGCTGCAGGACAAGGATGCCGCCGGGGTGGTCGACGCCCTGGCCGACCAGGTCCAGCAGTGGCATCTGGCCGGCCTGGAGGGTGCACGCGCCCAGAGTGCCGGGGAACTGCAGGCACGCCTGGCCGGTACGGCTGCCGCCGCCGCTACGCCACACGCCAGCGTCGTGGACGCCCTGCAGCATGCCCTGACGCAGGCCAAGGCCGGTGACCGCGTGCTGGTGTTCGGCTCCTTCCACACCGCCGCGCAGGCGCTGCAGATGCTTGACCCCCGCGTCTGAAGAGGGCTTTGCAGCGCCGTTCAGCCGCATCAGCCGCCGCACACGCGCGCACCCGTATAATCGCCGTGGCATTCCGCCGCGCCGCCTGCCTGCCTTCACGTGGATACTCCTCTGAAACAGCGACTGATTGGTGCCATCGTCCTGGTGGCGTTGGCCGTGATTTTCCTGCCCATGCTGGTCAAGGGTCCCGCACCTGACAGTGGTGTCGCCAACGTGCCGATCAGTGCACCGGCCGCGCCATCGGATGGCCAGTTCGAAACCCGCGAGCTGCCGCTGGTCGCACCCACCGGTGGTGCCACCGGCCTGCAGAGCGGCGCATCGACCACCCAGCCGCTGGCCGACAGCGCTGCCGTCGCCGCCGATCCGGCCCCGGCCGATACCTCGCCGGCTGTCGCCGCCGGCAACTACGCCGTGAGCTTTGGCGCCTACGCCAGCGAAGCCGATGCCGACCGCGTCATCGCCTCGCTGAAGAGCGCCCAGTTGGCGGGCTTCCGCGAGCCGGCCACCATCAATGGCCGCCAGGCCTGGCGCGTGCGTGTCGGCCCCTACGCTGATCGTGCGCTGGCCGAAGCCGGCCGCCTGCAGGCGGTGAAGGTGCGCAACGACGTCAAGGCCGAGGTCATCACCCTGGATGCCCGCGCCGATACCGCGGTTGCCGCCACCCCGGCCGCCACGGCACCGAGCCCCTCGGCTGCACCGGCGGCCTCCAGTGCTGCCGCGGCGCCGTCGGGCAACACGGTGAAAACCGAATCGCTGCCGGCCGAGCCGGTCGCGGCCGCCAAGCCAGAACCGAAGCCGGCCGCGCCCAAGCCGGAGCCCAAGCCGGCGCCGGCCCCCAAGCCCGACACCGCCGCTGCTGCACCCGTGGCCGCCCCGGCCGCGCCGGCGGCCAGCAGCGTCGGCTTCGCCGTGCAGCTGGGTGCCTTCGGCCAGGCGGCCGAAGCCAACGCGCTGCGCGACAAGGTCCGCGCCGCAGGCTTCAGTGCCTTCGTGGAGCAGGTCCGTACCGACAAGGGCACCCTCAACCGGGTCCGCGTCGGGCCGGTCGCCAACCGCGCCGATGCCGAGAACCTCAAGGCCCAGGTGGCCGCCAAGGTCGGTGTGGCCGGCATGGTCCGCCCGCATCCCTGATGCCTGAGCTGCGCCGCCCCGCACCCGCTGGACGGCGCCTGCCGCGCGCGCGCGGCCTGCCGGCATGATCGACATCGTCCTGCTGGTCCTGATCGCCGCCTCGGTCCTGCTGGGCCTGATGCGCGGCTTCGTCGGCATCGTGGTCGGCACGCTGTCCTGGCTGCTGGCCGGCTGGGCTGCATTCCTGTTCGGCAACGATGCGGCGCACTGGTGGGCCGCCCCGTTGGAACCGGGCACCGGTCACTACGTTGCCGGCTACCTGGGCGTGTTCCTGATCGTGATGATCGCGGTGGGCCTGATCGGCATGCTGATCAAGGCGGCCGTGAAGGTCACCTGTCTCACCGGTGCCGACCGCCTGCTGGGCGGCGCGCTCGGCCTGGTCCGCGGGGCTTTCCTGGGCTGCGTGCTGTTGATGCTGGCCGCCTTCACACCGTTGCCGCAGGAGCCGGCCTGGCAGACCTCGCAGGTGCGGCCGCTGCTGCAGCCCGGCGTGCGCTGGATGCAGGCGCAGCTGCCCGAGATGGCGTTGCCGGAGGTGAATCTGCCGCAACTGCCGACGATGGATTTGGGCAAGCCGCTCGCGACAGGCGATAATGGCGTCCTTGGCAAGGTAGTGGCAGGGCGCGGATGGCCGCGTCCCGTTGACGAGGGGAGGGAGAGGGCACCTGCCGACGCTGCGGCGCGCGGGCCGGCTTCCACACTGCCAGTCAATATCGAGCCGGCGCCCCCGCGTCCGGACGACACCGCTCCGGCACGGAACGGTACCCCCGGCCAGGCACGGCCACCTTCACTGTAGATGGGCGCAGCCCAGCGGAGAACTCGCACCATGTGTGGCATCGTCGGAATCGTCGGCAACCAGAACGTCGCCGGGCAGTTGTATGACGGCCTGACCGTCCTCCAGCATCGTGGCCAGGACGCGGCCGGCATCGCCACCGCCGATGGCACCCGCCTGCGCGTGCAGAAGGCCAATGGCCTGGTGCGCGATGTGTTCGATGCCAAGCGGATGTCCACGCTGGAAGGCCGCGTCGGCATCGCGCATGTGCGCTATCCCACCGCCGGTTCGGAAGGCATGGACGAGGCGCAGCCGTTCTACGTGAACTCGCCGTACGGCATCGCGCTGGCCCACAACGGCAACCTGATCAATACCGAAGCCCTGCGCCAGCAGGTGTTCGAGCAGGACCGCCGCAACGTCAACACCGATTCGGACAGCGAAGTGCTGCTGAACGTGTTCGCCTTCGAACTGGACGCGCAGCGCCAGCTGACCCCGGAAGCGGCGATCCGCGCCGTGGCCGCCGTGCACCGCCGGGTCAAGGGCGGCTATGCGGTGATCAGTGTGGTGCTGGGCCTGGGCCTGGTGGCCTTCCGCGATCCGCATGGCATCCGTCCGCTGGTGCTGGGCAAGCGCGCCCACGCCGAGGGCGACGAATACATCGTGGCCTCCGAATCGGCCGCACTGGACGTGCTCGGTTTCCAGCGCGTGCGCGACGTGCGCCCGGGTGAAGCGCTGGTCATCACCGCGCGCGGCGAGCTGTTCTCCGAAGTCTGCGCCGAGCCGGTCGAGCACAGTCCGTGCATCTTCGAGTACGTGTACTTCGCGCGCCCGGATTCGATGATCGACAACGTCTCGGTGCACAAGGCGCGCATGCGCATGGGCATCAAGCTGGGCGAGAAGATCCTGCGCCTGCGCCCGGACCACGACATCGACACCATCATTCCGATCCCGGATACCTCGCGCGATGCCGCGCTGGAGATCTCCAACACGCTCGGCGTGAAGTACCGCGAAGGCTTCATCAAGAACCGCTACATCGGCCGCACCTTCATCATGCCGGGCCAGGGGGAGCGGGTGAAGTCGGTGCGCCGCAAGCTCAACCCGATCCACCTGGAGTTCCGCAACCGCGTGGTGCTGCTGGTGGACGACTCGATCGTGCGCGGCACCACCAGCCAGCAGATCGTGCAGATGGCGCGCGACGCCGGTGCCCGCAAGGTCTACCTGGCCAGCGCCGCGCCGCCGGTACGCTACCCGAACATCTACGGCATCGACATGCCGGCGGCCGAAGAGCTGGTCGCGCACAACCGCAGCATTGAGGAAATCGAGAAGCACCTGGGCTGCGACTGGCTGATCTACCAGGACATCGAGGACATGGAAGCGGCGGTGAGCGAAGGCAACCCGGAGCTGAAGTCGTTCGATTCCTCGTGCTTCAACGGTGTCTACCCGACCGGGATCGAGCCGGGCTATTTCGAGCGCATCCAGCAGCTGCGTTCGGACGATGCCAAGCACAAGCGCCGCGCCTGAGGACAGGGCATGAGTGATGTGTTGGACAGCGCGGCCGGCGATCTGCTGCAGGCCGCGCAGCAGTGCCTGGCCGAACCGGATCCGTTGCGCAAGGTCGCGTTGACCCAGCACTACGCCGTGCAGTTCCGCGCCGGTCGCCTGAAGGCACCGGCCGATGCACCAGCACCGGAGCCGATCCGGATGCCGGGCCGCCCCGCCAGGCCGACCCTGGTCCATCCGCGCGATCTGCCGCGGCGTGGCCTGGGCAGCGTGGAAGGGCGCGCCGCCTTCGTGCACGCCATCGCGCATATCGAACTCAATGCGATCGACCTGGCCTGGGATGCGGTCTACCGCTTCCGCGGGCTGCCGACCTCCTTCCACGCCGATTGGGTCAGCGTGGCCGATGACGAATCGCGCCACTTCATGCTGCTGCATGATCGGCTGCAGGCCAACGGCTATGGCTACGGCGATTTCGACGCGCACAACGGCCTGTGGGAAATGTGCGAGAAGACCGCGCATGACGGCCTGGCCCGCATGGCACTGGTGCCGCGCGTACTGGAAGCGCGCGGGCTGGATGTCACCCCGGGCATGATCGTGAAGCTGCGTGCCGGGGGCGACCATGCCACCGCCGATGTGCTGGAGATCATCCTGCGCGAGGAAGTTGCGCACGTGGCAGCCGGTTCGCGCTGGTACCGCTGGTATTGCACGCGCGAGAACGTCGAACCGCGCCCGCGCTTCATGGCACTGCTCAAGGAATACGCCGGCGGCTTCCTCTATGGTCCGTTCAATCTCGAAGCGCGCCTGCTGGCGGGCTTCGATGAGGAAGAACTGGCCGAGCTGATCGAACAGACCGAGCTGCGCGGTCAGGTGTTGGCCAGCACCGCGCGCTGACCGCTCTCGGTCGGTCGATTGACGTAGAACAGGCCTGGCCCCGGCCGATACGGCAGCTCCCGCGTGCCTTCATCGGCGGCGTAGAGCAGGGCAGTATCGCCCAGTGCATCGAAGTTCCAATGTGCCGACTGCATCAGGTAGTGCTGGCGCAGCAGCAGCTCCTGCGCGGCGTCCAGCGGCAGCCCCGCCAGCAGTCGCGCCGCGATCGGCTGCAGCGCCGCCGGCAACGCCAGTGCAGGCAGCTGGTCGGGCGAGGTTGTCCAGGCTACGCCCGCTGCGGCGGCGTGCTGGTGCAGCACCCGCAAGGCGATGAACTGGTAGCGCGCATCGATCTCCCGGCGCAGCACCACCGCCGCGTAGGCACGCAACGTGAGTTGCGGCAGCACGCTGCGGCTGCCGGCGATGCGCTGCGGCTGCCACTGGTGCCAGACGTCGACCCAGATCGCGTCATCGCCCAGGCCGAGCGCGCGCTGCCAGCGACGGCACGCCGCCTGCGCGGTGCGGTACACCGTGCTAGCGCGCAGCAGTGCCAGCGGCGGTACCTCGCCTGGTGCCAGCCCGGTACCGCGCAGCAGCTGCCCCTGGGGCCGGCTCAGCAGCTTGGGCCCTTCGATGCGCTGGTCGTAGCCGCCGCCGATGTTGGCGTGCACGCCTGGCAGGGCGATCTCTTCGTGCTCGGGAGCCACGCTGGTCAGCGCGAAATGCTCGCGGTGCTCATCGCGCGCGACCAGCTGCACCACCGTGTCCGCACAGCCGGCGGGCAGCGCCACGGCGGGCATCTCATCGCGGTGCTGGCGGCCGATCGCCATCACCGTATCGAGCAGCCCGACGAAGCGCACCGGCCGCGCGGCGCCGGGAAATCCCGATGCCAGCGACCACCCCGAGCGCAGCAACTGTTCGCGCAGCCAAGCGGCGCCGCCGGGCGCGTTGAGCACGTTCACCGCGTCGCGCGCGCTGGCCGCGCCACGCGAGTAGCCGAACAGATCCACCTGCACGCTGCCGAGCACGCGGCCCGGGTGGGCGCGGGCGAGCTGGCGCAGCGCCTCGGGCAGCAACTGCTCCAGCGCGCGGCGTCGTTTCGCGCGCACGCCGGTACGGCCGATGCCGAACGCCAGCCCCAGCAGGTCGTCTTCCTCGCCGGTGCGCGTGCCCACGCCCTCGATGTAGATCGACACTGCGACCGTGTCGCCGGCGGGCGGCATCTGCCGATGGTCCGGGTACATCGCGTGCAGCCGCGCGATGTTGGTCAGGCCGTTGCTGTAACTGCTGGTCAAGCGGCTCTGGTACGGGGAGGCATCATCGGCGACCACGGCCGGCGGCCGCGGCGCGGGCGTGGTGGCGCCGGGCGGACGTGAGGCACGCTGCAGGTTGTCGGCGTTGTTGCGGGTGCCGTCGAAGAACAGGCCGATATGCAGCGTGCTGTCGAGGCGAGCGCGATCGGGTGGGCTCATCGCTGGCGCCTGTTCTCGGTCCGCATGCACATCCCCCTGTGTCCGGCCATGCTCGCACCCGTGGAATCGGATCCACCGCGTCCGCTCGATCCTCCGGCCGGATGGCCGGGGAGGCGCCTTCGGCATGACGATAATTCAATACGCAGCAATGATCGAGATGTCGTGATCGGCATTTTGTTTTGATAACCAGGCCCGCGTAACGCAAGGTTTACCTCGCCGTGCCGACCGGTGCCTATTCTGCAGGCCGTTTCCGCTCAACGGGCTTTCCCATGATGCTTCGCCCACCGGTCTTGAACCGGCGTCGTTTCCTCGGCCTGGCGGCGCTGGGGGGAACCGCGCTTGCCCTTCCCGGGCACGCTTTCTCTCAGCATCTGGATGGCGCACTTGCGGCCACTTTCGATGCTGACTGGTGGTGGGGAGCGTTCAGGGAGCTCACGCTGACCGCCCTGGCGGCCGTCCCTGAAGTCGGCGGGATTCTGTCGTTCTTCGGCGGGCTGTTCATTCCCGCCCACCTGTTCGACAGCGACGACGCGCAATGGCGGCAGTACATCGAGGCGGTCAACCGGATTGTCGATGAAAAGCTGGACGACGCGATCTATCTGCAGGTGCAGGCCTCACTGGCCGGATTCTCGCGTGCGACGCGGTTGTTCCTGTCCGCACTGGAGACAGGGGACGCGCAGCACATCCGCAGCATCATCGATGCACTGAACGTCAGCTTCTCCGCTTCCATCGCCGGCTTCATGCTGAAGGGACACGAAGCACGCCTGCTGCCCCTGTTCGTGCCGGTAGCGAACATGCATCTGGGGCTGCTCCGCCAGGCCGTCCAGCAGGGGCGCCTGCGCCAGTTTCCGCCGGCGGTGATCGTCGATTACCAGAACCAGCTGCAGGCCAGCATCGTCGATTACGGGCAGTACTATGACGATGTGGTGGAACTGCAGCTGCAGGCGGCCGCCAAGGCGCATCCGCATGATGCCTGGGAGCATCGCAACGAGCCCTTGGCGGCGGTCTACACACTGCGCAGCCAATTGCAGGGCAGCTTGGGCGATACACGCGATTGCTGGCCCTCTTTCGATACGGGGCTGTACCCCGGGGAAGTAAAGGTGCACCTGGACCGCGAACTGTTCAGCCTGCTGATCGGCTCGTACTTCGATGACAGCGTGGCCGAGCCCAGCAGGATCGTGCTGCCTGCACCGCCGACCGGGCCCATTCGCCGGATCACCCTGCAGGGCTACGTGTTCGTGGATGGTCTGACGGTGTCGTACGGTCCGGGCCAAGGCCCCGACGGCGTTGACGCGGTGCGCGTGGGCGGGCGTGGCGGGACAGTCTTCCAGCATGATGACATCGTGCAGCGCGGTCACGTGCGCGCCGTACAGGTCCGAAATGGGTACGCGGTGGATACCGTCGCGCTGGAGTACGGCGATGGCAGCGGTTCGGAACAGGTGGGGGGCGACCGCGGCTATCCGGATCCGCGCCCGGCCACCCGGCTGGCCTTCCCGGGTCACCACTTGTCCAGCGTCATCGGGTTCGGCACGGCCGCCGGCTATGGTGGGGTTCTGTCCGGCTGCATGTTCGGCTTCCAGCTCGACGAGCCGACCGCGCCCGTCGCACTGGACAGGCAGGTACGGGATCGCTTGCAGCGCGTCTGGCCGACCGGGCTGCATCCGGCGCTGCAGGACAGTCCAAAAGGCTGAACCAGGATGCGGTCGAGCGCCGTTCCGGGATCCCGTCAGTGTCTCTGCAGCGGGCGCGGCATGACATCGCCACGCCGCCGCGGGGTCAGTTCGCCAGCGAATCCAGCGTCCAGCCTTCCGGCGTGACGCGCAGTACCGAACCCTGTTCGTACCAGTCGCCGAGCACGATGCGCGTGCAGTCGCGGCCGCTGACCTGCAGGGCGTGGATGGCGGGGCGGTGGGTATGGCCGTGGATCAGGGTGTCCACGCCGTAGCGACCAAACGTGGCGTCCACTTCTGCAGGGGCAACATCGGTGACGGTCTCGAACTGGGCGCGGTCACCCTGCTTCATCTCCGACTGGCGCGCCTGGCTGGCATCGCGCGCCTTCTGCGCGAAGGCGATGCGCGCGGCCAGCGGCTGCGACAGGAACTGCGCCTGGAACACCGGGTCGCGGGTCTGCGCGCGGAACTGCTGGTAGGCGATGTCATCGGTGCACAGCAGGTCGCCGTGCTGCAGCAGCACCGGGCGGCCGTACAGATCGATGACGCTGGGGTCGGGCAGGATCGTGAACCCGGCGCGCCGCGCGTAGTCCTCGCCGACCAGGAAGTCGCGGTTGCCGCGGATGAAATACACCGGCACGCCGGCATCGGCCACGGCATGCAGCGCCATCGCGACCGCATCGGCGGCCGGGGAGGGCGTGTCATCGCCGATCCAGGCTTCGAACAGATCGCCCAGGATGTACAGGGCATCGGCCTGCATCGCTTCATCGCGCAGGAACGCCAGGAACAGGTCGGTGATGGCTGGACGACTCGGGTCCAGGTGCAGATCGGAGATGAACAGCGTGGTCATGCACGCATTGTAAAACGCAGGTGCGCGATGCGCGCGTGCCGGTTTCTCAGACCGGCAACGGCAGCCATTGAAGACTGGCAGCCGCCAGCAGACCGGCGATCCCGGTCGCGGCCAGCACATCGCTGGGGTAGTGCAGGCCCAGCACCACCCGCGACAGCCCGATCAGGACGGTGAAGGGCACCAGCACCGGGGCCAGCCACGGGTAGTAGGCCAGCGCGACGATCGTGAAGGACACCGCGTGCAGGGTGTGCCCAGACGGGAAGCTGAACTCGTCCAGCGGCGCCACCCAGGCCCGGATGCGCAGATCCGCGGCAAATGGCCGCGGGCGTCGCGTCCAGCGCTTGAGGCCCTTGTACAGCAGCAGTGCCATCAAGCCGGTGGCGGCCATGTGCAACGAAGCGCGCAGGCCGTCGAAGCCGTCCAGCAGCACCAGCGCGCCCATCAGCGCGTACCAGAATGCGCCATCCCCCAGGCGGCTGATCACCGCGAAGGCATGGCGGATCCGGCGGTGCCGGCAATAGTGGTTGGCGCGGCGGCACCAGCGGGTTTCGTGGCCGCGCAGTGCGTCAAGCGGCGTGGTCGGCATGCGGCCTCCGGGCCTGGGCCAGTTCGGCAAGCAGGGCATCGAACTCGGCGACCACGTGCTGCGGATGCAGCCGTTTCATCGCGGTGGCGGCATTGCGGCCGAGCCGATGGCGCACTGCATCGTCGCCGGCCAGCTGCACGGCGGCGGTCACAAATTCGCTGTCGTCATTCACGGCGATGCCGTTCTCATCGGTACGCAGGTATTCGCGGGCGGCGCCGTAGTCGAAGGCGACCGTGGCCAGGCCACTGGCCATGGCTTCAAGGGTCACGTTGCCGAAGGTTTCGCTGCGGCTGGGGAAAAGGAACAGATCGCCGCTGGCGAAATGCCGCGCCAGCGCGTCCCCGCGCTGCACACCGCAGAAGATGAAATCCGGGTTGTCGTGGGCCAGCTTGGCGCGCGCTGGGCCATCGCCAACGAAAACGAAGCGCGCCTTCGGCCGTACCTGCTGCAGGCGCCGGAAGGCCTTGACCGCCAGGCCGAGGTTCTTCTCCGGCGCGATGCGGCCGACGTAGATCGCCGCGAAGCCGTTACCGTCGATGCCCCATTCCTCGCGCAGCGCCGGGTCGCGCCGCTCGGGCTCGAACTGGCTGCTGTCCACCGCGCGCGCCAGCAGGCGGACCCGGTCGAAGCCCTGTTCGCCGAGGAATTGCTGCAGCTCCTGGGTCGGCACCAGGGTGGCATCGGCCTGATTGTGGAAGCGCCGCATCCAGCGCAGTGCGGCTGCCTGCAGCCAGGCCACGCCGTAGTCGGGCAAGTACTCGTCGAAGCGGGTATGGAAGCCGGTCGCGACCGGAATGCCAAGGCGCCGCGCGGTCCGCAGGGCCGACCAGCCCAGCGGACCTTCGGTGGCGATGTAGATCGCGTCCGGACGCTGCTGCTGCCACTGGCGGCTCAGGCGGGACGGCGCGGGCAGGCCGAAGCGCAGGCCGGGGTAGCGCGGCAGGCTGGCACCGCTGACCAGCACGGTACCTTCGGCGGCATCGACATCGCACGGCTGCCGGGGCCGGACCAGATCGACCTGGTGGCCGGCGGCACGCAGGCCCAGTTCCAGGCCCTGCACGGTCAAGGCGACGCCGTTGACTTCCGGGGGATAGGTTTCGGTGACGATGGCATAGCGCATGGCGGGCCTCCGGTATGCCACGCATGCTGGGGCCGGGCGATGTAGCCGACATGACCGCCGTATGACGCCCGGATGACGCGCGCGCCGGCAAAAAAAAGCCACGGCCCCGAAGGGCCGTGGCGATCAAGCAGTGTTACCCGGCTGCGATCAGAAGCGCTGCTGGTACTTCATGTACATGAAACGGCCGATGTCGTAGCCGCCGTAATACGAGAAGGCCGAGTTCGGCTGGCTGTACATGATCGGGCCGTATTTCTCGAACACGTTGTTGGCGCCGACCGAGACGGTGGCGTCCCACGGCAGGGTGTAACGGAACTGTATGTCGTGGAAGGTGACCGAGCCTCGCCGGTTGTAGTCGCGCGAGCCGGCATACCACGGCGCCTGCACACCCGGGTCGGAGCATTCGTCCGGCCGGGTCTTGGCGTTGATGCAGCGCTCCTTCACGCCGGAGTAGTAGCGGGCGGTCCAGCTCACCCCGAAGTTCTCCAGGTCCCAGCCCAGGGTTAGGTTGGAGCGCACGCGGAAGCCGCTGCCGATGCCATTTTTCGTTTCGGGCACCACATCTAGCTCATTGGTCGTGCGCGACAGGTGGGAGCTCACGTATGTCGTCGTCCACCCCGTGCTCAACCTGCCATACCCGGTATCCAGGTGGTGGCTGAGCTCCAGGTCGTAGCCTTCGGTTTCCATGAAGCCGGAGTTGCGCTTGCCGTACTTCAGATTGTCCACGATGCCGGTGACTGGATCGCGGGTGAAGTCGTTGCAGCGCGAGGCGATGCCCAGCTCATAGCAGTCGCGCAGCATGTCGTTGGGGTGATCGTTGACGATGGTGTTGTCGATGCGGATCTTCCACCAGTCCAGTGCCACGTTGAGATTGGGCACGAAGGACGGGCTCCAGACCAGGCCCAGGGTGCGGCTGGTCGAGGTTTCCGGCTGCAGGTCGGGGTTGGAGCCGTTGGTGAACGGCACCGGGGTCTGGTCGCTGCTGCTGGTGATCGGGACGCCGCCCTGACGCAGCTGGCGGTAGGTGTCCGCATTGGTGATGACCGCGGCGCAGCGGGCGCGCACCTCGGCACTGCTGGCCGACGCACCGTAGACGGTGTCACAGGGATCACGGTAACCGGTGGTGAAGGTTTCCGAACCGCCGCCATACAGATCAGAGATGGTCGGCGCGCGGAAGCCCTGCGCCCAGGTGCCACGCACCAGCAACTGCTCGATCGGCTTCCACTTGAAGCCGAACTTGCTGTTGAGGGTGGCGCCGAAGGTGCTGTAGTCCGAGTGGCGGGTGGCGGCGCTCAGGCTCAGCTCGCGCGCACCCGGCAGGTCGGCCAGGATCGGCACGCTCACCTCCAGGTAGGCCTCGTTGACCTTGTAGTCGCCGCCGGTCGGGCCAGCGGCCAGATTGGTGGTGGCGCCGCTCTGGGCCAGCGGATCGGGGATGAACTCACCGGCCTCCTTGCGGGTTTCCACGCCAAAGGCGAAGCCCAGGTCGCCGGCCGGCAGCGTCATCACCGTGCCGGCGATGCTGGCGAAGGCGTTGCGGGTGGTGGTTTTGCCGCGGGAAACTTCGGGTGGGAACAGATAGTCGATCAGCGCCGGGTTGCCGGTCAGCCCATTGGGATCGTTGCTACCGTAGGGCGCCAGCGGGTTCCAGGGGATGCAGCCGGCAATCGGCGCACCCGGAACGCCACATTCCACCTTGCCGGTGGCCTCGTTGTAGTACGACGGGCCGACCGCGTTCTTGACGCGTTCCTTGTTGAGGTTGCCGGTGGCGGACTGCACCAGTTCGCTGCGGTTGTACTGGTAGCCCACTTCCCAATCGAAGTAGCGCTCGCCCACCTCGAAGCTGCCTTCCAGCGCCGCTACGGCGCGCCAGGTGGTCAGGTCGCTGGTGCTGACCCGGGGGACTTCCCAGGTGCGACGATTCCAGGCGATGTCGGTGGGTTTCTCATATCCATGGTGATTGCCGAACGGATTGAACCAGCTGTCGGCCGACATCCGCCCGATGCCGGCGGTGGAGGACTGCAGCGGATAGCCGGCGATCTGGCGGGTGGACGTGCGCTTGTTGTAACCCAGCTGGGTGGTCAGGCGGATGTCATCGGTCAACTCCACCCGGCCATCCAGGAACAGCGAATCGCGCTTGAGCGGCGAGATCAGGTGCATCTGTTCCTGCGCGTTGCTGACATCGCCGGTGATCGGGGTCAGGTCGCTGAGATGGTAGTTGGCCGGGTTGGTCGGGTCGGTGCCGCGGTCCAGCGAATAGTTGCAGCCCGCCGCGGCGGTACAGCCGGGCCCTTTCAGGCCGTTGATCTGGCCCCACTGGCTGATCTGGGTCCAGCCATCGCCGGGATGGCGGCTGGTGTTCTGGGACTCGCTGAACCAGCGATCGCGTGCCCAGACGCCCTTCTCTTCGGTGTGCTCGGCCGAGAAGGTCAGCGACGCGCGGTCATTGGACCAGCCGGCCACGACATCCACGCTGTTGCGCGCGCCATCGCCCTGGCTGTACTGGCCGTGGTAGACATTGGCGGTGACGCCGTCGACGTTGCTGCGGGTGATGATGTTGATCACGCCGGCCATGGCGTCGGAGCCGTAGATCGCCGACGCGCCGTCTTTCAGCACTTCCATGCGTTCGATCGCCGAGACCGGCACGCTGGAGATGTCCTGGTAGCCGCCGGTGTTGATGCCCAGGCGCTTGCCGTTGATCAGCACCAGGGTGCGCTGTGCGCCCAGGTTGCGCATGTCGATGTAGGTGCCACCGGCGTTCTCGCCAGCGGCCAGTACGTTGGAGCGGCTGATCGCGGGGCTGCCCACGGCGGTCAGGTTCTGCAGAATGTCGGCCACAGAACTGAAGCCCTGGCGCTCGATGTCGGCGCGGCTGATCGACAGCACCGGCTGGGCCGATTCCACATCGACCTGGCGGATGCGTGACCCGGTGATCTCGATGCGGTCCAGCGTGGTCGGGGTGGCGTCCTGGGCAAGGACGGCAGTGGAGGCCAGGCCAGCGGTGCCGGCGACCAGGGCAAGGCGGACTGCCTGCCCCAGCGGGGTGATGGATGAAGACATGATCGACTCTCTCTCTAATCGCAACGACGTCCAAGAAGTCGGCGGACCCAAGTACCGCCTTCCTCAAAAATCCAGCCGTGTGAAGGCCGGTGTCCCGAGAGTAGATCGATTCGTTAAGTACTCATGAAGAACATGTGAGGGCGTTCTCACAAATACATCATGCGTCACGCGTTCTGCGAATTCAGCCCATGAATTGCTGCAGGTGCACGTTTGGAAGCGGGCAAAAAGCGTCAGGCAACGAAGGGGCGGAACTGCACACCGAGTCCTGCCATGCCCTCGGTTTCCCCGATCAGATCCGCGCGCAGCAATGGACGTGCATCGATGTAGGCCTGCGGCAGGATCAGCGACAGGCGCGCGTCATCGGCGGTCAGTTCCAGTGCCGGCATCGGCGTGTCTTCGTGCGCGCGGTTGAGCAGCACCGCCAGGCGCAGCAGCGCAGTCATGCGCCGTGCCGGCTGCAGCAGGCGCTCGGGCAGCGCCTCGAAGGCGGACTTGGAAATGTTGCGGCGATGGCTGCGTACCAGCGCGGCCAGCAACTGCTGTTCCTGCCGTGAGAAGCCGGCGATGTCCGAGTTCTCCAGCACGTAGCTGCCGTGCACGTGGTAACCGCTGTGCGCGATCATCAGGCCAAGCTCATGCAGGCGCGCGGACCAGCCGAGCATGCGGGCATCGTCCGGGTCCAGCTGCCAGCTCTCTTCGACCTGGCCGAGCAGGTTCATCGCCGTGCTTTCCACACGATCGGCCTGCACGGTATCAATGCCGTAACGCTGGGTCAGTGCCGCGACCGACTCATCACGCAGGTCGTTTTCGCTGGCGCGGCCGAGGATGTCGTACAGGATGCCTTCGCGCATCGCCGCCTTGCTGACCAGCAGTTTCTGCAGCCCCAGCGCCTGGAAGGCCGCCTCCAGCACCAGGATCCCGCCGGCGATGATCGGGCGGCGATCGGCGGACAGGCCGGGCAGGTTGATGTCTTCGATGCGCTTGGCCTTGAGCAGTTCATCGCGCAGCTGCGGCAAGGCTTCGGCGGTGATCGCGCCCTTGCTCAGTTTCATGGTGGCGCAGATTTCGCTGATCGCCTTGTGCGTGCCCGACGAGCCCAGTGCTTCATGCCAGCCCAGTGCGCGGTACTTGTTGGCGAACTGCTGGAATTCCGCGCCGATCTCGGTCAGGGCGTCCTTCCAGCGCTTCTTGCTCAGCTTGCCGCCGGGGAAGAAGCGCCGCGTGCTGGCGATGCAGCCGGCCTGCAGGCTTTCGCGCTCCAGGGTCTGCATGCCCTGGCCGATGATGAATTCCGTGGAACCGCCGCCGATGTCGATCACCAGCCGGCGCTGGTCTGCCTTGGGCGGCTGCGCGTGGGCCACGCCCAGGTAGATCAGGCGGGCCTCTTCGCGGCCGCTGACCACTTCGATCGCATGCCCCAGCGCGGTTTCGGCCGGCATCAGGAAGGCCTGCGGCGAGCGCAGCTGCCGGACCGTGTTGGTGGCCAGGGCACGGACCCGCACCGAGGGGATCGCACGGATCCGCTGGCCGAACCGGGCCAGGCATTCCAGCGCGCGCTGGCGGGCCTCGGCGGACAGGCCCCCTTTGCCATCCAGGCCGTCGGCCATGCGCACGGTCTCGCGCAGGCGGTCGACCACCCGCAACTGCCCGAGGGTGTATCGCGCGATGACCATATGGAAACTGTTGGATCCCAGGTCGATGGCGGCGAGCAGGTCGCCATCCTGCAGAGCGGGCGGAGTCGTGGAGGTATGCGGCATGGACGAATGTTAGCCGAAGGCAGGGCCCCCGCGTCACCGCACCGCCTTCACAGCGGATGCGACGCGGGGTCGCAGGCTACAGACCCTGCAGCAGGGCCATCTGCGCCGCGTGCGGCGGCTCGTCGTGACCCGGCGTGCACTTGATGTAGCTGCCGTCGGCCTGCAGTTCCCAGGCGTTGAGGTTGTCGTCCAGATAGTTCTGCAGCACGTCGCGGTAGACCTTGCGCGCCAGCTCCGGGTCCAGGATGGGGAAGCAGGTCTCGACCCGGCGCAGCAGGTTGCGCTCCAGCCAGTCCGCGCTGGCGCAGAACAGCTCCGAGGCGCCGTCGTTCCCAAACCAGTAGACCCGGCTGTGCTCCAGGAAGCGGCCGACGATCGAGCGCACCCGGATGTTGTCCGAGACGCCGGGCACGCCGGGGCGCAGGGTGCAGGCGCCGCGCACGATCAGGTCGATCTGCACGCCCGCCTGCGAGGCCGCATACAGCGCGCGGATCATCTGCGGTTCGTTGAGGGCGTTCATCTTGGCGATGATCCGCCCGGCGCGGCCACTGGCCGCCAGCCGCGTCTCGCGCTCGATCCGCTGCAGCAGGCCCGGGTGCAGGGTGAAGGGCGACTGCAGCAGGCGCTTGAGCTTCATCCGCGGCGCCAGCCCAGACAGCTGCTGGAACAGCAGATGCACATCGTTGCCGATGTCCGCATCGGCGGTGATCAGGCTCAGGTCGGTGTACGCGCGTGCGGTGCCGCTGTGGTAGTTGCCGGTGCCCAGGTGCACGTAACGGCGCAGTTTGCGGCCTTCGCGACGCACGATCAGCAGCATCTTGGCGTGGGTCTTGAACCCGACCACGCCGTAGACGACCTGCACGCCGGCTTCCTGCAGGCGGTCGGCGAGACCAAGGTTGGCTTCCTCGTCGAAGCGCGCGCGCAGTTCGACCACCACGGTGACGTCCTTGCCGTTGCGTGCGGCCTGGATCAGCGCATCGACGATCAGCGAATCCTTGCCGGTGCGGTACAGGGTCTGCTTGATCGCCAGCACGTTGGGGTCGACCGCGGCCTGCTTGATCACATCCAGCACGGCGGTGAACGCATCGAAGGGGTGGTGCAGCAGCACATCCCGGCGCGCGACGATCTCGAAGATGCCATCACTGTCGCGCAGGGTGCGTGGGCTCAGCGAGGGGTACTTCAGTTCCGGCCGCTGGATCACGTCGTACAGCTGGATCACGCGGTTGAGGTTGACCGGGCCGTCGATCCGGTAGACCGCATTCTCGGTCAGACCGAAGTTCTGCAGCAGGGTACGCACGATGTCGCGCGGGCAGTCCTGCGCGATCTCCAGCCGCACCGCCGGGCGGTAGCCGCGGTCGACCAGTTCATCGCGCAGCGCAAGCGCAAGGTTCTCGACTTCTTCCTCGTCCACCACCAGTTCGGAATTGCGGGTCACGCGGAACTGGTAGGCGCCCTGGACTTCCATGCCCGGGAACATTTCATCGACGAAGGTCGACAGCACCGAGGAGAGGAACACGAAGGTCTGCGGGCCGCCGAGTTTCTCCGGCAGCTGGATGATGCGCGGCAGCGAGCGCGGTGCTCGCACGATCGCCAGATGCCCGGCGCGGCCGAAGGCATCGGTGCCCTTGAGCACCACCACGATGTTCAGCGACTTGTTGAGGATCTTGGGGAACGGGTGCGACGGATCCAGGCCGAGCGGCGACAGCACCGGCATGATCTCGTTGCGGAAATACGCGCGCAGCCAGCGCTTCTGCCGGTGATTCCAGGAGTGCCGGCCAAGCACGTCGATGCCGGCGTCATGCAGTGCCGGGCGCAGGGTCTCGTTCCAGCAGCGGTACTGCTGGTCCACCAGCTGTGCGGCGCGGTCGTGGATCGCATTGAGGATCGCCTGCGGCGTCATGCCGTCCGGCGCCGGCGGCAGGCCGAACTCCTGCGCATGGCGCACGGCGGCCGCGCGGATCTCGAAGAATTCGTCCAGGTTGGTGCAGGAGATGCACATGAAGCGCAGGCGCTCCAGCAGCGGCACCTGCGGGTCCATGGCCTGGGCCAGCACGCGGAAATTGAAATCCAGCTGCGACAGTTCACGGTTGATGTACAGCGCCGGGTCGCGCAGCGGATCGCCGTCCACGGGTACGGCGACGGGAACAGGAGTACTCATGCGGAAAAGTCTTCGGCTGAAGGAAGGGAGGCGACCTCGGTGCGCGCACGCACCTGGTCGGCATCGAAATGGCAGGAGAACGTGCTGCCCTTGCCGACCTCGCTCTGGATCTCCAGGCGGGCATGGTGCAGGCCGAGAATGTGCTTGACGATCGACAGCCCCAGCCCGGTGCCGCCGCTCTCGCGCGAGCGGCTGCTGGAGACGCGGTAGAAGCGTTCGGTCAGGCGCGGCAGGTGGTTGGCCGGGATGCCGTAGCCGGTGTCGCGCACCGACAGCACTACGCCATCCCCTTCGCGGGCGAACTCCACTTCCACGCGGCCACCGGCCGGCGTGTAGCGCACGGCATTGGTGACCAGGTTGGAGAACGCGCTGTGCAGTTCCTTGTTGGAACCCTGCAGGTCCACCCCGGCGGTATCGATGATGCTGATCTGGTGACGGCCCTGGCTGTGCGCCTCGGCCTCGCGGCGCAGCGTGGCCAGCATCGGGGTCATCGCCACGGCTTCGGCTTCGGTATGTTCCTGCGATTCCAGCCGCGACAGGGTGAGCAGGTCTTCCACCAGCTGCGCCATGCGCTGGGATTGCTTGCGCATCTCCTCCAGCATCGGACCGGTGCCGGGGAAATCCTCCGGGTCCATCATGTCCAGGTAGCCATGCACCACCGTCAGCGGCGTGCGCAGCTCGTGCGAAACGTTGGCGACGAAGTCGCGGCGGACCTGTTCCAGCCGCAACAGCTTGCTGACGTCACGCGCGATCAGCAGCCAGTAGTCCGGCGAGTAGGGGATCAGGCGCAGGTTGAGGCGGATCGCCGGATCGACCGGCGAGGGCACATCCAGGATCGGCTCGGCGTTGCGGCCTCCCGCCAGCCAGTGCGCCAGCGGCATCGGCTGCAGGCGTTCAACCAGGGCTTCGCCCAGATCGCCCGGATGGTGCAGGCCCAGCAGCGACGTTGCCGCTTCGTTGAACCACTGCACGCGCTGGCTGTTGCGGTCCACCACCACCACGGCATCGGGCAACGCGGCGGCAGCGGCGCGATAACTGCGCAGCATGTCGAGCAGCCGGCGCTTGCGCGTGCGCATTTCCCATTGATTGCGGTAGAGCAGGCGGTCCAGCTCATTCCATACGCCGGTGCCGTCGCCCATGTCCCAGCGATGGCGCGCGGTCAGCCCGCGCAACACCCGGCGCAGCCGCCAGTAGTGCCAGGCGAGTGCGCCGATGGAGGCCAGGGCAATGCACATCCAGACATGTCCGACCGCCAGGCCCAGCAAGCCGGCCGCGATCAGCAGAGCGGCGAGGGTGGCGAGCGTTTTCAACCAGGCAGAACGGATGTGGCGCGGCATTGCGGTCTCGCAGAAAGTGCGGTCCTCGGACTCGATCCAAGGTTATAGCAGGAGTGGCCGGAACCGGGCATGCGCGCCCGGCACCGGCCCGACGAGACTCAGGTCGAGGTCGAGAACCGGTAGCCGGCGCCGCGCACGGTCTGCACCATGTTCTCCGCGCCGAACGGTTCCAGCGTCTTGCGCAGGCGGCGGATGTGCACATCGATGGTGCGCTCCTCCACATACACGCTGCCGCCCCACACGTGATCCAGCAGCTGGGCACGGGTGTACACACGCTCAGGGTGGGTCATGAAGAAATGCAGCAGGCGGTATTCGGTCGGGCCGATCGGCACCGGCTGGTCGCCGGCGAACACGCGGTGCGCGGCACCGTCGATGCGGATCGTGCCGACCGCCACGCTGCCATCTTCGTCATCGTCGCGGGCGCGGCGCATTACCGCACGGATGCGGGCCAGCAGTTCGCGCGCCGAGAACGGCTTGACCACGTAGTCGTCGACGCCGGCTTCCAGGCCACCGACGCGGTCGTTTTCTTCCCCGCGCGCGGTCAGCATGATGATCGGCACTTCGCGGGTGAGGGCTTCTTTGCGCCAGCGCCGGGCCAGATCCAGGCCGCTGGTGCCCGGAAGCATCCAGTCCAGCAGGATCAGGTCCGGGACGCGATCGGCGATGGCGGTCTGCGCCTCGCGGGCATCGCCGGCATGGATCGGGTCGTAGTCGCCCTTGCGCAGGGCAAAGGCGACCATTTCGCGGATCGCGGGTTCGTCATCGACGATCAGGATGCGTTTCTGCACGTGCCCACCGTATTGCTCATCAGATCGGGATTGAGCTCAGTAGACTACGGTTTCATGACAGGTTTGTGACGGGGCGGCCGTTGCCGTCGTGCACGGCCATCCCACCGTCATCCGGGGGCGGCTCAGCGGCGGTCCAGCTCCGGGTCGTCGATTCCCTGCCGGCGCATTTCCAGCACCGTGGGTGTGATGCTCTCGATCCGGGCATCGACCCGGGCGCGGCCGACATAATCCAGGTCCGGTTGCCGCTTCAGTGCCTGCAGCTGGATCAGTGCCTGCTCCGGGCGGCCACTCAGGAACGCGGCCTCGGCATAGGCTTCGCTGGCCCGGGTGGTATCCCCGGCCAGTTCGCTGGCACGAGCGAAGCGCTGCTGGAAGACCGGATCATTGCCACTTTGCGACAGCATCGGGCGCAGCATCGCCTGCGCGCGCTGGCCGGCCTCGCGTCCCCCCTGTTCATTGAGGATGGCGGCATAGGTCAATGCGACCGGGCGGCTGCCGGGGTGCTGGCGCATCAGGCTCTCGAACCGGGCGTTGGCCTGCGCCGGCTGCCCACTGCGCGACTCCGCCTCGGCCAGCGCCAGCGCCACCCAGACGTTGTCCGGGTGGTCGCGCAGCAGCTCGCCCAGAGCGCGGCTTGCCTGCGCGGCGGCACTGTTGCGCAGCCGGCCCAGGGCCAGCCCGTAGCGCTGCGGCTCGGTCAGCCCGTTCTTCTGCGCGCGCTGCAGGCTTTCGTATTCACGGATCACATCGCCCGGGGTGTCGGCACTGAGCACACGCAGTCGCTCGCGCGCCCATTCGAACTGGCCGGTGCTGCCGCGGCTGAGCGAGGTGACTGAAATCTGCATCGAGGCCGGCAGCAGTGGGTTGCTCCGCCGCACCAGCGGATCGGACAGGGCCGGGTCGGCCGGGTTCACCCGCTCCTGGCGGACGCCGCCGGGCACCTCGGTGGTCAGCAGCACCGTGTCCTTCTTCATCTGCTCGGCGCGCGCCTTGGCCTCGCTGATGCGGGTGGTGGTGACCGGGTGCGTCTGCAGGAAGTCCGGGACGCTGTAGCCCCCCTGGTTGCCCCGCATCGAGGCCGACATCCGCTCGAAGAAGCCGGCCATGGCATCCACGTCGTAGCCGCTGCGGGCCAGGGTGCGGATGCCCAGGCGGTCGGCCTCGGATTCGTTGGAGCGGGTGTAGTTGATCTGGCGCTGCTGCATCAGACCCATGCCCGAGGTGATCGCGGCCATGGTGGCGTCACCGGAGGAATTGCCGCCGGCCTGCTGCGCGGCCACGATCGCGGCGAGCATGCCGAGCAGGATCGGGATCTGGTCGCGCTGGGCGCGCTCGACACCGCGCAGCACGTGCTGCTGGGTGACGTGGGCGATTTCATGCGACAGCACCGCAGCCACCTCATCTTCGCGCTCGGCGGTCAGCACCAGCCCGGCGTTGACCCCGATGAAGCCGCCCAGGGTGGCGAAGGCGTTGATCTGCCGGTCCTTGAGCATGAAGAAGGTATAGGACTGGCGGGGCTGGGCACTGTTGGAGCCCAACCGCGCGCCCATGGTCTGCAGCCAGTCATCGACCAGCGGGTCGTCCAGCAGATAACCGTAATTGCGCAGTTCGCGCAGCATCATCCCGCCGTACTCGGCCTGCCGGGCCGGGGTCAGCAGCTCGCCGGCCGAGGAGCCGATGTCCGGCAGCTTGCTTTCCTGGGCCCCGGCCAGCGGCACGGCCAAGGCCAGGGTCAACGCGGCAGAGAGCAGCAAGGGGCGCAAACGGAGCTCCTGGGGGGAAAACGGACGACAGCGTGACAGGGCCAGTGCAACCTGCAGTTAAACCACAGTGTTGCGACGGTGACGTGGAAAATCCAGCGGACCGCTACCATATACAGACCAACGTTCCGCTGTGGAGTTTCCCGTGAGCCAAGATGCTGTTTCCACCTCCGGTGGCGCACCCGCCATCACCATCTACTCGACCGCGGTGTGCCCGTACTGCGTGGCCGCCAAGAACTTCCTGAAGAGCAAGGGCCGCGACTGGACCGAGGTCCGGATCGACCTGGACCCGGTCGAGCGCGAGAAGATGATGGCCAAGACCCGCCGCACCAGCGTGCCGCAGATCTTCGTCGGCGAGGTCCATGTGGGTGGCTACGACGACATGATGGCCCTGCACCGCGCTGGCAAGCTGGAGCCGTTGCTGGCCGGGCAGGACCCGGCATGAGCGCGGCCGACGACGGCAGCAAGGACCGCATTGCCGAATTCACCGAGTTCCGCCAGCGCATGAACCAGCGCATCCTGGGCGAGCCCAACCAGGTTGTGCGGCGCTTTTTCGCGCTCGATACCCAGACCTACCAGGCCGGCGCGCTTGATGTGAAGACCAAGGAGCTGCTCGGTCTGGTCGCCTCGATGGTGCTGCGCTGCGATGACTGCATCAGCTACCACGTGGCCCAGTGCAAGGACGCCGGCGTGACCCGCGAGGAGTTCTTCGAGACCTTCTCGGTCGGCCTGGTGGTCGGCGGCTCGATCGTGATCCCGCACCTGCGCCGCGCGGTGGACTTCCTGGACCAGCTCGAAGGTGGCGCCGAAGCGCCGGCCGTCCACGAGCATTGAAGTCGGGGCCGTGATGGCCCCGCCGCGGTAGAGCCGACCGTTGGTCGGCCCCGTTGGCCCCCAACGCTCTCGGTACGCCAACGGCCCAGGGTGGAGGAGGTATGCGCGGGCAATTCTGCCTTTCCCGCCTTAGACCAATGGCCCATTTGGGGTCCATCGGGCGGGTAAGGCATAATTGCCGATGAAACTTCCCTTGCGCCCGCGCTTCGCGCACCTCACGGATGGCGCTCCCCCCTCGGTTCGGAATACACATCAATGACGCAGAAAATCACGGTCATCCGCGGTGACGGCATCGGCCCGGAGATCATGGACGCTACCCTGTTCGTGCTCGGCAAGCTGGACACCGGCTTTGAATACGAAGACGCCGATGCGGGCCTGGTCGCGCTGGAAAAGCACGGCGATCTGATGCCGGCGGCCACGCTGGAATCGATCGCACGCAACAAGATCGCGCTGAAGAGCCCGCTGACCACGCCGGTCGGTGGTGGCTTCACCTCGATCAACGTCAGCCTGCGTCGCCACTTCGACCTGTACGCCAACGTGCGTCCGGCGGTGTCCTTCCCGAATACCAAGTCGCGTTTCGGCGACGGCGTGGACCTGATCACCGTCCGTGAGAACACCGAAGGCGCGTACCTGGCCGAAGGCCAGGAAGTGTCGGCCGACGGCGAAACCGCCTTCTCCGGCACCCGCATCACCCGCAAGGGCTCCGAGCGCATCGTGCGCTATGCCTTCGAGCTGGCCCGCAGCACCGGCCGCAAGAAGGTCACCGCCGTGCACAAGGCCAACATCATCAAGTCGACCTCGGGCCTGTTCCTGGCCGTGGCGCGCGAAGTGGCGGCCAAGTACCCGGACATCGAGTTCCAGGAAATGATCGTCGACAACTGCTGCATGCAGCTGGTGATGCGTCCGGAACAGTTCGACGTGATCGTGACCACCAACCTGTTCGGCGACATCATCTCCGACCTGTGTGCCGGTCTGGTCGGCGGCCTGGGCCTGGCCCCGGGCGCCAACATCGGTGAGAACGCGGCGATCTTCGAAGCCGTTCACGGCACCGCGCCGGACATCGCCGGCCAGGGCAAGGCCAACCCGTGCGCGCTGCTGCTGGCTGCCGCGCAGATGCTGGACCATGTCGGCCAGGTCGAGAACGCCGAGCGCCTGCGCAAGGCCATCGTAGCCACGCTGGAAGCCAAGGATTCGCTGACCGGCGATCTGGGCGGCACCGGCAACACCATGGGCTTCGCCCAGGCCATCGCCAGCCGCCTGTAAGCGCGCGGGGCGGTTGTCCAGAAAGCGGGGCGCTTCGGCGCCCCGCTTTTTTATTGCCGGTTCGATGGCGAATTCTTTGGCGATCACCAGGGGGTTTCCGCCGATCTGTGCAAGAAACGCACAGATGGTGTGCGGATGGCTGGCTGTTGGTGCACGGATCCGGCGGGCACCATGCACGCCATCCCAACCACAGCAGGAGCTTTCCCATGAATTTCGCCTCCCTGATCGGCCTGGCCAGCATCCTCGGCGTCGCCACCGCGTCCGCCCAGCCCGCCGCCGAGCCGGCCCACCCGACCATCCGCCACATGGCTGGCGCGCAGGACGCAAGCGCATTGCCGGCCGGCAAGACCGCGCTGCTGGTGATCGATTTCCAGAATGAGTATTTCGCCGGCGGCCGCATGCCCATCCCCGATGGCGATGCCGCCCTGACCCAGACCCGCCGCCTGGTGGACTTCGCCGATGCCCACAAGATCCCGGTCATCCACGTCCAGCATGTGCTTCCGGCCGGGGCGCCGCTGTTCGCCGAAGGCGGCCGCACGGTCCAGTTCCACCCGCAGATGCAGCCGCGCAAGGGCGAGCGGGTGATCGCCAAGGACAACGTCAGCGTGTTCGCCGGGGCGTCCGGCCCGGTGCTGGAGCAGGCGCTGAAGGACGCCGGGATCGACACGCTGATCATCGCCGGGCTGCAGACCCATGCCTGTGTCGCCGGCGCCGCCCGCGATGCCGCGCCGAAGGGCCTGAACGTGATCGTGTCCTCCGATGCCACCGCCACCCGTGATCTGGACCTGCACGACGGCAGCCGGGTCGCGCACGCCAGCCTGCACGCCGCCGCGCTGGCCAGCATCGAAGACACCTACGGCACCGTGCTGGCCACCGATCAGATCCTGGCGCTGCCGGTCCGCTGAGCTGCACCGGCCTTGGTATGCTGCCGGCACCGCCACAGGTGCCGGCCGCTGCACGGGAGCGTGATGGACCAGTTCTCCGCCATGAAGGCGTTCCGCAGCATTGTCGACGCCGGCAGTTTTACCGCCGCCGCCGAGCGCCTGGACACCACCCATTCGTCGATGTCGCGGCAGCTGCGCCAGCTGGAAGCGCACCTGGGGTCACGCCTGCTGGATCGCAACAGCCGCCGGCTGACGTTGACCGAAGCCGGGCGAGCCTACTACCAGGACTGTGTGGATATCCTGGACCGGCTGGAGGTGGCCGAGCAGCGCCTGCAGGCCGATCACGACGCACCCAGCGGGCTGCTGCGGGTCAGTGCACCGCTGGTGATCGGCACCCTGGAGCTGTCGCAGTGGCTGCCTGCCTTCCTGGAACAATACCCCGGCATCGAGCTGGATCTGTCCTGCGATGATCGCCTGGTGGATCTGATCGGTGGCGGTTTCGACATGGCCCTGCGCATTGCCGGGCCCTTGGCCGACAGCACCTTGGTGGCGCGCGAACTGGCCGTTACCGACATGGTCTTGGTGGCATCGCCACGCTACATCGCGCAGTGGGGGCTGCCCCGTCAGCCGACGGATCTGGCCCGGCATGCGCTGATCGGCTTTGCGGGTGCGCGTGGGCTGTCGGCGTGGTCGTTGACCTCGGCGCGCGGCGCGCAGGTGGAGGTCTCCCCCCGCGGGCGGCTGCGTGTGGATGCGATTCCGGCACTGCACGCCGCTGTGCTGGCCGGGCAGGGCATTGCCGCGTTCACCCGCCTGACCGTGCAGGAGGATCTGCTGCACGGGCGACTGGTGCGCGTGCTGCCCCAGCACCATGCGGGCCGCCGGCACTATTACGCGGTGTACCCGCACGCTCGCCAGCTGGCGCCCAAAGTCCGCGCGCTGGCCGGGTTCATGGCGCGCCATTACGCGGCACTCCAGCAAGTCCGCCCGGTGATTCCGGAGGCATGAAAAAGGCGCCTTGCGGCGCCTTCGTCATATCACGTTGCAACGTGGCTCAGCGCTGCTGGATCTTGGACAGCAGGCGCAGGAATTCCACGTACAGCCACACCAGCGTGACCATCAGGCCGAACGCGCCGTACCACTCCATGAACTTCGGCGCGCGCGCCTCGGCACCGGTTTCGATGAAGTCGAAATCCAGCACCAGGTTCAGTGCCGCCACCACCACCACGAACAGGCTGAAAGCGATCCCCATCCAGCCGCCCTCGTGGATCATCGGGATGTTGATGTTGAAGAAGCTCAGCACGAACGAGGCCAGGTACAGCAGCGCGATGCCGCCGGTTGCCGCCACCACGCCCAGCTTGAAGTTCTCGGTGACCTTGATCAGGCCGCTGCGGTACACCGCCAGCATCACGAACATCGTGCCGAAGGTCAGCATCACCGCCTGCATCACGATGCCGGGGAACTTGGCGTTGAACATCGCCGAGATCGCCCCGAGGAACAGGCCTTCGACCAGCGCATACATCGGTGCCGTGACCGGCGACCATTCCTTCTTGAACACGGTCACCAGGGCCAGCACCAGGCCACCGATTGCGCCAACCAGGGTGTACGGCATGGCGCTGGAGGTGGGCAGGCCGCTCGCATCGACCGATTGGCTCCACGCGAACGCGGCCGTCAGCACAGTGAGCAGCAGCAGGATGCCGGTCTTGTTGACGGTGCCGTTGATGGTCATCGCCTGGTCGGGGCGGGCCACGACCGAGCCGCTGGCCAGGTCGAGGAAGGTCGACTCGGAAAGTGCGGGATTGCCGCTGCGCATTGCCAATCTCCTTGATGGGGTAGGGGTTCGGCCATCCGGCCGCTGACCCGAGCATAGCCGAAGCGGCCATCGTCGACGGCGACATGTGAATTGATGTGTGAAAACCGTTGACAGATGCCCTGTCGATTCCCACAATAGGCGGCTCTTTCGGGGGGAACCCCGGAGGGAAACAAACCGCCGGGGTATAGCGCAGTCTGGTAGCGCGCCTGCTTTGGGAGCAGGATGTCGGGGGTTCGAATCCCTCTACCCCGACCAAGCCCGCTGCTCAAATCGGGATTGGAATGCGACAATCCGGATCGAGCGCCCGTAGCTCAACTGGATAGAGCACCGGCCTTCTAAGCCGGCGGTTACAGGTTCGATTCCTGTCGGGCGCGCCATTCGGTGCAAGCGGTAGGAAACAAGGTTTTCAGTGGTGGCTGTAGCTCAGTTGGTTAGAGTTCCGGATTGTGATTCCGGTGGTCGGGGGTTCGAGTCCCCTCAGCCACCCCACTGATTCAAACTGGTTCACCGAAAGTGAGTCAGGGTTGCAAAAGGCAGCACACACGCTACAATGTGCGCCTGAGTTTTTCAGGGCTGTTAGCTCAGTTGGTAGAGCAGTTGACTCTTAATCAATAGGTCCAAGGTTCGAATCCTTGACAGCCCACCAAGACAAAAGCCGCCTGGTCCGCCAGGCGGTTTTTTCTTTTCAGGGAGGGGCGTATCTGAAAGCCTCCTGAAACCGGAGTCGAACGCGACACCCTGCGTTTCCAACCTGCGCGACAGCGCACGGATCTCACCCGGCAATCCGGTTTCACTCGATGGACCGCGCCCAAGGCGCTCATCGAGGTACGCCCATCATGACTCTCCGGATCCTTGCCGCCGTGGCATTGACTGCCTGCGCGGCTACTGCTGCCACGGCTGCCGAAACGCCCTCCGACGCGTCGCTCGACACCGTCCTGGCCGGTTATGCCACGACCGTGATCCGCAACAATCTTCCTGTCGGCGATTTCCAGCCGGCCAAGCCACTTGTCCGTGTCTCCGTGCAGGGCACTCCTCAGGGCGAGGATCGCCATGCGCTGGCGAAAGGGCCATCGCCCTCCGGCGTGGCGCTGCCTGCGCAATAGCCCCTGATCCGCGGGGTGGGGCACGCGCTTCACCCCATTTAGCGACATGACGACCTTCCGCTTTCCCGCCCCGCCTGCAACAATGTGCGCCTGAGCTTGCAGGCTCGCGAAAGTGGCGGAATTGGTAGACGCCCTGGATTTAGGTTCCAGTGCCGCAAGGCGTGGGGGTTCGAGTCCCCCCTTTCGCACCAGTGCAGGGCGTTTTCGCCGGCACCATGACCATGGGCACGTCCCCGATCGGGGAGACGGTCACATGCTGGGCCCTGGCGGCCCCCGAGCGTTGTCGGTCCGCGCTGGCGGCGCTGGCGTTTATCGGCGAAACTACAGGGCTGCGGCGGGCATGCGCGTCCACGACCCCGCGTCCAAAACCCGTTTCATCCATCACATCGTGCCGGGGCCCATGCCGCCGGTGGCAGGAGTCAACATGCAAGCTTCGATCGAATCCACTGGCAATCTGGAACGCCGCCTGACCTTCTCGCTGCCGGAAGACCGTCTGCAGACGCACATCAGCGGCCGTCTGGGCGAAATCGCCCGCACCACGCGCATCAAGGGCTTCCGCCCGGGCAAGGTGCCGGCCAAGGTGATCGAGCAGCGTTTCGGCCAGCAGGTCCGCAGCGAAGCCGTCGACGGCCTGCTGCGTGAGACCTTCGACGCGGCCCTGCGCGAGCACGAGCTGCGCATCGCCGGCACGCCGCGCATCGACAAGGGCGAGGGCGAGCTGTCCTTCGTGGCCACCGTCGAGCTGGTGCCGGACTTCGGCGACGTGGACGTCAGCAAGCTGACCGTGGTCCGCCACACCGCTGAAATCAACGATGCCGACATCGATCAGATGATCACCAACCTGCGCGAACAGCGCCGCAGCTGGAGCCCGGTGACCCGCGGCGCCCAGGACGGCGATCTGGTGGCGCTGGAAACCTGGTCGCAGGCTGGCGATGAGCGCCTGCCGGCCGAAGGCACCGAAAAGGGCAGCGTGATCGTGGGCCAGGGCATGATGTTCGAGCAGATCGAACAGGGCCTGGTCGGTCTGACCGCCGGTGAAGAAAAGACCCTGGACGTCGAATTCCCGGCCGATTGGCGCGTCCCCGCGCTGGCCGGCAAGCAGGTCAAGGTCACCGTCAAGGCGGTGGACGTGTCCGCGCCGGTGCTGCCGGAAGTCGATGCCGAGTTCATCAAGAGCTTCGGCGTGAAGGGCGGCGACGTGGAGCAGTTCCGCAAGGACATCCGCGCCAACCTGGAGCGTGAGCTCAAGGGTGCCCTGATGAACCGCCTGCGCCGCGAAGTCGGCGAGCAGCTGATCGCTGCCTACGCCTCGGTGGAAATGCCGCCGCGCCTGGTCGAGAACGAAGCCCGCGCCATGCTGGACCAGCAGCTCGAGCAGATCCGCCGCAGCGGCCGCAACCCGGGCGACGTCCCGGCCGACGCCCACGAAGGCTTCAAGGACGCCGCCGCCAAGCGCGTGCTGGTCGGCCTGCTGGTCGGTGAAGTGGCCCGCAGGAACGACCTGCGCCTGGACCCGAAGCGCCTGAATGAAACCATGCGCCTGATCGCCTCCACCTATGAAGAGCCGGAGCAGGTCATTGAGATGTACCGCAACGACCCCCAGCTGATGAGTGGGCTGCAGAATCGTGTGATGGAAGAGCAGGTGATCGACTGGATCGCCGAGCGCGCCCAGCACACCGAAGAGAAGCTGTCGTTCCAGGACGCGATCCGCCAGTAAGCGGCTCGTGTTTTACGCCCCGCGCCCTGGCGCGGGGTCGTTCCCCCCAAAATAGGTGCCTCACTAATGGACAACCGAACCACAGCCCTGAACATGGTTCCGATGGTGGTCGAACAGACCAGCCGCGGCGAGCGCGCCTATGACATCTATTCGCGCCTGTTGAAGGAGCGTCTGATCTTCCTCGTGGGCCCGATCGACGATCACATGGCCAACGTGGTGGTGGCGCAGCTGCTGTTCCTGGAAGCGGACAACCCGGAAAAGGACATCAGCATCTACATCAACTCGCCCGGTGGCGTGGTCACCGCCGGCATGGCGATCTACGACACCATGCAGTACATCAAGCCGGACGTGAGCACCATCTGCGTCGGCCAGGCGGCCTCGATGGGCGCCCTGCTGCTGGCGTCCGGCGCGGCCGGCAAGCGTTATGCGCTGCCGAACTCGCGCGTGATGATCCACCAGCCGCTGGGCGGCTTCCAGGGCCAGGCCACGGACATCGACATCCATGCCCGTGAAATCCTGACCCTGCGTTCGCGCCTGAACGAAGTGCTGGCCAAGCACACCGGCCAGTCGCTGGAGACCATCGCCCGGGACACCGAGCGCGACAACTTCAAGAGCGCGGCCGATGCCGTGGCCTACGGTCTGGTCGATCAGGTCCTGGAGCGTCGTCCGGAAGAGTCGATCCAGCCGGCGTAAGGTTGTGCCAGGCCGGGAAACCGGCTTGTTTCCACCGGGTCGGGCAGGACTGGCGTCCTCCTGACCCTGTGCTATTCTCGAATCGAACCCCCGTTCAGTCGGGTGGGGTAACTGGGTAAGCGAAGCATGAGCGAAGACCGCCAAGGTCGTTCCACGGACACCGGCAAGATCCTCTACTGCTCTTTCTGTGGAAAGAGCCAGCATGAGGTGCGCAAGCTGATTGCGGGTCCGAGCGTGTTCATCTGCGATGAATGCGTCGAGCTGTGCAACGACATCATCCGTGAGGAGCTGGAGGAGAAGGCGCAGTCGGCCCGCAGTTCGCTGCCCAAGCCGCGCGAGATCCTCGAGGTCCTGGACCAGTACGTGATCGGGCAGAACCGCGCCAAGCGGACCCTGGCCGTGGCCGTATACAACCACTACAAGCGCATCGAGAGCCGCCAGAAGAACGACGAAGTCGAACTGGCGAAGTCGAACATCCTGCTGGTCGGTCCGACCGGTTCGGGCAAGACGCTGCTGGCCGAGACCCTGGCCCGCCTGCTCAACGTGCCGTTCACCATGGCCGACGCCACCACGCTGACCGAAGCCGGTTACGTGGGCGAGGACGTGGAGAACATCATCCAGAAGCTGCTGCAGAAGTGCGACTACGACGTCGAGAAGGCACAGCAGGGCATCGTCTACATCGATGAAATCGACAAGATCTCGCGCAAGAGCGAGAACCCGTCGATCACCCGCGATGTGTCCGGCGAAGGCGTCCAGCAGGCCCTGCTGAAGTTGATCGAAGGCACCGTGGCCAGCGTGCCGCCGCAGGGCGGCCGCAAGCACCCGCAGCAGGAATTCCTGCAGGTGGACACCAAGAACATCCTGTTCATCTGTGGCGGCGCGTTTGCCGGCCTGGACAAGGTGATCCAGCAGCGTTCCAACGATTCGGGCGGCATCGGGTTCGGTGCCAAGGTGAAGAGTTCCGAGCGCAAGCAGGAAGTGGGCAAGATCCTGGCCGAAGTCGAGCCGGAAGATCTGATCAAGTTCGGCCTGATTCCGGAGTTCGTCGGCCGCCTGCCGGTCGTGGCGACCCTGGAAGAGCTGGACGAGGCCGCCCTGGTGCGCATCCTGACCGAGCCGAAGAACGCCATCACCAAGCAGTTCAAGAAGCTGTTCGAGATGGAGCACGTCGAGCTGGAGTTCCGTCCGGACGCCCTGGCCGCGATCGCCCGCAAGGCCCTCAAGCGCAAGACCGGTGCCCGTGGCCTGCGTACGATCGTCGAATCGGTCCTGCTGGACACCATGTACGACCTGCCCTCGGCAGAGAACGTCAGCAAGGTGGTGGTGGACGAATCGGTGATCGAACACAAGTCCGAACCGTACCTGATCTACCAGACGCCCCCGGCGCCTGAACAGAAGGCGGCTGGCGCTGAATAATCAGTTCAAGTAATTGAATTGAAAGAAATTTTTCAGAACAGCTTGCATCTAGAAGCCGATGGCCCCATAACGAGGCCATCGGCTTTTTTTGTATCCGGGCGAGGCGCCCGGAGGCCATCCCCACTGTTCCACTGGAGCCCACATGGCCCGTTCCCCAACTGAGACTCTCGACCTGCCGGTACTGCCGCTGCGTGACGTGGTGGTGTTCCCGCACATGGTCATTCCGCTGTTCGTCGGCCGTGACAAGTCCATGCATGCGCTGGAGCAGGCGATGGAAGCGGACAAGCGCATCCTGCTGCTCGCGCAGAAGTCCGCCGAGACGGATGATCCGTCCGCCGCCGATCTGTACCAGGTCGGCACGCTCGCCCAGGTCCTGCAGCTGCTGAAGCTGCCCGACGGCACCATCAAGGTGCTGGTCGAAGGTCTTTCGCGCGTCAACGTCACCGAAGTCACCGAGCGCGATGGCTCGCTGCACGGCGTGGGCATGGAAATCGAATCGGACGAATCGCGCGAGCCGCGCGAGATCGAGGCGATCGCCCGCTCGCTGATGTCGCTGTTCGAGCAATACGTCAAAACCAACCGCAAGCTGCCGCCGGAGTTGCTGCAGACCCTGGCCGGCATCGATGAGCCCGCGCGCCTGGCCGACACCATCGCCGCGCACATCAGCGTGCGCCTGGCCGACAAGCAGCGCCTGCTGGAAACGCTGCAGATCGGCGACCGCCTGGAAATGCTGGTCGGCCTGGTCGATGGCGAGATCGACGTGCAGCAGATGGAAAAGCGCATCCGCGGCCGCGTCAAATCGCAGATGGAAAAGAGCCAGCGCGAGTACTACCTCAACGAGCAGATGAAGGCCATCCAGAAAGAACTGGGTGACCTGGACGATGCGCCGGGCGAGATGGACGAGCTGGCGCGCAAGATCGCCGAGGCGGGCATGCCCAAGCCGGTGGAGACCAAGGCCAAGGCCGAGCTCAACAAGCTCAAGCAGATGTCGCCGATGTCGGCCGAAGCCGCCGTGGTGCGCAACTATCTGGATTGGCTGCTGGGCGTGCCGTGGAAGAAGCGCACCAAGGTCCGCAAGGATCTGAAGGCCGCTCAGGACACGCTGGACGCCGATCACTTCGGCCTGGACAAGGTCAAGGACCGCATCCTGGAATACCTGGCGGTGCAGTCGCGCGTGAAGCAGATGAAGGGTCCGATCCTGTGCCTGGTCGGCCCGCCCGGCGTGGGCAAGACCTCGCTGGGCCAGTCCATCGCCAAGGCGACCAACCGCAAGTTCGTGCGCATGAGCCTGGGTGGCGTGCGCGACGAGGCCGAGATCCGTGGGCATCGCCGCACCTATGTCGGCTCGATGCCGGGCCGCATCGTGCAGAACCTCAACAAGGTGGGCAGCAAGAACGCGCTGTTCGTGCTCGATGAAATCGACAAGATGTCGATGGATTTCCGTGGCGATCCGTCCTCGGCGCTGCTGGAAGTGCTCGATCCGGAGCAGAACAACGCGTTCAACGATCACTACCTGGAAGTGGACCTGGACCTGTCCGAAGTGATGTTCGTGGCGACCTCCAACTCGCTCAACATCCCCGGCCCGCTGCTGGACCGCATGGAAGTGATCCGCATCCCCGGCTACACCGAGGATGAGAAGCTCAACATCGCCATGCGTTACCTGGTGCCCAAGCAGATCAAGGCCAACGGCCTGAAGCCGGAAGAGCTGGAGATCGAGGCTGACGCCATCCAGGACATCGTGCGCTACTACACGCGCGAATCCGGCGTGCGCAACCTCGAGCGCGAAGTGGCCAAGATCTGCCGCAAGGTGGTCAAGGAGATCGCGCTTGCCGGGCCGGTCGCCCCCGCCAAGGCGGCCAAGCCGGCCAAGGCCGGCAAGAAGGCCAGCGCAAAGAAGAAGGCGCTGGTGGTGGTCAACGGCAAGAACCTGGACAAGTACCTCGGTGTGCGCCGCGTCGATTTCGGCCGTGCCGAAGAGCAGAACGAAGTGGGCCTGGTCACCGGCCTGGCCTGGACGGAAGTCGGCGGCGATCTGCTGCAGATCGAGTCCACCCTGGTGCCGGGCAAGGGCCAGCTGATCCTCACCGGGCAGCTGGGCAACGTGATGAAGGAATCTGCCTCGGCGGCCCTGTCGGTGGTGCGTTCGCGCGCCGAGCGGCTGGGCATCGACAACGAGTTCCTGCAGAAGCACGACGTGCACGTTCACGTGCCCGATGGCGCCACCCCCAAGGATGGCCCGAGTGCGGGTATCGCGATGGTCACCTCGCTGGTGTCCACGCTGACCAAAGTGCCGATCCGGGCCGAAGTGGCGATGACCGGCGAGATCACCCTGCGTGGTCGCGTCACGGCCATCGGCGGCCTCAAGGAGAAGCTGCTGGCGGCACTGCGTGGCGGGATCACCACGGTCATCATCCCCGAGGAGAACCGCAAGGATCTGGCCGATATCCCCGCCAATGTCACCCGTGATCTGAAGATCGTGCCGGTGAAGTGGATCGAGGAAGTGCTCGACCTGGCGCTGGAGACGCCACTGACTGCACCGAAGCCCAAGAAAGATGGGCAGCGTGTCACGGTACGCGGCAAGTCCAAGACAGCTTCCACGACGCGCGTCAAGCACTGACGCGTCCTGTGGAAATGCCCGAAACCCGCGTCGTTATTGGCTTTTCAGCTTGCGCGGGTAGGGGGGCACTGGTATAAAAGCACCACTCGCGAGTCAGCGTAAATCTGAATTCGGCGAACTGAGAACTTCACTGGCATTCGACGGCGTATCGTCGTCGGGTGTCTCAATGTTGAATCCGCGGAATCCCCGCCAAAGGAGCTGTAGAGAATGAACAAGACCGAATTGATCGACGCCGTTGCTGAAGCCGCCGACCTGACCAAGGCCGAGTCCAGCCGCGCCGTTGATGCCGTCATCGCTTCCGTCACCAAGGCCCTGAAGGGCGGTGACGCGGTGACGCTGGTGGGCTTCGGCACGTTCCAGGTCCGCGACCGCGCTGCCCGTACCGGCCGCAACCCGAAGACCGGCGACACCATCAAGATCGCTGCGTCGAAGAATCCGTCGTTCAAGGCTGGCAAAGCCCTGAAGGATGCCGTAAACTAAGCGGCTTGCTGGGGTGCTTAGCTCAGCGGTAGAGCGTCTCCTTTACACGGAGAGGGTCGGGGGTTCGAAACCCTCAGCACCCACCAGGCACTGCCAGTAAAAGTTTTGAAATGTGGAGCGGTAGTTCAGCTGGTTAGAATGCTGGCCTGTCACGCCGGAGGTCGCGGGTTCAAGTCCCGTCCGCTCCGCCA
>NZ_NIVS01000004.1 GCF_002205165.1 Stenotrophomonas maltophilia | reverse complement strand
GGAAGTGAAACGCAGCTGCGCCGATGGTAGTGTGGCCTAAGCCATGCGAGAGTAGGTCATCGCCAGGGTTTTTACCCGAAAACCCCGCTGCTCACGCAGCGGGGTTTTCTTTTTGTCTGCAATCCGGTGGTGATGTGTGTGAGCGCACGCCGATCACCGCCGGGCTGCTGGCCAAGCTCCTGCGCCTGCGTTTGCTGGTTACCAGCGGCATGCGTAACGCCGCGATCGATGTCGCCGCCGCGAAGGCGCAGGGTGTGGTCGTGTGCGGAACCGACAGCCATCCCGAGCCAGCCGTGGAACTGACCTGGGCGCTGATCCTGGGGGGGGCGGCACCTGGTACCGGAGGCCAACGCGCTGCGCAACGAAGGGCCGTGGCAGCAGACGCTCGGCCGCGACCTGCACGGTGCCCGGCTGGGACTGCTGGGGTTGGGCAAGATCGGCCAGCGCGTGGCGCGGATCGGCCAGGCCTTCGGGATGCAGGTCAGTGCGTGGAGCCCGAACCTGGATGCCGCTCGTGCACAGGCCGCGGGCGTGCACTTGGCAGCCTCCAAGCAGGCGTTGTTCGCTGACAGTGATGTGGTCTCGCTGCACCTGGTGCTGGGTGAGCGCACGCGGGGCATCGTTGATGCGGCCACCCTGGCCTGCCTGCCGGCACACGGCTACCTGATCAACACCGCACGTACCGGCCTGATCGATCAACAGGCGTTGATCGAGGCACTGGCGGAGAAACGCTTCGCTGGCGCCGGGCTGGATGTGTTCGACTACGAACCGTTGCCGGCCGGGCACCCGTTACGCACGCTGCCCAACGTACTGGCGACGCCGCACCTGGGCTATGTCACCGCGCGCAACTACCGTGATTACTTCGGCCGGGCGGTCGAGGACATCGCCGCCTGGCTGCAGGGAGCGCCGCAGCGCGTGCTGGACTGACGCCGATCAGGCCACCGCGGCCGGGCGGTGCACCTCTTCCTGATGACGGAACACCGCGACCGCCTGGGTCAGGTCGGCCGCCTGCGCTTCCAGCAACCGCGCGGCGGCACTGGCTTCCTCGACCAGTGCGGCATTCTGCTGGGTGGCATCGTCCATCTGCGCCACGGTCTGGTTGACCTGGTCGATCCCGGCCGCCTGCTCCTGCGAGGCCGAGGAGATCTCGGCCATGATCCCGCTGACGCCGGCCACGCTGGTAACGATCTCGCCCATGGTCTGCCCGGCATCCTGCACCAGGCGCGCGCCATCCGCGACCTGCTCCACGGAGGCATCGATCAGGCCCTTGATCTCCTTGGCTGCCTCGGCCGACCGCTGCGCCAGACTGCGCACCTCGCTGGCCACCACGGCGAAGCCGCGGCCCTGCTCGCCGGCACGCGCGGCTTCCACCGCCGCGTTGAGCGCGAGGATGTTGGTCTGGAAGGCGATCCCGTCGATCACGCGGGTGATGTCGCCGATCCGGCGCGAGGCGCTCTGGATCGCGTCCATGGTGGTCACCACCTGACTCACCACTTGGCTGCCACGCGTGGCGACGTCATGCGCACCGTGTGCGAGCGCACTGGCCTGTCGCGCATGCTCGGCATTCTGGCGGACGGTCGAAGTCAGTTCCTCCATCGACGCGGCGGTTTCCTCCAGATGTGCGGCCTGGCGCTCGGTACGCTCGGACAGATCATCGTTGCCGCTGGCGATCTCGCTGGCGGCGAGCGAGATCGAGCCGGTGCACTGTTTGATGCGCTCGACCATGGCGGTCAGTTGTTCGGCGGTGGCATTGGCATCGCGCTGCATGGCCTGGAACGACCCGTGGAAGTCGCCCCGCATGCGCTGGTCCAGATCGCCGTCGGCCAGCGCCGAGAGCACCCGGCGGATCTCGCCGACCGTGCCGCCGACGCTGTCGAGCAAGTGGTTGATGCCGCCGGTCAGACCATTGAGGAAGCTGGCGCCACCCTCGGTGGTCTGCAGACGACGATCCAGGTCGCCCTTGCTGGCGGCCTCGACGATATCGGCCACCGCCGTCTCCAGCAGCAGCTCATGGGTGCGGTCATGCCACTCCACCGCGAAGCCCTGGCGCTGGCCCTGCGCATTGAATACCGGCGTGACCACCTGAGCGAAATGCACCGGGCCGATCCGCACGCGCCCATGATGAGTGGCCATCAGGGTGTTGAGGATGCCGCGGATGCGGTCCGGGTTGGCATGGAAACGGTGGATGCTGCTGCCGACCAGGCGCTCGGCGTCGAAGTCGGGGAAGGCCTCGCGCAGGCTGGCCTGCTGGTTGCGCAGCAGCGTCACCACCGACTGGTTGACGTAGCGGATCACGTGATCGTTGTCGGCAATCATCATCGCCGTGCGGGAGACATCCAGCGCCTGCCGCACCTGGGCATCGTGCGCGTGCGCGAGGCTGTCGCGCGCCTGCGCGCGCGCCGCCTTTGCAGCGAGCGCCGCTGATCGCGTCTCTGCCTGCCGCAGTGCATGGCCCTGCTGCCGCACACGCAGCGCCACCAGGCCCAGCAGCACGGCCGCGATCGCGACGGGAAGCAGCAGCCAGGGCTGCCGCTGCCAGATCGCAGCGATCACGGCGGCGGCGAGCAGCACCCCTGCGGTGGCCAGGCAGGCCGCGTCAGCGGACGGCCGGGACGCACGCGTGCGCAGCAGGTCGGGTGGGCGGGACGAGGCATCGGGAATGGCGGACATGGCGGCTCCAGAATCATCAGAAAGCAGAGAGCCCGCGGCGCTGGCGCACGCAGGCAGATGCCGCACCCGTCACCGGCGAAGCGGTCGGTGCAGCAGCGGAAAGAGAGGGTTGGGCGTGCAACGGACGGGCAGCGGAAAAGGCCGCGTCGGCGGTGGCGATCACCGCCGGCATGGCCCGGTCCTGTGGGCGATGGCACGGCCAATCCGGCATTGCGACGACGTTCCCTGGAAGCCTGGGTGATGCGCGGCTTCGCAACGGCGGAGCAAGCGACGACAGTGCGGCCGAGGAAGATCGGCCTGCATCATCGGTATCGGTCACTGCCGGGATAAGTTGAGTGCGACCATGTGTCGCACCGTGCGGGGTTTACCCCGCGAGGAAGCCCTGGATCACCCCACCGACCTGCGCCGGATGCTCCATGTGCAGGTGATGCGTGCCCGGGAAGACCGCCAGGCGGCCTTCGCGCAGCAGACCGATGCGCCGGCTGCGCAACGGTTCGGGGTAATACGGTTGCGCGGGCGTGGCGTAGATCACCTGGGTCGGGCATTCGATCGCTGCGAGCAGGTCGTCGATCTGTGCCTCGCTCAGGCGCATCGCGGTGGGCAGCATCAGGCGTTGATCGCTGCACCAGCTGTAACCGCCCTCGACCGGTTTGACGCCGCGCTCGACAAGCAGGCGCGCGCATGGCTCGCTGAGCTGGTTGGCCATCATCCGGGCGCGGATCGGGGCGGCCAGATCCGGGAACACGCGCAGCTTGCGGGAGGGCAGTGCACGCGCGGCGCGCACATGCTCGCGAAGACGCTGCGCCGTCTCATTCTCCGGGCCACGCAGGCCACCCAGTGCTTCGATCGCGATCAGGCGCTCCACCCGCTCCGGTGCGGCGGCCGCGGTGAGGCTGGCAATGCCGGCGCCCATCGAATGGCCGAGCAGCACGAAGCGGTCCCAGCCCAGCGCGTCGGCGACATCGAGCACGTGGCAGATCGCACCGGGCGTGTTGTATTGCGTGCCGGGCGGCAGATGCGCGCTGTGGCCGTGGCCGGGCAGGTCGATGGCGACCAGCTCCAGTTCCGGCAGCTGCGCCGCCAGCGGCACGAAACTGGCCGCGTTGTCGAGCCAGCCATGCAGGGCCAGCACACGCAGGCCACCGCTCACAGGCGACCGCAGGCCGGCCACGGTGCTGCCGGCGACCGGCTGCGAGAACGGCTGCAGCGTCATGCCAGCGCCGCGATGCTCAGCCGCGACAGCGCCAGTGCATGCGCCTGCGCGTCATTGAGGCAGGGGATGTAGCGCATCGTCGCGCCGCGCTGGGCCACCGTTTCGGTAAAGCCCATCGCGACTTCCTCGAGCGTTTCCAGGCAGTCGGTAGCAAAACCGGGGCAGACCACGTCCATGCTGCGCACACCGCTTTCGGCCATCGCCCACAGCGTGGGTTCGGCATAGGGCTGCAGCCATTTCTCGCGGCCGAAGCGCGACTGGTAAGTCAGCTGCCAGGCATCCTCGCTCAGCTCCAGTGCCTGCGCGATCGCCCGCGCACTGGCTTCGCAGCGCTGCGGATACGGATCACCGGCATCGGCCAGGCGCTGCGGAATGCCATGGAAGGAGAACACCAGCTTCTCGCCGCGGCCGTGCTGTTCCCACCACTGGCGGATGCTCCCGGCGACGGCGGCGACCCAGTCCGGATCGACCGCGTAATCGCGCACCAGGGTCACGGTGACGCCGGGATGTTTCGGCTGCCATTGGCGCACCTGGTCCTCGATCGAGGCCGTGGTGGTGGTCGAATACTGCGGATACAGCGGCAGCACCACGATGCGTTTCATGCCCTCGGCGGCCAGTCGGTCCAGCTCGGCCGGCAGTGCCGGGGCGCCGTAACGCATCGCATGGCGCACCCGCAGATCGGGCATCAGGCCCTGCATGGCCTCGGCCAGCCGGCGGGTGTAGACCATCAGCGGCGAGCCGTCCGGCAGCCAGACCTGGGCGTACTTGGCGGCCGAGCGACCGCTGCGCAATGGCAGGATCAGCCCGTACAGCAAGGGTTTCCAGAACAGCGGCGGAATCGCGACCACGCGCGGGTCGCTGAGGAACTCAGCCAGGTAGCGACGCACCGCCGGGGCGGTTGGCGTCTCGGGCGTGCCTAGATTGACCGCCAGCACGGCGGTGTCGGGTGCGTCGAGCATGTCGCCATTCTCGCAGGTCTGCGCGATTGGAGGGATGGATTTGGATGATGAACGCGATCCAGCAGGCATATCGACAGCCCGGAATACTCATTGCCGATTCATCGCCGGCCTTCTAACGTCGAGAAGCGTATCGACCCCGGTCGTACCTGCCGCTATCTTGTATGAATCGACTTTCTGGAGCCCATCCATGCGCCGCCTCAGCCTTGTACTGCTGATCTCCGCCAGCCTGCTGTCGACCCAGGCCATGGCCGGGCCACAGGAGGACCAGCGCGCCCGCAATGCCGTGCGCGTCCTGAATGAAATCCAGGACATCCCCGAGCAGGGGATTCCCGACAAGCTGCTCGACGAAGGTCGTGCGGTCGTTGTCATTCCCGACACGATCAAGGCCGGCCTGGTCATCGGTGGCCGTCGCGGCCACGGCCTGATGTCGGTCAAGACGCCCGATGGCAGCTGGTCCAACCCGGTGTTCGTGAAGCTCACCGGCGGCAGCATCGGCTTCCAGGCCGGTGTGCAGTCCTCCGACGTGGTGCTGGTGTTCCGCAATGACCGCAGCCTGGACAACCTCGTCAACGGCAAATTCACCTTGGGCGCCGATGCCGGCGTCGCCGCCGGTCCGGTTGGCCGCAACGCCGCCGCCGCCACCGATGGCCAGCTGAAGGCCGAGATCTGGTCCTGGTCGCGTGCCCGCGGACTGTTCGCCGGTGTGGCGCTGGATGGTGCCGTGCTGCAGATCGACGATGCCGCCAACCTGGATGCCTACGGCAGCAACACCACGCCGCGCATGGTGTTCGAAGGCCGCGTCGGCGAGCCACCGTCGGTGGACGTGGTCGCCTTCCGTGATCGCCTGGAAGAAGCGACCTACACCGCCCGCGAGAAGCGCGGCACCGCGGGCAGCGCCCCGGCACAGGCCCCCGCGCCGCGTGCGGCCGCCGTGCCGGTTCGACCTGAACAGGCGCCCGCCCCGGCCGCTGCCGGCGCGACCACGGCCCCGCTGCAGTCCGTGCCGGCGCAACCGGCCCCGCAGCAGGGCTTCCAGCCGGTCGGCGACGGTGAAGTCCGTACCGAATCGCTGGACGGCAACTGACTTTTGTCACGCGCGCCGGCTTACCGCCGGTGCGCTATGCTCAACCGTCTGATCACTACGTAACGAGCGAGTCATGGGCAGTTTCAGCATCTGGCATTGGTTGGTCGTGCTGGTCATCGTTCTGCTGGTGTTCGGCACCAAGAAACTGACCAGCGGCGCCAAGGACCTTGGCAGCGCCGTCAAGGAATTCAAGAAGGGCATGCGCGACGAGGACAAGCCGAACGCGCAGCTCAGCGACAGTTCGCGTCCGCAGGACTCGACGACGACGTCGCAGACCGAGCACGACCGCGACCCGCGCTGATCCGGGCGGCTTGGCGTGTTCGATATCGGTTTCAGTGAACTGCTGGTCATCGCGGTGGTGGCCTTGGTCGTCCTCGGCCCGGAGCGGCTGCCCAAGGCGGCCCGCTTCGCCGGGTTGTGGGTGCGCCGTGCGCGCAACCAGTGGGATTCGGTGAAGCAGGAACTCGAGCGCGAGCTGCATGCCGAGGAGATCAAGCGGCAGTTCGATGATGTGAAGACCTCGATGCGTGACACCGAGTCGCAGTTGCGCGCGAGCGGTGAAGCGGTCCGCCGCGAAGCCGAGCAGATGCGCCAGGATGTGGCGCGGCATGGCGATGGCGTTGCTGCCACTGCCGCTGCTGCTGCTGCAGACGGCGAGCCGGTGATGACCGGCCCGGCGCCGGGCTCCCCGGCCAGCGTGGCCCAGCATGTGGTGGCACCCGATGAGGGCGAGCCGCCGCGCGATGCGATGGCGCCGCCGGGCATCGATGGCAGCGCACCCCGTGCGGATGCGCCGGCCGTCCTGCCGCCGCCGACTGACAGCGTGCCACCACCGCCCACGCCGTCGAACGACGAGGCACCGCGATGAGCGAGCATGAAAGCAACGAGAGTTCGCTGGTCGAACACCTGATCGAACTGCGTGCGCGCCTGGTGCGCGCGTTGATCGGCCTGGGCGTGGTGCTGCTGGGGCTGATGCCGTTCTCGCGGCAGATCTACACGATGGTCGCCGAACCGCTGATCTCGCAGCTGCCGAACGGGCAGACGATGATCGCGACCAATCCGGCCGGCGCCTTCTTCGCGCCATTGAAACTGACCTTCTTCGTGGCGGTGTTCATCGCCGTGCCGTGGCTGCTGTTCCAGCTGTGGTCGTTCGTGGCACCGGGCCTGTATGCGCGCGAAAAGCGTCTGGCCGTGCCCTTGCTGGCCTCGTCGGTGCTGCTGTTCTACCTGGGCTGCGCGTTCGCGTACTTCCTGGTGTTGCCGGCGGTGTTCCACTTCCTCACCACGTTCCGCCCGGAAGTGATCGCGATCACCCCGGACGCGACGGCGTACCTGGATTTCGTGCTGGCGATCTTCTTCGCCTTCGGCACCAGCTTCGAGCTGCCGGTGGCGATGGTGATCCTGGTGCTGCTCGGCTGGATCACACCGCAGCAGTTCAAGGAGGGCCGCGGCTACGCGATCGTGGGCATCTTCGTGCTGGCCGCGGTGCTGACGCCGCCGGACGTGGTCTCCCAGCTGATGCTGGCCATTCCGATGTGCCTGCTCTACGAACTGGGCATCCATGCCGCGCGCTGGCTGGTGCCGCGCCCCGGTGGGAAAGAACAGCCGGAGTGATGCACAAACAAAAACCCCGGCCTTGGCCGGGGTTTTGTGTTGATCAGGCCGCGAACACGTTGTTCGGGCCCGGCATCGGCGGCGGGGTCTGCGGCCCCTGCTGGCCGAACATCTGCTTCCACGCGGTGTAGATGGCACCGGCGAAGACCGGCATCACCACGCCCATCAGCAGCAGCTGCGCGACGAACAGCGCGAGCATGGTGCCGCCGATCAGCTGCGCGATCAGGGCCACCAGCATGACGCCGAAGTAGATCGCAAACACCGCCACGAAGGCGAGCAGGAAGAACACCAGCATCGCCAGCACGTTGTGCAGGCAGGCGCGCAGGCTCAGGCGCATCGCCTGCAGGCCGTTGCGGTGCTCGAACATCACCTGCGGCGGCAGGGTGAACAGCGCCAGCGCCATGGCCAGGAAGGTGACCACCACCAGCGCCAGCCACAGCAGGATGCGCATCGCCGGCAGGCTCGCCATCAGCTCTTCGATCTGGGCCGGGTCCGGCTGCGCGCCGGACTGGCTGATCGCGTTGAGCTGCACCATCACCTCGCTGAGGTGCTGCAGGCCGCTGCTGCCGATCAGCACCAACAGCAGCACGCCCAGGAACAGGCCGGCCACCAGCTGCGGCAGCAGCGAGGCGAGCAGGTTCAAGGCGCGCCCTTCATGCAGGCCCTGCAGCAGGTGCGCCGGCTGTGCCACCCGGCCCTGGTCCACTTCGCGCACGGCCCAGACCAGGCCGCCGAAGAACAACGGGCCAGCCAGCGCCATCAACAGCTGCGCCAGCGTGCTCAGCGCCGGGCTGACCATCGCCAGCGACATCACCAGCAACGCGGCCACGGCCCAGATCACGCCGAGCAGGCCCAGCGCCAACGGCGCCTTGCGCAGCAGGGTGAAACCCGACACCAGCCATTCCGCGCCGGCGGAGGCCGGCAGCTTGCGAATCTCGCTCATAACATTCCGGGACAGGGGAGGAGGCGCGAACGCCCGATTGCGGTCGATTATCCCTGTTTTCCCGGCGCGTGACCTGAAGGCCGCCACGCGCGGCGCGGACGCTGCGTTGCGCCCGGGGCCTTGCCGGTGCTGGCCTCAGGCGTTGCGTGCCTGACGGACGAAACGGCGCAGCAACTGGCGGGCCAGCGGCGCAGCGCTGACCTCGCGGGCGACACGGCGCGCGCAGCCACCGTGCTGGCGGATGCACTCGGCGCGGGCGCGGACGTAGCCGCGCATGTGATGGGTGGCGAACTCGGGATGGAACTGCACGCCCCAGGCATGCGCGCCCCAGCGGAAGGCGTGGCAGTTGTCCTGCGCCGAGCGCGCCAGGATCGCCGCGCCCTCCGGTGCGCGCAGCACCGTCTGCAGGTGGGTGGCGTGGGCCGGGAAGCGCGCGGGCAGGCCACCGAACAGCGGATCGTCGACGGCCGAAGGGTCCAGCGCCAGTTCGATCGTGCCGGATTCACGGCCGGCCGGGTTGTAGGCGACTTCGCCGCCCAGCGCGTGGGCCAGCAGCTGGTGGCCGTAGCAGATGCCGAACACCGGGCGGTCGTCGTGGGCGGCAGCACGCAGCCACCGGGCGCTGCGCTCGCTCCACTCGGCGCGGTCGGTCACGTAGGCGGCCGAGCCGCTGACGATGACCCCGGCGAAATCGCGGTGGCTGGGCAGAGCGCCGCCGTGCTCGACATCGACCACCACGGTCTCCTCGGCATCCAGCCCGGCCGCGACCCGGATCCAGTGCGAAAACCGCCCGTAGCGGCGCAGCGAGGCGACGGGTTGGCCGGTTTCAAGAATCAGGAACGGGGCGGAATTCATCCGGGGGAGGCAGGACCGAGAGGACTTCCTCGATTGTAGTCAGCCCTGCCGCTACCTTTTCAAGCCCTGCGCGGCGCAGGGTTCGTACCCCTTCAGCACGTGCGGCACGGTTGAAGGCGGCCAGGTCCATGTCCGCGCGGATGTGC
The DNA here is from genome assembly GCF_002205165.1 of Stenotrophomonas maltophilia. Lineage (GTDB taxonomy): Bacteria > Pseudomonadota > Gammaproteobacteria > Xanthomonadales > Xanthomonadaceae > Stenotrophomonas > Stenotrophomonas maltophilia_N. The sequence continues at coordinate 88,083 of NZ_NIVS01000004.1, read as the reverse complement.
CGGCGCAGGCTGGAACCCAATGGCAGCAACTCATACAGCCCGACGCGGCCGAGAAAACCGGTGCGCCGGCAGTCGATGCAGCCGACCGGTGCATATGGCGTGGGCGCCTGAGGTAATGCTGCATCGGCATCAGTCAGCGCCGCCCATTGCTCGGCCGAGAGCACCGTGGGCACCTTGCAGCTGGGGCACAGGGTGCGCACCAGGCGCTGGGCCAACACCCCGTTGAGGGTGGAGGCGAGCAGGTAATGCGGCACGCCCAGATCGAGCAGGCGCGTGATCGCCGAAGGCGCATCGTTGGTGTGCAGGGTGGACAGCACCAGGTGGCCGGTCAGCGAGGCCTGGACCGCCATCTGCGCCGTCTCCAGATCGCGGATCTCGCCGATCATGATGATGTCCGGGTCCTGCCGCAGCAGGGTGCGCACGCCGCTGGCGAAATCCAGGTCGATGTTGGTCTGCACCTGCATCTGGTTGAATTCCGGCGCGATCATTTCGATCGGGTCTTCCACCGTGCAGACATTCACGTCCGGGGTGGCCAGCCGCCTGAGCGTGGAATACAGGGTGGTGGTCTTGCCCGAGCCGGTCGGCCCGGTGACCAGCACGATGCCGTGCGGGCGCTCGACCAGGGCCCGCCAGCCGGCCGCTTCCTGCGGGCTGAAACCGAGCTGGTCGATGCTCTTGAACGCGGCATCCGGGTCGAAGATGCGCATCACGCACTTTTCGCCGAACGCGGTGGGCATGGTGGACAGGCGCATTTCCACTTCGCGCCCGCCCGGCGAGCGGGTCTTGATGCGGCCGTCCTGCGGACGCCGGCGTTCGGCCAGGTCCATCCGGCCCAGCACCTTGATCCGGCTGACCACGGCGGTCATCACCGCCGGCGGCACCTCGAACACCTTGTGCAGCACGCCGTCGATGCGGAAGCGCATGCGCCCCATGTCGCGGCGCGGCTCCAGGTGGATGTCCGAGGCGCGCTGTTCGTAGGCGTACTGCAGCAGCCAATCCACGATGTGCACGATGTGCTGGTCGTCGGCGTTGACGTCGCCGGCGCGGCCCAGCTCCACAAGCTGCTCGAAGCTGGGCAGGGTGCTGCTGGTTTCGCCGCGCACATCGCCACGGGCGCCGCGCACCGAGCGCGTCACCCCGTAGAACTCCATGGTGTAGCGGTGCAGATCCAGCGGGTTGACCATCGCCAGTTCGATCCGGCGGCGGCTCAGGTGCTGCAGGTCGCGCAGCCACTCCTGGGCCAGCGGTTCGCTGGTGGCAACCAGCACGCGCTCGCTGTCCACCGCCAGCGGCAGGAACCGGTGGCGGCGCGCATAGGCGTGGGACACCAAGGCAGTGACCGCCGAAACGTCGACCCGGGTCGGGTCCACCCGCAGGTAGCGCACGCCCGCGCGCTGGGCCAGCCACTCGCTCAGGCGCTCCAGGCCGAGCTCACCGCCGCCGCTGGCGCCCAGCTTCAGGTTGGCCAGCAGCACCAGCGGATGGACCTCGCTGGCGTTGCGCGCGCCCGGGGCGGAGAAGCGGATGCGTTCCAGATCGGCAGGGGCGACCAGGCCATCGGCGACCAGCGCCGCGGCGACCTGGTCGAAATCCAGCCGGCCGTGCGGCAGCGGCACCGCCCCCTCCGGGACGCTGGCAACGGCTGCTGGCAGGCGTGGATCCATCCTCCATTTCCCCAGGCACGGAAGGCCCGTGCGGTCGGTCGCTATACTAGCGCACCCCTTCTGCAGGCAAGAATCCGCCGCATGTCCGCGATCCCGAACGTTCCGATCACTTTCCAGGGCCTGATCCAGACCCTCAACCAGTATTGGGCGCAGCAGGGCTGCGTGCTGATCCAGCCGCTGGACCTGGAGGTCGGTGCGGGCACCTTCCACCCGGCCACGTTCCTGCGCTCGATCGGTCCGGAAAGCTGGAATGCCGCGTACGTGCAGCCCTCGCGCCGCCCGACCGACGGCCGTTACGGCGAAAACCCCAACCGCCTGCAGCGTTACTACCAGTACCAGGTGGCGATGAAGCCGAGCCCGGACAACATCCAGCAGCTGTACCTGGAGTCGCTCAAGGCGCTGGGCATCGATCCGCTGGTGCACGACCTGCGCTTCGTCGAGGACAACTGGGAATCGCCGACGCTCGGCGCCTGGGGCCTGGGCTGGGAAGTGTGGTTGAACGGGATGGAAGTCACCCAGTTCACCTATTTCCAGCAGGCCGGCGGCCTGGAGTGCAAGCCGGTGCTCGGCGAGATCACCTATGGTCTGGAGCGCCTGTGCATGTACCTGCAGAACTGCGACAACGTCTATGACCTGATCTGGACCTACGGTCCGGATGGCACCCCGGTCACCTATGGCGATGTGTACCTGCAGAACGAGATCGAGCAGAGCACCTACAACTTCGAATACGCCGACGTGGACGAAATGTTCCATCGCTTCGATGCCTGCGAAAAAGAAGCGCAGAAGCTCGTCGATGTCGGCCTGCCGCTGCCGGCGTATGAGCAGGTCTGCAAGGCCAGCCATGCGTTCAACCTGCTGGATGCGCGCCGCGCGATCAGCGTGACCGAGCGCCAGCGCTACATCCTGCGCGTGCGCGCGTTGGCCCAGGCCGTGGCCAGGCTGTACGAGGCCAAGCGCCTGGAAGCCGTGGCCGCCAAGGAGGTGCAGGCATGAGCACGATGCAGCCGCTGCTGATTGAACTGGGGACTGAAGAACTGCCGGTCAAGGCGCTGCCGGGCCTGGCCCAGGCCTTCTTCGATGGCGTCGTGGACGGCCTGAGCAAGCGTGGCGTGGCCATCGAACGCGGTGATGCCAAGCCGCTGTCGACCCCGCGCCGCCTGGCCGTGCTGCTGCCCGGCGTGGCCGTTGAACAACCGGAACAGCACAGCGAAGTGCTGGGCCCGTACCTGAACATCGCCCTGGATGCCGAGGGTCAGCCGACCAAGGCGCTGCAGGGCTTCGCGGCCAAGGCCGGGATCGAGTGGACCGCGCTGGAGCGCACCAGCGATGCCAAGGGCGAGCGCTTCGTGCACCGCTCCACCACGCCGGGCGCGCGCACCGCGACGCTGCTGCCGGAGATCCTGCGCGAGGCGATCGCCGCGATGCCGATCCCCAAGCCGATGCGCTGGGGCAGCCACACCTATGGCTTCGCCCGCCCGGTGCATTGGCTGGTGCTGCTGCACGGCCCGGACATCATCGAGGCCGAGGTGCTGGGCCTGAAGGCCGACCGCATGAGCCGCGGCCATCGCTTCATGCATGACAAGACCGTGTGCCTCAGCGCGCCGGAGGACTACGTCGCTTCGCTGCAGGCCGCCTATGTGCTGGTCGATGCCGACGCGCGCCGCGTGCGCATCGTCGAGCAGGTCAACGCCGCTGCCGCCCAGGCCGGTGGCCAGGCACGCATCACCCCGGACAACCTGGAGCAGGTGGTCAACCTGGTCGAGTGGCCGGCGCCGGTGCTGTGCAGTTTCGAACGCGAGTTCCTGGCAGTCCCGCAGGAAGCGCTGATCGAGACGATGGAGATCAACCAGAAGTTCTTCCCGGTGCTCGATGCCGGTGGCACGCTGACCGAGAAGTTCATCGGCATCGCCAATATCGAGTCCAAGGACGTGGCCGAAGTGGCCAAGGGCTACGAGCGCGTGATCCGCCCGCGCTTCTCCGATGCCAAGTTCTTCTTCGACGAAGACCTCAAGCAGGGCCTGGAATCGATGGGCGACGGCCTCAAGACCGTCACCTACCAGGCCAAGCTCGGTTCGGTGGCCGACAAGGTCGCCCGTGTGGCCGCCCTCGCCGAGGCCATCGCGCCGCAGGTGGGCGTGGACCCGGTGCTGGCCAAGCGTGCGGCGGTGCTGGCCAAGAACGACCTGCAGTCGCGCATGGTCAACGAGTTCCCGGAGCTGCAGGGCATTGCCGGCCGGCATTACGCCGTGGTCGGCGGGGAGTCGCCCGAGGTCGCGCTGGCCATCGATGAGGCCTACCAGCCGCGCTTCGGCGGCGATGACATCGCGCTGTCGCCGCTGGGCAAGGTGCTGGCCATCGCCGAGCGTCTGGATACGTTGGCCGGCGGCTTTGCCGCGGGCCTGAAGCCGACCGGCAACAAGGATCCGTTCGCGCTGCGCCGCAATGCGCTGGGCCTGGCCCGCACGGTGATCGAGAGCGGGTTCGACCTGGATCTGCGCGCGCTGATCGCCACCGCCATCGCCGGCCTGCCGACGGCCGTGCAGCCCAATGCCGAACGCAAGACCGAGGCACTGCCGCAGGAGCTGTACGACTTCGTGATCGACCGCCTGCGCGGCTACTACGCCGACAAGGGCGTGCCGGCCACGCATTTCAACGCGGTGGCCGAACTGAAGCCGGCCTCGCTGTACGACGTCGACCGCCGCATCGATGCCATCGGTACCTTCGCCGCGCTGCCGGAAGCCGAAGCGCTGGCCGCGGCCAACAAGCGCATCCGCAACATCCTGCGCAAGGCCGAGGGCGCGATCCCGGGCATGATCGACCCGGCGCTGCTGGCCGAGCCGGCCGAAAGCGAACTGGCCGAAGCGGTGGAAGCGGCGATCGATGACAGCAACGCCAGCCTGCACCAGAAGGACTACGTGAGCGTGTTGAACCGCTTGGCGCGCCTGCGCCCGCAGGTGGATGCGTTCTTCGATGCGGTGATGGTCAATGCCGAGGATCCCGCGCTGCGGGCCAATCGCCTGGCCCTGCTCAAGCGCCTGGGCGACCGCCTGGGCAGCGTGGCGGCGATCGAACACCTGTCCAACTGACGCCGCGGGGCACGGTGCCCCAAGGCGTACCAGAAGGCGCGACGGCTTCGGCTGCTCGCGCCTTCTGCATTTTCGGGGTGCCGCCCGCGCGGCGCGCATCATGCGTGCTGGATACGTCATGGGCTGTCGCGGACGGCTTTGTCCGACACCGTGCTGTCATCGATCAGGGCCAGCGCGACAGTCGCCACGTTCTCGCGGAATTTAACGGCTTCTTCACCGCCGTTCTGAAACGCCCACGTCGATTTCGCATGCTCGCAATGGCCCGTTATGCTGTCGCCATGCAGCCAACGAAATTCGCCCTTCCCCTGATGTTCCTGTCCCTTGCCACCGCCTCGGTGGCACATGCGCGCGGGACCATCGAAAAAGTGGACATCAAAGGACTGGACAAGGGCGACGATGCCGAGATGATCGAGAACATCGAGGTCTCGCTCTCCCTGTACGACACCATCGGCAAGCCGCAGGGCGAGTCGCGGCTGGAGTATCTGCTGTCCCAGGCCGAGCGCCAGACCCGCGAGGCGCTGGAGCCGTTCGGGTACTACAACCCGACCATCACCGTGGAAAGCCCCCGCGAAGGCGAGAACCTGCGCGTGGTGATCCAGGTGCAGAAGGGGCCGCCGACCGTGGTCCGTCGCGAGCACATCGACATCACTGGCCCGGCCCAGCTGGACCAGTACCTCCAGGAAGACCTGGAGAAATTCAAGCCGCGCAAGGGCCAGCGTTTCGAGCACACCGAGTACGAAGCCAGCAAGATCCGGGTGACCCGGCGCCTGGCCGAGCGTGGGTATTTCGATGCCGACTTCACCCAGCGCCAGGTGCAGATCACCCGTGCCGAGAACGCCGCCGACGTCGATCTCACCTGGGACAGCGGCCGCCGCTACAACATGGGCGAGATCCGCTTCCATCAGGATTACTTCGTCGACAAGCTGTTCGACCCGCTGGTGTACTGGGACGAGGGCAGTTACTTCCACGAAGGCAAACTGGACCGCCTGCGCGAATCGCTGACCAAGCTCGATTACTTCAGCGTGATCGACATCCAGCCGCGCCCGGACCAGGCCGATGACAACGGCGACGTGCCGGTGGACGTCAACCTGACCCGTGCCAAGCGCACGATCTACACCGCCGGCCTGAGCTACGGCAGCGAGAGCGGTGCCGGTGTGCGCGGTGGCCTGGAGCGGCGCTTCCTCAACAGCCGCGGCCACAAGATGAACACCCAGCTCGACTATGCGCAGAAGCGCAAGAGCCTGGTCACCAGCTACCGCATCCCGGCCTTCAACTGGCTCGATGGCTGGTATGCGTTCACCGCCAGCGCGTATGACGAGCAGACCGACTACATCGGCCTGCGCAACTTCAAGCTGTCGGCCAGCCGCAGTGGTGAGATCAACGAGAACTGGACCGCGATCGCCTCGATCAACGCCCTGCGCGAGCGCTGGCGTTACGCCTCCGGCACCGAGTTCACCGACGCGGTCTACAACACCTCCACGCTGGTCTATCCGCAGCTGGTCGCCGACTACGTCAATGTCGACGATGAGATGTTCCCGCGTCGTGGCCTGAGTGGCAGTGCGACCCTGCGGGGCGGTATCGAAGGCGCCGGCTCGGATACCAGCTTCGTGCAGGCCAACATGGTGCTGCGCTGGTACGTGCCGATCGGCGACACCGACCGCCTGATCCTGCGCGGCGAGGGCGGCACCACCTGGACCAGCGATCTGGTGGCGATGCCGCCGAGCCTGCGCTTCTTCGCCGGTGGCGACCGCAGCATCCGCGGTTATGCCTTCCGTGAAGTCGGTCCGCGCACTGCACCGCCGGACAAGTACGCGCTCGGCGCGAAAAACCTGGTGGTCGGCTCGGCCGAGTATGAGCATTACTTCAAGGGCGGGCCCTGGGGCGCGGCCGTGTTCGTCGATACCGGCAGCGCGTTCGACAACACCATCGACCTGCATACCGGCGTGGGCTTCGGCGTGCGCTGGAAATCGCCGGTGGGCCCGGTGCGCGTGGATATCGCGCACGGCCTGAACAATCCGGATTCGCAGTTCCAGCTGTACCTGAACATCGGAGCGGACCTGTGAGCACGCCAACGCCTTCCGCACCCGCCACCCCGCCGCCGCGCGTGCGTTTCTATCGCAAGCGCCGTTTCTGGGCGTGGTCCGGGTTCACCGTGCTTGGGCTGGTGTTGCTGGCCCTGTTGCTGCTGTACTGGCTGCTGCAGACCGTGGCCGGCCGTGATGTGCTGCTGGCCCAGGTGGTCGCGCGGTTGCCGGTCGGCGCCTCGCTCACCTGGAGCAAGGTCGACGGGCCGGTCGCCGGCCCGCTGGTGCTGCATGACCTGGATTTCCGCTACGACGACATCCATTTCACCGCCGAACGCGCCTACCTGGACCCGGACATCCGGCCGCTGCTGGGCCGCAAGCTGCAGCTCGATGCGCTGCAGATCAAGAACGCGACGCTGAACCTGGCCAAGAGCGATGAGCCGTTCGAGCTGCCCTCGTGGCCGGATTCGCTGCCGCAGATCGAAATGCCGCTGGCGATCCAGGCCGATACGATCATCATCGACGGTTTCCGTATCACCCAGGCGCAGCAGCCGCTGATCGACATCGCCAAGGTGCGCGGTGGGGTGGAGATCGCCAATGGCGAATTCCGCGCGACCCAGCTCAAGGTCGACAGCGACATGGGCGATTTCCGCGTGGACGGCCGTTACCTGCCGCGCAGCGATTACGACACCGACATCACCATCGGCGCGCTGATGCCGGCCCCGCGCGGGCGTACCCCGGCGCGGCTGGGGCTGGTCGCCCGCGGCGACCTGGGCCATATGGAAGTGGCGATCGCCGGCAACGCACCGGCGCCGCTGCAGGCCAGCCTGGTCTTTGATGGCCGTACCGACCCGGTGTGGAAACTCGCTGCGCGCAGCAAGGAACTGGACCTGGCACTGCTGGTGCCAGGGATGGACGCGAGCACCAGTACGCCGATGGCGCTGGATGTGCAGGCCGACGGCAAGGGTGGCCAGGCCAATCTGCAGGGCAGCTTCAAGCAGGGCGATATCGCGGTGGAACTGGCACCGTCCAAGGTCGGCTTGGCCGACCAGGTACTCACCGTGTCGCCGCTGCAGGTGAAGGGCTTCGGTGGACAGGCGCGGCTGGAAGGCATCGCTGATTTCACCGACAAGGAAAACGCCAGCCTGCGCTTCTCCATTGTCGCCAACGACCTCACCTTCGTCCCCGCCGCCGATACCACCACCCCGGGCGCCGCTGCGCCGGTGCCGGTGACGCTGAAAGAAGCGCGCATGGGCCTGGCCGGCACGCTGAAGGGGTGGGCGGCGGTGGGCCGTGCCTCGGTGGAACGCGAGAAACAGGTCGCCGATCTGCAGTTCGACGTGCGCGGCAATGACCAGGCCGCCGTGATCAAGCAGCTCCAGGCCAGCACCCCGGGCGGTTCGCTGGGGGTCACCGGCCAGGTCGCCTGGGCCCCGCAGCTGGATTGGGACGTGGCCGCCAAACTGGCCGGCTTCGATCCGGGCTACTTCGCCCCGGGCTGGGACGGCAAGCTGTCCGGTTCGTTCGCATCGAAGGGCCGCCAGTTGCCGCCGCCGGCCGGCAGTCCGGCCGGTACCGCCGGCAGCTACGAAGCCACCGTCGATGTACCTGGCATCAAGGGCACGCTGCGCAAGCGCGCGCTGGATGCCCAAGGCAAGTTCGCTCTGCGCGGCGAGCAGGGCGAGGGCAACTTCAGGCTCGCGCTGGGCAACAGCCGCCTGACCGCCAAGGGCTCGGTCGGTGACCGCCTGGATATCGATGCACAGCTGGAACCGGTGCAGCTGGCGGACCTGTTGCCCAACAGCACCGGCAGCCTGCGCGGCCACGTGCTGATCAAGGGCGCGCGTACCGCACCGGACATCACCGCCGACCTGGTCGGCAGTGGTCTGCGCTGGGACGACTGGAGCGCCGAGGCGATCAGCATCAAGGGGCGCCTGCCGTGGCAGGGCGACAGCGGCACGCTGGCGGTGCAGGGCAGCAAGCTGCAGGTGGGCATGCTGCTGGACACGCTCAACGTCAATGCACGCGGCAGCCTTTCCAATCTGCGCCTTGATGCACAGACCAAGAACGAGCTGGGTGCTGTCGCGCTGGAAGGTGGCGTGCGCCAGCAGGGCCAGAGCTGGCGTGGCGATCTGACCGCGCTGCGCATCGCACCGATGAAGGGCGATGCCTGGAGCCTGCGCGCACCGGCCACCTTCAGCGTGCAGGGCAGCAACTTCACCCTGAGCGATGCCTGCCTGGGCGCCGCCACCGGCGGTGCGCTGTGCGCCAGCGCGAACTGGCCGCGCGAAGGCCTGCTGGTGCGCGGCGATGCATTGCCGCTGGCGCTGGTGCAGCCGTGGCTTCCGCCGCAGTCCGGCCGCCGCATCTTCCTGCGCGGTGAAGTGAATCTGGACGGGCGCATCCGCCCGCGCGGCAACGCGTGGGAAGGCAGCGCCTCGGTCACTTCACGCGAAGGCGGCGTGCGCCTGGGCGACAACGCGCGTGGCGAACTGGTGCGTTACGACCAGTTCTCGGTGAATCTGGAGATGACCCCGCAGCAGATCAACGCCAAGCTCGGTGTCGGTTTCCAGGGCGACGGCTTCGTCGATGCCAAGGTGCAGACCGGCTGGGATGCCAACGCACCGCTGACCGGCGAGCTGTACATGAACATCGCGCGGCTGTACTGGCTCGAATTGTTCTCGCCCGACATCGTGCGCCCGACCGGCCTGATCGAAGGCCACGTCAGCCTGCGCGGCACGCGTGGCACGCCTTCGCTGGGTGGCGAGGCGACGCTGAGCAAGTTCAATGGCGAATTCCCCGCACTGGGCCTGACCTTCGCCGAAGGCAAGGGCAGCTTCACCGCGCAGCCGGATGGCTCGGCCAAGATCACCGCGCAGGCCAACTCCGGCAAGGGCACGCTGTACGTCGATGGCGGGCTGTCCTGGTTCGGCGATGCACAGCCGCTGCAGCTGCATATCCACGGCGAGAACGTGCTGCTGGCCAATACCAGCGAACTGCGCGTGGTGGCCAACCCCAACCTGGACTTCACCCTGGCCGGCAGCGCGATGCAGCTGCGCGGCACGGTGCATGTGCCCGAAGCAGACCTGGACCTGGAGCGCCTGGATCGCGGTACCTCGGTCTCCGAGGACGTGGTGGTGCTGGACCCGGTCGACCCGGAAGAAGGCCCCAGTTCGCCGCTGGACATGGACCTCACCGTCAGCCTGGGCGACCAGGTCAAGATGGCCGGGTTCGGGCTGAAGGGTGCGCTGACCGGCAAGATGCAGGTGTGGGCACGCCCCGGGCGCGAGATGACCGCCAATGGCGGGCTGGAAGTGAGTGGCCGCTACAAGGCCTACGGGCAGGACCTGACCATCACCCGTGGCAACTTGAACTGGAACTACAACGCGGTCTCCGATCCGCGCATCAACATTCGTGCCGAGCGCACGGTGGGTGATGTCACGGCCGGCATCGACGTGACCGGACGGGCGCAGTCGCCGCGCGTGGATGTGTGGTCGGACCCGGCGATGTCGCAGTCCGAAGCACTGGCCTACCTGGTGCTGGGGCGCAGCCTCACCGGCGCCAGCAGCGACCAGGCCCAGCAGGTCAACGCGGCCTCGGCGGCGCTGTCGGCCGGCAGTGGCCTGCTCGCCTCGCAGCTGGGCGCCAAGCTCGGCCTGGACGATGCCGGCGTGAGCCAGTCGCGCGCGCTGGGTGGCTCGGTGATCGGCTTCGGCAAGTACATCTCGCCCAAGCTGTACATCGGCTACGGCGTTTCGCTGGTCGGCAGTGGTTCGGTGCTGACGCTGAAGTACCTGCTGCGCCGCGGTTTCGACGTGGAGCTGGAATCGAGCACGGTGGAGAACCGTGGGTCGTTGAACTGGCGGCGGGAGAAGTAAGCCACGGCCGATGGTTCAGCCACCCCTGACCATCGGGCGTTGCCCTGCCGGGCCTCAGTGGCTAAGGTTTCGGGCTGTTCTGACGTACCGGAAGTGCCCATGTCTTCACGCAAACCCCTCACCGCCGCGCTGGCGCTTGGCCTGACCCTCGCCGCCGGTGCCCATGCCGACGAAGGCATGTGGATGCCGACCCAGCTGCCGGACCTGGCCAAACCGCTGAAGGCGGCCGGCTTCAAGGGCAACCCGGGCGACCTGGCCAACGTCACCGCGCCGCCGCTGAGCGCGGTGGTGCGGGCCGGTGGCGGCACCGGTTCGTTCGTCTCCGACGACGGCCTGCTGCTGACCAACCACCATGTCGCCATGGGCGTGATCCAGTACAACACCTCGCCCGAGCACAACCTGATCAACGAGGGCTTCATCGCCAAGGGCCGCAGCGACGAGCGCGCGGCCAATCCGGATTTCCGCGTGCTGGTCACGGTCGGGTTCGACAAGGTCACCGATGAGGTGCTGCGCGATGCGCGCGGCAAGACCGGGCGGGCGTACTTCGACGCGGTGGACCGCGCCAGCAAGCAGCTGGTGGCCGAGTGCGAGAAGGAAGGCAACATCCGCTGCAGCGTGGCGGACATGTACTACGGCACCGATTTCTATCGCATCCGCCAGCTCGAGCTGAGCGATGTGCGCCTGGTCTACGCGCCGCCGCGCGCGATCGGCAACTACGGCGATGAGATCGACAACTTCATGTGGCCGCGCCACACCGGCGATTTCACCCTGCTGCGTGCCTACGTGGGCAAGGACGGCAAGCCCGCGCCGTACAGCGTGGACAACGTGCCGTACCACCCGCCAGCACACCTGAAGATGGCGATCGACGGCCCCAAGACCGGCGATTACGCCATGCTGGCCGGCTATCCGGGCATCACCTACCGCCATCGCACCGCGGCGGAGTTCGCCAGCCAGATCGATGCGGTGCTGCCGCGCCGCGTGTCGGTGTACCAGCAGATGATCGACACCATCGAGTCGGCCAGTGCGAAGGACGCGCAGGCGCGGACCCGTTACGCCTCGCAGCTGCAGTCGCTGAAGAACAACCGCAAGCGCGCCGCCGGTGAGCTGGAAGGCCTGCTGCGCAGCGATGCCAAGGCCCAGCGCGCCGCCGATGAAAAGGCGATGCTGCAGGCCACCGATGCCCGGTACCAGGGCGACATCCAGTCGCTGCTGACCTCGCTGTCCGGCGGTGCTTCGGTGGGCGAGCGCGATCTTCTGCTCGACCTGATCGCGGCGCAGAGCCAGCTGCTGCGTTCGGCGCTGACCCTGGAGCGTCTGCGCATCGAATCGGCCAAGCCCGACGCCGAGCGTGACAGCGGCTACCAGCAGCGCGATCTGGCGCTGATCGAAGGCGTGCTCAAGCAGGTCCAGCGCCGTTACGATCCGGCCATCGAAAAGGCGTTGCTGACCACGCTGCTGACCCGCTACCAGCAGCTGCCCGATGCGCAGCGCGTGCCCGAGTTCGACGCGGCCTTCGGCCGCACCCCGGTCGCGCTGGCCAAGACCCTGGACACGCTGTACGCCAGCACGCACCTGGGCGAGGAAGCCGAGCGCCTGTCGCGCTTTGCCGCAGCGAAAGAAGGCAAGGCGCTGGCGCGCGATCCATTGATCGACCTGGCCGGCCCGCTGGTGGCCGCGCAGCTGCGCCTGGATGATGAGCGCAAGACCCGCGAAGGCGAGCAGCTGCGCCTGCGCCCGGCCTACATGCAGGCGCTGTTCGCCTGGCGTGCCAAGCAGGGCCGCGCGGTCTACCCGGATGCAAACCGTACGCTGCGCATCAGCTATGGCAAGGTCGAGGCGCTGTCGCCGCGCGACGCCGTGCATTTCGACCCGGTGACCACCGTGGCCGGCATCGTCGAGAAGAACACCAATGCCTATCCGTTCGATGCACCCAAGCCGCTGCTGGACGCCATCGCCAAGGGCGACTTCGGCTCCACCGCCGATCCGGTGCTGAAGACCCAGACGGTCAACTTCCTGACCAACCTGGACACCACCGGTGGCAACTCCGGCTCGCCGGTGCTCAACGCCAAGGGCGAACTGATCGGCCTGAACTTCGACAGCAACTGGGAGTCGGTCAGCGCCAGCTGGTGGTTCGACCCGCGCTTCAAGCGCGCGGTGCATGTGGACATGCGCTACCTGCGCTGGCTGCTGGCCAAGGTCTACCCGGCGCCGGAGCTGTTGAAGGAAATGGGCGTCCCCGCCGAGTAAACGACAAAGCCGGTCGCGATCCACGGTCGTGACCGGCAACAGCCGTCTCCAGGCGGTGGCACCCGACGACCGGGGCGCCGCCGCTGTCGCATTTGGCTCGTTTCCGGCCGGCAGCTAGACTGCAGGCCGGTGAAGGGAGGCAGCGGTCACGTGACGGCAGACCAGGACAACCGCGGCAGCGTAGTACTGTCAGCGGCACACGGGGAACTGGGCGGGTTGACCGTCTGGGTGGTCGAGGACGACCCGGAACTGCTGGCCCTGATGCTCGACGACCTGCAGTGGCGCGGTGCCGCGGTGCGGGGCCTGGGCAGTGCAGAGGCGCTCTACCGCGCGCTGTTGCATGATCGATGCGATATCGTCGTGCTCGATGTCGGCCTGCCCGGCGAAGACGGTTATACGGTGGCCAGCCACCTGCGCCAGGCCGCCGATATCGGCATCGTGATGCTGACCGGGCGTGGCAGTCCGCACGACATGGCGCATGGCCTGACCCAGGGTGCCGATGTGTACCTGGTGAAACCGCTGGACCTGGACGTGCTGGCCGCCGGGCTGCTCAGCCTGCGGCGTCGCCTGTCCGCAGGGCGCCCGGCCGTGCAGACTGTCACCGAGGTGCAGCGGGCCTGGCAGCTCTCTGCCGATGGCTGGACGCTGCAGTCGCCCACGCCGCATACGCTGGCATTGACCGCGATGGAGCGTGCCGCACTGCAGGCGTTGTTCGACGCCGCAGGCGAACCGGTCACGCGCGAGCGCCTGATCGAATGTATCACTGATACCCCCTGGGACTTTGATCCGCACCGGCTCGACGTACTGGTGCATCGCCTGCGCGCGCGCGTGCGTGCGGCCACCGGCGCGGAGCTGCCGATCCGCGCACTGCGTGGACAAGGCTACCTGCTGACCGCCTGACCCGGCGTTTCCCCGTGTGAGCAAGTGTGAGCCAGCGTGAGCGGGCGGCACTGACTTGCCGATCCGGCACCACCACAATGCGCCCCGCCTGAGCGTGCCAATGACGACAGTCGTGCACGGTCAGGTCGCATCACGTCACGGGAGCGCAGTGCGCTCCCTCTGAAAGCAGCAGAGACCGGAACAGGGGAACAACGCATGTCCAGCCATAGCGATCGCGCAGCCATCTGCGCGGCGGTGACGCCGTTCGAGCGCGCCAAGCCATCCGCCCGCCTGGGCCGGTGGCGCGCCGCCCTGGCGACCCTGTTGCTGGCCTTGCCCCTGTCTGCACTGGCCATCGATCTGCAGATCACCGACTTCTCCGATACCGGTTACGACCCGGTGCCGGCCGGCACCACGGTGATCTACAACGTCAAGGTCGAAAACGGCGCCAATGACAGCGCCGCCGGCAGCGTCACGATCATCGATCTGCCGGTGGGCACCGCGCTGGGCAGCCCCGCCCCGGCCGGCTGCAGCGCCTCGCCCGGCACTGCAGGCACCACCCGCGTGGTGTGTACCAACCCGACCCTGAGCGCCTCCGGTGCGCCGTATCAGTTCAAGCTGCCGGTCAGCACCGTGCAGACCCAGCCGGCCACCATCACCCTGCATGCGGCGATCGGTTTCGCCGCCGCACTGCCGCCGGCGACCACGCCGATCGTGGCGCTGCCGTCCAACGATCCCTTCTTCGCCGGCGATACCAACACCGGCAACAACCGTTCCAACCAGACCACGACCATCCAGGCCGCGGCCGATCTGGAACTGAGCAAGTCCGCCAGCCCTGACCCGGTCATCGGCGGCGGCGAGGTGACCTATACCCTCACCGTCAAGAACAACGGTCCCAGCGTCAGCACCGGTTTCCAGGTGGTGGATACGCTGCCGCCCAACGTCACGCTGGTCGGTACGCCCAGCGGTGCGGACTGGAGCTTCAGCGCGCAGAACGGCACCTACAACGGCACCCTGGCCGTGGGTGCGAGCACGAGCTACCAGTTCCGCGGCAAGGTCAACGTCGGCACCGGCAACATCGTCAATGCCGCCGTGGTCAACGCCGGTCCGGTGCCCGATGCAGTGCCGGACAACAATGCCGCGCAGGTCACTACCGCCGTTACCGCCGGCGCGGACCTGGCGATGTCCAAGTCGGTGTCGCCGGCACCGGCGGCAGCCGGCTCGGTGGTGACATACACCCTCACCGCGCGCAATGACGGCCCCAGCGCCGCAACCGGCGTGGTGGTGACCGATGCGATGCCGGAAGGTTTCGTGATCACCGGCGGCAATGCCCCGGCGGGCTGGACCTGCACCAACAATGCCAGCGCGAGCGTGCGTACCTGCACCCTGGCGGGCAGCTTCGCGCCGGGTGCACAGGCGATCATCACCATCACCGCGCAGGTGCCCTCGACCGGTGCCAACAGCAGTGGCGTGGTCAGCAACACCGCGCGGATCAGCGCGACCACGCCGGACCCTGTGCCGATCAACAACAGCGGGACCGTCGGCCTGACCATCATTCCCGATGGTGCCGACCTGCTCATGAGCAAGTCCAAGTCGCCGTTGCTGGTGCCGGTCTGGAACGACACGGGCGTGCGCAGCGACAGCATGATGTCGTCCACGCTGGGCGTGCAGAACCTGGGGCCGCGGACGGTCACCGGCGACCTGCAGGTGGTGGACACGCTCGCCGTCGGCGAGCAGTGGGTGGACAACACCGGGCAGCCGATTCTTCCCGGCACATCGGTGGTCATCGGACGCTGGAACTGCAGCGTCGATCGTGCCTGGGCCGTCGGCCAGGCACAGCGGGTGACCTGCACCCTGATCACCGGCTATCCGGTGGCCGTCAACGCCAACGCGCCCTTACTGGTGCTGCAGACCCTGGCGCGCACCGCCGGGATGCTGCGCAACAACGTCTGCACCGGCGGCAGCGGCGGCTCGGTTGAGCCGATTACCGGCGGCGGCATCAACCGCGATCCGAATGACACCAACGACTGTGCCGGTGGCGAGAGCCGCGCAACCGACGACCGTGCCGACCTGTCGATCACCAAGGTAACCAATGGACCGGGCGACACCGACAACATCATCCGCAACAGCGATGACTCGGTGACCTACACGCTGCAGATCCGCAATGCCGGCGAAGCCACCACCGGTGTGGTGGTGAACGATCCGATTCCAGGCTTCGTCAACGGCACGACCACGGTGACCGCCAACATCAGCCCGATGGGCTGGAACTGCCGCCTGAGTGGCAGCGCGTGGGTGTGCGATGCGGGAACCACGGTGCTGGGCCGCAACGAGACCGCGACCGTGCGCTTCACCGTCAACCGCGGCCTGTTCGACAGCCAGAGCCAGCCGGCCACCGTCTGTGGTGGGCAGCCGCTGCTGCCGGGCCGCTTCTGCAACACGGCCGGTGTGCGCATCAACCCGGCCATCGTCGGCGCGCTCGGCGAGATCGACCAGAGCAACAACACCGCCTCGGACTGGGTCCAGATCGATCCGGTCGCCAATATCGCCACCACCCGCAAGGACATCACCTCGGGCACCCCCGGGCGCGCGGGCGTCAATACCACCTACCGCATCACCTACCAGAACAGGGGCCCGTCGTCGGCGCGTGGCGTGGTCTTCAGCGACGTGTTCACGCTGCCCGCCAACGATGCCGGCTTCGTGCTGCTCTCCGCCCTGCGCACCGGTTCGGACGCGGCAGACAAGGTCTGCCGGGTGACCACGAGCGACCCGTCGATCAACTCCGCACCGGCGCCCGGCGGCACCTCGTGGTTCAACACCGGCGGCGCACCGGCCACGCTGCGCCTGACCTGTACGCCCAAGGACATGGCCAACAACTCCACTGAAACGATGACGGTGCAGATCCGCCCGAACGTCAACAGTGGCAACACCGGCCGTCAGTTCACCAATACCGGCAGCTTCCACTTCGACCTCAATGGCGACGGCACGCCGGACCCGTCCAGCGGCACCGATGCCAGCGGCCGGACCTACGATTACAACAGCCGCACCGACGACGACAGCAAGGACGCCACCCTGCCGTTCGATGCCGGGCGCGTGGACCTGATCGTCAACAAGATCGACCAGAACTTTGCCGGTGCGGTGGACCCGCTGGGCTTCGACTCGCGCACCGGGATGGAGGTCAACAACTACATTTACTACCAGATCAGCGTGCGCAACGCCGGCCCATCGCTGGCCACGCGCGCCATGATCGACGACACCATCACCCCGCCGCCGGGCGCGAGCGTGAGCCTGGTTGGCAGCCGGACCGGCAGCGCCGCCGGCCCGCTGGGCGTGCTGGAGCCGGTGGGCACGCGCTGCTCGGTGGCCGCTGGCAGCACCAATCCCAGCACCGGGCCGCAGACCATTTCCTGCACCCTGCCCAGCGCCGGTGTCCCCACGACCGACGAAGGCGTCATCACCAGCAACCAGACCAGCTACCTGTACCTGGTCTATCAGTACATGACCGCACCGCCGGCCACCGGCGAAACGCTGACGAACTCGGTGACCGCGCGCTCGGCCGAGGCCGAGAGCGACACCAGCAACAACACCGCCACCCAGGAAACCAGCATCCGTACGCGTTCGGACCTGGCCATGCAGAAGTCCAGCGTGGTGCTCGCACCCAGCGCCGATCCCAGCCAGCCGCTGCCGGCTGCGGCGGGCACGGTCAGCCTGCACCAGCCGTTCTGGTTCGTGCTGGACGTGATCAACCACGGCCCCGGGCACAGCCTCTCGCGCGACCGCAGCGGTACCAACCCGCTCAACGGCGATGGCGTGGTCGTCACCGATACCCTGCCCGAAGGGCTGGAAGTGCTCGGCGGCGCGGCCGCGATCACCTGGCAGAAACGCGGCGCCACCGCAGACGCGGGCGTGCAGACCACCGGCCTCGGCAACTGCCTGCTGGTGGGCCGCGTCGTCACCTGCCGCATGGGCGACCTGGCCCTGGACGGGCGGGTGCGCGTGCTGATTCCCGCGCGCTGGACCACGCTGCCGGCCAACGGCACGGGCCTCAATACCGCCAAGGCCACCAGTGACCAGCTCGATCCGGAGCCGGGCAACAACGACGACACGACCACCCACACCGTGGTGCGTTCCTCGCTGTCCGGCGTGGTGTTCCAGGACCGCGACCGCAGCGGGGCCAACGGTGGCACGCTGCAGAGCGGCGAGCCGCTGATCTCCGGCGTCACCGTGCACCTCAGTGGTGAAGATGCGTACGGCAATGTCGTTTCGCTGGATGCCACCACCGACGCGCAGGGCGCTTACCGCTTCGACAACCTGGCTCCGGCCGGCACCGCCGGTTACACCCTGACCCAGCGTCAGCCCGCCGCCTACGTCAACGGCCCGGTCGCACCGCCGTCAACGGGCGCGCAGGCGCCGTCGGCCGGTGGCGTATTCGCCGCGGTGACGCCGCCCACCAGCGCCGACTCGGTCTACACCGCGATCACGCTCGGTGCGGGCGTGGATGCCGTGCGCTACAACTTCCCGGAAGTGCGCCGCCCCTCGTTGTCCGGCTTCGTCTACGTGGACAGCAACTACAGCAACGCGCGCGATGCCGGTGATGCGCCGATCGCCAACGCCACCATCGAGCTGCTCGATGCCTCCGGCACCGTGCTGGACACCCGCACCACCGGCAGTGACGGCAGCTACAGCTTCATCGACCTGGACCCGCTGCAGGTCTATACGCTGCGCGAAGTGCTGCCCGAGGGCAGCTATCGCAACCGCCCCAGCGCCATCAATCCCGGTCTGATCGGCGGCGTCGCCTGCACGGGCTGCACGGTGACCACCGGCGCGAGCGGCGATGCGCCCACGACGGACCGCATCGCCGGCATCGATCTGTCCACTGGCGACGATGCCACCGTGTTCAACTTCGGCGAAGACGCGATCACGTCCATTTCGGGCCATGTCTACCTGGACCGCAACGGCAACGGTGATTTCGATGCCGGTGATGCCGGCAGCCGTGGCTCGCAGCCCAATGGCGGCCTGCAGGACGTGACCATCACCCTGACCGGCGCCGGCCCGGACGGTGCCTATGGCACCGCCGACGATCTGCTGCCCGTCAGCGTGAAAACCGACGCGCAGGGCCGCTACACCTTCGATAACCTGGTCGTGGGCCAGAACTACCGCATCACCGAAACGCAGCCCCAGGGCTACGCCGATGCGGCCGAGAACCCGAGCAACCAGATCGACATCACCGCGCTGCCGTTGACCGGCTCCAACGGCAATGACTTCGGCGAAAAGCTCGGCTCGATCGCCGGCTCGGTCTATGAAGATTTCTCCAACGTGGCCGCCGGCAACAACAACGGCCTCCGCGACAGCGGCGAGAACCCGATCGCCAATGTGATCGTGACGCTCACCGGCATTGACCTGCTCGGCAATCCGGTCAACCTGACCGCGACCACCGATGCCGATGGTGCCTACCGCTTCAGCGATCTGCTGCCGGCCCAGGCGGGCAGCGGCTACACGCTGACGGAAACCCAGCCGGCCACCTACCTGGACGGCAAGCACACCGCCGGCAATGCCGCCACGCCGGGCAGCACCGCCGTGCCCAACGTGATCTCCGGCATCGGCATCACTGCAGGGCAGGACGCTACCGGCTACCTGTTCGGTGAGCTGGCCAACGCCCCGATCAGCGGTACGGTCTACCTGGACCGCAACGATGACGGCGACAACAACACCGGCGACGTCGGCATTCCCGGCGTGCAGGTGGTCATCGTGGGCGCCGGCCCGGACGGTGTGTTCGGCACCGCTGATGACACCACCGAAACCCTGGTGACCAATGCCGATGGCCATTACAGCTATCCCGGCGCCGTGGCCGGCCAGGACTACCGCATCACCGAGACCCAGCCGACCGGCCTGGCCGAGGGCCGCGAAACCCCGGGCAACCTGATCACGATCACCAACCTGCCCGCGGCCGGCTCCACCGGCAACGATTTCGGCGAGCGCGCTGCCGCGCTCTCCGGCACGGTCTACCTGGACCGCAACAACAACGGCGTGCAGGACGCCGGCGAACCAGGCCTGCCCAACGTGCAGGTGCAGCTGCCGGGCGGCACCGTGGACGCACTGGGCCAGCCGGTCGCGGCGATCGCGACCGATGCCGACGGGCGCTACCGCTTTGACGACCTGCTGGCGGGCACCTATACGGTGACCCAGCAGGCCGCGCAGCCGGTGTTCAACGGTGTCGCCACGATCAATGGCATTACGGCCGCCGGCACCATCGACGGGACCGTGGCCGGCACTGCCACCCCGGTGGCGAGCGTACCCAGTGCGATCAGCGCGGTCGTGCTGCCGGCGGGCAAGGCCTCCATCAGCAACAACTTTGGTGAAGTGCTGGCCGTCGCCGTGTCCGGCACCGTGTTCTTCGACGCCGACAACAACGGTGCGCAGAACGGCGCGGCTGAAACCGGCATCGAAGGCGTCACCATCGAGCTGACCGGTACCGACGATACCGGCGCCAGCGTCACCCGCAGCGTGCAGACCGACGCCGATGGCCGTTTCGCCTTCGCCGACCTGCGTCCGGGCACCTACACCCTGACCGAACCCCAGCAGCCGACCGGCACCAGCAACGGCATCACCACCGCCGGCACCGTTGACGGCGTCAGCCGTGGCACCGCCACGCCGGTGACCACGGTGCCCAGCCGCATCAGCACGATCGACCTGTCCACGCCGGGCACCGCCTCGGTGGACAACCTGTTTGGTGAGATTCCGCTCAACAGCGGCATCAGCGGCAAGGTCTGGATCGACCGCAACAACGATGGCGTGGTGGACCCGGGCGAAACCGGCCTGGCCAACGTCACCATCACCCTGACCGGCACCGACCTGGTGGGCAATCCGGTCAGCCGCGACACCGTCACCGATGCCGATGGCAACTACAGCTTCAGCGACCTGCCGCCGGGCACCTACACGGTGACCGAGCCGGATCAGCCGGCGGGCACCCGTGATGGCCGCACCGTGGCCGGCAGCACCGGTGGCACCGTGACCGCGCCGGGCATCACGCCGTCGAAGATCACCGGCCTGGTGCTGGGCGTGAACCAGCAGTCGGTGAACAACAACTTCGGTGAGATCCCGACCGGCAGCATCGCCGGCCGCGTCTACAACGACAGCAACGACAACGGCGTGGTCGATGCAGGTGAAGGCGGCATCGCCAACGTCACCGTGGTGCTGACAGGCACCGACGATCTGGGCCAGGCGGTCTCGATCACGCTCACCACCGATGCCGACGGCCGCTATCGCTTCGATGAGCTGCGTCCGGGCACCTATACGGTGACCGAGCCGACCCAGCCGCCGCAGACCCTCAACGGCATCACCAGTGCCGGCGCGGTGGAGGGTGTCGTCACCGGCGTGGCCACCGGCCGCGAGACCGTGCCCTCGGCGATCAGCCAGATCGTGTTGCCGCTGGGCGGCGACTCGCTCGGCAACAACTTCGGCGAGATCGGCGATTCGCCGGACATGCTGGTCAGCAAGTCCGCGGGCAGTACGCGCTTCACCGTCAACAACATCGCCACGTACACCATTCACGTGCGCAATGGTGGGCAGCAGCCGTCGCGTGGCGAGTACGTCGTGCACGACCGTCTGCCGCAGGGGCTGACCCTGGCGGCCACCCCGAGCGGAACCGGTTGGGTGTGCACCGGCGCGGTGGGTGAGACCCGCTTCGACTGCCGCAGCCAGCGGGTACTGGCCGCCGGGGCCACCTCGGTGGACACGATCGAGGTGCAGGCACTGGTCGGTGCGGCCGCCGCGGAGGCGGGCACCGTGAACAACGCGGTGCTGGTCGAAGGCGGTGGCGAGAATGAATTCCGCGCACCGACCCCGGCCGAGCGCGCTGCGTTCGAAGGCGATGTGACCCAGCTGCCCGAGTGCGTGGAGACGATCCAGTTCAACGCCTGCCGCGTGCCCAACGCCGTGCAGCTGGCCGCCTCGGTCGGCGGTACCGTGTGGTACGACATCGGCAGCGATGACCAGCTGCTGGACGGTGGCGACAAGCGTCTGCCGTCGTGGATCGTGGAGCTGGTCGACCCGGCCAGCGGCCAGGTGGTGAAGACCACCACGACCGGTGCCGACGGCAGCTACCGCTTCGGCGACGTGGTGCCCGGCGTGACCTGGAACATCCGCTTCCGCGACCCGACCTCCAGCATCCTGTGGCCGAACCCGGTCACCCGCGAAACCGTGGCCGGGATCCAGGAAGCCTGCGACGCACCGGCCGCCATCGCGCGCGCCGGGGTCAGCGCCTGCCGGGTCAACGAGAACGGCATCAGCCAGCTGGAAGTCGTGCTCCGCCCGGGCCAGCACCTGCCGCAGCAGAGCCTGCCGGTGGACCCGTCGGGCGTGGTGTATGACGCCACCACGCGCGACCCGGTCCCGGGCTCGATCGTGACCCTGGCGCCGGTCGGCCTGTGTGCCGGCTATGACCCGCGTACCTCGGTGCTCAATGCCGGCAGCGGCGGCTATCGCCTGGAAGGCAGTGCGATCTCGATGACGGTGGGCAGCGAAGGCTTCTACCAGTTCGCCTTCGGTCCGGCCGCGCCGGCCCGCTGCGAATTCCAGCTCACCGTGACGCCGCCGGGCAGCTACCAGTTCGTGTCGACACTGATTCCGCCGCAAGGTGGCTCGCTGTCGCCGGCCGGCAGTGCTGGCGCCAACCACGCGGTGCAGCCGAACCGCCTGGCACCGACCGGTGCGGTCGGCACGGCGACGCAGTACTACCTCGGCCTGTTCGCCGGCTCGGACACCGCGGCCATCGTCAACAACCACCTGCCGCTGGACACCGCGGTGGCGACCGGCCTGGCCATCAGCAAGAACGGCGACCGCCAGACCGCCGAGATCGGCGACACCGTGCAGTACACGATCACCATCCGCCAGACCGCGGGCAGCGCGCTGCGCACGGTCAATGTGATCGATCGTCTGCCGCGCGGCTTCACCTACATCGACGGCACCGCGCGTGCCGATGGCCGCGCCGTGACCGATCCGTCCGGCAAGCCGGGCCCGTTGCTGGGCTTCGATGTCGGCCCGATCAGCGTCGGTGGACAGATCGTGCTGACCTACCGCGTGCGGGTGGGCGTGGGCGCGCAGCAGGGCGATGGCATCAACCGCGCGCAGGCGTTCGGGTGTGCCTTCAGCGGCGGCTGCATCGACACCGGCAGCCTCACCCCGTTGCCCGGCGCGCTGCCCTCCAACCGCGCCGAGTACCGCGTGCGGGTCACCGGCGGTGTGTTCACCGACCAAGCCTGCGTGCTCGGCAAGGTGTTCGTGGACTGCAACAACAACCACGTGCAGGACCGCGAAGAACTGGGCATCCCCGGCGTGCGGCTGTACTTCTCCGACGGCACCTGGGTGATCAGTGATTCCGAAGGCAAGTACAGCTACTGCGGCCTGCCGCCGCAGAGCCACACGCTGAAGGTGGATGCCAGCACGTTGCCGCTAGGCGCGCGCCTGACCACCAGCAGCAACCGCAACCTGGGCGATGCCGACAGCCTGTTCCTGGACCTCAAGAACGGGGAACTGCACCGAGCTGATTTCATCGAGGGCAGCTGTGCCAACCCGGTGCTGGAGCAGGTCAAGGCCCGCCGCACCCAGGGTGAAGTGCGGGCGCCGGAGACCGAGACCGGCCAGCCGCCGTTGCGCTTCGACAGCAAACCCGCGCGGGCGCCACAACAGGCGACCGACTCGGCCAACCAGAGACCGATCGTGCATCCCAGAGCCCATCCGCCCGCTGCCGGCGCTTCGACGGAGGACCAGCCATGAGCCGCGTCCAGACGTTGTCCCGCCTGCCGCGCCTGAGCCTGCTCGCCTGCGCCCTGGCGGCCGTGCCTGCCATGGCCCAGAGCGTGGGCAGCGCCGGCCGCTTCACGCCGGTGCTGGGCGATGCCAGCACCCTGTACCCGCGCAGCCCGGCCAGTACGGATGCCGCCCCGCGCGCGCTGGACAGCGCCGTACCGGGCACGCTCGACCGCATCCTGGTCGAGCTGGACCGTGATGGCGTACCGGCCGATGGCCAGAGCGCCGTGCATGTGCGCGTGCAGCTGCTCGATGCCACCGGCCGTGCACTCACCGGCACCACCTACGCCACGATCGAGACCAGTGGCGGCCGCATCCGCCTGCCCGGCTCACGTACCGACGAACTCGGTCCAGGCGCGCTGGACGCTGACAAGGTCACCCCGGGCATCCAGCTGCAGGTGGTGGACGGCGTGGCCGAGTTCGACCTGCTCGCCCCGCATGAGCCGCAGGACGTCGTGCTGCGCATCACCGCTGGGGCCGAGACGGCGCAGGGCACGATCGGCTTCCTGCCGGAAATGCGCGAGCTGCTGGCGACCGGCCTGATCGAAGGCGTGGTCAACTTCCGCCGTCGCAGCAACGCCGGGTTGATCTCCCCGGTGGAGCATCACGATGCCTTCGACCGCGATATCCGCCGCTGGGAGCGCCAGTTCAACAACGGCAAGGCCAATGCGGCCGCGCGCACCGCGTTCTTCGTCAAAGGCCGGATCAAGGGCGAGTACCTGCTCACCGCCGCCTATGATTCGGACAAGGACACCCGCGGCCGCCTGCTGCGCGACATCCAGCCGGAAGAGTTCTATCCGGTCTATGGCGATTCCTCGCTGCGCGGCTTCGACGCACGTTCGGCCGAACGCCTGTACGTGCGCATCGACAACCAGCGCAGCTACCTGCTGTACGGCGATTTCCAGACCGGCGACACCCTGGCCACCGCAAGCGGCATCGGTGGCAGTGGTGCAATCCCGCAGCGCAGCCTGGGCACCTATAACCGGACCGCCACGGGGCTGGGCTGGCACTTCGAAAGCGAGCGCGTGCGCAGCAACGTGTTTGCGATGCAGGATTCACTGCGCCAGGTGATCGAGGAGTTCCGCAGCCAGGGCAGTGGCCCGTACGCCCTGCGCAACAACGCCGTGCTGGAAGGCAGCGAGCGGGTGGAAGTGATCGTGCGTGACCGCAACCAGCCCACCCGCATCACCTCGGTGCGCTCGCTGGCACGGCTGGTCGATTACAGCTTCGAACCGTTCTCCGGCCGGATCCTGCTCAATCAGTTCCTGCCGGCGTTCGACAGCGATCTCAATCCAGTGTCGCTGCGCATCACCTATGAGCTGGACCAGGGCACCGAGAAGTTCTGGGTGGTCGGCGCCGATGCGCAGGTCAAACTCACCGAGCAGCTCGAGGTGGGCGCGGCGGCGGTCGAAGACCGCAATCCCTATGCCGAGTTCAAGATGGGCAGCGCGAATGCGAGCTACCGGTTCGGTGCCAACACCCTGCTGGTGGCCGAGTTCGCCCGCACCCGCAGCGAGGTCAATACCAACTCGATCAACCAGATCACCTCGCAGGGCCTGAAGGACATCACCGGGGAGGTCGAGGGCGATGCGTGGCGGGTGGAGTTCGCGCACAGCGCCGACAAGCTCGACGCGCGCGTATTCGCGGCACGTACCGACCCGGCGTTCAACAACCCGGCCGCACCGCTGTACGGCGGCCGCGGCGAGTACAACGCGCGGCTGGCCTACCGGGTCGGGCCCCGCCTGGAACTGTATGTGGAAGGACTGCGCAGCGAGGACCGCAATCCCGACGGCGGCAAGCGCGATGCCGGCGGTGCCGGCGTGCGCATCGGTGCCACCGAGCGCCTGACCGTGGACCTGGGCGTGCGCAGCATCCGCGAGACCATCGGGGTGACCTCGCCGTGGTCGTCCGGGGTGCCGTTCGGCAATGCCGGCGGTCTCACCGGTGGTTTTGCGACCGGCTCCGGCGGCGGAGCGCTGGGCTACGGGCAACAAGCGCTGGATCCGCTGACCGGCCTGATGGTCATCAACGGCAGCAGCAGCGGCAGCCCGATCACCAGCGACCTGCCGGTCGGCACCGAGCTGGAATCGGACAGTGCGCGGTTCGGTCTGGGCTACCGCCTGAGCGACCGCCTCAGCGCGGGCGCGGAAGTGGAGCACAGCGTCAGCGGTGAAGACCGCAAGCGGGTCGCCGCCGGCCTGGATTACCAGGTGTTCGAACGCAGCCGCGTGTATGGGCGCTACGAAAAGCAGACCGGCCTCACCAGCGCCTACGGCATCACCACCACCGACCGCGAGGCCGATGCACTGGTGTTCGGTATCGACAGCAGCTACCTGCGCGATACCCAGACCTTCAGCGAGTACCGCCTGCGCGATTCGATCAGCGGCCGCGATGTGCAGGCTGCCTCGGGTATCCGCAACACCTGGGACATCCGCGAAGGCCTGCGCCTGGCCAGCTCGGCCGAGCACGTCAAGGTGATCGACGGCAGCACCGGTGACAGTACCGGCCTGGCACTGGCGCTGGACTACAGCGCCAACCCGCTGTGGCGCGGTGCGATCCGTGCTGAGCACCGCATTTCCGAAGACGTGCCCGATACCGAAACCAACGAGGCGTTCAACACCACGCTGCTGCAGCTCATGCTGGCCCGAAAGCTCAGCCGCGACTGGACCCTCCTGGCCCGCAACTATCTGCTCAGCACCCGTTACGATGCCCGCGGAGACGTGCTGCAGGATCGTTTCCAGCTTGGCGTGGCCTATCGCGATACCGACCGCAACCGGATCAACGCGCTGGCCCGCTACGAGTACAAGCTGGAGCGCGATGAAAGCGGCCTGACCCTGTCCGATGGCAACACTGTCGATGGCAGCAGCCAGGACGTGCGCACCCGCGCGCACATCGTCTCGGCGCATGCCGACTGGCACCCGTCGCGACCGTGGTGGTTCACCGGCCGCGTGGCCGGCAAGTGGCAGCAGGATCAGTTCGCCTACACCGACAGTGCACGCGTCAACAGCCGTTTCCGCGCGATGCTGTTCTCCGGCCGCGTGGTGTACGACATCACCGAGAACTGGGACATCGGCGTGCTCGGCTCCACCTTCCGTGGGCAGAGCGGTGCCGACCAGTACGCCTACGGCATGGAGGTCGGTCGCCTGCTGCGGCAGAACCTGTGGCTGTCGGCCGGCTACAACTGGAGCGGGTTCGCCGGCGACCGTGACCTCAACGGTTACGAGTACACCCAACAGGGCGTGTTCCTGCGCCTGCGCTTCAAGTTCGATGAAGACCTTTTCCGGCCGGACCCCGTCCGCTACCGCGACCCGGCACGCTGAGGATGCCCTGATGACCACACTGTTCCCGATGAACCACGTTGCCCCCTCGCTGCTCGCCGCCGCCCTGCTGGCCGCCGTGGCCGGCCCTGCCGGGGCGCAGCAGACGCAGCTGCTGCCGCAGCACCAACGCATCACCGACGAGGCGATCCACGCGGACCACGGCGCCTACGAGGCGACCCAGGGCCGCATCCAGGCGCTCAATGATGGCGGGCGCCCGATCCGCGATTACCACCTGTCCAAGGCGCAGTGCTGGCTGGACGTGTCCTTCCACGAGTACAGCCGTAACGATCGCAGTGCATTTCCGCAGCAGGCGCTCACCGAATCGGAAAAGCTGATCGTCGGCATGGAGCAGGGCGTCTCCCCGCTGCCTACCGACACCCCGCTGGTGAACAACGCAAAGTACCTGCGCGACGACCTGTGGCAGCGCCTGCGGGTGCTGCACGGTGCACCGGGCTTCGTCTGCGCACAGCAGCAGGTCGCCTGTGGCGAAGTGGAACTGGTGCATGCCGGCAACGAGTTCAACCAGCAGCAGTGGCGTCACTCCAAGCCCTACATCCAGATCGCCGAGGAACTGGTCAATGAAGGCGAAGCGCTGGCCCGCCAGTGCGACGTCGGCCCGGCCATTGCCGCCGCACCGGGGCCGCTGGTCGCCAATGTGCTGTTCGAGTTCGATCGCGATGCGTACCGCGACATCCGCACCTACTCACTGGAAAGTGTGGACCGTGCGTTGGCCAGCATCGGCGGAGAATCGCTGCAGCTGCAGGGGGTGACCCTGGTGGGCCATGCCGATCGCATGCAGGGGCGCGGCTTCGATGCGAACCAGGCGTTGTCCGAGCGGCGCGCGCGCACCGTGCGCGAGCTGTTGATCGGCCGGGGTATCGATCCGGCCCGCATCCGCTATGAGTACAAGGGCGATACCCAGCAGGTGCAGCAGTGCGAAGGCGTGCGCCCGCGTGCGGCGCTGCTGGAATGCCTGCTGCCGAACCGGCGGGTCGAGGTGCGCTTCGAGGTGTCGCGCTGATCCGGCGCGGTCAGCGCTGTCCGCAACCGGTCTGCACGTCCTGATCCACGGTGGGACGTGCAGACGCCTGCCGTGGCGGAAGCCAGGCCATCGGCCGGCTGCCGGCCAATGACACCCAGCCGCAGGCCATCGCCCGGGCCGGGTCGTGCAGCAGGCTGTACAGATCGACATCGCGCCCAGCCGCTTCGCCCCAAAGCATGGCCCACGCGTCGTGACCGCTGCGGCGGGCACTCTGCAGCGCCCGGTCGGCAGCGCGCAGGCTGTCCTCCAGCACCGCTGGTGCTTCGGGGAACAGCGGCAGGGGAGCCATCCCGATGCTGGCGGTCAGGGTCAGGTGCTGGCCCGGGCCGATGTCCACCACCAGTCGTCCGATCGCTGCGCGCAGATGATTGGCCAGCGCCTGGGCAGCGGGCGCGGCGGTATCGTGACGCACCACCAGGAAGGTGCCGCCCGCCCAGCGGGCGATCCGATCATGGCGGTCGCTGTGCTGGCGCAGGCAGCGGGTCACCGCACGCAGGACCGCATCACCTGCGGCCTGGCCGTAGTGGTCGTTCAGCGCCTTGAACGCATCCAGTTCCACCAGCATCACGAGGCTGCGCTGCCCGCGCCTGGCCTTGACCAGCTCCGTGCTGAGCAACCGCTCGGCTTCACGGCGGTTGACGGTACCGGTCACCCAGTCCGTGCTGCTCAGCAGGGCAAGCCGGTGTCGCTGGCGCCGCATCCGCAGGAGCAGGGTCGTCGCGACCCCTACCACCAGCAGCAGGGCGATCAGCGCGCTGTTCCGCAGTACACGCACGCGACCCAGGTCCTGCACGGCATTGACCTCGGCTGGATCGATGCTGCGTTCGGCGGTCGCCTGCAGCTTGGCCAGCTGGTTGAGAATGTCGCCCTTGCTGCGCGCGCTGTCGATCTCCCGCCCCTGCCGCGCATAGGCCAGGGCCTGCTCGCGGTGGCCCAGCAGGGTGTGGATATCGGCAAGCAGGTCCAGGCCTTCGCGGATCTCATCGCTGAACTGCCCGCGTTCGGCCTGCATCTGGGCCAGCTCGGCCACGGGACGGGCCGCTTCGGCGCCGTGCTGGTCGATGGTCACCCGGGCAAGCCGCTGCAGGGTCACGATATGGCCCTGCGGATCGTGCTGCGCCTGCCAGCCGAGCACGTTGCGGAACCGGGTCTGCGCGTCAGCCAGCTGGCCGCGCAGGCGCAGGATTTCAGCCCGATGGCTGGCGATGCGATACAGGAACAGCTCCTGCCCGCCCAGCCGCGTGCCGATCGCCTCGGCCCGGCTGAAGGCTGTATTGGCCTCCTCATGCCGCTGCATCCGCAGCAGCGCGAAGCCATAGTTGTAATACAGGATGAGATCGCCCGGGTTGGGCGGCCGGCGCATGTGCTGACTGAGCAGCGTGGCTTTCTGCAGATACGTCAGTGCGCCCTGCGCGTCGCCCAGCGCATCGCCGCGGATCATGGCGATCTGCATCAGTGCGGCGATCTGTCCCTGCACGTCGCGCTCGCGCACCGCCTCTTCAAGGAAGGCATTGGTCAGCGTCAGGGCCTGGCTGTGTTCGCCCCGCCAGAGCAGCAGGTGTGCGGCCAGGGAGTGAGCGCGCAGTCTGTCCTCCTTGCTCGCGTCGGAACGCGCGGCGGCGGCCTGCAGCCTGTCCGGCAGATCGACGGTCTGTTCGAGCTGGCCTTGCGAGCGCAGTGCGATGCCCAGGCAGCCCAACGCGCCGATCTCGATCGAGGTGGGCAGTGAGGGGGTGGCCAGCAGGCTGCGCGCCATGCTCAGCGACAGGCGTGGCTCACTGGTCAACAAGGCATGGCACTGTTCGACCTGCGCACTCAGTGGCGGGCTGTCGGCCGAACGCTGCGCCATCGCTGCAGGCGGGGCCAGTGCGAACAGGCAGACAAGCGCGGAGAACCCGCGACGGACAAGCGACGACGTACGCATAGAAGCAACGACTTCCCGGTCGAGTGCAGGCGGCAACGCAAACCGTCTGCGGCACAAGCGCAGCGAGAGCATCGCCGGTCCACGTACGGCTGATGACCGCCTTCGGCCGGCTGCTGTCGCTTTCGGCCTGTATTCTGCCACACATGCCCATTCCGCCTCCCTCCCTCCGCGACGCGCCCGTTGCGGGCGTGCCGCCCTCGCTGGGGCGCCGCACCGATGCCATGCTCCGCGGGCTGCTGCACATGGTTGGCCTGTTTCATCTGTCCATGGCCGTCTGGATAGCGCTGCGGATGGGCATCGGCCTGGATGTCATGGTGCCGCTGACCGCTGGCCTTCACGCGTTGCTCTGCCTGGTCTGCCTGCTGCAGCACCACGCGGGCCGCGCGTTGCGGGCGGCCACGGTGTTCGTGATCGGCGAACTGCTGCTATCGACCTTGGCCTACACCTACTGGGGGCTGGCGGCACAGTCGCGCTTGCAGCTGGTGGTGGTGTTGCCGGTCCTGCTGATGTCCGCCGTACTGGGGCGGCGACCGCTGGGGTGGGCCACCGCCTGGCTGTGCGGGTTGATGGTGGCGGGCGCATGGGTGGATGCCTCCAGCCTGATGTTCCGTCCGGACCGTGTCCTGCTGGCGGTGAATGACCTGGTGATCGCCGTGTTCGGTACGCTGATGGGGGCGTGGCTGCTGCACCACAGCGTCACCGGCCTGCGCGAGAGCCTGCAGGTGGCGCGCCAGCACAGTGCCGAACTGGCCCGCAAGCGCGACGAACTGCAGCTGGAGATCCAGGAGAAGGAACGCTCGCGCGAGCAGTTGGTGCACGCGATGAAGATGGAGAACGTCGGACGCCTGGCCAGTGGCATCGCGCATGACTTCAACCATGCCCTGGCGCTGATCCAG
This sequence comes from Stenotrophomonas maltophilia, assembly GCF_002205165.1. Lineage (GTDB taxonomy): Bacteria > Pseudomonadota > Gammaproteobacteria > Xanthomonadales > Xanthomonadaceae > Stenotrophomonas > Stenotrophomonas maltophilia_N. The sequence goes on along the minus strand of NZ_NIVS01000004.1, from coordinate 57,319 downwards.
GGCTACGCGGCCAAGGCCCGCCGCAGCGATGATCCAGACGCGCTGCAGGACGCGCTGCAGGGCGTGCAGTCGGCAACCCGCCGCGCGGCAACGGTGAGCCGGCGGTTGCTGGATTTCAGCCGGCTCGATCCGGGCCGGCCGCAGCTGCTGGATGCGGCCAGCACAGTCGCGGCGATGGCGCCGATGCTCCAGCAGGTGTTCGACGACAGCGTGCAGTGCCGCGTTGCCACCGACGGCGCCCGCAGCCAGATCCACTTCGATCCCGCACAGCTGGAGTCCATCCTGCTCAGCCTGGCGGTGAATGCGCAGCAGGCCATGCCCGAAGGTGGCCGGTTCGATCTGACCCTGCTCGACCTGCCGGGCAGCGGTGAACTGCTGATCCGGGTCGGCGATACCGGCCATGGCATGAGCGCGGACGTCCGCGCCCACTGCCTGGAGCCGTTTTTCACCACCAAGCCGATGGGCGAGGGCACCGGGCTGGGCCTGGCGATGACCGCCAGTCTGGTCCGCGCGGCCGGCGGCGAGGTCACCGTGGAGAGCCAGCCCGGTGCCGGTACCCGGATCGAGCTCCGGCTCCCGGCGCGCCAGCGCGCCACGGCATGAGCACCCCGGTGGACGTGATTCAGCCGCTACACTGCCGGCTGCTCTCGCGGAAACAACCCTGTGGTTTCTAGCTGGATCCTGCTGCTGGTTTCGGTGGTCTACGCCGCGCTGCTGTTCGCCGTGGCGTGGTGGGGCGATCGTCGCCCGATGTATCCGGACCGGCCGTGGCTGCGCCCGGTGGTCTACAGCCTGGCACTGGCGGTGTACTGCTCGTCGTGGACGTTCTACGGCGCGGTCGGCACGGCGGTGCGCAACGGCATCGGCTATCTGCCGATCTACCTGGGGCCGCTGCTGCTGTGGGTGTTCGGCTGGCGCATCATCGAGCGCCTGGCGCTGATCGCACGCAGCCAGAACGTGGTCTCCATCGCCGATTTCATCTCCTCGCGGTTCGGCCGCTCGCGGCGGCTGGCCGCGCTGGTGGCCGTGATCGCACTGATCGGCATCGTCCCCTACCTGGCATTGCAGTACAAAGCCGTGGCGATGAGCCTGCAGGTGCTGACCGGCAACGTCGGCCCGACCGGTTTCTTCACTGATCCGGCGCTGTACGTGGCGCTGCTGATGGCCCTGTTCGCCACGCTGTTCGGCACCCGCCAGGTGGATGCCACCGAGCACCACCACGGCATGATGCTGGCGATCGCGCTGGAATCGATGATCAAGCTGATCGCGATGGTCGCGCTGGGGCTGTTCGCCTACCTGTGGCTCAACGACCGCACCGATGCGGTGATCGAGTCGGCGCATACGCTGTTCACCGGCCTGCCGCCGGTCGGCTTCATCTCGCAGACGCTGCTCAGCTTCCTGGCGATCATCTGCCTGCCACGGCAGTTCCATGTGGCGGTGGTCGAGTGTGGCGATGTACGCGACATCCGCCGCGCGCGCTGGATGTTCGGTGCCTACCTGGTGATCATTTCGGCGATGGTGATCCCGATCGCCACGGCCGGCGTGACCCTGTTCGGCACCGGTGGCAGCGTTGCCGATGACAGCATGGTGCTGGCGTTGCCGCTGGCCGAGGGGCGCAAATTCCTGGCACTGGTCGCCTACGTCGGCGGCTTCTCGGCGGCGACCGGCATGGTCATCGTGGCCTCGATCGCGCTGGCCACCATGGTCAGCAACGACCTGGTGATGCCGGTGCTGCTGCGCCGCAGTGGCGACCATCAGGAGGCGGCCGATGTCGCCTCGCGGGTGCTGTGGATCCGGCGCACGGCGATCCTGCTGCTGGCGCTGGTCGCCTACAGCTACTACCGCGGCAGCAGCAACGACAGCACCCTGGCCTCGTACGGGCTGATGGCCTTCGCCGCCGTGGCGCAGTTCGCGCCGGGATTGATCGGCGGCCTGTACTGGCGAGGGGCCAGCCGCCGGGGCGTGGAGGTCGGCATGCTGCTCGGCTTCGGCACATGGGTGTACACCCTGTTGCTGCCGGCACTGACCCACGCCGGGTGGATGGACGAGGCCTGGCTGGTGCAGGGGCCGTTCGGGATCGGCTGGCTGCAGCCGCAGCATCTGTTCGGCATGAGCGGCTGGGACCCGCTGACGCACGGCACGTTCTGGTCGCTGCTGGTCAACGTCGCGGCGATGGTGCTGGTCTCGGTGCGCTGGCGCCCGGGGGTGGACGAGCGCCTGCGCGCCGCGCCGTTCCTGGACCCGTATGCGCAGCGGCCGTCGGTGGCCGGTGTGTGGCCCGGCAACGTGCATGTGGGCGACCTGCTGGCGCTGGCCTCGCGCGTGGTCGGTGACCGCCACGCCCGGCGCTCCTTCTTCGAGCAGGCGCAATCGATGGACCGCGAGCTGCAGGCCTCCGCGCCGGCAGACCGGGCCTGGGTGCAGTTCACCGAGCGCCTGCTGGCCGCCTCGATCGGCGCCGCCTCCGCGCGGCTGCTGCTGACCAGCCTGCTGCGTGGCTCGGGCATGGACCTGGGGGAAGTGGTGGCGGTGCTCGACGAAGCCGGGCAGGAGCTGCGCTTCAACCGCGAGATTCTCTCCACCACCCTGGAGAACATCAGTGCGGGAGTCAGCGTGGTCGACCCGGACATGCGCCTGACCGCGTGGAACCGCCGCTACCAGCAGATGTTCGGCTATCCCGACGGGATGCTGTATGTCGGCCGCCCGGTGGCCGACCTGATCCGCTACAACGCCGAGCGCGGCGAGCTGGGTGAGGGCGACATCGAGCTGCAGATCAACCGCCGCATCGGCTACATGCGCGCCGGCTCGCCGCACATCTTCGAGCGCACCCGCAGCGACGGCAAGGTCATCGAAATGCGCGGGCAGGCACTGCCCGGCGGCGGCTACGTCACCAGCTACAACGACATCACCGACTACAAGCACGCCGAGCGCGCGCTGCTGGAAGCCAACGAAACGCTGGAGCAGCGCGTGGCCGAGCGCTCGCACGAGGCCGAGATGGCGCAGCAGTCCAAGACACGCTTCCTGGCCGCGATCAGCCACGACGTGCTGCAACCGCTCAACGCCGCGCGCCTGTTCGCCTCGGCGCTGCGTGAGAGCCACCACAACAACGAAGAACAGCGGCACCTGGCCGAGCGCGTGGATGCCTCGCTGCGAGCCGCCGAGGAGCTGCTGGATGGCCTGCTGGATGTCTCCCGCCTGGACGCGGGCGGCCTGCACCCGGTGATCGGCGATTTCGATGTCAGCCTGCTGATGCGCGAGCTGGCGGCGCAGTACTCGCCCGTCGCCGCAGGGCGCGGCCTGCGCATGGATCTGTTCGCGCGCCCGGCCTGGGTGCGCAGCGACCGCCGCCTGCTGCGCCGCGTGCTGCAGAACTTCCTGGCCAACGCCCTGCGGTACACCCGCCAAGGCCGCATCGTGCTCGCCGTCCGTCACCGCGGGCCGGAAGTGGAACTGCAGGTCTGGGATACCGGCCCGGGCATTCCCGAGCACCACATGCAGCAGATTTTCGACGAATTCCACCGTTACCAGCAGCCGTTCGACTGGGGCGAGCAGGGGCTGGGGCTGGGCCTGTCGATCTGCCAGCGCATCTCGCGCCTGCTCGATCACCGCCTCAACGCCCGCAGCCGGGTGGGCAGCGGCAGCATGTTCTCGATCCTGCTGCCATTGGTGGCCGCGCCGCAGCTGCCGGCCGCGGCGTCGTCGCCGGCACCGAGCCCGGTGACCCGCGCCGATTCACTGGCCGGGATGCGCGTGCTGTGCGTGGACAACGACCAGGAAATCCTGGATGGCATGCGCGCATTGCTGGGGCGCTGGCAGGTGCAGGTGATCACGGCCAGTACCGTCGACCAGGCCCTGGAGAAAGTCGTCGAGCGGCCGGACGTGATGCTGGTGGACTACCACCTGCATGACCGCCTGGATGGGCTGGACACGCTGGTGGCGCTGGGCCAGAAGGCGGGCCGTGCGATTCCGGGTGCGCTGCTTACCGCCGATGGCCGCGATGAACTCAAGCGGATGGCGCGCGACCGTGGCTACCGGTTGTTGACCAAGCCGATCAAGCCGGCCTCGCTGCGCGCCTTCCTGGCAGCCTTCCACGATACCCGCGGCGATCTCTAGCCGCGGGCGTCGTGTGTGGGGGGGCAGGCGATCAGGCCATGGCGCCGCTGAGGTGTTCGTACAGGATGGTCGAGCCGATGATGATCAGGATCAGGCCACCGATGATCTCCGCGCGCTTGCCGACCATGCCGCCCAGCACGCGGCCGAGCATGATGCCGGCGGTCACCATGGTCAGCGTGCACAGGCCGATGATCAGCGCCATGACGCCGATATGCACGTCCAGGAAGGCCAGGCCGATGCCTACCGCCATCGCGTCGATACTGGTGGCAAAACCGGTCACCGCCAGGCGCCAGAAGCCATGGTGCTTGCTGGTGTCCTCGTCTTCCGCACCGTCGTCCGGCCGCAGGCCGTTGATGATCATGTGCACGCCCAGCGCACCGAGCAGGCCGAAGGCAATCCAGTGATCGAAGGCCTCCACATACTGCAGCGCGGCGCGGCCGAGCAGCCAGCCGATCACCGGCGTGATGCCTTCGATGACGCCGAAAATGAGGCCGGCGCGCAGCGCATCGGAGAAACGTGGCTTGCGCATCGCCGCGCCTTTGCCGATCGCCGCAGCGAAGGCATCGGTGGACATGGCAAAGCCGATCAGCAGGATCGAAACAGGTGACATTGGGGTACGCGGCAGGTCGGGCGATATCGAGCAACGGACCGCGAACGCGCCCAACCTGTCGTTGCGCACGCGGACCGCTGGTCTCGCCAACCACGATGGTTGCCCGCACCACGGCGCACTGGCCGAGTATGTTGATACGGGCGATTCCTGCAGCAGGAATCCGGCTACTCCCCAAGGGGACGCGAAGCTTAGCACCGGGCCTGCGGCGTGGAGCGCTTGCCGCGAATTGCGCAGGTAACGCTGGATTTCATAGCCCTGGCTATAAGCCGGGGCGGGTAGAGCCGACCGTTGGTCTGCTGCACGGCGTGATCGGGCTCTGCAGCCGACCAACGGTCGGCTCTACGCCACCGATCCGCGCGGTGCCCTCACTCCTCTTCCGGCGGCAACACGATCTGCTCGTCATCGATGGCCAGCTTGCCGGCCATCAGCACCGCCTGGGTGCGGTTGGTGACGCCCAGCTTGCGCAGGATCGCGGTGACATGCGCCTTGATCGTCGCTTCGGAGACGTTGAGGTCGTAGGCGATCTGCTTGTTGAGGCGGCCGGCGCCGAGCATCTGCAGCACCCGGAACTGCTGCGGCGTCAGCTCGCGCAGGCGCTGGCCGATTTCGCGCTCTTCGCGGCCGGTCGGCGGCACGTTGTGCGCCTCCGGTGGGGCCCAGGTCTCGCCATCGAGGATGGTGCCCAAGGCGTGGCCGATCGTGTCCGAATCGGCGGATTTGGGGATGAAGCCGAACGCACCGTGGTCGAGCGCGCGGCGCATCACGGTCGGCTCCTCGCGCGCGGACACCACCACCACCGGCAGCTGCGGGTGCAGGGCGCGCATATGGACCAGCGCGTTGAAGCCCTGCGCACCGGGCATGTTGAGGTCCATCAGGACCAGGTCGGCGTCGGTGTGCTGGTCGGCCAGCTGGTACAGCGCTTCCACGCTGTCCGCTTCGTACAGCTGCACGCCGGGGATGACGCGGCTCACGGCGCCGCGAAGGGCTTCGCGGAACAGCGGGTGGTCATCGGCAATCAGGAGGGTAGGCATGGTGGGGGCCATGTTGCGAAAGGGGTAACACGCTGAAACGGAACGAGTGTATCGAGACGACAGCCCCCTGAGTCAGGGGGCGGCCGCGCAGCGGCGGGGGTGTGGGTGATGGTGAGAAAGGGGCCCACGGTCCGCTTGCGGACCGTGGGAGCGACAGCGCGAATGCGATGGGGCGACCCTTCACTTCACCTTGCGTTCTTCCACCAGCGAGGCCACGACCGACGGATCGGCCAAGGTCGAGGTATCGCCAAGCTGATCCGGGGCGTTCTCGGCGATCTTGCGCAGGATGCGGCGCATGATCTTGCCCGAGCGCGTCTTCGGCAGGCCCGGGGCCCACTGCAGATGATCGGGCGCGGCGATCGGACCGATCTCCTTGCGCACCCATGCCACCAGCTCCTTGTGCAGTTCATCGCTCGGCGTCTCGTCGGCGATCAGGGTCACGTAGGCGTAGATGCCCTGGCCCTTGATGTCGTGCGGGAAGCCGACCACGGCCGCCTCGGCTACCTTCGGGTGCGAGACCAGCGCGCTTTCCACTTCGGCGGTGCCGATGCGGTGGCCGGAAACGTTGATCACATCGTCGACGCGGCCGGTGATCCAGTAGTAGCCATCTTCGTCACGACGGCAGCCGTCGCCGGTGAAGTAGCTGCCCGGGTAGGTGCGGAAGTAGGTGTCGATGAAACGCTGATGGTCGCCGTACACGGTGCGCATCTGGCCCGGCCACGAATCGCGGATGATCAGGTTGCCTTCGGTCGCGCCTTCCTGGATCTCGCCATCGGCATTGACCAGCGCCGGCTGCACGCCGAAGAAGGGCAGGGTGGCCGAGCCCGGCTTGAGATCGACCGCGCCGGCCAGCGGCGAGATCAGGATGCCGCCGGTCTCGGTCTGCCACCAGGTATCCACGATCGGGCAGCGGCTGTCGCCGACCACTTCGTAGTACCAGCGCCACGCTTCCGGATTGATCGGCTCACCGACGCTGCCAAGCAGGCGCAGCGAACTGCGCGAGGTGCGCTTGACCGGTGCATCGCCTTCGCGCATCAACGCGCGGATGGCGGTGGGGGCGGTGTAGAAGATGGTGACCTGGTGCTTGTCGATCACCTCCCAGAAGCGCGAGGTGTTCGGGAAGTTCGGCACGCCTTCGAACATCACCGAGGTCGCACCATTGGCCAGCGGCCCGTACACGATGTAGCTGTGGCCGGTGACCCAGCCGACATCGGCGGTGCACCAGTAGATGTCGTCCTCGCGCAGGTCGAACACCGCTTCGTGGGTGTAGGCCGCATACAGCAGATAGCCGCCGGTGGTGTGCAGCACACCCTTGGGCTTGCCGGTGGATCCGGAGGTATACAGGATGAACAGCGGATCCTCGGCGTTCATGCGCTCGGGCTCGCACTGCGTCGGCTGCGGGTCCACCACATCGTGGAACCAGCGGTCGCGCGGGGCCTGCATGTCCACCGCGCCGCCGGTGTGGCGGACCACCAGCACCGTTTCCACGGTGGTGGTGCCCGGCAGCTTCAGCGCCGCATCGACGTTGGCCTTGAGCGGAATCTTCTTGCCACCGCGCAGCCCTTCATCGGCGGTGATGATCAGCTTGCTGCCGCAGTCGATGACGCGGTCGGCGATCGAGTTCGGGGCGAAACCGCCGAACACCACCGAGTGGATCGCACCGATACGCGCGCAGGCCAGCATGGCCACGGCGGCGTCGACGATCATCGGCAGGTAGATGGTGACCCGGTCGCCCTTCTTGACGCCGAGGTTGCGCAGCGCATTGCCGAGGCGGCAGGTGCGTTCATACAGCTCGCGGTAGGTGACGCCCTGGGCCGGCGCATCGGGGCTGTCCGGTTCGAACAGCAGGGCGATCTTGTCGCCGCGTTTGTCGAGCTGGCGGTCCAGGCAGTTGACGCTGGCATTGAGCTCGCCGTCTTCGAACCACTTGATGCGGAAGTCGTCGAGCTGGTAGCTGACATTCTTGATGCGGGTCGGTTTCTTGAACCAGTCCAGGCGCTCGGCGGCCTTGCCCCAGAAGGCATCCGGGTGCTCCACCGATTCGCGGTAGAGCCGCTGGTACGTGTTCTTGTCGATCCGCGAGGCCGCGGCGAACGCAGCATCGACGGGGTAAAGATCAGCCATGGCACCCTCACTTGCACGTTGACTTGGGGTTGTGCGGTCGCAACATAAGTGACGACCTCTCCCCCTCAGTTTGCCGCATCCACCCGTCTGCGCGGTATCGGGGTGGTTAGACCATGGTCGAACGCTGTCCACACCGATATGACATGGCAGCCAACCCCGGCAGCTCACGACCGTTCGCCGCGGTAGCGCGCGACCGTTGGTCGTGAGGCACTGCGTACCGACCAACGGTCGGTACCTACACGGTGCCTGCGGCACCTGCCGGTCGCCTGGCGGCGCCCGGGTCGTACTCACCCGCAGGGGCGAGTACGACTAATGGCCAATAGCTTCGGTGCGTCAACGCGCCGCACCCTCGGCTCGACCGTGCCCCATGCGCGGCATCACCTTGCCACCCGGGAGAGAGGGCAACATGAGCCACCGTTTGCTGAGGACGACACGCCGGCCGTTGGCCGCCGCCATGTTCGTCGCACTGATCGCGCCAGGCATGGCGTTCGCTGAAACCGCAAAAGAAAGAGCGCTGGAAGCCCGCGTTGTCGAGCTCGAGCGCCAGGTCCAGCTGCTGCTGAACAACCAGCAGCAACAGCAGGCCCAGATCAGCCAGGCCCAGACCGATGTCACCGCCGTGCGCACGGTCCAGGCGCAGCAACCGGTGGCAGCCACGGTGCCGGCCGGCAAGCAGCCGATCCAGGTCACCACCATCACCCCGGGCGCCGCACCGGGCACCACGGTCAAGATCGGCGGCTTCATCAAGGCCGATTTCCTGGCCACCCAGACCGGCGACGGCCAGTTGGCCGACGATGCCACCGGCCGCGCGCTGTACCTGCCGGGCCAGACCCCGGTGGCAGGTGCCGGCGGCAGCGGCAAGCGCTCGGACGTGGACTACAACGCCCACGCCAAGTTCTCGCGCTTCAATCTCGGCATCGACAATGTCAGCGAGGCCGGCAACAAGTCCGGTGCGTTCTTCGAGATGGACTTCTTCGGCAACTCGCTGGGCAACCAGACCGCGACCAATACCTACGGTGCGACCCTGCGTCACGCCTACATGTACTGGAACAACTGGATGGCCGGCCAGACCTGGTCGAACTTCATGGACGCGGCATCGCTGCCGGAAGCGGCCGACTTCGTTGGCCCGACCGATGGCGTGATCTTCGTGCGCCAGGCCCAGATCCGCTACACCCAGGGCGGCTTCAGCGTCGCGCTGGAAAATCCGGAAACCACGCTGCTCACCGGCACCCGCAACCCGGTCACCGGCGCGTGGACCAACGTGGCCAGCAATTCCGACCGTGGCGCGCTGCCGGACCTGACCCTGCGCTATGGCTGGAAGGGCGACTGGGGCACCTTCGGCGTGGGTGGCGTGGTGCGCCAGCTGAAGGTCGACAACCAGACCACCGGTGCCGATGCGGACAAGATCGCCGGCGGCCTTACCCTCGGCGGCAAGTGGGTGATGGGCCCGACCGATACGCTGCATTACCAGGTCACTGGTGGTGAAGGCATCGCGCGTTACATCGGCCTGGGCGTCACCGCCGATACCGCGTATGACATCGCCCGTGACGAACTCAACCCGACCGGCGTATTGGCAGGCTATGTGGGCTGGCGCCACGCCTTCACCCCGAAGCTGCGCACCAACCTGATCTACGCGCGCAGTGATTACGACAACGACGGCAGCCTGGGCCCGCTGGTCACCAAGAGCGTGCAGAGCATCCGCGGCAACGTGTTCTACACCCCGATGCCCAAGGTCGATGTCGGCGCCGAGCTGATGTACGGCGTGCGCGAGATCGAGGATGGCCGCAAGGGCGATATCAGCCGCCTGCAGTTCACGACGAAATACAGCTTCTAAAACAGAAAACGCGTGCCGGCGTACAGCCGGCACACCACCACGATTGCTTCGGAGGGGAAGCGTCCCATGTCAACAACACCTGCACCGGCGAAAGCCCAACTTACCCAGGGACACAAGAAGGTCATCTTCGCGTCCAGCCTGGGGACCGTCTTCGAGTGGTACGACTTCTTCCTGTACGGCTCGCTCGCCGCGATCATCGCCAAGCAGTTCTTCAGCGGCGTCAATGAAACCACGGGCATGATCTTCGCCCTGCTGGCGTTCGCGGCCGGCTTCTTCGTGCGTCCGTTCGGCGCGGCGTTCTTCGGCAGCCTCGGCGACCGCATCGGCCGCAAGTACACCTTCCTGGTCACGATCTTGATCATGGGCATCTCGACCTTCCTGGTCGGCGTGCTGCCCAACTACGCCTCGATCGGTTTCGCCGCCCCGGTGATCCTGATCATCCTGCGTCTGGCCCAGGGCCTGGCGATGGGTGGCGAATACGGTGGTGCCGCGACCTACGTCGCCGAGCATGCGCCGGCCGACAAGCGTGGCCTGTACACCAGCTTCATCCAGTGCACCGCGACGCTGGGCCTGTTCATGTCGCTGCTGATCATCCTGGCCTGCCGCTACTTCCTGGGCAATGAAGCCTTCGAAGCCTGGGGCTGGCGCATTCCGTTCCTGGTCTCGATCGTGCTGCTGGGCATCTCGGTGTGGATCCGCCTGCAGCTGAGCGAGTCCCCGCTGTTCCAGCAGATGAAGGCCGAAGGCAAGGGCTCCAAGACCCCGTTCCGTGACAGCCTCAAGGACGGCAACCTCAAGCTGATGCTGCTGGTCCTGCTCGGTGCCGCAGCCGGTCAGGCCGTGGTGTGGTACGGCGGCCAGTTCTATGCGCTGTTCTTCCTGAGCAGCATGCTCAAGGTCGATGCCACCACCTCCTACCTGCTGATCGCCGCGGCACTGGCGCTGGGCGTGCCGTTCTTCATCTTCTTCGGCTGGCTGTCGGACCGTATCGGCCGCAAGAAGATCATCCTCGCCGGCTGTCTGCTGGCCGCCATCACCTACATCCCGATCTTCAAGGGCCTGACCCACTTCGCCAACCCGGCCATCGAAGAAGCCCGCACCAACTCGCCGGCGCTGGTCAATGCCGACCCGAACACCTGCTCGTTCCAGTTCGATCCGGTCGGCCTGCGCAAGTTCACCAGCTCCTGCGACGTGGCCACCGCGGCCCTGACCAAGGCCGGTGTGCCCTATGACGTGAAGCCGGCCCCGGCCGGTACGCTGGCCACGGTCAACGTGGGCAATACCGCGGTGACCTCCTACGAGGCCGCCGGCCTGACCAAGGATGAGCTCAAGACCAAGGGCGATGCCTTCGGTGGCGAGCTGAAGGGCGCACTGACCGCCGCCGGCTACCCGGCCAAGGCAGACGGCGCACGCATCAACATCCCCGGCACGATCTTCATGCTGTGGCTGCTGGTGCTGTACGTGACCATGGTCTACGGCCCGATTGCCGCCTACCTGGTCGAGCTGTTCCCGACCCGCATCCGCTACACCTCGATGTCGCTGCCGTACCACATCGGCAACGGCTGGTTCGGTGGCTTCCTGCCGGCGATCTCCTTCGCGCTGGTGGCCGGTACCGGCAACCTCTACTACGGCCTGTGGTACCCGATCATCATCGCGTTGATGACGGTCGTGGTCGGTGGCCTGTTCCTGCATGAAACCAAGGATGTGGACATCACCAAGTAACGGTGAACCGCACGGCAGGACGAAGGGGTCGCGATGCAGATCGCGGCCCCTTTTGTGTCCGATGTAGAGCCGGCCGTTGGCCGGCTTGCCGATGAACCTACGGAGAAGCGTGCGAGGTTGCCGCCACCGGCCGGCACTACCCGTCCTCACCCTCCCTGCCGCTATAGTCGGCCCATGAGTGACGCCCACACCGATCCCGCCGCGCTTCCCGCGATCCTGCAGCGCCTGCGCGCCGCGTGGCAGGCCAACCGCCCCACGCTGCAACAGCGTCGCGACGACCTGCAACGCCTGCGCGCGGCCCTCAAGGCCCGCCTGCCGGAGATGGCCGCGGCGACCTCGGCCGATTTCGGCCACCGCTCCACCCACGAATCACTGATCGCCGACGGCATGACCGTACTGGGCGACATCGATCACCTGTGCAGCCACCTGCGCGGCTGGATGCGCCCGCGCCGGGTCGGCGTCGGCTGGCGGTTCTGGCCGGCGCACGCGCAGACCCGGCCGGTTCCCCTGGGCGTGGTCGGGGTGATCTCCCCTTGGAACTACCCGGTCAACCTGGCCCTGATTCCACTGGCGACCGCGATCGCCGCCGGCAACCACGTCATCCTCAAGCCGTCCGAGCACACGCCGCGCACCAGCGCCTTCCTGCAGTCGCTGCTGGCGGAGGTGTTCCCTCCGGACCGTGTGGCCGTCGTGCAGGGCGATGGGGACCTGGCCAGCGCCCTGGCCGGCGCGCCGCTGGACCACCTGGTGTTCACCGGCTCCACCGCCATCGGCCGCAAGGTCATGGCCGCGGCCGCCGAACACCTGACCCCGCTGACGCTGGAACTCGGCGGCAAATCCCCGGCCATCGTCTGCAGCGATTACCCGCTGGAGAAGGCCGCCGCGCGCCTGGCCACCGGCAAATTCTTCAATGCCGGGCAGACCTGCATCGCCCCGGACTACGTGCTGATCGACGGCCATCGCCAGCGCGAGCTGGTGCAGCAGCTGCAGACACAGGTGCAGGCGCGCTACGGCGATTTCAGCGACGCCGCCGATTACACCCGGATCATCCACGACGGCCAGTACCAGCGGCTGCGTGGCTATCTCGAGGAAGCCCGCGCGCGGGGCGTGCCGGTGATCGAACTGGCCACGGTCGATCCCGAACGTGCCCAGCGCGAGCGGCTGATCGTGCCCACCATCGTGCTGGATCCGCCGCCGGATCTGGCCTTGATGCGCGAGGAGATCTTCGGCCCGATCCTGCCGGTCTGCGCCTATCCGGACCTGGATGCCGCCATCGCGGCCGTGCAGTCACGCGACCGGCCACTGGCGCTGTACGTCTTCAGCCACGAACGTGTGCAGGTGGAACAGGTGCTGGCGCAGGTCGTGGCCGGCGGCGTCACCGTCAACGACACCCTGCTGCATTTCGCGGTCAATGGCCTGCCGTTCGGCGGCGTCGGCCCGAGTGGCATGGGCGCCTATCACGCGCGCGCCGGCTTCGATGCGATGAGCAAGCAGCTGCCGATCCTGTGGCAGTCGCGCTGGGCCGGCAGCGATCTGCTCAAACCGCCGTATTCGAAGATCGCCGGGATGTTGAAGGCGATGGTGCGTTAGCGGCTGCCAACGGACGCGCGCCCCGCAGGTAGAATGACCGCATGAAAATCGCCTCCTGGAACGTCAACTCGCTCAACGTGCGCCTGCCGCACCTGGAACAATGGCTCACCGCGTTCGCGCCGGACGTGGTCGGCATCCAGGAAACCAAGATGGAGGACCACAAGTTCCCCGATGCGGTGCTGGCCGGGCTGGGCTACCGCAGCGTGTTTGCCGGGCAGAAGACCTACAACGGCGTCGCGCTGCTCTCGCGCGAACCGGCGCAGGACGTGCAGATCGGCATCCCCGGTTTCGAGGATGAGCAGAAGCGCGCCATCGCCGGCACCGTCAACGGCGTGCGCATCATCAACCTGTACGTGGTCAACGGCCAGGACGTGGGCACCGACAAGTACGCCTACAAGCTGCGCTGGCTCGAGGCCGTGCATGCCTGGGTCGAGGCCGAGCTGGCCAGGTACCCGGAGCTGGTGGTGATGGGCGACTTCAACATCGCCCCCGATGCGCGCGACGTGCACGACCCGTTGGTCTGGAACGAGAACCACATCCTGACCTCCACTGCCGAGCGCGGCGCCCTGAACAAGTTGCTGCAGCTGGGCCTGCACGATGCTTTCCGCCTGCACAGCGAGGAAGAAGGTGTGTTCAGCTGGTGGGATTACCGGGCTGCCGGGTTCCGCCGCAACCTGGGCCTGCGCATCGACCTGACCCTGGTCTCCGATGCGCTCAAGGCGCGTGCGCTGGCCTCGGGCATCGATCGCGAGCCGCGCACCTGGGAGCGCCCCAGCGACCATGCCCCGGCCTGGGTGCAGCTGGGCTGACCGCGGAAACAACAAGGCCCGGCAGTGCCGGGCCTTGTCGATCAAACGGGATGCGTGCGCGCGTTAGCGGACGCTTCGACGCGTAAACAGATTCACGATCGCGAGCAGGATGACTGCGCCGATCAACGAGAACAGGAACGTGCGGATGGTGATCGCTTCATTGATGCCACCGCCGAACAGCCAACCGGCCAGCAATGCGCCGACGATGCCGACCACGATGTTGAGGATGATGCCTTGCTGCGCGTCCCGCTTCATGATGATGCTGGCAAGCCAGCCCACGATGCCGCCGACGATCAACCAGATGATGATGCCCATAGCGTTGACTCCCTCTGTGCGGTTGCGACCTGTGCAGTTGACGGCACACCCCGTGAAGTCGTCGTGCAGTCGCGATGGCGGGGCCGTGGCATGAGCCTGCCGGCCACCCTGGACGGCCCCTGGCGTTTCGGCCCGGTCACGGTCTGGCGCCTGCCGCATGTGCCGGGCACCCGGGGCGAGCCCCAGGCCCGGGTGCTGCTGGCCGAGCAGCTGGGCGGGACGCCGCAGGACCTGCCGCTGCAGCGCGACCCGCGCGGCCGCCCGGCGCTGCACGGCCCGTTGGCCCATGTCGGCACCGGCTGGAGTCACAGCCACGGCCTGTTGCTGGTCGCGATGGGCGAACGGGTGCGGCTGGGCGTGGACCTGGAACCCCTGCGCCCGCGCCCACGGATGCTGGAGATCGTGCAGCGCTTCTTCCACCCCGCCGAGATCGCCTGGCTGGAATCACTGGACGAAGACGCCCGCAACCACTGGTTCTTCCGGGTGTGGTGCGCCAAGGAGGCGCTGCTCAAGGCGCAGGGGCAGGGCATCTCCTTCGGCCTGCACCGGCTGCAGCTCGCGCCGGGCACCGATGGCGGCCTGCACCTGGCCTGGTGCGACCCGGAACTGGGGCCGGCCGAGCGCTGGCACCTGCATGAGTGGCAGGCCGCCGATGATTTCCGGGCGGCGCTGGCCTGGCATGCGATGTGAGATCTAGGGCGTGGCCAACGATTGGGTATGCGAGCAGCGGCAGCCGACCCACGGTCGGCGCTACCGACCTGCGATAATGGTGCCATGACAGAACACACCCTCCCCGCTGGCGTGGCCGACGCGCTTGAGCGCGGCCTGGCCGCCATGCAGCTGGATGCCGCGCTGGCACCGCCGCTGCTGACCTACCTGACCCTGCTCGACCGCTGGAACCGCACCTACAACCTGACCGCGATCCGCGACCCGCTGGAGATGGTCACCCGCCATCTGCTCGATTCGCTGGCGATGCAGCCGTACCTGGAGACCGGCACCCTGGCCGACCTGGGTACCGGCCCCGGGCTGCCGGGCATTCCGCTGGCCATCGCACGCCCGCAGCTGCAGGTGACCCTGGTCGAAAGCAATGGCAAGAAAGCGCGCTTCATGCGCGAGGCCGTGCGCCAGCTGGGCCTGGGCAATGCCCGCGTGGCCGAGTCGCGTGCCGAGGCACTGGCCGAACCGGCCGCCTATGACCACCTGACCGCCCGCGCGATGGACACCCTGGCCGGGATCATCCGGGTCGGTGGACACCTGCTGCGCCCGGGCGGCCGCCTGCTGGCGATGAAAGGCGTGTACCCGCACGACGAGATCGCGCAGCTGCCGGCCGGCTGGTCGGTGGAGCAGGTGCTGCCCTTGAGCGTTCCTGGATTGACCGGCGAACGCCATCTGGTGGTGGTCACCGGCCCGTGAGCCGGTGACTTCGCTGCCCGCAGCGCCCGCCCCACGGTCGTCCTGCCCCTTCCCGCGGTGGCCCCACGCGGCGCCATCGGCGTGCCCGTGGGCGTGACCGCAGCATTGCGGCGCGTGCCTGCCGCGCATCTCACAGTGCATGACACGCCCCATATACGCATAATGACCAGTCCCACTCCCTGCCGATGAGGCTCACCCGCATGGCCCGCATCATCGCCATCGCCAACCAGAAAGGTGGCGTCGGCAAGACCACGACCGCCGTCAATCTGGCCGCCTCCCTGGCTGCTGCACCCAAGCGCGTGCTTCTTGTCGACCTCGATTCCCAAGGCAATGCGACCATGGGCAGCGGTGTGGACAAGCGCGAAGTCGCTGCGTCCACCTGTGATCTGCTGCTGGGCGAAAGCACCGCGGCCGAGGTCCGGGTCAAGACGCCGGAAGGCTTCGACCTGCTCCCGGGCAACATCGACCTGACCGCCGCCGAGATCCAGCTGATGGACCAGAGCGAGCGCGAGCAGCGCCTCAAGCGCGCGCTGGCCCCGATCCGCGACGAATACGACTACATCCTGATCGACTGCCCACCGGCGCTGTCGCTGCTGACGCTCAACGCGCTGGCCGCCGCCGATTCGGTGATCGTGCCGATGCAGTGCGAGTACTACGCGCTGGAAGGCCTGAGCGCGCTGGTGGAAACCATTGAAGCGCTGCGCGCCAACCTCAATCCGGCGCTGGAGATCGAGGGTGTGCTGCGGACCATGTTCGATGTGCGCAACAACCTGGCCAATGCCGTGTCGGCCGAGCTGACCGAGCACTTCGGCGAGCAGGTGTTCCGCACCATCGTGCCGCGCAACGTGCGCCTGGCCGAGGCGCCCAGCCATGGCCAGAGCATCGTCGGGTACGACCGTGCCTCGCGCGGTGGCGTTGCCTATCTCGGCCTGGCCGGCGAGATCATCCGTCGCAACAACCAACGCAAGAAGGCCGACAAGGCCATGGAGACCGCCTGATGAGCACCAAGCCTGCCCTCGGCAAGAAACGCGGCCTCGGCCGTGGCCTCGACGCGCTGTTGGGGCCCAAGGGGGCGGTGACACAGGTGCAGGCAGCGGCCGTGGTCGAACCGCAGCCGGGTGAGCTCCTGCGCAAGCTGCCGGTCGGTCATCTGCAGCCGGGCAAGTACCAGCCGCGCCGCGACATGGACGAAACCAAGCTCGCCGAGCTGGCCGAGTCGATCAAGGCGCAGGGCGTGATCCAGCCGATCCTGGTCCGCCAGCTCGGCCCGGACAGCTTCGAGATCGTGGCCGGCGAACGCCGCTGGCGCGCCTCGCAGCTGGCTGGCCTGGACGAGGTGCCGGTGGTGGTGCGCGAGCTGGAAGACCGCACCGTCATCGCGATGGCGCTGATCGAGAACATCCAGCGCGAAGACCTCAACCCGCTTGAAGAAGCCGAAGCCCTGCAGCGGCTGATCAGCGAATTCGCCTTGACCCATGCCGAGGCCGCCCAGGCTGTCGGCCGCTCGCGCGCGGCGGTATCCAACCTGCTGCGCCTGCTCGAGCTGCCGATCGCGATCCGCCTGCTGCTGGAAACCCGCCGGCTGGAAATGGGCCATGCGCGTGCGCTGCTCACCTTGGCGCCGGAACTGGCCAGCAAGCTGGCCCAGGAAGCGGCCGACCAGGGCTGGTCGGTGCGCGAAGTGGAGCACCGCGCGCAGCAGTTCGCGGCCGGCAAGGTGCCCGGCGCGCTGCGCAAGAAGCCCACGGCCGCCGCGCCGCAGGCCGATATCGCCTCGCTGGAAACCGAGTTGTCCGAGTCGCTGGGGGCCCGTGTGGCGATCGCCCACGGCCGTGGCGGCAAGGGCAAGCTGATCATTCACTACACCGACCTGGACACGCTGGATGGCGTGCTCGACCGACTTCGCGCACAGAAGGGCTGAGTCCCCCGCAGGCGTCAGAGGATCTTCCCCAACCAATGAACCCCACCAAGGTCGACCGCAACCATCTGTTGCGTCTGACCGACCTGCCGAATGTCGGGCCGGCCTGTGAGAAAGATCTTCGTCTGATCGGCATCCGCGTGCCAGCGCACCTGCGCGGTCGCGATGCGTATGACATGTACGCGCAGCTGTGCCTGCGCACCGGGGTGATGCACGACCCCTGCGTGATCGATGTATTCCTGTCGGTGCTGCGTTTCATGCAGGGCGAGGCGCCGCGGCCGTGGTGGGATTTCAGCAAGGAACGCAAGGCCACGTTGGCCAAGGAAGCGCCGCTCAGCCTCTGGTGAGGCCGGCCACCGGGACGCGCGGATCGCCACGCGGGCGTCCCGGCAACGCACTGCATTGATACGTGGCTGCATGATGGACAGATCCCATGACGATTCTCGTGACCGGTGCCGCCGGTTTCATCGGTGCCAATACCTGCAAGGCCCTGCTTGAGCGCGGCGAGCGCGTCGTCGGCCTGGACAACTACAACGACTACTACGCTCCGCAGATCAAGCGAGATCGCGTGGCCGCGCTGTGCCCGGACGCCGATATCCGCGTGCTCGACCTGACCGACCGCGACGGCCTGGCCGCGCTGTTCGACGAGGTCCAGCCGACCCGGGTCATCCACCTGGCCGCCCAGGCCGGCGTGCGTTACTCGCTGGAAAACCCGCATGCCTACGTCGACAGCAACCTGACCGGCTTCGTCAACATGCTGGAGCTGTGCCGCCATCGCGGCGTGGCCCATCTGGTGTATGCCTCCAGCAGCTCGGTGTACGGCGATTCGGCCACCCCGCCGTTCTCCGAAGACCAGCGCATCGACAAGCCGCGCTCGCTGTACGCGGCGACCAAGGCCGCCAACGAGCTGATGGCCTACACCTACGCCCAGCTGTACGGCCTGCACGCCACCGGCCTGCGCTTCTTCACCGTGTACGGCCCGTGGGGCCGCCCGGACATGGCACCGCTGCTGTTCGCGCGCGCGGTCCTGGCCGGCCGCCCGATCGATGTGTTCAACGACGGAAAAATGCAGCGCGACTTCACACATGTCTCCGACATCGTGGATGGCATCCTCGGCGCGCTGGCGCATCCGTCCAGCGACACGGTGCCGCACCGGGTGTTCAACCTCGGCAACCACACCCCGATCGAGCTGGAGCACTTCATCGGCATCATCGAGGCGGCCGCCGGACGCCCGGCGCAGAAGGTCTACAAGCCGATGCAGCCCGGCGACATGGTCCGCACGATGGCCGACACCACGCGTGCGCATGACGCTTTCGGCTACGAGCCGGCCATGCCGATCGAGCGCGGTCTGCCGCCGGTGGTGGCCTGGTGCCGCGAGTATTTCGGCGATCACGCCTGACACACACGCGCCGATTCATCTTCGGATAACCTCGGGTGCGGAAAATGCGCGCTCTTTTTCGATCCTGGCCATTCGCAGAGCCCGACCATGAGCCAACCCCAGTTGTCGGTCGTCGTCCCGGTCTTCAATGAACGCGACAACGTCACGCCCCTGATCAACGAGATCACCACCGCGCTGCGCGGGCAGGTCGATTTCGAAATCGTCTACATCGACGACCACTCGCGCGACGATACCCTGGCGGTGCTGCAGGCCCTGAAGGCCACCACGCCCGAACTGCGGGTGCTGCACCACGTTACCCAGAGCGGGCAGAGCACTGCGGTACGCAACGGCGTCAAGCACGCCCGCGCGCCGTGGATCGCCACCCTGGACGGTGATGGCCAGAACGACCCGGCCGACATCCCCAAGCTGCTCGCTGCACGGGCCGCGGCCGCCACCCAGGTCAAGCTGTTCGCCGGGTGGCGTGTGAATCGCCAGGATTCAGGCAGCAAGCGCTGGGCCAGCAAGTGGGCCAACGCGATCCGTGCGCGCATGCTGCGCGACGATACCCCCGATACCGGCTGCGGCATCAAGCTGTTCGAGCGCGCCGCGTTCCTGGAACTGCCGTACTTCGACCACATGCACCGCTACCTGCCCGCGCTGATGCAGCGCGCCGGCTGGAAAACCACCAGCGTGCCGGTCAACCACCGGCACCGCACCGCGGGCGTGTCCAAGTACAACAACCTTGGCCGCGCGCTGGTCGGCATCCGCGACCTGCGCGGCGTGGCCTGGCTGATCACGCGCAGCAAGCGCACCGCCGTGGAAGAACGCTGATGGAACTGCACTGGCTCGACCAGCCGCTGACCTGGCTGTACTGGACCGGCCTGCACGTCACTGGCTGGAAACTGATCGGCTACACCGGCGCGCTGATGTTCGGGGGCCGCTGGCTGGTCCAGTTCGTCGCCTCGCGCCGCGCCGGCAAGCCGGTTATCCCGCGCCTGTTCTGGTACATGAGCGTGGTCGGCAGCCTGATGACGCTGAGCTACTTCCTGTTCTCGGCCAAGCAGGACTCGGTGGGCGTGCTGCAGAACCTGTTCCCGGCGTTCACCGCGCTGTACAGCCTGAAGCTGGATATCGCGCACCGCGGCTGGAAGCGGGACAAGGCGGCGCATTGAGGGCGTGCCTACCGACCAACGGTCGGTGGCTACCCCGCCTTCGGCGCTGCCCGCGACGCGGGCAGGACCTTTGATCCATGCGCGGCCCCTTCGCCGGGTGCCATCATCGGGGTTTGCCGTCCCTCGGAACCCCTGACCGTGAAATCACCGCTCGTTGCTGCGCTGCTGCTCGCCCTGGCCCTTCCTGCCGGCGCTGCCCTGGCTGCACCTCCGGCCACCCCGGCTGCCGCCCCGGCCAGCCTGGCTGCCGAAAGCCCCGCCGATGCGCAGTTCCGCGCCATCTACGAGAAGGAATGGGCCTGGCGCGAAGCCGGCGGCGGTGAAGCCAGCGAAGACGGCGACGGCCCGGCCAATGCCACCCGCATGCCCGATGTCGGCGCAGCCGCGCAGCAGGGCCGGCTGAAGGTCTGGGACGACGTCCTCGCCCAGCTGGACAAGGTGGATACCCAGGCGCTCTCGGCCGAGAACCGGATCAACTACGCGATCTACCGCGACCAGGTGTTCAACCTGGCCGCCGACGTGCGCCTGCGCGCCTACGAAATGCCGTTCAACGCGGACTCCTCGTTCTGGTCCAACCTGTCCTTCATGGCCCGGCGCGAGATGAAGACCGCGCAGGACTACCGCAACTACATCGCGCGCCTGAATGATGTGCCGCGCTATTTCGACCAGCAGACCGAGAACATGCGCGCCGGCCTCAAGCGCGGTTTCAGCGTGCCGCGTGCGGTGCTCGATGGCCGCGAGGTCTCGATCGCCACCGTGTCCGAACTGAAGGACCCGACCCAGTCGCCGCTGTACGCGCCGTTCAAGAAACTCCCGGCCAGCATCCCGGCCGCCGAGCAGGCGCAGCTGCAGGAACAGGCCCGCCAGGCCATCGGTGGCAGCGTGGTGCCGGCCTTCGCCAAGCTGCGCACCTTCTTCGTCAGCGAGTATGTGCCGCAGGCGCGCACCACCCTGGCGGCCGAGGCGATGCCCGGCGGCAAGGCGTATTACAAGCAGCAGATCCACGAATACACCACGCTGGACCTGACCCCGCAGCAGATCCACGAGATCGGCCTGAAGGAAGTCGCGCGGATCCAGGCCGAGATGGACGGCATCATCAAGCAGGTCGAGTTCAAGGGCAGCTTCGCCGAGTTCCTGACCTTCCTGCGCACCGATCCGCAGTTCTACGCCAAGACCCCGGACGAGCTGCTGCACCGCGTGGCCTGGATCTCCAAGCGCGTGGACGGCGTGATCGGCAAGTACATGACCCTGCCGCGCGCGCGCTTCACCATCGTCCCGGTGCCGCCGGATATCGCCCCGTTCTGGACCGCCGGCCGTGGTGGCATGGGCACTTACTGGCTCAACACCTACAACCTGCCGGCGCGGCCGCTGTACAACCTGCCGGCGCTGACCCTGCATGAGTCCGATCCCGGCCATGCACTGCAGGGCGCACTGGCGGCCGAGCAGGGCGAGCAGCCGGCCTTCCGCCGCAACAACTACATCTCCGCCTATGGCGAAGGCTGGGGCCTGTACTGCGAGAAGCTCGGCGTGGAAATGGGCATCTACGAAACCCCGTACGAGGATTTCGGCCGCCTGACCTACGAAATGTGGCGGGCCGCGCGCCTGGTGATCGACACCGGCGTGCACCACAAGGGTTGGACCCGCGAGCAGGCGCTGTCCTACCTGCGCGACCACACCGCGCTGAGCGAGCATGAAGTGACCACCGAAGTGGACCGCTACATCTCCTGGCCGGGCCAGGCGCTGAGCTACAAGCTCGGCGAGATCGCAATCGTGCGCCTGCGCGCGCAGGCCGAGCAGGAACTGGGCGACCGTTTCGACGTCAAGGCCTTCCACGACGCCGTGCTCAGCCAGGGCTCGGTGCCGCTGCCGGTGCTGGAGGCGCAGATCCAGGCCTTCATCGCCCAGCGCAAGGCCGCGGCCAGCTGAGCCGCGCCGGGGCCGGCCATCGTGCCGGCCCTGGCCAACGTGAACCAACGTGCCGGGCTGCGATTGTGTAACGGCTTCACGCCCGGCTACCCTGCGGGCCATGTTCCGTCGTGCCCGCCCGCGTCCGTCCCTGCTGCTCCGTCTGCTGATGCTGGTGGTGGTGGGTGTGGGCGTGTTCGGCAGCTCGCTGGCCTCGGCCCTGGCCGATATCCACCTGACCGTGCACGCCGACAGCAGCGAGCTGCACGGCACCGGCGATGACACGGCCGGCGTTGCCTCCAGCGACGACGACGGCAACGAAGACTGGCTGCATGCGCTGGTGCATTGCGGCCACTGCCATGGCCATGGCGGCGTGCTGCCGATGGCCGCGATGGCCTGGAGCCTGCCCACCGCGCCCAGCCACGGCGTGCCTGCCGGGTTGGTCGCGCAGCTGCGCACTCAGCCGCCCGAGAACCTGCTGCGCCCTCCGATAGCGATCTGATGCCCTGCGGCCACGCGCCGCCGTTTGCCCTCTGATCGCTTTCTGGAGACTCCCATGTGGATGCGTCTGGCAGCCCTGGCTGCCATTGCGTTCGTGCCGTGCGTGTACGCACAGGGCACGACACCTGCTGCACCGTTGACCCTCGACGACGCCATCGCGCGCGTCGCCCAGTACCACCCCGATCTGCGCCTGGCGCAGGCCCAGCGGCCGGTGTGGGAAGCCCGCCGTGACGCGGCCGGCCTGTCGCCGCCCTTGACCGTGGGCGTGGAGCTGGAGAACGCCCTCGGCACCGGCGACACCCGCGGCTTCGATGCCGCGGAAGTTACCGTCACTTTGGCCGGCGTGCTGGAGCGCGGCGGCAAACTGGACGCCCGCCGCGCCGTGGCCCAGGCCAATCTGGACAATCTGGCCCCGCAGCGGGAAACCGCGCGGCTGGACCTGATGGCCGAAGTCGCCCGCCGCTACCTGGCGGTGACCGATGCGCGTCAGCAGCTGCGCATCGCCGAGACCGATATCGAGCAGCGCAGGCGCGCCGTCGCCGCCGCGCGGCTGCGGCTGCAGGCCGGTGCTTCGCCGGAATCGGTGCTGATGACGGCGCAGGCGATGCTGGCGCAGGCCGAACTGGACCGCGATCGCGCCCGGCAGGTGGATCAGTCCGCGCGTGCGGCGCTGTCGGCGTTGTGGCGCCAGCGCGAGCCCGGCTTCGACGTGGTCACCGGCGATCCGATGCAGCTGCCCGCGTTGCAGGACTTCACCGTGCTCGCCGACGAACTGCAGCGCACCCCGGAACTGGCGGTGCTGGCCGGTGAGCGCCGCATCCGCGAAGCGCAGGTGCAGCTGGCCCGCACCCAGGCACGGCCCGATGTCAGCTGGCAGGTGGGCGTGCGCAACAGCCGCGACACCCGCGATACCTCCCTGGTGGCCGGCTTCAGCGTGCCGCTGGGCAGTGTGCGCCGTGCCGACCCGGAGATCCGCGCGGCCGAGGCCGAACTGGCGCTCAACAGCGTGGAGCGCGACGCGCGCGCGCTGCAGCTGTACGCCACGCTCGCTGAAGCGCATGGCCGCTACCTGACCTCGCGGCTGGAAGTCACCCGCATGGAGCGCGACGTACTGCCCCAGCTCAAGCGTGCCGAGAACGCCGCCGAGAAGGCCTGGCGTGCCGGCGCGATCAGCTATATGGAGTGGGCCCAGCTGCAGGCGATGCGGATCGAAGCACGCCAGCGCCAGCTCGAAGCGGCCATCGCCGCACAGACCGCCCTGATCGAAATCCAGCGACTGACCGGCCAGAGCATGGTCGCCGCTACCGACACCGTGTCCACGGAGGACCGCCGATGACCGCTTCCCTGACCCGTACCGTGCTGGCCGGCAGCCTGTTGATCGCGCTGATGGCGCTCACCGGCTGCGGCAGCAGCGACCCCGCTGCGGCGCCGGTCAAGGCGGCCGCGACGGACGCCGGCCATGGAGAGGCTGGGCATGACGATGATCATGACGATCACGACGCACCGGAAAGCACCACCATCGCCGCGGCCATGGCCGAGCAGGCTGGTATCCGTGTGGCACCTGTGGTGGCCGGCACCATTGCCGACGAGCACGACGTGCAGGGCCTGCTGACCCCGGTCGATGGCCGCGTCGCGCAGGTGATGGCGCGCTTCCCCGGCCCGATCCGCTCGCTGCGCGCCAATGTCGGCGACCGCGTGCGCGCCGGCCAGGTGCTGGCCAGCATCGAGAGCAACCTGAGCCTGACGACCTACACCGTGACGGCACCGATCGGTGGCGTGGTGCTGGCGCGCCAGGCACAGGTCGGTGGGGTGGCCGGTGAGGGCACGCCCTTGTTCGAGATCGGTGATCTGTCCACGTTGTGGGTGGACCTGCATATCTTCGGCAACGACACCCAGCACATCACCGCCGGCGTGCCCGTCACCGTGTCGCGCATGACCGACGGTGTCAGCCAGGCCACCACGCTGGAGCGCGTGCTGCCCGGTACCGCCACCGCCAGCCAGAGCACGGTCGCCCGTGCCACGCTGCGCAACGATGATGGCCAATGGCGGCCCGGTGCCGCGGTGAAGGCCCGCATCGTGGTCGCCACCAAGCCGGCGGCGCAGGTAGTGCCGCTGAGCGCGCTGCAGACGATGGACGGCAAGGAGGTGGTGTTCGTGCGCGAAGGCGAGACCTACACCGCGCGTGCGGTCAAACTCGGTGCGCGCGATGCCGGCAAGGTGGAAGTGCTCGATGGCCTGACCCTCGGCGAAGAGGTGGTGGTCGAGCAGAGCTACGTGGTCAAGGCCGACATCGGCAAGGCAGGGGCATCGCATGAACATTGACGCCCTGCCACGCCCCGCCGCCGGAGGCCGCCCTCATGCTTGAGCGCATCATCCGCGCCGCCATCGCCCATCGCTGCTTGATGATGGCCCTGACCCTGGTGCTGATCGTCATCGGCAGCTGGAGTTTCACCAAGCTGCCGATCGACGCCACCCCGGACATCACCAACGTCCAGGTCCAGATCAACACCGCCGCGCCCGGCTACTCGCCGCTGGAGACCGAGCAGCGCATCACCTATCCGGTGGAAACGGTGATGGCTGGCCTGCCCGCGATGGAGCAGGCCCGCTCGCTCTCACGCTACGGGCTCTCGCAGGTGACCGTGGTGTTCAAGGACGGCACCGACATCTACTTCGCCCGGCAGCAGGTCGCCGAGCGCCTGCAGCAGGTCAAATCGCAGATCCCGGAGGGGCTGGATCCGCAGCTGGGCCCGATCTCCACCGGGCTCGGCGAGATCTTCATGTACACCATCGACGCCGATCCCAAGGCGCGCAAGGCCGATGGCACGGCGTACACCGCCACCGACCTACGCACGCTGCAGGACTGGGTGATCCGCCCGCAGCTGCGCAACGTGCCCGGCGTGACCGAAGTCAACACCATCGGTGGCTTCCAGCGCCAGGTGCATATCACCCCGGATCCGGCACGCCTGCGCGCGCTGGGCTTCACGTTGGAAGATGTCGCGCAGGCGGTGGAAACCAACAACCAGAACGTCGGTGCCGGCTACATCGAACGCAACGGCCAGCAGTTCCTGGTGCGTATCCCCGGGCAGGTCGCCAATCTGGAGGAGATCGGCAACATCGTGCTGGCCCGCCGCGAAGGCGTGCCGATCCACGTGCACGATGTGGCCCAGGTCCAGGACGGGCCGGAGCTGCGCAGTGGCGCGGCCACGCAGAACGGCCATGAAGTGGTGATGGGCACGGTGGTGATGCTGATCGGCGCCAACAGCCGCGATGTCGCCCAGGCCGCGGCGGCGCGCCTGCAGCAGGCACAGGCCAGCCTGCCGGAGGGCGTCACGGTCACCGCCAGCTACGACCGCACCGCGCTGGTCGACCGCACCATCGAGACGGTGGCCAAGAACCTGATCGAAGGCGCGCTGCTGGTGATCGTGGTGCTGTTCCTGCTGCTCGGCAATTTCCGCGCGGCGCTGATCACCGCCGCGGTGATTCCACTGGCGATGCTGTTCACGCTGACCGGCATGGCCCGTGGGGGTGTGTCGGCCAACCTGATGAGCCTGGGCGCGCTGGACTTCGGCCTGATCGTCGACGGTGCGGTGATCATCATCGAGAACTGCCTGCGCCGCTTCGGCGAACGCCAGCATATGCTTGGCCGCGACATGACCCGCGAAGAACGCTTCGCCGAAACCGCCAGTGCGACGGCCGAAGTGATCCGCCCCAGCCTGTTCGGGCTGGGCATCATCACTGCGGTGTACCTGCCGATCTTCGCGCTCACCGGCGTGGAAGGAAAAATGTTCCACCCGATGGCCATCACCGTCGTGCTGGCGCTGACCGGTGCGATGGTGCTCGCGTTGACCTTCGTCCCCGCCGCGATCGCGCTGTTCCTCGGCGGCCGCGTGCAGGAGAAGGAAAACCGCCTGATGGCCTGGGTGCGCCGACGCTATGCGCCGATGCTCGCCTTCGCGCTGCGGCGCGGCCGCTGGATGGTCGCCGGCGCGCTGGTGCTGGTGGTCGGCTGTGGCCTGCTGGCCACGCGGCTGGGCAGCGAGTTCGTGCCGAACCTGGACGAAGGCGATGTCGCCATGCACGCCATGCGCATCCCCGGGACCAGCCTGACCCAGTCCATCGAGATGCAGAAGCAGATCGAGAACCGGCTGGTGCAGTTCGCCGAGGTCGACAAGGTGTTCTCCAAGATCGGCACGCCGGAAGTCGCCTCCGATCCGATGCCGCCCTCGGTCGCCGATACCTTCATCATGATGAAGCCGCGCAAGGCCTGGCCGGATCCACGCATATCGCGTGCGGCGCTGCTGGCCGAGCTGGAAGAAGCGGTCGAGCAGTTGCCCGGCAACAACTACGAGTTCACCCAGCCGATCCAGATGCGCACCAACGAGCTGATCTCCGGCGTGCGTGCCGACGTGGCGGTGATGCTGTTCGGCGATGATCTGGACACGCTGCTGTCGGTCGGCAAGCGTATCGCGGCGGTGGCCGGCAGCGTGCCGGGTGCGGCCGACGTACGGGTGGAGGAAACCAGCGGCCTGCCGTTGCTGACCGTCACCCCGAACCGTACCGCGTTGGCCGGGTATGGCTTGAACCCGGGCCAGGTGCAGTCGACCGTGGCCACCGCGGTGGGCGGCCAGGTGGCAGGGCAGTTGTTCGAAGGCGACCGTCGTTTCGACATCGTGGTGCGCCTGCCCGAAGCGCTGCGCCAGGACCCGGCCGCGCTGGCGGACCTGCCCGTGTCGCTGGAGACGGCCCTGGCCGATGACGCCGACGAGTCCAGCCGCCCCGGCAGCTGGACCAGCGGCAGTGCGCGCACGGTGCCGCTGCGTGAGCTGGCAACGCTGAGCAACAGCGAAGGGCCGAACCAGATCAACCGCGAGAACGGCAAGCGCCGGATCGTGGTCACCGCCAACGTACGCGACCGCGATCTCGGCGGTTTCGTGGGTGACCTGCAGCAGGCGATCGGGCGCGATGTGCAGGTGCCCAACGGCTACTGGATCGAGTACGGCGGCAGTTTCGAGCAGCTGATCTCGGCCAGCCAGCGCCTGTCGATCGTGGTGCCGGTGACGCTGGCGATCATCTTCGCGCTGCTGTTCTGGGCGTTCGGCTCCGTCAAGGATGCGGCCATCGTGTTCAGTGGCGTGCCGTTGGCGCTCACCGGCGGCGTGCTCGCGCTGGCCCTGCGGGGCATTCCGCTGTCGATCTCGGCCGGTGTGGGCTTCATCGCGCTGTCCGGTGTGGCGGTGCTCAATGGCCTGGTGATGATCAGTTTCGTGCGTAGCCTGCGCGAGCAGGGGATGCCCTTGCCGCAGGCGGTGCGCGAGGGCGCGCTGGGCCGTCTGCGCCCGGTACTGATGACCGCGCTGGTGGCCTCGCTCGGTTTCGTGCCGATGGCGTTCAACGTCGGTGCCGGTTCGGAGGTGCAGCGTCCGCTGGCGACCGTGGTGATCGGCGGCATCGTCTCGTCCACGCTGCTGACCTTGCTGGTGCTGCCGGTGCTGTATCGGTGGCTGCATCGCAAGGACGAGGCGACACTGGTCGTCCGGTAGCACCCGACCGTGGGTCGGGTGACCCGGCCGGCGGCACGGAAGCGTCCGTGCCGCCTGCTGCCACTGCTATCGAGGTGACAACCACGCCTCGATGGTAGTGACGCCAGCGCGGACGCCGTTCTCGGCCGTCATCGCCTGACCCAGCGCGCTGGCGCGGGCGTGGGTATCTGCATGCTCTGCAAAGGCGATCGCCCGCTGCAGTGTCCCGGCGTCCAGGCGCTTCGGCGACAACGCCGGCGGAGCCACGCCCAGCTCGCGCAGCCGGTCCGCCCAGAAAAACTGGTCGGCGGCGAACGGCATCACCAGCGAGGGCACACCGGCCCGGCAGGCCGAATGCGTGGTGCCGCTGCCACCGTGATGGATGATCAGCGCGCAGCGTGGGAACAACGCCTCATGCGGGGTCGGCCCGATCACGAATACGCTGGGTGGCAACGGGGCGCTGGGCAGCCCGGCCCAGCCCGGGAACAGCAGGACCCGGCGCGGCGCCAACGCCGCCAGCAGCGCGGGCAGCACGTGGTCGCGATCGAAGCCGGTCATGCTGCCGAAGCCGAGGTAGACCGGGGCGGGGCCGTCATCCAGAAAGGCCTGCAGATCCGGCGGCGGTTGCCAGCCACGTTCGGGCGCGCGCCACTGGCCGCAGATCCGGTGGTTGTCCGGCCAGTCCGGCGGCGGGGGAAGCAAACTGGGCGAAATGCCGTACAGCATCGGCAGATCCCGCCAGGGTGAGGCGCGCCGCGGCATGCCCAGTGCCGCTCGCGCGGCGTTGACCGGGCGGCGGAAGGTGCGCCATACCGCCTGGTTGACCAGGGTGTAGCTGAGCCGGTTGAGCACGCCGGGCAAGCGCAGCCGTGGCAGGAACGGGGAGGGGAAGCCGGCGGTCGGGGTCAGCGGGATCATCCCGGTACCGATCACCCGCAGCCCGTGGTGCTCGGCCACGGTCAGGCCGACGAAGGCGGCCAGCCCGCCGGTCAGCACCGCATCGCACCCGGCGGCAGCGGCATCGGCCTGGCGCATCCAGCCGGGCACATGACGTTGCGCCATCCGCGCCAGCCCCCGCGAGGCGGCCAGCCGGGCGTTGCCACGCGAGACCAGGGCCACCACCTCGTCATGGATGTCCCCCTCCAGCGCGGCATGCGGCACGCCCAGCTCGCGCGCGGTATCCAGCGTGCCGCGCTCGGCCAGCAACAGCACGTCATGGCCTGCGGTGATCAGGCCATGGCAGAGCATCACCAACGGGCGGGTGTCGCCTTCGGTGCCGTAGGTCAGGGCGAGCAGCTTCATGGGTGGCGCGTCGGGAACACGGAACGCCGGGTCATGGCGGGGATCCTCATGCAGGGCTGTCCTTCTCGGGCACCCAGCCTAACGCAGCCGCCAGTGACGGCCCCATCGCATTGGAACAGCACCGCATCTCTGCTACTTTCCGCCACGGAACGGCCGCGCTCGCGGTGTCGCAGGAAGCAGGGAATGGCTCGCAATCTGTTGTTCGGCAAGGAGGCCGCCACCGCTGGCCTGTCTGTCGCCACGCGCTCACAGGCACGTACCACCACACTGAGCGCGGCCTCGCTCGACAGCCGGCTCCGGCAGAAGCGCTCGCCTGCGTACGTACAGGCCATGACCCGGGTCGATGTGGGCGGCCACGTGCACGATCGCGACGCAGTGGCCGCGCTGAAGCAGCTGGTGGAGGCGGAGCTCGGTGAGATCGCCCTGGAGGACCGTCTGCTCGGCATCGTCAGCCGCTGCATGCTGGGGCACCCGTATGAGGTCCATACGCTGGACCTGACCGGGCAGATCATCGAGCACTTCAAGATCGGCCACACGCTGCCGCTAACGCTCGAACGGGCACGCACGCTGGCCCTGCATCCGTCCTACGCCTTCATCGAGGTGTACGCGAAGCGGATGGTCACCGTCAGCGACTCCGGCCAGACCGCCGTCATCGAAGGAACGACATGAGCACACAACGCATCATCCACATGGCGGACCTGTCCGCGATCAACAGCAGCCTGCGCTCGCTGGGGCAGGACCTGGACGCCCTGCATACCCGGGCCCACGCGATCCAGAGCGATGTGGGCGCCACCCGCAGCGAACTGGCCCGCCTGGAAAAGGCGTTCATGGATTTCGTGGCGGCGGACCTGAAAGCCAAGGAGCTGTCGCTGGCCGAAACCCGCCAGGTGAAGATCCGCCAGGAGCTGGAGAACCGTTTCGGCCACTACGCCGAAGTGCGCCGCCAGACCACCGGCATCCTGCAGGCGGCCGATATCAGCCTGGTCCGGCAGGACACCATCCGTGCCGCCAGCGAGAACCTCATGCTTGCTGCACCCGGTTACTGGCTGGCCCCGGCACTGGTGGCGCTGGCGGCGTGGCTCAACGACCAGCAGGATCTGGCGCAGCGTGCGCTGGCCGAGGCGATCCGTCGCGATGACGAGAAAACCAGCCTGCTGTTCTCCCTCGTCAGCCGCCGCGCCGGCCGTCTGTCGGCCGCCCAGCAGTGGATGGACCGTTACCTGGGCATGCAGAATCCGGTGGAACTCGACCGCCAGACCGTGGTGCTGATCGATGCGATCGCCGGCGGTGTGTTCGGCGTGGATACCGCCCGCATCTGCGTGGCCCGCACCAATGAATGGATCGAGGAACTGGCCCAGCGCGCCGGCTTCGTAGAGGCCCAGCGCAGCCAGTGGATCGACGCGCTGCGCTCCAAGACGCCCAATGGCGACGACAGCGCCCGCTATCCGCACCTGCAGCGCTTCAGCCCGACCTGGCCGGCCCTGCAGGACTCGCTCAACGCCACGGCGACCCACGCGGCCGTCACCCGGCACTTCCAGAGCGTGTTCAGCGGTGACGTACGCGCCACGGCCGGACTGGCCGCCGACGTGGATGCGCTGCTGACCAAGCTGGTCTCGCATTTCGATGCCGACGAGCTCCCGCTGCGCCGCGATGAGGCCCTGTGCAAGCTGATCATCGATGAGAACGGCGACCGCCCTGCGGCCGATCGCCGCTTCCAGCTGCAGGACCCGGCGCTGGAACACCGCATCAGTTTCACCCAGCTGCTCACCAACGCCGCGATGCATCCGGAAACCTCGCAGGCCTCGCGCGCCACCCAGCGGTTTGCCACCGCGCAGTCGCGCAGCTGGATTCTGGAAGCGCACCACGACCTCACCGCCAGCATCCGCCAGGCGATCCCGACCGAGGTGGAGGTCACACTGGATGCCTGGCAGGGCAGCACCCGCGATGGCAGCAACCAGGCTGCGTTGGAGACCTCGCTCAACGAGCACGTCGACACCGGGCTCGCGCAGGCATTGGCCGGTGTGAAGCTGCGCTTCCAGCACTGGGCGGTGCTGGTGCTGGGTGTCCTGCTGCTGGTGATGACCTTGGGCAACGTCATCGGCATGGTGATCGCCGCGCTGATGCTGCTGTGGGTCGGCATGGCCTACAAGAATCTGGAAAAGACCCGCGAAACGGTCCGCGCCGACTTCACGCGGCAGCGCGAGCAACTGCAGAACGCGCTCAAGGCCTGCATGGCCGAAGTCGTGGAGGTGCGGCGTGACCTCGCCGCACGCGATGCCCAGTCTGCCGAGTTGACCGCGCTGCTGGAGTCGATCACGCCCGAGCAGTTCACCCTTGGCGGTCATGACAACACCCGCCGCATCCTTGCCGCCACCGCCTGAGGCCCGACCATGACCCGTTCCCTGCTCGATGCTTCCGCCGTGCCGCCTCCGTTGCCGGTCCATGACGCCGTTCCACCGCCGTTGAACGATGCAGCGGTGGCGACCACGGCCCCCCCGCCCGTCGCCGTTGCCGCGCCGGATGCGCTCGCCGGTGCCCTGCCTGGCTGGGACCTGTTGCCGATGACCGGTTTCGTACGCCGCAAGCGCGCCTCGAACGGATGACTCTGCCGGTTCCCCGGACCTACGCCGAATGGAGCCAGGTCCTGGATGCCTTCAGCGAAGGTGGCCGCGAAGCCGAGGCGCTCGCGGCCATGGCGGCAGGGCGGCTGGACTGGACGCCTGGCGTGGCGCAGTTGTTCACCGACCGGATCACCACGCTGCTCGACCTGCGCCTGAAGCAGTGCAGCGCTCGCCTGCAGCGCGATCTCGGCGACCGCGCCGACGAGGTGACCCTGGTCCGCGCGCTGCTGGATGCGCGTCGGCATTTCAGCGTGCTGCATCAACTGGCTTCGCTGGCAACGCTGCCCGAATCGCTGCGCGCCTTCCTGCGCGGGGAACTGGTGCGCATCACCGCCAGGATGCAGGCCGACCTGGAAGCCAACGCCCGCGCCCAACGCTGCGACCGCACCCTGCGCGCGGTGCGCTACAACAGCCTGTGCCACTACCGGCCGGCCGCGCTGGATGCCTCCGCGCCGCCGCCCCTCCCTTCTGCTGCACCTGCCGATGTTCCCGCCCTGCCGGGGCGCCGGCGAACCTTGATGATCTGACCCCATGAGCGATACCCGCGAGTTCCACGCCACGCTGACCCGTTACCTGAAAGCGCGCGTGCCCTTCATCTCCATCCGCAGCACTGAACGTGCGCGGGTGCTGGACATCCTGCGTGACGTGGCCGGCGCGCTGAGTGCGCCGTTCTACGTGCACACGCTCTCGCAGGGAACGCGCGAACTGGCGACGGGGCGGATCGTCAACGAGGACCGCTCGGTCATCGGTGCGGTCGACTTCGCCAGCCAGCAGATGGCGCAGCGGCAGAACCTCAGTTTCGTATTGACCGAGGTGTCCGACCTGGAGGACGACACGCCGTCGGCCCGGCAACTGATCGATGTGGCGATGCTGGCGGCTGACCATGGTGGCTCGCTGGTCGTGGTCACCAGCAAGCCGGTGTTCGGCCAGCTGCAGCGCCTGGGCATGTCGTTGGTGCTGTCGCCGCCGACCGAAGACGAGATGGCGGCGATCATCCATGAGCAGATCGATCCTTACCGCAGCCAGTTCCAGATCGACTGGGACGACGCCGACATCCGCCAGGCGGCGGCGATCCTGGCCGGCATCTCGCGGCTGGAGGCGGAGAACATCATCGCTACGTTGCTGGTCAATGGCCGTATCGACAAGAATGATCTGGTCGAGTTGATGCATGCCAAGGACCGGATCTTCGCCGACATTTCCGGTATCGAGCGGGTGCCCGTGCGCGGCGGCGACCTCAGTGTGGGTGGCCTTGGCGGCCTCAAGAGCTGGCTGGCCCGTGAGCGGCCGCTGCTGACCGCCGACCTGCGCGAGCGCGGCATCCGGCCGCCGCGTGGCGTGCTGCTGGTCGGCGTGCCGGGCTGCGGTAAATCGCTGTCGGCCAAGGCCATCGCCCAGGATTGGCAGCTGCCGCTGTACCGGCTGGACCTGTCCACCATCCATGGCCAGTACCTGGGCCAGAGCGAAGGCCGCTTGAAGGAGGCCTTGGCCACTGCCGATCACGTGGCGCCCTGCGTGCTGTGGATCGACGAGATCGAGAAGGGCCTGGCCGGCGCCACCGGGGGCGGCGATGGCGGTACTTCGACCCGGCTGGTCGGCCAGTTCCTGTATTGGCTGCAGGAGGCCCGCACCCGCGTGTTCGTGGTGGCCACCGCCAACGATGTCTCCAAGCTGCCGCCGGAACTGCTGCGTCGGGGCCGGTTCGACGAACTGTTCTTTGTCGACCTGCCGACGCCCCCTGAGCGCCGCGACATCATCGGCATCTATGCGCGGCGTGGGCTGCAGCAGCGCGAACTGGCGCCGGGATTGTTGGATGAACTGGTCGAGCTGTCCGAGGGCTTTGCCGGCTCGGACCTGGAATCGGCGGTTCGTGAAGTGGTGAAAGAGGCGTACCTGAAAGGCGATGCCGTGGTTACCGATGAGCTGTTCCGGCGCAGTTTCCAGAACGTGGTGCCGTTGTCGCGGACCGCACCGGAGCAGATCGAGAACATCCGCGCCTGGGGCCGGGAGCGGGCAGTGCCGGCCTCGGGTGAGCCGATCGCGGCCAGCACCCCAGCCGCCGGGCGGCCGCGCCGCGCCGTGCTGGCATGAACGACGTGGCCGGGAGCTCCTCCCGGCCTCGGTTGCGCCAGCAGGGCCAAGCGGGCATAATGCGCGGCTCGCTGTGTCCAAAAACCTTTGGATCGGTGGCCGGGAACACGTCATCCGGCCCGCCCTCGACAGCGTAACCCTTTGATTCTCATGACGTGTGGCGGGAAACCGCCGAGGCCGCCGTCGCCCGGGCTATGGGCTGACAACTACTTTTATCGAGGTGCGCAATGTCCCGCGTATGCCAAGTTTCCGGCAAGCGAGTGCAGACGGGTAACAACGTCTCGCACGCCAACAACAAGACCCGTCGTCGTTTCCTGCCCAACCTGCACGAGCGCCGCTTCTGGGTTGCCAGCGAAAACCGCTGGGTCAAGCTTCGTGTTTCCGCGCATGCCCTGCGCACCATCGACAAGAACGGTATCGACTCCGTTCTGGCTGAGCTGCGTTCGCGCGGCGAAAAGGTCTGAGGAGTAAACGATCATGGCAGGCAAGCGCGATAAGATCCGTCTGATTTCGACGGCCAACACTGGCCACTTCTACACGACGGACAAGAACAAGAAGAACACCCCCGGGAAGATGGAATTCCTGAAGTACGATCCGGTCGTGCGCAAGCACGTCCTGTACAAGGAAGGCAAGATCAAGTAATCCGCAAGGATCCTTGAGCTTCCCGACGAAAAACCCGCCCTTGTGGCGGGTTTTTCCGTTTCAGCCCGCGCGGCGATGACCGGCGTTGACCGCTACGCCGGTCACCCCGGCCGCACAGCAGCCCATGGCAGAATGGGGTCCCCTCCCGACGGGCGACGCGATGCTGTTCGAGTGGCTGCTGGGTTCGTGGTTGTTGATGCTGGATTGGCTGATCCGGCTGGCCGCGCTGTTCTGGATTCCCAGCCGCACCACGCCCGGTGCCGCACGCAGCTGGCTGCTGCTGGTCGGCTTCGTGCCGCTGCTCGGGCTGCCGCTGTATCTGCTGTTCGGCCATCCCTGGCTGTCGCGCCAGCGCGTGCAGCGCCAGGCCGAGGCCTCGCAGGTGATCCGCGAGGAACAGGCCCTGCAGCCGCCACTGCGCTGGACGCCCGCGCCGGATACCGCCACCGCCGAGATCGTGCCGCTGATCGAGCGCCAGGGCGATTTCATGCCCATCCACGGCAATGCGGTGGATCTGCTCAACGACTATGACGCCTCGCTGCAGGCGCTGATCGAAGACATCGACCAGGCGCGCGATCGCGTGCACCTGCTGTACTACCTGATGTTTGACGATGCCGTCGGCGAGGCCATCGTGCAGGCGCTGCAGCGCGCCGCGGCGCGTGGCGTGCACTGCCGGTTGCTGCTGGATGCGGTCGGCGCCAAGCGCGGGCTGCGCCACTATCGCCACCGGCTGCAGGCCATCGGCGTGGACGTGCGCGCGATGCTGCCCGGTGGCCTGCGCTGGCGCCGCAGTGGCCGCATGGACCTGCGCAACCACCGCAAGATCGCGGTGATCGACAACCGGGTCGGCTACATCGGCTCGCAGAACCTGGCGCGCGCGCAGTTCGTCGCCGGCTTCCCGAACAAGGAACTGGTCGCGCGCGTGCGCGGGCCGGTGGTTGCCCATCTGGAGGCGGTGTTCGCCAGCGACTGGTACATGGAAACCGGGCAGCGCCTGGATGTGCTGACCGCGGTGCCGGTGTGCTCGGCCGATGTGCCGACCCAGCTGCTGCCCAGTGGCCCGGCGTACCCCTTCAGCAACGCGCGCGATGCGGTCAACGCGCTGATCCATCTGGCGCGCCGGCGGATCGTGCTGGTCACGCCGTACTTCGTGCCCGACGAAGCGACCCTGAGCGCGCTGCGCATCGCCGCGCTGTCCGGCGTGCAGGTGCAGCTGATCCTGTCGGCCAGCACCAACCAGCGGCTGACCTCGTGGGCGCAGGAGGCCTACTACGACGAGCTGCTGCGTAGCGGCGTGCGCATCGCGCTGTACGAGCCGAACTTCCTGCACGCCAAGCACCTGACCGTCGATGAAGACATCGGGCTGGTCGGCTCGATCAACCTGGACATCCGCTCGTTCGCGCTCAACGCGGAGATCGGCATGCTCTGCTACGACGCCGGCATGGTGAGGCAGTTGGCGCAGATCGAAGCAGACTATCTCGAACAGTCGCGCCCGCTGGATCTGGCGACATGGCGCCAACGGCCGGCATGGAAGCGCAGCCGCGAAGGCATCGCACGGCTGGCCGATGCCTTGATGTAGCCCGCTGTGACGCACGTGGACGGCCGGTCCACGTGCATCGCCTACAATCGGTGCATGACTGCGTCCGATACCCACTGCCAGTGTGATCTGGCCATCGTCGGCGGCGGCGCTGCCGGCGTCCTCGTCGCACTGCAGGCCCTGCGCCATGCACAGCGGCCGTCACGCATCGTGCTGTTCGAGCCGGCCTCGGTGCTGGCTGAAGGCATCGCCTACGCCACGCCGTGGCCCGAACATCTGCTCAACGTACCGGCCGGCAAGATGAGCGGGTTGCCGGATCAGCCCGCGGATTTCCTCGATTACCTGATCGACAGCCAGGCGATTGCCGAGGTACCGCGCGAGCTGCTGGCCGACCAGTTCGTGCCGCGCCGCCACTACGCCGCGTACCTGCGCGAGCGCCTGGAGCAGGCGCGCGAGGGCAGCGTGGCGGTGCTGGAGGTGGTCGAACAGCCGGTGTTCGCGTTGGCGCCCACTGCACAGGGCGTGCAGCTGCGGCTCGACGATGAGGTGACGTGGAACGCCCAGCGCGTGGTGCTGGCGTGTGGCAACAGCATGCGCCCGTTGCCGGTGCCGGGTGCCGAGGCACTGCCGCCCGCGCAGGCGGTGGAGGCCTGGGATTACGATGGTGTGCGGGTGCTGGCCGGCGATGACGATCTGGCCATCATCGGCTCCGGCCTGAGCATGGCCGACAGCGTGGTGGCCCTGGCCGCCGCCGGTCACCGTGGGCGCATTTTCGTGCTGTCGCGCCACGCGCTGCTGCCCTTGCCGCACGCGCACGGCGCAGCCGTCACGTTCGATCCGCAGCCGCTGTTGGCGATGTCGCTGCGCCAGCGCGTCCGCGAACTGCGTGGGCAGGCCCGCACGGCAGTGGCGCAGGGCATCCCCTGGCAGAGCGTGATGGACCGGATCCGGCCCATGGGGCAGGCGCTGTGGTTGAGCTTGAACGAGGCCGACCAGCGCCGTTTCCTGCGCCACGTGGTGCGCTATTGGGACGTGCACCGTCATCGTATCGCCGAATCGGTGCACGCCCAGGTGGCCGAACTGGAGCGCAGCGGCCAGCTGCAGCGCCACCGCGCCCGGCTGGACACGCTGCTGGTGCAGGAAAGCGGGCTGCAGCTGCACGGCCGCAGTCCGAACGGTGGCCTGCCGCCGCTGACCGTGGGCGCGGTGATCAATGCCACCGGAGTGGAGACGCGCGCGCTGTCCATGCGCAATCCGCTGATCCAGCAGCTGCTGGCGGACGGGCATGCCCGCCCGGGCCCGCATGGCCTGGGCCTGGATACCACGGTGGAGGAGGGCGGCCTGATCGATGGCCATGGCCAGCCGCAGCCCGCGATCCGCGTGGTCGGCAGCCTGCGCATCGGCACGCTGTGGGAGAGCCTGGCGATCCCGGAGCTGCGCGTGCAGGCCGAACAGGCCGCGCGCGGCTGAACCCGTTCGATCCGGCCGCCGGGTAACGGCCCGGAGCGACCCGCCCGAGGGTAAAATGGGGACATGGATGTTTCCCACTTGCTCGACGGGTTGAACCCCGCCCAGCGCGAAGCTGTGTCCGCCCCGCCCGGCCACCATCTGGTGCTTGCCGGTGCCGGTTCCGGCAAGACCCGCGTGCTTATCCACCGCATCGCCTGGCTCAACGAAGTCTGCGGCGTGCCGACCCATGGCATTTTTGCGGTGACCTTCACCAACAAGGCCGCCGGCGAGATGCGTCACCGCATCGACCTGCAGCTGTCGCAGGGGAGCCGCGGCGCCTGGATCGGCACCTTCCACGGTCTGGCCCATCGCCTGCTGCGCCTGCACTTCCAGGACGCCAAGCTGCCCGACAGCTTCCAGGTGATGGATTCGGACGACCAGCTGCGGCTGGTCAAGCGCGTGGTCCAGCAGCTGGAGATCGACGACGGCAAGTTCCCGCCGAAGCAGATCGCCTGGTGGATCAACGAGCAGAAGGACGAGGGTCGCCGCCCGCAGCACATCCAGCCCGAGCCGCATGACGCGTGGCTGGAAACCATGCGCCAGGCCTATGCGGCCTACCAGGAGCGCTGCGATCGTGCCGGCCTGGTCGATTTCGCCGAGCTGCTGCTGCGCGCGCATGAGCTGCTGCGCGACAACCCGGCGCTGCTGGCCCACTACCGCTCGCGTTTCCGCGAGATCCTGGTGGATGAGTTCCAGGACACCAACGCCATCCAGTACGCCTTCGTGCGCGTGCTGGCCGGCGAGACCGGCCACGTGTTCGTGGTCGGCGACGACGACCAGGCCATCTATGGCTGGCGCGGCGCCAAGGTCGAGAACGTCCAGCGCTTCCTGAAGGATTTCCCGGGTGCGCAGACCGTGCGCCTGGAGCAGAACTACCGCTCCACCGCCAACATCCTCGGCGCGGCCAATGCGGTGATCGCGCACAACCCGGACCGCATCGGCAAGGAGTTGTGGACCGACAGCGGCGACGGTGATCCGATCGATCTGTACGCGGCCTACAACGAAATGGACGAGGCGCGTTACGTGGTCGAACGCGCGCGCCAGTGGGTGCGCGATGGTGGCAGCTACGGCGATGTTGCCGTGCTCTACCGCAGCAATGCACAGTCGCGTGCCTTCGAAGAAGCGCTGCTGTCCGAGCAGGTGCCGTACCGCGTGTATGGCGGCATGCGCTTCTTCGAGCGCGCCGAAATCAAGGACGCGCTGGCGTACCTGCGGTTGATGACCAACCGCAACGATGACGCTGCCTTCGAGCGCGCGGTCAACACGCCGACGCGTGGCATCGGCGACCGCACCCTGGATGAAGTGCGCCGGTTGGCGCGCGCCCACGCGATTTCGCTGTGGGAAGCCACCATGCTCACCACCCAGGGCAATGCGCTGGCCGCACGCGCACGCAATGCGCTGGCCGGCTTCCTGGTGCTGGTCAATCAGCTCCAGGCCGAAGCGGACACGATGACCCTGGCCGAACGCATCGACCACGTGCTGATGCGCTCGGGCCTGCGTGAGCACTGGTCCAAGGAAAGCCGCAACGCGCTGGATTCGGAATCGCGCGCGGACAACCTGGACGAACTGGTTTCGGTGGCCTCGCGCTTCGTGCGTCGCGAGGATGATGTCGAAGAAACCCAGGACATGAGCGAGCTGGTCGCCTTCCTCGCCTACGCCTCGCTGGAGGCTGGCGAAGGCCAGGCCCAGGCCGGCGAAGAGGGGGTGCAGTTGATGACGCTGCACGCCGCCAAAGGCCTGGAGTTCCCGCTGGTGTTCCTGGCCGGCATGGAAGACGGCCTGTTCCCGAGCGCGCGCTCGCTGGAAGAAAGCGGCCGGCTGGAAGAAGAGCGTCGCTTGGCTTACGTAGGCATCACCCGCGCGCGCCAGAAGCTGGTGCTCTGCTACGCCGAATCGCGCCGCATCCATGGCCAGGACAACTACAACGTGCCCTCGCGCTTCCTGCGCGAGATCCCGCGCGAGCTGGTGAACGAAGTGCGCCCCAAGGTGCAGGTCTCGCGCGGCACCTCACTCGGCGCCCACCGGGTGATGGGCCACGCCGCGCTGGAAGCACCGCCGCTCAAGCTGGGCGCGATGGTCAACCATCCCAAGTTCGGCGAAGGCATGGTCACCGACTACGAAGGCAGCGGCCAGCACGCCCGCGTGCAGGTCGAATTCATCGAGGCCGGCAGCAAGTGGCTGGTGATGGCGTATGCCAATCTGACGGTGCTCTGAAGCAGCACCGTCATCGGGTACTGCCGGCCGTTGGCCGGCAGCTGCTTGCTGCAGCGCTGTCGGGAGCCGGCCAGCGGCCGGCACTACAATGGCGCCATCCTTTTCGAACAGGCGCCCGCCATGACCGATGCGCCGCTGCACCTCACCGTCAAATTGAACGCCAAGCTCCAGCCCGAGCATCGCCATGAGCTGTTCGAAGACCCGCTGGATGCGCTGCTGGGCAGTGCCGAGCTGGGCGAGATCACCGGCGGTGGCACTGCGCTGACGGAAGACGGTGAAGTGGACTACGGCGATATCGAGGTCGCGTTGAACGATCCGGCGTCGCTGCCCGGCGTGATCGAACTGCTGGAGCAGCTGGGCGCGCCGAAGGGCTCACTGATCCAGCGCGAAGGCGCCCCCGATCAGCCGTTCGGCGTCACCGAAGGCTTGGCGTTGTATCTCAACGGCACCGATCTGCCCGATGAGGTCTACGAACAGTGTGATTCGAACTATGTGTTCGAACAGATCGTCGAGCGCATCGACGGCCACGGCGAGATCTGCAGCTGGTGGCAGGGCCCGACCGAGACGGCGCTGTATCTGTATGGCGCCTCGTTCGACACCCTGCACGCGCGCATCGCCGATCTGCTGGCGAGCTACCCGCTGTGCCAAGGTGCACGCGTGGTGCGTACCGCCTGATCAGCAGTCCGGCGCGTGGCCTGCTGCATAGCGCAGGCCACGGCGCAGCTGCGCCCGCACAGCCGGATTGGCGTACACCGCAGCATCATGGCCCAGCCCGGTGTACCAGCTGCGGCCGCCATCGAAGGGCCGGCACCAGGCGATGGGATGATCGGCGCCCATGGTGCCGCCGTCGTAGCGCGCTTCGTCCACCGTCGCGATGACCTGCACCATCCCACGCGGATTGCGCCGGTAATTGTAGAGCTCATCGCGGATCGGCCACGCCGGGCCTGACGGTTTGCCGTCACGCTCGGGCTGCACCCGCGTGTCCTGCAGACCCTCCGGGTGCTTGTGGAACCACGCGCCGACCAGTTCGCCGTACCACGGCCAGTCGTATTCGGTGTCGGCCGCGGCGTGCACGCCCATGAAACCGCCACCGTTGCGGATGAACTGCTCCATCGCAGCCTGTTGCGTGGCGTCGAGTACATCGCCGGTGGTATTGGCGAAGATCACGGCGCGGTAGCGGGCGAGGTTGTCGGGGCGGAAATCCCGGGGATCGTCGCTCGGGTCCGCCGTCATGCCGGCCTCGGCACTCAGCTCGCGCAGCGCCGCCACGGCCACAGGAATCGAGTCGTGGTGGAACTTGGCGGTGCGGCTGAAGATCAGGACGCGGTCCGGACCCGGCGCGGCGGCAAGGCCGGGTAGCGGCAGCAGGGCCAGCGAGCACAGCAGGGCGATGAGCAGAGGGCGCATGCGGGAAGTCTGTCATGGGCGGTGCTGGTCTCCGTCCTGCGCTGCAGCACAGGCATCCCAGGCAGCGCATGCCTGCGCTATCCGCGTTGCGGTCGGCCAGAGCGCCACGCTTCATCCCGCATCGTCCCCGACTCATCCCGGATTTCACCCAGTTCGTCGCGTACCGCTTGTCCGTCCCCGGGCCGGCGCCCAGAGTCTGCCCCTGTCCGCTGGGAGCGCACTCGTGAACAAGGGAATTCCGTATCTGCTTGCTGCACTGGTCCTGCTGACATGGTCGGCAGGCTGGGCCGAGCCGGTGCTGGCCCTGGTCCACAACGCGCAGACCTGCCTGGCCGACGGTGGCGACTTCGATCTGCTGCGCCTGCGCTGCCAGCCGCAGCCCAGTGTGGTGTGCATCGGCCAGGCGACGCTGTGGTTCTGGCTGAGCGGCCTCGTCTTCGCCGTGGTCGCATTGCTGGGCACGCGCTGCAAGGCGCGCTGACAGGCGGACGGCCAACCGGCATCATCAGCCTCTGTCTGAAGGAGGCCGCGTGGGTCAGAGCGAAAAGGAAAAGATGCTGTCCGGGAAGCCGTACCGCCCGGGCGACCCGGCGCTGCAGGCCGACATGGCCGCCGCCAAGGTCTGGATGGTCCGTTACAACGCCGCCCTGGCCGAGAGCCCGGCCGTGCGCCGCGCGCTGTTGCGCGAGCAGTTGGGCGCGGTCGGCGAGGGCGCGGTGATCCGGCCGCCGTTCCACTGCGATTACGGCTACAACATCCGCCTGGGGCAGGGCGTGTTCCTCAACTACAACTGCGTGATCCTGGATGTCGCCGAGATCAGCATCGGCGATGGCACCCAGATCGGTCCGGCGGTCCAGATCTATGCCGCCGACCATCCGCGCGATCCGCAGGCGCGGGCGGAAGGCCTGGAGTCGGCCAGGCCGGTGCGGATCGGGCGCAATGTCTGGATCGGCGGCGGCGCGATCGTGCTGCCCGGCGTCACCATTGGTGATGACGCGGTGGTGGGTGCGGGCAGCGTTGTGACCCGCGATGTACCCGCCGGTGCGACCGTGGTCGGCAACCCGGCGCGGGCGGTGCCTGCGCGCGCCCACGGCGATTGATCCAGCTCAAGGCACCGCGTCCACATCGGGTGTGCAATGGTGATCTTCCCATTGCCCACCCCGAGGAGCTCTGCCATGTACAAGCGCATCCTGATTGCCACCGATGGTTCGGAGCTGGCCGAAAAAGGCCTGGCCAAGGGCCTGGAGCTGGCCAAGGACCTCAATGCCGAGGTCGATATCGTGACCGTCTCCGAGCCGTGGGCGGTCGGCATGTACGACGCCATGGGCTGGAGCGTGGGTTACATGAACACGCCCGAATACAAGGCCGACCGCGAAGAAACCGCGCAGAAGGTGCTGCAGCCGGCCCAGGCCGCCGCGCAGGCGCAGGGGCTGCGGGCCACCACCGTGCACGTGCTCGACCGCTACGCCGCCGACGGCATCATCGATACCGCCACCGAACGCGGCAGCGATCTTATCGTGATGACCTCGCATGGTCGCCGTGGCGTTACCCGCGTGCTGCTGGGCAGCCAGACCGCCGAAGTGCTCGCCCGCAGCACGGTACCGGTGCTGGTCATCCGGTAATGGGAAAGCGGTAGTGCCCACCGCTGGCCGCCGCCTCTGGGTCCGATGCAAGCGCAGCCGCTCAGCGGCCGGCACTACCCATCCGTCGCGCAGCGTGGGCGTCAGATCAATCGCGCAGCTTCAACGTCTGCGACTCATCCAGTGCGCCATCGGGCTGCAGCACCACGTAACGCTCGCCCGTCCGGTCGAACAATACCGGGATCGGATCGCGGAACAGGGGGCGGCGCACGAAGCGCAGCTGCCAGCCGAAATGCTCCAGCGTTTCCACCGCCTGGCGCTGCTCTGCGGTGAGGCCGGCGCGCAGTTCAGCCGGATTCGGATCGTGGCGGCGTTCGGGTGTGGTCATCGAGCGGGGGCGAGCAGGGATGGGGTCCATCGCCCAACCGGCCCCGTGCAGTCACGGGGCGGCAGAGCGGTCAACGCCCGCAGTCACCAGCTGTAGAGCTTCCAGTAGACCGGCGAGACGCCGTCCTTGTCGCTGTCCATCCGGCCATCGCCGTTCTGGTCGTACATGTAGAACGGGGCACCGCGCGACGGGGTCACCTTGACCATCCGCAGCTGGCCGCCGACCCGGTATTCCTCGATGGTGTCGCCGTTGTCCTGGACCGTCTTGACCACGTCGGCACCGGTGACATCGACCGGGGGCCTGCCGCCACCACCGGTGGCACAGCCAGCCAGCGCGAGCACGCCTGCGAGCAACAGAATCTTCATGGGCCGGGAGTCCTTGGGCGAAGAGGGCCTGATTATGCCCGATGGATCGTGAGGCCGGTGCCGACGACGGTCAGGGCCGGGCGCGTAGAATCGTCCCATGAGCCGATTAGTCCTGATTGACGGGTCCAGTTACCTGTATCGCGCGTTCCACGCGCTTCCGCCGCTGACCAACGCACACGGTGAACCCACCGGTGCGTTGTTCGGTGTGGTCAACATGCTGCGCGCCACCCTGAAGGAGCGCCCCGAGTACGTCGCCTTCGTGGTCG
Organism: Stenotrophomonas maltophilia; assembly: GCF_002205165.1. GTDB lineage: Bacteria > Pseudomonadota > Gammaproteobacteria > Xanthomonadales > Xanthomonadaceae > Stenotrophomonas > Stenotrophomonas maltophilia_N. The sequence continues at coordinate 13,446 of NZ_NIVS01000004.1, read as the reverse complement.
ATGCGCCCGGCAAGACCTTCCGTGACGACCTGTATGCCGACTACAAGGCCAACCGCCCGCCGATGCCCGACGACCTGCGCCCGCAGATCGAGCCGATGTGCCGCATCGTCGAAGCGCTGGGCCTGAGCATCCTGCGCATCCCCGGCGTGGAAGCCGATGATGTGATCGGCACGCTGGCCCTGCAGGGCCACCGCGATGGCCTGCAGGTCACCATCTCCACCGGCGACAAGGACTTCGCCCAGCTGGTCCGCCCGGGTATCGAACTGGTCAACACGATGACCGGCAGCCGCATGGATTCGGACGCGGCGGTGATGGAGAAGTTCGGCGTGCGTGCCGATCAGATCGTCGACCTGCTGGCACTGATGGGCGACGCCGTGGACAACGTGCCCGGCGTGGAGAAGTGCGGCCCCAAGACCGCCGCCAAGTGGCTGGCCGAATACCAGCACCTGGATGGCGTGATCGCCGCGGCCCCGACCATGAAGGGCAAGATCGGCGAGAACCTGCGCGCGGCGCTGGAGCGCCTGCCGCTCAACCGCGAGCTGGTCACGATCCGCACCGACGTACCGCTGGAGGTAACGCCGCAGACGCTGCCATTGCGTGAGCCGGACGTGCCGTCGCTGAGCGAGCTGTACCTGCGTTACGGCTTCACCCAGGCCCTCAAGGAGCTGGGTGGCCCCGTGCCGGCCCCGGCCGCTGCCAGCGATGCCCCGGTCAGCCTGCGTGGCACCGCGGCCGGCTACGCCCGCGCCACGGCCGATGAGGCGGTGGTGCCGGTCGATCCGGCGCTCTCCGCTCCGGGCGAGTACGAGATGGTGCTGACCACCGAACAGCTCGATGCCTGGGTACAGCGCCTGGCCGAGGCCGAACTGATTTCCTTCGACACCGAAACCGACGCACTGGACGCCATGCGCGCCAACCTGGTCGGCATCAGCCTGGCGGTCGAGCCGGGCCGGGCCGCCTATATTCCGGTCGGCCACGATTACCCGGGCGCGCCGGCCCAGCTGCCGCGCGAGCAGGTGCTGGCGGCGCTGCGCCCTGCCCTGGAAGACCCCACCAAGAAAAAACTGGGCCAGCACGGCAAGTACGACCTGCACGTGCTGCGCCGCCATGGCGTGAACCTGCAGGGGTACCACGACGACACGATGCTGGAGAGCTTCGTGCTCAATTCCACCGCCACGCGCCATGACATGGACTCGCTGGCGATGCGCTACCTGGGTTACACCACGATCAAGTTCGAGGAGGTGGCCGGCAAGGGTGCCAAGCAGATCTCGTTTTCGCAGGTCGGGCTGGACGAAGCCTGCCGCTACGCCGCCGAAGATGCCGACGTGACCCTGCGCCTGCACCACGCGCTGCAGCCGCAGCTGCAGGCCACGCCCTCGCTGGACAGCGTCTACCGCGACATCGAAATGCCGCTGGTGCCGGTCCTGACCCGGATCGAAGCCAATGGCGTGCATATCGACATGGCCGAGCTGCGCCGGCAGAGCCAGGACCTGGGCGCGCGCATGCTGGCCGCCCAGCAGAAGGCCACCGAGCTGGCCGGGCGCACCTTCAACCTGGATTCGCCCAAGCAGCTGCAGGCCGTGCTGTTCGACGAGCTCCAGCTGCCGGCGCTGGTGAAGACCCCCAAGGGCCAGCCCAGCACCAATGAAGAGGCGCTGGAGGCGATCGCCGAGCAGCACGAACTGCCGCGGGTGATCCTGGAATACCGCGGGCTGGCCAAGCTGCGCAGCACCTACACCGACAAGCTGCCGGAGATGATCAACCAGGACACCGGGCGGGTACACACCAGCTACCACCAGTCCGGTGCCGCGACCGGCCGGCTGTCCTCGTCCGATCCGAACCTGCAGAACATCCCGATCCGTACCGAGGACGGCCGCCGCATCCGCCGCGCCTTCGTCGCCCCGCCGGGCCGCAAGATCCTGGCCTGCGATTACTCGCAGATCGAGCTGCGGATCATGGCGCACCTCTCCGAGGATCCGGGCCTGGTGCGGGCCTTCGAGCAGGGCGTGGACGTGCACCGGGCGACCGCGGCCGAAGTCTTCAGCCGTCCCCTGGACGAGGTCACCTCCAACGAGCGCCGAGCCGCCAAAGCGATCAACTTCGGCCTGATGTACGGCATGAGCGCGTTCGGGCTGGCCCGCAACCTGGGCATCGACCGCGGCCAGGCGCAGGATTACGTGGCGCTGTACTTCAGCCGCTACCCCGGCGTGCGTGATTTCATGGAGCGGATGCGCCAGCAGGCCCGTGACCAGGGCTACGTGGAGACCCTGTTCGGCCGCCGCCTGTACCTGAACGACATCAACGCCCGCAACCAGGGCCTGCGTGCCGGTGCTGAACGCGCCGCGATCAACGCCCCCATGCAGGGCACCGCAGCAGACATCATCAAGCGCGCCATGGTGAAGGTGGACAGCTGGCTCCAGGACCATGGCGACCAGGCCAAGATGATTCTGCAGGTGCACGATGAACTGGTCTTTGAAACCGAAAGCAGTTTCCTCGATACCTTGCGTTTGAAAGTCGTGGAGTTGATGTCTTCAGCGGCCGAACTGCGTGTGCCCTTGGTGGTTGACGCTGGCGTCGGGGATAACTGGGACGAGGCACATTGAGGCCTGAATCACAGTCAAAAGGCTGAATTGGTTCAGTGCGACACGATAATCTGACTGTTGGATGAATGTTTCTGGGAAGAGGCCCGGATTAATTGGGCCCCTTCACGAACTATCAATGTTCGGAGTGTTTTGATAGACCTCGACAGGCGCAATGCCTGTTGTGGATCTCTCCCATCCCCTGGAGCAGATCTCGGAACGGGGGCTCCTCCCCAAGCGCCCGTTCCCCGGCCCCGCTAACCTCCCCCTGGTTGGCGGGGCTTTTTATTTGTGGCGCCGAAAAGCCCCCTTCGCCGTCGCGCGGCCATTGCCTCGCGCCGGGTGCCGGCCCATGCTGACCGGACCAGTCCGGGGAGAGGCAATGAGCGACCTGTTTGCATTGGCCATGCCGTGGTGGGAATTCATCCTGCGCGCGGTGGTGGTGTACGCGGTGGTACTGGGCATGGTCCGGCTGTCCGGCAAGCGGGCGCTGGGCCAGATCACCCCGTTCGATGTGTTGCTGATCGTGCTGCTCGGCAACGCGGTGCAGAACGCGCTGCTCGGCGAAGACACCTCCCTGGGCGGCGGCCTGCTGCTGGCGGCGACCCTGATCTCGATCAACTACGGCGTGGGCTGGCTCAGCACGCGCAGCCGGCGCGTGGAAACGCTGGTCGAAGGCGAGCCGATCCTGATCGCGCGCGATGGCAAGGTGCTCGATTCGGTGCTCAAGCGTGAACTGGTCACCCCGGCCGATCTGGAAGCGGCGATGCGGCAGCAGGGCTGCCTGTCCATCGACGACGTCGCGTTGGCGGTGCTGGAGATCAACGGGCACATCACGATCGTGCCGAAGAAATAACCGTTAGAGCCAGTCGCGTGGGACGAGGTAATCGGCCAAACGCGCCTCATCACTGCCGGCGTCGGGCTGGAAGCCGTACTCCCAGCGCACGCGCGGCGGCAGGCTCATCAGGATGCTTTCGCTGCGCCCGCCACTCTGCAGCCCGAACAGGGTGCCGCGGTCGTAGACCAGATTGAATTCGACATAGCGGCCGCGCCGGTACAGCTGGAATTCGCGCTCGCGCTCGCCGTACGGCGTGTCCTTGCGGCGCTCGACCAGCGGCAGATAGGCGTCCAGGAAACCATCGCCGACCGCGCGGAGATAGGCGAAATCACGCTCGAAATCGCCATGCAGGTCGTCGAAGAACAGCCCGCCCACGCCACGCGTCTCGTTGCGGTGGCGCAGGAAGAAATACTCATCGCACCAGCGCTTGTGCGCGGCATAGCGCTCTTCGCCGAACGGCGCGCACAGATCGTGCGCGACCTGGTGCCAGTACCGTACGTCTTCGTCGATCGGGTAGAACGGGGTGAGGTCGAAGCCACCGCCGAACCAGGATGCCACTGCCACGCCATCGCGCTCGGCGCGGAAGTAACGCACGTTGGCATGCGTGGTGGGCAGATAGGGATTGGCGGGGTGGAACACCAGCGAGACGCCGGTGGCGCGCCAGGAAGCCCCGGCCAGCTCCGGCCGGTTCGCCGAGGCCGATGGCGGCAGGCGCGTGCCAGCCACATCGGAGAACCCGATCCCGGCCTGCTCGAACACGGCGCCGTCGCGCAGGATGCGGGTGCGGCCACCGCCGCCCTCCGCGCGCTGCCAGAGATCCTCGGCAAAGCGGGCCTGGCCGTCGGCCGTTTCGATCGCCGCACAGATGCGGTCCTGCAGGTCGGTCAGATACGCGCGGACGCGGTCGAAGTCGTTCATGGCGCTACTTTACCGCAGGCCGGTGCTCGGCCTGCGTGTGCTCACGTGCGCTCAGTGGCCGCCCTTGCGGTTGCTGTTCTTGCTGTGCTTTGTCGTGGCCGGCGCCTCGGCTGGCGCCTCGGCATCGTCGTCGGCCTCGGCCTCGGCGGCCATGCGCTGGGCGATCTGCTCCAGCCCGGCGCTGACCTGCATCAGGCCCCAGTTGCGGGTCGCGTGCACATCGCAGGCCACGTGGGTGCCGTTGCCGTCCTTCGCGCAGAGCGCGGCCATCTGCTCGGGCAGCGCCTCGTCACCGGTGTGCTCGTAGACGGTGGCCAGGTTCTCGCAGCCTTCGCGTACGCCGGCGGTGCACAGCGTCATGTAGAACGGCGCCGCCTCGGCCCAGCGATTGCGCAGCGCCAGATGGTGACCGGCGGCATTGCAGCCCTGCAGTTTGCCGGCCGCACAGCACGCCTGCGCACCGCCCTCGCGGCCCAGGGTCGGGCAATCCTGGGGCAGCGGGGTCTCGACGAAGACCACTGGCGCACTGCACTGCTGTGCCTCGCCGGTGCGCTCGTAATAGCTGTAGCGGTTCCAGCTGTCCATGCCGATCAGGTTGCCGTTGACCAGGCGCTTGAACACGAAATCGTCGCCCTGGTCGTGGCGCACACGGATGTCGCCATCGACCAGCCGCGCGCGCAGCTTGCCGCCGAAGCCGCTGTCGATCATGCCGCCATCGCCGAACGGCAGATGGTCCATCAGGCCCTGGCCGGCCACGTAGCTGCCGCAGGGCAGGGCGGTGGCGGCTACCGGGGTCAGGGCCTTGGCATCCAGCCCGGCCAGCGGCGCCGCACGCTCACAGGCGCGCGGATCCTTGCCGAGCGTGCAGGCCCGCTGCAGGGCATCGCGTGCCGGGATCAGGCGGCCAGCGTCCCACAACGCCTCGGCGGCGTTGGCACAGAACGTGCCGCCGGTCTGCGTCCGGCACAGGGTGGTGATCTCATCGAGCTGCGCGGCTGGCAGTGGTGAGGCATCGGCGGCGCCGAGGCCGCCGAGCAGCGCCTTGGCAAAGGCCTGCCCCATGGCGTCACGCGCGGCCTCCAGGCAGGCGGCCTGGTCGTACTGGACGGAGTCGGGCTTGCAGACCGCCGGGGCGTCCCTGTCCGGGCCTTCATCCTGCGTGGCGGCCAGCGTCCTGGCCTCGCGCGCTTCGGACTGGAAATTGGCGAGCAGACGCTTGCAGGCCGCCGGCACCTCCTCACTGCACCACTGCCGCAGGCGGTCGTTGCTGGCAAACAGCATGTCGTGCAGGCAGCTGCCGATCTCGGCCCGGCACGACCCGGCCGGAAACACCGCCGCTGGCCGGCAGCGGGCCGCCTTCTGCAGGCGGTACGTGTTGAAGCGGTCGCTGAGCCGCCGACCGCTGTCGGCCAGGGTCAGCGAGCCGACGCCACCGTTGTCCAGGTCGGCCAGCTTCAGCTCGTCGCCCAGGCGGCTGAGCAGGTACGGCTCGGGTGCCTGCCCGGGAATCTGCCGGGCGCCCTCGTTCGCACTGTGCAGGGTCAACGTGGTGCCGCTGTCTTCGGAGGCGAACGTGCCGCACACCATGGCCTGCGTGGCGGCGACCGCCGGCAGGCTCACCGCCGTGAGCAGGGTGAACAGGGTCGCGCGCCAGCCGTAGCGGCGCAGGAGGGGGAGGGAGACAGTCACACGATCATCCTTGCAGGTCATGCAGCGCACGGTGGCGCTGCGGGAAACGTCTCAGCGGCGGAACAGCGCACGCACATCGGCCGCGCACAGGCGCACGATCAGCCAGCCCTGGAGCACCGCGAAGGCCAGCGCGGTCATGCCGGCCACGCCGCTGCAGATCACGCGCTGCACGCGCAGCTCACTGCGCAGCTTGAGCAGTTCGATCGACATCGTGTCATCGGGTATCTGCGCGAGCAGGTGGCCGAATGCATCATCCAGCAACCACGCCGCGATCACGTTGAGCACGGCGGTGACCGCCAGCAGCACGATGAACAGTACCCACGCCCAGCGCCAACGCCGCAGCATGCCCCAGCATGCGGCAATGCCCAGCAGGCTCGACACGCACAGCAGCACGTTGGCCAGCACGGGGTGGGTGAGCAGCCAGCGCAGCGAGGCGGGCAGCCAGTGCAGGTCCTCATCGGCCAGCAGTGCCTGCAGTGCCTCCGAGCCCGACAGCGGAATGGCGATCAGCGCCAGCACCGCCCACAACGCGGCCGAGACCAGGCAGACCAGCAGCACCGACTTGAGCAACGGTGCGAGAAAGGCAGGTGCGCCATCCCCGCTGGGGGAGGGCAGGGTGGAAGGCAATTGCGGAGGAAGCGATGCTGACATCCGGTGTCCTGGTTGGGCAGGCCGCAACGTCTAGGTCGCAGCCACCGCGTTCGCGGCCGCGGGCAGGATATGGTCTGCGCTCAACGGTGCCAAGCGCAGTCCATGCGGCGGGCGCAACGGCACCCAGGCCAGTTCGGCGATTTCCGCTTGGGCGTGGGGCGTACCGGTGACCGTTACCAGGTAAGCATGGGCCCGCACGCGGTGCCCGGCTTCGTGCACCGCCCAGGCCTCGAACCGGCCCAGCGACACGGCACTGCCAGGCTCCAGCGTGACCCCGAGTTCTTCGTACAGTTCACGTGCCAGGGCGACCAACGGGGCTTCGCCGGGCTCGGGTTTGCCGCCGGGCTGGATGAAGGTCTCCGAGCCCTGTTTACGCACCACCAGCACGCGGCGATCGGAGTCGAAAACGACCGCGGCGACGATATCGATCGTCGCCGCGGCGTGCTGCACGTCAGTGGGCACCGACGTCATCGCTGGATTACTTCAGATTCTCTTCGAACAGCTTGAGGATGCGCTTGTACTGGTCCAGCCAGGAATCGGCACGCACATAGCCGTGGCGTTCCAGCGGGTACGGCGCGATCGTCCAGTTGTCCTTGTGCAGCTCGATCAGCTTCTGGGTGAGGTTGACCGAGTCCTGGAAGAACACGTTGTCATCCATCATCCCGTGCGCGATCAGCAGGTGGTCCTGCAGGCCTTCGGCGTACTCGATCGGCGAGGACTTGCGGTACGCCTCCGGGTCGATGTCCGGGGTGTTGAGGATGTTGGCGGTGTAGCCGTGGTTGTACTGGTGCCAATCAACCACCGGGCGCAGCGCGGCGCCGGCCTTGAACGTGCCCGGCGAGCGGAACAGCGCCATGAAGGTCATGAAGCCGCCGTAGGAACCGCCGTAGATGCCGGCGTGGTCACGGTCGCCCTGCTTGGTGGCGACCAGCCAGTCCAGGCCGTCCTTGTAATCCTCCAGTTCCGGGTGGCCCATGTTGCGGTAGATCGCCGTGCGCCAGTCACGGCCGTAGCCGGCGCTGCCGCGGTAATCCATGTCCAGCACTACGTAGCCCTTCTGCACCAGCAGGTTGTGGAACATCTGCTCGCGGAAGTAGGCCGGGTACTGCTGGTGCACGTTCTGCAGGTAGCCGGCGCCGTGCACGAACATGGCGATCGGGTACTGCTTGCCCGGCTCGAAGGTCTCCGGACCGTAGTACTTGGCCCAGACCACGCCGGCGCCGTGCTTGGACGGCACCTGTACCAGCTTGGGCTGGATCCACTCGCGCGCCTTGAACTCGGCCGTGCGGGTGTCGGTCAGCACCTTGGCCTGGCCACCGGCGGCGGGCACCACGGCCAGCTGGGTTGGCAGATAAGCGCCGGAGTAACGCACCAGCAGCTGCTGGCCGTCCGGGGACAGCGAGAAGTCTTCCACGCCGTTGAGCGCGGTCAGCTCACGCACCTGCTTGCTGGCGGTGTCGACCGCGCAGACTTCGTAGTCGCCCGGCGACTGCTGGTTGCACAGGAAGTAGAAGCCGCGGCCGTCGGCGCTGGGCACCGGCATCGAGGTTTCCCACTTGCCGCCGGTCAGCGCCTGCGGCTTGGCCGTGCCCTGCTGGGTGTACAGGTGCGAGTAGCCGGATTCTTCGGACAGCAGCCACAGCGTGCGGTTGTCGTTGGACCAGCCGAAATCGTTGAAGCTCCAGTTGATCCAGGCGCTGTCGGTCAGGCGATGGCGCGTCTCCAGCTTGCCGCTGGTCGGGGTCACGCTGGTGATCCAGCGGTCCTTGTTGTCGTTGGCGCGCAGCATGATCGCGGCCTGCTGGCCATCGGCGCTCCAGCGGATGCCGGGCGCGCCGGGGCCGCCGAGTACTTCCACCGGGCGATTGCCTTTCAGCGCGTCCTTGCCGGCGGCCTTGCGCAGCGCGGCCAGCGGATCGGTGGCGATGCCCGGCAGGCCGTCCAGCGACAGCGGCTTGACCGTGCCGGCGACGGCATCGACCAGCCACAGCGCATTCGGCTCCGGATCATTGCGGCCCACGCGGGTGCGGGTGTCCTCGAACTCTTCGTAACCCGATTCGGTCACGTACTTGGGCATCTTGCCGCCGCGGCCTTCATCGAAGCTCTTCGGCTTGGTGACCACGATCAGGGTGCGCGCATCGGGCGAGAGCACGCTGTCGACGATCTCCACATCGGCGCCCAGATACACCGGACCCGGCGCACGGGTGCCGTCGGCACGGCGCCAGCTGGCTTCCTGGGCCTTGAGCGCCTCGCGCTGGGCGCGATCGTTGCGCAGCGTGGCCAGGGTGCGCAGCTGCTGCTCGCGCAGGGTGTCGGCCTTGGGTGCGTCGTCCGGGTTCTTTTCGGCCTTCAGGCTGGCGACCTGCTGCACGCCGGCGGCGGCCGTCCAATGGAACCAGTTCTGGCCGGTGCGCCAGATCACGCCGCCGTCGCGGGCGAAATTGACCGCGCCGGACTTCTCGGTGCTGCGGGTGAGCTGGGTCAGCGCGCCACTACGCAGGTCGCGCACGAACACATCGCCATTGCGCACGAACGCCGAGCGCTGGCGCGCGCTGTCGTAGACCGGGCTGTCCACATCCAGGGTGCCGCGCTGGTCATCGCCAACCTGCGCCGCCACGCCACTGGCGACCGGCTGGCGGAAGGTGTCGCGCACCGGGCTGCCAGTGCGCTTGAGCTGGTACTCCACCTGCTGGCTGTTCCACGACCACCAGGCGCTCTCGACCGGCGGACCGATCCAGTCCGGGTCGGCCATGGCCTGCTCGATGGTGATCGGCGTCGGCGCCGCATGGGCAGCGCCGCCAAGGGCGGCGAGCAGCAGCAGGGACAAAGGCAGCGTTCTGGGCATTGCGGGCGGCACCAATGAGGAAAACCCGGCAAGCGTAGCAGCCGCAAGGACTGCGGGAAGGGGCCACAGGTCATGGCAGCGTGCCGTGGCCGGGATCGGCAAAGTCGTCCGCCCCGGACGCTGCCCCGTGCGCGGGATGAGGTGATCCCGACACGCGGCGTCGGGAACCCGGCCTTGCGCTGTCTTGCTTGGCTGCGTGCAGCGTGTCGCCGCGTCGACAGCCCGCAACCGGCTCTCTACGGTGGCCGTGACCCCCGGGGATCCAAGGGGGACATCCAATTCAAGGAGCGATTCGATGTTCAAGACGATCACCCGCGTGACCGTGCTGGCCGGCGCCGTGTTGGCGCTAGGGGCGTGCAGCAATCCGCGCGAGGCAAGCAAAGCCAACTTCACCCGTGCCATCCAGGCCTACCTGGATGGGCAGAACGGGCTCTGTGTCCCGCTGCCGGCCAACGAGGTCCCCTTCACCCTGCCCGACCAGGACCTGTTCCCGCAGAACAAGGCCCGTGCCGACGCGCTGGTCCAGGCCGGCCTGCTGGCCGCACAGCCGACCGGGATGAAACCGGGCTTCGGCAGCGGCACCCGCCCCGCCACCGAGTACCGGGCCACGACGCTCGGCCAGACCTTCCTGGACACCCAGGCCCCGAAAACCCTGATCCAGCGCGCCGCGTTCTGCAGCGGGACGTACCGGGTGCAGGACGTCACCAACTTCACCGAGCCGGGCGAGCTGATGGGGGTCAAGCTCTCGCACGTGGAGTACACCTATACGGTCAAGGACGGCGCCGACTGGACGCGTTCGGAGGCCCTGGGCACTGCCTATCCTGAATTGGCCAAGCACTCCCAGGACCGCGTGGCCGCCAAGGCCACCTTGATCCTCACCCATGATGGCTGGGTGCACGAGAGCCAGTTCAAGCGCTGAGCATCTGGCAGGCGGCGGGCGCTAACGACGCCGCCTGCGACAAAGTGAAGCAGCGCGTCACCGGGTCGCATGTGCCTTTCACGGATACAGGCCCAGACTGGTGCGGATTTCAGAAGCCAGTCGGAGGCGTCTCTTGGACGCGTTGTTGTTGTCCCGGATCCAGTTCGGGTTCGTCATCAGTTTCCACGTGCTGTTCCCGGCCTTCACGATCGGCACGGCCAGCTGGCTGGCCTTTGTCGAATCGCGCTGGCTGCGCACCGGCAATCCGGTCTGGCGCGAGCTGTATTTCTTCTGGCAGAAGATCTTCGCCGTGTCCTTCGGCATGGGCGTGGTCAGCGGCATCGTCATGGCCTTCCAGTTCGGCACCAACTGGCCGCGGCTGAGCGAGGTCGCCGGTACGGTAATTGGCCCGCTGCTGACCTATGAAGTGCTCACCGCGTTCTTCCTGGAAGCCAGCTTCCTGGGCGTGATGATGTTCGGCTGGGGCAAGGTCTCGCCGCGGCTGCATTTCTTCTCCACCTGCATGGTGGCGCTGGGCACGCTGGTCTCAACGTTCTGGATCCTGTCCTCCAACAGTTGGCTGCAGACGCCGGCCGGCTACGAAATCATCGACGGCATCGTGCACCCTCAGAACTGGTGGCACGTGGTGTTCAATCCGTCCTTCCCTTACCGCCTGGCACACATGGCGCTGGGTTCGTTCATCACCACCTGCTTTGTGATCGGTGGCGTGGGCGCGTGGTACCTGCGCAAGGACGTGCACCGTGAAGCCGGACGCAAGATGCTGCTGGCCGCGGTGGGCTTTGCCGCGCTGACGGTGCCGGTGCAGATTTTCGTCGGCGACATGCATGGCCTGAACACGTTGAAGCACCAGCCGATGAAGATCGCGGCGATGGAAGCGCACTGGCATTCCGAAGGCGAGGGCAAGGGCGTGCCGCTGGTGGTGTTCGCGGTACCCAATGAAAAGGCCGAGCGCAATGATTATGAAATCGCGATCCCGCGCCTGGGCAGCCTGATCCTCACCCACTCGCTGGATGGCACCTTCGATCCGCTGACCTCGGTGCCTGCCAGCGATCGGCCGCCGGTGGTCCCGGTGTTCTTCGCATTCCGGGTGATGGTCGGGCTGGGCACGCTGATGCTGCTGCTGGCCTGGGTCTCGGCGTTCCAGTGGTGGCGCGGCAAACTGCTGCAGTCGCGCTGGTTGATCGGCGGCTGGAACTGGATGCTGCCCAGCGGCTTCATCGCGCTGATTTCCGGCTGGTTTGTGACCGAGATGGGCCGGCAACCGTGGGTGGTCTATGGCGTACTGCGTACCGCCGACGCCGTGGGTCCGCAGAGTGCGTGGATGACCGCGCTGTCGCTGGGCGTGTACATCGTCGGCTATGCGTTCGTGTTCGGCTGGGGCGTCTGGTACCTGGTGAAGATCATCCGCACCGGTCCCAAGCCGCATGACCCGGCCCCGGCCCTGGATGCCGGCAGCCATACCCCGGCGCGGCCGCTGTCCGGTGCCGATGAACCGCTGGAGGAGCGCTGAGATGGAGATGACGACCTGGTTGCCGGTCGCGTGGTTCGCGGTGATCGGCTTTGGTGTGCTGATGTACGTGGTGCTCGATGGCTTCGTGCTCGGCATCGGCATCCTCGCGCCCATGGCCGAGGATGAAGAACAGCTCGACATCATGATGAACACCGCCGCGCCCATCTGGGACGGCAACGAAACCTGGCTGGTGCTGGGCGGGGCGGGGCTGATGGCGGCCTTCCCGAAGGCCTATGCCGCCCTGCTGTCGGCGCTGTACCTGCCGGTTCTGTTGCTGGTGGTGGCGCTGGTGTTCCGCGGCGTGGCGTTCGAATTCCGCTTCAAGGCACACCGCTCGCGCAAGCTGTGGAGCGTGGCGTTCGGCTTGGGTTCGCTGCTGGCCGCCTTCGCGCAGGGCGTGATCCTCGGCGCACTGGTGCAGGGCCTTCAGGTCGTGGATGGCCGTTACGTGGGCGGCGCCTTCAGCTGGTTCAGCCCGTTCTCGATGCTGACCGGCGCTGCCGTGGTGTTCGGTTACGCACTGCTGGGCAGCACCTGGCTGATCCTCAAGACCGAGGGCCGCGAGCAGACCTTCGCGCGCACCTTGACCCGCCCGCTGGTGGTGGCGGTGATCGTGTTCATGGGCCTGGTCAGCGCATGGTTGCCGTTCCTGGATTCGCGCCTGATGGCGCGCTGGTTCAGCGATGGCAACTCCTGGTGGCTCTCGCCGGTGCCGTTGCTGACCTTGGCGGTCGCCACGGCGCTGTGGCGCAGCGCGATGCATCCCAAGCGCGACCTGCCGCCGTTCCTGTTGACGCTGGCCCTGTTCGTGCTTGGCTTCATCGGCCTGGTACTGGGTATGTGGCCCTACCTGCTGCCGCCGAGCATGACGTTGTGGCAGGCGGCCGCACCGGCCTCGTCGCTGAGCTTCAGTCTGGTCGGGCTGGTGATCCTGCTGCCGGTGATCCTGGGCTACACGGCATGGTCGTACCGGGTGTTCCGCGGCAAGGTGCGGGCGGATGTGGGGTATCACTGAGGAAAGCGCGGTGGCTATTCCCGGTTCCGTGTGGGCGAGGGCGGTCAGACCCTGCCCGGACGCGCCGTAAACCCATCCATGGGGGCTCGTGAGCGGCATCCATGCCGCTCCAACGGTCCCGGCAGGGTCTGACCGCCCTCGCCCGGCAGAGTCTGCGTCGTCGGTTGGAAGAAGCCAACCGTAAAAGAAGGGTCAAGGGCAGCCAATTCAACAGCAGCCGACCAGCGGTCGGCTGTACCAGAGCCAGAGCCACAGCGAGAGATCGCCTTATTCATCAAGAAAAAGTGTCAGGCAACCGATCGGGCGCCGTCTGTTTTTGATGTTACCCATGCGCACCAGCCAACTGTCGAAGGGGCGGTGTGGGTGGGGTGGCGGGACCATTTGTTGCCATGGATGAAAAACAAGAGCATAAATGGGAGGACTTTCAGCGGGTACAGCCCACACCCCCAACCCGCCCCCGC
>NZ_NIVS01000054.1 GCF_002205165.1 Stenotrophomonas maltophilia | reverse complement strand
TTGCCCCTAACCAGGCCCTCCTGCGCGGCACTATTCTAGTCGTTCGGTTTCTGGCCACGGGTCTATTGTATCGCGGCAGATTGCAGGGGGGGGCCGGCCCCGGGGCCGCCACTACACCGTCATTCCCCGATGACGTCTACGCCCTTGGCCGGGGTGAAGCTGAAGGTGCCCGAGGCGAAGCTCGGGTTGCGCCTCCAGCCGGTGAAGCTGATCACCGTGCGCTGACCCACGGCATCGACCACTTCCATGCGCGCCAGCCCCTGGGCATTGAAGCCCAGCGCGGCGTACTGGAAGGCGGTGTCGGTCTCGCGCTTGGGGCTCAGCGCCAGCCACTGCAGGCCATCGCGCACGGCAGCTTCTTCGCTGACGTCGTACTGCTTGTCCAGCAGCGCCGGATTGATCAGCGCGGTCAGCGGGCTGTTCTGTTCTTCCTGGCCCTGCGGGCGCACGCTGGCCTGTTCCAGATCCGGCTCGTAGACCCAGACCTTCTTGCCATCGGCCACGATCAGCTGTTCGTGCGGCTTGATGTACTCCCAGCGGAACAGGCGCGGCGCGGACAGCGCGACGCGGCCACTGGTGGTTTCCTTGACCTTGCCCTTGCTGTCGTACACCTGCTGGCTGAACTGCCCATCCAGGCCCTTCAGGCCCTGGGTGAAGCGATTGAGCTCATCACGGGCGCCGGCCCAGGCCGACGCCGACCCGACACTGGCGACAACCAGGGTGGCAGCAAGCAGGGAGCGGCGGAAGGTGGTGTGCATGCGAGGTATCCAGGCGAATGGGAAGGATGGAAGCAGTGTGCCCATCCAATCCTGAATGGGCGATCAGGGGCACATTATGCGCTGGAAACCCGGTGCATCAAGGCCGCTCAGCGCCCCGCCTGCACCGTCTTCAGATCCCCATACACCACCTGCCCGCGGAAGCCGCGCCGGACCTGCTGGTACAGCTCGCGGAACGCGGCGTAGTCCTGCGGCTGGCACAGCGCATCGGCGCCGCGCACGGCGCGCTGGTGCAGGCGATGGTGGACGGTGACCACCTGCCCGTCGCGTGACCACTCCGCGGTGTACTCGCCGCCGGCATTCTTGAACTGCTGGCTGCGCGGAATCGCCACGATCGGCACGCTGGCCGGGAAGGTCAGCCGGTAGCGCTCGTCGCGCAGGCTGTCGTTGCAGTAGAACGGCGTGGCATTGTCCGGCGCCGAGGTGCTGGCGTACAGGTCACGGAACGACTCGCCGCCCGGTGCGTCGGGCAGCACCATGCCGCCAACCACGCCGAAATCGACGTAGTCGCGGGCCCGGAAGTCATAGCGGAAGTTGAACGGACCGGTCAGATCCTGCGGGTCGCCGAGCAGAGTCAGTGCGCCACTGCCGTCAAAACCGGAGGCCGCCATCATCGATTCTTCAGCGCGTGCCCGGTTCTGTGCGTTGAGCCGTGCGAAGGCGGCCCGCATGCCGATCTCGGCCACGCTGCTGGGCTGCTGCAGCGTCTGGCCGACCAGGTTGCCGGCGGCGTCGAAGCGGAAGTCGACCTCCAGGCCCGTGCCATTGCGGCTAGCGTCATTGGCGGGGGTGCGTGCTACCACGGCCTGGCGTGTGTGCAGCACCGGCGCGCCCAGATCGCCGTCCGGCAGCTGTCCAAAGCGCGCATAGGCGGTAGTCGAGTCCAGATACAGATCGAACTCGGGGAGGTAGGTGATCGCATGATTGAAACGGCCCAGCAGCGGAATGGCCGGGAGGGTCGGCCCGCCGCCGGCGCCGATCAGCACCGGGGTGCTCTCGATGCCCCGCGCGGCCAACAGCGCTTCCAGGATCACCACATGGTCTTTGCAGTCGCCGTAGTGGTTGTCGAGAATACTCTGCGCCGGGTTCGGCTCCAGCCCGCCGTTGCCCAGGTAGACCGCCACGTAGCGGATGTTCTGGGCGACCCAGCGGTACAGCACCGCGGCCTGCTCGCGGCGATCGGTGATGCCACGGGTGAGCTGGTCCGCCAGTGCCTGGATCTGCGGGGTGACCGCAGCCGCCGCGCCGCCTTTGCGCTGGTAGGCCTGCGCCACCTGGGCCCAGTCACGATACGTGCTCGCCATGATGCCCGGACTGTATTCCCAGGCGGCGGCGGACCAGTTCTGCGCCTTGAGCGGCTCACTGCGCCGGTACGTCCACTCCCACTGCGCCTGGCCATTGCGGATGCGCGGCGCTTTACTGCCCTGCACGCCGCGCTGCTCCACCTGCATCGGCAGGCTGGCGGGCGCGGTGAGGGTCACGCGTGCATCGTCGTACGGGGTGAACACGCTGAAGGTTTCCCACAGGCCGAAGTAGCCGGGGAAGTACGGCGTGTTCTGGGTGCGGCGGGTCTGGTACACCACGCGCGTGCCCGGCGCGAGGTTCGGGAACACCACCACCCGCACCTTGCGGTCGGCATACATCGCCGCGGCGGCGCTGGAGTAGCTTTCCTGCGTGTAGATGCGGTCGGCCGGCACGTCGCGGCGCTGGCCATCGGCCGTCAGGGTATAGGCCTGCAGCACCTCCAGCGTTTCCATCTTCTCGCTGTAGCTCAGCCGGACCTGGCTGAACTGCTCGACCGCCGATTTGGTTTTGAGCAGGATCTCGTACTCTTCCGTCTGCGTGTTGCCCGCATCGGGGCGCACCACGTAGTCGGCGCGATAGCGCACGAAGCTGAAATTGTTGCTGGCCTGCGCGTCAGTGCCCGCGGCCTGCCCACCGGGCGCGACCGGTGCAGCCGCCGGGGGCGCAGGTTGCGCCTGCGACTGCGCCACCACCGGCGCGATCAGCAGTGCACCCACCCTCATCCAGTGCATCGGCTTCATTGCAGGTTCCTTGTGCTGGGTGGCCGCCAACGGGGTCGCCGGCGTCGCGCCGATCAACGGCTGCCGGGCAGCGCCCGGCGTTACTTGGGCGGGGGCGGAGCAAGCACGCTGCGGTCGCCATTGTGCTCGGGCGGGCTGACCACACCGGCCGCTTCCATGGCTTCGATCAGGCGCGCGGCACGGTTGTAGCCGATCTTCAAGCGACGCTGCACGCCGGAGATCGACGCGCGACGGGTTTCGGTGACGATGCGCAGGGCCTCGTCGTACAGCGGATCGGACTCGTCGCCGCCACCGCCGCCCGCCTCGGGCAATCCACCCGGGCCGACCACCACGCCGTCGCCCATCATCTGCACTTCATCCAGCACGCCGGTGATGTAATCGGTCGGGCCACTGGCCTTGAGATGCTCGACCACGCGGTGCACTTCCTCATCGGAAACGAACGCCCCATGCACGCGGTCCGGCAGCGCCGTGCCCGGCGGCAGATACAGCATGTCGCCGTGGCCGAGCAGGGTTTCCGCACCGGACTGATCGAGGATGGTGCGCGAATCGATCTTGGAACTGACCTGGAAGCCGATGCGGGTCGGGATGTTGGCCTTGATCAGGCCGGTAATCACATCCACCGAGGGGCGCTGGGTGGCCAGGATCAGATGGATGCCGGCCGCACGCGCCTTCTGCGCCAGGCGGGCGATCAACTCTTCCACCTTCTTGCCGACGATCATCATCATGTCGGCGAATTCGTCGATGAAGATGACGATGAACGGCAGCGTCTCCAGCGGGCGCGGGGCCTCGCCGAGTTCCGGGTTGGGCTTGAACAGCGGGTCCATCATCGGCTGCCCGGCGTCCTGGGCATCCTTGACCTTCTTGTTGAAGCCGGCCAGGTTGCGCACACCCACCGCGCTCATCAGCTTGTAGCGGCGCTCCATTTCGGCCACGCACCAGCGCAGGCCGTTGGCGGCCTCCTTCATGTCGGTGACCACCGGCGCCAGCAGATGCGGGATGCCCTGGTAGACGCTCAGCTCGAGCATCTTCGGGTCGATCATCAGCATGCGCAGGTCTTTCGGCGAGGCCTTGTACAGCAGGCTCAGCACCATCGCATTGACCGCCACCGACTTGCCCGAGCCGGTGGTACCGGCGACCAGCAGGTGGGGCATGCGCGCCAGGTCGGCCACGGTCGGGCGGCCGGCGATGTCCTTGCCCAGCGCCAGCGTCAGCACGCTGGCCGACTTGTCGTATTCCTTGGAGCGCAGCAGTTCGGAGAGGTAGATCATCTCGCGGGTGACGTTGGGGATCTCCAGACCCACCACCGACTTGCCCGGAATCACATCGACCACACGCACCGACTTGACCGACAGGCCGCGCGCGATGTCCTTGTCCAGCGAGCTGATCTGGCTGACCTTGATGCCCGGGGCTGGCTCGATCTCGAAGCGCGTGATCACCGGGCCGGGATAGGCACCGACCACCTGCGCATCGATGCGGAAATCCTTGAGCTTGAATTCGATCTGGCGCGACAGCGTCTCCAGCGTGCCTTCGTCGTAGCCTTTGGGCTGCGGCTTGGGATCGTCCAGCAGCGCCAGTGGCGGCACGTCCGAACCATCGCCGTTAACGCCCCGGAACATGGGAATCTGGGTCTCGCGCTTGGCGCGATCGCTCTTCTCCAGCACCGGCTCCGGGCGCGGTTCGATCTTGACCGGCTCGCGCTTGGCGCGGACCTCGGCATCGACCTTACGCACTTCCTGGCGCTCCTCGCGCATGGCGCGGGTCTGCTGCCACTCGGTGGCCTGCTCTTTCTTCTTGTTGAACAGCGGCGGCAGCGCCAGCACCCAGTTGCCGATCTTCTCCATGACCACGAACCAGGAGATGCCCGTGGCCAGGGTGATGGAGGCCAGCAGCAGCACCAGCACGAACAGGTTCGCGCCCAAGGCGCCGAACCCGACGCTGAGCGAACTGCCGACCAGCTTGCCGAGGATGCCGCCTGCGTGGGCGACATCGGCCACGAACAGGCGCAGGTGCAGGAAGCCGGTACCGGCGATCAGGAAGCCGACCAGGCCGACCAGGCGCAGCGCCGGGTCCAGGTCGTGCTCGCCCTTGGCCTCGCGCTTGAGACCGAACATCGCGATCCAGGCCAGTGCGCCCAGCACGATCGGCAGCACGAAGGCCATGTAGCCGAACAGCTGCAGCAGCACGTCGGCGATCCACGCGCCGGCGCGACCGCCCATGTTGTGCACCGGCGCGACCACGCTGCCGGTGTGCGACCAGCCCGGATCGGTGGCCGAATAGGTGAACAGACTGGCGACCAGATACAGCAGCGCCGGGGCGACCGCGATCAAGCCCAGGTCGCGCCACAGGCGCTGCCGGCGCGGGTTGTCCACGCTGGCCGGTTTGCGCGGCGCTGCCTTGCTGTCGGACGCCTTGGATCGTTCCGGGACCTGTTTCGCCACCTTAGACCACACCTTGGGAATGCACTGTTAGTGCTTGATAATAAACGACTGGGCTGCGCTTTTCAGTCCCTTCGCACACCGGGCCCCGCCATCGCCGTCAAAAACTCGGCGGCGTGGCTGTCTCGATGCCTGATGGGTCGCCGCGTTCCACTGCGCGCCTTGAATCGCCCCGCCCCTGCCGCCACTCTATGACTTCGCTCGGATGCCGCGCAATCACTGCGCCGGCACCCCCGCCCTACCTTCTATTGCGAGCTTACATGAGCAACTCCAAGCACTCCCGCCTGTTGATCCTTGGTTCCGGCCCGGCCGGCTGGACCGCCGCCGTCTACGCCGCGCGCGCCAACCTCAAGCCCGTCGTGATCACCGGCCTGCAGCAGGGCGGCCAGCTGATGACCACCACCGAGGTGGACAACTGGCCCGGGGATGCGCACGGCCTGATGGGCCCGGACCTGATGAGCCGCATGCAGGCGCATGCCGAGCGCTTCGAAACCGAGGTCATCTTCGACCACATCCACACCGCCGATGTCTCCCAGCGCCCGTTCAAGCTGATCGGTGACAGCGCCGAGTACACCTGCGATGCCCTGATCATCGCCACCGGCGCGACCGCCAAGTACCTGGGCATCCCCAGCGAAGAGGCTTTCAAGGGCCGTGGCGTGTCCGCCTGCGCCACCTGCGACGGCTTCTTCTACCGCGACCAGGACGTGGTCGTGGTCGGTGGCGGCAACACCGCCGTGGAAGAAGCGCTGTACCTGTCCAACATCGCCCGCAAGGTCTACCTGGTCCACCGCCGCGACACCCTCAAGGCGGAGAAGATCATGCAGGACAAGCTGTTCGCCAAGGTCGAAGCCGGCAAGATCGAGACCGTCTGGCACCACCAGGTGGACGAAGTGCTGGGCAACGACGCCGGTGTGACCGGTGTGCGCGTGAGGTCCACCCTGGACGGCAGCACCCGTGACATCGAGGCCCATGGCTTCTTCGTGGCGATCGGCCACCACCCCAACACCAGCCTGTTCGATGGCCAGCTGACCATGAACAACGGCTACCTGGACATCCGCTCGGGCCTGGGCGGCAACGCCACCCAGACCTCGGTGGAAGGCGTGTTCGCCGCCGGCGACGTGGCCGACCAGCATTACCGCCAGGCGATCACCTCCGCTGGCTTCGGCTGCATGGCCGCACTGGATGCCGAGCGCTACCTGGATGCGAAGGGCCAGGCGAGCTGATCAGCCGCCGCATCGCGACGCACCTCGAAGGCCGGTGAATGATTCACCGGCCTTTTTGCTGGCCGGCATCACCTGCGCGCACTGCACCTGCCCCACCTGCTCTATCCTCTGCCCATGCCCGATCCACGTTTTCTGCACCGCCTGTCCGATGTCCCCGCCACTGCCTGGGACGCCCTGCACGACGGACGCAACCCGTTTCTGTCGCACGCCTTCCTGGCCGGCCTGGAAGAGCACGGTTGCCTGCGCCCGGAGTGGGGCTGGCGGCCCCGCCACTTCACCCTGTGGGAGGGGGAGACCCTGGTCGCCGCGATCCCGGGCTATCTCAAGGACAACTCGCACGGCGAGTTCGTGTTCGACCATGCCTGGGCGCATGCCTACGCCCAGTACGGCATGGACTACTTCCCGAAGTGGCTGGGCGCGGTGCCGTACTCCCCGGTGCCCGGCCCCCGGGTCCTGGCACGGACGACCCAGGACCGCGCTGCCCTGCTGTCACGGCTGGCAGGCGAAGTGGCGCGCCTGGGCTGGTCCTCGGCACACATCAACTTCCATGCTGCCGACGAAGACCCTGCCTTCAGCCCGGACTGGCTGCTGCGTGAGGACATTCAGTTCCAATGGCACAACCCGGGTGGCTGGCAGACCTTCGAGGACTTCCTCGGCGCGATGGACCACAAGCATCGCAAGAACATCCGCCAGGAACGCGCCAAGCTCGCCCGCAGCGGCGTCACGTACCGCATCGTGCATGGGGATGAGGCCACCGCTGCCGACCTGCGCGCCATGCACGGTTTTTACCTGCAGACCTTCGCCGAGTACGGCAACTCGCCCGCGTTGACGCTGCCCTTCCTGCAGCATCTCGCACGCACGATGCCGCGCGCGCTGGTGATCTTCCTCGCGCTGCTCGATGGCGAGCCGGTCGCCGGTGCGCTGTGCCTGCGCGGCGCGGATACCTTGTACGGCCGCTATTGGGGTGGCGCCACCCTGCCCGGCCTGCATTTCGAGACCTGCTATTACCAAGGGATCGCGTACTGCCTGCGAGAAGGCCTGGCGCGCTTCGAACCTGGCGCCCAGGGAGAGCACAAACTGGCGCGTGGCTTCCTGCCGCACACGGTGCGCAGCCGCCACTGGATCGCCGAGCCGGCCTTCGCCGAAGCGCTGGTTGCCTGGTGCGCACAGGAACGTGCCGAGATCGCCCGCTACGCACAGGTGCTTGCTGCGCATAGCCCGTTCAAGACCGACCCGGCATGAGCCGCCGCCTGCCCTGGCGCCTCGACGACGCACCCGACGCCCCCTTCCCGCCCGCGGAGACCGCGCTGCGCGATCCCGACGGCCTGCTCGCACTCGGTGGCGACCTCTCGCCGGTGCGGCTGCTCAATGCCTATGCGGGTGGCATCTTCCCGTGGTTCTCCGAGGGCCAGCCGCTGCTGTGGTGGTCGCCGGACCCGCGCATGGTGTTCCGCACCGACGGCGTGCACCTGTCCAGCCGCTACCGCCGTTCGCTGCGGCAGAGCACCTGGTCGCTGCGCGCCGACACCCGTTTCGTGCAGGTGATCGATGCCTGCGCGGCCAGCCCGCGCCCGGGTCAGGACGGCACCTGGATCACCCGCGACATGCGCGACGCGTATGCCGAACTGCACCGGCTGGGGTTCGCGCACTCAGTGGAGGTGTTCGATGGCGACCAGCTGGTTGGCGGCATCTACGGCGTGGCGATCGGCCGGATGTTTTTCGGCGAGAGCATGTTCAGCGCGGCGACCGGCGGCTCCAAGGTCGCCCTGGCCGGATTGGCCCATCGGCTGGGCAGTTGGGGTTGGCCGCTGATCGATGCACAGGTCGAAAATGACCACCTGCTGCGCATGGGCGCCGAGCACTGGCCGCGCGAGCGCTTTCTGGCGCTGGTGCGTGAACAGGTCCAACAGCCAGCCGCCGCAGGCGATTGGACGGATTTGTTCGGTACGCTTGCCGCCGCCGAACTGGCCGACCCGGGCCCGCCTTAACCAAAACTTTGCATCAGACGCCCGACGCGCGTAAAATGCCCGCTCTTCAGGCCAGCTCGGCCGGTTACAGAACTGCACAGGACTACATGTCGAAAGACGACTCCATCGAGTTCGAAGGCACCGTCAGCGAGACGCTGCCGAACACCACTTTCCGCGTACGACTGGAAAATGGGCATGAAATCATCGCCCACATCTCCGGCCGCATGCGCAAGAACTACATCCGCATCCTGACGGGCGACCGCGTCAAGGTCGAAATGACCCCGTACGACCTGACCAAGGGTCGCATCACCTACCGCATGAAGTAAGCGGTCCGGGGGTTGTTCCCGCCAGAAGGCCAGCCAGGTGCTGGCCTTTTCGCGTGGGCGCCATTCAGCCGGCAGCAGGCTTACCCTGCCAAGCGGCACCCTGACCCTGTACACCCTGACGTCGGTCAGGATGCCTTGATGCAGATTCGCCCTGGCGCAGAAGCGGCCATTGTGGCCCTCGATCCAATCCGGATCCTGACCCGATGGCCCCCGCCATGAAGTACCTGCCCTCCCTGCTCCTGCTCACGACGTGTCTTGCCGCCGCCGCGTCGGCCCAGGCCGCTGAACCGGCTGCGCCGGCCGACTGCATCGCCCTTTCCTCGGACCACCAGGTGGTGCGCAACCGTGCCGACCGCGATGTGCTGTTGCGCAACGGTGATCAGCATTACCTCGTGCGCTTTGATCGCTCCTGCAGCAGTGCCGCCATGTCGCCCAAGCTCGACTTCGCCACCCCGGGCCAGGACGGCCAGCTTTGCGGCGGTGGTGTGAGCAAACTGCACACCAATACGCAGAGTTGCGACATTGCCGCGGTGGAGCCGCTCACTGCAGAGCAATTCAACCGCAAAGCCCGCGCCCGCCGCTGAGCAGGCGCCCCGTCCGCGCACAAAAAAGCCCCCTTGCGGGGGCTTTTCGATCAGGCCGCCGATACCGGCCGCTCGATCAGACGGTCGCCGGCAGCAGACGCTCCGGCTCGGCCTCGGTCTCGACGAACAGCTGGTCGTCGCGGACATCGATGCTGACCTTGCCACCGTTGACCAGCTTGCCGAACAGCAGTTCGTCGGCGAGCGGACGCTTGATCTTGTCCTGGATCACGCGGGCCATCGGGCGGGCACCCATCAGCGGGTCGAAGCCATGGTGGGCCAGCCAGTCGCGCGCGGTCGGGGTCGCCGACAGGCTGACGTGCTTTTCCTGCAGCAGCATTTCCAGCTCGATCAGGAACTTGTCCACCACGCGCAGGATGTGCTCGAAGCCCAGCGCCTGGAACTGCACGATCGCATCCAGACGGTTGCGGAACTCCGGCGTGAAGCTCTTGCGGATCACTTCCATCGCGTCGGTGGCATGGTCCTGGCGGGTGAAGCCGATCGAACGCCGCGAGGCCTGGGCCGCACCGGCATTGGTCGTCATCACCAGCACCACGTTCTTGAAGTTCGCCTCACGGCCGTTGGTGTCGGTCAGCACACCACGGTCCATGACCTGCAGCAGGATGTTGAAGATGTCCGGGTGGGCTTTTTCCACCTCGTCCAGCAGCAACACGCAGTGCGGGGTCTTGACGATCTTCTCAGTCAGCAGGCCGCCCTGGTCGAAGCCGACATAACCCGGAGGCGCACCGATCAGGCGGCTGATCGAATGCGACTCCATGTACTCGCTCATGTCGAAGCGAACCAGTTCGATGCCCAGCTGCAGCGCGAGCTGCTTGGTCACCTCGGTCTTGCCCACGCCGGTCGGGCCGGAGAACAGGAAGTTGCCGATCGGCTTTTCCGGATTGGCCAGGCCAGAACGGGCCAGCTTGATCGCCGAGGACAGCGTCTCGATTGCCGGGTCCTGGCCGAAGATCACCATCTTCAGGTTGCGCTCCAGATGCTGGAGCACGTCCTTGTCGGTGGCGCTGACCTGCTTGGCCGGGATCCGCGCCATCTTGGCGACGATGGTCTCGATCTCCTCGATGTCGATCAGTTCCTTGCGCTCGCCATCGGGCAGCAGGCGCTGGCGGGCACCGGCTTCGTCGATCACATCGATCGCCTTGTCCGGCAGCAGGCGGTCGTTGATGTGCTTGACCGACAGGTCCACGGCCGCCTGCAGCGCGTCATCGGCGTAGGTCACGCCGTGGTGCGCTTCGTACTTGGGCTTGAGGCCCTGCAGGATTTCGTAGGTTTCGCCCACGGTCGGCTCGACGATGTCGATCTTCTGGAAACGACGGGCCAGCGCCCGGTCCTTCTCGAAGATGCCGCGGTATTCCTGGAACGTGGTCGAGCCGATGCAGCGCAGCTCGCCCGAGGCCAGGGCCGGCTTGATCAGGTTGGAGGCGTCCATGGTGCCGCCCGAGGCCGAACCGGCACCGATGATGGTGTGGATCTCATCGATGAACAGCACCGCGTTGGGCAGCTTCTTCATCGCGGTCAGCACGCCCTTCAGGCGCTTCTCGAAATCACCGCGGTACTTGGTCCCGGCCACCAGGGCGCCCAGGTCCAGGGAGTAGATCACGGCGTCGGCCAGCACATCCGGCACCGAACCTTCCACGATGCGCTTGGCCAGGCCTTCGGCGATGGCGGTCTTGCCCACGCCGGCCTCACCCACGTAGAGCGGGTTGTTCTTGCGGCGGCGGCACAGGACCTGGATGGTGCGCTCGATCTCATCGGCACGGCCGACCAGCGGGTCGATCTTGCCGTTGCGGGCCTGATCGTTGAGGTTGCTGGCGAACTCGGCCAGGGCATCGCCCTTGCCTTCGCCTTCCGCCCCTTCGGTACGCCCTTCACCATCGGCAGCCGGCGGCACTTCGCCCTCCTCGCCCAGCTTGGCGATGCCATGGGAGAGGTAGTTGACGATGTCCAGCCGGGTGACATCCTGCTGGTTGAGGTAGTACACGGCATGCGAGTCCTTCTCGCCGAAGATCGCGACCAGCACATTGGCGCCGGTGACTTCCTTCTTGCCCGAGGACTGCACGTGGTACACCGCGCGCTGCAGCACGCGCTGGAAGCCCAGCGTCGGCTGGGTATCGCGCCCATCATCTTCGGCCAGGCGCGAGACGGATGCCTCGATGGCCTGCTCCAGTTCCTGGCGCAGGCGCTCGGCATCCGCACCGCAGGCCTTGAGAACGGCCTGGGCGGACGGGTTGTCGAGCAGTGCCAGCAGCAGGTGTTCCACCGTCATGAATTCATGCCGGGCCTCACGGGCGCGCTTGTAGCACTGTCCGATGGTGTGTTCGAGGTCTTTACTGAACATGATTAACTCCGGCGGCAGTTAGGAACAATATGCGGCCAACCTTCACGATTTCCATCACCCTAGCGGATCAGTGCGTTCAGACGGCGTTAGCACTTGGGCGATCCCGCTGGGCTGTTCGACGCACCTCCATCATGCACGAACTTACGGCCACGAAATGGCAGCTTCAACGTGATGGGGATGTCATGGCGATCCACCGGTACATCCGGGGCGGGCAATAGACCGCCAGGACCTGGCGACCGTGCCGCACGCCCGAACCGCCGGGACCGGGCGGGCGCAGGCTGGACGCACGGCGTGTCGAGCCATGCGCCGGAGAGCGTTGTCTATGGAACAGTGCGGATTGCAGGCACGCGCAGTGCCGGCCCGCAGGACCGGTCAGCTGCTGGCCTTTTCCATCGTGCACAGCAGCGGATGCTGGTTCATGCGCGAGAATTCGTTGACCTGGGCGACCTTGGACTCGGCGACCTCGCGGGTGAACACCCCGCACACGCCGCGACCGCGGGTATGCACGTGGAGCATCACCTGGGTGGCCTGGTCCAGATCCATCGAGAAGAAATGCTGCAGGACCGTCACCACGAAATCCATCGGGGTGTAGTCGTCGTTCAACAGCATCACCTGGTACATCGGCGGTGGCGCGACCTCAGGGCGTGCAGGCTCAAGCAGCACGCCATGGTCGTGATGAGTTTCGTGGGAAGTCTCGCGGGGCATCCCCACATTATAGGGCCCCGGCCCCGGGATTGGACGTTGCCCCCTGCCGCCCTTCACAATCTGCACTCTCCAACCAGATCTTCACAGGGATTTCATGAAAAGGATTGCTGCCGCACTGCTGCTGGCCGTGACTGCCACCGGCGCCCATGCGGCCGAGCCGGACAAGGCGGTCGGGCGCGCGCTGGACACGCTGAAGTACACCTACGAGGTGGACGAGGACGGCGACTACAAGATGGTCTTCGACATGGATGATGGCCGCAGCCAGCTGGCGTTCGTGCGCTCCACCGTCGAGGAATTCGGCAAGCACAAGATCCGTGAAATCTGGTCGCCGGCCTACAATTCGCCGGGCAAGCAGTTCCCCGCCGCCGTCGCCAACCGCCTCCTCGAAGACTCGCAGGACGCCAAGATGGGCGCCTGGGTGAAGCAGGACCAGCTGGCGATGTTCGTGGTCAAGGTGGACGCCAACGCCACCCCGGAAGCGCTCAGCGACGCCATCGATGCGGCCATCCGCACGGCGGACGCCATGGAGCTCGAGCTGACCGAGCAGGACGAATACTGAGGTGAGTGCCGTGCAGGAACCGCGTTGGACGCCCCATGTCACCGTCGCCACCGTGGTGGTGCGTGACGGGCGTCTGTTGCTGGTCGAGGAGGCGATCAACGGGCGCCAGGTGCTGAACCAGCCTGCCGGGCACCTGGAGCCGGACGAAAGCCTGGCCGCCGCCGCGGTCCGCGAAACCCTGGAAGAAACCGGCTGGACGGTGCGCTTGAGCACCTTCATCGGCACCTACCAGTGGACCGCCCCGGACGGCACGCCGTTCCTGCGCTTTGCCTATGCCGCCGAGCCGGTCTCGCACGATCCCGGCCGCCCGCTGGACGATGGAATCCTGCGCGCGGTCTGGCTCACCCCGGCCGAGCTGAAGGCCGACCCGGGCCGCCTGCGCAGCCCGCTGGTCTGGCAGGTGGTCGCCGATTACCTGGCTGGCCAGCGCCATCCGCTCTCCATCGTCAAGGAGGCTGCATGAGCACCCCACGGATCATGGTCGGCGTCTCCGGCGGCGTGGATTCCTCGGTCGCGGCCTGGCGGCTGGTCCAGCAGGGCGAGCCGGTCGCCGGTCTGTTCATGCAGAACTGGGCCGATGACGGCAGCGGCGACTGCCGCGCCGAAGATGACCGCCGCGATGCCGTGGCGGTCTGCGGGCTGCTCGGCATCCCGTTCCACTTCCGCGATTTCTCCAGCGAGTACTGGCAAGGGGTGTTCGAGCACTTCCTGGCCGAGTACGCCGCCGGCCGCACGCCCAATCCGGACGTGCTGTGCAACCGCGAAGTGAAGTTCAAGCATTTCCTCGATGCCGCGCGTGAGCTCGGCGCCGAGCGCATCGCGACCGGGCATTACGCCCGCATCGCGCAGGTCGGCGGCCGCTGGGCGCTGCTGCGCGGCGCCGACCGCAGCAAGGACCAGAGCTACTTCCTGCACCAGCTGGGCCAAGAGCAGCTAGCCGCCACGCTGTTCCCGATCGGCGATCTGCAGAAGAACGACCTGCGCCGGATCGCCCGCGACGCGCGCCTGCCGACCCACGCCAAGAAGGATTCCACCGGGATCTGCTTCATCGGCGAACGCGACTTCCGCGAGTTCCTCGGCCGCTACCTGCCGGCGAAAACGGGCGAGATCCGCGATCCGGATGGCGCCCTGATCGCCGAACATCCCGGCGTGTTCTATTTCACGCTCGGCCAGCGCGAGGGCCTGAACATCGGCGGCGTGCGGGGCCGGCCGGCGGCGCCGTGGTATGTGGTGGGCAAGGACGTCGCCAGCAACGTGCTGTATGTGGACCAGGACCGCGAGAGCCCGTGGCTGCAGTCCACCCGGCTGCACTCCGAGGCCGCCCACTGGATCGCCGGCGCCCCGCCCGCGCGCCGGTTCGAGTGCACCGCCCAGACCCGCTACCGTCAGCCCGACGAGCCGTGCACCGTCACGGTGCGCGACGATGGCACCCTGGAGGTGCGCTTCGCCCGCCCGCAGCGTGCCGTCACCCCCGGTCAATCGCTGGTGTTGTATGACGATGAGGTCTGCCTCGGCGGCGCCGTCATCGCCGCCACCGATGCGCCACTGGAACAACGCCTTCGTGCCACCCCTTCTCCTTTCGAGGTATCTGCTGCATGAGTTTTTCCGTCGACGACCGCGTTCTTGCTCTGGCCGGCATCGCCCAGGCCCTGCAGCAGGTACGCCGCATCGCCGAAACCGGCCACTCCGAAGCCGCCGTGGTCCGCACCGCGGTGGACAGCGTGTTCCGCATCGATGCGGCCAGTCCGCAGGAAATCTACGGCAGCGCCAGCAATGTCGCCCCGGGCCTGCGCCTGCTGCACAACTACCTGAGCAGCCAGGGCCAGGACGAGCACCTGCCGCGCCTGGCCTTGTCGGTGCTCCAGCTTGAGCGCCGGTTCGTGCGCGAGCACGAGATCGTGGCCAAGGTCAGCGCCGGGATCGAGCGCGCCCAGGCCAAGGCCAGCGAGCTGGGCGACAGCGCCCACCCGGACGTGCTCGCCGCGCTGGGCGGCCTGTACGCGGACACCATCAGCAACCTCAAGCCGCGGGTGATGGTCCAGGGCAACCCGCACTACCTCGGCCAGGCCGGCGTGGTCGCCGAGATCCGCGCCCTGCTGCTGGCGGCGGTCCGCTCGGCGGTGCTGTGGCGCCAGACTGGCGGCCAGTACTGGGACTTCCTGTTCTCCCGCAAGACCATGCTCGAAGCGGTCGCGCGCCAGCTGCGCTGAGCCGTGGTACCGGGGCCGCCGACGGATCGGCGGTCCCCTGCTGCACCCGTTTGGATCGAGGCAGGTACCTCTCCACGGGATGAAAATCACGCGGACGGCTAAAGCAAACCGGGGTACGGCCGATACAGCATCCGTGCACCTCCCCGAGAACGTCCATGTACTCACGCCTCTTCATCCGCCTGGCCGCCCCCCTGGTCCTGACCCTTCTGCTTCCCTTTGCCATCGGCTTCGAGTGGCCAGCCGCCCTGCGTTGGGCGATCCTGAGCACGATGACGCTCAGCTGGCTCGGGTTTGCCTGGTGGAGCGCCCGCGCCCAGACCCAGCGTTCGCCTGAGCAGGCCCGCATCCTGCGCGAGCAGGACCAGCTGCTGACCGAGCTGCGCTCGTTCGTCGGCAACGAAATTGACGGCTCGCGTGGCGAAGTCGAACGTGCCCGCGACCTGATCCGCCATGCGGTCGGTGGCCTGGGCAGCAGCTTCGATGCCATGAACCGCAAATCGCGCCAGCAGAGCCAGGCCCTGGCCCGCATCGTCGACCGCGCCGGTGAAGAAGGCGGTGCCGGCGTCGACGTGGCCCGTTTCGCCCAGCACGCCAGCCAGCGCATGGAGCAGCTGGTGGAGGCGCTGGAGCAGGTCAGCGGCCAGAGCAGCAACACCGTGCAGCACATCGACCAGATGGCGCAGCACCTGGATGGCATCTTCGCGCTGCTGGAGGACGTCAAGTCGATCGCCGACCAGACCAACCTGCTGGCCCTGAACGCGGCCATCGAAGCGGCCCGCGCCGGTGAAGCCGGTCGTGGCTTTGCGGTGGTCGCCGACGAGGTCCGCAACCTGTCCGAGCGCTCGACCACCTTCAACGAGCAGATCCGCAAGCTGGCCCACAGCTCCAAGGACGCCATCGCCAAGGTCCGCGAGACGGTCTCGCACATGGCCTCGCGCGATATGGACCGCTCCCGCGAAGCGCGCCATGAAGCGGCGCAGATGCTGGACAACGTGGCCCAGATCAACGCCTCGCTGGGTGATGGCATGCGCGAGATCTCCGAGTGCGGCCGTGCCATCGACAGCAGCGTCGCCGAAGCCGTGCGTGCCCTGCAGTTCGAAGACATCGCCACCCAGGCCCTGGGTGGCGTGCACACCCACCTGGACCGCCTGACCGCGATCAACCGCGAAGCGGTCGCCCTGCAGGAGCTGCTGCATCGCAGTGGCGGCGTGTTCGACGAGGAAGTCGTGACCGCCCTGCAACGCACCGGCACCCGCCTGCGCGACATGCGCACCGAGTGGGAGCGCCCGCCGCACAAGGCCGTCGCCCAGCAGAGCATGGCCGCCGGCGCGGTCGAACTGTTCTGATCCAGATGTCCCGTGCCGATCCCGGCACAGCCAGCGGCCCCGGTTTCCCCGGGGCCGTTGCGCTTGCACGACCCGCCTTGGCTGCAGATGATTACCCGATGTTGAACGCGTCCGTGTTGTCCGTTGCATCCGTTGTCCCCGCCGAGCTGGCGCCGGCGGTGCAGAGCGGTGACCCCGTTGCAGCGCCTGCCGCTGCGGCAGCGCCTATTGCCCCGCTGCAGGGCCGCGCCCTGATCGCACGGCTGGAGCAGTTGGCCCTGCAGGAACTTGCCCAGCTGGCCAAGCGTCCCTCGCCTGCCATCGCCACCCTGCCCTCCCCGGTCGAGCCCGCCCTCGCCGGCCTGGCGTGGGATCTTGGCCTGAGCGGTGATGATCTGGATGCGGCGGCGCGCTGAAGGCGATTCGCTGAGGTTCACCCGCAGCCAACGCGTGGAGCACCCATCGCTCAGTGACGCTCGATTACTGTGACTGGTTGCACTGCGTAGGCGAATTGCGACGCGGCGCATCGACACCGATATCGCTGCCGATCACCATCAGGCGCCTGTTTGCCTGGAAAGACGTAATGGCGGGGGCTGCCTGCCGGCGCTCTGCTGCATGGAGCCGGCCCCAGCCTGGCTGTGGTCACGCATGCTGAAGGCGACGCCGTAGCAGCGCGGGCCCAGGTGATGCTGGCCTTTCTCAATCTGCTGATGGCAAAGGTTATCCAGCGGGTCCGGTCAGATCCAGACTGCGAGGCGTAACGCGACACTGACGAGTGGCTGGGTGTCTCGACGCTTTCACTGCCAGCACGACGGACGAGCCCGTGGGTGATGCTAGGTACCGGGCCTGCCATTACGCTCGCGCGAAATGATTCCGGAAAACACCCCGGCGCCGATCGCCGCAAAGCCGAAGGCGAACAGATACTTGAAGGGCACCACGAAGGTGATCGCTGTCTTGACTCCGCCTGGAATCGAAGAGATGGCCAGCAGATAGCTGCGGCGCTCATAGACGCCCTCCAGGCCGGTGTAGATCAGCGAGGAGCAAACGATGAGGAGTACCGCGGCGGTCGCTTTGAAACGGTCGCTATGGCGGCCACGCCGTCGATACATCAGAACCAGCATCGCGATGTTGCTGATGAACGAGAAGATGCCGAGGTAGATCAATTCATCCAGAACAAGAAAGGCCACGGGCGGCAGACGTCGAGCAATTTCAACCCATATGCCGCATCCGATCAGCGATACCGTCCACGCCCACTGGACAATCGCGAGCTCCCGCCGATTACTGGATTGAGTGAGCCACTCATCCAGTCCGTTCCAGAGGCGCCGTAGCAGTGCCGGCTCAGGCGGCGCGGCGTCGCTCAAACGGCATGCACCACGGCCGGCGGCTCACCAGCACGTGACGATGCGCCACCCAGCTTCAACCACTGCGCCAGGTCACGCGGCGCCAGCGGGCGCGAGTACAGGTAGCCCTGGATCTCATCGCAGCCCTGGCGGCGCAGCATCGCCTCCTCCTGCTCGGTCTCCACGCCTTCGGCGACGACCTTCATGCCCAGCGCGTGGCCCAGGTGCACGATCGCCTGGGTGACCTCAGCGGTGCCGGCATCGTGCAGCATGCCCTGCACGAAGCTGCGGTCGATCTTCAGGCGGCCCACCGGGAAACGGTTGAGGTAGTGCAGGTTGGAGAAGCCGGTGCCGAAATCGTCGACGGCCAACGGCACGCCGTGGCGCTCCAGTACATCGAAGCAATGGCGCAGCACATCGGTGTCACGGATCAGGGCGGACTCGGTCAGCTCCAGTTCCAGGCGCTGCGGCGGCCAGCCGTGGGCGTGGCAGATATCGATCACGCGCTCGGCAAAGCCGCGGTCGCGCAGCTGCACGGCCGAGACGTTCACCGCCACGCGGTCGAACTGCAGGCCGGCCGCGTCCCACGCGGCGGCCTGGCGGCAGGCCTCGGCCAGCACCCAGTCACCGATGCGGACGATCTCGCCGCACTTCTCGGCAATTGGAATGAACTCGGCCGGACTGCAGTAGCCGATCCCGGGGCGATGCCAGCGCAGCAGCGCTTCGATCGCCGGGGGCTGGTCGTTCTCGGCATGCAGCAGCGGCTGGTACGCGAGCGTGAACTCTTCGCGCTCGATCGCGCCGAGCAGTGCGTGCTCGATCTCCAGCTTGCGCTGGATCTTGGCCAGGGCGTCCTGGCTGTAATACTGGTAGGTGTTGCGCCCGGCTTCCTTGGCCGCGTACATCGCCGCATCGGCAGCGCGCAGCAGCGATTCGAAATCCTGGCGGCTGTCGTCGAGCATGGCAATGCCGACGCTGGCGCCGACCTTCAGCGTGCTCTCGCCGCGGTGCAGCGGCTCGGCCAGCGAAGCAATCAGCTTGCGCGCGACGTGGCCGGCGTCTTCCGGCGCGGCCAGGTCGCGCAGCACCACGATGAACTCGTCGCCGCTGAAGCGGCCGAACAGGTCGTTGTTGCGCAGGCTCTGGTGCAGGCGCGAAGCGGCCGCCTTGAGCAGCGCATCGCCGGTGGCGTGACCGAAGGTGTCGTTGATGGTCTTGAAGCCATCCAGATCGATGAACAGCATCGCCAGCGGGCTGCCGCGATCACGGGCCACCTCGATGGCGTCGGCGGTCTGCTCGCGCAGCAACATGCGGTTCGGCAGACCGGTAAGCAGGTCGTAATGGGCCAGCAGCTCGATGCGCTCGTTGGCTTCGCGCTCACGGGTAATGTCACGGAACAGCACCACGAAGCGGGTCGGCAGGCCGTCGCGGCGGTCCAGTTCGATCAGCACCTGCACCCAGATGCGCAGGCCGGATTGCCGGTAGAAGCACAGGTCCAGCTGCTCGGGCAGCCCGCCCTCGGCGATCCGCAGCAGTGCGGCCTCGAAGGCGTCGTGCGAGTCCTGGGTGTACAGGCTCAGCGCCTGGTCCAGGCTGATCGGCTCTTTGCGCAGGCCGTGAATGCGGTAGCACTCCTCGGTCCACTGCATGTGGCGGGTGCCCACCTCGATCTCGCAGCCGCCGATACGGCCCAGGGCCGAGACGCGGTTGAGCAGTTCGGTACGCCAGCGGATCAGCGCATCGGTCTGGTGTTGTTCGGTGATGTTCTGGACCTGCCCGAGCAGGCGCTGGATGCGGCCATCCGGCCCGATCAGCGGCTGCATCCACACCCGCAGATGAAGCGCGCCGCCGTTGTCACGGATCAGCTCCAGCTCCAGCGTGGTGGCCGCCCCGTCGCGCCACATCCGGCGCCAGGCGCCACGCAGTCGGCCGCGGGATTGCGGCTCCAGCTGACGCAGCCAATGACGCCGGCCATGCAGAGGGTCGTCGCCGGTCTCCAGCAGCGCCCGGAACTCCGGCGACCACCAGAACTCGCGCGCCTGCGGATCCCAGGACCAACTGCCCATGCTGGCAATACGCTGGGCTTCGCGCAGGTGCACCTGCTGCTCACGCAGCTGGGCTTCCATCTGCTTCTGGGCCTGGATGTCGGTATGGGTGCCGACCATGCGCAGTGGCTGGCCGTCGGCCGTGCGGGTCACTACGCGGCCACGGTCCAGCACCCAGCGCCACTCGCCATTGGGGTGGCGGGCACGGAACTGGGCGGTATAGGCCTCGCTCTCGCCGCGCAGATGCGCATCCATCGCCACGCGCACCGCCGGCTGATCGTCCGGGTGGACGTTCTCCAGCAGCGCGCTGACGCCCTCGGCATTCGTGTGCGAATCTTCCACGGGCTGGCCGTCCCAACGCCGTGAGCGGCGCACGCTGTCGCTGGGCAGGTCCCAGTCCCACAGTCCGTGTCCGGCATGATCCAGCGCCACCTCCCAGCGGCTGCCCGCGTAGGCGGCGACCGGTTCGGGCACGCTCAGGGTGAACGCCAGCAGGTGGCCATCCGGATCGTGCACGGCGCGCATCCAGCCATCGAAACGACCACCGGGCCCGCCGGGAAGCTGGCAGGGCACCAGGCCGCCGTCCGCGGCGAGCAGACGCAGGTCTTCCAGTACCTCGCCGTATGCGGCAACCGTTGCCGGCAGGCCGTGCTCGCGCGCGGCCGGATTGGCGGCGATCGGACGACCGGCACGGTCGAGGATCACCAGCGCAGAGGCCAATGGGTGCTGCAGCAGACTCGCGATAATCCCTTGGTCCACGCCCTGTAACTCCGATAACGCACCCGACAACCGGGGAACGCAATCGTTAACGGCGGAGATTGCGGATTATTGAGTTCCCTCGCGTCCTGCATCCTCACCCGGGGCAGGTAAGATGGCACTCGCCTTGACCGATTGGCCCCGCCCTGCCCCATGCCGACCCACCTGCCAGGCCCTTCCGAACCCGCTGCCGACACGCCCCTGGCCCGCGATCTGCGCCGCGACCGCTGGCGCGTGGTGGTCGCCTATCTGGTGCTGGCCCTGGTATGGATCCTGTGCAGCGATGCCGCAGTCAAAGTGGTGGCTGGTGATCTGCAGACCGCCGCGCAGTGGCAGACGCTCAAGGGCACCTTCTTCGTGGTCGCCAGCGCGGCGCTGATCTATCTGCTGCTGCGCCCGCTGGCCCAACACGTACTGCATACCCACGCACGGCTGGAGAGTTCGGAGACCCGGCACCGGCAGATGTTCGAAGGCAATCCCGGCCCGATCCTGGTCTACGACCTGGAGTCGCTGGCGATCCTGGACGTCAACCCGGCCGCGGCGAGCTTCTTCGGCTTCAGCCGCGAGGCCTTCACCGCGATGCCGATCACCGCGTTGTGGCCGCCCGGACACGAAGCAATGCTCGAGGCCAAGCTGGATCACATCCGCGCCAACCCGGAACAGCTGTGCGTGATCACCGCCGACCTGCGCCTGAGTGACGGCAGCACCCGGCGCATGGAAATGCGCAGCAATTTCATCGATTACGGCGGCCGTCGCGCGCGCCTGCTGATCGCGATCGACCGTACCCGCGAAGACCAGGCCCTGTTGCGCCGCGACCAGGCGCTCGCCCGGGTCGAGGAAGCGCACGAGATGGCGCGTATCGGCGCGTGGGAGATCGATCCGGCCACCGGCCTGGGCCGCTACGCCAACCAGGTGTATCGCCTGCTTGGCCGGCGCGCGCCCGAAGCCCGGCGCTGGCACCGGTTCGACGAACTGCTGGTGCCGGCCGATCCGGCCACGGCCGCACTCAGCGAACAGCTGTTGCAGGAGATGAGCTCCGGCGAGCCCGTGCAGATCGATGTGCTGCTGCCGCTGCTGGCGATGGATGGGCGCGCGCTGATGGTGCACCTGCGCGCCGAGAGCGGCCAGGACGACGCCGGGCGCCCGCGCGTGCTGGGCACCCTGCAGGATGTCACCGAGCGCGAGCAGTCGCGGCGCCTGCTGCGTGAGCGCGAGGAGCAGTTCCGCGAGCTGGTGCGGGTGCTTCCGGACGGCGTGGTGATCCTGTCCGAGGAGCACGTGCTGTACGCCAACGCCTGCGCCGCGACCCAGTTCGGCTACGGCCACAACACCCTGCTCGGCGAGCCGCTGGCGGCGCTGGTGACCCCCGACGACCTGCCCCGCGTGCGTGCGCAGCTGTTTGCCCAGTTGCCCCTGCAGAGCGCTGGCGCAGGCGAAGTGATCGGCATGCGCCGCTTCAACGGCCAGGCCTTCCAGGCCGGCCTGGCGGTGGGCGATGTGCGCTACGGCGGGCGCAACTGCAAGCTGTTGATCGTGCGTGACCTCAGCGAGCCCGAACGCATCCGCGAGGCGCTTGAAACCAGCAACCGTGAGCTGCAGGCGATGGCCGGGCGGCTGTTCTCGCTGCAGGAAGACGAACGCCGCGCGATCTCGCGCGACCTGCACGACGACATCGGCCAGGCGATCACCGCGATGAAACTGTCCGCCTATGCCGCGCAGGACGAGCAGGATGCCGCCCGCCGCGATGAGGACCTGGCGCAGATCATCCAGTTGGCCGACGCGACCGTCGGCAAGCTGCGCGACATCTCTACCCTGCTGCGCCCGCCGCAGCTGGACGCGCTGGGCCTGGAAGCGGCGCTGCGCTGGCAGGCGGGCGTGCTGTTCCGCTCGGCGGCGATCGAACTGCTGCCGGACATCCAGTCGCTGCCGCGGCGCCCGGCCGGCGACATCGAGCAGGCCTGCTTCCGCATCGCGCAGGAGAGCCTGACCAACGTGCTGCGCCATGCCCGCGCCAGCCAGGTCAACCTGCATCTGCGCGATGTGGACGACCACGGCCTGCACCTGCAGGTCCGCGACGATGGCGAAGGGTTCGACCCGGACGGCCCGCGCGGGCTGGGCCTGATCGTGATGCGCGAGCGCGCGCAGAGCGTGGGTGGCACATTACGCATCGAATCGGCGCACGGCGCCGGTACCCTGATCGACCTTTACCTGCCGTACCGCGCCACCGGCGCGACGGCTCACGACACCCTGGAACACTGAGCTCATGTGGAACCCTTCTCTGCCCCTGGTCAGCATCGAGGACGCCCCGCCCCGCCTGGGCGCCGGCAACCCCGAACTGCAGGCGATGGTGACCGAGGCCGCCTCCGGCGGCACGCCGCTGATGCTCATGCACGTGGATATCGACCACTTCGCCTCGGTCAACGAGAACATGAGCGCCGAGGTCGGCGACCAGGCCCTGGTGCTGGTCGCCCAGCGCCTGCAGCACCACCTGCGCGGCCGCGGCAAGCTGTGGCGCCACGGCAGCGATGAATTCCTGCTGGCGGTGCCACGCACTGCCGACATGCCGCTGCCCGAGGACCTGGCCGAGGAGATCCGCCAGCAGCTGGAACTGCCGCTGTCGGTGCTGCCGTACACGCTGTTCATGACCGGCAAACTGGGCGTGAGCCTGTGCCCGGAGCACGCCACCGGCGTCTCGCGCCTGCTCGACCACGCCGAGGATGCGCTGTACCAGGCCGCCCGCGAGGGTGGCAATGCGGTGCGCATCCACGCGGTGGATACGCCCTCCAGCGCCCACAGCGAGAGCATCATCGCGCGCCAGATTGTCGACGCGATCCCCAATGGCGAGCTCAAGCTGCGTTACCAGCCGCTGGTCAGCGCCCGCGATGGCCACGTGGTCGGCATGGAAGCGCTGCTGCGCTGGCAATCGCCCACCCTGGGCATGCTGGTGCCGGAGCGTTTCATGCGCACGGCCGAACGGCTGGGCATCATCGTGCAGATCGGCACCTGGGTGCTGGAAGGCGCGCTCAAGCAGGCCAAGCTGTGGCGCGACCAGGGCTTTGATGACTTCACCATCGCGGTGAACGTGTCCACCCTGCAGCTGCTGCGCCCGAACTTCTTCGCCGAGGTGATGTCGCTGATGCAGGCCGCCGGTGTGCCGGCGCAGATGCTGACGCTGGAGATCAACGAAAGCGCGCTGACCAACAACGTCAACTTCGTGCACGAAACCCTGGTCAACCTGCGCAACGAAGGCATCAGCCTGAGCCTGGACAACTTCGGCACCGGCGATTCCAGCCTCAGCGCGCTGGTCCGCTACCCGGTGGACAAGCTCAAGATCGACCGCAGCTTCATCAAGAGCGCGCCGGCCGGCAACCGCGAGGCGGCCATTGCCCGCGCGATCATCGCCATGGGCCACCAGCTGGGCATGACGGTGATTGCCAACGGGGTGGAGTCGCAGGCGCAACTCGGCTTCCTGCGCCGCAACGACTGCGATGTATTCCAGGGCTATCTGTTCGGTGAGCCGATGTCCGCCGATGCTGCGGGCATGACCCTGCGCCGCCGTTACCTGCGCCCGGAGGCCTTCGCCGAGACGCGCCCGGACCGCACGCTGCTGCTGCTGGACGACGAAGAGAACGTGCTGCGCTCGCTGGTGCGTCTGTTCCGCCGCGACGGGTACCGGATCCTGGCCGCGGGCAACGTGCGCGATGCCTTCGATCTGCTGGCCATCAACGACGTGCAGGTGATCCTGTCCGACCAGCGCATGAGCGACATGAGCGGCACCGAGTTCCTGGGCCGGGTCAAGATGCTCTACCCGGATACGATCCGCCTGGTACTGTCCGGCTACACCGACCTCAACACCGTGACCGACGCAATCAACCGCGGCGCGATCTATCGCTTCCTGACCAAGCCGTGGAACGATGACGAGCTGCGCAAGCACATCCACCAGGCGTTCCGCACGCATGAGGAACAGCGGCGTGCGAACACCGCACCCGCGCCGGCGCTGCCGACGGTGGACGAGGATTGAGAGCGCCAGAGATTTCGGTAGAGCCGACCGTCGGTCGGCTGCTCTTCCCCACCCGAAGGGATCTGTGAAAGCCCCCGCAATGCCGGCCAGCGGCCGGCAAGGCCATTGCTGGATCAGCGCGGCTGCTTGATCGGCAGTACCAGCCTGAATTTGGAGCCCACGCCCGGCGTGCTCTCCAGGTCGATGCGGCCGTGGTGCTTGTTGATGATGCTGTAGGAGATCGACAGGCCCAACCCGGTGCCGCTGCCCACCGGCTTGGTGGTGAAGAACGGATCGAAGATGCGCTGGCGCAGCTCCGGCGAGATACCGCCGCCGGTGTCTTCGAATTCCACCCAGACGGTATCGCCCTCCACCCCGGTGCGCACATGGATCGTGCCGCGGTCGGCAATGGCGTGGCCGGCATTGAGCAGCAGGTTCATGTAGACCTGGTTCAACTCCGAGGGCAGGCACTCCACCAGCGGCAGCTGGCCGAATTCGCGGTGCAGGGTCACCTTGTACTTGAGCTCGTTCCAGATGATGTTGATCGTGGATTCCAGGCCCGCATGCAGGTCCACCAGCTTCCACGACTCATCGCGTCCGGAATACGAGAAGTCCTTCAGATCGCGCACGATCCGGGTCACCCGCTCGATGCCCTCGCGCGATTCGGCCATCAGCTGCGGCAGGTCGCGGCTGATGAAGTCGATGTCGAAGCGCTGACGGATGTCGTCGATCTCCGGGATCAACGCCTTGGGATCCGGTGCACGCAGGGCACGCTCGTAGGCTTCGATCACGGTGAACAGGCTGCGCAGGTATTCCTGCAGGCTGCCCAGGTTGGAGTGCACATAGCCGATCGGGTTGTTGATCTCGTGCGCCACGCCGGCGGCGAGTTGGCCGATGGAGGCCATCTTCTCCGACTGCAGCAGCTTTTCCTGGGTGCCGTTGAGGCGCAGGTAGGCCTGGCGCAGCTCGGCATGGCGCTGCTGCAGCTCGCGCTCGTAGTCTTCCTGGCCTTCAATGCGGCGGAACAGGGCCAGATAGTGGCGCTGGCCGCCATCGTCATGATGGTAGACATGGGCGATGACCATGCGCTCGCCGACCGGCAGGCTGCCGTTCCAGTGGCCGTTGAGGCGCGCCTGTTCCAGCGCGTCCGGTGGCAGCAGCTGGCGCAGCCATTGCGCCGGGGTCAGCCCGGCATCGCGTTCGGCCTGGCCGAGGATCTCGCTGACGGCGGCATTGGCCAGGGCCACGCTGCCATCCTCACGGAACAGCAGCACGCCCTCCTTGATCCGTTCAAACAGGGCAAGCAGGACCGGATGCGGAGGCAACGGGGCGGTGACAAGGGCGGAAGTTACGGTCACGGTCACATCGAGGCGGCTGGAAACAGGCGCTCAATATACGCGGTGACGTTCACATCGGCAGCCGGGGGCCGCCGGACAGGCCGGATCAGGCGACCGCGAGCGGCCGCCGGGTGTTGAGCGTATGCGACTGCCCCTTGGCATCGTAGGCCGCGGCATCCTCGCTGCGGCCCAGCTGGCGCAGGGCCCAGTTGACCTCGCGGCGCCGCCGCGAGAGCAGCACGCCGTTGGCGCGGTTGCGCTCGGCCAGCTCCTGCACGCGCTCGGCTTGGCCGAGCGGCAGCGCGGCTTCGAGGGCCCGCAGGGCCTCCAGCTTGGCGCCGGTCGCACGGATCAGGGCCTGCACGTCATGCTCGACCAATGCCTGGCGTTCAACGTCCAAGGCATCGCTGAGGCGCTGCAGCGGCTCGCTCATCGCCAGCTTCATCCCTGCAGCTGCTGGTCCAGCTCGAGCATGCGCGAAGCGATCGCGTCCGGATTGATCTTGTAAGTGCCGTTCTGCAGCGAATCACGCACGGCCTGCACACGCGCCGCGTCGATCGCCGGGGCGGTGGACAGCTCGCGCTGCATCGCCTGCAGGCTGGTGGCTTCGCCGGTCAGGCGCAGGCTGTCAGCGGCTTCCACCGGGCGGGCCGGGGCATCGGTGCTGACGCTCGGCTTGTTGCCGGGAGCGACGCTGCGCAGATGGGCGGTGGCCTGCAGGTTGCCGTCGATTTTCTGGCTCATGGAGTTGTCCTGGGAATGCGGTTCACAAGGGATAACGGCCGGTCAGGCGCCATCTTTAGGGGAATATTGCAGATTTGACGGGAAAAGTGGCCCGTATTCACACTCGTGTTCAGCGCGTCACTAAAACGTCACCGCTGGCCGCGACGGTGCCCTGCACGATCTTGCGGGACGACAGGTTTTCGACCGAGACCCGCTCGTTCTCGCCGGCATCGGCCATGGCGCGCCC
The DNA here is from genome assembly GCF_002205165.1 of Stenotrophomonas maltophilia. Lineage (GTDB taxonomy): Bacteria > Pseudomonadota > Gammaproteobacteria > Xanthomonadales > Xanthomonadaceae > Stenotrophomonas > Stenotrophomonas maltophilia_N. The sequence continues at coordinate 183,866 of NZ_NIVS01000054.1, read as the reverse complement.
GGCAACCCGGACCTCCACCCCGCCCCGCCGCGACACCAGCGCGACACTGTCGCCCCGGCGCACCAGGCGCTGCGCGACCAGATCATTGGCCGAGAGCAGGCTGCCGGCACTGAGGGTCCTGCGCGCCACGCGGCCGACGGCGGCGGCCGGATCGGCCAATGCAGCGCCGGCGATCCGGGCCGCATCACGCTGGCCAGTGGTGATATCGGCCGCCGCCAGGGTTTCTCCAGCGGCCACACCACGATTGAGGATGAGGACGGTCTGGTTGCGGCGCACCTTGACCGGAACGAACAGGCGCCAGCCACCCGCATCGGGACAGCTGACCTCCACGGTACTGGTGCCGGTCGGCTGGGCCGCCAGCGGCTGGCCGCACGCCGGCAGGCGCAATGCCGAATCCAGGGTGGTGTCGCCTTCACTGCCGGCCGGCAAGGTGCCCAGCGCGGCCTGGCGGATGCTGTCCACGGGCTGCCAGCCACCGGCCGCCCAGGCGGGCGCCGCCAGCAGCAGCGCGGCAAAGACAAGAGAACGCATGGGCACTCCATGGGCAATGAACATGGGCAGCACGATGCAAGCCGCATGCCGAACCGGTGCGCGCGCGGTGCTCAAGTCGCCGCCACTGCCGCCGATACCAAGCCCATGTCCCATGACCTGCTCAACCGCATCGACCAGCGTACGCGACTGGCCGGCCACAATCGTCTGGCCCTGCTGCTGTTCCGGCTGGGCGGACGTCAGCTTTTTGGCGTGAACGTCTTCAAGGTGCAGGAAGTCCTGCGGCGCCCGGATCTGTTCCAGGTGCCCGGGCTGCCCAGCCAGTTCGCCGGTGTGGCCGATGTGCGTGGCCGCTCGGTGCCGGTGCTGGACCTGGGCCTGGCGATCGGCCACCCCGAGCGTGAGCCCGATGCCGACAAGGCGCCGGGCTATCTGGTGGTGACCGAGTTCAACCGCTCCATCCAGGGCTTCCTGGTCAGCGGCGTGGAACGCATCGTCAATATCGCGGTGGAAGACATCCATCCGCCGCCGGAGCTGGGTGCCGAATCGAGCTACCTGACGGCCGTGACCCGCTTCCAGGGCGAGCTGATCCAGGTGATCGACGTGGAAAGCGTGCTGGCCGACATCGCCGAGATCCGCGGTGAAGCGGTGCTGGATCCCTCCATGGCCCTGCCCCCCGGCGCCCCGCCGATGCAGGTGCTGGTGGTGGACGACTCGCGCGTGGCCCGCCAGCAGATCCGCAGCGTGCTGGACCAGCTGGGGGTCGGGGCGACCCTGCTCTCCGATGGCAAGCAGGCGCTGGACCACCTGCTGCAGATCCACGCCTCGGGCGAGAACCCGGCCGAGCGCTACGCCATGGTGATCTCCGATATCGAGATGCCGGCGATGGACGGCTACACCCTGACGACGGAAATCCGGCGTCACCCGGGCCTGGCCGGCCTGTACGTGTTGCTGCACACCTCCCTGTCGGGCGTGTTCAACAACGCCATGGTGGAACGCGTCGGCGCGAACGCGTTCGTGGCCAAGTACTCCCCGCATGAGCTGGCGGACTTCCTGCTGGACCGCCTGCGCAAGGTGGCGATGGCGGCCTGAGGGCCGGGGCTGTCTGCTGAATCCCCGCGTGGCGTGGCTCTGCCTGGCGCGGTGAATTTCCCGGCGTGAACCTGCCGCCGGGCACCGTCGCGCCCTGCCCTCTGGCACGCCGCTTGCACTGCCCCAGGCATCGTCCCGTGGGAGTGCGTCATGCCCAATCTGATTTCGAACTATCTGGGTGTCCATGCCCAGGCCATGCCGTTGCGCGAGCAGCGGATGAAGCTGATCGCCAGCAACCTGAGCAATGCCGACACCCCCGGGTACAAGGCCCAGGACCTGGATTTCGATGCCGCCCTGCGCAATGCCCAGGGGCTGGATGCCAACGGTCTGATGAAGACCACCAACGAAAAGCACTATGAGATCGGCGGCGGGTTGAACCCGTTCCAGATCGCCAAGGAAGGCGTGCAGCCGAGCATCGACGGCAACACCGTCGACCCGGACGCCGAACGTGCTGCCTACGGCCGCGCCGCGCTGGAATACCGCGCCTCGCTGAGCTTCGTCGAATCCAAGGTGCGCTCGATGCTCACCGCGATCACGGGGCAATAAGCCATGAGCAATCTGCCCATCTTCGATATCGCCGGCTCCGCGCTGCAGGCGCAGTCCGTGCGCATGAGCACCATCGCCTCCAACCTCTCCAACGCCGACACCGTCGCCGGTTCGGCCGATGCGGTCTACAAGCCGCTTGAGCCGATCTTCCAGTCGGTGACCAGCCGCACCGATCCGAACATCACCACGGTGCAGGTCAAGGAAATCAGCCAGAGCAACGCCGCGCCGATCCAGCGCTACGAGCCGGGCCACCCGCTGGCCGATGCCGATGGCTACATCTACCAGCCCGACGTGGACCCGGTCGCGCAGATGGTCAACCTGATCTCGACCTCGCGCAATTACCAGGCGGGCGTGGAAATGCTGACCACCGCCAAGGAACTGGCGCTGGCCACGCTGACCATGGGTCGCTGACCCTCTTACCGCAGGAATCCCCTCCCATGAGCAGCACCAACGGCGTTGGCCAGAACAACAGCGACATCTACAGCGCGCTGGGCCTGAACGCGCCCAACAGCGACACCAGCAAGAAGAAAAGCACGCTGGACCAGGCCGATTTCATGCGCCTGATGACCGAGCAGCTGCGTCACCAGGATCCGCTCAAGCCGATGGACAACACCCAGATGGTCGCGCAGATGGCGCAGCTGTCGCAGGTCCAGGGCATCACCGATCTCAACAACACGGTCAAGGGTTTCCAGGATTCGATGTCCAGCGACCAGATCCTGCGCGGCGCGGCCCTGGTCGGGCACGAAGTCCTGGTGCCGTCGGAAAAGCTGGCGCTGGAGAAGGAAGGCGATGTGACCGGCATGGTCGCCGCGCCCGGCGCCGGCTTCGTGACGGTGGACATCACCGATGCGAACGGCGTCAAGGTCAACCAGATCAGCGTAGAGGCCAAGGCCTCCGGCGAAGTCACCTTCGATTGGGACGGCAAGGACGCCAACGGCAACCGCATGGCCGAAGGCACCTACACCATCGCCGCCTCGCACACCGATACCGCCGGCACCAAGACCAAGCTCAACACCTACGTGCAGGCCCCGGTGGAGAGCGTCACGGTCGGCACGGACGGCCTGTACCTCAACCTCAAGGGTCTGGGCACGGCCCCGATCGACTACGTGCTCCGCATCAGCTGAGCCGCCTTACCCGCATCCACAGGAGCATCCCATGGGCTTCAACGTCTCGTTGTCCGGCATCAACGCAGCCAATGCCGATCTGAACGTCACGGCGAACAACATCGCCAACGTCAACACCACCGGCTTCAAGCAGTCGCGCGCGGAGTTCGCCGATCTGTTCTCGGCCACCAGCTATGGCCTGTCCAAGAACGCGGTCGGCTCGGGCGTGCGCCTGACCAACGTCGCCCAGCAGTTCTCGCAGGGCAACAACGAACAGACCGGGCGCAGCCTGGACATGGCCATTTCCGGCGAGGGCTTCTTCACCCTGACCATGAACGGTGCCCGCGTCTACTCGCGCGCCGGCAACTTCCAGACCGACCAGGCCGGTTACGTGACCAACCCGCAGGGCGCGCGCCTGCAGGTGTTCGCCCCGAATGCCGACGGCACCAACTTCGATGCCGGCCGCCTGACCGATCTGCAGCTGCTGACCACCGACAGCCCGCCCAAGCAGACCGGCAAGGTCGACGTCAGCTTCACCCTGCCGGCCAACGCCAAGCAACCGACGGTGCAGGCCTTCGACCCGACCGATTCCAACAGCTACAACCACTCCACCGGTGGCATCACCGTGTACGACTCGCTGGGCGTGAGCCACACCCAGACGTCCTACTTCGTGAAGACCGAAAACCCCAACGAGTGGCAGGTCTACAACTACGTGGACGGCAAGGCCGCCGGTACGCCGACGCTGCTGAAGTTCTCCGACAGCGGCGCGCTGACCGAGCCGGCCAACGGCCAGATCGTCATGGATCCGTTCACCCCGACCACCGGCGCCGGCGTGCTGTCGATGTCGCTGAACCTGAGCGGCTCGACCCAGTACGGCGAGAAGTTCGCGCTGCGCAACACCCAGCAGGACGGTTACGCAGCCGGCAAGCTCAACGAGATCACCGTCTCCGAGGAAGGCATCGTCTACGCGCGTTACTCCAACGGCGACGACAAGCCGCTGGGCCAGGTCGCGCTGACCACCTTCAACAACGCACAGGGCCTGGAAGCCAAGGGCAACAACCTGTGGGTGGAGAGTTTCGCCTCCGGCACCCCGCGTACCGGTTCGCCGGACAGCTCCAACCTGGGCAAGATCCAGGCCGGTTCGCTGGAAGCCTCCACGGTCGACCTGACCGAGCAGCTGGTCAACATGATCACTGCCCAGCGCAACTTCCAGGCCAACTCGCAGATGGTCTCCACCCAGGACCAGATCACCCAGACCATCATCAACCTGCGTTGATGAGCCACTGACCGCAACACGGGAACACACCGATGGACAAGGCACTCTACGTCGCGATGACCGGTGCACGCGCTTCCCTGCAGGCGCAGGGCACGCTGTCGCACAATCTGGCCAACACCGATACCCCCGGCTTCAAGGAGGCACTCGCCAACACCGAGGCCTTCCCGATCAAGGGGACCGGCTACGCCTCGCGCGTGGATGCCCTGCACGTGGACGCCGGCTTCAACCGGCGCATGGGCGCCCAGCAGATCACCGGCAACCCGCTGGATCTGTCCCTGCAGGCCGGCAACTGGCTGGCCGTGCAGGCGCCCGGCGCCAATGGTGGCGAAGCGTATACGCGTGGCGCGGCACTCTCGATCACGCCCAATGGCCAGTTGGTGACCGCCGGCGGCCATCCCGTGCTGGATGAGAACAGCAATCCGATCGCGATCCCGCCGCACCAAGCGATGGACATCGGCAACGACGGCACGATCTCGATCATTCCGCTGGGCGAAGGCCCGCAGACGATGGCCAACGTTGGCCGCATCCGCGTGGTGCAGGCCGACGACGCGCGGCTGGAACGCGGCCTGGACGGCCTGATGCGCAACAACGACCCGCAGCAGCCGTTCGTGCAGGCCCAGGGCAAATCGCTGGAAAGCGGCCAGCTGGAAGGCAGCAACGTCGATGCCGCCGGTGCGCTAGTGCAGATGATCCAGCTGCAGCGCCAGTACGAAATGCAGGTGAAGGTGATCAAGCACGGCGACGACAACGCCCGCAGCGCCAACAGCCTGCTGCGCCTGGGCGGCTGACCGCCGCCAGTGACGTAATCCCGGCGCGGTTCTGGCACGCGCCATGCATTGCCCTTCGCAAGGGCCGCACCACGCGGCCATCCGCTACAACACAGGAATGACGCCATGAACCAGGCATTGTGGATCGCCAAGACCGGACTGGATGCGCAGCAGACGCGCATGTCGGTGGTTTCCAACAACCTCGCCAACACCAACACCACCGGTTTCAAGCAGGACCGTGCCAGCTTCGAAGACCTGCTGTACCAGCAGGTCCGTCAGCCGGGCGGTTCCTCTTCGGCGCAGACGCAGCTGCCCTCGGGCCTGCAGCTCGGCACCGGCGTGCGCGTGGTCGCCACCTCCAAGAACTTCGAGCAGGGCAGCCAGCAGCAGACCGGCCGCGCGCTGGATGTGATGGTCAATGGCCGCGGCTTCTTTGAAGTGCAGATGCCGGACGGCTCCTCGGCCTACACCCGCGATGGCTCGTTCCAGCGCAACCAGGATGGCGAGCTGGTCACCAACAGCGGCTACCCGGTGCAGCCGGGCATCCAGATTCCGGAAGGCGCGCAATCGCTGACCATCGGCACCGACGGCACCATCAGCGTGAAGATGGCCGACGACGCCGCCTCGGTGGAAATCGGCGCGCTGACCCTGACCGACTTCGTCAATCCGGCCGGCCTGCAGGCCCGCGGTGAAAACCTGTTCCTGGAAACCACCGCCTCCGGCCCGGCGCAGAACGGCAATCCCGGCCTCAACGGTCTGGGCACCGTGGTGCAGGGAGCGCTGGAAGGCAGCAACGTCAACGTGGTGGAAGAGCTGGTCTCGATGATCGAAACCCAGCGCGCCTACGAAATGAACGCCAAGGCGATCTCCACCACCGACGCGATGCTCGGCTACCTCAACCAGAACGTCTGATCGGTCGACCCGGGAACCTGCCATGTCGCGTCTTGCCCCTACCCTCCGCCTGCTCGCCGCCGCCGTCATCGTCGCCACCCTGGGTGGCTGCGTGATCGCCGGCGATGTCCGGCCCTACCCGGCCATGGCCCCGGTCGAACCGATCATGCCGCCGTCGGCCCAGGCCACCGCCGGCGCGATCTACGCCGCCGGCCCGGGCCTGCAGCTGTACTCGGACCGTCGCGCCCGCGATGTCGGTGACCTGCTCACGATCACCCTGACCGAGAACACCACCGCGCAGACCACCGCCAACACCTCCACCTCGAAAGAGTCGGAGCTGAGCATCGGCACGCCGACGATCTTCGGCGCGCCGGTCACGCTGGGCGGGAAGGACATCCTCAGTGCCAGCGCCGCCGGCTCGCGCGATTTCACCGGCAAGGGCACCAGCGCGCAGAGCAACCGCCTGCAGGGCAGCGTGACCGTCACGGTGATCCAGCGCCTGCCCAACGGCAACCTGGTCGTGCAGGGTGCAAAGAACCTGCGCCTGAACCGTGGCGATGAGCTGGTGCAGGTGCAGGGCATCGTGCGCGCCGCCGACATCTTCCCGGACAACACCATTCCCTCCAGCCGTGTTGCCGATGCCCGCATCGTCTACGGCGGCCGCGGCGCGATCGCCCAGTCCAACGCGATGGGCTGGCTGAGCCGCTTCTTCAACTCGGCGCTCGCGCCGTACTGAGCCTGACATGACTTTCTCCCTTTCCCTGTTCCGGCAGCGTCGCGTGGTGTCGTTCCACCCGGCGGCGCAGCGACGCGCGGCCTCGCACCACACGCTGCGCACGGTGCTGGCTCTGCTGGCCGTGTTCGCACTGGTGGCGCCCGCCTCCGCCGAGCGCATCAAGGACCTGGCCCAGGTCGGCGGTGTGCGCGGCAACGCGCTGGTCGGCTACGGCCTGGTGGTCGGCCTGGATGGCAGCGGCGACCGCACCAGCCAGGCGCCCTTTACCGTGCAGAGCCTGAAGAACCTGCTCGGCGAACTCGGCGTCAACGTGCCGGCCAACGTCAACCCGCAGCTGAAGAACGTGGCGGCCGTGGCCATCCACGCCGAGCTGCCGCCGTTCGCCAAGCCCGGCCAGCCGATCGACATCACCGTCTCCTCCGTAGGCAACGCGGTCTCGCTGCGCGGCGGCTCGCTGTTGATGGCGCCGCTGCGCGGTGCCGATGGTCAGGTGTATGCGATCGCCCAAGGCAACCTGATCGTGGGCGGCTTCGGTGCACAGGGCAAGGATGGCTCGCGGGTCTCGGTCAACGTGCCCAGCGTCGGCCGCATTCCGAACGGTGCGACCGTCGAACGTGCGCTGCCGGACGTGTTCAGCGGCGGTGGCGACATCACCCTGAACCTGCACAAGAACGACTTCACCACCGTCTCGCGGATGGTCTCGGCATTGAACAATGCGTTCGGTGAAGGCGCCGCCCGCGCGATCGATGGCGTCACCGTCGCGGTCAACGCGCCGTCTGATCCGGGCGCCCGCATCGGCCTGCTGGCCCGCATTGAAAACCTGGAGCTCACCCCGGGCAGTGCGCCGGCCAAGGTGGTGGTCAACTCGCGTACCGGCACCGTGGTGATCGGCGCACAGGTCCGCGTCGGTGCCGCAGCGATCTCGCACGGCTCGCTGACCGTAACCATCAACGAGAACGCCAACGTCAGCCAGCCGGGTGCGTTCAGTGGCGGCCAGACCGTGGTGACCCCGCAGTCCACCATCACCGCAACCAACGATGGCAGCCGCATGTTCAAGTTCAGCGGTGGCACCACCCTGGATGAAATCGTGCACGCGGTGAACGCCGTGGGCGCGGCCCCGGGCGATCTGATCGCCATCCTGGAAGCCCTCAAGCAGGCCGGTGCGCTCAGCGCCGAACTCGAGGTGATCTGACATGCGCATTCAACCGGCTCTGGAACTCAATCCCGCCCAGCCCAACAGCCCGGCCAAGGTCGACAAGGTCGCCCGGCAACTGGAAGGCCAATTCGCGCAGATGCTGATCAAGAGCATGCGTGAAGCGAGCTTCGGCGATTCGCTGTTCCCCGGCGAAAACACCATGTTCCGTGAGATGTATGACCAGAAGATCGCCGATGCGATGACCCGTGGCCGCGGCCTGGGGCTGTCGAGCATGATCGCGCGCCAGCTGGGCGGCGCCGAGGGTGAAACGGCCAAGCCGGTCGACACCACGCTGAACCCGGCCGCCGCCCTGCGTGCCTATCAACTCAACGCACCGGCGGCCGCCCTGCCGCTGCCGGCCGGCACCGCACCGTCGGCGCCGCGCGAAGTCGATCTGCTGCAGCAGCTGGGCGGCAGTGAGCCGTCGGCCGTGCTGCAGCCGATGGAACGCGCCCTGGACCTGATCGCCGGCCGTGAAAGCAGCCAGATGCATGAGGCGATCGGCCGCAGCGATCCCTACGCGGCAGTCGCCGATACCGATCCAGCCAGCACCAACTGGGCCCTGGCCGATGACCGCTGGACCGGCGTCAACCGCACCGCGGCCACCGGCCCCAATGCGGTCGACACCCTGGCCGCCACGACGGCCGCCGCCGAACTCGGCCCACACACGCCCGAAGGCTTCGTGGCCAGCATCTGGGGCCATGCCCAGCAGGCCGCGCGCGAGCTCGGTGTGGATGCCAAGGCACTGGTCGCCCAGGCCGCGCTGGAAACCGGCTGGGGCCGCAAGCTGGTCCGCCGCAGTGGCGGCGACAGCTCGCACAACCTGTTCGGGATCAAGGCCAACGGCTGGCAGGGCGAACGCGCCACCAGCGGCACCCATGAATACGTCAATGGCGTGCGCCGTAACGAAACGGCGAGCTTCCGCGCCTACAACTCGGTCGGGGAGAGCTTCGCCGACTACGTGCGCCTGCTGAAGACCAGCCCGCGCTACCAGAACGCCCTGCAGGCCGGCAGCAACGTGCGCAGCTTCGCGCAGGGGCTGCAGCGCGCCGGCTACGCCACCGACCCGACCTACGCGGCCAAGATCGCCGCGATCGCCGGCGGCCCGACCATCGAGCGCGCCGTCGCCGCGGTGAGCGATGCCGGCGAGCGCTTGGGCCGCACCTTTGCCAGCACCGCCAGCCCGACCGGGCTGGGTGTCATCCGTCGTTGAGGTAATCCATGTCCAGCGTACTCTCCACCGGCACCAGCGCCCTGCTCGCCTTCCAGCGGGCCCTGGCGACCACCAGCCATAACGTCGCCAACATCAAGACCCCGGGCTACAGCCGGCAGAAGGTGGATTTCGCCACAGCCGACCCGCAGAACTACGGGTACGGCGACGTGGGCAACGGCACCCGCATCACCGATGTCCGCCGGGTGGCGGACCAGCTGGCGATCTCGCGCCTGCTCGATGGCAGCGGCGAACTGGCGCGCCTGAAGCAGCTCTCGACCATGGCCGACCGGGTGGATGCGATGTTCTCCAACACCGCGACCAACGTCGCAGGCGTCTGGTCCAACTTCTTCGACTCGGTCAGCGGGTTGTCCTCCAATGCCTCCGGCAGCGCCGACCGGCAGAACATGCTCGACAGCGGCAAAACCGTGGCCAACCGCTTCCAGCAGCTGAACACCCAGCTCAACAACCTCAATGGTGAGGTCAACAACGGCCTGATCGCCGGCGCCACCGAGATCAACCGGCTGGCCAAGGAAATCGCCCAGCTCAACGGCGCGATCGGCGGCAATGCCGCCACCGCAGCGCCGGATCTGCTGGATCGCCGCGATCAGCTGATCGCCAACCTGGTCGGTTATACCGGCGGCACGGCGGTGATGCAGGACGGCGGGCTGATGAACGTGTACACCGCTGGCGGCCAGGCGCTGGTGATCGGCACCACGGCATCCAAGGTCACCACCGTCACCGATCCCTATCAGCCGGAGCGGCTGCAGCTGGCGCTGGAAAGCCAGGGCCAGAAGATCACCATCGAGGGCAAAACCCTCGGCGGCCAGATCGGTGGCCTGCTGGAGTTCCGCGATACCGTGCTGACCCCGGCCCAGGCCGAGCTGGGCAAGCTGGCGATCGGCATGGCCAGCAGCTTCAACGACGTGCACCGCCAGGGCGCGGACCTGTACGGCAACATGGGCGGTGACTTCTTCACCATCGGCAACCCGCGCATCACCGCCAACAGCGCCAATGCCGGCACGGCGAGCATGAGCGCCAGCTTCGGCGACCTGTCCAAGCTGGACGGCCAGAACATCGTGATGAAGTTCGATGGCACCCAGTGGCAGGCCACCCGCGCCGACACCGGCGCCGCCATCCCGATGACCGGCTCCGGCACCGCAGCCGACCCGCTGGTGCTCAATGGCGTCACGCTGGTCATGAGCGGCACGCCGGCCAAGGACGACCGCTTCCTGCTGCAGCCGACCGCAGGCGTGGCCGGCAGCATGGAAGTGGCGATCACCGATACCTCGCGTATTGCCGCCGCCGCCCCGATCAAGGGCACCGCCGCGATGGCGAACACCGGCACCGGCAAGCTGACCGGGGTCAAGGTGACCGATCCGGACAACACCGCCCTGCGCAATCCGGCCGCGATCGTGTTCATCAGTGCCACCGAATACACCATCGATGGCGGCCCCCCCAATACCTACACTGCCGGGCAGACCATCAGCGCCAACGGTTGGAGCTTCGTTCTGGACGGCGCCCCCAAGACCGGCGACACCTTCAACATCGGGCCGACCCCGGCCGGTTCCTCGGACAACAGCAATGCCCTGCTGCTGGCCAAGGTCGAGCAGGCCAAGACCTTCAATGACGGCACGGTCACGCTCAGCGGCGCGCTAGGCGGCCTGACCACCCAGGTCGGCGCGGCCGCGCGCTCGGCCGAGTACTCGCTGCAGGCCCAGCAGGTGATCACCGACCAGGCCCAGGCAGCACGCGACTCGATCTCCGGCGTCAACCTGGATGAAGAGGCCTCGGACATGCTCCGCCTGCAGCAGGCCTACCAGGCCGCCTCGCAGCTGATCTCCACCGCCGACAACATGTTCCAGACCATCCTGGGAGCCGTCTCGCGATGAACAACCGCATTTCCACCGGGATGATGTTCAATCAGTCGGTGTCCCTGATGCTCGCCTCGCAGGCGAAGATGAGCCACCTGGAGCGCCAGATCGCCACCGGCAGCAAGATCGTCACGGCCAAGGACGATCCGGTCTCGGCCGGCAGCGCGGTCGGCCTGGACCGCACCCTGGCCTCGCTGGACCGCATGCAGCTCAACGCCGGCAACGTGCAGAACCGCCTGGGCCTGCAGGAAAACGCGCTGGCCCAGGTCGGCGACATGATGGGCCGCATCACCGAACTCACCATCTACGCCAACAACCCGGGCCTGGCTGCGGCCGACAAGCAATCCATGGTCACGGAAATCGAAGCGATCCGCGGCAATCTGCTCGCGGTGGCCAACAGTACCGACGGCACCGGCCGCTATCTGTTCGGTGGTACGGATGACGGCAGCCCGCCCTTCAGCCAGGTCGATGGCCGCATTGTTTACAACGGCGACCAGAACCAGCGCCAGGTGGAGGTCGGCCCTGACACCTATGTGCTCGATGCCCTGCCCGGCAGCGAGATCTTCATGCGCATCGTCACCGGCGACGGACACGTGGACGGCAAGGCCAGCGCCGGCAACACCGGCAGCGGCGTGCTGACCAACATCACCCGTGACAGCGACGGCAGCTGGAACGGCGAAGGCTTCAGCGTGCGCTTCACTGGCGCCGACAGCTATGACCTCGTCGATGCCAGCGGCGCCGTGGTCTCCAGCGGCACGCTCAAGACCGGCGACGACCTGGTGGTCAACGGGGTGCGCCTGCATCTCGAAGGCACCCCCGCTGCGGGCGATTCCTTCGAGGTCAGCCCCGCCGCCAGCCGCGACATCTTCAGCACCCTGGATTCGCTGATCGGCGCACTCAAGATGGATACCGGCACCCCTGCCCAGCAGGCGGCCCAGCAGAACCTGCTGCAGAGTGGCCTGCGCGACGTGGCTCGCGCCTCGGAGCGGATGATCGACTCCCGCGCCGCCGGTGGTGCCCAGCTCAAAGCGCTGGACAACGCCTCGGACATGCGGGAATCGAACGTCGTCACCCTCAAGACCACCCTCTCGCAGATGCGCGACCTGGACTACGCCGATGCACTGAGCCAGTACCAGCTCGAGAAGACCGCCCTGCAGGCGGCCCAGACCCTGTTCTCGCAGATGCAGTCGATGTCGCTGTTCAACATGATCCGCTGACCCCCCTACAACCCGGGTGGCCTGAAGGCCGCGATGCTTCGAGCATCGCGGCCTTTTTGCATTCTGGGGCGTGAAATCGGCCCGCCTCCGCCTCCCCTGCAAATCCGCGTGAATCTCCGCCTAAAGGTTGTTGACAAAGCGCCGTTATTGATTTGGCAACAGCGAAGCACACAGCCAAAAACAAAAAAACGGCGGCGCTTCGTTCCATTCACCACCGGGATTCCAATAAGGGAGACGACCCATGGCACAGGTAATCAACACCAATACGATGTCGCTCAACGCTCAGCGCAACCTGAGCACCAGCGGCAACTCGCTCGCTACCACCATCCAGCGCCTGTCGTCGGGCCTGCGCATCAACAGCGCAAAAGACGACGCCGCCGGCCTGGCGATCTCCGAGCGCTTCGGCACCCAGATCCGCGGCACCGATGTCGCGATCCGCAACGCCAATGACGGCATCTCGCTGGCCCAGGTCGCCGAAGGTTCGCTGAGCGAAGTCGGCAACAACCTGCAGCGCATCCGCGAGCTGGCCGTGCAGGCCTCCAACGCCACCAACTCGGCCAGCGACCGCAAGGCGCTACAGGCCGAAGTGACCCAGCTGGTCAGCGAAATCGACCGCGTCGCCAAGCAGTCCGACTTCAACGGCACCAAGCTGCTGGACGGCAGCTTCACCAGCCAGCTGTTCCAGGTGGGTGCGAATGCGGGTCAGGCGATCGCGATCAACAGCGTGGTCAACGCCAAGGCTGATTCGCTCGGTGCGGCAACCTTCGCCAATGTCTACACCGGTACCAGCCTCGCTGCGAACGACAAGGCCACCGTCGATTCTGTCTATTCTCAGCTGCAGATCGAAGTCACCCCCCCGGGCGGCACTGCCGTCAAGGTCAACATCGGCGATATCACGGTGAAAGCGGGCGAGTCGATCTCCGCGGCGACGGCAGCTGCCATTAACAGCAAGATCGGCGAAACAGGTGTGTTGGCAAAGGTCGATGCGGGTGTGATCAGCCTCAGTTCCGTCAAGGCGGGTCAGACCTTCGAACTCGCTGCAACCGGTCCGGTATCGACGGTTCCCGGCGCGGTCCCGGTGGCAGCCACCTTCGCAAATGTCGGACTGGCGGACTCCACCGGTGGAGATGGCGGCACCCTGAACGGCGCAACCGCCAGCTTCGTCAAGGATTTGAATGTGAACACGGCCGAAGGCGCCCAGCAGGCCCTGGAAATCGTTGACAAGGCCTTGGAATCCGTCAACAGCGTCCGCGCCGACCTCGGCGCCATCCAGAACCGTTTCACCTCCGTGGTGGCAAACCTGCAGACCTCCTCGGAGAACCTGTCGGCCTCGCGGAGCCGGATCCGCGACACCGATTTCGCCAAGGAAACCGCGGAACTGACTCGTACCCAGATCCTGCAGCAGGCCGGCACCGCCATGCTGGCCCAGGCCAACCAGGTTCCCCAGAACGTGCTCAGCCTGTTGCAGCGCTGACATGCGACGCTCCTGAAGCACGTCAGGGGCGGCTAACCCAACTCACGTGCAACTGCTCAAGGACCCTTCCTCATGGCACAAGTCATCAACACCAACACGATGTCGTTGAATGCTCAGCGTAACCTGAGCACCAGCGGCAGCTCCCTGGCCACCACGATCCAGCGTCTGTCGTCGGGTTCGCGTATCAACAGCGCCAAGGACGACGCCGCTGGTCTGGCGATCTCCGAGCGTTTCGGCACCCAGATCCGCGGTACCGACGTGGCCATCCGCAACGCCAACGACGGCATCTCGCTGGCCCAGGTCGCCGAAGGTTCGCTGAGCGAAATCGGCAACAACCTGCAGCGCGTCCGTGAACTGGCCGTGCAGGCCTCCAACGCCACCAACTCGGCCAGCGACCGCAAGGCCCTCCAGGCGGAAGTTACCCAGCTGGTCAGCGAAATCGACCGCGTTGCCAAGCAGTCGGAGTTCAACGGCACCAAACTGCTTGATGGTTCGTTCTCGAGCCAGCTGTTCCAGGTGGGTGCGAATTCCGGCCAAGCCATTGCAATCGATAAAGTAGTCGACGCCAAGTCGAATGCTTTGGGCGGAAGCGTTTTCGACAGCGCCACCCTGACGCTCACCGCCGGCACGGCGGGCGTGGCTGGCCAGGAAGTGACCATCAAGGGTCCCACGCTCACGGGCGGCGGCCTGCCGACTGCAGGCGTGGCAATCGGCGACATCACGTTTGTCAGCACTGGCGTTGCTGCAGAAGACTTGGCGGCAGCCAACAAGGCAACCGTCGCTGCGATCAACGGCAAGATCGGCGAGACCGGTATCTACGCTGAGCTGTTGCCGGCAGACGCTGCCGCGACTCCGCCACGAACGACTGACTCGATCAAGCTCACCTCGGTGAAGGAAAGCGTAGACAGTGATGGCAAATTCAGCGCGATCAAGGCAGCCGTAACGACTGGGGGTAACTTCACCACCAGCGCTATCGCCGGCACTACGACTGCGCCCGCTGCCAAGCAGCTCAGCGATGTCAACATCAGTAACGTCGACGGTGCGCAGCAGGCCATCACAATCGTTGATAAGGCTCTTGGCTCGATCAACAGCACCCGCGCAGACCTTGGTGCCATCCAGAACCGCTTCACCTCGGTGGTGGCCAACCTGCAAACCTCGACCGAAAACCTGTCCGCGTCGCGCAGCCGCATCAAGGACACGGATTTCGCCAAGGAAACCGCAGAGCTGACCCGCACCCAGATCCTGCAGCAGGCCGGTACGGCCATGCTGGCCCAGGCCAACCAGGTGCCGCAGAACGTGCTCAGCCTGCTGCGCTAAGCAGCATTCAAAACACCTGCGCCGAGATGTTCGGCGCAGGTGTAACGATCGATTCACGATCCACCGCCAAAGGAAACCACCATGGCACAAGTCATCAACACCAACACCATGTCGTTGAATGCTCAGCGTAACCTGAGCACCAGCGGCAGCTCCCTGGCCACCACCATCCAGCGCCTGTCGTCGGGTTCGCGCATCAACAGCGCCAAGGACGACGCGGCCGGCCTGGCGATCTCCGAGCGTTTCGGCACCCAGATCCGTGGTACCGATGTTGCCATCCGCAACGCCAATGACGGCATCTCGCTGGCCCAGGTCGCCGAAGGTTCGCTGAGCGAAATCGGCAACAACCTGCAGCGTGTTCGCGAACTGGCCGTGCAGTCCTCCAATGCTACCAACTCCGCTAGTGACCGTAAGGCTCTGCAGGCTGAAGTCACCCAGCTAGTCAATGAAATCGACCGCGTTGCCAAGCAGTCGGAGTTCAACGGCACCAAACTGCTTGATGGTTCGTTCTCGAGTCAGCTGTTCCAAGTCGGCGCCAACGCTGGTCAGGCTATCGCCATCGACAAGGTCGTCAATGCAAAGGCCGACTCCATTGGCCAGTCTAGCTTTGCATCTGACGGCAAGCTTGAAATGGGTGCAGCGGCTGCTCTCGTATCGGGCGAAATAAAGGGGCTCAAGATTGGTTCAGTCGCGCTGAGTGACATCAGCTTTGAGCAAGGAACCAGTGCTGTCACAGCCGACGCGGAAAAACAGACTGTTCAGAACGCGCTCAATGCGACGGTCACCGCCATCAACGCCAAGCTTGGGGAAACTGGCGTCTATGCCGCACAGGCTGTTGATGCGAGCGGTGTCGCCATCGCAGGCGAGATCACCTTGACCTCGATCAAATCAGATCTGGATTCCGATGGTGTCGCTGCGCTGGCTGTGACTGGCGGCGGCACGGCTGTCACCGTGGACGCGGACATCGGCGACGACGACGATGGTGCGCAGCAGCTGAAGAACGTGGACATCACGAATGTAATCGGTGCTCAACGCGCACTTGAAATCGTAGACAATGCACTGAGCTCCATCAACAACACCCGTGCAGACCTCGGCGCCATCCAGAACCGCTTCACCTCGGTGGTGGCCAACCTGCAGACCTCGACCGAAAACCTGTCCGCGTCGCGCAGCCGCATCAAGGACACGGATTTCGCCAAGGAAACCGCAGAACTGACCCGCACCCAGATCCTGCAGCAGGCCGGTACGGCCATGCTGGCCCAGGCCAACCAGGTGCCGCAGAACGTGCTCAGCCTGCTGCGCTGATCCACGGCTGCATCGTCCCGCCGCCGGCTTCGGCCGGCGGCGCGGGCAACCCGAGGCATCGCAAAGCACGCGCAGGAACGGGCCATGGCCATGGACCGGACTCTCTCCCGGTCGCCACATCGTCGTGGCCATGGCCCGCCCCTGCGGCAGAACTGTTATCAGCGCTGTTTGTTTGACTGAACACCCCGGGTGGCTTCGTCTCCCCCCGCTTTTCAGTAGCCTGACCCCTCCTCTGCATTGGAGGAGGGTTTTTTACAGACCACCTATCAGAGGCGCGAACCGCCGCCGCTGCCCCAGGGCTCCTGCAACCGGCGTGCCAAACCCGCCCTTGCCCTGGCTGGCACAACTCCTGCATCAACGTGGTTCTAAAGACCCGGCGGCTACGGCCGCTACTTTCGTTGATGGCATCGCCCTGCGACTTCACGGCAGCGGCTACAAACAGGAGATACAACGTGGCGGACTTCGGTTACGGCGGCATCGGTTCAGGACTGGATATTTCCGGCATGGTCAGCAGCCTGGTGGCAGCCGATCGCAAGCCGGCGGACAACGCACTGAACCTGCAGCAGTCCAAGGCCAAGATGCAGCTCTCGGCGATCGGCACGGTCAAATCCGCGTTCGACACGCTGAACACGGCATTGAAGGCACTGAAGGCCAATACGGCGTTCGACGCACGTACGTTCACGGCCAGCAAATCCGGTACCGACGAGATCTTGACGGTATCCGGTACCAACTCCGCGGCGGCTGGCACGCACCTTGTCAACGTAGAGAAGCTCGCCACCGCGCACAAGCTGATCTCGGAGAGCCCGATACCGAAGACAGACACGTTCGGCGCCGGAACCCTGACGCTCACCGTAGGCGTCGGCGACAAGCAGAAGACGCTGAACATCAACGTCGAAGCCGATGACACGCTCAGCTCGATCCGCACGAAGATCGAGAAAGCCGGCCGCGCCTCGGGCGTCCAGGCCACGCTCATCGCGTCTGGCGATAACCAGATTCTGTCCCTCTCGCAGGAGAAGTCAGGTGCAGCCAACGCCATCACCCTGACTGCCGCACCAGGCAACAGCAAGCTGGCCGACCTCGCCGCCAGTCTGAAGGAGCGCACACCTGCGGCAGACGCCAAGCTGACCATCGACGGCGTGGCGATCACCAGCAGCGAAAACACCGTCACCGACGTGGTGCCCGGCCTCACCCTGAACCTGAAGAAGGAAGGCGAGAGCACCGTCACCATCACCACCGACGTCGCCGCCGCGCGCAAGGTGATGCAGGACTTCGTCACGGCGTACAACGGCGCCATCGCGGCGATCAACACCGCGACCAAGTACGACATCGAGAACAAGGAGCCCTCCTCGCTGACCGGCGATGCGCAGATGCGCGGCGCCTCCAGCCAGCTGCGCAGCATGATGGGCGGCATTCTTAAGGACCTCTCGGCCGCCGGCCTGGATCCCAAGAAGATCGGCCTGCAGACCCGTGCCTATCCCAACGCCGATGGCAGCCTGGTGCTGGATACCGCCAAGTTCGACGCGGCCTTGGTCAATCAGGGCGGCGCCGTGCGTGAGGCGTTCACCGGGGATGACGGTGCAGCGGCGAAGCTGTTTGCGATGGTGGATGGTTATGTCAGCACCACCGTCGGCAAGGAAGGCGCCTTCGTTTCGCGCACCAAGAGCATCAACAACACGCTGACCGACATCGACAAGCGCCGCAAGGCGCTGGATGTCCGCATGGAAGGCGTGTCCGAACGTTACAAAAAGCAGTTCCTCGCGCTCGATGCCCTGATGAGCAAGATGAGCCAGACCATGAGCAGCCTCACCTCGCAGCTGTCCCAGCTCAGCGGCTGATCGATCAAGGCCGCGGACTCAAGTTGAACCGGTCCGCGGCCGATATCACTGGCAGGATACCCCGCAGGCTCCACCCGGTGCCGACGATGTCGCGAACCTCGCGGCCCCGCATGAAGGAGACATGATTGATGTACGGTTCCAACCGTCAATTCACCGAGCAGTACCGCAAGGTCGGCGTGCAGAGTTCGGTTACCGATGCCGACCCGCACAAGCTGGTGGCGCTGCTGCTGGCCGGTGCCTGCGAACGCCTTCGCCTCGCCCTGGCCTGCCTGGAACGTGGCGACCAGGCACGCAAGGGCAAGGCGATCGGCGAGGTCTGCGCCATCGTCGGCCACCTCAACGGCTCGCTGGACCATGAGGCCGGCGGCGAGATCGCCGGCAACCTGTCTTCGCTGTACGACTACGTGATGCATCGGTTGACCGAGGCCAATCTGCATAACGATCCAGCCGCGCTGACCGAAGCGCTCGAGCTGCTCGGCGAGATCGACTCGGCCTGGAATGCCATCCCGCAGCAGCAGCGCCAGACCGCGCAGGTCTCCCCGTGACTTCGCTTGGTGCGCTCAACGCCCGTCTGGATGCGCTGGAAAATGCGCTGCACGATGAGAACTTCGACGAGGCCGGGCTGCAGCTGGATGCGCTCGACGCGGCCCAGCGGGACTACCTGGCCGGTCCGTCGGCCAGCTTCGATGTTCCCGGCCTGTCCTCGCTGCAGGCACGCCAGCAGCGCATCATGCTGTTCATGATGCGGCAGCGCGAAGAGGCCAGCCGCCACATTCACAACGGCCACCAGTCCCTTCGCGCCGCGCAGGCGTACCTGACCGCAGAATCCCTGTCATGACCGACCTTCGCACCAGCGCCATCCATCACCCGGCCGAAAGCGAGCTGTTCGATGAGACGCTGAGCTGCGAACTGGCGCTGCCGGCCGAATTCCGGATTGGCAGCGCGGTGATCCGCCCTGGCACCGCCGAGACCCTGCTGCGTAGTGTGGCGCTGGTTGAAGACGCCCGCGGCGACGACGGCCATGACGACCGCAGCGACGCCACCCTGCAGGTGCAGCGCCTGGAGGCCAAGCTGGACCTGGTCATGGTGCTGCTGGGCCGGCTGGTGCGGCAGAGCAGCCAGGACCTGCCCCTGCGCCCCCTGCGCTGGTCGCGCCGCGGCATCCGCCTGGAACAGGGCGCGCGCAGTGGCGCCGCACCGGGCAGCATGGGGGTGATCCGCCTGCAACCCTGCGACTGGCTGCCCGACCACATCGACCTGCCCGTGGTGATCGTGGCCGAAGCCGCCAATGGCTCGGGCGCGCATTACTTATGGCTGCGCTTTGAAGGGCTCAGCGATGCGCTGGAGATGGCCCTGGAGCGGCATCTGTTCCGCCTGCACCGCCGCCAGATCGCCGAAGCACGACGCTTGCGGTGACCGTACGCTCCCGACTGTGACCCATTCGGCTTGGCGGTAGGCCTTCACTCCGTTAAGGTGACGGCCTCCCCGCTCCCCTAGCAGCCTGTGCGCGTTCTCATCGTCGATGATCACACCCTGGTCCGTGCCGGCCTCAGCCGCCTGCTGCAGGGCTTTGCCGACGTCGAGGTCATCGCCGAGGCCAGCAATGCCGAGCAGGCGCTGCAACTGAGCGTGCAGCATTCTCCGGACGTCGTCCTGATGGACCTGTCCCTGCCGGGCCGCACCGGCCTGGAAGCCCTGAGCGACATCCTGCTGCGTACGCCCGGCTCGCGCGTGGTGATGATGACCATGCACGACGATGCCGTGCATGTGCGCGATGCGCTGGACCGTGGCGCGGTCGGTTTCGTGGTCAAGGATGCCGCCCCGCAGGAGCTGGAACTGGCGCTGCGCGCCGCGCATGCCGGCCAGGTGTTCCTGAGCCCGCAGATCTCGGCCAAGATGCTCGCCCCGATGCTGGGCAAGGAAAAGCCGGTCGGCGTGGCAGCCCTCTCGCCGCGACAGCGCGAAATCCTGCGCCAGATCGGCAAGGGTGAGAGCAACAAGGAAATCGCCGCGGACCTCGGCATCAGCGTCAAGACGGTGGAGACCCATCGCGCCCGCATGATGGAGTCGCTGGGCTGCCGCCGCGCCAATGATCTGGTGCTGCTCGCCGCCCGCCACCAGCACGAGCTGGAGTGATCCGCGCCGGTTCTCCGGCACGCAGGGCGTGCCCGCCGCGGAGGGCGACAGATTTTTGAAGTCCGATGCGTCGGGCGGACACGAACGGACAAGGCCTCGGCGCCACGCACCCGTCAAAATACCGCGTCGATGTAGGGGTGACCCCTACACGCTGTCGGGGATTTGACGACCCGACTCAGGAACCCCCTGATTCCCGGCGTACGGGAAGAGAAGCAAGATGTGTTCCATAACGCACCGGGGAGTCGGTGCGAACGGGACATCACCTTGAAAGCCTCCATGTCGACCCAGATGGGTCAGCAGCTTCACCTCACCCCGCAACTGCTGCAGTCGATCCGGCTGCTCCAGCTCGACGGCATGCAGCTGGAACTGGAAATCCGCCGGGCGCTGGAGACCAATCCGCTGCTCGAGATCGAAGAAGCCCCGGAGCCGGCGGCCGCCGAGACTGCCGAAGCCAGCACCACCCAAGACGTGGCCGCCTTCGACGAACTGCCCGAAAGCACCATGTGGGATGTGGCCGGTGCCGGTTGGCAGGACGGTGACGATGACCGCATGCAGCGCGTGGCAGCCGGGGAATCCTCCGATCCGCAGCTGCGTGCCCTGCAGCGCCTGGCGATGGAGCTGGATGCCCGCGAACTGGCCGTGGCCGGTTTCTGGCTGGAGCATTGCGACGACGCCGGCTATCTGGACGCCCCGCTTGCCCAGCTGACCCTGCTGGCCAGTGCGCACTGCGATGTGGACGCTGCCGGTGTGGAAGCGGTCCGTCAGCAGATCCTGCACGGCGATCCGGTGGGCCTGGCCGCGCAGGACCTGCACGAATGCCTCAGCGTGCAGCTGCGCACCCTGCCTGGCCGCGTGCCGGCCCGCCACCTCGCCCAGCGCGTGCTCGACGACGGCCTGACCGCGCTGGCCGCACACGATTACCCGGCCCTGGCCAAGCAGCTCGATGCCGAAGTCGCCGACATCCATGAGGCCGTCCGGCTGATCCTGTCGCTGCAGCCGCGCCCGGGCGAGAGCCTGCTGCCGGACAGCAACGGCGTGGTGATTCCGGACGTGGTCGCCTGGCACGCCGATGGCCAGTGGCGCGTCGCGCTCAACCCGGCCACCAGCCGCCGCCTCAGCATCAACCCGCAGTACGAACAGGCTCTGGCCGAGACCAGCGAAGCCGCCCAGCCGCTGCGCGACATGCTGCAGGAAGCGCGCTGGCTGACCCGCGGCCTGTCGATGCGCTACGACACCCTGCTGCGCACCGCGCGGGTGATCATCGAACGCCAGGCGGGCTTCCTGACCCGTGGCGAAGAGGCGATGGCGCCGCTCACCCTGAAGGAAGTGGCCGACGAGATCGGCATGCACGAGTCCACCGTCTCGCGCATCACCACCGGCAAGTACCTGCAGACCCCGCGCGGCACGCTGGAACTGAAGCATTTCTTCGCGGTGCGTCTGGAAGGTGCCAGCGTCTCTGGCCAAGCCGTCAAGGCCATGGTGCGCCGCCTGATCGAGTCTGAACCGGCCGCACGCCCGCTGGCCGATGAAGCCATCGCCGGCCTGCTCTCGCGCCAAGGGGTGAACATCGCCCGCCGTACCGTTGCAAAATACCGCGAACAACTGGACATCGCCCCGGCGCGCGAGCGCCGCCGCAGCCATGCCAGCACCCCGCACCTCCTGGCCCGGGTGGGCTGAAGGAAATGGAAGACATGAACAAGCTCACCGTCCTGCTGGTCGACGACCACGAAGGTTTCATCAACGCCGCCATGCGCCACTTCCGCAAGGTCGACTGGCTCGATGTGATCGGCAGCGCCGCCAATGGCCTGGAAGCGATCGAACGCTCCGAGTCGCTGCGCCCGAAGGTGGTGCTGATGGATCTGGCCATGCCGGAAATGGGCGGCCTGCAGGCCACCCGCCTGATCAAATCGCAGGATGACGCGCCCTACATCGTCATCGCCAGTCACTTCGATGACGCCGAACACCGCGAGCACGCCCTGCGCGCCGGGGCCGACAACTTCGTCAGCAAGCTGTCCTACATCCAGGAAGTGATGCCGATCCTGGAAGGCCTGAAGGGGAACGGATCATGAGCGAATCACGCATCCTGGTACTGGACAACGACGCCGTCCGCGCCGAGCGCACTGTCGCCCTGCTGGAGTTCATGGACTTCAACCCGCGCTGGGTGGCCGATGCCAACGATTTCGACATCACCCGCCACCGCCCGAACGACTGGATGGCCGCGATCATCGGCGGGCTGGACAGCGCCGAACGCAGCGATGCGCTGTTTACGTGGCTGGGCAAGGGTGCGCTGCCGCCGCCGGTGATGCTGATCGACGGCGACACCACCGCCTTCGCCCAGCAGTACGGGCTGCACGAGGCCAATGTGTGGCCGCTGGAGGCCCCGCTGCGCCATGCACAGATGGAAGGCCTGCTGCGCCGCGCCAGCCTCAAGCGCCTGGATGCCGAGCACCAGGCCGGTGCCGTGCAGGATCAGGGCCCGACCGGCGAAGGCGCGGCCGTCACCCAGCTGCGCCGGATGATCGAGCAGGTTGCCGCGTTCGACACCACCGTGCTGGTGCTGGGCGAATCGGGCACCGGCAAGGAAGTGGTGTCGCGCTCGATCCACCAGCGCTCGCCGCGCCGCGATGGCCCGTTCGTGGCGATCAACTGCGGCGCCATTCCACCGGATCTGCTGGAAAGCGAACTGTTCGGCCACGAAAAAGGTGCCTTCACCGGCGCACTGAGCGCCCGCAAGGGTCGTTTCGAAATGGCCGAAGGCGGCACCCTGCTGCTGGATGAAATCGGCGACATGAGCCTGCCGATGCAGGTCAAGCTGCTGCGCGTGCTGCAGGAACGCAGCTTCGAGCGCGTCGGTGGCAACCAGACCATCCGCTGCAACGTGCGCGTGATCGCCGCGACTCACCGCGACCTGGAATCGCGCATCGCCGACGGCAAGTTCCGCGAGGATCTGTTCTACCGTCTCAATGTGTTCCCGATCGACGTGCCGGCCCTGCGCGAGCGCAGTGAAGACCTGCCCGCACTGGTCACCACCATCGCCGGCCAGCTGGCCCGCACCGGGCGTGGCGAAGTGCGTTTCACCGGCGAAGCGCTGCAGGCCCTGGCCGCCTACGAGTGGCCGGGCAACGTGCGCGAGCTGACCAACCTGGTCGAGCGCCTGGCGGTGCTGCACCCCAGTGGCAACGTCCGCGTGCAGGACCTGCCGGCCCGTTACCGCGGTGACTTCGCTGCCGCCGCGCCGGTAGCCGCTGCAGTGCCGGCCGCCGTGGCTGACGAACGCCTGGACCTGCGCAGCTTCTCCTTCCACACGCCGGGTGCCCAGGGCAGCCCAGCCCTGGACAACGGCATCGGCCCGGTGGCCCGCGCCCCGGCCCTGCCTGACGACGGCCTGGACCTGCGCAACCACATGGCCAACATCGAGTTGAACCTGATCAACGAAGCGCTGGAACGCACCCAGGGCGTCGTCGCCCATGCCGCCCAGCTGCTCGGCCTGCGCCGCACCACCCTGGTGGAGAAGCTGCGCAAGTACGGCATCGAGCGCGACCAGACCGAACTGGCTGGCTGAGCGGAGCACCCCATGAAACCAGAAGCCCGGGCGTGTCCCGGGCTTTTTTTGTGGTTCTGCTCCACGCATCGCCACGCGCCCTCCGCCGGTTTTCCGGCGTCGACTCTCCGGCACGCCACTGCAACAGACCGCCGCGGGGATCACGTAGCCGCACCGCCCGCACGCGGCCGCCACGCGCCCACGCCCCGCTGAATACGCAAACCCTCGCCACCGCTACAAAACTGAACCACTCATCCGTTTCGGCACGGCACTTGCAACGTCTCCCGGTGTAACCCACCCCTGCTTCGGAACGTTCCAGATGTCGCACTCCGTCACCTCGATCCTTTCTCAGATCCGCACCTTCCAGACCCAGATGGGGCAGTCCGCCGTCAGCCCGCTGACGGAGGCGCCGCGCAGCAATGCCATCCAGGGCCTGGTGTCGCCCCAGGAGATCCAGGGCCCCAGCTTCACCGAAACCCTGCGGGGCGCCATCGCCGGCGTCAACGATGCACAGCAGAAATCCGGCGCCCTGGCCAAGTCCTTCGAACTGGGCGAACCCGGTGCGGACCTGGCCAAGGTCATGGTCGCCTCGCAGCAGTCCCAGATCGCCTTCCGCGCCACCGTGGAAGTCCGTAACCGTCTCGTCCAGGCTTACCAGGACGTGATGAACATGCCGCTGTAAGGATAGAAACGCATGGCCCTGTCGCTCTCCAAAGAATCGCTGAACACCGAAAAGGCTGGGCAGTGGTTCGACCGGCTGCAAAGCCTGCAGATCACCCGTCGGCTTGGCCTGATGGCGATGATCGCCGTGGCCGTGGCGGCAGGCCTGTTCGTGTTCTTCTGGTCGCAGAAGCCGGGCATGGTGCCGCTGTACACCGGGCTGGACCAGAAGGCCACGGCCGAGGCCACCGACCTGCTGCGCGCGGCGCAGATTCCCTTCCAGCTGGACCCCGCCACCGGCGGTATCACCGTGCCGGAAAAGAACCTGCACGATGCCCGCCTGAAGCTGGCCGGCTCCGGCCTGACCGACAGCGGCCGCCTGGGCTTCGAGCTGATGGAGCGTGACCCGGGCTTTGGCGTCAGCCAGTTCATGGAGAATGCGCGCTACCAGCACTCGCTGGAAACCGAGCTCTCGCGCACCATCAATACGCTGCGCCCGGTCCGCGATTCGCGCGTGCACCTGGCCATTCCCAAGCCCAGTGCCTTCACCCGCCAGCGTGACGTGGCCAGTGCCTCGGTGGTGCTGGAACTGCGCGGTGGCCAGCAGCTCGAACGCGGCCAGATCGATGCGATCGTGCACATGGTCGCCGCCAGCATTCCCGACCTGGCGCCCGAGCGCGTCACCGTGGTCGACCAGAGCGGGCGCATGCTCAGCGTCTCCGATCCGAACAGCGAAGCGGCCATGAATGCGGCCCAGTTCGAACAGGTGCGCCGCCAGGAAACCTCGTTCAACCAGCGCATCCGCGAGCTGCTCGAGCCGATGACCGGCCCCGGCCGCGTCAACCCGGAAGTCAGCGTGGACATGGATTTCTCGGTGATCGAGGAAGCCCGCGAGCTCTACAACGGCGAGCCGCAGAAGCTGCGCAGCGAGCAGATGAGCGAAAACAGCAGCAACGTGCCCGGCCCGCAGGGCGTGCCCGGTGCGGCCAGCAATACCCCGCCCGGCCCGGCGGCCGCACCGGCCACTGCGCAGGCACCGACCGAAACCTCCAAGAACGCGACCCGCAATTACGAGCTGGACCGCACCCTGCAGCACACCCGCCAGCCGGCCGGCCGCATCAAGCGAGTCTCGGTGGCGGTGCTGGTGGACAACGTGCCGCGCGCCGGGGCCAACGGCAAGATGGCCGACCAGGCCCTCTCCGCGGCCGAACTGACCCGCGTCGAAGCACTGGTCAAGCAGGCGGTCGGCTTCGATGCCGAGCGTGGCGACACGGTCTCGGTGATGAATGCCCCGTTCGTCCGCGAGGTCACTCCGGTCGAAGGACCGAAGTGGTGGGAGCTGCCGCAGGTGCAGGACGCACTGCGTCTGCTGCTCGGTGCGATCGTGGTGCTGGCCCTGGTGTTCGGTGTGCTGCGCCCGGCGCTGCGCTCGATCACCGGCCAGACCAAGCCCAAAGATGACGAACTGGAACCCCACAGTGCCGATGTGCAGCTGGTCGACGATGGCGAGGGTCTGCCCGCGATCGGCAGCGAACGCCTGCACGCGGCCGGACACGAACCCCTGGCCCTGCCGGTGGACTCTTACGAGGAACGACTGCGCATGGCGCGTGAAGCTGTAAAGACCGATTCCAAGCGCGTGGCCCAGGTGGTCAAGGGCTGGGTGGCCAATGATTGATGCACCTCCCCCGCTGACCGGCGTGCAGCGCGCCGCCGTGCTGCTGCTCTCGCTGGGCGAACTGGACGCCGCCGAAGTGCTGCGCCACATGGAGCCCAAGGAAGTCCAGAAGATCGGCATCGCCATGGCGACCATGACCGACATCACCCGCGAGCAGGTCGAGCGGGTCATGGACCAGTTCGGCAGCGAACTCGGTTCCAAGACCTCGCTGGGCGTGGGCTCGGACGACTACATCCGCAACATGCTGGTGCAGGCGCTGGGCAGCGAGAAGGCCGGCAACCTGATCGACCGAATCCTGCTGGGCCGCAACACCACCGGCCTGGACGCGCTGAAGTGGATGGATCCGCGTGCCGTGGCCGATCTGGTCCGCAACGAACACCCGCAGATCATCGCCATCGTGATGGCGCACCTGGAAACCGACCAGGCCGCCGACGCACTCAAGCTGCTGCCCGAGCGCACCCGCGTGGACGTGCTGCTGCGTATCGCCACGCTGGATGGCATTCCGCCGAACGCCCTCAATGAACTCAACGAGATCATGGAGCGCCAGTTCGCCGGCAACCAGAACCTGAAGTCTTCCAACATCGGCGGCGTGCAGTGCGCAGCCAACATCCTGAACTTCATGGACAGCGGCCAGGACCAGGCGATCCTGGGCGAGATCGCGCGCATCGATGCGCCGCTGAGCGGCCGCATCCAGGACCTGATGTTCGTGTTCGACGATCTGGTCGATCTGGACGATCGCGAACTGCAGCTGGTGCTGCGCGAAGTCAGCGGCGAGCGCCTTGGCCTGGCCCTGCGTGGCGCCGACATCAAGGTGCGCGACAAGATCACCCGCAACATGTCCCAGCGTGCCGCTGAAATCCTGCTGGAAGACATGGAAGCCCGTGGCCCGGTGCGCCTGTCCGATGTGGAAGTGGCGCAGCGCGAAATCCTGGCCATCGTCAAGCGCATGGCCGATGAAGGCACCGTCACCATCGGCGGCAACGCGGAGGCCATGCTGTGAACAATGCCGTGCGCTGGCTTGCCCCGGACCTGCTGGCCGTGCCCGAGCCGCCGCCGGAAGAACAGTTCGAACTCACCGAGCCGGATCCGGAGCACGAGCCGGAACCGCTGCTGCAGCTGCCGACCCTGGAAGAAATCCAGGCGATCCAGGACAGCGCCGAGAAAGACGGCTTCGATCAGGGCCACGCCGAGGGTCTGGCCCAGGGCCAGGCCGAAGTCCGCCGCCTGATCGCGCAGATCGAAGGCATCCTGGACAACTTCAGCCGGCCGCTGGTGCGGTTGGAGAATGAAGTGGTCGCCGCGCTTGGCGAGCTGGCGGTGCGCGTGGCCGGCAACCTGGTCGGGCGCGCGTATGAAGCCGAACCGGAACTGCTGGCGCAGCTGGTCAACGAGGCCGTGGATGCCGTTGGCGGTGCAAGCCGCGATGTGGAAGTACGCCTGCACCCGGACGACATTGCCGCGCTCGCCCCGGTGCTCAACCTGGCCCCGAACCAGCGCCTGACTCCGGACCTGAGCCTGAGCCGGGGCGACCTGCGCGTGCATGCCGAGGCCGTGCGTATCGACGGCACGCTCGACGCCCGCCTGCGCGGCGCCCTGGATGCGGTCATCCGTAAAGCCGGAACCACCCCATGACCACCGACACCCTGCCCCCGCCCGCCGACTGGACCGCCGCACGCAACCTGCGGCTGGCCTCGCGGCTGGACAACATCCGCCCGGACACCGCGCATGGCCGCGGCCTGATCCGCGAAGGCGTGCTGCGCCGCGCGGTCGGCCTGACCCTGGAAGCAGTCGGCTGCGAGGCGCCGATGGGCGCCAGCTGCAAGGTTGAAGTGGCCGACGGTGGCTGGGTCGATGCCGAAGTGGTCGGCTTCGCCGGTGAACGTACCTACCTGATGCCCAGCGCTGAACTGCACGGCCTGCTGCCCAACGCGCGGGTGGTGCCCTCGCTCGGCCGTGGCGGTGTGGAAGTGGGCGAAGGCCTGCTCGGCCGCGTGATCGACAGCGACGGCGTGCCACTGGATGGCAAGGGCCCGATCCGCGCCGAAGGCACCGTCGGCATGGCCGGCGTCTCGATCAACCCGCTCGCACGCGAACCGATCACCCAACCACTGGATGTCGGCGTGCGCGCGATCAACGCGCTGCTGCCGATCGGCCGCGGCCAGCGTGTCGGCCTGTTCGCCGGCTCCGGTGTCGGTAAATCGACCCTGCTGGGCATGATGACCCGCTACACCGCCGCCGACGTCATCGTGGTCGGCCTGATCGGTGAACGTGGCCGAGAAGTCCGCGATTTCGTGGAAAGCACGCTGGGCGAAGAAGGCCTGCGCCGTGCCGTGGTCGTGGCCAGCCCGGCCGACCGCCCGCCGCTGGCGCGCCTGCACGGTGCCTACCGCGCGACCGCGATCGCCGAGTGGTTCCGAGACCAGGGTTTGAACGTCCTGTTGCTGATGGACTCGCTGACCCGCTTCGCCCAGGCGCAGCGCGAGATCGGTCTGTCCGTCGGTGAGCCGCCGACCACCCGGGGCTATCCGCCCTCGGTGTTCGCCAAGCTGCCTGCCCTGGTGGAGCGCGCCGGCAATGGCGCCAAGGGCCGCGGCTCGATCACCGCGTTCTACACCGTGCTGACCGAAGGCGACGATCCGCAGGATCCGATCGCCGACGCCGCACGCGCCATTCTCGACGGCCACATCCTGCTCTCGCGCCGCGTCGCCGACAGCGGGCTGTACCCGGCCATCGACGTGGAATCCTCGGTCAGCCGCGTGGTCACGGAAATCGCCGACGAACCGTGGCGCCTGCGCATCCGCAAGCTCAAGCGGCTGATCTCGGCGTATTCGTCCAACCGCGACCTGATCGCGATCGGCGCTTACCAGCGCGGCAACGACCCGGCGACCGACGAGGCATTGGAGCGTTGGTCGGACATTGTTGAATTCCTCGGCCAGGACGTCGGCAAAGCCGCCGACCTGCCGCACAGTCAGGCCGCCCTCAAGCGGCTGGTGGAACCAGAGAGTTAAGCCATGATCCAATCCAAGCGCTTCGACCCCTTGCTGAAACGAGCCCAGGACCACGAAGACGAGGTCGCCCGCGACCTGGCCGAGCGCCAGCGTGCGCTCGACACGCATGTGTCGCGCCTGGATGAGCTGCGCCGCTACGCCGAGGAATATGCCGGCGCGCAGATGTCGGCCACCAGCCCGGCCCAGCTGATGAACCGCCGCGCATTCCTGGATCGCCTGGACAGCGCGGTCGCCCAGCAACGGCAGACCGTGGATAACAACCGCGAGAAGGTCGACGCCGAGCGCGCCCGCCTGCTGCTGGCCAGCCGTGACAAGCAGGTGCTGGAGAAGCTCGCCGCCAGTTACCGCGCGCAGGAGAAGGTGGTCACCGACCGCCGCGACCAGCGCGAAATGGACGACCTTGGTGCGCGCCGCTCGCGCCAGGCGCAGCGCGAAGATGGCGAGAACGGAGGCACCCCGTGATGCCCCCCGCCCTGCTCGGCGGCGCCGCACCCGCCCAGAATGCAGGTGGCACTGCGTCCACGCCGCGCGCGGACAGCACCGGCGGCAGTGACCGTCGGGACTTTGACGCACTGCTCAAGCCCGGCAGCGAAGCACCGCGTACCGACGCGCCGCGCAAACCCGGCAACGGCCGCGACGCGGGCAAGAGCGCCTCAACGAACACGGCAAACCCGGACAAGGACGCGGCAACGCGCCCCGCCAAACCCGGCGTCAAGAACGCCGAGGACACCCCCGCGCCGGCCGATGCCACCGCCCAGGCCGCGTCCGCGGCGGAAAAACCTGCTGCCGAAACCACCGACGACACCGACGCCGCGTGGCCGCCGCTGGGCCTGGCCGGGCTGGCATTGAACGGGCTGCCAGCACCAGCGCCTGCGCCGGTCGCGCCGCCCCTGGCCGGCACGGCACCGGCCGCCAATGGCTCACTCCCCGCCCTGGCGACGACGGCCCCGGCCGCTGATGGCGCCGCCCCCACGCTGGCAACCACGGCCCCAGCCACCGACGGCAGCATCGCGCTGCCCGCCCTGCCCACCGAGGCAGCGCCTGCGGACGATGCGGCGCTGCTCAAGACCTTCACCGGCGCCTTGAGCGCGGCCACCACCGAGGGCCCCGATGCGCCGGCAACCCCGTTGCTGCACGCGCTGCACGGCATGACCGAGGCCAAGCCGGTGGTTGCCAGCCTGTTCACCGGCTCTCCGACAGCGACGCCGCACCTTGGTGGGGATGATTTCGACGATGCCGTCGGCGCCCGCGTCGGTTGGCTGGCGGACCAGAAGATCGGCCACGCCCATATCAAGATCACCCCGAATGACCTGGGTCCGATCGAGGTGCGCCTGCAGCTGGACGGCGACAAGGTCCATGCCACCTTCACCAGCGCGCACGCCGACGTGCGCCATGCACTGGAAAGCAGCCTGCCGCGCCTGCGCGACCTGCTCGGCGAACAGGGCTTCCAGCTTGGCAACGCCGATGTCGGCCAGCAGCAGACCGCGCAGGACGGCGGGCGTGGCGAGGGTCGCAGCGGGATGAGCGGCGACGACGGAGAACCGGCGCTGGCCGATGCCACCCTGTCGCCCTCGCAGCTGATCCGCCAGCGCGGCCTGGTTGATACCTACGCGTGATCGCACGCGGCGGCGCAGGCTCAGCCGCGCCGCCAGAAACCCGACACACACCCTCTTCAGCATTCAGGCACGGCCTTTGCATGTAGGCAGGAAGCAATCCTCTGGAGCTTCCCCTCGTGGCCGCAGCCGCCGATAAAACCAAGAAATCCGCCGACAAGGACAAGACCGCCAAGCCGCGTAGTCCGCTCCTGGTCACCGCCCTGGTCGCGGTGCTCGCCGCTGGCGCCGCCGGTGGCGGGGTCTGGTACTTCACCCAGTCCCAGCACGATGACAAGGCCGCCAAGCCGGCCGCCAGCAAATCCGCCGTGCCTGCCCCGGCCCAGTACTTCGGCCTGGAGCCGCCGTTCGTGGTCAACCTCAACAGCAGCTTCGACGGCCCGCGCTACCTGCAGGTCGAAGTGCAGCTGATGAGCCGCGACCCGGCCGCGATGGAGGCGATCAAGCTGCATGCGCCGGCCATCCGCGCCAAGCTGCTGATGCTGTTCTCGCAGGTCGAGCCGAGCGACATCGCCGACCGCGCCGGCAAAGAGCGCCTGCAGGCCAGTTCGCTGGCAGAAGTGCAGAAGCTGCTCAAGGCCGAGACCGGCAAGCCCGGTGCCGACGAATTGCTGTTCACCAGTTTCGTGACCCAGTAAGGGCGACCATGAATGACCTGCTTTCCCAGGACGAGATCGATGCCCTGCTGCATGGCGTGGACTCCGGTGCGGTGGAGACCGACATCGATGCGCCCACGCCCGGCGAGGCGCGCTCGTACGATTTCGCCAGCCAGGACCGCATCATCCGCGGCCGCATGCCGACCCTGGAAATGGTCAACGAGCGCTTCGCGCGCCTGTGGCGCATCGGCCTGTTCAACCTGATCCGGCGCTCGGCCGAGCTGTCCGTGCGCGGCATCGAGCTGATCAAGTTCAACGACTACATGCATTCGCTGTACGTGCCGACCAACCTCAACCTGATCCGCTTCAAGCCGCTGCGTGGCACCGGGCTGATCGTGTTCGAGCCGACGCTGGTGTTCGCGATCGTGGACAACTTCTTCGGCGGTGACGGCCGCTACCCGACCCGCATCGAGGGCCGCGAGTTCACCGCCACCGAAATGCGCGTGATCCACCTGCTGCTCAAGCAGACCTTCGCCGACCTGCAGGAAGCCTGGGCGCCGGTGATGGACGTGGAACTGGAGTACATCAACTCCGAGATCAACCCGCACTTCGCCAACATCGTGACGCCGCGCGAGTACGTGGTGGTCTGCCGCCTGCATGTCGAGCTCGATGGGGGCGGCGGCGACATCCACGTCACCCTGCCCTACTCGATGCTCGAGCCGATCCGCGAGCTGCTCGACGCCGGCATCCAGAGCGACCGCAACGACCGCGATGCCAGCTGGGGCGTGATGCTGCGCGAACAGCTCAACATCGCCGAAGTCACCCTGTCCAGCGTGCTGGCCACCAAGCGCATGAGCCTGCGCGACCTGACCAAGCTGAAGATCGGCGATGTGCTGCCGATCGAGCTGCCCAAGCAGGTGCCGGTGTGCGTGGAGAACGTACCGGTGTTCACCGGCGAGTTCGGCGTCGCCAACGGTTTCAACGCGGTGAAGATCACCGCCACCCATCCCCCGGGCATCCGCCCACGCGTTCCCGTACTGCAGGAAGACCCGCAATGAACGATATCGAATCCAACGAGCCGGCGCCGGCACAGTTCACCCAGCTGCAGTCCGATGACACCACGGTCGGCGACGAGCTCAACCTGGATGTGATCCTGGATGTGCCGGTGACACTGTCGCTGGAAGTGGGCCGCGCCCGCCTGCCGATCCGCAACCTGCTGCAGCTCAACCAGGGCTCGGTGGTGGAACTGGAGCGCGGTGCCGGCGAATCGCTGGACGTGTTCGTCAATGGCACCCTGATCGCCCATGGCGAGGTGGTGGTGATCAACGACCGCTTCGGCGTGCGCCTGACCGACGTGGTCAGCCCGAGCGAACGGATCCGGAGACTGCGTTGAGTGCCGGGCTGCTGATCGCGGCCGGCGCCTCGACCGTCAAGGTCGGCCAGCATGCCGCCGCCGCACCGGGCATGTTCGGTGCGGTGCTGGCCCTGCTGGGCGTGCTGGCGTTGATCGTCGGCCTGGGCTGGCTGCTCAAGCGCATGCCCGGCAGCGGCTTCCGCCCGGCCGAAGGGATGCGGGTGGTCGCCAGCCTCAACGTCGGTGCGAAAGAGCGCGTGGTGGTGGTCGAGGTGAATGGCACCCAGCTGCTGCTGGGCGTCACCGCCGGCGGCATCAACACGCTGCATCAGCTGCCCGAACCCCTGCCCGCCCCGACCCCGGCGCGCCTTCCCGATTTCAAACACCTCCCGAATTTCGCCCAGCTGCTGCAACAGCGGCTGCGCAAGGAACCCTGAGCATGCGTGGCCCCCGTACTTCCTGGACCCGTTACCTGCCCCTGTTGCTGACTTTCCTGCTGTGCGCGCTGCCGGCCCTGGCCTGGGCCGCGCCCGGCGTGCCGGGTGTGCCTGCATTGCCGGACGTGAATGTCGGCAAGATCGGCGGCCAGCCGGTCAGCCTGCCGCTGCAGACGTTGCTGCTGATGACGGCGATCACCCTGATCCCGTCGATGCTGCTGGTGCTGACGGCCTTCACCCGCATCATCATCGTGCTCGGTCTGCTGCGCCAGGCGCTGGGCACCGGCCAGACGCCGTCCAACCAGGTGCTGCTCGGCCTGGCCCTGTTCCTCACCGCGATGGTGATGCTGCCGGTGTGGCAGAAGGCATGGGGCAGCGGCATGGCGCCGTACCTCAACGGCGAGATCGATTTCCAGACCGCCTGGACCCTGACCTCCCAGCCGTTACGTGCCTTCATGCTGGCGCAGATCCGCGAAACGGATCTGATGACCTTCGCCGGCATGGCCGGACACGGCACCTACTCCAGCCCGGATGCGATTCCGTTCCCGATCCTGGTCGCCTCGTTCGTCACCAGCGAACTGAAGACCGCCTTCGAGATCGGGTTCCTGATCTTCATCCCGTTCGTGATCATCGACCTGGTCGTGGCCAGCGTGCTGATGTCGATGGGCATGATGATGCTCTCGCCGATGCTGGTCTCCGCCCCGTTCAAGATCCTGCTGTTCGTGCTGGTGGATGGCTGGGTCTTGGTGGTCGGCACGTTGGCCGCCAGCTTCAATGCGGTCTGACCGCCCCGCCCTGTTGATCGATACGGACCCGAGACCGACATGACGCCCGAACTTGCCCTGACCGAACTGCGTGGTGGCCTGATCACCGTGCTGTGGGTCGCCGGCCCGCTGCTGCTCACCGTGCTGATCGTCGGCGTGGTGGTCGGCGTGGTCCAGGCCGCGACCCAGCTCAACGAACCGACCATCGCCTTCGTCGCCAAGGCCGCGGCGTTGACCGTGGTGCTGTTCGCGCTCGGCAGCCTGCTGATCGGCCATCTGGTCGAATACACCACGCTGCTGTTCCAGCGCATTCCACATCTGATCGGCTGAGGCCCGCCACCGTGGATTCCGCCACCCAGATGGCCGCCGATGGCCTGCAGGCCTTCGGCATGATCGGCACGATCCTGTGGACCATGCTGCGCATCGGCGCGATGCTGATGGCCATGCCGCTGATCGGTACGCGTGCGGTGCCGTCACGGATCCGCGTGCTGCTCGCCGGTGCGCTGGCGATCGCGCTGTCGCCGATGTTGCCACCGGTACCGGAGTGGACCGGCTTCGATGCCGCCACGGTGCTGACCATCGCCCGCGAACTGGCGATCGGCGTGTCGATCGGCTTCGTGCTGCGCCTGGTGTTCGAGGCCGGCGCGATGGCCGGCGAGCTGGTCGCCCAAGGCACCGGCCTGGCCTTCGCGCAGATGAGCGATCCTCTGCGCGGCGGAAGTTCCGGCGTGATCGGGCAGTGGTTCTATCTGCTGTTCGGCCTGCTGTTCTTCACGGTCAACGGCCATCTGGCGCTGATCTCGCTGCTGATGGACAGCTACAAGGCCTTGCCGATCGGCACCTCGCTGCCGGATCCCCAGGCATTCCTGAGCATCGCCCCGACCTTCCTGCTGCAGGTGTTCCGCGGCGCGCTTTCACTGGCGCTGCCGCTGACCGTGGCGATGCTGGCCATCAACCTGGCCTTCGGCGTGCTGGCCCGTGCCGCGCCCGCACTGAACCCGATCCAGCTCGGCCTGCCGGTCGCGTTGCTACTGGGGCTGTTTCTGTTGACCGTGCTGGCCGGCGAAATGGGCCCGCCGGTGCAGCGCCTGTTCGATGCGGCGTTCGATGCTGCCGACAGCGTCAGCCGCTGACCCGGGACAGCCTGCAGGACATCCCGCGCCGCCCGCCAATGCCCATGCACCGCAATGACAGAATCTTCACCCGGTCTTTGCGGTGATGACGCGGTGTCCTGTCGTATCGCTCAGATGTTGACCAGGGAGAGTGTCTTCCATGCTGATCGGCAGCTATACCCCGTGGTTGGTGGTGATTTCGTTTCTGGTCGCCGTGCTGGCCTCGTTCACCGCGCTGGATATGGCCAGCCGGGTCACCACCGCAGCTACGCCGCGCACGACCTGGTTGTGGCTGGTGGGCGGCGGCTGCGCGATGGGGCTGGGCATCTGGTCGATGCACTTCATCGGCATGCTCGCCTTCCAGCTGCCGATCCCGCTGGGCTATGCGCTCGGCCTGACCACCGTTTCGCTGCTGGCCGCCATGGCCTCCTCCATCTTCGCGCTGTGGCTGGTCTCACAGCCCACCCTGCCGCACGGACGGCTCGCATTGGGTGCCGTGCTGATGGGCAGCGGCATCGCCGCCATGCATTACCTGGGCATGGCCGCGCTGCACATGCAGCCGGGGATCGACTACCACGCCGGCTGGGTGGCGCTGTCGCTGCTGATCGCGGTGGCTGCCTCGTGGACGGCGCTGTTCATCGCCTTCCGGCTGCGCAGCACGCATCGGCGCCTGCGCGACCGCGTCGCACCGGCGCTGGTGCTGGGCACCGCCATCGTCGGCATGCATTACACCGGCATGGCCGCCGCCCGCTTCCCCGCCGGCAGCATCTGCGGGGCCGCCGCCGGTGACGGCCTGCAGGCGCAGTGGCTGGCGCTGGTGGTCCTGGCCCTGACCCTTGCGATCCTGGCGGTGGTGCTGATCGTGTCCTGGCTGGACCAGCGCATGGAGGCGCAGCTGTTGCGGCTGCGCAATACCGACCTGAGTACCTCGCTGGACGATGCCCACGCCGAATTGACCCAGGCGGCCCTGCACGATCCGCTGACCCGCCTGCCGAACCGTCGCCTGCTGCAGCAGCGCATCGAGCAATCGCTGGCCGAAGCCGAGCAGCGCGGCAGCCGCTTCGCGGTGATGTTCATGGACCTGGACGGCTTCAAACAGGTCAATGATGCGTACGGCCATCAGACCGGCGATGCCCTGCTGGTCGCCGTCGCCGACCGCACCCGCAAGCTGCTGCGGCCGGCGGACATGCTCGCCCGCCTGGGCGGCGATGAGTTCGTGCTGGTGGTGCCGATCGAGAACGACGAAGACGTGGCGACGCTGGCCAGCCGCATCATCCAGACCGTCGGCCGCGAGCCGCTGCTGCCGCGCCACGACCTGCAGGTGACCGCCAGTATCGGCATCGCGATCTGTCCGGACCACGCCGCCAGCGAACGCCAGCTGATGGCCTTCGCCGACGCGGCGATGTACCAGGCCAAGGAGGCCGGCCGCAACGCCTACGTGCTGTTTGCCGACTGGATGAACGACAGCGCCGAGCAGCAGTTCCAGCTGCTGGCCGACCTGCGCCGGGCCATCGGCAGCGAGCAGCTGTTCCTGCACTACCAGCCCAAGACCCGCGTCGCCGGGCAATCGATCAGCGGCGCCGAAGCCTTGATCCGCTGGCGGCACCCGCAGCAGGGCCTGATTCCGCCGGACCGCTTCATCCGCCTGGCCGAACGCAGTGGCGTGATCAACGAGATCGGGCGCTGGGCATTGGATGAGGCCTGCCGCCAGCTGCGGGTATGGCACGAGGCCGGGCATGACGGCTGGACGGTCTCGGTGAACCTCTCGCCGATCCAGTTCGCCTCGCCCAACCTGCTGCAGGAAGTGCGCGAGGCGCTGCAGACTCACCGCATCGAGCCGCGCCGGCTGATCCTGGAGATCACGGAAAACACGGTGATGCGCGATACCGAGGCCAGCCTGACCCTGCTGCAGGCCATGGCGGCGCTGGGCGTGGGCATCTCCATCGACGACTTCGGCACCGGCTACTCCAGCCTGCTCTACCTCAAGCGCCTGCCGGCCACCGAGATCAAGATCGACCACGCCTTCGTGCGCGACCTGGAAAACAGCTCCGAGGACGTGGTGATCGTCTCGGCGATCGTGGCGCTGGGCCATGCGCTGGACATGGACATCGTGGCCGAAGGCGTGGAGACCGCCGGCCAGCGGGCCTACCTGGAGCGGCTGGGCTGCGACTACCTGCAGGGGTATCTGCTGGGCCGCCCGGTGGATGCACAGCGCTTCATGCAACTGCATGACCTGCCCCGGCCGCGGGTGGAAGTGGCGGCGGGCTGGACGCCCCAGGCACGTCCGGGCGCATCGGCGGGGTGATATCGGCTCCCGACGGATGCCCGGCACCCCCCGGTTCCTCGCGGCGGGCCTGACACCTCTTCCAGCTCACGGAATGGTTCTTGCACGGACCGGGGTATCTCCTCCCGTGTCGTGCCCTGATGTCCGAGAACGAACAAGCCGGCGAAAAAACCGAATTACCCACCGAAAAACGCCTGCGCGACGCCCGGGAACAGGGCAACATCCCGCGCTCGCGTGAGCTGGCGACGGCGGCTGTGTTCGGTGCCGGTGTGCTGGCGCTGATGGCGTTCTCCGGCACCATCGGCCGCAACGCCAAAACCTGGATGCAGGTCGCGCTAAGCCCCGAGCCGGGCCTGCGCCTGCATCCCCAGGCGCTGTTCGGGCATTTCGGCGAACTGCTGCTGCGCCTGCTGCTGGGCATGTGGCCGCTGGTGGTGATCTGCCTGCTGGCCAGTTTCCTGTCACCGGTGGTGATGGGCGGGCTGCGCTGGTCGAACAAGTCGCTGATGCCCGATTTCAAGCGGCTCAGCCCGATGGCCGGCATGAAGCGCCTGTACGGACCCGAGGCGATCGCCGAGTTCACCAAATCCCTGCTGCGTATCGCCTTTGTCGGCACCGCTGCCGGGCTGGTGGTCTGGCATGGCATCCGCTCGCTGCGCGACCTGCTCAACCAGCCACTGGAGGCGGCGATGGTGCACGGCCTGGGCTTCACCCTGAAGCTGATGCTGGCCACCGGCGGCGCGATGATGCTGCTGGCCGCCATCGATGCGCCGTACCAGCGCTGGAACTGGATGCGCAAGCTGAAGATGACCCGGGAGGAACTGCGCCGGGAAATGAAGGAGAGCGAGGGCAGCCCGGAGGTCAAGGGCCGCATCCGCCAGCTGCAGCAGCAGATGTCCAACCGCCGGATGATGGAGGCGGTCCCCACCGCCGACGTCGTGGTGGTCAACCCCACCCATTACGCGGTCGCCCTGAAGTACGAGGGCGGAAAGATGGGCGCCCCCACCGTGGTCGCCCTGGGCGTGGATGAAACCGCCCTGCGCATCCGCGAAGTGGCCGACGGCAACAAGGTCGCCATCGTCTCCGCCCCGCCTTTGGCACGCGCCTTGTATCGGGAAGGTCAACTTGGAAAGGAAATTCCCGTGAGACTGTATTCGGCCGTGGCCCAGGTGCTCTCCTATGTCTACCAGCTGCGCAGCTGGGGCACCGGCCCGATGCCGGCGGCGCCGGACATCGATATCGATGAGTTCGGCAAGGGAGGCCGCCCATGAGCGCCCAGCCTGCCGGGATGAACGTGCGCCGCGCCCTGGACATGATCCGCCACGGGCTGGGTGCCCCGCTGATCGTGCTGGCCCTGCTGGCGATGGTGGTAGTGCCGCTGGCGCCGCCGGTGCTCGATGCGTTGTTCACCTTCAACATCGCCATCTCGCTGATGGTGCTGCTGGCGGTGGTCTACGTGAAGCGCCCGCTGGACTTCACCATTTTCCCGATCGTGCTGCTGGTCACCACCATGCTGCGGCTGGCGCTGAACGTGGCGTCCACCCGCGTGATCCTGCTCAACGGCCAGAACGGCCACGAGGCGGCCGGCAAGGTGATCGCCTCGTTCGGCGAGTTCGTGATCGGCGGCAACTACGCGGTCGGCATCGTGGTGTTCGCGATCCTGACCATCATCAACTTCGTGGTGATCACCAAAGGCGCCGGGCGCGTCTCCGAAGTGACCGCCCGCTTCATCCTCGATGCCATGCCCGGCAAGCAGATGGCGATCGACGCCGATCTCAACGCCGGTTTGCTGACGCGTGAGGAGGCCAAGGCCCGTCGCGAGGAGGTCCGCGAGGAAGCCGACTTCTACGGTGCGATGGACGGCGCCAGCAAGTTCATCCGCGGCGATGCGATCGCCGGCATCCTGATCCTGTTCATCAACCTGGTCGGCGGCCTGGCGGTGGGCGTACTCCAGCACGGCATGCCGTTCGGTGATGCCGCCGCGACCTACACCCTGCTCTCCATCGGTGACGGCCTGGTCGCCCAGCTGCCGGCACTGCTGGTGTCCTCGGCAGTGGCGATGCTGGTCACCCGTGCCTCGCGTTCGCAGGACATGGCCCAGGCCATGATGGGCCAGGTGTTCGGCCAGTACCGCGCCCTGACCATCGCCGCCGCGATTCTGGCGGTGGTGGGCCTGGTGCCGGGGATGCCCAACGTCGCCTTCTTGACGCTGGCCGCGATCCTCGGCTTCATCGCGTGGAAGGCCTGGAAGAAGAGCACCGCGCAGGCCCGCGCCGCCGAAGCTCCGGCCACCCACCGCCCCGATGCCCTCGGCCTGCCCGGTGCCGCCCCCTCGCCCACCGCCGAGCTGACCTGGGATGAGCTGCGCCCAGTCGATCCGCTTGGCCTGGAAGTCGGCTACCGGTTGATTCCACTGGTGGACAAGAACCAGGGCGGCGAGCTGATGGCGCGCATCAAGGGCGTGCGCCGCAAGCTCACCCACGACATCGGTTTCCTGATTCCCTCCGTCCACATCCGCGACAACCTGGAACTGCCCGCGACCGCGTATCGCCTGCTGATCCACGGTGTGCCGGT
Source organism: Stenotrophomonas maltophilia (assembly GCF_002205165.1). Lineage (GTDB taxonomy): Bacteria > Pseudomonadota > Gammaproteobacteria > Xanthomonadales > Xanthomonadaceae > Stenotrophomonas > Stenotrophomonas maltophilia_N. The sequence goes on along the minus strand of NZ_NIVS01000054.1, from coordinate 143,791 downwards.
GGCTACCGCCGAGATCCACCCCGACCGCGAACTCGCGCTGGACCCGGGCAGTGCCCTGGGCACGCTGGAAGGCATCGCGGGCAAGGACCCCGCCTTCGGCCTGGATGCTACCTGGATCCAGCCGCACCAGCGCGCCAATGCCGAATCGATGGGCTACACCGTAGTCGACCCGGCCACTGTGGTCGCCACCCATCTGTCCCACCTGATCCGCGAGCACGCCCCGGAACTGCTCGGCCATGAGGAAGTGCAGCAGCTGCTGGCCAACCTGGCCAAGAGCGCGCCCAAGCTGGTCGAAGATCTGACGCCCAAGTCGCTGCCGCTCTCGGCGGTGGTGCGGGTGCTGCAGAACCTGCTGATCGAGCGGATTCCGATCCGCCAGCTACGCAAGATCGTCGAATCGCTGGTGGAAAGCGCGCCGACCAGCCAGGACCCGGCCGTGCTGACGGCTGCCGTGCGCAATGCGCTGGGCCGTTTCATCGTGCAGGAGATCGCCGGGATGTCGCCGGAGCTGCCGGTGTTCACCCTCAACCCGCAACTGGAACGCGTCTTGCAGGAGTCCACTCAGGGCAACGGCGCCGCGCTGGAACCCGGACTCGCCGAGCGACTGCATCAAAGCCTGGCCGAATGTGTCGGCAAGCAGGAAGCGAAGAACGAGCCGGCGGTCGTGCTGGTGCCCGGCCCGGTACGTGCCGCGCTGGCACGGCTGGTACGCCACAGCGTCCCCTCGCTGTCCGTACTCGCCTACAGCGAGGTGCCCGAGGACAAACGGTTGAAGCTGGTCGGCACGATCAGTTGAGCCGGACACCCGACGGCACCGCGACAGAAAACAGACACCTCATTCGATTTCACCGCAGCAGGAAATAAAGGGACTCCCTGACCGTGCAGACCACCGACAACCAGCGTTTCCCTTCCACCACTCCGCCGCCCCAGTCCCGGTACCACAGCATGAAAATCAAACGCTTCGTCGCCTCCGATATGCGCTCGGCCATGAACCTGGTGCGCAAGGAACACGGTCCGGACGCAGTGATCCTGTCCAATCGCCGGATCGAGGAAGGTGTCGAAATCGTGGCGGCGGCCAACTACGACGAGAGCGCCGTGCAGCGTGCACTGGAGGCGGCCCGCAAGGACGTCGCGCCAGCGCCGGCACCGCGCCCGCGCAGCGCCGCCGATGCGGTGATCGCCGCAGTGACCCGCCGCAAGGCGCCGGTCGCCACGCCTGAACCGGTGGCCGCGACCACTTCGGCGGTCGCCGCGCTGGCCCGCGCCGCCGTCGGCGCGACCGGTCGCACCCTGGATACCGCCAATGAAATCGTGCCGCCGCCGGGCAGCGACGGCTTCGCCGCCACCCTCGCCCGCGCCAGCGTCGGCCCCGCCGTCAACGAACCGTCGCTGCCGGAGCAGATCTTCGCGCCGTTCAATGTCGAGCAGGCCGCCGCCGCGTCCCCGGCCGCCCCGGTCGAAGCAGTGGCCGCGCCCGCCCCGATCAACCGCGCCCGCTTCGTGATCGATCCGCCGCTGGACGAGATGGACGAGGCGGCGATGCCGGTCGCTGCCGCGCTCGCGCCGCTCCCGGTGGTGGCCCCTGCCCTGCCGCCGGCCCTGCCGCTGCCGATCGCCGAGACCGTCACCACCGCCGCCAATGAACCGGCAGCGGCCGTGGCCAGCGTGCCCGAACTGACGATCATCCAGCGCGACGACGAAGAGATCCGCCAGTTGCGCCATGAAGTGGCCGGTATGCGCCATGTCATCGAGCGCGAGATGCACCGCTTCACCGATGAGCGCCTGCGTGGCTCGCCGGTCCGCGCCGCGGCGCTGGACCTGATGGACGAGTACGGCTTCGACGCCGGCATCAGCCGCGACGTGGCCATGCAGATTCCGCTGGATACCGAAGCCCACCGTGGCCGCGGCCTGATGCTCGGCCTGCTCTCCAAGAAGCTGCCGATCGCCCCGGTCGACCCGCTCGAAGCCGGCGGCGTGATCGCCCTGGTCGGCCCTACCGGTGCCGGCAAGACCACCACCATCGCCAAGCTGGCCTCGCGTTTCGCCGAGGCGCATGCCGCCCGCGATGTCGCCCTGGTCACCACCGATACCGGCCGCATCGGCGCCCGCGAGCAGCTGTACGGCTTCGGCCGCCAGCTCGGCATCGCGGTCCATGAGGCCAGCAGCGGCACCGATCTGAACCAGCTGCTGGAGCGCCTGAAGGACTACAAGCTGGTCCTGATCGACACCGCCGGCCTGGGCCCGCGTGACCGTGCACTGGCCGCCCAGCTGCAGTGGCTGCGCGCCGCCGAGCAGATCCGCACCCTGCTGGTGCTGCCGGCCAACACCAGTTTCGGCGACATGGACGAGGTGGTCCGCCGCTTCAGCGCCGCCAACCCGCAGGGCGTGGTGCTGAGCAAGCTGGACGAAACCGGCCGCTTCGGTACCGCCCTGTCGGTGGCCGTGGACCACCGCCTGCCGATCACCTGGGTCACCGATGGCCAGGACGTTCCTGAAGACCTGCACCGTGCCAGTGCGGCCAATCTTGTACTTCGCCTTGAAGATTTGCGCCGCGCGGCCGATATGCCCTGCAACCCGGAGTTGAACCATGCCGTCGCGTGAGTACGCCAAGCTGACCAAGACCTTCCCGTTGTCGGCTACCCGAAGCCAGCCGCTGGGCCCGGTCCGCACCATCGCCGTCACCGGCGGCAAGGGCGGCGTGGGCAAAACGAACGTTTCGGCCAATCTGGCCGTGGCGCTGGCGGACATGGGCAAACGCACGCTGCTGCTGGACGCCGATCTCGGCCTGGCCAACATCGACGTGATCCTCGGCCTGCAGCCGAAGGTGACCCTGGCCGACCTGGTCGCCGGGCGCTGCACGCTGGAAGAAGTGATCATGGAAGGCCCCGGCGGCGTGCTGGTGGTGCCGGCCGCCTCCGGCCGCCGCCACATGGCCGAGCTGCAGCCGGCCGAGCACGTCGGCCTGGTCAACGTGTTCTCCGAGCTCGAGCGCGAGCTGGACATCATGATCGTGGATACCGCCGCCGGCATCACCGATGGCGTGCTCACCTTCTGCCAGGCCGCGCAGGACACGGTGGTGGTGGTCTGCGATGAGCCGGCCTCGATCACCGACGCCTACGCACTGATCAAGGTGCTCTCGCGCGAGCGCGGGGTGGACCGCATCCAGGTGGTGGCCAACATGGTCCGCGACCCGAACGAAGGCCGCGTGCTGTACGAAAAGCTGACCCGTGTCTGCGAGAAGTTCCTCGCCGATGTCTCGCTGAACTACCTGGGCTGCGTGCCGCAGGATGACTGGCTGCGCCTGTCGGTGCAGCGCCAGCAGCCGGTGGTGAAGGCCTACCCGTCCAGCCCGGCCGCGCTGGCGCTGACCGAGATCGCGCGCCGCACCGCCCGCTGGCAGGCCCCGACCGAGCCGCGTGGCGGGGTCGAATTCTTCCTGGAACGCATCCTCAAGCAACGCGGGGTGACGGTATGAAGGGCGCAGCACAATACAAAGAGGTCCAGCGGACCGCAGCCAACGAGTGCATTGCCCAGCACTCCGACCTGGTCCGGCGCATCGCCCACCATCTGGCCGCGCGCCTGCCGGCGAGCGTGGAGGTGGACGATCTGATCCAGGCCGGCATGATGGGCCTGATCGAGGCCTCGCGCAGCTACGACGCCGACCAGGGCGCCTCGTTTGAAACCTATGCCTCGATCCGCATCCGCGGCTCGATGATCGACGAGATCCGCCGTGGCGACTGGGTGCCGCGCTCGGTGCACCGCCGTGCACGCGATGCCGCCGCGACCATCCGTCGCCTCGAGCAGAGCACCGGCCGTGCCGCCAGCGCCACCGAAGTGGCCGCCGCGATGGACATGCCGCTGCCGGACTACCTGCGCCTGATGGAAGACGCCTCGCGCGGCCAGGTGCTGAGCCTGGAATCACGGATCGAAGACCAGGGCGAGCTGGATACCGTCGCCCAGGGTGGCCCGACCCCGCAGCAGGTACTGGAGCGCGGCGAGTTCGGGCGCGAGCTGGGCAACGCGATCGGCCTGCTGCCCGAGCGCGAACAGCTGGTCCTGTCGCTGTACTACGAGCAGGAACTGAACCTGAAAGAGATCGGCGCCGTACTGGGTGTCAGCGAATCGCGCGTGTGCCAGATCCATGGCCAGGCCGTGCTGCGTCTGCGGGGCCGGCTGAAGATCTTCGAGGCGGCAGACGCCGGCCTCGAGAACCATTGAAATCGAGGAAAGTGCTTTGAACAAGAACATGCGTATCCTGATCGTCGACGATTTTTCGACCATGCGTCGTATCGTCAAGAACCTGCTGGGCGATCTGGGCTTCACCAATACGGCCGAAGCCGAGGACGGGCATGCCGCGCTGGCGATGTTGCAGAGCCAGCCGTTCGATTTCGTGGTCACCGACTGGAACATGCCGGTCATGACCGGCATCGACCTGCTCAAGGCCGTGCGTGCCGATGCCAAGCTCAAGACCCTGCCCGTGCTGATGGTGACCGCTGAAGCCAAGCGCGAGCAGATCATCGAAGCCGCCCAGGCCGGCGTGAACGGCTACATCATCAAACCGTTCACCGCGCAGACCCTGGAAGAAAAGCTCGGCAAGATCTTCGAACGCCTGGCAGCGAGCGCCTGATGGACACCCTGAGCGACAAATCCGCGCTGGTGCAGCGCCTGCAGGACGCCTTGGCCGCACTGGAAAGTGGCGACGAAGCCGGTTGGCGCCGGGAGATCGACGCCCTCGCCGCGTTGCGCACGCAGCCGATGATGGCCGGCCTGAACCGCCTCGCCCGCGAACTCGGCCAGGCCCTGGGTGAACTGCCCAGCCTGCCCAGCGAAGCCGGCGAACTGGATGACGCCTGCGCGCGCCTGGACCACGTGGTGGCGATGACCGAACAGGCCACCCACCGCACGCTGGACCTGGCCGAGGAATGTCGCTCGCTGACCGAACAGCTGCGCGCCAACGGGTTGACGCCCGACCAGGGCCAGCAGCTCGACCGCATCCGCCACAACCTGACGGAAATCGCGCTGACGCAGAGCTACCAGGACCTGACCGGGCAGATCATCCGCCGCGTGGTCGGGATCGTGCGGCGCGTGCACGAGGGCTTCGGCGCGCTCGGCCTGCCGCCGCAGGAAGACGACAAGAAGCGCGACACCAACGGCCTGGCCGGCCCGGCCGTGAACGGTCTGGATCGCCATGCGGTGTCACAGAACGACGCCGACGACCTGCTCTCGGACCTGGGACTGTAACGATCATGAGTGCTGTTCCAGACGATATCGCCGCCGACTTCATCCTCGAGGCCCAGGAAATCCTGGACCGCCTTGGCGAACAGCTGGTGTCGCTGGAGCAGGCGCCCCAGGATGCCGACCAGCTCAACGCCGTGTTCCGTGGCTTCCACACGCTCAAGGGCGGTGCCGGCTTCCTCGGCATCCAGGCGATGGTCGAGCTGTGCCACGCCGCCGAGGAAACCCTCGGCATGGCGCGCTCCGGCCAGGCCACGCTGCAGGCCCACCATTTCGACGCGGCCCAGCAGTCGCTGGACTATCTGCAGTCGATGCTGGATTCGGTCTCGGCCGGGACCGAGCCGGGGTATGCCCCGCCGGAACTGATCGCCCAGTTCGACGTCAACGGCCCGGCCACGCCGGCACCCGCGGCGGCCACCTCCCCCGGCAGCGGCGGCGAGATGATCACCGATGATGAGTTCGAAGCGCTGCTCGACCAGCTGCATGGCGGCGCCGCGCCGACCGCCGTTGCCGCGCCGAAAAAGGACGATGGCCTGATCGGCGAGGACGAGTTCGAAGCGCTGCTGGACCAGCTGCACGGCGGCGCCGTTCCCGGTGCCAAGGCCATTGCCGCTGCATCCGTGCCCGCTGCGGCCCCGCGCGCCGTGGCCGCCCCGGCGGCGCCAAGCGCCAAGCCGGCCCCGGCCAAACCCGTCGCCGAAGCCGAACACACCGTGCGCGTGGATACCAAGCGCCTGGATGCGATCGTCAACCTGATCGGCGAGCTGGTGCTCTCGCGCAACCGGCTCAAGACCCTGCGTGCGCGCCTGCACGATGAAGAACTCGACCGCGCCGTGTCCACGCTGGACATCGCCACCGCACGGCTGCAGTCGGCGGTGATGCGTACCCGCATGCAGCCAGTCGGCAAGGTGTTCTCGCGCTTCCCCAAGGTGGCCCGCGATGTTGCGCGGTCGCTGAAGAAGGAAGTCGAACTGGAACTGATCGGCGCGGAAACCGAGCTGGACCGCAACCTGGTCGAAGCACTGGCCGATCCGCTGGTCCACCTGGTCCGCAACGCCATCGATCACGGCGTGGAAATGCCGGATCTGCGCGAGGCCCAGGGCAAGCCGCGCAGCGGCCACGTACGCCTGTCGGCCCAGCAGGAAGGCGACTACGTCAGCATTGAAGTGCAGGACGACGGCGCCGGCATCGACCCGGAACGCCTGCGCCAGAAGGCGCGCGAAAAGGGGTTGATCGATCCGGAGGCCGCCGCCCGCCTGAGCAGCGAGGAATGCCTGCACCTGGTGTTCCTGCCCGGCTTCTCGACCAAGCAGCAGGTCACCGACATTTCCGGCCGTGGCGTGGGCATGGACGTGGTCCAGTCGCGCATCCGCGAGCTCAGCGGCCAGATCCAGATCCAGTCCGAGCTCGGCCGTGGCAGCCGCTTCATGATCCGCGTGCCGCTGACCTTGGCGATCCTGCCGACCCTGCTGGTGCAGGCCGGCGAAGACGTCTACGCCCTGCCCCTGGCCCGCGTGATGGAGGTGCTGCATGCCCCCAACACCTCGCTGGGCTGGTTCGATGGCCGCGCCGTGCTGGACCGCAAATCGCACACGCTGGCCTTGGTCGATCTGCGCCACTGGCTGGATGTGGAGCCGATGCCGTCCTCGCTGCTGACCATCGTGGTGCTGCAGGCCGGTGAGGCCCGCTTCGGCCTGGTGGTGGACCAGGTGCGCGGCCGCGAGGAAGTGGTGATCAAGCCGCTCCCGAAAGCCCTGCGTGGCCTGCGCGGCTATGCCGGCGCGACCCTGATCGGTGACGGCCGCATGGCATTGATCCTGGACGTGGATGGACTGCGCACCCACCACGATTGACCGCGTGAAAGTGTGACCGCCGCATCACTGGATTCCTTCGGCGTCTCAAGTCCCATTCACACAAGCCGATAACGGACCCATGGACAGACTCAGCCTCATTGGACTATTCCTCGCGTTGGCCTCACTGGTCGGCGGCAGCATCCTCAAGGGGGCCGGTCTGGCGTCGCTGTGGTCGCCGGCTGCCTTCGTGATCGTGATCGTCGGCACCATCGCCTCGATCCTGCTGCACACCTCGCCGGCCGTGTTCAAGCACGCCTTCAAGATCGTGCGCTGGGTGATCCTGCCGCCGAGCAGCGACCGTCGCCACCTGATCCAGCAGATCGTGGAGTGGAGCAACATCGCCCGCCGCCAGGGCCTGCTGGGCCTGGAAGCCCAGGTCGATGCCCAGGACGATCCGTTCCTGCGCAAGGGGCTGCAGCTGCTGGTGGATGGCGTGGAGCCGGAAACCATCCGGCACATGATGGAGATCGAGCTGAGCAGCCAGGAGAGCCAGGACCTGGCCGCTTCCAAGGTCTTCGAAGGCATGGGCATCTACGCCCCGACCCTGGGCATCATCGGCGCCGTGCTGGGCCTGATCGCGGTGATGAAGAACCTCGCCGACCCGAGCAAGCTCGGTCACGGCATCGCCGCGGCGTTCACCGCCACCATCTACGGCATCGCCTCGGCCAACCTGCTGTTCCTGCCGGTCTCGGCCAAGCTCAAGAGCGTGATCCACCACAACAGCCGCGACCGCGAGATGATCATCGAGGGTCTGATCTCGATCGCCCAGGGTGAGAACCCGCGCAATATCGAAACCAACCTGTCCGGGTTCCTGCACTGACATGGCCCGCCGCAAGCACCACGAAGAACATGCCAACCATGAGGCCTGGGCGATTCCCTACGCCGACCTCATGACGCTGCTGCTCGCCTTCTTCGTGGTGATGTATGCCATCTCCTCCCTCAACGAGGGCAAGTACCGGATCATGGCCGACGCACTGACCACCGCCTTCGGTGGCGCGCCCCGCACCATCAACCCGGTGCAGGTCGGCAACCAGCAGGTCCAGGGCGGTGGTTGGGACAGCCCTTCGGTGATCAAGGCCGGCACCAAGATCGGCCCCTCCGCCCCTGCACCGAGCAACGACCCGACCCTGCTGCCGGCGATGGCGTCGCAGATGCGCATGCCGGTCTCGATCCGCAACCAGGAACAGCTCCAGCGCGCCGAGCGCCAGCTCAACGGCATCGCCGACAAGCTCACCGCCACGCTGGCGCCGCTGATCGAACGCGGCATGATCACCGTGCGCCGCACCGAGCTGTGGATCGAAGTGGAGATCAACAGCGACATCCTGTTCCCGACCGGCTCGGCCACGCTGGATGTGCACGCGCGCGACACCCTTTCCAAGCTGGCCGAAGTGCTGCGTGATGCGCCCAACGGCGTGCGCGTGGAAGGCCATACCGACAACATCCCGATCGCCACCTCGCTGTTCCCCTCCAACTGGGAGCTGTCGGCCGGGCGTGCGGCCAGCGTGGTGCACCTGTTCGCCGACCAGGGCCTGCAACCGGCAAGGCTGGCGATGGTGGGCTACGGCCAGTTCCGCCCGCGCGAAGACAATGCCAGCGCCGAAGGCCGCAACCGCAATCGGCGGGTGATGGTGATCATCCTGGCCGATACCGCGCAGAGCATCGATCCGATCACCGACCGGCTCAGCGCCGACGCCGACGCCGCCGATGCGGCCAAGGCACCGGCCTCCGGCACCCCCGTTACCCCCATCGCACCGGTGCAGTTGCCACCGGTGCCGGCCGGCAGCCGTGTTGGCGCCGCCGTTCCGCCCGCAATGAAGGAGTGAACCGCATGCGTATCTGGGCTGTTGCCAATCAGAAAGGCGGCGTGGGCAAGACCACCACGACGCTCGCGCTCGGCCGCGGCCTGGCCACGCAGGGCCACCGCGTGCTGCTGATCGATCTGGATCCGCACTCCTCGCTGACCCGCGCCTTCGGTGTGCCACTGGACCCGCCGCCGCAGGGGGTGCTGGAGCTGTTCGCTGCACCGCCTGCCGAGCTGTCCACTCTCGCCCACCACAGCGACATCCCGGGCCTGGATTACGTCTGCGCGCAGGCCGCACTGGCCACGCTGGAACGCCGCAGCGCCAACCAACCCGGCCTCGGCCTGGCCCTGCAGAATGCGCTCGGCCGCCATCAGGGCCAGCACGACTACATCCTGCTGGACTGCGCACCCACCCTGGGCCTGCTGATGATCAACGCGCTGGCCGCTGCCGACCGCCTGATCATCCCCACCCAGGCCGAGCCGCTCGCCCTGCATGGTCTGGATGGCATGGTCCGCACCGGTGAAATGGTCGAGCGCTCGCGTCGCCGCCCGCTGCCGATGTCGATCCTGCCGACCCTGTTCGACCGCCGCACCCGCGCCGGCAACGAGACGGTCAAACTGATGCAGGACAAGCACGGCCATCGCGTCTGGGAAGACGCGATTCCGGTCGATACGCGCATCTGCAATGCCGCCAGCCTGACCGTGCCGCCGCAATCGGAGGATTACCCCGGCCGCGGCCTGGCTGCCTACCGCCGCGCGCTGGAATGGATCCTGGCCGACGATGCGCAGCAGATGGAGCGCGCGGCATGAACACCGCCGGCGTCCTCGACGATTACCTGGAGCAGCTGCTCGGCGACGCGATGCCCGCGCCGGTGGAAACACCGGTGGCGGTCGCGACGGCAGACGCAGTCCAAGCGATGGACGACCTCAGCTTCGCTGCTGCGACTGTCGAAGCAGCCAGCCACGACGAAGCATCGCCGACGGCGGAACAGACCGCGGCTGAGACAGCGCCCGGGGTTGAAGAAGTGGCGGTCCCGCCAGGCTTCAGTGACCTGCTCGATGAGCTGCGCAATGACCCGCTGCTGAGTGGCGCCATGACGCTTCCCGAACCCGGCATCACCCCCGAGGCGGAGGCACCAGGCGCTGTGGCCGAGACGGCCGCGCCGGCCCCCGGCTTCGATGACCTGCTCGATGAGCTCCGTAACGATCCTCTTCTGAGCGGTGCGATGCCCGCGCCCACGGACGAAACGCGCCCAAGCTGGGACGACCTGCCGCCCGAGGTCGTCTACGAAACCGATCCTGTCGCTGTCACCGTCGGCGCCAGCGCGCCTGCAGCAGCACCCACCCCTGTCGTGGCGCCCGTCCCTGCGCCGGTCCCGTCGACCACCCCTGCAGCCGCCGCTGCCGCGCCAGCAGCACGCGCACCGGTTGCCCGGCCGATGCCTGCCATGCCGCCGATGCCTGCGGCGACCAGCGCCCGCGCCGGCACGCCCTCGTTGGCGCAGAGCCGTCCCGGCAGCTGGGAGGAACTGCAACGCCAGGCCCGCGACCCGGCCTCCAGCCCGCGCGAAAACCGCCGTGCCAGCGAGCGCACCTCGCGCTGGCTGCGCCTGCGCTGCGGCGCCCAGGCCTACGCACTGGAGCTGCTCAAGGTCCAGGAAGTGGTTCTGCCGGTGCCCTTGCTGCCGCTGCGGGGCACCTCCCCGGCGATGCTGGGCATCATGAATCTGCGCGGCCAGGTGGTGCCGGTGATGGACCTGGGCATCCACCTGGGCAGCAGCGCGGCCGGCAACGACGCCAACACCCGCATCGTGGTGCTGGAAGAGAATGGCGAAACCATGGGCCTGCGCGTCTCGGCCGTGGAGGATGTCGCCAACCTCACCGATTCCCAGATCGAGCCCCCGGATACCGCCCGCATCTGCCAGATCTCCAACGACCTGTTCCGTGGCGTCGCCCGTGGCGGCGCGCAGCCGATGATCCTGCTGGATGCGACCCAGCTGCTGAACTGACCGCCGGAACGGCTAAAGCTTCCCGGGTTATTGCCGTTATAGACCTCGGAACCGTTTGTCCGGAGCAATGATGAGCACTGTGGCCCTGGGTGATGATCTCGGTATCGAGACCAGCACCGAGCTGAAAACACGTTTGGCCCCCCTGGTGGATCAGGCCGGCGATCTGACGCTGGATGCCAGCCAGATCGGCCGTATCCATACCGCCTCGGTGCAGGTGCTGTGCGCATTCGTCGAGGCCCGCCGCAAGGCCGGGCATCCCACCGGATTCCACGGTTGCACCGCAACCTTCCGTGATGCCGCGCGCCTGCTCGGCGTCACCCAGGCCCTCGGCCTGGATGCACCCCATGACAACCTGAAATCTGTGGAGAACGCTGCATGAGCGCACGTATCTTGGTGGTGGACGATTCGGCGTCGATGCGCCAGATGGTCTCTTTCGCCCTCACCTCGGCCGGCTTTTCCGTCGAGGAAGCCGAAGACGGCGCGGTCGCCCTCGGTCGTGCCAAGGGCCAACGCTTCAACGCGGTGGTCACCGACGTCAACATGCCCAACATGGACGGCATCGCGCTGATCCGTGAGCTGCGCCAGCTGCCCGACTACAAGTTCACGCCGATGCTGATGCTGACCACCGAATCGGCTGCGGACAAGAAGTCCGAAGGCAAGGCCGCCGGTGCGACCGGCTGGCTGGTCAAGCCGTTCAACCCGGAACAGCTGGTCGCCACCGTCCAGAAAGTCCTGGGCTGATCCCGCTTCACCCTTCCCTCCCCTCGCAACTGGACACCCCGCACCATGAGCATGGATCTGCAACGTTTCCACGCCACCTTCTTCGAAGAAAGCCGCGAGGGGCTGGATGCGATGGAAGCTGGCCTGCTGGCGCTCGAATCGGGCCAGCAGGACCCGGAGATCATCAACTCGGTGTTCCGCGCCGCGCACTCGATCAAGGGCGGCGCCGGCACCTTCGGCTTCGATGCGATCGCCGCGCTGACCCACGTGCTGGAAACGTTGCTGGACGAACTGCGCGCCGGCAAGCGGGCACTGGAAGCGGCCGCGGTCGACGCGATGCTGGCCTCGGTGGACGTGCTGCGCGCCCTGCTGCGTGAAGCCGAACACGGCCAGGCGGCGGATCCGCAGGCGGTCGCCGAGGTCAAGGCGCGCCTGGAAGCGGTGCTGTCCGGTCAGGCCACTGCGGCGGCGCCGGTCGCCGCCGCCAAGGTCGATGACACCCCCGAGGCGTGGCAGATCGGCTTTGTGCCGGCACCGTCGCTGTTCATGAGCGGCAACGACCCGCTGCGCATCATCCGCGAGCTTGAGCACCTGGGCTCGCTGCAGGTCGCCGCGCGCCTGGACCGCCTGCCCGGCTTCGACCAGCTCGATCCGCTCGAAGCGCACCTGGCGTGGGATCTCGGCCTGGTTGGCAAGGTACCGCGCAGCAAGATCGAAGACACCTTCGCCTGGGTCGTGGACGACTGCGAACTGGACATCCGTCCGGCCGCGCCGCCGAGCCTGGCCACCAGCGCGCCGGTCGAAGCCAAGCCCGCCGCCGCTGCACCGACTGCACCGGCCGCGGCAGCACCGGCGGCCGCCGCACATGAAGCCGAAACCTCGATCCGCGTCAGCGTGGACAAGGTCGACGCATTGATCAATCTGGTCGGCGAACTGGTCATCACCCAGGCCATGCTCAAGCAGGTCTCGCACGCGCTGGACCCGGCGCAGGCGGAGCAGCTGCTGACCGGACTGGACCTGTTGGAACGCAACACCCGCGATCTGCAGGAAGCGGTCATCGGCGTGCGCATGCTGCCGGTGGACGCGGTGTTCCGTCGCTTCCCGCGCCTGGTCCGCGACCTGTCCTCGCGCCTGGGCAAGCACGTGCGCCTGCGCACCATCGGCGAAGGCACCGAGCTGGACAAGGGCCTGATCGAGAAGATCGCCGATCCGCTGGTGCACCTGGTCCGCAACTCGATCGACCACGGCCTGGAAATGCCGGACGTGCGTCGAGAGGCGGGCAAGGACGAGACCGGCACGATCACGCTTGCGGCCTCGCACCAGGGCGGCCACATCGTGATCGAAGTCAGCGATGACGGCCGCGGTTTGAACCGCGACAAGATCCTGTCCAAGGCACTCGAGCGTGGCCTGAGCGTGCCGGACAACCCCACCGACGCGCAGGTCTGGGACCTCATCTTCCAGCCGGGCTTCTCCACCGCCGATGCCGTCACGGATCTGTCCGGTCGTGGCGTCGGCATGGATGTGGTCCGTCGCAACATCCAGGCACTGGGCGGCGAAGTGCAGCTGGAAAGCCAGGCCGGCAACGGCACCCGCGTGCTGATCCGCCTGCCGCTGACGCTGGCGATCCTGGACGGCATGACCGTCTCGGTGGCCGGCGAAACCCTGATCCTGCCGCTGGCCTACGTACTCGAGGCGCTGCAGCCGCAGGCCGACGATGTACGCACCATGGCCGGCGAAGGCCGCGTGCTGCGGGTTCGTGGCGAGTACCTGCCGATCCTCTCGCTCAGCGAGTACTACGGCTACGGCGGGCGTGCCCTGGATGATCCGTTGGTGGTCGTCGTCGAAGGTGACGGCCAGAAGATCGCGCTGGAAGTGGACGAACTGGTCGGCCAGCAGCAGGTCGTGGTCAAGAACATCGAGAACAACTACCGCCGTATCAGCGGGGTCTCCGGCGCGACCATCCTCGGCGATGGCCGGGTCGCCCTGATCGTCGACATCGGCGGGCTGGTGCGTTCGCTCAAGGTGCCGCAGGCCGCGTAACGCCGCTGCCATCCCGCTGTGCCCGACGCCGCCGCTCCCCCGGGAGCGGCGGCGTTCGTTCGTGGGTGGCTGCGTGTCATCAACGTGCGGCGAACTGTGAACTCCATCGGCAGTGGCGGCACGCAGGCTCGCCTCATTCCGTCCGCATGCGTACGGATGAAACGGCCCAAACCCTTGCAGCAGCAACCATCGCCGGCCGATGAACCGTGATGGCGAACGTGAAAAAAATGTGACGCAGCACTATCAAGTTGCGGTCGATCAACGCCGCTATCCGAAGTAGCGACCACGGCAACCGTCGCGCGCCCCCGCTCCACTCTCTCCCACCCCGCTGATTCCGCCCAGCACCCCACGGCTGTGCGTCACTGCCCTGCCCGGAGTTTCAATCATGAAGTGGTTCCACGACCTGCCCATCGCCCGCAAGCTGGCGGTAGGCTTCACCCTCACCACGTTGATGACGCTGGCCCTGGGCAGCTTCGCCCTCGTCCGCCTGGGCCAGGCCAATGCCCAGCTGCGCGCGATGAGCACCAACGACATCCCCTCCGTCCAGCACCTGGGCGAAGTGCGTGCGCAGCTCGGCGAATTCCGCACCTACGAAATGGCGCAGCTGACCGTGCTCGACAAGCCGGAGTCGGTCGCCGACTACGACAAGCGCATGGCCGATACCGCCAAGGTCGTCAACGCCGAACTGGCCGCCTATGCCGCGCTGCCGGCCGGCGACAAGGAGCATCAGCTGTACGAAGTGGTCGCTGCCCGCACCGCGGATTACTTCAAGGCCAACGGCCTGATCAAGGAAGCGATCGCGGCCGGCGACGGCGTCACCGCCCAGCAGATTTCCGATGAGCAGTCGCGCCCGGCACGCCGCGCCCTGTTCGCCGCGCTCAAGGAGCTGGGTGAGTTCAGCAACGGGGTGATGGCCAGCCGCATCGAGACGGCCAACGCCACCCACCAGAACAGCGTCTACGCGATCATCGGCTGCATCGTGCTGCTGTCGCTGCTGGCCGCGGTCATGGGCGTGGTCATCTCGCGCGCCATCACCCGCCCGCTCGGCCAGGCCGTGCATGCCATCCAGTCGGTCGCCCGTGGCGATCTGTCGGTCAACATCCAGGCCACGAGCAAGGATGAAGCGGGCAAGATGCTGACCGCCACCCGCGACATGACCGTGATGCTGCGCCGCTTCTCCGAGCAGACCCAGCAGATGGTCGAGATGCACGCCGGCCCGGACATCAGCCACCGCATCCCGGAAGATTTCCCGGGGGTGTACGGCCAGTTGGCCGTCGGCATCAATACGGTGATTTTCGAGCACCTGGATTCGATCAAGGACGCGATCAACGTCCTGAACCAGTACGCCGCCGGCGACCTCTCGCCGAACGCCCGCCGCCTGCCCGGCACCCGCGCGATCCTGCACGAATCGATGGACGCGGCCAAGGCCAGCCTGCTGGCGATCAATACCCAGATCCAGTCGCTGGCACAAGCCGCCGCGGCCGGTGATTTCAGCCAGCGCGGCGACGCGATGCGTTTCGACCACGACTTCCGGGTCATGATCGAGCACCTCAACACGATGATGCAGGTCGCCGATGGCAACCTGTCCCAGCTCTCGCACCTGCTGCAATCCATCGCCAACGGCGACCTGACCGCCCGCATGCAGGGCGAGTTCCACGGCGTGTTCGCCTCGATGCGTGACGATGCCAACACCACCGTCGCCCAGCTGACCCAGATTGTGGGTCGCATCCAGCAGGCCTCCTCCAGCATCAGCACCGCGGCCGGCGAGATCGCCTCGGGCAACAACGACCTGTCCCGCCGTACCGAGCAGCAGGCCGCCAATCTGGAAGAAACCGCGGCTTCGATGGAGGAACTGACCTCCACCGTGCGCCAGAACGCCGAACACGCCCGTCAGGCCAACCAGCTTGCCATCGGCGCGCACTCGGTCGCCTCGCAGGGCGGTGACGTGGTGGGCCGCGTGGTCAGCACCATGCACGAGATCGACGCCTCCTCGCGCCGCATCGCCGACATCATCACCGTGATCGACGGCATCGCCTTCCAGACCAACATCCTGGCGCTGAACGCGGCGGTCGAAGCCGCTCGTGCCGGTGAGCAGGGCCGCGGTTTCGCGGTGGTCGCCTCCGAAGTGCGTACCCTGGCACAGCGCTCGGCCGGCGCGGCCAAGGAGATCAAGGGCCTGATCGACGAATCGGTCGGCAAGGTCGCCGAAGGCTCGCAGCTGGTCAACCAGGCCGGCGCCACCATGGGTGAGATCGTCGCCTCGGTGCAGCGCGTGACCGACATCATGGCCGAGATCTCCGCCGCCTCGCAGGAACAGTCGGCCGGCATCGAGCAGGTCAACCAGACCGTGGTGCAGATGGACGAGACCACCCAGCAGAACG
The DNA here is from genome assembly GCF_002205165.1 of Stenotrophomonas maltophilia. GTDB lineage: Bacteria > Pseudomonadota > Gammaproteobacteria > Xanthomonadales > Xanthomonadaceae > Stenotrophomonas > Stenotrophomonas maltophilia_N. Next base: position 127,752 of record NZ_NIVS01000054.1, on the reverse strand, counting down.
CCGCGCTGGTGGAAGAAGCCACCGCCGCCGCCCGTGCCATGGAAGAACAGGCCGGTCACCTGACCGATGCGGTGGCGCTGTTCAAGCTGGACAGCCACACGCACGCGGCACCGGCCGTGATCCGTGCACCGGCGGCGCCGCGCGCCGTTGCCACCCCCCAGCCGCGCAGCGTCGCCGCCGCACCGCGCCGTGTCATGAGCCGTGAACCGGCACTGGCCAATGACACCGAGTGGCAGGAGTTCTGATCGCTTCCGGCACGTGATCGATCGACCTTCGACACCCCGCTCCGGCGGGGTGTCGTCGTTCTGCCGGCGCCATGGCACGCCACGCCGACACAATTCCCCCTACATAAATGTGAACTACTGCCGATAAACGGACAGAGCCCAGGCATGTGCGCATGCCGGCACCCGCCCAACCCAGCAGATTCCATGTCCGAAGGCAGCCTCGACGCACACGACCGATCCCATGCCACGCACGACGATGGCACGGATGACAGGTACCTGGTCCGCAACCCCCGCCAGATCCGGCAGTTGCTGCAGGCGCTGATTGACCAGCGTTCGTTGATCAACGCCCATCTGGGTGGCCGCGACCAGTCCTTCCCCACGGCCGTCCTGGAACTGGACGAAGACGACGATTGGCTGCTGCTCGATGGCAGCCCGTCCGAGCCCTCCAACCGCGCCGCTGAAGAAGCCGGCCACCTGCTGTGTTTCGCCCAGCTGGACCGAGTGATGGTGCGCTTCCGGCTGGACGGTCTGGAACGCGTGCGCAACGAAGGCCATGTCGCCTTCCGCGTCCCGTTCCCCGAGGAACTGGTGCACCTGCAGCGCCGCGAACTGTACCGGCTGGAAACACCGATCACCGACTCCCCCCACCTGCAGTTCCCGATCAACGAAGACCGCAGCGAGATCCTGCAGCTGCGCGTGGTGGACATCAGCGGCGGCGGCCTGGCTGTCACGGTACCGCTGGACTGCAACGTGTTCTCCCTGCAGAAACGCTACGCCGCCCAGCTCGACCTGCCCGACGGCAGCCCCCTGCACGTCTCGCTGATCGTCTGCAACCAGCTGGCGGTCAAGCTGCCCAACGGGGTGGAGATGAAGCGCATCGGCATGCGGTTCGACGACCTCCCGCGCGGTGGCGACAGCGCGATCCAGCGCTACATCTTCCGTATCGACCGGCAGCGGAGTGCAAGGAAGAACGGGGAGAGCTGATCGCTGCTTCATTTGCATGGCGCGGTTGATGCGTGGCTGGGTCGGCACGGGCAGGCCGGGCCCGAGCTGAAGGCAGCGTTGGGGGTGGGTGGGAGCTAAAGTCGCCCGCGGGCAGGCCGATATCCAGCGTGACCCCCGGTTTTCCGACCGCCACGCCCGACCCAGGACCCCTCGATGAACGACAAGAACAGCAACGCCGCCAGCGACGGCGGCGAATACCTCAGCTTCACCCTCGGCGCCGAGCACTACGGCGTGGACATCCTCAAAGTCCAGGAAATCCGCGGCTATGACTCCGTCACCCGCGTGCCCGATGCCCCGGATTACATCAAAGGCGTCATCAACCTGCGCGGCACCATCGTCCCGGTCATCGACCTGCGCCTGAAACTGCGCCTGGAAAATGCCACCTACGACGCCTTCACCGTCATGATCGTCCTCAACGTGGAAGACCGTGTTGTCGGCATCGTTGTCGACAGCGTCTCCGACGTCATCCCGCTGGCCGCCGATCAGATCCGCCCGACCCCCGAATTCGGCGCCGCCGTCGATACCCGCTTCATCTCCGGCATCGGCACCCAGGACGATCGCATGCTCATCCTGCTGGATATCGAAACCCTGCTCGACAGCGCCGACATGGGCCAGACCCCGGTCATTGACGACGTCGCAGCCTGAGACATCCGTCACAGAACAAACAGCGGACTGTGCCCGGTGCATACCGTGACGGCCACTGAAGAAAAAACTTGCTTCAGTTCCGCCCGGACCGGCCGATAGCTGGTTTCAGAACCCGGCTGCACTGGATCGCCCATGGCCGGGCCAACTGCCCATATCCCCGGAGAATCTTCCCGATGAAGTCCCTGCTTGCTCTGTTCTCGGTCGCTGTGATCGCCTCTTCCGCCTCCACGGCATTCGCCCAGTCCGGTGAAATGATTCCGCCGGAAATGGCCCCGCGCTCGGTCGGCAAGGACGGCATGGTCTGCGGCAAGGTCGAAAAGGCCCGTTATGCCGAAGGCTCTGAAGGCCAGCCGACCTTCCTGTACATGGGCGGCGCTTTCCCGCGCCACACCTTCTCGGCCCGCATCGCCGGCGCCAACCGCGACAAGTTCAGCTTCCCGCTGGAATCGCTGGAAGGCAAGACCGTCTGCGTGATCGGCAAGATCGCCCGCGATGCCTCGCGCGCTGAAATCGAAGTCAGCTCGCCGGCCGGCCTGAAGCTGGCCAACATCAAGTAATTCCCCGTACGCCCTGCCACGCCGGCCCAGGCCGGCGTGGTCGCTGCAACCGGCCACGACGGCCGGACGCGTTTGCCACTGGAGACCGCACCTGCCATGCCGTGGATCAACAACCTCAAACTGATGCCCAAGTTGATGCTGACTTTCGGCGTCCTCCTGCTGGTAATGCTGCTGCAGGGCATCGTGGCCTACCGTGGCCTGCACTCACTCAACAACGTCACCACCGAACTGGCCGGCCCCCGGATGGACAGCATCCGCACCGCCGGTGAACTGCGTGGCATGGTCGGCGAGTACCGCAACTACGCCTACCAGGGCCTCATCCGCGCCAGCGATGACGTCAAGACCGAAGCCAAGACCCGCGCCGCGGAGCTTCGCACCCAGATCGATGCCTCGATCAAGAAATACCCCGCGCTGATCGACAATCCCCAGCAGAAGAAGCTGTTCGACACCTTCGCCAAGGATTGGACCGATTCGCTGGCGTCCTACGACGCCGTCACTGAAATGCTCGAGCTGGACCTGCCCGACGATGCCGTGGACACCTTTGTCGGTGAGACCCGCGCCAAGCATCTGAAGGCCTCGGCCGCCCTGGAAGCGTTGATCGCCGAAGACAACCGCCTCTCGCGCGCCTCGCGCGAAGAAGCCGAATCCACCTACGCCGCCTCGGCCATGCTGACTGCGATCACCCTGCTCGGCGGCGCCGCCCTGGGCCTGGTGCTGGTGTATCTGTTCGCCCGTTCGCTGGTGGGCAGCATGCGCGGCGCCGTCTCCGTCGCCAACGATGTCGCCAGCGGAAAGCTGGACGGCCACATCGACGTCAGCCGCAAGGATGAAGTCGGCGACCTGCTGCAGGCCATGCAGCGCATGCAGCGCGACCTGCGCGAGCGCACCGAGACCGACCAGGCCATCGCCCGCGAGAACCTGCGCATCCGCACTGCCCTGGATTACAGCTCCACCGGCGTCTACCTGACCGATGCGCATCACACCATCGTTTACAGCAACCGCGCCCTGCAGCAGACCCTGAGCCAGTACGAAGCCGACATCCGCAAGGACCTGCCGGACTTCGACGCCGCCGCATCGCTGATCGGCAAGTCGGCCGCTGCACTGGAACACGGCAGCGAGATCGACCCCAAGACTCTGGCCCAGCTGCAGCAGCACGGCGTCAGCCGCCGCCCGATGCAGTTCGGCGAAGCCCAGTTCGCCCAGGTGATCTCCTCGATCGCCAACGAGCAGGGTGAGACCGTCGGCCACGTCATCGAATGGCGCGACCGTACCCCCGAAGCCCTGGTGGAAGCCGAAGTGGCCCGCGTGATCGCCCAGGCCGCGGCCGGCGACCTCTCCGGCCGCATCGACAGCGACGGCAAGGAAGGCTTCTTCCTGCAGCTGGCCCAGCAGCTCAACGGCCTGCTGGACGCCAACTCGGCCAGCATCGAACAGGTCTCCAACCTGCTCGCCTCGCTCTCGCAGGGCGACCTGACGGTGCGCATGCACGGCGACTTCCAGGGCGTGTTCGCCCGGATGCGGGACGACGCCAATGCCACCGCCGAGCAGCTCAGCGGCATCGTGACCCGGATCAAGCACTCCAGCCAGCAGATCAATTCGGCCGCCAGCGAGATCGCCACCGGCAACAGCGACCTGTCGCGCCGTACCGAGCAGCAGGCGGCCAACCTGGAAGAAACCGCGGCTTCGATGGAGGAACTGACCTCCACCGTGCGCCAGAACGCCGAGCACGCCCGCCAGGCCAACCAGCTCGCCATCGGCGCCCACACCGTCGCTTCGCAGGGCGGTGACGTGGTCGGCCAGGTCGTCACGACCATGAGCGCGATCCAGACCTCGTCCAAGAAGATCGCCGAGATCATCTCGGTCATCGACGGCATCGCCTTCCAGACCAACATCCTGGCGCTGAACGCGGCGGTCGAAGCCGCCCGTGCCGGTGAGCAGGGCCGCGGTTTCGCGGTGGTCGCCTCCGAAGTGCGCACCCTGGCCCAGCGTTCGGCCGGCGCGGCCAAGGAGATCAAGGGCCTGATCGACGACTCCGTCGGCAAGGTCAACGATGGCTCCGCGCTGGTGCAGAAGGCCGGCGCCACCATGGGCGAGATCGTCGCCTCAGTGCAGCGCGTGACCGACATCATGGCCGAGATCTCCGCCGCCTCGCAGGAACAGTCAGCCGGCATCGAGCAGGTCAACCAGACCGTGGTGCAGATGGACGAGACCACCCAGCAGAACGCCGCGCTGGTGGAAGAAGCCACCGCCGCCGCCCGCGCCATGGAAGAACAGGCCGGCCATCTGACCGATGCCGTGTCGATTTTCAAGCTCGACGAACAGGACATCGCGCCTGCCCCGGTCGTGGCCGCACCACCCCGTGCCGTGCGCGCGCCGCTGGCGCAGGCTGCGGTGCGCCGCCCGGCTTCGCGCCCGGTGGCCACCGAACTGGCCGACGGCGACTGGCAGGAGTTCTAAGCCGCCCTGCGGCCTGCGATGAACCACACGCCCCGGTGCCTGCGCACCGGGGCTTTTTGTTGCCCGGCTGAATGCCCGAGAGGCGACGCACTCAATACTCGCGCGATCCGGCCGATAACAGCATTGCCCGACACTTCGTCGCGGCCAGCCAGGATGGCGATCGCCACCGCGAGCTCCTGGCATCGCCACGTGCTCTTGCCCGCTCAGATGCCCTGCCCATGACTCTATTCCGCCGCTGGAACCCGTACTTCTCCAACCTGTCTGTCAGGCGCAAGCTCAACCTGCTGACGCTGTTGATCGCGCTGGGCGTCATTGCCTTGTCCGTGGTCGCCGCGCGCATGCAGTACCTGGACCTGACCGACACCCGCAAGGACAGCCTGAAGACCCAGGTCGAGCTGACCTACGGCATCCTGGAGCATTACCACCGGCTGGCCGGCAGCGGTGAACTGACTGAGGCAGCCGCCAAGCAGGCCGCCCTCACCGCGCTGGAGAGCATGCGCGCCGACGGCGACACCTATTACTTCAACGTGTACGACACGAACTACCGGATGCTGATGCATCCGTTCCGCAAGGAACTGATCGGCCAGGACATGAAGGATTTCCGCACCGATGACGGGGTGCGCGTGTACTACGACCAGATCGGCATGGCCCGCCTCGGCGGCGGCTTCGTCTCCTACCAGTGGGCCAAGCCGGGCACCGACAACGTGGTCGAGAAGGTCGCCTATGCCGGCATGTATGCCCCGTGGCAGTGGGTGATCAGCAGCGGCGTGTACATGGACGACGTGCAGCAGCAGGCGCTGGTGTTCACTGCCATCATGGCCGCCACCGGCGGTGGCGTGGTGCTGATCGTGCTGGCATTGAGCTGGCTGATCGGCAACCGCATCACCCTGCCCCTGCGCCAGGCCACCCACGTGGCCGAAAGCATCGCCCGCGGCAAGCTGGACAGCCGCATCGGCGAGCAGGCCCACGACGAACCCGGCCGGCTGCTGGAAAGCATGGCGCGCATGCAGGAACAGCTGCACGCAGTGATCAGCGGTCAGCGCGAGATGGCCAGCCGCCATGACGCCGGCAATACCGGCTACCGCATGGACGAAACCGCCTTCCCGGGCGAGTACGGCCTGATGGTGCATGAAACCAACACCCTGGTCGGTGCACACGTGCAGACCATGGACGAGGTGTTGGCCGTGGTGCAGCGTTACGCTCAGGGCGACCTCAGCGCGGATATCGCACGCTATCCCGGCGAGAAGGCCGCCATCACCACCACGGTCGATGCGGTCAAGCAGAACCTGGGCAGCATCAACGGCGAGATCCAGCGTCTGGCGGCCGCCGCGGCCGCCGGCGACTTCAGCCAGCGCGGCGACACCGCCCGCTTCGATCACGATTTCCGCCGGATGATCGGCCACCTCAACGCGATGATGCAGGTCAGCGATGAGAACCTCGGCAAGCTCTCGCAGCTGCTGTCGGCGATCGCCGAAGGCGATCTCACCGCACGCATGCACGGCGATTTCCACGGTGTGTTCTCCACCATGCGTGACGATGCCAACGCCACGGTCGCGCAGCTGACCCAGATCGTCGGCCAGATCCAGGAGGCCGCCGGCAGCATCAACCTGGCCGCCGGCGAGATCGCCACCGGCAACGGTGACCTGTCGCGCCGCACCGAGCAGCAGGCCGCCAACCTGGAAGAAACCGCAGCCTCGATGGAGGAGCTGACCTCCACCGTGCGCCAGAACGCCGAGCACGCCCGCCAGGCCAACCAGCTCGCGATTGGGGCCCACAGCGTGGCCACGCAGGGCGGCAACGTCGTTGGCGAGGTGGTCACCACCATGGCCGCGATCCAGACGTCCTCCAAAAAGATCGCCGAGATCATCTCGGTCATCGACGGCATCGCCTTCCAGACCAACATCCTGGCGTTGAACGCGGCGGTGGAAGCCGCACGCGCCGGCGAGCAGGGCCGTGGGTTCGCGGTCGTCGCCTCCGAAGTGCGCACCCTGGCCCAGCGTTCGGCGGGTGCGGCCAAGGAGATCAAGGGTCTGATCGATGACTCCGTCGGCAAGGTCGCCGAGGGCTCGCAGCTGGTCAACCAGGCCGGCGCCACCATGGGCGAGATCGTCGCCTCGGTGCAGCGCGTGACCGATATCATGGCCGAGATCTCCGCCGCCTCGCAGGAACAGTCCGCGGGTATCGACCAGGTCAACCAGACCGTGGTGCAGATGGACGAAACCACCCAGCAGAACGCCGCACTGGTGGAAGAAGCCACCGCCGCTGCCCGCGCCATGGAAGAACAGGCCACCCAGCTGGCCGATGCGGTGGCGATCTTCCGCCTGGACAATCAGGTCGCCCAGGCCGTCAGCGCGGTCACCGCACGCGCGGGTGCCGAGATGCCCCCGATGCGTCCCGCCAGCCGCCCGGCCTCTTTGGCCCCGCGTGCCGCCACGCCGGCGCGTCCCCCACGCAGCACGCCGGCCGATGACGGCAACTGGCAAACGTTCTGAATTCCCGCGGCGATCGCCGATCGCCGCACCCCCTTCCCCTGCGAGTCCGCCCGTGTCCACGCCCCCCGCCAACGCCGCTTCACCGAATGCCCGCGAATTCGAGTTCGCCGACCGTGATTTCCGCCGCGTCTGCGAGCTGATCTACCAGCGCGTCGGCATCTCGCTGGCGCCGGCCAAGCGCGACATGGTCTATGGGCGGCTGTCGCGGCGGCTGCGTGCGCTGGGCATGCGCAGCTTCAGCGACTACCTGGACCAGCTCGAAGCCCACGGCGGCGACGAATGGCAGGCCTTCACCAACGCGTTGACGACCAACCTCACCGCGTTCTTCCGCGAACCCCATCATTTCGAGAAACTCGCCGAGGAACTGCGCCTGCGCGCTGGCCAGGGCACGCTGCAGCTGTGGTCGTGCGCGGCCTCCACCGGCGAGGAGCCCTACTCGATGGCGATCACCGCCTGCGAGACGTTCGGCACGCTCAAGCCGCCGGTGCGTATTCTGGCCACCGACGTGGACACCCAGGTGCTCGCCACGGCCAGCCGCGGCGTCTACGCGATCGACCGCGTCGCCGGGCTGGATCCGGCCATCCGCAAGCGCTACTTCCAGCGCGGCACCGGCCCCAACGAAGGCCACTGCCGGGTCAACCCGGCGCTGCGTGACCTGATCGACTACCGCCCGCTCAACCTGCTCGCCAACCGTTACGACGTCGGCGGCCCGTTCGATGCCCTGTTCTGCCGCAATGTGATGATCTATTTCGACAAACCGACCCAGCGCGGCATTCTTTCGCGGCTGATCCAGCACATGGGCGATGACGGCCTGCTCTACACCGGCCATTCGGAGAACTACCTGCACGCCGCCGATCTGATCCAGCCCTGCGGCCGCACGCTGTACAAGCGCGCGCCGGGGGCGCCGGCATGAGTCAGCCGATCCGCAACGATGACGTGATGCGCTATTTCGACAGCCGCTTCCAGGTCACCGCCGCCAAGCTGCTGCCGACCCAGTACCTGGCGGTGGACGACAACACCGCGCTCACCACCACACTGGGCTCCTGTGTGGCCGCCTGCCTGCGCGATCCGGTGCTCAAGATCGGCGGGATGAACCACTTCCTGCTGCCCGAGGGCAACGTCGGTGATGGCGCCCCCGCGCGTTACGGCAGCTACGCGATGGAACTGCTGATCAACGATCTGCTCAAGCGTGGCGCCCATCGCAAGCGCCTGGAAGCCAAGGTGTTCGGCGGGGCGAACGTGCTCAAGGGGTTCACCAGCAACCCGGTCGGCACGCGCAACGCCGAGTTCGTGCGCCAGTACCTGCAGGCCGAGCACATTCCGATCATTGCCGAAGACCTGTGCGGCATCCATCCGCGCAAGGTGTGGTTCTTCGCCGATACCGGCCGCGTGGTGGTGCAGCGCCTGCCGCACGCCCATGAAGCCGAAGTGGCTGCGACCGAATCTGCGGTGCGCGCGCGCCTGTCCAAGGCCCCGGTCACCGGTGGCGTGGAGCTGTTCGAATGACCCACGGTGTGCCCTGCAAAGTCCTGATCGTCGACGACTCGGCGGTCGTCCGCCAGATGCTCAGCGAGATCCTCGCCAGCGATCCCGGCATCGAGGTGGTCGGCACCGCCGCCGATCCCCTGCTGGCGCGCGAGAAGATCAAGCGCCTGGCCCCCGACGTGATCACGCTGGACGTGGAAATGCCGCGGATGGATGGCCTGGCCTTCCTGGAAAACCTGATGCGTCTGCATCCCCTGCCGGTGGTGATGATTTCCTCGCTGACCGAGCGTGGGGCCGATACCACCCTGCAGGCGCTGGCGCTGGGCGCGGTGGACTTTGTCTCCAAGCCGAAACTGGATGTCGCCCGTGGCCTGCAGGGCTATGCCGACGAGATCATCGCCAAGGTCAAGATGGCCGCGCGCTCGCGCGTGCGCACCCTGTCCCGGCCCAATCCGCCGCGGATCACCTTGGATGCGGTAGCCCCGGCAGCCTCGCCACGCTCCATCCAGTTCCGCACCACCGACCGCCTGATCGCCATCGGCGCCTCGGCCGGCGGCACCGAAGCCCTGCGGGTGGTGCTGGAAGGCCTGCCCGCCGACGCCCCGGCCGTAGTGATGACCCAGCACCTGCCGGCGCAGTTCAGCACCCCGTTCGCCGAGCGCCTGGACCGCCATTCGGCGATGTCGGTACGCGAGGCCAGCGACGGTGAAGCCGTCCTGCCCGGCCACGCCTACCTGCCGCCCGGCGGCAAGCACCTGCGCGTGATCCGCGACGGCGCACGTTGGCGCTGCCGGATCGACGACGGCCCGCCGATCAACCGGCACAAGCCGGCGGTCGATGTCCTGTTCCGCTCGGTGGCCGAAAGCGCCGGCGCCAACGCCATCGGCGCGATCCTGACCGGCATGGGCGACGACGGTGCGCGTGGCCTGCTCGATCTGCGCAACGCCGGTGCCCCGACCCTGGTGCAGGACGAAGCCACCAGTGTGGTCTGGGGCATGCCGGGCAGCGCGGTGAGGATCGGCGCAGCGGAGGAAATGGTGCCGCTGGAGCGGATTGCCGAGCGCTTGATGGCGTTGGCGCGCAGCTGACCGCGGCGGACCGCCTGCTGGCCCTATGCCCAGTACAACCGCATCGGGTTGTCCACCAGCAGCTTGCGCTGCAGCTCGGCGGTCAGCGCGATCCGCGGAATGAAATCCACCAACGCGCCGTCATCGGGCATATGCGATGTCAAGTTCGGGTGCGGCCAGTCCGTGCCCCACAGCACGCGATCCGGGAATCGCTCCACCAGATGGCGCGCGAATGGCACCACGTCGTCGTAGTTTGGCGGCCCGCTGCGCGACAGGCGCTCCGGGCAGCTGACCTTGCTCCACACGTTGGGGTGCTCGGCCATCAGCCGCACAAACTGCTGGAAGGCCGGGCCCTCCACGGGCTCGGTGACGTCCGGGCGGCCCATGTGGTCCACCACCACGGTGGTTGGCAATGAGGTGAAAAAGTCCCAGCGCTCGGCCAGATCGGCAGCTTCGAAGTAGACCACCACGTGCCAGCCCAGCGGCGCGATGCGCTCGATGATCGCGCGGTAGTAGGCATCCGGCTTGGGATCGACCAGCCGCTTGACGAAATTGAAGCGGACCCCGCGAACGCCGGCCGCATGCAGCTCGCGTAGTTCGGCATCGGTCACGCTGTCGCGCACGGTCGCCACACCACGGGCACGACCTTCCGCGCTGCGCAGGGCGTCGACCAGGGCACTATTGTCGGCGCCGTGGCAGGTGGCCTGGACGATCACGTTGCGCTCGAACCCCAGCAGGTCACGCAGCGCGAACAGCTGCTCCTTGCCGGCATCGCACGGGGTGTACTTGCGCTCGGGTGCGTACGGGAACCGGTCGCCCGGCCCGAACACATGGCAGTGCGCGTCCACCGCGCCGGGCGGCGGCACGAAACCGGGCACGCTCGGGTCCGGGCAGAAATCCAGCCAGTCAGCGTCTTTCACGAAATTGTTCATCACAGACCCCTCGCCTTCAGCTGCGCGTCCAGACGCGGATAGACCCGCCGCGCGTTGCCTTCGCAGACCTTGTGGTAATCGCTCTCGGACAGGCCCAGCGCGTTCACATACCGCAGCGTGTCGTCGAAGAACTGCCCCGTCTCCGGATCGATACCCCGGACCGCGCCGACCATCTCCGAGCCGAACAGGATGTTGTCGATGTCGATGACCTTGAACAGAAGATCGATGCCTGGCTGATGATAGACGCACGTATCGAAGAACACGTTCTTCATGACGTGCTCGTTCAGCGGCGGCTTGCCCAGCATGTCGGCCAAGCCACGGAAACGCCCCCAGTGATAGGGCACCGCGCCGCCGCCATGCGGGATGATGAAGCGCAGGTCCGGGAAGTCACGGAACAGGTCGCCCTGCAGGAACTGCATGAACGCCGTGGTATCGGCATTGAGGTAATGCGCACCGGTGGCATGGAAGTTGGCATTGCAGCTGCCCGACACATGCACCATCGCCGGCACGTCCAGTTCCACCATTTTTTCGAAGAACGGATACCAGGCGCGGTCGGTCAGCGGCAGGCCGGTCCAGTGCCCGCCGGATGGGTCGGGGTTGAGGTTGCAGCCGACGAAGCCAAGCTCGGTGATGCAGCGCTCCAGCTCGGCGATCGAGTGGGCGATCGGTACGCCCGGCGACTGCGGCAGCTGGCACACGCCGATGAAGGTCTCCGGGTACAGCGCCACCACCCGGGCGATCAGATCATTGCAGCGGCGCGTCCACTCGGCGCTGACCCGCTCATCGCCGATGTGATGGGCCATGGTGCTGGCGCGCGGGGAGAAGATGGTCATGTCCGCACCACGCTCACGCAGCAGGCGCAGCTGGTTGCCCTCCACGCTCTCGCGCAGTTCCCCATCGCTGATGTGCGGGTACACCGGCACGGGCAGCGAGGGGTCGTTGTAGTGCGCGATCTGCTGTTTGCGGAAGGCGTCGTGGCTGGCGGGGGCGGTCGTGTAATGACCGTGGCAGTCGATGATCATGCAAGGGCCTCGTGGGGGAGGAATCACCAGCCGAACAGCTGGGCGAAGTGGATGTCCACGCGCAGGCCGACGATCAGCGCATCGGGGATGTCGGTGGTGCGGGTCGGCGCGTAGATGGGGTCGGGGTTGATGACGTACTGCAGGTTGGGCATCAGGCGGATGCCCTTGTGCACCGCCCAGCCATAGCTGAGCTCGGCGATGATTTCGTCCGCGTGTGGCGCGCCGCTGCCGCCGTTGCGGGTACGCCGGTCGCGCAGGAAGTCGATCTGTTCATCGCTGAAATGGGTGTTGGAGACGAACATCGCCAGCGTGTCCTGCTCACGGCCGGGGAAGGTGCCGGTCTTGACGAAGCCGGCCGAGAAGAAGGTATCGATCGGCGCTTCGTTGCCGGTGTTCACGTACGCCCGTGCGAACAGCGCGAGGTTGCGTTTGCCCTCGCCACGCCAGACGGTCTGGTCGGCCATCGCATACCCGCCCGCCCGCGCACCGTCCTGCACGGCGGTCGGTCTGCCGGTCAGCGCCGCAGAGTTGCCGTTGGCATCGTAGTAGGAGCTCTTGCCGCCATCGCTGTTGCGGTACATGCCGAGCCGGTAGGTCCGTGGCAGGCGATCATTGGCGACGCTGGTCTGGTAACCCACCTCATACGCGGTGATGGTGCCGGTGCCCTCGCCCACCGAGAAGTCCAGGCCATTCTTGCCGGCCTTGTTCAAGTCGTTGTTGTAGTCGAACGCGCCGGCCTGCGCATACCAGCGCTCGTTCACGTCGTAGCGCACGATCCCGGCCCAGGACGCGTTCGGGTAGGCGGTGATGCCCAGATCGGTGATCGCCCCATACGGGGTCAGGCACATCGCGTTGCTCATGAACACGCAGTTGAGCGCGGAGCTGTTGAAGTAGCTGTTCACCGGGGCGCGCCCGGCGATGATGCTCAGGCCGTTGTCGAAGCGGTGGCGCAGGGTCAGGCGGGTCAGGCGCCCGCCGGCCACCGGCCGCCAGGTCTGCTGGGCACTGATCGAATTGCCGATCTTCTCGCGCGCCAGGTTGCGGCCGGCGAACCAGGCCCACTGCGCGTCGATGTCGGTGTTGTGGATACCCCACAGCGTATCCAGATCCAGCTTGGACTGGGCCATCACCCAGTACGAGCCTTCGGTGCCCTGCTCGACACCACCGACCGGATTGGAGGCGACGTTGCCGACCAGGTCCAAGGTGAGATCGACGCCATCGGGCAGACCGCCCTGGGGTGAAGAGGACGCGGCGAACGCCGGCGCTGCCAGGCTGGCAGCCACCAGCAGGCAAAGGGTATTGCGGGAAAAACGGGACACAAGCGCCTCCTGTGCGCGGCCGCAGCCGCGCAACGGATGGATGTCGGGAGGCCGCGGCAGCGCCGCGGCGGCAGGATCAGACGGTGGCGGCAGGATCAGACGGTGGCGGCAGTCAGCATGCGGCGGCGCAGGCGGCGGGTGCCGATCTGCTCGGCCAGCACCTTCTCATCCAGCTTGCCTTCCCACTTGGCGATGACCAGCACCGCGATCGCATTGCCGATCAGGTTCACGAAGGTCAGGCCCTCGGCCAGGATCCGGTGAATGCCCAGGATCAGCGCGATGCTGGCCACAGGAATCGTGCCGGTCGTGCCCAGCGTGGCCGCCAGCACCACGAATGCCGCACCGGCGACGCCGGCCGCCCCTTTGGAGGTCAACAGCAGCACCGCGATCAGGCCCAGCTGGTGCCACACGGTCAGCTCGGTGTTGGTCGCCTGGGCCAGGAACAGCGCCACGGTGGTCAGGTACAGGCAGGTGCCATCGAGGTTGAACGAGTAACCGGCGGGGATCACGAAACCGACCACGCCTTCCTCGCAGCCCAGCTTCTTCATCTTCTCGATCAGGCGCGGCAGCACGGTTTCGGTGGAGGTGGTCGCCGCAACGATCACGATCTCATCGCGCAGGTAGCCCAGCAGGCGCCACAGGCTGGCGCCGGTCCACCAGCACACGCTGCCCAGCACCAGCACGGTGAACAGCCCACAGACCACGAAGAACTCGACGATCAGCTCGCCCAGCGACAGCAACGAGCCCGCGCCGAACTGGCCGACCGTGAAGGCGATCGCGCCGAACGCACCGATCGGGGCGAAGTACATGATGTAGCCGATGATCTTGAACAGGGCGCCCGAGGTGGACTCGATCACCTTCATCACCGGCGCGCCGCGCTCGCCGATCGAGGCCAACGCCACACCGAACAGCACCGCCACGAACAGCACCTGCAGCACATGCGCTTCGGTGAAGGCACTGACCAGCGTGTTGGGGATGATCGCCATGATGTAGGACACGATCGACTGATCGTGCGCGCTGTGCACGTAGCCCTGGATGCTGGCCATGTCGATGGTGGCCGGGTCGATGTTCATCCCCGCACCGGGCTTCCAGACATCCACCACCACCAGACCCACGATCAGCGCCAGGATGGTGATGACTTCAAAGTAGATCAGCGACTTCAGGGCCAGGCGGCCCACGCTGCGCATGTCGCGCATGCCGGCGATGCCATGCACCACCGTAACGAAGATGATCGGCCCGATCATCATCCGGATCAGTTTGATGAAGGCGTCGCCGAAGGGCTTCATCGCCGAGCCGATGTCCGGCTGCAGCCACCCCACCAGCACGCCGATCACGGTACCTGCCAGCACCTGGAACCAGAGCTGGCCAACAATGCCGAAGCGGCTCGGCCGCTTCTCTACAACGGTCATATCAACCCTCCCAGGTCACAAGAATAAGGACGTCGTGCGTATTCAGTCGAACAGCACGCCGTCGAAGAGCTTTCGCGCAGTGCGCAGTACCGCCGCACGGGCCACCTGGCCGGCAGCGTCCAGATCCAGCACGGCTGCGGTACTGCCGCTGGGGTGCTCGATCTCCAGTGTCTGATGCACGCCCCCGGGCAATGCCGCCAGGGCATGTGCGGGTGAATCGGGCAGCAGGCAGGCCGTGGCGACCGTCACCGCGCCAAGCACGCCGATGGAGGCGTGGCAGCGGTGCGGAATGAACGAGCGGACGCTGATCGCCCCGCCCGCGCGCGGCTCGGCCACCAGCATCATCTTGGGCACCGACTGGGCACTGACATCGCCCAGCCGCATCAACGGGCCAGCCTGCAGGCGGATGGCCTCCAGGCGCGCCTTGAGCGCGTCGTCCGCGTCCAGCGTGGCGCGGTCCTCGTGGCCGGTGATGCCCATGTCCGAGGCCCGCAGCACCACGCACGGCATCCCGTTGTCGATCAGCGTGACCTGCACGCCATCGATCGCATCCACAGCATGGCCGGTCGGCAGCAGTGCGCCGCAGCTGGACCCGGCGATATCGGCGAAGGCCAGTGGTATCGGCGCGGCGCGACCGGGCACGCCGTCGATACGTGCGTCACCGTCATAGGCCACCTTGCCCTGCGGTGTCTGCACGCTGGCCGACGCCAGCGTGCCGGTGTTGCACATGAAGATGCGCACGTCGGTCTGTTCGCCCGTGGCGGCAACCAGTCCGCGCTCGATCGCGAACGGGCCGACCGCGGCCAGCATGTTGCCGCAGTTC
Source organism: Stenotrophomonas maltophilia (assembly GCF_002205165.1). GTDB lineage: Bacteria > Pseudomonadota > Gammaproteobacteria > Xanthomonadales > Xanthomonadaceae > Stenotrophomonas > Stenotrophomonas maltophilia_N. Next base: position 112,315 of record NZ_NIVS01000054.1, on the reverse strand, counting down.
TGCGCATCGCTGACCACGGCCTGGTCCACGAACACCTGCAGGAACAGATAGTCCACGTCGGCCTCCGCACGGCTGGAGGGCGCCACGACCGCCACCTTGGAGGTCAACGGATCGCCGCCGCCCATGCCATCGATCTGGCGCGGATCGGGTGAGCCGAACGCGCGCAGCAGGAAGGCATCACGCGAGGCCGGCTCGGCCGGCAGCTCCGAAGCGAGAAAGAACCCGCCCTTGGAGGTGCCGCCGCGCATCCACATCGCGCGCACGCCGTTACTCATAGCGCAGGCCCTTGGCCGCCAGGCGCTCGCGCATCTGATAAATGTCCAGGCCCAGTTCGCCCTTGGCCAGACGCGCGCGCTTGTCGGCCTCACGGGCCTCGCGGGCCTGTGCCTCGGCGGCCACCCGGGCTGCATCCGCACGCGGCACGATACAGACCCCGTCATCGTCGGCGATCACCACATCGCCCGGCTGGACCAGCGCCCCGCCGCAGACCACCGGCACATTGACCGAGCCCAGCGTTTCCTTGACCGTGCCCTGCGCGTGGATCGCGCGGCTCCAGACCGGGAAGCCCATCGCGGTGAGGTCATGCACATCGCGTACGCCGGCATCGATCACCAGCCCGCGGCAGCCGCGGACCTGCGCCGAGGTGGCCAGCAGATCGCCGAAATAGCCGTCGGTGCAGTCACTGCTCGGCGCGACCACCAGCACATCGCCCTCGCAAAGCTGCTCGATCGCCACGTGCATCATCCAGTTGTCGCCCGGCGGCACCGACACGGTGATCGCGCTGCCGGCGATGCGCGCGCCGCTGTAGACCGGGCGCAGCCGCGGGTGCAGCAGACCGCTGCGGCCCTGGGCTTCATGCGCCGTGGCGACACCGGTCTGGGCAAGCACCTGGATCACCGCCGCGTCGGCGCGTTCGATAGAAGAGACTACCCGGGACATCCATCCATCCTTCGTTGACGATGGCGCAGTCTGTCCTCGCGCTGCCCCGCCCCTCAAGATCGTTTTTCGAAACAGCCATTGCATTTGGTTATAGTTGATCCATGAGTGCACCTCTGGACCTGAACCTCAAGCATCTGCATGCATTGGCCGCCGTCTACCACCACGGCGGCATCAGTGCGGCGGCACCGCACGTGAATCTGTCCCAGCCAGCGCTCACGCAGGCGATCGCCCGGCTGGAGAAACAACTGGATGCGCCTCTGTTTGATCGCCAGCCCGGCGGCATGTCCCCCACCGAGGCGGCGGAGCTGCTGGTACCCCGCATCGAACGCGCGCTTGCCTACATCGCGCATGGCGTCCGCGTTGCCCGCCGCGCGCAGCGGCTGCCGGCGATGCCAGCGGTGGAGCGTCGAGTCACGCTGGGCCAGCTGCGTGCCCTGGCCGCAGTGGATACCGCCGGGAGCTTCACCCTGGCTGCTACCCGCGCCGGCGTGTCCCAGCCGGCGATCTACCGCGCGGTGCACGAGTTGTCCGAGGTCATCGAAACGCCGTTGACGGTGCGACGTGGCAAAACGGTGCAGCCCACCCCGGCGGCGACACGCATGCTGCGCCTGATCCGGCTGGCGCTGTCCGAACTCAGTGCCGGCGTCGATGAACTTGCCTCGTTGCGCTCGCAACAGGGTGGCCGGGTCGCGCTCGGCGTCATGCCGTTGGCACGGGCCATCCTGCTGCCACAGGTGCTCGCCCGCTTCGCGCGTGCGTATCCAGGGGCAACGGTGAACGTGATCGAAGGCCCGTACGCCGAGTTGTTGGGCGACCTGCGCGAAGGCAGCCTGGATCTGTTGATCGGTGCGATGCGTGACAAGCTGCCGGTGCGCGACATCGCGCAGGAAGGCCTGTTCGACGACGACCCGGTCATTGTCGCGCGCAGCGGACATCCATTGGCTGCCACCAAGAGCTTCCGGTTTCCACAACTGCTCGACTACCCGTGGGTGATCGCTGCGACGGGCGCACCGGTGCGGGCCCGCTGGGAGCAGATGTTCCGCCAGCACGGCCACGAACCGCCGCGGCTGCGCATCGAGTGTGGTTCGGTGTTGATCACCCGCGGCCTGCTGCTCGAAGACGATTGGCTCACGTTGATGTCGCGCGACCAGTTCGTGTTCGAGCGTCGCGCGGGCCTGCTCTGCGAGATCGGCCGGGCCGGCGATGATCTGCGCCGACGCATCGGCCTTACCACCCGCGCCGACTGGCACCCTACCCGGCTGCAGCAGGCGTTCGTGGAAACGTTCCGGCAGGTCTGTGCCGAGCGCAATGCTGCGGGCGACGAGGCGTGGCCCTTCCGCTTTCCGGCACGCTGAGCGCCGCACACACAAAAACACCCGGCTCGCGCCGGGTGTTTTCGTCTTTCATCCACCGATCAACGATCGATGGTCATCGGAGCCGGGCAGCGCCCGGCTACCGCGTCAGGCAGCAACCGTACCGGCCACGTCCTGGTAATCCTCGATCTGGTCGAAGTTCATGTAGCGGTAGATGTCCTTGCTGCTGGCATCGAGCACACCGATGTCGGCCATGTACTCTTCCTTGGTCGGGATGCGACCCAGGCGCGAGCAGATCGCGGCCAGCTCGGCCGAACCCAGGTACACGTTGGAGTTGCGGCCCAGACGGTTCGGGAAGTTGCGGGTCGAGGTCGAGAAGACCGTCGCGCCCTCACGCACCTGCGCCTGGTTGCCCATGCACAGCGAGCAGCCCGGCATTTCCATGCGGGCGCCGGCGGTGCCGAAGGTGCCGTAATGGCCTTCCTTGGTCAGCTCCGAGGCATCCATCTTGGTCGGCGGGGCCACCCACAGCTTGGTCGGGATGTCGCGCTTGCCTTCCAGCAGCTTGGCGGCTGCACGGAAGTGACCGATGTTGGTCATGCACGAACCGATGAACACTTCGTCGATCGCCGCACCGGCCACGTCGGACAGCGTCTTGACGTCGTCCGGATCGTTCGGGCAGGCCACGATCGGCTCGTGGATGTCAGCCAGATCGATCTCGATGACAGCGGCGTACTCGGCATCGGCATCCGGGGCCAGCAGCTCCGGGTTGGCCAGCCAGGCTTCCATCTTCTCGATGCGGCGCGCCAGCGAACGGGCGTCCTGGTAACCCTCGGCGATCATCCACTTCAGCAGCGTGATGTTGCTGGTGAGGTACTCGATGATCGGCTCCTTGTTCAGGTGCACCGAGCAACCGGCGGCCGAACGCTCGGCCGAGGCATCGGAGAGTTCGAAGGCCTGTTCGACCTTCAGCTCCGGCAGACCTTCGATTTCCAGGATGCGGCCGGAGAAGATGTTCTTCTTGCCGGCCTTGGCCACGGTCAGCAGACCGGACTTGATCGCGTACAGCGGGATCGCGTTGACCAGATCACGCAGGGTCACGCCCGGCTGCATCTTGCCCTTGAAGCGGACCAGTACCGATTCGGGCATGTCCAGCGGCATCACGCCGGTAGCAGCGGCGAACGCCACCAGGCCCGAGCCGGCCGGGAACGAAATGCCCACCGGGAAACGGGTATGCGAGTCGCCACCGGTGCCGACGGTGTCGGGCAGCAGCATGCGGTTGAGCCAGCTGTGGATCACACCGTCGCCCGGGCGCAGCGAGATGCCGCCACGGGTAGAGATGAACTCCGGCAGCGTGTGGTGGGTCTTGACGTCCACCGGCTTCGGGTAGGCCGCGGTGTGGCAGAACGACTGCATCACCAGGTCGGCCGAGAAGCCCAGGCAGGCCAGGTCCTTCAGCTCGTCGCGGGTCATCGGGCCGGTGGTGTCCTGCGAGCCCACCGAGGTCATCTTCGGTTCGCAGTAGGTGCCCGGGCGCATGCCCTGGCCTTCCGGCAGGCCACAGGCGCGGCCGACCATCTTCTGCGCCAGCGAGAAGCCCTTGCCGGTATCCGGCGGGTCCATCGGCAGGCGGAACAGATCGGTCGGGGCCAGGCCCAGCGCTTCACGCGCCTTGGCGGTCAGGCCGCGGCCGATGATCAGCGGAATGCGGCCACCGGCGCGCACTTCGTCGAACAGCACGTCGGACTTGACCTTGAACTCGGCGATGACGGCGCCGTCCTTCAGGGCCTTGCCGTCGTACGGGCGCAGCTCGATCACATCGCCCATGTTCATCTGCGACACGTCGAGTTCGATCGGCAGGGCGCCGGCGTCTTCCATCGTGTTGTAGAAGATCGGCGCGATCTTCGAGCCCAGGCACACGCCGCCGAAGCGCTTGTTCGGGATGAACGGAATATCTTCGCCGGTGAACCACAGCACCGAGTTGGTGGCGGACTTGCGGCTGGAGCCGGTACCGACCACGTCGCCCACGTAGGCCACCAGGTGGCCCTTGTCCTTCAGCGATTCGATGAACTTGACCGGGCCGCGCTTGCCGTCTTCTTCCGGCTCGATGCCATCACGCTTGTTCTTCAGCATCGCCAGGGCGTGCAGCGGAATGTCCGGGCGGGTGGTTGCATCCGGGGCCGGCGACAGGTCGTCGGTGTTGGTTTCGCCGGTCACCTTGAGCACGGTGATGGTCAGGCTTTCCGGTACCTGCGGGCGGCTGGTGAACCATTCGGCATCGGCCCAGCTCTGCAGCACGCCCTGGGCGTTGGCGTTACCGGCCTTGGCCTTTTCCTGCACATCGTGGAAGGCATCGAAGACCAGCAGGGTGTTCTTCAGCGCATCGGCGGCGATCGCACCGACGGTGGCGTCGTCCAGCAGCTGGACCAGCGGGGCGACGTTGTAACCGCCGAGCATGGTGCCCAGCAGTTCGGTGGCGCGCTCGCGCGTGATCAGCGGATTGACTTCGCTGCCCAGGGCGATCGCAGCCAGGTACGAGGCCTTGACCTTGGCCGCGTCATCGACGCCGGCCGGCACGCGGTGGGTCAGCAGTTCGAGCAGGAACTCGGCCTCGCCGGCGGGCGGGTTCTTCAGCAGCTCGATGACGTCGGCCGTCTGCTGGGCGCTCAGCGGCAGCGGCGGGATGCCAAGCGCGGCGCGCTCGGCTACGTGGTGGCGGTAGGCTTCCAACATGACAACTCCCGGGTGATTCTTTGAAAGAATGCGGTTTAAAAGTATGGGCTCAGGCGTGCGGCACGATCAGCTTCAGGCCCTTGAAGTAGTCGCGGTAAAACGTGTCGTTCCAGGTGATCAGGCCATCGCACTGCAGGAGTGCGTGCGACCCGACCATGAATTCATCCAGGCCGCGAGGTCTGGCACCCCGCTGCCGGTGGCGGCGGTGCATCTCACCCGCACGCAAGGCCGATTTGGCCTCCAGCGGACTGAAGTGCACGCCCATTTCCTCAAGTGCTTCCTGCACTTCGGCGCCGCCGCGCAGCGACGCGCAGATCTCGGCAAGCGTCACCGCGCAGATCACCACGCGCCCGCTGACCAGACTCTGGCGCAGGCCCGCTTCGACCGCATCGGCCTGTGGGCCATTGCTGAGCAGTTCAATCAGCACCGGTGAATCAACGGCGATCATCACGCGCTCATTCCTCGTCGCGTACCGCGCGCACCGCTGCTTCGGCCGAATCGAATCCATCCAGCGCGAACTTGCCGCGGGCCCGGGAGATCGCATCGTCCACGCTCTTGCGCAGGATGATCCGGCTGCCCTCCAGCTCCACCTTGAGCAGGGTGCCCTTGGTCAGGCCAAGCGCATCACGGACCGCTTTGGGCAAGGTGATCTGCCCGCGTTCTGCAACGGTAGCTTCCATCGGTACGCCCTCCAAAGTATGCACAAATTATACATACTTCCGGGGGCATACTTCCACTGGAGTACCGATCTGCCCGCCAGGACCGTTGGCACAGAAAGGATCTGTCTCATCCATGACACGAGGGATACATATCTCCGTGTAGCCTGAGACCAACTGCCGCAGGTGGATAACCGGCTGAATCGTTCATACTCGGGACGATCGCCGGCCTACCGGTCAGCGGCGAACGCAAGCAGGTCTGCCTCGGGCGGGCCAACGCAAGCCATCCGCAAGAGGAGTCATCTGCAATGAGCGATTCGTTCTCCACCCGCAGCCAGCTGGACGTCGGCGGCACCACCTACGACTACTTCAGCCTGCCGAAGCTCGGACAGACGTTCGACATCTCCCACCTGCCCTACTCGATGAAGATCCTGCTGGAGAATCTGCTCCGGCATGAGGATGGCGGCGTCACCGTCGGCAAGGACCACATCCAGGCGGTTGCCCAGTGGGACCCCAAGGCCGAGCCGGACATCGAGATCGCGTTCATGCCGGCGCGCGTGGTGCTGCAGGATTTCACCGGTGTGCCCTGCGTGGTCGATCTGGCTGCGATGCGCGATGCCGTTGTCAAGCTCGGCGGTCGCCCGGAGCAGATCAATCCGCAGATCCCGTCCGAACTGGTGATCGATCACTCGGTGCAGGTCGATGTGTTCGGCACGCCCGACGCGCTGGACCTCAACGGCAAGATCGAATTCCAGCGCAATCAGGAACGTTACGGCTTCCTGCGCTGGGGCCAGAAAGCCTTCGATAATTTCAAGGTGGTGCCGCCCAACACCGGCATCGTCCACCAGGTGAACCTGGAAAACCTGGCCCGCGTGGTGATGACCGCGGACAAGGATGGCAAGGCTGTTGCGTACCCTGACACCGTGTTCGGCACCGACAGCCACACCACCATGATCAATGGCATCGGCGTGCTCGGCTGGGGCGTGGGCGGCATCGAAGCGGAAGCGGCGATGCTGGGCCAGCCGTCTTCGATGCTGATCCCGCAGGTGGTCGGCTTCAAGCTGACCGGCCGCATGCCCGAAGGCGCCACCGCGACCGATCTGGTGCTGACCGTCACCCAGATGCTGCGCAAGCACGGGGTGGTCGGCAAGTTCGTGGAGTTCTTCGGCGAGGGTCTGCAGCATCTGCCGCTGGCCGACCGTGCCACGATCGGCAATATGGCTCCGGAATACGGTGCCACCTGCGGCATCTTCCCGATCGACGAAGAATCACTGACCTACCTGCGTCTTTCCGGCCGCAGCGAGGCCCAGATCGCGCTGGTGGAAGCCTACGCCAAGGCCCAGGGCCTGTGGCACGACGCCAACACCGCGCACGCCAGCTACAGCGCCACGCTGGAACTGGACATGGGTCAGGTCAAGCCATCGCTGGCCGGCCCGAAGCGCCCGCAGGACCGCGTGCTGCTCGAAGACGTCAAGCAGAACTACCGCGACAACCTGGTCGGCCTGACCACCAACCGCGACAAGCGCAACGATGACGTCTCCAAGTTCGTCAATGAAGGCGGCGGCGCGGCGGTCGGCAACGAACAGCTGGCCAAGGGCTACAGCGACGTCGAGCTGGATGGCCAGAAATTCCGCCTGAAGGATGGCGCAGTGGTCATCGCTGCGATCACCTCGTGCACCAACACCTCCAACCCGGCCGTGATGATCGGTGCCGGCCTGCTCGCCCGCAACGCCGCGGCCAAGGGCCTGGACCGCAAGCCGTGGGTGAAGACCTCGCTCGGCCCGGGCTCGCGCGTGGTCACCGATTACCTGGAAAAGGCCGGCGTGCTGACCGAGCTGGAGAAGATCGGCTTCTACGTGGTCGGCTACGGCTGCACCACCTGCATCGGCAACTCTGGCCCGCTGCCGACCGAAGTCAGTGCAGGCATCGCCGCTGGCGACCTGGTGGTGGCCTCGGTGTTGTCGGGCAACCGCAACTTCGAAGGGCGCGTGCACCCGGAAGTCAAAATGAATTACCTGGCCAGCCCGCCGCTGGTCGTCGCCTATGCCATCGCCGGCACCACCGATATCGACCTGACCACCGAGCCGCTGGGCACGGGCAGCGATGGGCAGCCGGTGTACCTGCGCGATATCTGGCCGAGCAACAAGGAAATCGGCGATGTGATTGCCGCGACCATCGGGCCGGAGATGTTCAAGAAGAACTATGCCGACGTGTTCAAGGGCGACACCCGCTGGAACACCATCAAGTCGCCCGATGGTGACCTGTATGAGTGGGATGGCAGCTCGACCTACATCAAGAACCCGCCCTACTTCGAGGGCATGACGATGGACGTCGGCCACATCGAGGATGTGCATGGCGCCCGCGTGATGGGCCTGTTCGGCGACTCCATCACCACCGACCACATCTCCCCGGCGGGTAACATCAAGAAGGATTCCCCCGCCGGACGCTTCCTGCAGGAGCGTGGCGTCCAGCCGGCCGACTTCAACAGCTACGGCAGCCGCCGCGGCAACGATGACGTGATGGTGCGCGGCACCTTCGCCAACATCCGGATCAAGAACCTGATGTTCGGCGGCGAAGAAGGCGGCAATACGCTGTACTTCCCGAAGAACGGCGGCGAGCCGCAGAAGCTGGCGATCTATGACGCGGCCGTCAAGTACAAGGCCGAGGGCGTCCCGCTGGTGGTGTTCGCCGGCAAGGAATACGGCACCGGCTCCTCGCGCGACTGGGCGGCCAAGGGCACCAACCTGCTGGGCGTCAAGGCGGTGATCGCCGAAAGCTTCGAGCGCATCCACCGCTCCAACCTGGTCGGCATGGGCGTGCTGCCGCTGCAGTTCAAGAACGGCGACAACGCGCAGAGCCTGGGCCTGGACGGTTCGGAAGTGATCGACATCACCGGTCTGGAGGATGGCGCCAGCAAGTCGGCCACCCTCACCGCGACCCGGGCGGATGGCTCGAAGAAGACCTTCGAGGCCCATGTGATGCTGCTGACCCCTAAGGAAGTGGAGTACTTCAAGCACGGCGGCCTGCTGCAGTATGTGCTGCGCCAGTTGGCCGGCAAGAAGTAAGCCGGCCGTCGCGTTCCCGGCGGAGTCGGGTCACGCCCCCCCGGCCGTGACCCACACGGTAGCCCACGACCGCGGGTCGTGGGCACCGGCCTGGCATGTCGCAAACAACGCATCCTGACGCCCCTCCGCGGCCTTTCTTCACCGGCCCTTCGCGTTTCCCATTCGGGACGGTATGCTGCCGAGGCATGAAACGACGGATACTCTCCGTCATCGCGTTACATCATCCACGTTTCCTGGAGGGGGAATATGAGTCTGGAACGACCCTGGCTGCAGAGTTATCCCAAAGGCGTACCCGCCGAGATCGACGTCAACGAGTTCCATTCGGTGTCGGCCGTCTTCGACACTTCGGTGGCCAAGTTCCGCGACCGCCCCGCCTACTCCAGTTTCGGCAAGGTTCTGACCTACGGGGAAACGGACGCACTGGTCGAACAGTTCGCCGCCTACCTGCTCGGTGAGCTGCAGCTCAAGAAGGGTGACCGCGTCGCCCTGATGATGCCCAACTGCCTGCAGTACCCGATCGCGACCTTCGGCGTGCTGCGTGCCGGCCTGACCGTGGTCAACGTCAACCCGCTGTACACCGCCCGCGAGCTCAAGCACCAGCTGGTGGATTCGGGCGCAGCCGTGCTGGTGGTCGTCGACAACTTCTGCGACACCGTGCAGCAGGTCATCGCCGATACCCCGATCAAGCACGTCGTGACCACCGGCCTGGGCGACATGCTCGGCGCCAAGGGCATCGTGGTGAACTTCGTCCTGAAGTACATCAAGAAGATGGTGCCCAACTACAGCCTGCGCGGCGCGATCCGCTTCAACCAGGCGCTCAAGCTGGGCAGCCGCCACACCCTGCCCAAGGTCGAGATCGACCACGACGATGTCGCCTTCCTGCAGTACACCGGCGGCACCACCGGCGTGGCCAAGGGCGCGATGCTGACCAACCGCAACCTGGTCGCCAACATGCAGCAGGCCTCGGCCTGGATCTCCGCCTCGGGCATCGAGATGGGCAAGGAGGTGATCATCACCGCCCTGCCGCTGTACCACATCTTCGCGCTGACGGCGAACGGCCTGGTCTTCATGAAGTTCGGTGGCTGCAACTACCTGATCACCAACCCGCGCGACATGAAGGGCTTCGTCAAGGAGCTCAAGGCGACCCGCTTCACCGCGATCACCGGCGTCAACACGCTGTTCAACGGCCTGCTCAACACCCCCGGCTTCGACGAGGTCGATTTCTCCTCGCTGAAGGTCACCCTCGGTGGCGGCATGGCCGTGCAGCGCGCTGTTGCCGAACGCTGGAAAAAGGTCACCGGCGTGACCCTGGTCGAGGCCTATGGCCTGACCGAGACCTCGCCGGCCGCCTGCATCAATCCACTCAACCTGGCCGAGTACAACGGCGCGATCGGCCTGCCGATCCCGTCCACCGATGCCTGCGTGAAAGATGACGCCGGCAAGACGCTGGCCGCCGGCGAAGTCGGCGAGCTGTGCATCAAGGGCCCGCAGGTCATGAAGGGCTACTGGCAGCGCCCGGAAGACACCGCGCAGGCGGTCGACGCCGAGGGCTGGCTGCATACCGGCGACATGGCGCGCATGGATGAGCAGGGCTTCTTCTACATCGTGGACCGCAAGAAGGACATGATCCTGGTGTCCGGCTTCAACGTGTACCCCAATGAGGTCGAAGACGTCATTGCAATGATGCCCGGCGTACTCGAAGTCGCGGCGGTCGGCGTGCCCGATGAAAAGTCCGGCGAAGTGGTCAAGGTGGTCATCGTCAAGAAGGACCCCAACCTCACCGCCGAGATGGTCAAGGAGCACGCGCGTGCCAACCTGACCGGCTACAAGCACCCGCGGATCGTGGAGTTCCGCAAGGAACTGCCGAAGACCAACGTCGGCAAGATCCTGCGCCGCGAGCTGCGCGATACGCCCGCGCCGTAACGGTTCCCCAACGGCTGCATCTTCACAGGGCCCCTGCCGGCAACGGCGGGGGCCTTTTGCATTGCGTGAGATGCCGGGGGTGTAGGATCGCGGCGTGTGGACCCGTCAGGCCCGCCGCCCACCGTCCTCCCAGCGGGCCAGCCTCCGAGGAAATCGCCATGAGCACCATTGAAAAGCTGCCCGTCAACCACCGCTACGCCACCATCCGCACTGAAACCACGGGCAACGACGATGCCCATTGGCTGTTCATGCATGCCGACGCGGCCAGCGGCATCCGCCCGTGCTGCCGCAAGGACATGCTCGATGAAATGTGGAACTTCATGAGCGCGATCACCCGCAGCCCGGCCGAGCGCAACAGCGGCAAGCTGCGCCATTTCGTGCTCGCCTCCGATGCGAATGCCTACAACCTGGGCGGCGATCTGGACCTGTTCACCCGCTTGATCCGCGAGGGCAACCGCGACCGCCTGCTGACCTATGCGCAGCGCTGCGTGGAGGGCGTGCACCACCTGCATACCGGCTTCGGTGGCGACGTGCGCTCGATCGCGCTGATCCAGGGCGACGCGCTCGGCGGCGGCCTGGAAATGGCGCTGGCCTGCCACACCATCGTGGCCGAGGAAGGCTGCGGCATGGGCCTGCCGGAGGTGCTGTTCGGCCTGTTCCCGGGCATGGGTGCCTACTCGTTCCTGTGCAAGCGCGTGGCCCCGCAGCTGGCCGAGAAGATCATCCTCGACGGCCGCGTGTATTCCGCCGAAGAAATGCATGCCATGGGCGTGGTCGACGTGCTGGTGCCGAAGGGCCAGGGCGTCAAAGCCGTGGAAGACCTGATCCGCCAGCACCAGCGCATTCCACACTCGTACCTGGCGATGAATGCCGCGCGCAACCTGGCCCAGGCCGTGCGCTACGACGAACTGCTGGAAATCACCAAGGTCTGGGTGGACTCCGCCCTCGCGCTGGGCGACAAGTCGCTGCGCACCATGGACCGCCTGATCAAGGCCCAGACGCGCCGAGCCACCCTCGACGTCGCCTGAGTCCTCCCCTCCCCTGTGTTGTTCAAGCCCGGCTGCCGCCGGGCTTTTTTTCTTGTATGGTGCGCTCCCCCATGATCCAGCAGGACGGATGTTGAACACCACGGAACAATCTGATCGACGCGGCCGCCGCGTGTGCCAGCTGCTCTGCATGGCGCTGCTGGCCATGGCACCGACCCGGTACGCCGCCGCCGCCGGCGTGGGCTACGTCCCCAGTGCCGTAGAGGCGTTCATCCTTGAAACCGTCCTGGCCGATGAGGTGCGCGCGCTCGAGCAGGGTGGACAGACCGCGCTGCTCGCACACCCCGGCGCATCGCCCCCGAACGGCGCGACATCCGCATCGGCCGTCCAGCAGCAGTTCGCGGCGTTCTACCGAGGCGATCGAGTGGCAGACAGCACTGTTGCTCGCATGGCCATCGTGATCGCGATGACTGCCGCGCAGCTTGAGCAACCCGACCACTGCCTCACCGATCAACGTATCTGTTCGGCGGCGATCCTGCGCGCAGGTCCGACCCGGGAGGATGCAGAGGGTCTACGGCAGGTAGTGCAGCGCTTCCAGTCCGCCGGGCTGGACCTGAGCGCCTTCGAGCCGGCTGCCACGCCGCCACCGGCGTGACCGCTCAGCGCATGTCGCCGCCGTCATCGGCCTGGCCCTGGGCCTTGCGCTGCGCACGCGCATCCAGCGCCTGACGGCCTTCCTTGATGCCTGCCTGCAGCAGGGTCATGCGCTGGCGCCACTCGCTCTTGAGCTGCCAGTCGGCCATGCGCATCAGGTCGCCCGCGCGGTTCGCCACGCGGACCAGGCCCAGATTGCTGGCCACGCCCTTGATCGCGTGGGCCTGCTCACGGAAATGCACCCAATCGCCGCGCTCGCCGTCGGCCAGTGCCACACCGACGCACTGCTCGGCATCGGCCAGGCACTGGCGGATGAACTCGCGCTCGAAGCCATCGCCCATGCCGAGCGAAGCCAATTCGTCGAGCACGCCGGGATCCAGCACGCCATCCAAGACGGTGGCGGTGCGTACGATCGGCGCGCTGGCCTTGAGTTGCCCGTTGGAGGCGATGTCAGCCAGCACGTCCAGCAGGCGCACGGCGACCACCGGCTTGGCCAGGAAGGTATGTGCACCGGCCTGGGTGCAGCGTTGGATCGCCTCGGGGGTGACATCGGCACTGAGCACCAGCACCGGGGTGCGGGGACCGCCCCCGGCCTGCATCACCCGCAGTTCCTTGAGCATGTCCAGGCCACTCATGCCGGGCATGTGCAGATCCACGATGGCCGCATCGAAATCGCTCTCGGCCATCGCATCCAGCACCGCTTCGCCACCGTTGACGCACAGGACCCTGTGACCGGCTTTCTGCAGCAGGCGCTGCAGCACCATCCGGTTGGCCTCGTGATCATCGGCCACCAGGATGTGCATGCTGCGCACGCGCGCGCGGTGGCGCAGGAACGGATCGGCGAAGGCGATGACATTGCCGTTGCGGTCCGGCAGCCCGTCGCCGACCAGGGCCGGAGTGACGGTGCCCAGCGGCACGCGCGGCGGCGCAAACGGCAGCTCGAACCAGAAGTGACTGCCCTGCGGCGGGTTCTCCTGGTAGCCGATCTCGCCACCCATCGCTTCCACCAGGCCCTTGGCGATGGTCGTCCCCAGGCCGGTGCCTTCGTGGCGGCGCGCCATGCTCACATCGGCCTGCTCGAACGCTTCGAACAGGCGCGGACGCATTTCCGGGGTGACCCCAATGCCGGTATCGAGGATGTCGAAGCGCAGGCGGACCCCGCCGTTGGATTCGGCATCGAGCACCGCGACACGGATTTCGACCCGGCCGTGATCGGTGAACTTGACCGCGTTGCCAGCGATGTTGAGCAGGATCTGACGGAGGTGGCCCAGATCACCCCGCAACAACGGCGGCACGGTGTCGGCCACTTTGACCCGGTAATCCAGTCGCTTGGCCTTGGCCTGCGGCAGCAGGATCAACCCGATGGCCTGGATCACATCGGCCAGCGCGAAGTCCTCGGCGGTCACGCGCAGCTTGCCGGCCTCGATCGCGGAGATATCCAGCACCTCTTCCACCAGCGCCAGCAGACTGCGCGAGGACGCCTGGATCGTATTGACGCACTCGCGCTGCTCTTCATCGAGCTTGGTGGTGGCCAACAGCTCGGTCATGCCCGACAAGCCGTTGAGCGGCGTGCGGAATTCATGGCTCATGTTGGCCAGGAAGCGGCTTTTGGCCTCGCTTGCGCGGCGTGCCTCCGCCATCGCGCGGGTCAGCTGCCGCAGCAGCGTGGAAAAATACAGCGGCACCGCTGCCAGGCCCAGCCACAGGCCGAACGCCAGCCGCGCGTTCTGATGCCAGTACGGGGTGAGCAATGCGGTACTGCCAAAGCTGACCATGGCCATCGCCACGGCCACATAGAGATAGTTGTTGCCGTAGCGCATGCCGTTGCCGACGGTCACCCACATCACCACGATGTAGACCCAGGCCAGCGGCTCACCCATCTGCACCATGCCGGCGGCGATCAGGCCGTAGTCGGCGAGCATGCCGGCCACCCGGCGCGGATCCGAACGCCCCGGCCGCCACAGCAGCCAGCCGAACAGCCCAAGCGAGAGGGTCAGGCCGGTCAGCACGATCGCCAGCACCCCGTGGTACTGCGCCGGCGGCAGGTCGTGGCGCGGCCCGGGCATCAGCACATACAGCAGGATCAGGGTGATCAGCACGATGCGAACGATCGCCTGGCCGTGCTCGGTATCCGGGCGTTGCGCCAGTCGTTGCTTCAGGCGCGGGTACAGACGACGCATATCACATCCCCGGGCGGGATGACGCGGTGGAGTGCTGTGCGCAGATCTCCTCAAGCTGGAGGCGGCCGCGCAGCAGGGCATCGACGCAGCGCGGATCGAACAAACGGCCGCGCTGGGCATACAAATACGCCAGCGTGGCTTCCATCGTCCATGCTTCCTTGTACGGACGGGGTGAGATCAGGGCGTCGAACACATCGGCCACCGCCACGATCCGCGCTTCCAGCGGAATGGCATCGCCGACCAGACCATCCGGGTAGCCGCTGCCGTCGTAACGTTCGTGGTGGCGCAGCGCGATCAACGCACCGACCTGGATGAAACGATTCTGGCTGCCGCTGAGCAGCTCATAGCCGATCCGCGGGTGCCGGCGCATGATCGCCTGCTCCTCATCACTCAGCTTGCCCTGCTTGAGCAGCACCGCGTCGGGAATGGCGATCTTGCCCATGTCATGCAGGGGCGCGGCCATCTCGATCAGCTTGACCTCTTCCTCCGGCAGCCCGAGCTGCTCGGCGATCAGGCCGGCGACATGCGCCATGCGCTCCAGGTAGGCACTGGTGCCGGCATCACGGAACTCGATCGCCCGCGCCAGCCGCGACAGCGTCTCGCGCTCGCGCTCCTCCACCTCGTGCATGCTCGCCAGCAGGCGCTGCTCCAGCGACAGCGCGCGCTGCTTGACGTTCTCCGACTGCTGGCGCAGCTGCAACAGGTTGTAGCAGCGTGCGCGCAGTTCGCGTGGGCGGATCGGCTTGACCAGGAAATCGATCACCCCGGCTTCCAGCGCGGCCTGGCGGATCGGCTCGTCGCCGACCACGGTGATCAGGATCACGGGGATGTCGCGGTGCTTGGGCAGGCGGCGGAAACGGCGGGCGAACTCCAGCCCGTCCATCTCCGGCATGCGGTAATCCAGCAACAGCAGATCCACGGCGTGCGACTCGCACCAGGCCAGTGCCGTCAGCGGATCGCCGAAGTCGTGCACGGACAGCTCCGGCGCGATGTCCTCGATGACATGGCGCAGCATGGTACGCGCGGACGTCTGATCGTCAACGATGACAATATTCAAGGCTGCTTCTGCCTTCTTCCTTGACCACACTGGAACATGCTGCGGAGAGGATACTCCGCCCGTCTGCACACTGGCACCTTGCATCGGTCCGCCTCCGTCATGAACACCCCAGTTCATGATCGTCGTCACAGTGTGACGCCTATGTCGGCATCCCCCTGCAACCCGTCATGGTCCGTGGCCATCACGCCATAGCGCCTGTTAAGGCCACGCAGAAACCATACTCGCGCGGCCACGGCAGCGGAACCCCCGCGCCGGACGCGCCCCAAGCACGCCCGGACCCAGGTCTCAGTTTTCCGGACGCATGTACGGGAACAGCAGCACGTCACGGATCGAGCTGCTGCCTGTCAGCAGCATCACCAGACGGTCGATGCCGATGCCCAGGCCGCCGGTCGGGGCCATGCCGTACTCCAGCGCGCGGATGTAATCGGCGTCGTAATGCATGGCTTCGTCGTCACCGCCCTCCTTCGCCGTCACCTGGGCCTGGAAGCGGGCCGCCTGGTCTTCCGGATCGTTCAGCTCGGAGAAGCCGTTGGCCAGCTCCTTGCCGTTGATGAACAGTTCGAAGCGGTCGGTATAGCCCGGCTGGTCATCGTTGGCACGGGCCAGCGGCGAGACTTCGACCGGGTGGTCGGTAATGAAGGTCGGCTGGATCAGGGTGTGCTCGACGGTGGCTTCGAAGATCTCCAGCAGCAGCTTGCCCCAGCCGTAGGACGGCTTGATGCGGATCTTCAGGCGTTCACAATGGGCCGCCAGCGCGTCGCGGTCGGTGCAGTCGGCGGCGCTGATCTCCGGGTTGTGGTGGCGTACCGCCTCGTCCATGCGCCAGCGACGGAAGGCCGGGGCCAGGTCGATGGTGGCGCCGTCCCACTCCACCGTGGTGGTGCCCAGCACCTTGCTGGCCACGTCACGGATCACGCCTTCGGTCAGGTCCATCACTTCGGTGTACGTGGCGTAGGCCTCGTACAGCTCCATCATGGTGAATTCCGGGTTGTGGCGCGTGCTGACGCCTTCATTGCGGAAGTTGCGGTTGATTTCGTACACGCGTTCCAGGCCGCCCACAACCAGGCGCTTGAGGTACAGCTCCGGCGCCACGCGCAGGTACAGGTCCAGATCCAGCGCGTTGTGGTGGGTGGTGAACGGCTTGGCCGTGGCGCCGCCGGGGATGTAATGCATCATCGGCGTTTCGACTTCCAGGAAGTCGCGGCTGTCCAGCCAGGCGCGCATGGCGCGGATGATCCGCGAGCGCTTGATGAACACCTCGCGCGACTCCGGGGTCACGATCAGGTCCACATAGCGCTGGCGGTAGCGCTGCTCCACGTCGGCCAGGCCGTGCCACTTGTCCGGCAGCGGGCGCAGCGACTTGGTCAGCAGGCGGATGCTGGTGGCCTTGACCGACAGCTCACCGGTCTTGGTGCGGGTCAGCCCACCCTCGACGGCGATGATGTCGCCCACGTCCCAGCCCTTGAAAGCGGTGTAGGCATCGCCCAGCGTGCTGCCCTGCAGGAACAGCTGGATGCGGCCGGACTCGTCCTGGATCTGGGCGAAGCTGGCCTTGCCCATCACGCGCTTGGCCATCAGGCGGCCGGCCATCTTGACCTGGCGGTCGCTGGCCTCCAGCGCTTCGGCGGTCCACTGCTCGGCATCGGCGAACTCGGCCTGCAGGGTGCCGGCGAAGTGCTCGCGGCGGAAATCGTTCGGGTAGGCAATGCCCTGCCCGCGCAGGGCGGTCAGTTTCGCGCGGCGCTCGGCGATGAGGCTGTTCTCGTCGACGGGGGGCTGCGGCGCGGCGGTCTGATCGTTCATGGCGTGGGTCTATGTATGTCGGGGGGAGGGACGGTCCCCGCCATCATGCCGATGGTCGGGGCGGATTGCGAAACCGGGCGTGACCCGAGCACAACGGATCGGGGCCGCGCGTGGCGGCCCCGACGGTCAGGCGTCGGTGCGTTTGGCACCCACGGCCAGGCCGGACTTCAGGCTGGCTTCGACGAATTCGTCGAGGTCGCCGTCCAGCACCTTCTGCGTATCGGAGCGTTCGATGCCGGTGCGCAGGTCCTTGATACGGCTCTGGTCGAGCACGTAGTTGCGGATCTGGCTGCCCCAGCCGATGTCGGACTTGGTGGCTTCCACGGCGTCACGCTCGGCGTTGCGCTTCTGGATTTCCAGCTCGTACAGCTTGGCGGCCAGCATCTTCATCGCGTTGTCGCGGTTCTGGTGCTGGCTGCGGCCGGTCTGGCAGGCCACGACCGTGTTGGTCGGAATGTGCGTGATACGCACCGCCGACTCGGTCTTGTTGACGTGCTGACCACCGGCGCCCGAGGAGCGGTACACATCGGTACGCAGGTCGGCCGGGTTGATGTCGATCTCGATGTTGTCATCGACTTCCGGCGACACGAACACCGAGGTGAAGCTGGTATGGCGGCGGTTGTCCGAATCGAACGGCGACTTGCGCACCAGGCGGTGCACGCCGGTCTCGGTCTTCAGCCAGCCATAGGCGTAATCGCCTTCCACGCGCAGCGTGGCCGACTTGATGCCCGCGACGTCGCCGCCGGAGACTTCCATCAGTTCGGTCTTCCAGCCGCGCGATTCGCACCAGCGCAGGTACATGCGCAGCAGGATCTCGGCCCAGTCCTGGGCTTCGGTACCGCCGGCGCCGGCCTGGATGTCGACGAACGCAGCGGCGTTGTCCATCTGGCCGGAGAACATGCGCTGGAACTCCAGCTGCTCCACGTGCTTCTGGTATTTGTCCAGGTCACTGACCACGGCCAGGGCGGTTTCTTCGTCCTGTTCGCTTTCGGCCAGTTCCAGCAGTTCGCCCGACTCGGTCAGGCCGTCGAGGATCGTGGCGATGCCGCCCACGGTCTTGTCCAGGTTGGCGCGTTCGCGGCCAAGATTCTGGGCGTACTCGGCGTTGTTCCAGATATCCGGGTTTTCCAGTTCCCGGGTTACTTCTTCCAGACGCTCTTTCTTGGCGTCGTAGTCAAAGATACCCCCTGAGCGAGAGCACGCGATCGGTGAGATCGGTGATGCGCTGGCGGACAGGATTGAGCTCGATCATGTCGGCGATTAATGCGTGCGAAAAGACTGTCCATCATAGCCTATCCGGGGCTTTCCGGCGGTGGCCGGGGTGCTGGGCGCCGGCTCGGGGGTAGAGAAACGACATCGCTGAACAGGGGCGTGCGCAGCGTCACGCCGGTGCCTGCACCGCCAGGGCCTGCCGGAACGAGGGCAGCTGCCGGCGGCTGCACGGCACCCGGCCCCCATCGTCCATGTGCAGCAGGGCCTCGCCCCCGTCCAGCGGCTCGATCGAGACCAGGTGGCGCACGTTCACCAGCCAGCTGCGGTGGGCCCGCACGAATACGCCCGGGTCCAGCCGCTCTTCCAGCGCCGCCATGGTGCTGCGCAGCGGGTAATCGTGCCCGCGCACCCGCAGATTGACGTAGTTGCCGGCCGCCTGGGCATATTCGATATCACCAGTGGCGACCAGGAAGTCGCGCCCCAGCTTGCGCACCAGGAACCGTTCCGGGCGCTCGACCGCTTCCACCGGGGGCGCATCATCCGGCGCCACCAGCAGATGGGCTTCGCCCTGCCGGCGCCGCCCGAACCAGCTGAAGAAGTGCTCGATCGCCACGAACGTGAAGAATGCGCGGACATCCTTGAGGTACTCGTACATCAGGCGTACCGGCCAGGTGGCGTCGTCCTGATAGTGATAGCCCAGCGCCGCATAGGCCAGATGGCGCAGCGCCATCATCCCCACTACGTGCACCAGCGACCACGCTACGCTGGCCAGCAGATACAGCGGCAGCCGCCGCTTCCAGTTATCGGCATGCAGCGGCCAACGCTGGCAGCCCCACCACAGCACCGGCAGTGTCAGCAGAATCATCGCGACGCTGCTCAGCTCCCAGATCATCGGCTGCCACAGGCCCAGGTCCTCGCCGCGGCGCCCCGCATCCATCACTTCGACCACTGCGTTGGCCACCGCCGTGGTCAGCAGGATCACCGACCACACCAGCATCCGCGCACCCGGGCGCCACCGCGCGGCACGTCCGTTCGCCATTGAATCATCCATTCGCAAAGGGTGCTCAGCCTGTCTCATCGCCCCATGGTAGTGCGCCCCGCCGGTCACTTGGCGACCGCCATTCGTCACTTGGCGCCGACGTCAGACCCCTTTGGCATGGCCGAGCGCGATGCCCATGCGCATCGTGGAGGCTCCTTTTCTCTCCCTGTCCCGACCATGCCACGCCGCCACGACATCGACGCCCTGCGCGTGTTCGCCTTCGCCCTGCTCATCCTGTATCACACCGCCATGGCCTACGTGGACGGCTGGGGGTTCCATCTCAAGAGCGACTACACCGCCGAGTGGCTGCAATGGCCGATGCTGCTGGTCAACCGCTGGCGGATGCAGTTGCTGTTCCTGCTCTCCGGTATCGCCATCGCCCTGATGCGGCCCGAGACGCGCATCGCGCGCTTTGCCGTGCTGCGCACGTGGCGGCTGCTGCTGCCGCTGCTGTTCGGCATGGCCGTGGTGGTGCCGATCCAGCCGTACTGCGAGGCAGTGACCAACGGGCGTATCGAGCCCGGCTTCGGCACCTTCCTGCTGCGCTACTGGCAGATGCCGGCCTGGCCACAGGACAGCTTCGCCGGGTGGCAGCTGCGCATCACCTGGAACCACCTGTGGTACCTGGCCTACCTGTGGATCTACACGCTGGTACTGGCCTTGCTGATGCCGGCGCTGGATACCGCTGCCGTGCATCGCGCCGTGGAGCGCTTCACCCGTGCGCCGGCGCCGCTGCTGATCGGGCTGCCCAGCCTGCTTTCCTTCGGCTGGGTGGCCTGGCTCGATCCCCGCTTCCCATCCACCAATCTGCTGTTTGGCGATTGGTACCAGCACGCCAAGTACGGCACGGTGTTCTTGGCCGGCTATCTGCTTGCCCGCGCCACCCCGTTCTGGGCCCGCGTGGTCGAACTGCGCCGGACCACCCTGTGGGTGGTGGTCATTGCGGCGAGCTGGTACTTCGGCATCCGCCTCCTGGGGCGGATGTTGCCGGCCGATTCAGTACTGCGGCAGTGGCCGGACAGCGTCTGGACGCTGCAGGTGATGGCCAGCCAGTCACTGTACCTGTGGGCCGTACTGCTGACCCTGCTCGGCTGGGCCAAGGTATATCTGGATCGCCCGTTCCGCTGGCTGCCGTACTGCACCGAGGCGGTGTATCCCTGGTACATCCTGCACCAGAGCCTGATCATCGCGCTGCTGTTCTGGGTCAAACCGCTGCACCTGGGGCCGTGGTGGGAGCCACTGCTGGTACTGGCTGTAACCGTGGCGGGTTGCCTGCTGCTGCACGAAGGGCTGATCCGGCGCATCGCCTGGCTGCGCCCTCTTTTCGGACTGCGCCGGGAGCCGCTATCGTTGCCGGTCACGCAGGCGGTGACCCGGCACTGAGGAATACGGATGTTCCAGACCCATTGGCATGTGTGGCTGCAGTCCTTCTTCGATGCAGCGTGGATGTTGCCGTTGATGAACTTCGTCAGCGCGCTGGGCTACGAATGGGCGTACGTGCTGTTGATCGTGGTCTGCAGCTTCGGGGTGCGTCTGCGCGCGGGGTTGGGCATCATGATGGCGGTACTGCTGATGTCGATGGCCACGCACGCGATCAAGCAGGGTGCCGCCCTGCCCCGCCCCAGCGATGTCGACATCCACGTGTTGGACAAGGGTCGGCCGGACCACGCGCTGGTCGCCGATGGCGCCGCCGGATCGTTCTGGACGCTGCCGACCGATGAAGCGATTGCCGCCCTGCGTGCGCAGCCAGATCCGGACTATGGGTTCATCAGTGGTCATGTGGGCGTAGCGACGGCTGCGATGGCAGCCGTGGTGCTGTGCTTCGGCATCCGCGGTGCCGGCTGGCGGATCGCGCTGCTGATCGGCTGGCCGTTGCTGATGGCGCTGTCACGGATGTACCTGGGCCGGCACTTCCTGTCCGATGTGCTGGGCGGATGGCTGGTCGGGATTGCCTTGGGCGCGTTCGCATGGCGGTACATGCCGCAAGCGGTACGCGTGCCCCGGAACCGGCCGCGTCACCTCACCCTGGCCGCACTGGGGGTCGGGCTGGCTGCGGCGGCCGTGATCACCCCCGTCATCCCTGCCGATACCGCGGGGCGCTTCCTGGGCATGCTGCTGGTGCTCGGGTACCTGCACGTGCGTGGCTGGCCCGAGGATCCGCGTACGCCGTGGCAGCGACTCGGCCGGGTCCTGGCGGTGATCGGGTTGTATCTCATCATCAGCCCTGCCCTGGAGGGGATCGCCGTCGCGTTCGCGATGCCCGATGCGCCTGCGGTGGATCTGCTGATGAACGCGGTCGGCACGGCAGCGGTCTTCGTCGGAGGGATTGCGTTGGCCGGGTGGGGACCGTTGGCGCGGCGCATCTCCGGGCACGATGCCGCCGCCAACTGACGGGCGGCGACATCGTCGTGTTGCGTAGAACTACTGATCCAGCCCCGCCATCAGGGTGTACTTGATGCTGACGTACTCCTGGATACCGTGGGAACCGCCTTCGCGGCCGTAGCCGGATTGCTTGACGCCGCCGAAGGGCACCGACTCGGCCCCCACCGAACCACTGTTGAGGATGACCATGCCGGCGGAGATGTCGCGTGACAGGCGGAAGGCGCGCGCAAGATCACGGGTGAAGGCGTACGCCACCAGGCCGTACTCGGTGTCGTTGGCACGCTGCACGACCTCCGCTTCGGTGGAGAACCGGTAGAGCGGAAACACCGGCCCGAAGATCTCCGTGGTGCGCACCTGCGCGGTGTCGGGCACCTCGGCCAGCAGCGTCGGGCGATAGAACAGGGAGTTGGGCCTGGCCAGCGTACCGCCCGTGACAAGGACGGCGCCCTGCGCGACGGCGTCAGCCACCAGTGCTTCCACCTTATTGATGGCGGACTGGTTGATCAGCGGCCCCACCACGAACCCATCCTGCAGGCCCTGGTCCACCCGGATCGCCTCCACTGCCGTCTTCAAGCGCGCGGCGAACGTGTCATAGATGCCATCCTGCACATAGATCCGATTGGGGGAAATGCAGACCTGGCCGGAGTTGCGCAGCTTGGCCGCTACCAATGCGGCCACCGCTGCATCGATGTCGGTGTCATCGAAGACGACGAAAGGCGCATTGCCGCCCAGCTCCATGGTCATCTTCTTCAGCGTGTCCGCACTGTTGCGGGCGAGCAGACGGCCGACATGGGTCGAACCGGTGAAGGAGATCTTCTGGATGCGCGGGTCACTGGTGAATGCCTCGCCGATCTGCTTCGGGTCGCCTGTCACCATCTCCAGCACCCCGTCCGGAATCCCCGCGCGACGGGCGTACTCCAACAGCTTGTAGGCGCTGAGCGGTGTCTCTTCAGAGGGCTTGATGATCATGGTGCAGCCAGCCGCCAGCGCGGTGGCGACCTTGCGCGCAATCATCATGAAGGGGAAGTTCCATGGGGTGATCGCAGCGGTCGGGCCCACCGGCTCACGCGTCACGATTACCGCAACGTTGTCCACGTGGGCAGGAATGGTCTCGCCATAGACGCGCTTGGCCTCCTCGGCGTACCACTCGATGAAGCCCAGCCCATAGCTGATTTCCCCGAGGGCTTCGCTCCGGCACTTGCCGTTTTCCTTCACCAGCAATTCGGCAAAGGCCTCCTTGTCTGCGCTGACCAGTTCGAACCAGCGGCGCAGCGCGGCGCCACGCTCCTTGGCCAAGGTCCGCGACCACGCCGGGAATGCGTTGCAGGTCCGGTCGATGGCGGCCTGAACCTCGGCGGCGCTCATTTCAGGGGCGACGCCGACGACCGAGCCGTCGGCGGGATTGATTACGTTCATGCGGTGTCTCCAGAGGGGAATGCCCGCCAGATGGCGGCGTGGAGCCAGTCTCGGCACTGGACGGACCCGGGACAATCGACTAATTTTCCTGAATCATTGAGTTTATGGAAACTCTCATGGCACGCCTGCCCCCGCTCAATGCGCTGGTCGCCTTCGAGGCCGTCGCACGGACCGGCTCCGTGCGCGCCGCCTCCGAATCGCTCTTTGTCACGCCCGGTGCGGTCAGCCGGCAGTTGAAGGTGCTGGACGACTTTCTGGATATGCGCCTGCTGGAGCGCAGCGGTCGCGGCCTGGCGCTCTCAACGGCGGGGGCGACCTACTACCAGCAGATCAGCACCCATCTGGACGGCATCCGCAAAGCGACCGAGGCACTGCAGGGCATGGACCACCGCGCGGTCGTGCGGCTGCACTCGCACACAACCTTCGCTACGCGTTGGCTCATCCCCCGCCTCAGCCACTTCCAGGTGCTGCATCCGGAGGTGGATATCCGCTTGACCACCTCCTCGGACTGGACGCCCGGCGCCGACTGCGATGCATCGGTCCGGCTGGGACATGGGCACTGGCCGGACTACGACGCCACACCGCTGGTCCGCAATGTGCTGGTGGCGGTGTGTGCTCCGTCGCTGATCCGACCCAGCAAACCACGCGATGCGGTCTGGCTCGCCGAGCAGACCCTGTTGCGGGTCAGTGCGCGACCGGATGACTGGGAACACTGGTGCGTGGCGGCGGGTATCGATCCGGCCTGCATGACTCGGCAGCGGGTGTTCGAGAGCTCGGCGGTGGCCTACGAGGCTGCGCAGGATGGCCTGGGCATCATCGTGGCGCAGGAGGTCCTGGTGGAGGCCGAGCTCCAGCGTGGGCGCCTGGTCGCGCCCTTCGATGTGCGCGTGGATCGCGGGGAAGAAACCTATTACCTCGTCATTCCCTCCGCCAAGCGACACCGGAAGGGGCTGGCCGCGCTGCGCGAGGCGCTGATCAGCAGCGCATGAATCAGGCAGGCGCTGTCGTACGCGTCACTCCACGGTGGGGCACTGCGCCTGCCGTGGATCGCGCCACGACTGCTCGGCCACCGCCCGGGCCACCCGCCATGCACGGTCGCGGACCACACCGATCTCCATCACCGATGGCGGCACGTCGCACTGCGCCGGCACGCCTCGCCCCTGCGGCAGGCCTCGCCAGTTGAAGGTGAATTTCAACAGCGGCACCTTCAGGCGCACGCCACTGTTGGGCAGCTCCACGCGCCAGTTGTAGCCGCTGGTGTTGCCCTCATGGGTGCCGCCGACTTCCTCCCCGACGAACACCCCGCGCCGCACGTGATGCAGCATCGAGGCCAGTTCCGCACCGCCGGAGAACGTGGCCCCGCCGGCGAGGACCACCAGCCGCCCGCGATAGACCGGCACGGAAGGCGCCCAATGGCTCATCAGCCCTTCCGGCGGCACATTCAGTCGGGACAGTCGCCCGTCCGGAAGTACCTTCTGGAAGTGGATTTCATCCTCATCGAACACGTCCTGCTCGAACACCCGGCCCGAGCGGCTGGTCACTTTCAGGTGCTGCCCCCGGGTCTGGACGGAGGCGTACTTGTGCAATGGCTGCGCGACCAGGAAGGAAAACAGGATGCTTTCGTTGGGTTCACTGCCGCCACCGTTGCGGCGTAGATCCAGGATCAACCGCGTCGCGCGGCCACGCTCGATCTCTTCGAACAGCCGGCGGATATGACTGCGGAAATCCGTGTGCGCCTCGCGGTAAACGCGGTTGCTGAAGGTGGATACGTCCAGGTAGGCCATGCCAGGTGCCAGCCATTCCAGACGGGCAACAGCCTTCTCGGCGACCGGTTCCCTGGGGCGATCGGCCAGCGGTGTGGCCGTCACGGTACGCGCGACCGTGGCCCCCTGCGGTGTCGTGTAGCGCAACGCGAAACTGGCCTCGTTTCCATGCAGGCGGTGGCGATAGATGGCGTAGCGCGCGCCGATGTCGCGCATCGGCAGCGTGGTGATCTGCCCATCGTGCGAAGACAAGCGCATGAGCTCAGCAAGCATCGTGTCATCGCCGTCGCCATTGATGGAGAGCACGCGGCTTCCGACCGGTATATCCGCGGCCCCGCCATAGCCGACACGCACGAAGACCCCGTCGGTATTCCAGTGCAGGTCCAGCGGCAGTACCGAAGCGGTCTGTCGCTCCCATGCCACCGCCCCTTGGCTGGGCAGCACGTCGAAGTGGCCCTCGCCAATCGGACCCATCAGCGTGGCGACCTCGGTATACACCTGCATCGGGTCGGTGATCTGGCTCGCCCGGGCCAATGCCTCCGCCCGGGCTGCGGCCCACGCCTCACGCGACTGGTGCCAGTACAGGTCCGGCAACGCGGCTTCGACGATGTCGATGCTGAGCTGGATGTCCTCCAGCGCCTGCCCGGGCGTCAGCGCTGGCGGCGCCACGGCAGGCGGTTCGGCCGCGCTTACCGGTGCGGTCATGACCATCAGAGCGAAGGCGAAACGGCGCAATGAACTTGGCGACATGGACAGGATCTGCTACAAGCAAAATATTGCATGCATCATAGGAGGCAATATTTTGCCTAGTCAAGTCACCCCCGCCTTCATGACCCACGTCGCCGACAACGTTCGCCAGCGGCGTACGGCCGCCGGCTGGAGCCAGAAAGAGCTGGC
The DNA here is from genome assembly GCF_002205165.1 of Stenotrophomonas maltophilia. Taxonomy (GTDB): domain Bacteria; phylum Pseudomonadota; class Gammaproteobacteria; order Xanthomonadales; family Xanthomonadaceae; genus Stenotrophomonas; species Stenotrophomonas maltophilia_N. The sequence continues at coordinate 86,297 of NZ_NIVS01000054.1, read as the reverse complement.
CACGCGCTCGGGCGTCAGCCTGCGCATGATCGGCGCCATCGAAGCCGGCGGCAGCAGCGCCAGTACCGCGACATTGGACCGGATCGGGCTGGCACTGAACGCCACACTGGCCGAGCTGGTGGTGGATCCGAACGCGCCACGCAGCCGCGTGGTGGACCGCGTCGGCTGGGCGGGGCCGGCCGGCGGCGATGGCACGCTGCGCTGGAGCCTGGATGTGCATCGCGAGGTGGAAGCCTGGGAATGGCGCCTGCAGCCCGGCGAGCGCTATGCGGCCGCCGCCGACCCAGCCGGCTGGTGCGTGATGTTGTTCGTGCTGGAGGGACGGCTGACCCTGGAGCTGGGCACCGACGTGATCGAGATCGAACAGAATGCCCACCTGCTCGACAGCACGCAGGCACACGCCTTCGCCAACCGCAGCGACCGCGTGGTGCGCTTCTTCCGCTGCACGGCCTGGTAGCAACGCACCCGTCACCTCACCTCGAACTCGCCGACCAGCACCGTCTCCGCACGGTCCTTCAACCGCAGCGTAACCTGCTGGTCGTGCTGGTCGCGGGTGCCCCATTTGGTGCTCAGGCGCAGCATCAACGTGGTCGCGCCAGTAACCAATTGCTCCCGGCTGCCGAAGTAGTTCGCCTCGATCCTGTAGATGCCCGGCTTGGCATCACGCAACGAGAACTGCTCCGGGCCGTAGCCGCCGGTGAAGTCCTGCGACATCTGCCCGCCCTGGTAGGTCAGCCGGTTGCCGTAGTAGGCGCGCTCGCCATTGGGATCGGTGACCCACAGGTCCATGTCGCTGTTGTCGCTGTCCCAGCTCAGCACCACGCGCAGGTCCAACGGCATCGCACGGCGCAGGCGTGGGTCGACCGCGGAAGCATCCACACGCTCGCGCGCGATCAGCCGGGTCAGTTCATCGAGCGCGATCAGCGAGATGCCGTCGAATCGGCCATCCCACGGGCGCACCACGACTTCGTAGAGCGCATCCACCGCAGCCTGGTACTGCCCGGCCGCTTCCAGGGCCAGGCCCAGGTCACGGAAACTCTGCGGCTCTTCCTCGCCCATCGCCAGCACCTGGCGGAACACCGGCACGGCCAGCGCCGGCGCCTTGGCCTGCATCAGGCGATAGCCGAGCACGCGCAGCACGTGGCGATTCTCAAGCTGCATCTCGGCCAGGTTGGAGAGCACCCGCAGCGCGAGATCACGCTGTCCGCTGGCCAGCAGGAGATCGGCCACATCCAGATAGAAGGCGCTGCTGCCGGCGTGCTGCTGGCGCTCCTGTAGGTACAGCGGATACAGCTGCGCCGGCGTGGCATCGCGCAGGCGGCGTGCATAGGCCGAATCCGGTGCCCACGGTGCCAGCGTCAGTGTGATCTGGCCGCTGTTGGCCCTGGGTGCCGATTTGGCGCGGTGCTCGGGGGCGGCCTCTGCCTGATCGGCAGCCGCCGAGGCGGTCAACTCGACACGGTCCAGCGCCATCGGCGCCGCAGGTGCCGGCGGTGGCGCGGCCATCGCCATGGCGACCGGCGCGGCGACGGATCGGGATTCCTGCTTGGGTTGCGGTGGCGCATCCTTGGGCCAGCGGGTATTCCACCACTGCTCGCGCTCGGCGAACTGGCGGGCGATGCCATCCAGGCGGCGCTTCCGCTCGCTTGCCAAGTCCGCCACCGTCAACGCATGGCGCTGGTCGTAGGCCGCGCGCAGCGGGGCCGGCGGGCGGATGCCGTAGCGCAGATAGTCCTCCAGCGTCTCCAGGACCAGCAGCGACGTATCGGCCGTCACGATCCCGAACTGCTGGGCCAGCGCCTTGGCGGCCTGCGCCCCGGCGGGGTCCGCCGCCAGTGCTGCCAACCGGTCATTCGCCCACGCGTGAGCGACCAGGCCGCCGTCGACCGCACGCGCGTTCGCGACGTTGAGCGTGATCGGCTGCGGATCGCTGCCACCATCGCGCAGGGACAGCAGCACCGTCGCATCGGGACGCAGCACGCGGCCGGTGACGCGAATCCAGCCCTGCGCAGCCCGCGAGGCATCCACGTTCACGTCTTCCACGCCACGTGCCAGCACATCGGTCACTTCGGCGGGCTGCTGCAGCAGCAGCGGCATCACCGCCTCCACCTCCGCCTCGTCGCTCAGCTGCAGCAGCTGCCCATGATGGGCGCTGGTCCAGGCGCGCAGGCGCGGCGTGTCAGTCTTCGCACCGGCACTGCTCAAGGCATACAGGCGCTGATCGGGCGACAGGGTGGGCAGCGTCTGGCTGCCGTAGTTGGCCAGGCCATCGCTGACCAGCAGGTACTCGCCGATGTTCCGGTTCGGCGTCCAGTCGCCCAGTGCACTGGCGCCATCGTGGGGCAGCGCCAGCAGGTACTCGCGCAGTGCCGACCAGTCGCCCTGGGTGACCGGGAACGCGCGCGGCGCCTCGCTGCGGTCGCGCAGCACGGTCAGTTGGACCTGGCCGGTGCCGAAGGCCTGGAAGTAGCGATCCAGCACGGCCAGTTCAGCCGCACGGTTGCGCGTGCCGGCCGAACCGGAGGCATCCCAGAGCAGGCCGATACGCGCCGGCAGGATGCGCGCGGCAGCCGAGGTTCGGACCGGCACGCTGGCCAGCAGATAGCGCTGCCCATCCTGCAGCCCGGTGACCACGTCAGTGCTGCGGGCCAGCGGCAGGCTCCATTGCAGTTGCGCAGGCAGATCGGCGCCCCGCCCCTGCCACTGCGCCGTGTAGACACCGGCCTTCAACGTGAACGCGAGTGGATTCACGCCCACGGGCCTCGGCTGGCCGGTGCTGCGTGCCTCCAGTTGCACCGTCACCTGCTCGGCCTGGCGTGCGAAGGGCACCGGCAATGACCAGTGCAGACCCTGCGGCACAAGCGGCAGGCTGTCCCGCAGCACCAGCCGGAGACGACGCTCGCCGCGCGCGGGGATGGGATAGATGCGCAGCCGGAACTGGTTGCCGGCCGTCTGTTCCAGCAGACCCGGATCGACCTGACGGCGTTCGATCGCCTCGAAGACCTGGCGGCCCTGCGCCTTGGGTACCGGCACCGCATCGCGAAGCGCGCCATCGATATCCAGCGCGAAGCCGGCCACCTGCTGGCCGTAGGCCAACGGGAATTCCAACTGCCCTTCCAGAACGCGCGCATTGGGATTGTGGAAGGTCAATTCGATCGTGGTTTCGCCAAGCCCTGCCACGACGCGGCTGTCGATGCGTGCCTCGGTCAGCCGCACCGGCACCTCGGCGCCGGCGACCTGCAGGATGGGGGGGCGTGGCGGCGGGAAACGGCGCGCCTGTGCGTGGACGCTGGGCAGCTGCCAGCACAGCAGCGCGAGCAGACCGATACTGCGCAGTGCGAGTCCCATGTGACGCTCCTGATCCGATGACCCTCCATTGAACGCGCCGCGATCCACAACGGGGTTGAGCGGTGGCAATCGCCTGTTCCGGTCATGGACGCCTCATCCGCGCTGGGCCAATATCGCCCTCCACGGATTGATGGACCAAGGATGCCGCATGCGCCTGTTGTTGACCGCCCCTTTGTTGATGGGGCTCGCCCTGCCCGGTTACGCCGCCCCCGTCGAGGGCGTGACGTTCACCCACCACGACTGGACGCTGGCCTGCGACAACACCCGTACCTGCCGCGCCGCCGGTTATCAGGCCGATGACAATGGCAGCGACCCGGTCTCGATCCTGCTCACCCGCGCGGGCGGGCCGGATCAACCGGTGCAGGCGGAACTGATGCTCGGCCAGTACGACGACAACACGGCCACCAAGCGACTGAGCCTGAGTATCAATGGCACCTCGCTGGGCCCGATGCAGTTCGATGCCGCCGAGGGCACCGCCACCTTTTCCGCGAAGCAACTCGCTGCCCTGCTCGCTTCGCTGGCCCGCAACAGCCGGATCGAGCTCATCGGCGACGATGACGCGCGCTGGACGGTTTCCGATCAGGGCGCCTCGGCCGTGCTGTTGAAGATGGATGCGTTCCAGGGCCGCCTCGGTACACCCGGTGCGCTGATGCGCAAGGGCACGCAGGCCGAATCCTCGGTGCCGCCTGCACTGCCGGTGCCGGTGGTGCAACTGGGCAAGCCGGTGCCAACCCGCCCGGCGGACACGGCGCTGGCCGCGTCGCCCGCGCTGCGCGCCGCACTGGCAGCGGTGACCTCGGCCGACGATTGCGAAGCGCTGGGACCAGGCGGCAGCCTGTCACCGGACAGCGAACCCGAAGCGCTGACCGTGCAGCGGCTCAGCGCCGACAAGCTGCTGGTGTCGTTGAGCTGCTGGCGCGCCGCCTACAACACCGGTGACGGCTACTGGGTGATCAACGACCGCGCGCCGTATCAGCCGCGGCTGGTCACCACGGCAGCGGTCGGTGATGAGGTGCGCACCATCCAGGAGGCCCACAAGGGCCGCGGCCTGGGCGACTGCTGGTCCTCCACCGCCTGGGGTTGGACCGGCACGCAGTTCGTGAAGACCGCCGACAGCAGCACCGGGCTCTGCCGCCTGGTCGCCGCCGGTGGCGCCTGGGAGATGCCGACCCTGGTGACGACGGTGCGCGAGTAGGCCGCACCGCGCCTGGTCATGCGTCGGCGCAGTGCTCCACGATCAACTGGATCGCGCCGCCGCCGCGGTAATCATCGCTGACCAGCCGGTAAGCGATATGCACCTGGTTGGCCGGCGCATTGCCGGTCCAGCCGCTGAAGTGGATGGCGCTGATCGGCTCGGCACGGCCCGGCACGCGCAGGCTCAGTTTCAGGTGTTTCTCTTTGAGCACCTGCCAGCGCGCTACCTGGAAGTGACCATCGAACAGCGGCTCGGGGAAGCCCTGCCCCCACGGCCCGGCCAGGCGCAGCGCCTCGGCGTGGGCGAAATCCAGTTCCTGCGGCAACAGCTCGCCATCGGTCAGCAGCAGCTGCTGCAGCGACAGTGGATCCAGCGTGCGCTCCACCACGTCCACGAAGGCCTGCTCGAACGCGGCCAACTGTGCGTGCGGCAGGCTCAGGCCGGCGGCCATGGCGTGGCCACCGAACTTGTCGATCAGGCCCGGGTGCGCCGCGTTGACCAAGGCCAGCGCGTCACGGATATGGAAGCCGGGGATCGAGCGCGCCGAGCCACGCAGCGAGTCGCCGCCGGGTTCTGAGGGCGCGAACGCGATCACCGGCCGGTGCAGGCGATCTTTCATCTTGGACGCGACCAGGCCGACCACGCCCGGATGCCACTCGGCATCGAACAGGCAGGCCGCAACCGGGCGTACGCCCTCGGCACTGAGCACCGCACGGGACACGGCCAGTTCGGCGTCGTCGGTCATCAGCTGCTGGACCGCACGGCGCTCGGTGTTGATCGATTCCAGCGTGGTGGCGATCTCACGCGCGTGGGCGCGGTCTTCGGTGAGCAGCAGTTCGATGCCCAGCGCCATGTCTTCCAGCCGACCCGCCGCGTTCAGGCGCGGCCCGAGCGCGAAGCCGATGTCGCTGCCGGTCAGCCGCGAAGCGTCGCGGCCACTGGCCTCGATCAGCGCCTGCAGCCCCACGCAGCCCTTGCCACTGCGCAGCCGGCGCAGACCGGCCGAGACCAGGGCGCGGTTGTTGTCATCCAGCGCGACCAGATCAGCGACGGTTCCGACCGCGACCAGGTCCAGCAGGGTCAACAGATCCGGCTCCGGGGCCGTGGCGTACGCGCCCTGCTCGCGCAGGTGGCGGCGCAGCGCCATCAACACATAGAAGATCACCCCGACGCCGGCCAGCGCCTTGCTCGGGAAGGCATCGCCGCTGATGTTGGGGTCGACGATCGCATCGGCCGGCGGCAGGTGCTCGCCCGGCAAATGGTGGTCGGTGACCAGTACTTTCCAGCCCAGCGCCTTGGCCGCGTTGACGCCGGCGTGGCAGGCGATGCCATGGTCGACGGTGACCAGCAGCCCGGGATTGAGCGGGGCCAGTTCGGCCACCAGTGACGGCGACAGCCCGTAGCCGTGCAGCATGCGGTTGGGCACCGCGTGCACCACATCGCGCGCGCCGAGCATGCGCAGGCCGCGCACGCCGACCGCACAGGCGGTGGCGCCATCGCAGTCGAAATCGCCGACGATCAGGATGCGTTCGTTACGGGCGATCGCATCGGCCAGCAGCGTTACCGCGGCCTGCATGCTGCCGAGCAGGTCCGGCGCATGCAGCTGGGCCAGCTTCGGCTGGGCCTGCGCGGCATCGGTGACCCCGCGCGCGGCATACAGGCGCTGCAGCAAGGGCAACATGGAGGACGGCCACTCGCTGACGGCGGCAGGACGGCGCTGGATACGGGGTGCTTCAGACGGGGTCAAAACAGGCTCGATCAATGACATGCGCGAGCATGATACCGCCCCGCTACCGGCAGAGCCGACCGCTGGCCGGCTGTCCTTGGGCATGCACTCAGAGATCGTGCAACTGCACCGGCTTCTTCCAGAACCGCCAGCGTTGGGTCTTGTCGATCTCCACGCGGGCGCCGTCCTCGAAATCCAGCACCAGCCGCTTCAACTCCCCCCGTGCGACCGCCGCCAGCAACGGGCGGATCGCCTCATTGCCCAGCTGCTCCAATGAGCGCAGCTGGCGCAGGTCCACCAGCGCATCCACGGTCTGCTCGCCATCGGCCTGCAGGCCCGCGGCCTTGGCCAGTGCCTGCAACAGCGCATCGCGGCTGCGGACCTGGGCGTGCGCGGTGGTCACACGTTCGGGCAGCTCACCGCCACCCCAGAACCACAACGAATTGATCGCGCGCTTGCCCTCGCTCACGCGCTGCTGGTTCCACGGATGTTGATGCAGCACCACCTGCGCTTCGGTCAGCAGGGCGCGCCAACGGCGGCCGGCATCGCCTTCGGGCAGATGGGCGAACAGATCATCGCCAAGCACTTCGTCCGGCTCGGCAAAGGCTGGCAGGGTCGTGCCCGGCGGCAGGCGCAGGTACCAGCGCGACGGCACCGGCGCATCCAGGACGAAACCGAACCCGGCAAACAACGGCTGCAACGCCGGCAGCAGATGCATCACATCGGCCAGATCCGGGCGCAGGGTATCCCCGTGCCCCATCAGGCGGGCGCCATGCATGTCCGGCACCACGTTGGCCGGATCGGCGCGCAGCCACACCGCCCCATCGGCATCGCCGACATCCAGCTGGCGGGTCAACGCGGCGGCGGACCAGGCGTCCGGCTGCGCCTGGAAGTGCCGACGCAGCTGGGCGCGTTCGCCCGGCTCGGCGCTGAGGCGCTGCGCGCGCCCCAGCGCCTTGGCGACGTCATCGGGCAGCGGCGCCGCCGGAAACCGGCTGCGCGCCGGCAGCAACAACGTCGCCGTGGCCATCGCCGTCAGTCCAGGTACTGGACGCTGACGATTTCGTACTCGCGCTGGCCGGCCGGTGCGTCGATGGTGACCGCATCGCCTTCCAGCTTGCCGATCAAGGCACGGGCCAGCGGCGAGGAGATCGCGATCAGGCCCAGCTTGATGTCCGCTTCCAGGTCGCCCACGATCTGGTAGCGCTTCTCTTCATCGCTCTCCACGTCCGACAGCTCGACGGTGGCGCCGAACACCACCTTGCTGCCGGCGTTGAGCTTGGTGATGTCGATGATCTCGGCATGCGACAGCTCGCCTTCCAGCTGCTTGATGCGGCCTTCGATGAAGCCCTGCTCTTCGCGCGCGGCGTGGTACTCGGCGTTCTCCTTGAGATCGCCGTGTTCGCGTGCCTCGGCGATCGCCGCGATGACCTTCGGGCGCTTGACCGACTTCAGGTGATCAAGCTCTTCGCGCAGACGCTGCGCGCCCTTCAGGGTGATCGGTGCTCTCATGCGTTCAACTCCTTGTGCAGTTCCTGCAGCGACCAGACGGGGCCGGTGCCGCGGAATTCCAGCGATTGCACCAGCGCCATGGCGCCGGCGATGGTGGTCGAATAGGTCACGCGATGCTGCAGCGCTTCGCGACGGATCGAGAACGAATCGTTGATCGCCGCACGACCTTCGGTCGTGTTGACGATGTAGACGATCTCGCCGTTCTTGATCGAATCGACAATGTGCGGGCGGCCTTCGACCACCTTGTTGACGATCTCGCAGGCCATGCCGTGCTCCTGCAGCCACGCGCCGGTGCCACGGGTGGCGACCAGGGTGTAGCCGCGCTCGAGCAGGGCCTTGGCGACCGGCAGCACGCGCTTCTTGTCCGGGTCACGGACCGAGACGAAGGCCTTGCCCAGCGGCGGGGCCTTGATGCCGCCGGCTTCCTGCGCACGCGCGAAGGCAGCGCTGAAGCTGCGGCCCACGCCCATCACTTCGCCGGTGGAGCGCATTTCCGGCCCGAGGATCGGGTCGACGCCCTGGAACTTGGCGAACGGGAAGATCGCTTCCTTGACCGAGTAGTAGCCCGGCACGATTTCCTTGGTGGCGCCCTGCTCGGCCAGCGTCTTGCCGGCCATGCAGCGCGCGGCGATCTTGGCCAGCGGCATGCCGGTGGCCTTGGAGACGAACGGCACGGTGCGCGAGGCACGCGGGTTCACTTCCAGCAGGTAGACGATGTCTTCGCCGTTCTCACCGGCCTGGATCGCGAACTGGGTATTCATCAGGCCGACCACGTTCAGGGCCTTGGCCAGTTCGACGACCTGGCGGCGCAGCTCGGCCTGGGTCTGGGCCGACAGCGAGTACGGCGGCAGCGAGCAGGACGAATCGCCCGAATGCACGCCGGCTTCTTCGATGTGCTCCATCACACCGCCGATCAGCACGTTGCCGTCCTTGTCGGCAATGATGTCCACGTCCACTTCCACGGCGTTGTCCAGGAAGCGGTCCAGCAGCACCGGCGAATCGTTGGAGACCTTCACCGCATCGCGGACGTAGCGGGCCAGATCGGATTCACCGTAGACGATTTCCATCGCACGGCCGCCCAGCACGTAGCTCGGGCGCACCACCAGCGGGTAGCCGATCTCGCGAGCCAGCAGCAGGGCTTCCTGGTCGTTGCGGGCGATGCGGTTCGGCGGCTGCTTCAGGCCGAGCTTGTCCACCAGCTGCTGGAAACGCTCGCGGTCTTCAGCCAGATCGATGGAGTCCGGCGAGGTGCCGATCACCGGCACGCCGTTGGCTTCCAGCGCGCGCGCCAGCTTCAGCGGGGTCTGGCCGCCGTACTGCACGATCACGCCCTTCGGCTGTTCCAGCTCGACGATCTCCAGCACGTCTTCCAGCGTCAGCGGCTCGAAGTACAGGCGGTCGGAGGTGTCGTAATCGGTGGAGACGGTTTCCGGGTTGCAGTTGACCATGATGGTTTCGAAGCCATCATCGCGCAGCGCCAGCGCGGCATGCACGCAGCAGTAGTCGAACTCGATGCCCTGGCCGATGCGGTTCGGGCCGCCGCCCAGGATCATGATCTTGTCGCGGTTGCTCGGCGCCGCTTCGCACTCGTCCTCGTAGGTCGAGTACAGGTAGGCGGTGCTGGTGGCGAACTCGGCAGCGCAGGAATCCACGCGCTTGTACACCGGGCGCACCTTGTGGGCACGACGCAGCGCGCGCACAGCCGCTTCATTGGTGCCGGTCAGCTCGGCCAGGCGGGCGTCGGAGAAGCCGGCGCGCTTGAGCTTGCGCAGGCGTGCAGCGTCCAGTGCATCGATGCCGTCGGCGGCCACCTCGGCCTCGGCCTGGATGATCTCTTCGATCTGGTCCAGGAACCACGGGTCGATGTGCGACAGCGCGAAGACGTCTTCCACGCTGAAACCGGCGCGGAATGCATCACCGACGAAGAACAGGCGCTCCGGGCCCGGGGCCTTGAGCTCGCGCTTGAGGGTGGTGATGTCGTCCTCGTTGGACAGGTCCAGACCGGTCGGGTCCAGGCCGATCTTGCCGGTTTCCAGGCCACGCAGGGCCTTCTGCAGCGATTCCTGGAAGGTGCGGCCCATCGCCATCACCTCGCCCACCGACTTCATCTGGGTGGTCAGGCGCGCATCGGCGGCCGGGAACTTCTCGAAAGCGAAGCGCGGGATCTTGGTGACGACGTAATCGATCGACGGTTCGAACGAGGCCGGGGTCAGGCCACCGGTGATTTCGTTCTTCAATTCGTCCAGGGTGTAACCCACGGCCAGCTTGGCCGCGACCTTGGCGATCGGGAAGCCGGTGGCCTTGGAGGCCAGCGCCGAGGAACGCGACACGCGCGGGTTCATTTCGATCACGACCACGCGGCCGGTGGTCGGGCTGATGCCGAACTGCACGTTCGAGCCACCGGTGTCCACGCCGATCTTGCGCAGCACGGCGATGGAGGCATCGCGCAGGCGCTGGTATTCCTTGTCGGTCAGGGTCTGGGCCGGGGCCACGGTGATCGAGTCACCGGTGTGCACGCCCATCGGGTCCAGGTTCTCGATCGAGCAGACGATGATGCAGTTGTCGGCGGTGTCACGCACCACCTCCATCTCGAATTCCTTCCAGCCCAGCACCGACTCTTCCACCAGCACTTCGGTGGTCGGCGACAGCTCCAGGCCGCGGGTCACGATATCGACCAGCTCTTCACGGTTGTAGGCGATGCCGCCACCGCTGCCGCCCAGGGTGAAGCTGGGGCGGATGATGGTCGGGTAGCCGACGCGGGTCTGGATCTCGATCGCTTCTTCCAGCGTGTGCGCCACCGCAGCGGACGGGCACTCCAGGCCGATCTCGCCCATGGCCACGCGGAACAGCTCGCGGTCTTCGGCCATGCGGATGGCATCGCGCTTGGCGCCGATCAGCTCGACGTTGTACTTCTCCAGCACGCCGTTGTCGGCCAGGTCCAGCGCGCAGTTCAGCGCGGTCTGGCCACCCATGGTCGGCAGCAGCGCATCGGGCCTTTCCTTGGCGATGATCTTCTCGACCGTCTGCCAGTTGATCGGCTCGATGTAGACGGCATCGGCCATCTCCGGGTCGGTCATGATCGTGGCCGGATTGCTGTTGACCAGCACCACGCGGTAACCCTCGTCGCGCAGTGCCTTGCAGGCCTGCGCGCCAGAGTAGTCGAACTCACAGGCCTGGCCGATGACGATCGGGCCAGCACCGATGATGAGGATGGTTTTAAGGTCAGTGCGCTTGGGCATTGTCTTCTCTAAGTCTGGACAGCGAGGCAGATGGGGGTGATCGCACGCTGTCGATCAGGAAATATCGTCGGGGTTCAGCGCGATCCGGCACTGGTCCTGCAGTCCTTTCGCCAGCTGCACGCCGATGTCGTCGGGCAGCTCCGATTCGATGTCGAGCGTGGCGATGAAGCGGGCGTAGGCCGGGCTGGCCAGGAAGGTGGCCACCTCGGCGCGCTCCGTTTCACTCAGATCCGCGTTGGACTTTTCGGCGATCGTCGATGGATTCGCAGCGGCGAAGGCCGAGGAGAGGCTCTTGCCACCGGGAGTCCCCAGGAAGCGCGACCACTCCGCGATCACCTGGTCACCGTCGTCGCCGAGGCCGGAGATCACCGAACGACGGAACTGTGCGTCGAGCAGGCTCTTGATCGGCGCATGCGCGCACTGGCGATCGGTCTCGGGCAGCGCATTGAGCGCGGGCACGTTGTCGACCATCAGCTTGGCCATGTCCGTGCCCAGCGTGCCCAGGCCCAGCTTCTGTACGACCGCCTGCACCTGCGCATCGGTCGCCGGCGCGGCTTGGGCCACGCCGGTAAGGCACACCAGCGAGAGCAGCAGCGCGGGGCTGCGCATCACGCCTTGGCCTCGGCCATCATCGTCACAAAGCGGTCGAACAGCGGACCGACGTCATGCGGGCCCGGCGAGGCTTCCGGATGGCCCTGGAACGAGAACGCCGGCACGTCCGTGCGCGCGATGCCCTGGTTGGTGCCGTCGAACAGCGAACGGTGGGTCACGCGCAGGTTGGCCGGCAGCGAGGCCTCATCGACCGCGAAACCATGGTTCTGCGAGGTGATCATCACGCGGCCGCCGTCCAGATCCTGGACCGGGTGGTTGGCGCCGTGGTGGCCGTGTCCCATCTTGACCGTCTTCGCGCCGGAGGCCAGCGCCAGCAGCTGGTGGCCCAGGCAGATGCCGAAGGTCGGCACCTTCTTCTCCAGGAAGGTCTTGATCGCGGCGATCGCGTAATCGCACGGCTCCGGATCGCCCGGGCCGTTGGAGAGAAACACGCCGTCCGGATTCATCGCCAGCACTTCGGCAGCCGGGGTCTGCGACGGCACCACGGTCAGCTCGCAGCCGCGCTCGGCCAGCATGCGCAGGATGTTGAGCTTGGCGCCGAAGTCATAGGCCACCACCTTGAAACGCGGTGCGGCGTTGACGAAGGCGTTGCTGTCCAGATCCAGCTGGCCCTCGGTCCAGGTGTAACGCTTGTCGGTGCTGACCACCTTGGCCAGATCCATGCCCTTCAGGCCCGGGAACTTGCGCGCCGCTTCCAGCGCCGTTTCCACGCTCAGGCCTTCGCCGGCCATCAGCGCACCGTTCTGGGCGCCGCGCTCGCGCAGGATGCGCGTCAGCTTGCGGGTATCGATGCCGGAGATGGCGACCACGCCGCGCTGGATCAGCCAATCCTGCAGCGACACCTGGCTGCGCCAGTTGCTCGGGCGGCGCGGCACATCGCGCACGATCAGGCCGGCCGACCACACCTTGGCCGCTTCATCGTCCTGGTCGGTCATGCCGGTGTTGCCGATATGCGGGTAGGTCAGCGTGACCATCTGCCGGGCGTAGGAAGGATCGGTCAACACTTCCTGATAGCCGGTCATGGCGGTGTTGAACACCACCTCACCAACGGACAGGCCGGGCGCGCCTACGGATTCGCCCTCGAATACGGTGCCGTCTTCGAGGACGAGGATTGCGGCTTGGGTCACGGAAATCTCACTTTGGCTACCGAGGGGTCGCCGAAGTCACGCCTGCGCTTCACGAAAAAGCGGCTGCAAAAAAGCGCGGACTGCGGTTCTGGACCGGTCCGGCTGTCGTGATTCGGCGAGCGGGAATTGTAAAGGGAACCCGGGTGCGACGCCAGTATCCGCGTGCAATTGCCCTATTCAGCCCGATAGGGGCATGGCGCCGGTTCAGGCGCCCGCCCCGTCGGCCGGCCTGGCCCCATTCAGACGGCCGGCGGCGGCGTGGCGCCATCCAGCAGGTCGCGGACCCGATAGCTGCCCGGGGCGCGGCCCGGCAGTTGGGCGGCGGCAAACAGTGCGCCGCGGGCGAAGATGTCGCGGTTGGTGGCGCGGTGGGTCAGCTCGATCCGCTCGCCCAGCCCGGTGAACTGGACCAGGTGCTCACCCACGATGTCGCCGGCGCGCAGGCTGGCGTAGTGCGGCTGCGCCCCACCCTTCTGCGCCGCCGCGCCCAGGGTCAGGGCCGTGCCGGAGGGCGCGTCCTTCTTCTGGGTGTGGTGGGATTCGACGATGTCGCAGTCCCAGCCAGCCAGGGCAGCGGCAGCGCGCTCGACCAGTTCGTCGAGCACCGCAACGCCAAGGCTGAAGTTGGAGGCCCAGACCAGCGGAATCCGGCCCGCCGCCTGGATCAGCGCCTGGCGCTGCGCCTCGCTGATGCCGGTGGTGCCGGATACGAAGCCCGCGCCGCGCTGCACGCACAGCGCCAGCACCGGATCGAAGCCCTCGGGGAGGCTGAAATCGATGGCGACGTCGAACTCGGGGGCGCCGCTGAGCTCACTGCTGGCGAAATGAGGGACGCCGTCCACCACCCGCTGGGCCGGCGAGCGGCGGGTGACCGCGGCCACGACCTGCAGGGCGGGGTTGTCGGCGGCAAGGCGAAGCAGCGCCTGGCCCATGCGGCCGGACGCACCGTGGATGAGCAAACGTAGGGGAGTGGTAGTCATGCATGCAGGCTAGCGGGTGGCAGTGACGGTGCACAAGGGGAAATCCGCGCACTGCTTGCTACGCTATCGGGTGGATCCCTTTGGCAGCCTCTCCATGCAGCTTTCGCAGCAGCTCGTTCTCGTCACCGGCGGTGCCCGCGGGCTCGGTCAGCACCTGGTCCGCGCCTTCGTCCGCGAGGGCGCACAGGTCGTCATCAACTACCATGCCAGCGCCGACGCCGCGCAGGCGCTGGCGGCCGAGCTGGGCAGCGCCTGCGTGGCGATCCAGGCCGACGTGACCGACCGCGCCCAGGTCGATGCCCTGTTCGCACAGGCGCGCCAGCACTTCGGCCGTGACATCACCACGGTGGTCAACAACGCACTGGCGACGTTCTCGTTCAACGGCGATGCGCGCGACAAGGCCGACGTGATCGGCTGGGACGCCTTCAACCAGCAGTTCGAAGGCAGCGTGCGCGGCGCACTCAACACGGTGCAGGCCGCCCTGCCCGGCATGCGCGCGCAGCACTTCGGCCGGGTGATCAACATCGGCACCAACCTGTTCCAGAACCCGGTGGTGCCTTATCACGACTACACCGCGGCCAAGGCAGCGCTGCTCTCGCTGACCCGCACCCTGGCCGGCGATCTCGGCCCGGACGGCATCACCGTCAACATGCTCTCCGGCGGCCTGCTGCGCACCACCGATGCCAGTGCCGCCACGCCGGAGGCGGTGTTCGACTACATCGCGGCAAGCACCCCGTTGCGCAGTGTCACCACCCCGGCCGAGTTCGCCGATGCGGCGCTGTTCTTCGCCTCGCCGTGGTCGCGCGCGGTGACCGGGCAGAACCTGGTGGTGGATGGTGGACTGGTGCGGGACTGAGCCACCCCGCAAGGCCTGCTCCACCTCCCGCAGCCTCAGTGCTGCTTCGGCGGCGTCGGTCCACAACTGTCACAGCCGCCACATGCGCCACCGCCGCCCGCAGCCGGGGGCGCGATCCTGCGGCCCAGCGCCTGCAGCCAGGCGGCGCGCTGCGGCTTCACCAGCCCCAGCGCGATCGCCCCGCGCGCCTTGCGCACGGTGCCCGGGAACTGCTTTTTCATCACCACCCACGCGCTGACCAGCACGGCCAGCGCGATCACGGCGTACTGCAGCAGCAGGCCGGTCTCCATCAGCCGCCGCCCAGTGCCACGGTCACCTGGTAGGTGATCAGCGAGGCGATGTAGGCGGCCGCGAACAGGTAGAACGTGGCGAAGCCCATCTGCTTCCACGAGTTGGTTTCACGCTTGATCGTGGCCAGCGTGGAGATGCACATCGGGGCGTAGATGTACCAGACCAGCAACGACAGCGCAGTGGCCAGCGACCAGCCATCACTGATCAGCGGGGTCAGCGCCTGGCTGGCGGCATCGTCATCGGCGGCGGACAGTGCGTAGACCGTGGCCAGCGAGGCGACCGCGACTTCACGCGCGGCCAGGCCCGGGATCAGCGCGATGCAGATCTGCCAGTTGAAGCCCAGCGGCGCGAAGAACACCGCCATCGCATGGCCGATCTGACCGGCGAAGCTGTAGTCGATCGCCGGCATGGTCGCGTTCTCCGGCGCCCCCGGGAAGGACAGCAGCACCCACAGCAGGATGGTCAGCGCCAGGATGATGCCGCCCACGCGCTTGAGGAAGATCATGCCGCGCTCGTACAGGCCCACCGCCAGATCGCGCGGGTGCGGGATGCGGTAGGACGGCAGTTCCAGCATCAGCGGATGCTCGCTTTTGTCGCGGCGCCACTTCTTCATGGTCCAGGACATCAGCAGCGCGCTGAGAATGCCGGCCGCGTACAGGCCGAACAGCACCAGGCCCTGCTGGTTGAACACGCCCCAGATTTGCTTCTGCGGGATGAAGGCGCCGATCAGCAGCGCGTACACCGGCAGGCGCGCCGAACAGGTCATCAGCGGCGCGACCAGGATCGTGGCCAGCCGGTCGCGCGGGTCCTGGATGCTGCGGGTGGACATGATGCCGGGCACCGCACAGGCGAAGCTGGACAGCAGCGGAATGAACGAACGTCCGGACAGGCCGGCCGCCGCCATCATGCGGTCCAGCAGGAAGGCCGCGCGCGGCAGGTAACCGGACTCTTCCAGCGCCAGGATGAAGGCGAACAGGATCAGGATCTGCGGCAGGAAGACGATGACCCCGCCGACGCCGGCGATGATGCCGTCGGTGAGCAGGCTGTTGAGCGGGCCTTCTGGCAGCGCGCCGCCGATCCAGCCGCCCAGCGCGGCCGTGCCAGCCTCGATCAGGTCCATGACCGGCGTGGCCCAGGCATACACCGCCTGGAAGATCAGGAACATCACCACCGCCAGGGTCAGCAGCCCGAATACCGGGTGCAGCAGCCAGCGGTCCAGCGCGTCATCGATCTTCGCCGTACGTGTGGGCATGCTCACCGAGGCGGCGAGGATGTCGCGCACCTGGGCGTGGTAGTCGGCCTGCGCCGCGGGCATCGCCACCGGGGCCTGCAGGTGCGGCACCATGGCATCCAGGCGCTCGACCAACCTGGCCGCGCCGTTGCGGCGCACTGCTACGGTCTCCACCACCGGCACGCCCAGTGCCTGTTCCAGCGCCTGGACGTCGATCTTGATGCCACGGCGCTCGGCCGCATCGACCATGTTCAGCGCCACGATCATCGGCTTGCCCAGCTCGCGCAGTTCCAGCGCGAAGCGCAGGTGCAAGCGCAGGTTGGTCGCATCGATCACGCACAGCAGGACATCCGGGGCAGCCTCGCCTGGGTAAAAGCCCCGGCACAGGTCACGGGTGATCGCCTCGTCCAGGCTGGCCGGCTGGAGGCTGTAGGCGCCGGGCAGATCGAGCACGGCAAACTCGCGGCCGGACGGCGCGCGCAGGCGGCCTTCTTTACGCTCGACGGTGACGCCGGTGTAGTTGGCCACCTTCTGGCGGCTGCCGGTGAGCTGGTTGAACAGCGCGGTCTTGCCGCTGTTCGGGTTGCCGACCAGGGCAATGCGCAGGGCGTTGGCGGCGCTCATGCGCGTGCCTCCTGGGCCTGCAACGCGGTGACCACGATGCGGGCAGCCTCACTGCGGCGCAGCGCGAAGCGCGTGAACCCGACCTGCACCAGCAGCGGCTCGGCACCGACCGGACCACGGGCTACCAGACGCACCTCTTCCCCTTTGACGAAGCCAAGCTCCTTCAGGCGGCGGGCGATCGCATCGTTTGCGTGTAGTTCCTGCACGGACTCCACCAGGGCGGAGCTGTACAGCGCCAGATCGGACAACGTCACGGAGCGCCTTCTCGATGATAGGAATGGTTATCAATTCTACCATCGCCGCGCCGCGTCATTGCCCGTGACCAACGGCCCGCTATGATCTGTACATGTATGGAGTAAACCTGCCCATGAGTGACGCATTACGGATTGAACGCAGCGCCTCGGTGCTGACCCTGTGGCTGAACCGCCCGACGCTGCACAACGCGTTCGACGCCTCGTTGATCGCCCAGCTGACCGCCGCACTGGAGGCCGCCGGACGCGACGACCATGTCCGGGCGGTGGTCTTGGCCGGGGAAGGCGCCTCCTTCTCGGCAGGTGCGGATATGCAGTGGATGCGTGGCATGGCGGCCGCCAGCGAGGAGGACAACCGCCAGGACTCGCTCGCCCTGGCCCGGCTGATGCGGACCCTGGACGAGCTGCCCAAGCCGACCATCGCCCGGGTCCAGGGGGCCGCCTTCGGTGGCGGGGTCGGCCTGGTCGCCTGCTGCGATATCGCCATCGCCAGCACCAGCGCCCGCTTCGGCCTGACCGAGAGCCGCCTGGGCCTGCTGCCGGCGGTGATCTCGCCCTATGTCATTGACGCGATCGGTCCGCGCCAGGCCCGCCGCTGGTTTGCCACCGGCGAGCATTTCGACGCCGAAACCGCCCTGCGCATCGGCCTGGTGCACCAGTTGATCGAGCCGGAACGGATCGACGAAGCCGTCCAGCGCCAGCTCGGCCTGCTCGACAAGGCTGGCCCGGTGGCCTCGGCCTCGGCCAAGGACCTGGTCCGGCGCGTGGCCCTGGGCCGCGACCGCGACGCCACCGACCGCGACAACGCGGCCCTGATCGCCCGCCTGCGGGTCTCGGCCGAAGGCCAGGAGGGCCTCGGGGCCTTCCTCGACAAGCGCGCCCCGCATTGGGTCACCCAGGACTGAGGACAGCGTCATGCTCGACCACGTAGGTATCCGCTGCGCCGATTTCGGACGCAGCCTGGCGTTCTTCCAGCAGGCCCTGGCGCCGCTGGGCATCACGGTGGTGATGCAGGTCTCGGCCGCCCAGACCGGCGACCATGACCATGCCGGCTTCGGCCGCACCGCCAAGCCGGACTTCTGGATCGGCAACGCCCCGGGCGCCCATGGCGGCGTGCACATCGCCTTCAGCGCCGCCCGCCGGGCCGACGTGGACGCCTTCCACCGCGCCGCACTGGCGGCCGGTGGTACCGACAACGGGCCCCCGGGCATCCGCGAGTATTACCACCCCGATTACTACGGGGCGTTCGTGCTCGACCCGGATGGCAACAACATCGAAGCGGTCTGTCACCCCCCGGGCTGACCGCCCATCGCCGGCGGGATGGCCGCTTTGTCGCCCATCCCGCGTATCCCCCTTTCGTGGCCCGCCGGGGAACGTGGGCCGCCTTTCGTCTGACAGGAATCTCCGTGATCTCTACCCCACCCCGCCCCCTGCTGGTCGTCCGTCGCTCCGTTCGCGGAGGGCTGGCACATGGATGACGTCGTCCGCATCGTCGAAGTCGGCCCGCGCGACGGGCTGCAGAACGAAGCCCAGCCGGTCGCGACCGCCGACAAGATCGAACTGATCCGCCAGCTCTCGCTGACCGGCCTGCGCACCATCGAGGCGACCAGCTTCGTCAGCCCGCGCTGGGTACCGCAGCTGGCCGATGCCGCCGAGGTCTATACCGGCATCGAACGCCGGCAGGGCATCGATTACCCGGTGCTGGTGCCCAACGAACAGGGCTATGACCGCGCCCGCGCAGTGGGCGTGCAGGAAGTGGCAGTGTTCACGGCCGCTTCGGAAACCTTCAACCGCACCAATACCAATGCCGGCATCGACGAGTCGCTGGCCCGCTTCGCGCCGATCCTGGAGCGGGCCAAGGCCGACGGGGTCAAGGTGCGCGGCTATGTCTCCACCGTGCTCGGCTGCCCCTACCAGGGTGAGGTCGCGGTGAGCGAGGTGGTGCGTGTCGCCCGTGCGCTGCACGAGATGGGCTGTTACGAAATCTCGCTCGGCGACACCATCGGCGTCGGCACCCCGCGCAAGGCGCGCGCCATGCTCAAGGCGGTCGCCAGCGAACTACCGATGGCCGCGCTGGCCGTGCACTTCCATGACACCTACGGCCAGGCGCTGGCCAACATCGACGCCTGCCTGGAAGAAGGCGTGCGCGTAGTCGATTCGGCGGTCTCCGGCGCGGGCGGCTGCCCGTATGCCAAGGGCGCCAGCGGCAATGTCGCCAGCGAAGACGTGGTCTACATGCTGCATGGCATCGGCATGCGTACCGGCATCGATCTGCCGGCACTGGCCGCTACCGGGCGCTGGCTGGCCGCACGGCTGGGGCGCGAGACCGGCAGCAAGACCGGCAAGGCCCTGGCGGCGACATGAACCGTGGCGGCCCGCGCAAGGACGCTGCGGTCGGTGATCACCTCACCGCCCACGTCCACGCGCTGGCCGCCCTGGAACGCGCTCTCCCCCGCTCGCCGGGGGACCTGCGCGGCCTGCTGGAAGAAGTACAGCAGGCCCTGCAGGAGGCCATGGACGAGCGCCAGCTGGCGCTGCGTCGGTATGCCGCGCTGTTCGATGCGGTCCCGGACCCGGTCAGCATCCTCAGCGAAACCGGCGTCGTCCTGGATCTCAACAAAGCCGGTGTGCGCGCCTATGGCCGCCCCCGGGAAGAGATCGTCGGCCAACCGATCGAACTGTTGAACCCCGACCTGCCCGGCGATCACCTCGACCCGGTCTGGGAGGCCCTGCACCGGGGCGAAACCTACGTCATCGAAGTCACCAACATGCGCGGCGACGGCAGCCGTTTCCCGGTGGAGGTGCATTCGGCCGGGTTCGAGCATCAGGGCGAGCACTGCATCGTGGCCGTGGCGCGCGATCTGAGCAGCCGCTGGCAGGCCGAATCGCGTTATCGGCTGCTGATGGAGTCGATCGACAAGGGCGTCGTCCTGTTCGACCGGCAGCTGCGGGTGGTCTCGGCCAACCCAGCCGCGCACCGCATTCTGGGGACGGCCGGCAATGGCGGCAGCCTGCAGGCGATGCTGGCCCCCGAAGACTGGATCAGCGTGGACGAGCATGGCCACCCGCTCACCCGTGAGCAATGGCCGGCCAGTGTGTCGCTGCAGAGCGGGCGCATCGTACGCAGCACCATCGTCGGCCTGTACCACCGCCCGCGCGGGCGCATGATCTGGATCTCCACCACCAACGTGCCGGTCTACAGCAACGGGCGCGACGCGCCGGACCATGTGTTCGGGTTGTTCAGCGACATCACCGAACTCAAGCGCAACAACACGCTGTTCGACCGCGCGCAGTCGCTGGCGCACATCGGCGGCTGGGAATGGGACCGCGGCCTGCAGCGGCTGTACCTCACCGACGAGGCGACCCGCATCCTCGGCCAGGACCTGCCGATGCGCGACATGGCCGAACTGCTGGAATGCCTGCGCGTGGACGACCGCGCCCAGCTGCAGCAGGCGCTGCTGGAGGTGGTCGACCGCCAGGTGTCTTTCGAGCTGGAGCTGCAGGGCCAGCGCAGCGACGGGCATTCGTTCTGGGTGCGCATGATCGGCGAGGCCGAGGCCGGCGATGTCGATGCCGCGCGCATCGCCGGCACCGTGCAGGACATCACCGCGCGCAAGCAGGCTGAAGAGACGCTGCGGATCCAGGCGCGCACCGATCCGCTGACCGGCATCATGAACCGCGATGCGGTACTCAATGACCTGGCCATGCGCATGGCCAACCCGACCCACTGCCGGGTCGCGGTGCTGTACATCGACCTGGACCGCTTCAAGACGGTCAACGATCTGCTGGGCCACAACGCCGGTGATGAACTGCTGATCGATGCCACCCGCCGGATTGCGACCGCGATCGGCACCGAAGGCCTGCTGGCCCGGTTCGGCGGGGATGAGTTCCTGGTGATCTGCGATACCCGCGACCAGGCCGATCAGCCCGAGCGGCTGGCCGATGCGATCACCCGCGCCTTCAGCACGCCGTTCCGCTTCGGTTCCGACGAATTCCCGGTGACCACCAGCATCGGCATCGCGCGCGCGCCGCAGGATGGGCTGCGCCCGCAGCAGCTGATCCAGAACGCGGACATCGCCATGTACGACTGCAAGCGGCGCACCCGCAACGGCTGGCAGGTGTTCTCGCCCGAGCTGGCCCAGCGCCAGCATGACCGCCTGCAGATCGAAAGTCGCTTGCACCGCGCGCTGGACGACGATGAATTCCACCTGGTCTACCAGCCCCAGGTCAACCTCCACAGCGGCCAGCTGATCGCCGCCGAAGCGCTGATCCGCTGGCGCAACACCCAGCTCGGCGAACTGCGCCCGGACATCTTCATCGGCCATGCCGAGAGCACCGGCGACATCGTCCGGATCGGCCTGTGGGTGATGCGCGAGGCGTGCCGGCAGGTGCGCCAGTGGCAGGACGACGGGCTGGGCATCGTGCGGGTGGCGGTCAACGTGTCCTACCGGCAGTTCGTCGGCGAGGACCTGGCCCGGCATGTGCGCGCCGTACTGGATGAATTCCGCCTGCCCGGCAGCGCGCTGGAACTGGAATTCACCGAGCGGGTCCTGATCGAGGATGCCCCGGACACCCTGCGCACCTTTGCGCAGCTGCGCGAGATGGGCGTGCTGCTCACCATCGACGATTTCGGCGAAGGCTACAGCGCGCTGAACTATCTGCGCCGGCTGCCGATCCACGGGCTCAAACTCAGCCAGCTGTTCGTGGAGGGAGTGCCGGCCAACCGTTCGGACGTGGCGGTCTGCGAAGCGATCTGCGGCATCGCCCGCAGCCTGGGCCTCGGAGTGGTCGCCGAAGGCATCGAATCGGAGCCCCAGCGCCAGTTCCTGACCTCCCTGGGCGTCTCGGTCGGCCAAGGCTTCCTGTTCGCGCCGGGGCTGGCGGCGGACGAGTTCGCCCGGCGGCTGGCACTGCGTGCGAAGGTCGCCGTGGGCAGTGCACAACGGTGAAGGCGGCCGCTTCCGCTAGAATCGGCGGTTCTTGAACCAGCGGGATCGTGCAATGCAGCTGTCTTCTGTCCGCGCCGTCATCACCGGCGGTGTCTCCGGCCTTGGCCTGTCCGTGGCCCAGCACCTGGTCGCCCAGGGCGCCAAGGTCGCCCTGTTCGATCTCAATGACGACAAGGGCGCGGCCGCCGTGGCCGAGCTTGGCGAAGCCAACGCGCGTTACTACCGCACCAACGTCAGCGACGAAGCCGCCGTGGCGGCGCAGATCGATGCCGCCTGCGACTTCCTGGGCGGGCTGAACACCGCGATCAACTGCGCCGGCATCCTCGGTGCCGGCCGCGTGCTGGGCAAGGAGGCACCCATGCCGCTGGCCAACTTCCAGGGCACGGTGATGGTCAACCTGGTCGGCAGCTTCAACGTCGCCAAGGCGGCCGCCAACCACATGCAGCACAACACCCCGGGCGACGATGGCGAGCGCGGCGTGATCATCAACACCGCCAGCGTGGCCGCCTATGAAGGCCAGATCGGCCAGGCCGCCTATGCCGCCTCCAAGGGCGGCGTGGTCAGCATGACCCTGCCGATGGCCCGCGAGCTGTCTCGCTTCGGCATCCGCGTGATGACCATCGCCCCGGGCATCTTCTGGACCCCGATGGTCGATGGCATGCCGCCGGCCGTGCAGGAGTCGCTGGCCGCCTCCATTCCGTTCCCGCCCCGTCTGGGCAAGCCGGAGGATTTCGCCGGCCTGGTCGCCTACATCCTGGGCAACACCTATCTCAACGGCGAGACCATCCGCCTTGACGGCGCCGTGCGTCTGGCGCCGAAGTAAGCGAGCACGCAACCCCGCTGGGTGCCCGGTTCCGGCACCCGCCACCTCCACGAACCGACCTTCATTCCCATGAAAGCCAGCGACATCAAGAAAGGCAACGTCGTCGAATTCAACAACGGCGTCTACCAGATCCGCGACATCGAACGCAGCTCCCCGCAGGGACGCGGCGGCAACGTCCGCTTCCGTTTCATCATGTACAGCGTGCCGGGCGGCAACAAGCTCGATTCCAGCTTCGACGCCGACGACAACCTGCCGGAAGTCGAACTGCTGCGCCGCCAGGCCACGTACTCGTACATGGACGGCGACGCCTTCGTCTTCCTCGACGACGAGGACTACACCCCGTACATGGTCGATGCGGATGTGCTGGGCGATGACGCCGGCTACATCACCGATGGCCTGACCGGCATCTACGTGCAGGTGATCGACGAGACCCCCGTAGGCGTGCAGCTGCCCACCAGCGTGGTGCTGGAAGTGGTCGAGACCCCGCCGGAACTCAAGGGCGGCACCGCCACCAAGCGCCCGAAGCCGGCCAAGCTCAACACCGGCATCGAGATCATGGTGCCGGAGTACATCGCCAACGGCGAACGCGTGCTGGTCAACACCACCACCGGTGAATTCGCCGGCCGTGCCGACTAAGCGGTCTGCACTGACCATGCTGCTCCTGCTGCTCGCGGCGTGTTCGCCGCGGGCAGTGGAAAGTGAGACGTTGGCTACCCCGGGCGCACCCGCCACGCTGGCTGACAACGGCGGCGGTGCACGCTGCGAGGTGCCAGCGCAGGTGTCCGTGGCCGACGACATCCGCATGTACTGTGCGATGCCCGGCGACGTGCAGGCCTTCCTGACGCGCGAGAGCGCCTGCCAGCACTTCGCGGGCGAAGAGGCGTACGACGAAGACCGTGCACGCGAATTGGCCTACGCGATCCACGAAAGCTGCGACCAGCGTGCCGGGCTGTTCAATCAGCTCCTACAGCGCCATGCGGACAACTGCCTGGTGCACACCGAACTGATGCTGCTGGGGACCCGCAACGAGCTGGCGCTGGATGCACGCAGCCGCGCGCTGCCCAACCCCTGCCCGCGCGGCATGTGACCACGCACCGGACGCGCGGATGCGCATCCGGTGCCTTCCCTTCGATCAGGGCTTGGCAGCCAGCGACGGAGCACCGGCGAAATCGCCGCAGCCGTGGTACTGGCGGGCGCCGACGGTCAGCATCGCGGTGGCCCCGAAGGCCTGCCCGCTCATGTCGTCCTGGCAGACCGTGCGCTGGAAGGTCAGCTTGACCGGCGTGCCATCGGCCGCGGTGCCGGACCAGCCGTCACGGCCCTGGGTCGGGCTGGGAATCTCGAGCTTGCGCTCGCCGTAATCCATTTCGATATGCAGTGCCGGGGTGGCACCCGCGCCAACCTGGGCCAGCCAGCCGGGCTCATTGCCGGTCGCGCGGAACCCGCCCGCGGCATCGGCATCGGCCTGCGTGTCGGCCTTGGCGGCCGCATTGGCCGGCGGTGCTTCGCCGCCCTGTTCGCCGCTCCCGGTGCAGGTGCGGTCCGGCTCGCCCTTGAGGATCAGGATCCCGTCGGTGGTGCCCTTGGTCCAGAATTCGTTGCCCTGCCCATCGCCATACTTCGCGCCGGATGCGGCCGGTTGCGAGGACATCGCGAAGGTGCGGTCACCTACCACCACCGTGGCCGAATCCTGGCCGCGATAGGTGGCGTGTACTTCCAGCTCGCCACAGCGGAACGCATAGCTGCGCTCGTCGGTGGTGGAGGCATCCATCGGAGGGGGCGCTTCCGTGCCAGCGGCGGCGGGGCCGCTCTCGTTGGTCGGTTGGCAGGCGGCGAGTGCGCCGGTAATGGCCAAGCTCAACAACCAGGGGGATGCGCGCATGAAGGACTCCTTGCGATAACGTCGACAACACTTGATCGTACCTGTCGCGCCGTGAGAGCGGGTGAAGCGACGCTGACCCCGGCGGCAGGCCTGAACACGCGGTTCAGTGCGTACGTGGCGTCGCCGGCAGCATGCACAGCGAGAGCAGATGCACCCCGGGTGCGCCCGTGCAGCGCGCCCAGACCCGCAGCAGGCGCATGCAATGCAGCTGCCTGCCCTGCCCGCCATCGAGATGGATGCGCAGCTCACCCGTCACCAGCACCATCGCCCCGCAGGCCAGCTGCTCGGTCTGCTGCCGCTCGATCGCAACAACGCGGATGTGCCGCGCATTCCAACCGGCCAGCAAGGCAGACGCATCCTGGCGCCGGCCATCATCGTCGGTCAGGAACAGCGCCGGTGACAGCAGGGCGCGCAGCTGCTGCGGCTGCCACTGGATCAGCGCCTCCCACAGGCGCGCCTCGGCCGCCTCCACGTGTGCCGGTTGCAGCACCGCGCTCATGTGCGCACCTGCCATCGCGGTCGCGGCACGTCGCCGTACGCGCGCCATCCCTGCACCACCGCCGCCGGGGCGGCATTCCCCTTCTTGCTCTTCATCTGCAGCACAGCTGCCGGAACACCGGCCGAAATCACGATGGCGCCAGTCTGCGCCGCCTCCGTGGGGTTTCGATGGAGGAAATGTGGAGATACGATGGAGCACAAGCACCTTCCGGCTTTGCCCTGCATGACCGCCTCCGATTCACCCGGCGCCCCCACCGCGCGCTGGGACCATTCGCTCAATGCCCTGGTCCTGATCGTCGAGGACGAACCCGAGATCGCCGACATCGTCGCGGCCTACCTGGCCCGCGAAGGCCTGCGCACACTGCGCGCACAGGACGGCCTGAACGCCCTCGCCCTGCACCGCAGCGCGCGGCCGGACCTGGTCCTGCTCGATGTGCAGATGCCCGGCATGGATGGCTGGACCGTGCTCAACACATTGCGCCAGCGCGGCGACACACCGGTGATCATGCTGACCGCGCTCGACCAGGACCTTGACAAGCTCACCGCGCTGCGGATGGGCGCGGACGACTACGTGGTCAAGCCGTTCAACCCGGCTGAAGTGGCCGCGCGGGTGCGTGCGGTGTTGCGGCGCACTTTGAACGCCCCGCGCCAGAGCGCGCCGGAGATCCTGCGCGTAGGCAGCCTGGTGATCGATCCGGAACATCACACCGTGCATGTCGAAGGCGATGGCTACAGCCACGAACTGCTGCTCACCCTGACCGAATACAAACTGCTGCACTGCATGGCGCTGGCACCGATGCGCATCTTCAGCCGCAGCGAACTGATGCACGAGTGCCTGCCGGAAAGTGAAGCGCTGGAACGCACCGTGGACAGCCATGTCAGCAAGCTGCGCCGCAAACTCGACGATGTCGGCCTGGCCAATGTCCCGGCCAGCGTGCGCGGTGTCGGCTACCGGCTGGCGGCGGACCACTGATGCGCCGCTCGGGCCTGAGCCGGCACATCGTGCTGTCGATGTCGATGATGGTGCTGGCGGTCATCGTGATGGTGATCCTCAGCTCCTACCTGCTGTATGCGGTGCTGGTGGCCTTCTATCCCGGCGGTGTGGACGAACCCGTCAGTTGGGTGCCCAGTGGCCCGGAACTGGTCTGGATGGTCGGCGTGACCCTGATCGGGTTGACGCTGGCGGTGGCCGCCTCGGTGCGGTTGTCCCAGCGCATCCTGACCCCGCTCAACGCGGTGGTGGACAGCATCGGCCGGCTGGCCGATGGCGATCTCGGTGCGCGCGCGACCGTGGGTGACCGCTCGCTGGGTGAAGTGGCGCTGCTGGTGGACGACTTCAACGCGATGGCGCGGCGGCTGCAGAACATCGAGGCGGACCGGGTGATGTGGCACGCGGCGATCGCGCATGAACTGCGCACGCCGGTCACCATCCTGCGCGGCCGCCTGCAGGGCTTGGCCGAGGGGGTGTTCGCGCCGGATGAAGGTCAGTTCCGCAGCCTGCTGGCCCAGGTCGAAGGGCTGTCGCGGCTGATCGAGGATCTGCGTGTGCTGAGCCTGGCCGACAGCGCGCGCCTGGAGGTCCGCCGTGCCCGCAATGATGTGGTGCAGGAAGTGCACTCGGTCATGACCCTGGTCGATCCGGGCTTCCGCAGCAGTGGCTTCGTGCTGGAACTGGAGACCTCGCGCGAGGAACATCCGGCGCATTGCGACCCCACCCGCGTGCGGCAGGCACTGATGGCACTGCTGGAGAATGCACGCCGCTACGCGACGCCGGGACGGGTCCGCATCGCGGTGCACGACACCGCCACCCATGTGCAGATCGCCATCGACGATGAAGGCCCCGGGATCGACGCGGCGCTGCGCGAGCAGATCTTCGATCCGTTCCTGCGCGGCGATGGCTCGCGCTCGCGTCAGCGCGGTGGCAGCGGGCTGGGGCTGGCGGTGGTCAAGGCGATTGCCGACGCACATGGCGGCCATGTCGCCTGCGGCGCCAGCCCGCTGGGCGGCGCACGCTTCGTCATCGAGCTGCCGCGGCAGTGACCCCGTCCTGGCGGGCCAGGTCGCGCATCCGCGCACCGAGCCGGGCCAGATTGCGGTCGATCGTGGCCAGTTCGCGTTGCTGCGCTGCTGGCAGACGTTGCCTGAGCTGCAGCTGCAGCGCCTTCCAGGCCGGCACCCCCTGCGCACTGAGCTGCGCCGCAGCATCGGCCGCCTGCATTCGCTCGTCCGCTGACGGCAGCCCGTAGCCGTCGCCCCGCACCAGCGCGGCCGGCCTGGTCAGCTGGCCGGTGTCGTCCAGCAGTGCGCGCAGGGTGTCACGGGCCGCGGCATCGGCCGTGCCTGGGTGCGCGAGCAGCCGCTTCAGCGCGTCGCGTGCGCGCAGTTCTTCGCGGTGCAGGGCGGCCTGTTCCAGCAGCAACAGCGCGGCCGTGGCGCGCAGATCGCCCTGCTCCACCCAAGGTGACCGCGCGCTCGCAGGCTGCCGCAACCAGTCGCCCACCGTTGTCGTGCCCAGCGGCAGCTGCCGGCGGGCGACATCGAACAGGTGCTGGTAATGCGCTTCGGCCGAGGCGAAGTAGTAGCCCTGGCGTGTCGCTTGCTCCCGGTCGGCGAGCACGCTGGCATCGGCCACGCCCTGGCGCTCCAGGCGGGCCAGCAATCCGCGCGGGGTGATCCGGTTCAGCCCAGGCGACGCCAGACGCGGCACGCCCTCCTGCAGCAGCTTGCCGGTTTCCACCGCGCAGTTGTTGCTGACGAACAGATAGCGGCCGTCATAGCCCCAGTGCACCTGCGCAGCACGCTCGAGCAGGCCGGCAATGTCCGGCTCATCCAGCGCCAGCGGCACCGATGACAGCCCCCGCAGTTCCACCTGGGTGTATTCGTTGATCACCTGGTTGAGCGGCAGCACGAACAGCCGCGACGGATAGGATCCAGTCAGTCCGCGCCAGCTGGAGATCTGCACATCGCCTACGAACGCCCGGTAGGACAACACGCGGTGATGGGACAGGTCCATCCGGCACGCCGGTCCGCGCGGCCGGCCCGGCGCGCAGATCACCAGCCGCAGCATGCTGTGGCCCCAGCGGCTCATCACCTGTTCGTTGCCTTCGGCGAGCAGATAGTCGACCGCGTAGATCCGGGCCGGGTCCAGTTCCAGCAGAGTCGCGGCGCCAGGCTCTTCTTCGGCCTGCATCAACGGCAGGCGGCTGTCGCAGTCAACCGTGCGCTCGAACGGCCCGAGGTTCTCGGCGAACCATGCGGCGACCGCTGGCCGGCGACAGGCGTAATCGGGATCGAGCAGCACGTGTTCGGCGTTGACCGCCAGGAACTCCGCCGGGCGTGTGCGCTCATAGTCGTCCGGGCTGCGCCCACTGAAGGCGTTCGCGGTGCGGCCCAGCTTCCACGGGCGCCGCTGCCAGCCGGCCAGATCGCGCAGCCGTGCATCGCCCGACCAACCGCCCTGCGGCGAACGGTCCAGCACGTGGGTCAACTCATGGATCAGCGCGGCCTCGAGCGGGCGCGGCAGCGGTTGGCCGTCCTGCACCGTGTCCAGCAAGGCGCGCTGCAGGGTGATCACCCCGTTGCGGGCACGGCCGTGTACGTTCGCGGGGAGCGTATCCGACCAACGCACCTGCACCGGGTGCTGGAAGCGTCCCTGCCAGGGCAGCGGCAGGCGCATGCGCACCTGCTGCAGGGCGCGCTCGGCGGCCACGATCTGCGCCGCGTTCAATCCCTGCGGCTGCAGCTCCAGCTGCAGGGCCGCCTGTGCGAACGGCGCGGCGAGCCACGCGACCAGGACCGCCCAGCGCCAGCGGCGGACCTGACCGGCCGGTCGCATCAGCGCGCCAGCAGCGTCCTGGCCAGCGCCATGTCGCTGGACTGCTGCTGCGCGACACTCTGCTCGCGCAGGTGCAGCAGCGCCGCTTCCAGGCGTGCGCCGCGGATGGCGCCATCGCTGGCGACAAAGGCCGCCGCGTCGTCGCGCGCATCGAGCACGATCTTGTCATCGCCCGAGCTGGACGAACCGGCCGACGAGGCGCCGGACGCGGAACCGGCGGAGCTGCCGGCAAAACTGGAGGCCATCGCCGACAACGGCAGGGCGAGCACGGCAAGGAGCAGGATCGGACGCATCATCGGAGTGTCGTTCGCGGTGGAAAGCACAGAGCGTATAGGCTGCGTGAAATCCTGTCTTGCCTCAGAGATCGAACACCTTGCCGGGATTCAGCAGCGCTTGGGGATCAAACGCTCGTTTGACCGCCTTCATCAGCGCGATTTCCGGTGCACTGCGCGTGCTGTCCAGGTACCCCTTCTTGACCAGGCCGATACCGTGTTCGGCCGAGATGCTGCCATCGAAACGGCTCAGCACACCGGCGAGCAGTTTGGTGACGTGCTCGCACTGAGTGAGGAACTCGGTATCGGCGGTATCGTCGGGCTTGAGCACGTTGATATGCAGGTTGCCGTCGCCGATATGGCCGAACCAGACCACATCGAACTGCGGGTAGGCCTGCCCGATCAACGCCTGGGTTTCGGCGAGGAAGGCCGGCATCGCCGAGATGCGCACCGAGACATCGTTCTTGTAGGGCTTGTAGCGCGCCACCGCTTCAGTGATGCCCTCGCGAAGGCGCCACAACTGCGCGGCCTGTGCATCGCTCTGGCTGACCACGCCATCGCTGACCCAGCCATGTTCCATGCAGTCTTCGAACGCGGCCATCGCGGCCGCTTCCTGCGCCTCATCGCCGGCCGCGAATTCGGTCACCACGTAATACGGGTGGACGTCGTCGAACGGCGCCTGCGCGCCGTGTGCCAGCACATGTTCGAGCGCGCGGTCGGTGAAGAATTCGAAGGCCTGCAGCTGCAACCGCTCGCGGAAGGCCGCAAACACCTGCATCAGCACCTCGAACGAGGGCAGCGCGAGCAGCATCACGTTGCTGGCCGGCGGCGGATCGGTCAGTTTCAACGTGGCTTCGACGATCACGCCAAGCGTGCCTTCCGAACCGATCAGCAGCTGGCGGAAGTCGTAGCCGCTGGAATTCTTGATCAGGCCTTTGTTGAGCTCGATCAGCTCACCGGCCATGGTCACCACCTTCAGCCCGGCGATCCACTCGCGCGTATTGCCGTAGCGGATCACCCGGATGCCGCCTGCATTGGTGGCGATGTTGCCGCCGATCGAGCACGAGCCGCGCGCGGCGAAATCCACCGGATAGATCAGCCCGTGCTCGAGCGCGGCGTTGTGCACCGCCTCCAGTGGCATGCCCGCCTGCACGGTCAGGGTGCGGTCGACCGCATCGAAGGCCAGCGGCTTGTTCATCCGCTCCAGGCTGAGCACCAATTCACCATGGGCTGCCACGGCGCCGCCGGACAAGCCGGTACGGCCACCGGAGGGCACCACGGCCACGCCTTGGGCAGTGGCCCAGCGCAGGGTCGCCTGCACCTCGTCGACCGTGCTGGGCAAGGCAATCGCCAGCGGTGCCGGGCTCCAGCGCCGGGTCCAGTCGCGGCCGTAGTGCTCCAGATCGGCCGGATCGGTCGTCAGGCGCAGCCCGGGGCAGTCGTGCAGGAGCGAATCAAGGCGCGGATCGGTCATGGGGCGTCTGGCGGTGCCGGGGGAGCCCGCAAGCCTGCCAGCCACTCCCCGCCGCGTCCAGTAGCGGGGCCCCAGGTGGCCGGGCCTGTGGCTGCCCCTGCCCTCGCGCTCAGAATAGGTGCATCTGAAACCGTTTCGCGAGCGATTGGCGCACCGCACCATCGCGCCCGGCTTCTGGCATAGTTGAGGGCTCCCGCCGCCACACGCCGCACGCCGCCCATGTCGCCGAAAAAGACCTCGTTCCCGAAGCAGGATATCCGCGTACTGTTGCTCGAGGGGGTCAGCCAGACCGCGATCGACGTGTTCACCGCGGCCGGCTATTCGCAGATCGAACTGCACAGCAAGGCGCTGCCCGAAGACGAACTGAAGGCGCGCATCGCCGAGGCCCACATCGTCGGCATCCGCTCGCGCACCCAGCTCAGCGCGGAGGTGCTGGCCAACGCCAAGCGCCTGATGGCGGTCGGCTGTTTCTGCATCGGCACCAACCAGGTGGACCTGGAGGCGGCGGAACTGGCCGGCATCCCGGTGTTCAACGCGCCTTACTCCAACACCCGCAGCGTGGCCGAGCTGGTGATCGCCGAGGCGATCATGCTGACCCGCGGCATCCCGCAGAAGAACGCCGAATGCCATCGCGGTGGCTGGTCAAAATCGGCCGCCGGCAGCCATGAAGTGCGCGGCAAGACGCTGGGCATCATCGGCTACGGCCATATCGGCACCCAGGTCGGCGTGATGGCCGAGGCGATGGGCATGCAGGTCATCTTCCACGATGTGGAAACCAAACTGTCGCTGGGCAATGCCCGTGCGGCGATCAGCCTGGACGACCTGCTGGCGCGTGCAGACATCGTCACCGTGCATGTGCCCGAGACCCCCGCCACGCAGTGGATGATCGGTGCCGACGAACTGGCCCGGATGCGCCCCGGCGCGCACCTGATCAACGCCGCGCGTGGCACCGTGGTCGACATCGACGCGCTGGATGCCGCGCTGCGCTCGGGGCACCTCGGCGGCGCCGCGCTGGATGTGTTCCCGGTCGAGCCCAAGGGCAATGGCGATGCCTTCGTCTCGCCGCTGACCGCGCACGACAACGTGATCCTGACCCCGCACGTGGGCGGCAGCACGCTGGAAGCGCAGGACAACATCGGCGTGGAAGTGGCGGCCAAGCTGGTGCGCTACAGCGACAACGGCAGCACCCTGTCGGCGGTCAATTTCCCGGAGGTGACCCTGCCCGAACACGCCGAGAGCCTGCGCCTGCTGCACATCCACCAGAACGTGCCGGGCGTGCTCTCCAAGGTCAACGAGATCTTCTCGCGCCACAACGTCAACATCGACGGCCAGTTCCTGCGCACCGACCCCAAGGTCGGCTACGTGGTGATCGACATCACCGCCAGCGAAGCCCAGGCCGGCGCGGTCCGCGAGGAGCTGGCGGCGATTCCCGGCACCCTGCGCACCCGCGTGTTGTATTAATGGGGACGGGGGTAATTAATAATTACCCCCGTCCCGGTTGAATCAACGCGCCAGCCAGCGTTTGGCCATACGCGGCAGCGAATCATCACCGTCCGGGGTCTCGATCGCCGCGTTGGCCACGTCACGGATATCGCGCCAGGCCAGGGCCAGCGATTCTTCGCTGATCGCGAACTGCTCGCTGCCCAGCGCCCGCACCACGTAACGCGCGTCGTAGTGCCAATGCCCCGATACGTCCCTGCGTTCCGGGATCCAGTGCTTGTCGATGTCGAACAGCTCGCCATCCTCCAGCACCAGCGCGGTCAACCCGGATTCCTCCTCGGCCTCCTTCAGCGCCACCTGGGCCAGATCGCGCTCGCCATCGGCGTGGCCGCCCAGCTGCAACCAGCGGTCCAGCTTGCGGTGGTGGGTCAGCAGGACGCGTTGCCCGTCGGCACTCACCAGCCACGCGCTGCCGGTGAAGTGACCGGCCAGACGCTCGCGCAGGAACGGATTTTCGGGATCGTCCAGCAATGTGCTGAATTCGTCAGCCAACGCCGCGTGCTCGGGGTGCCGGCGGGTATAAGCGTCAAGCTGACTGCGCAGGGCGGCGTCAGGAATGGCAACGGATTCGGGGTTCAGCGACATGGCAGGTGCAGGCATCGTGCGGATTTGGCCGATTATCGCTCGGCCATGCTGCATTTGTGCTTGTACAGCGGCTTCAGCTTTGGCTAAGGTACAGCGGGCCCCGCACCGCTGGGGCGCCCAGTCGCCATCAGGGCGTGCGGCAATGTACCGCGCGCCTCACCTTTGTTCATTTAGGGAAGCACTGCATGCTGAAGTCTCTGTTGAGGGTCAAACCGGTCGCACCGGCACCGCACGTCGATGCCGGCGAGCCCATCGAAGGCAGCCTGGACGGCGAGCCCACACTGAAACGGACCCTCACAGCGAAACACCTCATCCTGCTCGGCATCGGTGCGGTGATCGGTGCCGGTATCTTCGTGCTCACCGGCCAGGCGGCGGCAAACCATGCCGGCCCGGCGGTGATGCTGTCGTTCGTGTTCGCCGGCTTCGCCTGTGCACTGGCCGGCCTGTGCTACGCCGAGTTCGCGGCGATGATGCCGGTCTCCGGCAGCGCCTATTCCTATTCGTACGCCACCCTCGGCGAAGGCATGGCCTGGTTCATCGGCTGGTGCCTGGTGCTGGAATACCTGTTCGCCTCGGCGTCGGTCGCAGTGGGCTGGTCGGCGTACCTGATCAGCTTCATCACCACCACGCTGAACATGCCGTTCCCCGATGCGCTCAGCGCCGCGCCGATCGCATGGACCGGCCACGAGTTCGTCGCCTCGGGCAAGCTGTTCAACCTGCCGGCAGTGCTGATCGTGGCGGCCGTCTCGGGCCTGCTGTACGTCGGTGTGACCCAGTCGGCCTTCGTCAACGCGATCATCGTGGCCATCAAGGTCACCGTGATCTGTCTGTTCATCGGCTTCGGTGCCGCGCATCTGGACCCGGCCAACTGGACCCCGTTCATTCCGGAGAACACTGGCGTGTCCGGCGAGTTCGGCTGGAGCGGCGTGTTCCGTGCGGCGACCATCGTGTTCTTCGCCTACATCGGTTTCGATGCGGTCTCCACCGCCGCCGGTGAAACCAAGGACCCGCAGCGCAACATGCCGATTGGCCTGCTCGGCTCGCTGGCCGTGTGCACCATCGTCTACATCATCGTGTGCGCCGTGCTGACCGGCATGATGCCGTACCATCTGCTGGGCACCGACAAGCCGGTCGCCACCGCGCTGGAGCCCTACCCGACCCTGTCCTGGCTGAAGACCGCGGTGGAAATCGGCGCGATCGCCGGCCTCTCCTCGGTGGTGTTGGTGATGATGATGGGCCAGACCCGCATCGCCTACACGATCTCCCGCGACGGCCTGCTGCCGAAGATCTTCGGCAAGGTTCACAAGCGCTTCCGGACCCCGTACTGGAGCACGATCGTGGTCGGTGCCATCGCCGCCACCCTGGCCGGCACGGTGCCGCTGAACGTGCTCGGCGAACTCGTTTCGATGGGCACCCTGCTCGCCTTCGCCACGGTTTGCATCGGCGTACTGATCCTGCGCTACACGCGCCCGGAACTGGAGCGTCCGTTCCGCGTGCCGCTGGTGTGGGTGATCTGCCCGCTGGGCGCGCTGGCCTGTCTGTTCCTGTTCTACCAGGCGTTCGTGGTGCATTGGCACCTGTTCGTGGCCTGGACCCTGCTGGGCCTGTGCATCTACTTCGGCTACGGCATCCGCCACAGCAAGCTGAACAAGAACAACGCCTGAGTGCTGCCGGGCCGGCCCAGTGCCGGCCCGGTCGTTTGATATGTCGCGCCTGAGAAGAAATCCAAACCATGTTCAAGCAACTGTGGGCCACCAAGCATCCGCACGCCGCCCATGAAGACGCCAACGGCCTGAGCCTGCGCCGTACCCTCGGCCCCTGGGGCCTGACCGCGCTGGGCATCGGCGCGGTGATCGGCGGCGGCATCTTCGTGATCACCGGCCAGGCGGCGGCCAACCACGCCGGCCCGGCGATCATGCTGTCGTTCGTGCTGGCCGCGATCTGCTGCGCGTTCTGCGCGATGGCCTACGCCGAGTTCGCGGCGATGGTGCCGGTCTCCGGCAGCGCCTACACCTATACCTACGCCACGTTCGGCGAGCTCTCGGCCTGGTTCATCGGCTGGATGCTGGTGCTGGAATATGGCGTCTCCGCCTCGGCCGTGGCGGTCAGCTGGACCGGTTATTTCCTGAGCCTGCTCAGCCACTTCGACATCCATCTACCGGCGGCGCTGGTGAGTGCGCCGCTGGATGGCCAGCTGCGCCCGACCGGTGCCATCGCCAATATCCCGGCCGCCGTGCTGGTGCTGCTGCTGACCTGGCTGTGCTACGTGGGCATCAGCAAATCCTCGGCCATGAACATGGCGATGGTGGTGCTCAAGACCGCGCTGATCGTGCTGGTGATCGTGGTCGGCTGGAAGTACGTAGACCCGGCCAATTGGACCCCGTTCATTCCGGACAACGAAGGCCCGGGCAAGTACGGCTTCGATGGCGTGCTGCGCGGTGCGGCGATGGTGTTCTTCGCCTACATCGGTTTCGAAGCAGTGTCAGTGGCCGCGCAGGAATCGCACAAACCGCAGCGCGACATGCCGATCGGCATGCTGCTCTCGCTGGTGATCTGCACGGTGCTGTACATCGCCATGGCGGCGGTGATGACCGGCCTGGTGCCGTACCAGCTGCTGGGCACGGATGAGCCGGTGGTGACCGCAGTGGCGGCGCATCCGCAGCTGGGCTGGTTGCGCGTGGTCGTGGAGATCGGCGCGCTGATCGGGCTGTCCTCGGTGGTGCTGGTGATGGTGATCGCGCAGCCGCGCATCTTCATGATCATGGGCCGCGACGGGCTGCTGCCGCCGTTGTTCACCAAAATCCACCCGAAGTACCGCACGCCGCACATCAATACGGTGATCACGGGCATCGGCATCGCGCTGCTGGCGGCGGTTTTCCCGCTGGATGTGCTGGGTGAGCTGACCTCGATGGGGACGCTGATCGCGTTCGCGGCGGTCTGCGCAGGCGTGCTGATCCTGCGCCGCACCCAGCCGGACCTGCCGCGTCCGTTCCGGATGCCGATGGCGTGGTTGATCTGCACCTTGGGCGTGCTGAGCTGCGTGGCGCTGTTGACGGCGATGACGGCCCACAACTGGATGCTGATGGGCTTCTGGACGCTGGGCGGTTTCGCGATCTACTTCGGTTATGGGTATCGCCATAGCCGGTTGCGCGGGAAGTAAGGATCGGCTCTGCGGCAACGATCAAGCCAGCGGCAGAAGCCTCGGCTTTGCTGTTGCAGTCGGTTTGGCGGGGCGGTGTGGGTTCGCGGGGGACGCCGTGAATCCATCCCTGGAGGCTTATGTCGCCGCACCCCTGCGGCTCATGCCCCCGCCAACCCACACCACCCCGCCTCTGACAGCGTGCGGGTGACAGTGCCCACGTCAAATGCAACGCCAAACGCCCGGCCTTCGGCATCCGGTTCGGCTTCAGCTTCAGCTTCAGCTTCGGCTATAGAACCTGCTTTTAGCGTTTGACCTAGCTAAAATGACCGGCATGAACACCCCCACCTTCCCGTACGACACCGCGCGCCTGAGCGAGCTGGCCCAGCTGCTGATCGACAACGTCCGCGAGCTGGCCCATGCCGGCTGGACCCCGGCCACCAGCAGCAACTTCTCCCACCGCCTGGATGACCGCCACGCCGCGATCACCGTGTCCGGCAAGGACAAGGGCCGGCTGGTGGAGGACGACATCATGGTGGTCGATTTCGATGGCAAGGCCGTCGGTCGCCCGCTTCGCCCGTCTGCCGAGACGTTGCTGCACACCCAGCTGTATCGCCGCTTCCCGGAGATCGGCTGCGTGCTGCACACCCATTCGCCGGTGCAGACCATCGCCTCGCGGCTGTATGCGCCGCAGGGCCATATCCGCCTGGAAGGCTACGAACTGCTCAAGGCCTTCCACGGCAACAGCACCCACGAGATGGCGGTGGATGTGCCGGTGTTCACCAACACCCAGGACATGGACGTGCTCTCGGCCCAGGTCGATGCCCTGCTCGACACCCAGCCGCTGTGGGGCTACCTGATCGACGGCCACGGCCTGTATGCCTGGGGCCGCACCATGGCCGAAGCGCGCCGCCACATGGAAGCCTTCGAATTCCTGCTGCACTGTGAGCTGGAACTGCGCAAGCTGCGCGGCTGATCGCGCTCAGATTCCTGAAGAGAATCTGTATTCCGCGCATCGGCATCAGTGCGTCGCCCCCACCCCGGCGCCGCACTGGTACCCTTTCCTTTCCCTCTTCGCCTCGATGCCGCCGCCATGAGCCGACTCCGCATATTTGATGACACCGCTCCGGATGTCCCGCTGTTCGACAGCCGGGATGGCGAGGCGATCGCTGCCGAACTGACCCCGATCGGCGTCACCTTCGAGCGCTGGCAGGCGGCCCATGAGGTCGCGCCGGGCGCCAGCCAGGACGAGGTGTTCGCTGCCTACAGGACCGATATCGACCGCCTGGTCGCCACGCACGGCTTCAAGAGCGTGGACGTCGCCTCGATCGCGCCGGACAACCCCAACCGCGCCGAACTGCGCAAGAAGTTCCTGGATGAGCACTTCCACAAGGAAGATGAGGTCCGTTTCTTCGTCGCCGGCTCGGGGCTGTTCACCCTGCACGTGGATGGCAAGGTCTACGAGATCGAGTGCGTCAAGAACGATCTGATCGCCGTGCCCGATGGCATCACCCATTGGTTCGACATGGGCGAGGAGCCGAGTTTCGTGGCGATCCGCTTCTTCACCGAGCCGGATGGCTGGGTCGGCCATTTCACCGGCAGCGACATCGCCCAGACCTTCCCGCGTTACCACCCCGCACAGCACCAGGCCGACTGATCCATGCCGCAACCGACCGTCATCCTCACCGATATCGAGGGCACCACCAGCAGCATTTCGTTCGTCAAGAACGTGCTGTTCCCGTATGCGCGCAAGGCATTGCCGGCGTTCGTCGCGGCACACGGCCATCAGCCGCAGGTGCGGCGCTGGCTGGACGCGGTGGCAGTGGAGATCGGTGGCGCCTGCCAGGACAGCCTGGTCGTGGAGACGCTGCAGGGCTGGATCGACCAGGACCGCAAGCACACCGCGCTCAAGGCCTTGCAGGGCATGATCTGGGAAAGCGGCTACCGCAACGGTGACTACAAGGCGCACTTCTATCCGGAAGTGGCCGCCGTCCTGAAGGGCTGGCATGCCGAGGGCAAGCCGCTGTACGTGTATTCCTCCGGGTCCGTGCCGTCGCAGAACCTGTTCTTCGGCTTCAGCGAGGCCGGTGACCTGACCGGGCTGGTCTCGGGCTGGTTCGACACCGAGGTCGGTGGCAAGCGTGAGGCGGACAGCTACCGCCACATCGTCGAGGCGATCGGCGTGCCGGCCGGGCAGATCCTGTTCCTGTCCGATGTGGTGGAAGAGCTGGATGCCGCGCGCGAGGCGGGCCTGCAGACGCGCCTGATCGACCGCTTGGACGATTACCCGCTGCCGCGCAGTGGTGAAGCCACCCACGGCCACGACCGCGTCGAGAATTTCCAGCAGATCACGCTGTAGAACCGATGGGTAAACCCGACCGGTAGAGCCGACTGTTAGTCGGCTAACGCCATGCCGATCGAAGAAAAGCAGCCGACTAACAGTCGGCTCTACCGGTCGCCTCTACCCCCATCGGCTGACGCCATGCCGGTCGCCCGTCGCGTTACCTTGACCTTGCCTTCGCATCCGCAAGCGAGGTGAAGCGCAGCGCATCACGCAGCGTGTCCAGGTCCGCCTCACTGCGCAGGCGGATGGTGACCGTCTCGCCCGGCACCAGCTCCAGCGCGTTGTCGTCCAAGGTGGCATCCACGCCATCGAAGGCGACCCACAGCGCACGCACCAGCGTGGACGAGCGCAGCGTCAACACATAGCCGCCGCCGTCGGCGCGCAGCTCGGCATCGATCCTCGCAGATGACAGCGCCAACGCCTTGGCCGGGACGAAATACACCACCTGCTGCGACAACAGCGTGGCGCCATCGAACAGCTCGACCACCGCCACGGTCCGCGTGGGGTCGGCCCCCTTCAGCAGGTCCGCATCGGCAAATCGCCCCACCTCCAGCGCGGACAGCGGTGGCAGCGCGACGGTGTGGCGCTGCTCGCCGCGCCGGGTGCCATCGAGATCGAGCACGCGCAGCCGCCAGGTCGCCTGCAGGCCCTGCTGACGGTCATTGAGCAAGCTCACCCGGGTCACGCCTTCGTCGCGCAGTGCCGCCACGGCCTGATCGGCGAAGAAGCGTCTGGCGTGGAAGTGCAGCGCTTTCCAGCGGCCGGCGTAGTCGATGCTGGACCACGAGGCGCCCGGCCACACATCGTTGAGCTGCCAGTACAGCGAGCCCATCGTGTACGGCCTGGAGGCGCGGTGATGCAGGGCGGCAAGCTGGATGCCATCAGCCTGCATGACCTGGCTCAGGTACACGAACGCCGGGAAGTCGCGCGGCGTGCCGTACTCCTCCTCGATGTACTTGAGCAGACGCTGGTTGCCCTCGCCTGCCATGAATTTCTGGTGCGCGCGCACCGTTGGGCTGTCCACCTGCTGTTCGGCGTCCGGAATGATGCCGTCCAGCGTGCGCAGCACCGGCCAGGCCTGCAGCCCGTACTCGGACATGAAGCGCGGCGTTTCCCGGAGGTAAGCGGTGACCGGCAGGGCCGGATTGCCCCACACCTGCCAGTAGTGCTTGTCGCCGCGGGTGGAATCGTTGGCCTTCTCGTCCAGGTCGTTGCTCGGCGAGCTGGACCAGTACGGTACGCCCAGGCCCTCCTCGGCCACCACCTGGCGCAGGTCATTGCCGAACAGATCCACATAACCCTGCCAGACCTTCGCGGCGAACGCGGGATCGGCGGCGGTCAGGTCACGCCCGTGGCCCCAGTCCTTCCACGCGGTCTCTTCTTCATTGTTGCCACACCACAGCACCACGCTGGGGTGATGACGCAGGCGCCGCACGTTGTCGCGCGCCTCGGCGACCACGTTCGCGCGGAACGCCGGATCGTAGCCGGGCTGCATGCCGCCGCCGAACATGAAGTCCTGCCAGACCAGCAGGCCGAGTTCGTCGGCGATGTCGAAGAAAACGTCATCTTCGTAGTAGCCGCCACCCCAGTTGCGCAGCATGTTCATGTTGGCATCGCGCGCCGCGGTCAGCTCGCGCCGGATCCGCGCCGCATCCACGCGGGCCGGGAACATATCGAACGGAATCACGTTGGCGCCCTTGGCGAAGATCGGCACACCGTTGATCACGAACGCGAAGCCCTGCCCGCCGTTGCGGTCCACCTCACGGCGCAGCTCGACCGTGCGCAGGCCGGTGCGCTGCTCGATGTGCGTCGCACCGGGCGTGTCAGGGGCCAGGGTGGCACGCACGGTGTAGCGCGCCTGTTCACCCTGCCCGACCGGCCACCAGCGACGCGGCTGCTGCAGCGCGACCGGTACGGCGATCCGGTTGTCACCGGCCTTGAGTAGCGCCGTGCGGTCGATGCGCGCCACGCGCGCGCCGTCCGGATCCAGCACCTCGATCTGCACCGCAGCGCTGCCGACCACCGCACTCTCGATCTCAACGGCGATCTCCAGATCCGCCCGGCTGGCATCCAGCGCCTGCGTCTGCACGGCCAGCGCGGTCAGCCGCTGAGCGTCCCATATCTCCAGTTGCACTGGCCGCCAGATGCCGGCAGTCACGTAACGCGGGCCCCAATCCCAGCCGAAGTGATAGCCCGGCTTGCGCACGAAATTGCCGACCATCGCGTCTTTGGGCTCGTCGCCATACGGTGAGGGGTAATTGCCGGCGATCTTGTGCGGCATCGCCTGCACGTCCGGCAGCAGCGTGCGGATCGGCGAGCGCAGCACGATACGCAGCTCATTGCCGGCAGGCCGCAGCTTGCCATCCACCCGCGCACGCCAGGTGCGATGGCTGTTGTCAGCCTTCAGCAGCGGCTGGCCATTGAGCGTGACCGTCGCGAACGTATCCAACCCTTCGAACGCCAGCTCGGCATGCGCGCGCGCCAGCGTCGGCGCGTCCACATCGAACCGGGCACGGTATTCCCAGTCCGCCAGACCGATCCACTGCAGGCCCGCCTCCGGCGCGCCGACGTAAGGATCGGGGATCTGCCCCTGCGCCAGCAGGTCGGTGTGCACGGCGCCAGGCACCTGCGCCGGCCGCCACTGTTGCAGGCCAGGGTGCGCGGCACCGCGCGCGTCACCGGGCAGCAGGCGGAATGACCACTCCGCTGCCAACGGGGCAGCTGCCACGGGC
Organism: Stenotrophomonas maltophilia; assembly: GCF_002205165.1. Lineage (GTDB taxonomy): Bacteria > Pseudomonadota > Gammaproteobacteria > Xanthomonadales > Xanthomonadaceae > Stenotrophomonas > Stenotrophomonas maltophilia_N. The sequence goes on along the minus strand of NZ_NIVS01000054.1, from coordinate 45,272 downwards.
AGCGCCCAGGCGGCCAGCAGGACCAGCATCAGCCAGCAGGCCGGTGCAACGACATGGAGACGGCGGTGCGCGCGCATGGGAACCTGCCTGGCTGCGGGAGCAGCCGACCAACGGTCGGCTCTACCGGGTTGGGGTAGCCGACCGACGGTCGGCTCTACTGGATTCAACGCACCACGTTGAGCACTTCGTAGCACGCACCCATGGTGTGGTAATCGGTCTTGCCCGCCGGGCTCTTCTCGTCGCTGTACTTGCGGTTGTCCGCGTCCAGGATGCGATACCAGGCGCCGTAACGGTGATCGATCATGTGCTGCCAGGCGTAGCCCCACAGCTTGTCGTACCACTCCCAATACACGGCCTCGCCGGTGCGCTTGGCAAGCAGCGCCGCAGTCGCCAGCGATTCGGCCTGCACCCAGAAGTACTTGTCGTCATCGCAGACGCTGCCATCCGGTGCGAAGCCGTAGTACAGCCCGCCACGCTCGGCGTCCCAACTGCGCGCCACCGCCACATCGAACAGATGCCGCGCGGTCGGCACGAGCCAGTCGGCCTGTACATGGCGGTCCAGAATCAGCAGCAGCTTGGCCCATTCGGTCTGATGCCCGGGCTGGAAGCCCCACGGACGGAACAGGTGTTTGGGGTTGTCGCGGTTGTACGCCCAATCGATCTGCCACTGCGGATCGTAGTGCTCCCACACCAGCCCGTCGCCCTGCGCGGCCTGGCGGCGGGTCATGTGGTCGGCCAGCAGCAGCGCGCGATCCAGATAGCGCTGCTCGCCACTGGCCTCGAACGCGGCCAGCATCGCTTCGCACATGTGCATGTTGGCGTTCTGGCCGCGGTAATCGCTGAAGGTCCAGTCGGCGTCGGCTTCGTCCTTGTACAGGCCGAACGCCGGTTCCCAGAAGCGCGTTTCCAGCAACTGCCAGGTCTCGTCCATCCACCCGCGTGCCTCGTTGATGCCGGCCTTCAGCGCGCAACTGTAGGCGAGCAGCACAAACGCCACGCCGTAGCAGTGGTTGGTCGCGTCTTCGACCACCCCATCGCGCAGCGTCCAGGCGTAGCCGCCGGTGGCCGGGTTGCGATGCACCTCGCGCAGGTAGCGGATGCCGTGTTCGACCGCAGCCAGATCGTCCGGCTTGCCGAACTCGCGGTAGGCCATCGCATGGTTGAACACGAACCGGGTGCTGCTGACCAGATGCCGATGGCTGGCATCGTAGACGCTGCCGTCGTCACGGTAGTAATGGAAGAAGCCGCCCTTGGGGTCGATTTCATTGGGCTGGTAGAACGCCATCGTCTGCGCGATGTGGGCGCGCAGGAATGCAGGCGAGCGGAAGTCGGGGGTTGGCGGAACCGGCGTGGTCATGCGGCGTCATCCTGTTGTTGCTGCAGCAGTTGCTGGACTTCATGGAGGCTGGGCATCGCGGCGAACGCGCCCTTGCGGGTCACGGCCAAGGCACCGACGGCCGCGCCGAACCGGATCGCCTCCACCAGCGCGGCCGGGTCCCGGCAGAACGCGGCAAAGCCCGTCCCGTCGCCGCCGCGCTCGCCGATACCGAACAGCAGGCCGCCGACAAAGGCATCGCCGGCCGCGGTGGAATCGACCGTCGTGACACGGAAGCCGGTGAGCACGCCGTGGGTGTGGCGGGTATGCCAGCGGATCGGCGCGGCACCGTCGGTGATCACCACCGCCTGCGCCTGCGCGGCGAGCAGGCGCTCGACCACGGCGGCGTCACCGCCCGGCACTGAGGCCGCCAGATACTCGAGTTCTTCGCGCGAGAGCTTGACCAGATCGGCCAGCGACAGCGCTTCCCACAACCGCGGCAGTGGATCGACACCGGTCGGCCACAGCGCGGGGCGCAGGTTGAGGTCGAGGCTGACCATCGCACCGGCCTCGCGCGCGCGGCGCATGCCCTCCAGCGTGGCCTCGGCGATCTCGGCCTCGGTCAGGCTGTTGGAGCACACATGGAAGCTGCGCGTGCCCTCAAAACAGTTCGGGTGGAAGTGCGCGCTGCGGAACAGCAGATCGGCCGCCGGCGGGCGGTAGAAGCTGAAGCTGCGCTCGCCGCTGGCATCCAGGGCAACGAATGCCAGCGCGGTCTTGGCCGCGTCGGTGCGCACGATGCAGTCGGTTGCCACGCCGGCACTGGCCAGGCTCTCGGCGAGGAAGTCGCCGAACATGTCCTGGCCGAGCATGCCGGCGAAATGGGTGTCCGCACCGAGCCGCGCGGCGGCCACGGCGACGTTGGCCGGTGCGCCGCCGGCGTACTGCAGGAAAGCACGCGGGGTGTCCGGGGTGGCCGGCGGCTGGGCTAGTAGATCGATCAAAATCTCGCCGAAACAAACAATCTTGGACATCGTGGCCTCAAGCTCCCTGGCGGAATCCGACGGCCGGGCGCGAACCGGACAGGCCGTAGAAAATGATGTAGCCGTAGCACAGCAGCGGCAGGATGAAGGACTCATGCAGCCCGATCTGGTCGGCCAGCAGGCCCTGCAGGTACGGCACCACCGCGCCGCCGACGATGGCCATGATCAACAGGCTGGAGGCCTTGTTGGTCAGCGTGCCCAGGCGTTCGATGCTCAGCGCGAAAATGGTCGGGAACATGATGGAATTGAACAGGCCCACCGCCACGATCGAGTACAGCGCGACCTGCCCCTGGCTGAGCATGGTCAGCGCCAGCAGCGCCACGTTGATGCCCGCAAACAGGGTCAGCAGCACGCGCGGCGAGAACCGGGTCATGATCGCCGAACCGGCGAAACGACCGATCATCGCCAGCGTCCAGTACGCCGAGACGTAATGGGTGGCTTCCTTCTCGGTGAAGCCGCCGATGTTGGGCAGCGACAGGTAGTTGACCAGGAAGCTGCCGATCGACACTTCCGCACCCACGTAGAAGAAGATCGCCAGCACGCCGAACAGCACGTGGCGATGGCGCAGCGCATCCAGCAGGGTGTGCTTGCTGGTGTCGGCCTGCTCGGTGGTCTCGGTCAGCGCCGGCAGACGGAACAGATAGACGAACACCGCCAGCAGGAACAGCGCCACCGCCAGGCCGACGTACGGACCCTGCACCGACTGCGCTTCCTGCACGCGGTAGGCGATCTGCTCGGCGGCCGGCAGCGCGCCGATTTCATCGGCACTCTTGACAGTATTGCCCAGGATCAGCAGGCCGCCGAAGATCGGCGCGATCGCGGTACCCAGCGAGTTCAGCGCCTGGGCCAGGGTGAGGCGGCTGGAGGCCGTCTGTTCCGGCCCGAGCAGCGCCACATACGGGTTGGCCGCCACCTGCAGCACGGTGATGCCGGTGGCCAGCACGAACAGGGCGCCCAGGAAGGCTTCATACACGCGCAGTTCGGCCGCGGGCCAGAAGCCCAGTGCACCGACCGCGGCAATCGCCAGCCCGGCCACGATGCCCTTCTTGTAGCCCAGGTGCGCGACCAGCCGACCGGCCGGGAGCGACATCAGGAAATACGCGCCGAAGAAAGTGAACTGCACCAGCATCGCGCGGGCGTAGTTCAGTTCGAACACGGCCTTCAGATGCGGAATCAGGATGTCGTTGAGGCAGGTGAGGAAGCCCCACATGAAGAAGATGGTGGTCGCCACGGCCAGCGCGACGCGCGTGTTCACCACGGGCGCAACGGAGGATGAGGTCGGGAGACGGGGCGTTGGAGAGATGGGCATTCAGGTACGCGCCTCAGTGCGCGAGCAGGTGATTGGGGGAGCCATCAGACGGTCATCGCGCCGCTGCTCTCGCGGACGCGGAGCTGGACCGGTGCAACGGTACGGGCCGGTGCGGCATCGGGATGATCCAGACGCAGCAGCAGCAGTTCGGCGGCCTGTCGCCCGCGCTCGCGCGGGTTGACGGTCAGCGTGGTCAGCGGCGGCGATGCCACCGACGCCTCGGAAATATCATCGAAGCCAGTCACCGCGAAATCGCGGCCCGGCTGCACGCCACGCGAGGCCAGGCCCAGCATCAGGCCCAGCGCGACGCTGTCGTTGTAGCAGACCGCGGCGGTCGGCACGGCATCCAGCGCGAACAGCTCGCCGGTGCGCGCGGCCGCGTCCAGGCGGCTGGGCGAGGTTTCGATCAGCCACTCCGGCTGCACCGGCATGCCGGCCTCCACCAGTGCCTGCGCATAGCCGGTGCGACGCTGGTGGCAGGAACTGGAGACCGCATGGCCACCATAGAACGCAATGCGGTGGTGCCCCTGTTCGATCAGATGACGCGTGGCCAGATAGGCACCCTGCTGGTTGTCCAGGGTCAGGAAGTCCCAGTCGGCGCCCGGCAGTTCGCGATTGAACAGCAGTACGTTGGCATGACCGAGCACCTGGCGCAGCTGCCCGGCATCGCTGCCTTCGGCCGGCGAAAGGATCAACCCGGCCGGCATGTGCTCCATCAACGTGGTCAGCACCGCCTGCTGCCGCTCCGGCGATTCGCCCGTGCTGCCGAGCAGGGTCACGAACCCCTTCCCGCCCAGCGCTTCGTCCACCCCGGAGGCGAATTCGGCGAAGAACGGGTTGGACAGGTCGTTGATGACCAGGGCCACGCTCGACGATGTGCGCCGACGCAGATTGGCCGCGCCGCGGTTGTACACGTAGCGCTGGCGGCGCAGTTCGGCCTCCACCTTGGCACGGGTGTCGACGTTGACCAGCGGGCTGCCACGCAGCACCAGCGAGACGGTCGCGCGCGACACGCCGATCGCTTCGGCGATGTCGGTCACGGTGACCGCGCGCGTGCCTTTGCCGGCGGGGGTGGCCTTGTCTTTCATCGGGTCGTCGAATTCCTCAAGCAAGGTGCAAGCCTAAACGATCGCATTGACCAGCGGTCCGCGCCCGTGCCGACGGTCAGCCCCGGGGGGCTGGCCACGGCGCGGGCCGGCGCGTGGCTCATTCCAGTACCGCGCCGGGGGTAGCGCAGAAGGACGCCGGCAGCGCCTCGGCCTGCGTGCCCCAGCCGTTCTCCGGGGCGGTGCTGCCCAGCGCGAAGGCGATGGTGCCACCGCGCTGCAGCTGCGCCCAGTCCAGCCACACCGGCGCATGCGCGCGGCCATCGACCTGGACCTTCTGGACGTACTGCAGCTGGCGGCCATCCGCGCCCGGTGCCTTCAGCGTGAGCGTCCTGCCCTGGCCCAGATCGATCTCGGCGCGGGCGAAGCGCGGGGTGTGCAACAGGAACTCGCCGCTGCCCGGCACGGCCGGGTACAGGCCCAGCGCACTGAACAGGTACCAGGCCGACATCGTGCCCAGGTCATCGTTGCCGGTCACGCCGTTGGGCGCATTGGTGAACAACTGCTGCGCGGCGCGCACCACGGTGGCGGTCTTCCACGGCTGGCCGATCAGCGTGTACATCCACGGCGCGTGCAGGTCCGGTTCGTTGTTGGGGTTGTAGCGGTACTGGTTGTAATAGCTGTAGGGGCCGACCACCCATTCCTTGCGCGCGGCAGTCAGCGGCGACGCCACCAGCGCGTCGTAGGCAAAGAACGTATCCAGGCGGCGGGCAGTCTGCTCGCGGCCGTGCATGGCCTGGACCAGCCCCGGCACGTCCTGCTGCGCCAGCCACTGGTACTGCCACGCGGTGCCTTCATGGAAGCCGTGGTGCGAACGCGGGCTGTACTTGCCGTCAGCCGGCAGGTACCACGCGCCGTCTTCCATGCGCGGCCGCGGGAAGCCGTTGAAATCACCGTCTTCGTCGCGCACCGACGGGTCCCACACCTTGTGCCAGTTGCGGCCACGCTCACGCAGCACGCCGGCATCGGCAGCATGACCGAGGCCATCGGCCATCTGCGCCAGCGCGCAGTCGGCCAGCGCGTACTCCAGCGTTGCCGAGCCCCCGTGGTGCGGATCCACGTCCATGCCCTTGGAGGGGAAGGCACGGTCGTACTGCACGTAGCCGTTGGCCAGGTAGCTGGGGTTGCCCGAACGGCCCGCATGACGGGAGTTCATCGGCGGCACCTCGAACGCGTTCTTGCGCAGCGCGGTGTACGCCTCGCCTTCGCGGCCGGCCAGCGCGCCGAAACGCCACAGGTCGACCAGGAACGGCGTCACCGGGTCGCCGGTCATCACGTTGGTTTCGAAGTTGGCATAGCCCCAGCGTGGCAGCCAACCGCCCTGCTCCTCGATGGCCAGCAGCGTGCGGCCGATGTCGCGCGCGACCTCCGGCTTGGTCAGCGCCAGCCACTGGTTCTGCGCGCGATAGGTATCCCACAGCGAGAAGTACTCGTAGTAGGTCCAGCCATCGGCGCGATGGATGTTGTCGTCGTAACCACGGTAACGACCGTCGGCATCGCTGCCGGTCAGTGGCTGCAGCAGCGCGTGGTACAGCGCGGTGTACAGCACGGTGCGGTCGTCATTGCTGCCGCCCTGCACACGCACGGCCGCCAGTTCCTTGCGCCACTGCTGCTGCGCCATCTGGCGCATCTGATCGAAGCCAAGCAGGCGGTCGCCCTGCATGCCATCGCTGCGCAGGTTCGCACGCGCGCCTTCGGCGTCCACGTGGGAGATCGCGCTGACCGCGGTCACTGCGCGGCCCTTGGCCAGATCGAAGCTGAGCCATGCGCCACTCGGCTTGAGCTCGCCTTCCATGCCGTGACGTGCGCCGGGCAGGCCACCGCCCTCGCCCCAGGTACCAAACGCCTTGAACGGCCGGTCGAACTCGATGCGGAACCAGGTGGTGTACTGATGGCCACCGCAGAAGCTCTTGGTGACCAGCTTGCCTTCCACGGCACGGTCGCCGACCACATCGACCACGCTGCCGATCACCGAATGGCGCTCGTTGGCCTGGCCCAGGTTGACCAGCACATGGCCGGTGCCCGCGTCGGCGGCGAAGGTGTAGCGCTCGGCAGCGGCACGGGTGCGTGCGGTGGCCTCGGCATCGATGCCGCCGTAGTTGGTCAGGCGCACCTTGTAGTAGCCGGCCTGGCCGACTTCGCCCTCATGGGTATAGGCGGAGGCGTAGCGCTTGTGGTCGAAGCTCTTGGCGTCGTCGGTATTGAAGTCACCGCCCGGGCCGATGCTGCCGGTCACCGGCAGGACCGAGACCTGGCCGCCCTGCTCCCAGCAGCCCGCGCCGGACAGGAAGGAATGGCCGAAACCGCGGATCTTCGGATCGTCGTAGCGCCAGCCCGCGTAATGCTCACCGATCGGGCTGACCTGGATCAGGCCGAACGGGGCCGAGGCCCCCGGGAACGTATTGCCATCGTCCTTGCTGCCGATGAAGGTGTTGACCTCACGCTCCAGCGCGGCCGGCGCGGCCTGCAGCAGCAGCGGCGCGCAGCTCAGCGCCAGCAGGCAGGCCAGGCCGGCGAGCGGGCGGCGGCGGGCCGGGACGGCACCGGCGGCAGGAACAACGGAAGGACGGTGAGAAAGACGGGTCACGGACACGGACTCCTTGGCGGACGTGGCGAGAGCGCGAACCCGTGGCGACGTGCGCCGCGGGTTCCCTGGACTGGGCGACCCAATCCACACCCCGGTGAATTTAGATCGATTTAAGTAAAGCACGGGAATTTCGACCGATGCATTCTGCGCTGCAACATCACTGCCCCATCGCCAGCCCTCCCCCCCTGCCAGCGGCTGCGCAGTGCCGGGCGGCCCCCGGGTTCGACGCTCGACACTGCGCCCCATCGCCCGGTATACCGGGCCAAAGCCCCGGACCCAGCAACGTCGCGGCATCGGCCGGGGTCAAGCGAAAGCACGCTCTGTGTCCATATTGCGGAGCAGCATGCGTCCCTCGCGCGGTCGTGCTAAAAATCCCCCGCCAATCGTTTAGATCGATCCAACTTAAAACGGTCACGATTGCCGGAAGTGGGGAGCCGGGGGACTGCCCCACGCGATGCATGCGGGACGCGCCAGGCAACTCGACGATCGAGAAATTTGGCTTCAAATATTAGATCGATTCAAAGAATTCGTATCGCCACCGTTTCAATCCAGGAGAGGGAGAGAGTGGAATGAAGATGTCACGCATGCACCGCCGCGTTACGTTGTCCGCGGCCATTGCCAGCGCGTTGGCCACGGCCTTCGTGCCGGCCAGCGCCTTCGCGCAACAAGCGACCCCCGCCACCGGCACCCCGGATGCGACCACGCTCGACAGCGTGACCGTCACCGGCTACCGCTACGCCATCGAAAAGAGCCTGCAGCAGAAGCGCGACGCCAATGCCGTGGTGGAAGTGATCACCGCCGAAGATGTGGGCAAGTTCCCCGACAAGAACGTGGCCGACGCGCTGCAGCGTGTGCCCGGCGTGGTGATCGAGCGCAGTGGCGGCGAAGGCAAGACCGTGAGTGTCCGCGGCCTGGCCCCGGACCTGACCCTGACCCAGTTGAATGGCAATTACGTGGCCACCTCGGAAACCAACAACGAGGCCACCCGTTCATTCAACTACACGCTGTTGCCGGCCAACATGCTCTCCAGCGCCGAGCTGTTCAAATCGCCCGAGGCGCGCCTGGATGAAGGCGGCATCGGTGGCACGGTGATCCTGCACACCCGTCGCCCGCTCGACATGGAAGCCAACTCCGGCTACGTGAACCTGGAAGGCACTTCCTCCGATACCAGCCACGATGTGGATCCGCAGGCATCGGCGCTGTATTCCTGGCACAGCAAGGACGAGCGCTTCGGCGTGCTGGTCGGCGCCACCAAGCAGACCCGCACCAGCCGCACCATGCAGGCGAGCACGGAGGACTACCAGTGGTACGGCAACGGTACCGACGCGGTGGATGCGTACGGCAATCCGCAGCTGCAGGATGGTATCCACTACTGGTGGGGCCAGTCCGGCTTCAATGACCAGAGCGGGCGCAACTACAGCGAATTCTTCATGCCGACCTCGGTGAACTTCGCCGTGAAGGAAGAAAAGCGCGAGCGCACCGGTGGCCAGTTGACGTTCCAGTTCAAGCCGACCGACAACCTGACGCTGACCGCGAACTACTTCCGCTTCGAGCTGGAAGGCAATTACACCCAGAACATGCTGAAGATCCCGGAATGGAACCTCGCCCGCTTCAACGGCGACGGCAACTGGGACGGCGGCCGCCTGCTTAACGGGCTGAACTTCGATCCCTCCGGCAGCATCGTGACCGGCGCGCAGTACGAAAAGCTGGCCGGCAAGACGTATTACTGCAGCGAAGAACAGGCCGCTGCCGCCGGCATGGCGCCGGGCGGCTGGGGTCCGGACGACTGCACCATCCCCACCCCGCAGCTGACCGGTACCTACAGCAAGGAAAAGGCGCTCTCGCAGACCGGCGACCTGACCGTCGAGTGGGATATCAGCCCGTTGTGGAAGGCCTCCTTCACCGGTGGCCGCACCTGGTCCGAAGGTGGCCCGTCGATGAACTTCGGCATGTCCGCCAAGCCGCGCCGCCAGGTCGACGGGGTGTGGCAGTCGGGCAATACGTACAGCGCCTGGGACCTGACCGGTACGCCGAGCGCGACCTTCTCGCCGAACCTGCAGGACCAGCTGATGGCTGGCATCGCCGAGATCGACACTGGCTCGACCGGTTCGTCGTGGATGCAGACCGAGGTCAAGCAGAACTACTTCCAGGCCGACTTCACCAAGCTCTTCGAAACCGGCTGGCTGGACTCGATCCAGTTCGGCGCCAAGTACCGCGACGGTGATGTGCACCGTAATACCGGCAACACTTACTGGGTGTGCCAAGGCAAGGATCCGGCCGACTACGACAACAACCGTTACCAGGCCGGTTGCGATGCCACCGCCGGTGTCGCCCAGCCGGGCTTCTTCCTGTCCAACCCGATCAGCAACATCGCCGGCGGCTTCAACGCCAACGTGTTCCCGGGCATCAACTACCCGGCCTACATCAACTACCTCAACGAGAAGTACGGCGGGTCGCACAGCCGCAAGGAAGAGGACTTCGTCTACAACGTCAACGAGAAGATCTACTCGGGCTACTTCCAGGCCAACTTCCGTACCGAGCGCGTGCGCGGCAACGTCGGCGTGCGCGTGGTCCGGACCAAGCAGTTCGCCGAATCCAGTGACTCGGTCGAGAAGTTCAACGACTACTTCCAGGACAACGCCGCTGGTTCGCCGATGGGCTGCAACGATCCTGCCGCCGCGCCGCTGATCGCCTCCAACACCGGTTATGTGTGCCAGAGCGGTTTCGTGCGCCTGCCGGATGGCCTGGCCCGCGAGAAGACCTACGCGTTCACCTCGATGGACAAGACCTATACGGACTTCCTGCCGAGCTTCAACATCGCCTGGGACATCACCGACACGCTGGTGCTGCGTGGTGCGGCCTCCAAGGTCATCGCACGCCCGAGCTACACCAGCATCGCCGCGCCGGGTGCGCTGAACTACATCAGCGAGGAGTACAGCAACGACCGTCGTGTCGCCGGTGGTACCGACACGCCCGGCTGGTACGGTTATGGCAGCAACAAGAACCTGGAGCCGTTCGAAGCGACCCAGTTCGATGTCGGCCTGGAGTGGTACTTCAAGCCGGGCGCGGTGGCGGGCCTGGGCCTGTTCCGCAAGAACGTGGACAACTTCACGGTCCCGGTGGTCCGCGACCAGCAGATGAATGTCGGTGGCGAAACGGTCACGGTGCAGAAGTACGAAACCCAGGCCAACGGCCGTGATGGCGTTTCCCAGGGTGTGGAGCTGTACGGTCAGTACACCTTCGACATGGGCTTCGGCATCCAGGCCAACTACACCTACAACGACACCAACCTGGCCGCCATCGTGCTGGATGGCGAAGAGATCGGTTCCTCGCCGCTGGTGGGCAGTGCCAAGAACCAGGCCAACGTCACTCTGTTCTATGAGAACGAAAAGTTCCTGGCACGCGCGTCGTACAACCGCCGCGGTGAAGTCGTGGGCGGTCCGGTCAACGGCATGAGCCAGTACTCCGAACCGTACGACCAGCTGGATCTCAACGTGGCCTACAACTTCACCGAAGCGCTGACCTTCACCGCCTCGGTGCTGAATGCGACCAAGTCCGAGCAGCGCATCCATCTGGGCAACGACACCAAGGCCCGCCTGGTGTCCAACACCTACACCGGCCGCCAGCTGTACTTCGGCGTGAACTGGAAGTTCTAAGCCCCACCCGCCCCCGCCTTAGGGCGGGGCACCGGTCCTCCACGGCAGCTGCGCTCGTACAGGCGGCTGCCGTTTTTTTTATTTCACCATGACTCCAGCACCGACCTTCGCTGGACTACGCCACAGCCAGATACAGCAGGTTTATCAATAACTTAGGCGAGTTCATCATATGCCGGTGCTTTCTGAAACTTGACCCGGCTTCCACCCGCTTGGCTCCCAACAGGCTCCTGGAAATCGGGTCTTCCGAGGAGTCATCATGGCGAAAATCAAACTCACCAAGTCCGCAGTCGAGGCGGCACAAGCCCAAGCGCAGCCCATCGAACTGCGCGATACCCTGGTTCCTGGCTTCCTGTGCAAGATCACCCCGGCAGGCCGCAAGGTGTTCATGCTCCAGTACCGGACAAACGCTGGAGAGCGGCGCAAACCTGCCTTGGGACTGTATGGAGAGCTGACCGTCGAACAAGCCCGGTCGCTAGCCCAGGAGTGGCTGGCACAAGTGCGCCGGGGTGGCGACCCTGCTGCAGAGAAGGCTGCAGCGCGTCAGGCACCCACGGTCAACGAGCTGTGTATCAAGTTCATGGAGGACTACTCCAGCCAGCGCAACAAGCTGAGCACGCAGGAAGGCTACCAGAGCGTCATTGATCGCAACATCATTCCGATGCTTGGCCGCTTGAAGGTGCAGGATCTGAAGCGGCCCGATGTCGCTTCAATGATGAAGAAGATGGCGCACAAGCCCGCCGATGCGAACCGCACGTTCAGCGTGATGCGCAAGATGTTCAACTTGGCCGAAGTGTGGGGGTATCGCCCCGACGGCACCAACCCATGCCGCCATGTGCCCATGTACCCGAACGGCAAGGCCACTCATCTCATTAGCGACGAAGAAATGGGCAAGTTGTTCCGCTACCTTGACCAGTTGGAAGCGGAAGGGCTGGAGCATGCTGTGATCCCGTTGGCCATCCGCCTGCAATTCGAGTTTGCCGCTCGACGCTCCGAAGTCATTGAGCTTCAATGGGATTGGATTGATCTGGAAAACCGGCGCGTGGTGTGGCCTGACAGCAAGACAGGCGGTATGTCCAAGCCCATGAGCGAAGAAGCCTATCGGCTTCTTTCAACAGCCGCCCGCAATGCTACGACGCCCCATGTGCTGCCCTCTCCACGGCATCCAGATCGGCACCTGACCGATGGCGAGTATTACAGCGGTTGGACTCGCACTCTGAAAGCCGCTGGTGTGACGCATGTGGGTACGCACGGCATCCGTCACCGTTCGGCGACGGACATTGCCAATTCTGGCATCCCGGTGAAGGTCGGTATGGCGCTGACGGCGCACAAGACCGTGGCGATGTTCATGCGCTACGTTCACACCGAGGACAAGCCAGTGCGCGAAGCGGCTGAATTGGTGGCGAAGCGCCGCAAGACGATCACCGGAATGCAACTGGCCAAGGAAGTGGTGGCATGACCCGGCAGGAAGGCTGCCACCGGCCCAATCCTTGTACACCGGCTTTATTGCTCTACGTGGACTCAAACACCATATAGGTGGGCACATGCTGCCTGGTAGACGTCCCAACCAGGCAGTTGCTCAAGCGCCGCTCGGATGCTTTTCCGGCGTGTGATCATATGCTTCTGAGGCGAGAGCATGGGTTGCATGTCAGGTTGCGTGCGCCGGGTAGCCCATTCGGACAGCAACGTCTTTGCTGCATCAACTATCGCTCTGTGGTCTGGGTTTGCCGCGTCAAACGCCGGGGTTCGATCGAATGCTAGCTTGTGGATATGGCGTTCGCCAAAGGCTCCGCGTGGCTGGTGAGCCTTGATCACCTCGATGACGGCTTGGCTATTTATCAACGCAGTGATGTAGATTGCCTCGTCCTCGGTCGCGACGCGCCCCCAATAAAGCGTCTGGTCGATGACCGTCTTATCGCAAGGGATCTGGTCGCCGCGCACATATGCGGCGCACGGCAGCTTGCCGCCTGCAGAGGCGAACACCAGCCATTCCTGGTCGGCCCAGCCTTGGCCCGACAGCTTTTTGCGGTCAGTGTCCACCGTCTCAAAGAATTCATCAACGCTCTCGTTAATGGCAGTCAAGGCAGCTTTGATGGCGCCACCTGTCGCTCCGCCAAGCGCTGCGATACCCGGTCCTGTGCGAGGCTCCCACCCACCCGGCCCGTATTGAAACGGCAATAGTCCTTTGGCGCCGGCGGCGAGCTCATACGGTGCCAAATGCTTTGAGATCAGCACGTCAAACATCACCTGGTCGCTAACGCCGTTTGCCGTCAGCGCGAAATCTTTAAGCCGATGGCCGTCTGATCTGAGGAAGTAGAAGGGCGAGCCAGCGTTGATTGGCCCCAAGCTCCAACCTGCGCCGTTCTTTACAGCTGAATGAAAGACTATGCCGCGCGGCATCACATCGGCACCTTGCCGAAATAGCGGCCCGATGGATTTTTTGGTCGCGACTTTCACGGCCAGCGCAGCGGGAGGCGTGGTCGTCCATGCAGTGCGGCCATTGGACTTGACGATGTGGTACGTCGTCGCAGTCTCAGATGTTCTGCTCACGTCACGCCCCACGAAAGTCGTGGAGCCGCTAGGGGGCGACTTGGAGCCAAAGAGCACGATTGCTTCGTTCTTGAAGGTCTGGTTGGCAATCTTCCAGATTTCGCCAGGAGCGAATTGAACAGGCTTACTCGCGCTGAGGTAGCCGGCCGAGCGGAATGGCTCGTGGTGCGCTCCGTTGAGCACCGTATCCGGCAGGATGCATCCGATCACAGCGTCCGGAGTCAAATAGCGTTCGACGGCGTGCAAAAGGAAGATGGTGGCGATTTCCACATGCAAATGCGAAGCGCCAGGCGCTTTGATGCCGTGGAGCTCGGACTTGGCTTTCAGCGCATTCTGATAGGGGTTGCTCGCGATTTTGCTAAGAGCCAGCCAGGGCGGGTTCGTCACTACGCCGTTGAAGCGTCCCGCGACGAGAGCTGGCCGGAAGCTGTTTCGCAGAACGAATGCCCAGATGCCATTGCGGCCAGCGCGCTGGAGCTTCTCCAGCGCCTTGAGCAGCTTCTTGCAGAACTCGATTGACGCTGCCCTTTCGTCGTTGGCGAGCGCGACACCTGTGTCGGTCAATATTGCGCCCACCATCGTCTCGATGTCTCGGTCCGTGAGCGTCGTGCTCGCTGCCGCTGCGCTACTCATCGCCATGTCATAGCCACGGGAGAGCAGTGCGTCGAACAAAGTCTGGTTCGATGCCGTGATCAAAAACTGGGGGAGCTGGACCTCTTCCGTGTCGAGTTTGAGCTTGCGCTGTTCTTCTCCTGTCGCGCTGAACACCTTAGTCACCGGAGTGTTCGCAAACAGCGAGTCCGCGTGATAGACGGGGATCTGCGCCTCATGCCCGGCGGCGAGCCAATCCTTGCTGGCCAGCACCCATCCAACCTTGGCAAGCATTACGGCTAATGGGTCTATGTCGAATGCGGTGATCGCAGCCGCGAGTTCGCTAAGCGCAGCGGGGTCCCCTGGAATTCGGCCGGCAGCGCGAAGGCGATGTTGAGCGCGCTTCACCGTTTCCACAACCATCGCTCCCGATCCGCAGCACATATCAACGAAGCGCGGCTGTTGCCCCTCGGGGAGCGCCGACATGACATGCTCGACAAGCTTGCCAGCGAGCCAAGAAGGTGTCCATTCCTGCCCTAGTAGAAGTCGTTGAGAGCGGGCCGCCAACTGCGCCATGAGGGTGCCAAAAAGGTCTTCGGCTGGAGATGATTCGAAATCATAGGCGCGAAGGTCGTTCTGAAGGTCGCGAGCGATAGCGACCAAGTCACTCACATAGGGACTGGCGTTGAGCCAGCCGAAATAATCGTATTCAACGAGGTTGGGCAGCCCACGAGCCTTGAAGAACGAGCCGTCCAAGATCGCTTGTAACTCTGTGTCATCGCTGATCAACGCCTTCCCGTTCAGAACGTTGGCACAAATGAGCTTGGCAAGGGTGAGAATGTAGAGTTCCCCAACATACGAGCCCTTGTCGAACTTGCCGGCAGCGGCCTCCCCGCCCAGGTATGAAACGAAATCTGTCCAAAGCTTTGTGATCAAGCTGGCATAGGTCGGGTCATGGGCGAACGCGTGGTCCACAAGCGCGTCAATAGGCTGAACATGGGCGTGACAGAATGGGCTGTTGAATCCCAAGTCTTTCGCGAGGGTGAGCGCGGCCAGCAAGCGGCCACCTTCGCGCCCAAGATGGCGGATCAAAAATGCCCCGAGCTTCTTCGCCTCGACATCGCCCGCCACTGACAGGTCGCATGATTCGATCTCGGCGAGCTCGATGTGCTCTGGGCCGTAGCTGGTGGCGCCAGCTACGGCCGAAATATCCTTGACTTCCGAAATGCCGAAGGCGTGCCAGCGGACAGTGTCGGAGAGCACGCCAACGAGCAGGTCGCGAGGCGTCCCCGCGTTGAGCTGACCAGCGCAGTATTGTTTCACCTGATGGAGGCCGTGCTGGAAGGTGCCCAGCGCGTGCAAGTCCCTCTCGTATTCGATCACCGTGGCGCCCACGAGCACATCGACGAAGCCATGCTTCTTGGCCCCGAGCTCGTGGAACTTTGCCAACGACTCCGTCCCTGTGACGTGAGCCCTGGTCCACCAAGGCTGGTCGGGGAACATCAACGGAAGTTTGGCTGAGAGCGCGTGCCGCAGCACATCCTCCGCCTTGCCTTCACGGATAAGGTCGCTGGCTTCCTTCAGGAAAGCCTTGCCCTGCGCTTCAACATAGTTCACCACGATCGTGTCCTCCCTTTTTTGTATTGTGTTTCGCGCGTCGCTCCTGTCCCGCGCGCGCGATTAGCTGCAACTCTTTGATGCCTTCGCGATCACATCCGAGAGCTTCGGCCACGACTGCGTTGATGGTGTTCAGCGCCGCTTCCACTTCGGCGCGTTCTGCCACGGCGGCGAGCTCGTCGCCATGCCGTGAGAGTTTGCAAAGCTGCTCTTCATTGAACACTGGAACTGGGAAGCGCCGCAGGTGTGCGGCTTCCACTTTCAGGGCACCGCCGCCCATGACTGCTCCCGACGTTTCGATGACCGCCCGCGCCCAAGCGCTGTTCATGAAAGCGAGCAGAGCAGCTGCCTTCCACTTACTCAGCGGCAAAGCCCACATCGTCGAAAAGTTTGCGTCGATAAGGCATTGCCGAGCTTTGTTCAAGTAGGCCGTTGGAGTGGCTGAATTCACTCGCGCCAGCAGAACGTCCGGCAAGTGTCTCGCTGCGAAGTCGGGCAACATATACCAATGGCGCGGCGGCATGCCACGAGCCGCAGGCCTGATGTTCGGAGAGACAGCGGTGAGATTCCAAACCTTCTGCGGCTTGGTGTCAGTGCCGAAGTTCGCCTGACCTGCCGCCCGAACTACCGCAGCAATGGACTGGGGCATGGGTTCATAGACCGATGCGAACATGTCCGCTTCGCCCAAGTCCTCCGGGAGCGCGTGCTGTCTGAGGTCCAGTGCCCAACCCGTGGCGAGCTCAGGAGAGACGACGAAGCCCGCCGGAAGCTCAGATTGCCGACGAATGACGGGTCGAGCGACGCTATCTGGTGCCCGCGCCGCCCATCCCGCCAGCGGGCCAGAAAAGGACAGTGCTATGTGCCCTGACGAGCGCACGCCGTCGGCGTAGAAGAAGCCATTGGCTCCGGTGCGCAGACCCTGGCCAACAGCCACGCCCTGCGACTCGAACGTGGCGAAGGAGGGGGCGATGCCCTGGCGCTCAAGCCAATCATGGATTTCGTGAGAGACGTAGACGCCTTCCGACGCTTGGCTGCCTGTTTCACCGATTGCTGCGAACCACTTTTGCCGCGAGGCGGCAGCAATCATGTTTCTGCATGCGAGCTTCATCGACGCGGGACGCGCGCGCGCGAGCTCTGTGGTGTGGCTCGCGGCATTTCGAAGCCACGATCGCGCTCGTTTTGCGAAA
Organism: Stenotrophomonas maltophilia; assembly: GCF_002205165.1. Lineage (GTDB taxonomy): Bacteria > Pseudomonadota > Gammaproteobacteria > Xanthomonadales > Xanthomonadaceae > Stenotrophomonas > Stenotrophomonas maltophilia_N. Next base: position 28,314 of record NZ_NIVS01000054.1, on the reverse strand, counting down.
TCACGCTCTGGGCTCGATCCTCCTACAAGTGCGATTTGCCCAATAGGACTCTCCGGGCTGGCCGCAGCGGCGGAGATCGAGATGTGGCAGTAAGTGGAGCTGTCTGCTCGCACAAGCGCAGACGAGCGTCGCTTCACCCGTTTTGCCACGATGAGCGTCGCCTTAACCTGGGCGTCGTCGAACCAAGAGGCATGCTCGTCATCCACGACGAACTCAATGTCGAACCAGCGAAACAATAGGTAGTGCACGATCGTCGCGTAGTCACGCGTCAGCCAGGACTCAGGCACCACCAACGCCAAACGGCCTCCAGGCTTTACGAGTCCGGCGCAAAGAATCCAAGAAGGAACTGCCAGATCGGACAAACCGGAGTAGCCGCTTATGAGGTGCGCAAAGAGGCGTTTGTCCTCTGCGTCCAGAGCAGAGAGACTTGGCAATATCCTCAGCAGGCCAGCCCGAATTTGCCTCGCCGTAGGAAGAATGTGATCCACCGCCGCCTTTTCAGAGAAAGACTGATATCGGACATAGGGGGGGTTCCCAATCACCAAGTCCCAGTCCTTCTTTCGCAGTCGTGAGATAGTGTCTGGGTCGAAAGCGCTGCCAAGAATGCAATCGGCTTGTGGCAATCGGTTAGCGCAAGCATCGCGGGCAACGCGATCGATTTCGATGCCCGCAATCGACGCCGGAACAGCGCCAATTTCCAGGCACGAAGCCAGCAAGTCGCCGGTTCCAGCCATTGGATCAATGATGCTCTCGGCCTTCTCCGCTTGGGCGAGCGCGGCGAGGATTCGCCCGAGGCCAATGCCAGTAAAATATTGACCCAGTCGTTTGCGGCGCTCCGCTCCTGGCGCGGAGCCATCGAGCGGTGGCTGATAGGTTTGCTTCATCGGTCTAAGGAGGGGCTTCGCCCCGAACTGGTCTCTGCCCGCGCGAGAGCATAGAAGGCCTTGGCATCCATCTCAACATCTCGACCAAGCTGTAAGCACCTGCCGACGAATTGTGAATAGAGCAATTGCAGATTAGAAACCGAGCTGTTGCCAGCATCTCGGATCACTTCCGCTGCAATCTTGGAACTCGTCTTTCCAACTGCCCGGGGAAAAGTGCGCTTCGATAGCAACAATAAGGGATCTCCTTTGACCGCAACGGTGGAGACGACTTGTTTAAAACTCCCTTGAATCTTGTCGAGGACGCTCGTGGCTTCGACGGTGAAGCCGGCAGTCGTGTACGCCTGAGCGAGTGCCCGCCATATCTCCGAGTGCGCGGAATGAAACACTACCGTCGCCAATCCCTCTGCTTTAAGTACACGCCCAACTTCAGTGAACACGTTTGCCATCATCGCGCCATACTCCAACACACCTTTGGACTGCGAGGCACTCACAATCACCTCGCGTGCACGGTCAGTGGTCTTTCCAAGCCAATGCTCGTTGATCTGATTGAGCTCTGCATAGGGGATGTAAGCGCCAAAAGGTGGGTCGGTAAAAACATAGTCCACCGAGTTGGGTTTCAGCGGAATGTTTTCACTGGTGCTATTGTGGACGACAACCTTACTTCCGCTGCTATGAAGCATGTGGAACGAGTCGATGAATGCTTTGGACTTGCGCCGTACACCTTCGAGAATGTTCTTCTCAACCGGCAGCCCGCTGATATAGAGCACGCCGCTTTGTGATCCAGTAAGAACAAAGTCGCTCTGCCCCTTTTTGAGAACGACGCGAGTCATAAGCGTTGAGTGGCTTGAGTTGTAGCTCAGGACTAAGAGTTTCAAAGCGTCGCGTACGTCCTCCGGGAAATCAGCAACGATCTCTAAAAGACTCGCCATCGCAACGAAGTTTCGTTTTGTGTAGAAGTGGTGAAGCTTGTCGATGCCAACGTGATAGCCCGTGCGGTGTAGTTCGCCCCAGACAAGATCAGCATTGGGAGCGGATTTTGGTGGCCTCGTTTTGGCGACTCGGGCGATAACTTCATAATCTTCGGGCGTAGGCGGACGTTGCCATTTTCTCGATCCGCTCCGACCATGCACTCGCGCGATCACACGCTTTTTTGTCAGTTGCTCGAGTCCGAATGCGTCTAGGGACGAGTCAAGCGCTCGCTCGCAGGCTCCCACAGCGACCTGGCTCCGGCAACCCGTGCAGCGGAAAGTGTCCGACATGCTCAAAGGCTTCGTCTTCACACTTGCGTCCCATAGAGAAACTTCCCTTCCGCAATGCGGGCAGATGAGCACTTCGGACCAGATCACATGACGCAACGTTCCAGTAGAACCGCCCTCATCTTTCGCCTCGTAAAGCCATGACAGTTTTTCTTCCGCCCGCTTGCATAGCTCATTGACTGCAGTTGCAAATGACTCCGGCTCCGGAGGGTGACAGAGAGTTTGTGAAACGAACGAGCCTAGGGTGCCGATCTCGAACAGATGGGCAGTGCGCGGACCCCACTCCGGTTTGACTCCGAGTGTGTCAGCCATACGGCGCATCTCATCAGTCGGCCGATCACATAGCAGGGTTGCGAGGCCTGTGGTCCCACTTCCGGCGAATGCGTCGAGCACAGTCGCGCCCGGCTTTGTGTGCGCTGCTATAAAGACAGCGATCACCTCGGGGGAGATTTTTGTTGGATAGGAAAAGGCGTTGTAGAGCGGGCCCGTGCGCGTTGATGGCAGGGGGGTACTGTAAAGCTGGGCGATGTTCGCCATTACTGATTGACTATTTTGGATATTGCCATCTTGCGAGTTAACATCGGCGCTGGTGGTTTCACATTCGAGGCTAATCACAATTTAGGCCTCGGCTTTGACGTTCGGCTTTTTGACAGCCCTAGTTTGAGCCGCTCGCTCGGCAGGAACAGCGATGTTCTTGGATTCGCAGAAAACCGCGACCAGAACTTCCAACATGTTTACCATGCTTCGTTGCTCATGGTCGGCCGCAGCTTTCAACGCAAGTTTGAAGCTGGGCGACACCCTCAAGTTCAGCGTGTCGCTTTTCACATCGTCAAATTTCATGGCGCCCCGCAGATGTCTGTGCATTTGCGTTATAGTATCAGAATTGTTGTGCAGGGCGCGCACAATTCTGCATGCCAAATGCTTGATGACAAAGCTGGTCGCCTGGACCGTGTGCGCTAGTTCAACCACAAGCGGCTGCCGGAGCAGCTTGGGCTTGTTCTGCCAGCGGGGCCGAAGCTATTCACTATCGGCAACAGGCGGGTCAAGTCGATGAGACCTGACTCAACCAAGTGGCTTCCAGGAAGCCGGGGCGATTGATGTCACGAATCGTCTTCAACTGGTCTAGGATCAACATTATCCGGTTGCTACCTGCGTCATTTCGTCATAGTGCTTTTTATCAACCTCTTCCATCCACTGGAAGATGCTCGCGATGACGCTATGACTTTCACCAGCCAAATTTTCGGCTGATTCCTCGGTTATCTCAATTACATCACTATGCGAGTATTTGTTGATAAATCTATAAATTTTCTCTTTAAGCTCTGGTGTTGTAATTAGGCAATCCTTAAGCCCAGCCTCCATTAGTTGATTAATGTCGCTTCTCCGCTTTGGATATTTGAACGTGAAAAAAGATTCGATCAGCTTGCGAGAGAGGTTCGCAGTCAAAAAGGCTTCATCTCGATTAAGAGTTGTATGTTCTTTATATTCGTAGAGCTTCTTGAAGATGTAGTGGTACTCCGAGCCGTAATTCTTCAGAGAGTCGTCGGCATCCACAAGCTGGGAGTGACGAGGGGAGCCAGGTGGCGCATCCAGGCGATAGAAAAAGCAATTCTCGGCCTTGCCTTTGTTGACTCGGTTCCTATTAGTGCCGGTGAACCAGTCTCTCACCAGCTTGAAGTAGGTGAAGTTGTGGGTCAGCACGAAAAGCTGCTTAGCTTCAGTGCATTGCGTCCTCAAGAATGAATAGGCATGAAACAAGTGATTTGAGTCAAAGCTTGACACCGGATCATCAACGACGACGATCGTGTCCTTGATGTTATTCCCGTTTTCCTTGAGCTTAGTAATGAAGTAGACAAACGCAATCGCAGTCTTTTCACCTTCGCTCAAATTGCCGTCATGCTCACCAACCCCGTTTCTAATGATCTCATAGCCTTTCTTCTTTTGATTGAAGCTTAGGCAAAGCTCAGAGCGGCCAATGAAGCGATGCAAGATGTCATTGAACTCCTTCGCCCCGACCGTTTCATTTGAGAGCAGCGCCTCTATGGCGCCAACCTCTTGACTAATTTTTTCGATTTCCTTGTGGTCGTTCTTTGCTTCCGCCTCAAGGTCATTGCATTTCTTTTCACTTCGAGCATAGTCAAATTCTTGCACCTCAGCCGCAGCAAAATGAAGTTCCAGTGTCACCTTGCTTTTTGAGGTCTCAGTTTTGAAGTTTGAAGTCTTATTGTTGTGCTTTCCGACGAGCCCAACAATCGACTTCAGGATGTCATTGAAATTGGCGACATCGCCTTCAACCACATCCGAGATCTGAATGTCTGTCTTCGAAGGGTCTGTGATCTTGGCTTTCAGGGCTTCCCGCCATCCGTCCATTTGCTGGTCGATCTTCTCAGCAGCAGTTGCGTAGTCCTTTTGGAGCCTCTCTGCTTCAGCTGACAGTTCTTTATAAAACTCTGTCGCTGCGGGCAAGTGATTGGCTGGAGCGCCTTGAGATTCAATCCAAGTTGCAGCGTTCTGAAGCCGGCTTTGAAAATCTGTGAACTCCTTGCTGAAGTGGGCGGAGAGGGCCTCGGCACGAAGCTGGGTGAAAGGAGAGCCGCAGAACTCGCAGGATTCTGAGTCGTGAGTCTTATGGATTTCCAAGCCAGTTTGAACCCAGTCACGGATGTCCGGGTTTTCAGTCAGCCGCTCGATCGCTTGATTTACTGCTGTAGTCCCAATCAAATCCCTTATGCGAGTTGCCGCTTTCTTGAAATAGTCCGGCTCAATAACTGTTGAGCTGAACGTGATGCTTGGCAACTGATCTGGCTTTGCGGCATTCGTAAGGTCAATAACCTTATCATCTGGAAGAACCGACTCAGCTTTGGTAACGGCTTCACCGTTGCTCTGAATAAAACTAGAGAGCTTGCGGCGATCGTAATTCAAATAGTAGCTGTCGCTCGTGTCAATTGCCTGAAGCCCCAGCTTCATCTTCTTCGCAGCGTTAGTTAAAAACTTATCCAGCGCATCACGCTGCTTCCTGATATCGCTTTGCTTTTCGTCGTAAGCCTTCTTTGCTTTCTGAAGATCGCCTTTTAGCTTCTCCAGTTTCTGCAAGTCATCAATCTTCTCTTTCGCAATAAGAAGGATGCTCTTTACAGACTTATCCCAATCAATGTTCTCGTGCACAAAACGCTGATTGAACACTTGGATATTCAATTGGGATGTAGGGAGAGTTGTTTCCGTGATTGTTGAACCGTCCGCCAAAACGACCGAGAACTGGCCCGCACTAAAACGCGGAACCATCGAACGGAGCTCAAAGCAAGAGAATAGATTCGATAGAGTTGACTTACCTGTTCCGTTCCAACCGTAGACAAGGTTATACCGGCCGAACTTCTGAATCTTCGTTCCATTGAAGTCGCTGAAGATACCGAACTGCTTAAGGCGACTGATACTGACGATCATTATTAAGACCTCCGTGTTTTTTCTTCAGCAACATTTGCTTGCAAAGCAAATAATAAACGAAGATCTCGCTTGCGTCTCCGCTTCGCAGACCGCGCTGCTCCAGGTTCGCTATTCGCTCATCCCTGACGGGACTGGCATTCGCCAGCCTTCCACATCCCTGACGCCTACGGCCCGGCTTCCAGCTTCGGGCCTGCGCGCTTCGCTTGCGTGCGGTTTGCACATCGCGGCGGCCGTTGCCATGTCCAGCCGTCTCTCCTGACTCCATCACCTTTCTCGCGACTGTAGCCCGTGGCCGCGTGCCATCAAGGCGCGCCAGGCCGTGTCCTCGGCTGCGCCTGCGGGCCGCACCTACCTGCCGCTTTTCTCCTTGACGGCCCACGTCCGTGGGCTCCTGACCGTCGCGGGCGATGAACTCAGGAAAGACGGTGGCAACAGGGCCAACCGGGTTCCTCGTGCCAACCGCACCGAACAGCCGAAAGGCTGGGCTCCGAATCTAGGAATCCGGTGTGCGGTTTGAACAGCAAACCCTTTTCGTCAGGAGAAAGACCATGCTTGCATCCCGTTTTGCTTCCAGTTCCCCGGTACTGCGCAGCGACTCCCCGCTGTCCGATGACCAGATTCACCGCGTGGCCCCGTCCATTTTTGCGGAAGCACCCCACGAAAGCCGTTCCCAGCGTTACGCCTATATCCCCACCGCCACGGTGCTGACCGAACTGCGCAAGGAAGGGTTTCAGCCTTTCATGGTGACGCAGACCCGCACCCGCCACGAAGAGCGCCGCGACTACACCAAGCACATGATCCGGCTGCGCCACGCCAGCCAGATCAATGCCCGAGGAGAGGCCAACGAAATCATCCTGCTGAACTCGCACGACGGCACCAGCAGCTACCAGATGCTGGCCGGAATGTTCCGTTTCGTGTGCAGCAATGGCCTTGTTTGCGGCGATACCGTGGCCGATGTGCGCGTGCCGCATAAGGGCGATGTGGCCGGGCAAGTGATCGAAGGTGCCTATCAGGTGCTGCACGGCTTCGACCGTGCGCTGGAGTCACGCGAGTCCATGCAGGCCATCAGGCTGGAAGAAGGCGAGGCCGAAGTGTTCGCCCGCGCCGCGTTGTCGCTCAAGTACGACGACCCGGACAAGCCCGCACCCATCACCGAATCGCAAATCCTGATGCCGCGCCGCTTCGACGACCGCCGCCCGGACTTGTGGAGTGTATTCAACCGCACCCAAGAGAACCTGACCAAAGGCGGATTGCATGGGCGCAGCGCCAATGGACGCCGCCAGCAGACCCGTCCGGTGCAGGGCATTGATTCCGATATTCGCCTCAATCGCGCCTTGTGGCTGCTGGCCGATGGCCTGCGCCAGTTGAAAGCCTGATTTCCCTGCGTGGCAGGGGCAGGAAGCAACCCTTGCCGCGTCATTCGCTGCTGCATTCCATCATCGCAAGGAGTTTTCACCATGAACGCCATCAACCACACCGAAGCCCAAGCCATCCACGCCGCAGCCAGCGCCGCGCCTGCCGTGCTGCTGGAAGCCGCCGACCCGAGCAAGAATCTGATTCTGGTGCCGCTGTCGCGGCTGGTATCGCGCCCCACGGGCCGCAACGTGCGCAAGACCCCGCGCATGTCGATTCTCGAACTCGCCGCTAGCATCCAGCGTGTCGGCCTGCTGCAAAACCTGATCGTGACCGCTGACGGCGAGCATTACGAAGTGGTGGCCGGAGGCCGTCGCCTTGCCGCCCTCAAGCTGCTGGCGAAAAAGCACCGCATCAGCAAGGAATGGGAGGCGCCTAGCCTGCTGGTTGCCGATGGCACCGCCCGCACCGCCAGCCTGACCGAGAACGTGCAGCGCGAAGCCATGCACCCCGCCGACCAGTTCGAGGCATTTGCCGCGCTGGTGGCCGAAGGTTGCCCCATCGAGGACATTGCCGCAGATTTCAGCGTCACGCCGCTGGTGGTGCAGCGCCGCCTGAAACTCGCCAACGTGTCGCCGCACCTGTTGGCCGACTACCGGGCCGAGGCCGTGAGCCTTGACCAGTTGATGGCCCTTGCCATCACCGACGACCACGCCGCGCAGGAAAGTGCCTTCTATGACGCGCCAACGTGGCAGCGCCAGCCGTCCGCGCTACGCGACCGCCTCACCGAGCGGGAAATCGACGCCTACGGGCATCCGCTGGTGCGGTTCGTCGGGCTGGACACCTACGAAGCCGCAGGCGGCGGTATTCGCCGCGACCTGTTCGCAGAAGGCGATGCGGGCGTGTATCTGACCGATGCCGCGCTGCTGGAACGGCTGGCGCAAGACAAGCTGGCAGGCCTCGCCGCCGAGGTGAAGGCCGAGGGCTGGGCGTGGGTGGATGCGACCCCCACCGTGACCCATGCTGACCTGCACGCCTTCCAGCGTGCGCCGAGGGAGCGCCGCGAACCGAACAAGCGTGAAGCCGCCCGCATCGAGAAGCTGCAAGCCAAGCTGCACGAACTGGCCGCCGCCGTGGATGACGCGCTGGACGCTGACGACGAGGAAGAGGCCGACGCTTTGCAGGAGGAAGGCGAAGCCGTGGGCGAGCTGTTACAGGCGCTGGAAGGTGGTTTGCAGGGCTACAGCCCGAACGTGAAGGCCGCAGCCGGTGCCATCGTCACCATCGACCGCAACGGCGAAGCCGTGATTCATCGCGGCCTGCTGCGCGAAGCCGAAGCCAAGGTGCTGCGCACGCTGGAACGGCTGCGCCAAGGTTTCAGCGGCGAGGATGCCGGGAACGACGACGAAGGCGAGGACGGAGACAGCGAGGGGCAGCCCAAGACCGCCGCCATGTCCGACAAGCTGGCGCAGCGGTTGAGCGCCCACCGCACCGCCGCGCTGCAAATCGAAGTCGCCCGGCATCCGCAAGTGGCGCTGGTCGCGCTGGTGCATGGCATGGTGCAGACCGTCTTGCAGGGAAGCCACTACGGCCACGACTTGCCGCTGGGCGTGAGCCTCAAAGCGCAAGACCGGCTGGAAGGCATCGCCCCGGACATACCGGATTCGCCCGCCGCCGTGGCGCTACGCGAGTTGCAGCAGGTAGCAGGCGAGGGCTTGCCGGAGGACAGCGCCGAACTGTTCGCCGTACTGCTGGCGAAGTCGCAGGATGAACTGGTGCGGCTGCTGACGGTATGCGTGGCCGTCACGGTGGACGTGGTGACGCCCCGCGCCACGCAGCACCAACCCGGCGCGGAACTGGCGCAGGCTGTCGGCTTGGACATGGCCGCATGGTGGAAGCCCACCGCTGACGGCTATTTCCAGCATGTGCCGAAGGCCACGATTCTGGAAGCCGTGGGCGAATTCGCACCGGAGCACGTCACCCGGCTGGCGATGTTGAAAAAAGGCGATATTGCTAGCGAAGCCGAAAGGCTGGCCAATGGCACCGGCTGGATGCCTGCCATCTTCGCCGCCGAAACCACGCAGCAGACCGTGCAGGAGGTGGTGACGGACGAGACAGCCGAAGCACCGGAGGAGGTCGCAGCCGTGGCGGATGAGCAGACGCAGGCCGAGGCACTGGCCGCTTGACCCCACACCACAGATAGCGCCCCGGTTCCGGCCGGGGCGCTATCATGCCGAGGATTCCCACATGAGCCACGACACCACGAATCGGTCGCGCATAGCCGCGACTTACGTCCCGGCACGATACGCGCCCGCCGCTGGCATGGCCATAGCGACGTGCGCGGCTACCGTCCGCCTCGCAGTTGGACAGCCCGTGCCGAGCTGACCGACCTACACCACATCACAGGCCGCGCCTTGCCGCGTGCCGTGCGTTGGATCATAGAAACCAAAGAATAGGAAGCACCCTCGCGCCCAAGCCGTTCCGTCTTGGGCGCGGGAAATGCCAAAACTCTGCGCGCGGCAGTGGCCGCACCCGGTTGCTAAAACGCCCCATTGCAGCCATGCAAGTGCAGCGGCGCACGCGCCGCCGACATTCCGATAGCCCCTCGCCGCAATAGGCGGCGCTTGTGGAGCTGCGCCCCGTGTCGCCTTTGCCGTCACGGCCATCCGGCTCCAATCCCTCACGCCTTCGCGCCTGCGGCGCTACGCGCTTCACTCGCTTCCGCGGGAACAGCTGCGTTATGACGCTGCCCTTTTAACTGTTGATTCGATGTATGGCCTGAGATTCTGCATGAATAGGCGAATCCATTCGTCTTTGAATTCAGGGGGCACTTCTTCCGCCGACGGGGCCAAACCCAGTGCTTTCAACGCACCCTCACAGGCCTTCGATATCGCCAGCGCTCTGACTCGATCATTGTTAAGGGCCTGAACAATATTGCCAGTATGCTGAAAAGCCTCAAGGTACATCTTTGGTGGCTCACTCGCTATTTTTGGCAAGTCATTCAAGCGGCCCACAACGCTGAAATCAACAGCCAAATCCAACGTTTTCCCCTCGACGGGATCAATGGCATAAGTCTCTTGAAAATCCGGGCCGTTGTACTCATCAGCGATAAGGATGAGTAGCCTTGCAAAATTGAAAAGTTCTACATATCCGAGGATTCGGCCTTCTCGTGGCTGACCAACCACGGAAACACAGTGGAAAAGGTGATTCTGTGGTCGGTTCTCGACCAAATCGGCATCAAAGAAGAAGTAAAAGGGGCTTGGCGCATCCAAGCTCGGGTCTAACAGGTAAGCCAGTGCTTGAGCGCAGTTGCTCGTTTCAATATGGTCAACCTCTGACAAGAGGGCCAGGCACGACTTGACCATAGACCTTCCTGCTGCCGGGCCACCGTAGCGGAAGTTCATGCAGAGCGGTTCGTCCAAGTAGCTGTCTACTTGTTCAGAATGGGTAGTGGCGTTTTTGAAATCGAATTCCGGGTGATCGACAGCAATCTTTTTGAGCAAATTCTTTATAGTTCTTGGATCATTTGCGCGAATGGCAACCTCTATCCTGTTGCCGGACTCTTCGGTAGATATATCGTGCCCATCAGGCACCAATACAGAGTCAGCCCTAAGCCTTAGCTTTTCTCCCGACGCTGTTTCCACTTTGAAGTCTGGATGTGTGCCGCCTCGCCCGCGTTTTATTCCGGCTGCACTCGAGAACCAAAGAAACTGCCTTGCGAGTTCAGCCTCCCATGCGTTGCCCCGTGTGCTATTGCAACTCCTACAGATGAAGTCGTGGACTTCCTTGCGCCCACCTATTGCACTGGGAATGATGTGCTCACCCGTTCGGTGATTTCCCTCCAATGGATTGGGGCAAAGCCAACATTTTTTCATGAATACTCCCGATCAAAAAGCAGCGCTTCGGCGACTACGACCTGACTACTCCCAGTAACCCTTCTGTCGTACTCATCAGCACAGCCGAGCTGCATTCAAGCGCACTGGCGATCTTGAAGATGAGCGACAGAGTGGGCTGGTGCTCGCCACGCTCGACCTTGCCCATATGCGAGCGCTCAATGCCGGCCAGATTGGCCAGCATTTCCTGCGCGATGCCGCGCTCCGTGCGCAGCGCACGCACCGCCGCACCGAAGGCCTGGGCAAGCTCGGCGTCGAAGGTAGTGGAGCCGGCCGGTCGGCCGCGCTGAACGGTTCGCTTCTGCATAGACAGAAGCGTCGATTCGCAGCACAATTAAAACCACGTTATATTTAACTCATTCATCCAATCTCACCTGTTTTTGTGTATTTACTGAAATCCGCATTTGCGGCTTTCTTCAAAAGCGGAGAGCCTGATCCGTGTCTTTCCTGACTTCCTTGTATGTGCCTTCGTGCTTCTACGCCTCTGCAGATACGTGGGGTTGCGCGTTTGTGCTTTCGTTGGAAGGCATGAAAGCGCCTCTGATGCACTGCAAGTCCGTGGGCGTACAGCCATGACTCAGCTCATCACCACCGACGAGCGCACGCGCCTGCTGTCCAACGGCCAGGCCCGCGCTGCCGTGCAGGACACCGACCCACTGCCCGTGGTACGCCTGTTCACGCCAGATGCGCATGCCACTTGGCTGCTGGCTTCGCTCGACCCAGCCGATGGCGATACTGCCCACGGCCTGATCGACTTGGGGATCGGCATGCCTGCACTGGGAACGGTGAAGCTGTCCGACTTGGCCGCCATCGTCGGGCCACGCCAGCAGCCCGTGATGCGGGATCGCTACTTCCAGCCGGTGCGGCGGCTGTCGGAATACCTGCGGCTGGCCGAAGACAACGGCTCGATCACCGATTGAGCGGCAACGCCAAGCGGGGCGCACTGTGTCTATTTCGGTCTGGTCTGTGACCCGTTTGGTCTGAATCGGCAATGTTGCACCGAAGAGGTGCGTGCCAGATCGAAACGGTCATGATGCCTAACGCGGGCTGCGGCAAGCTGACCGACGCGGCATGCCATTGGAGTGCGTTGCCGCCGTCGCACTCGGACGATTTCAGCAACGCATCGGAGTTCATCGGTCTTGACACTGCCAGTTTACGCTTCACCCATGACGTTTTGACGATGGCCTCGTAGCACGCCGTTTCGCCGTGGCGACGCATCCCCAGCACAGGGAGGGTGCCTCATGGCTGATCGCAGTGCCGAGCCGTGGTATGCCACGGCGGCCTATCTCTACGTTCTGCATCTGGATGGCCCGGCGCTGGCCTGGGAGTACCTGCGCCGTCATCCAGACTATCGGCACGACTGGCGGCGCCGTCGTCGCCAACCGGATGCTGCCGAGCCCTGGGGGCTGCGTCTGCTGGAAGATCCCGCCCTGGATTCGCGGGATGCGCATCCGGCCTGGTTCCCCGATCACGATGCCGTGGTGCAGCTCTACCCGGATGCAGATCCGCCGCCCGATGCGCTGGGTTTTGAGTTCTGGAAGATGCCGGGCCGCAAGCACCTGATCCACGACGGCAAGCGCCTGGTGCTGGTATCGCGCTGGCCCGGCTGCTGCGTGCGGCTCGCGCTCGGGCCGGGCCTGGAAGACGGCATGGCCTACCTTTACGCCACCCGCGCCTGCGCCACGCCCTGCGCGCGCTATCGCACGCTCGCGGCCGAGCTGGATGCACTGTCGGCCGCGACCGTCGCCGCATCGATGGCGGCGGCCCGCTCCCGGCCCACACCGGCCGCGGTGCTTGAACTGCACACCTTGCAAGCGCTCGACGCGACCCTCGCGGGCGCGTCCTTGCGCGAAGTGGCCGAGGGGCTGTTCGGCGCGGATGTCGTCGCGGCCGACTGGCACACGGACAGCGCCTTGCGCGCTCGTGTGCGGCGGCTGGTGCGGCGTGGCGAGGCGTTGATGCGCGGCGGCTATCGCAGCCTGGCGCAGATTCCGCCAGCTGCATCGCAGTAAGGGGGACGTTTTGCAGTCCCTGCAATTCGTCCCTTAGCAAGAAGCCTGAATTTCTTGAAAGTGCCTCTATCCGGCCGCGTGGTGTGGCCGGGCTTGATGGAGGTACTTCCCATGCGTCCTGCTCCCTTGCGGCCTGCCGCCGCTGCTGTCGCTGCGCCCGCGCAGCCCCAACGCTACCTGACCAACGACGAAGCCGCCGACTACCTGCGCCTGTCGCCGCGCACGCTGGAGAAACAGCGCGTGATCGGCGGCGGCCCGAAGTTCCGCAAGTTCGGCCGCCGCGTCATGTATGCCGTGAGCGACCTTGACGCCTGGGCCGATGCGCGCAGCTACGCGGTGACTTCCGACCCGGAATATGCCGAGCGGCACGCGGGCGACTACCGTGACGGGCGCTGATTTCTGGCTCGCCGGTGGCCATCGCCATGTCCAGCTCATCGCTGCCCCTGCGGCAGCGACCAGCGCAGCAGCGGGAACAGCTCGACCTGTTCCGCGCGCTGCCGGGCGACATGGCACCGCGCGACAGCCAGGACTTGATGGCCTTTCCGTTCTTCTCGCTGGCGAAGTCGCGCCGCACCGCGCCGATCGACTTCCGCAGCGGGAATATCACCATCCGCGTGGAAGGCACTCAGGAACACGGCATCGCCACGATCTGGGATGCCGACATTCTGATCTGGGCCGCCAGCCAGATCGTCGAAGCCCGCGATGCGGGCATCCCGACCTCGCGGCTGATGCAGGTGCGCCCCTACGAGATCCTGCGTTTCATCGGGCGCGGTACGTCGCTGCGCGACTACCAGCGCCTCAAAGCGGCCCTGGATCGCCTGCAATCGACCACGGTGGCCACGTCCATCCGCGAAACCACGGGAAGGCGGCTGCACCGCTTCTCGTGGATCAACGAGTGGAAGGAGCTGGCCGACGCCAGCGGCACGCCGCTGGGCATCGAGCTGATCCTGCCGGACTGGTTCTATGCGGGCGTGGTAGACGCCGCCCTGGTGCTGACCATCGACCCGACGTATTTCCGGCTGACCGGAGGCATCGAGCGGTGGTTGTACCGCTTGGTGCGCAAGCACGGCGGGCGGCAGGAACACGGCTGGCAATTCGATTTCCGGCACCTGTACCGCAAGTCGGGCAGCGTGGCGCGCTTCTACGACTTCGCCGCCGACCTGCGAGCTCTGGTGGCGCGGCAGTCGCTGCCCGGCTACGTTCTGGGCATCGAGCGGATGCCCGGCGAGAAAACCGAACTGCTGACCTTCCGACCCGTGCCGTCCACGGCACGGGGATAACTGCGGGACAACCTGTTAATTCACTCGTGCTATCAGGCAACAGAAGGCTCGTGCTATCAGGCAACAAATCCTCGTGCTATCAGGCAACAAAATCGGCCGCAAACCCGCTCCAGCATTGGATTTTCGCGCCCCTTAACTTCCCTAACAGTAAATACATAACTTTTAGTAGAAGCGCGCCGTTTCGGTGGACAACCACCAAACGGCACGAAATGCAGGAGCGAAAGACCGGCTTTCCAACACGGAGGGCCGCGCCATGATCCTCGCTCTGCTCAACCAGAAAGGCGGCGTCGGCAAGACCACGCTCGCCACGCACATCGCGGGCGAACTGGCGCTGCGCGGCCAGCACGTCGTCCTGCTGGATGCCGACCCGCAGGGTTCCTCGCTGGACTGGACGCAGCGCAGAAGCCAGCAGGGCTTGCCCCGGCTGTTCAGCGCCGTGGGCCTGGCACGCGAAACACTGCACCAGGAAGCCCCAGAACTCGCCAGGCGAGCCGATCACGTCATCATCGACGGGCCGCCCAGGATCGCCGCCTTGGCGCGTTCTGCGCTGCTGGCGGCCGAACGGGTGCTGATCCCGGTACAACCCAGCCCCTACGACCTGTGGGCCAGCGCCGAGATGGTGGCGCTGATCCGTGAGGCCCAGGTGTTCCGGCCTGCGCTACGCGCGGCCTTCGTCATCAACCGGCGCGTTAGCACTACGGTAATCGGGCGCGAAGCACGACAAGCCTTGGCCGAACAGCCGCTGCCAGCGCTGCGCAGCGAGGTGCGCCAGCGCATCGTCTTTGCCGACAGCGTGGCTGCGGGTCGATTGGCGCGGGAGACAGCCCCCGATAGCGCGGCAGCGCAGGAGATCACCGCGCTGGTCGATGAGCTGCTGCGGTGGCCGTCATGAGCGACAACAGCAACCCACCCAACGGCAAACGCGCGGCCAAACGGGTCGGCATTGGCGTGCGTCCGCCCGCCAATCCGCACGTCGAGGCGTGGATTCGCCAGGGCGATGCGGATGCGCTCAACAAGGGCGACCTCTACACCGCTCGCCTGACCCTCGACATCACGCCCGCCATGCGGGCACGCATCAAGGTGTCGGCCTTCACGCAAGGCGTGACCGTGGCCGACCTGCTGCGCGCACTGCTGGAACGGGAGTTCCCGGAGCACAGACCATGAACGCATCCACATTGCCTTCGGCTGGCACAACGACGGCAGCGCCGCTGCCCGCGCTTGTGACACTCGCCGGACAGGCCAGCAACGTGCCGCTGACGCACGTCTCGCTGGCCTACATAGAACCGCGCTTCAAGCTCTACCTGCGCTTTGGCGAACCAGCCCGCATGCACCAGCTCGACCGCTGGCGGCGCTGCGCGGTGTTCCTGCCGAACGCGGTGCTCTGCCGCATCCGCTGGCAGGCCAACGACTACGGCACGATCCGCTGGCAGCTCATGGTGATGCAGACCGCCACGCCGCTGGACGACATGCAGCGCATCCCCGGCGTGCAACCGGGCGCGCGCCTGCTGCTGCACGCCGAAGGCGATGCCAGCGTGCGCGCCGTGCTGGAGCGCATCGACGGCATCGAGGCGCTGGGCATCGCGCCCGCCGCCGTGTCGCCCGCGTACTGGCGCATGCTCGCCAACCGGCTCGCGGCGCGCTCGCCGCTGCCCGAATACACCGCAGAACGGCATGCCGCCTGGCTAGCCGGGAGGACGTTCCCATGACCACTACTTCCACGACCGGCCCCGCGCCGCGTCCTCGTTCGCGCCTGCGCGCTCGCATCGTGCTGGCGGGCTTCGCCGCCGTCGGCCTCGCTGCGCTGGCCTGGGCGGCTTTCGTATCGCCGCTGCCGCGCCTGATCTACAACCCGTCCGACAGCGTGGCGGTCGGCTGGTATCGCATCCAACCGTTCGACCCGCACACCGCCTCGCTGCCACGTCCGTTGTCCATGGACAGCATCGTGCTGGTGCCGCTGCCCGCCAAGGCCGCCATGCTGGCCGCGCAGCGTGGCTACCTGCCGACGCACGTGCCGCTGCTCAAACGTGTCGGCGCGGTCGCGCCGCAACACGTTTGCATCGTCGCTGGTCAGGTACGCATCGACGGCGAGCCTGTGGCCGCCGCGCTGCCTGCCGACCGGCGGAGCCGGCCGCTGTCATCCTCGCAGCTTTGTCGCCGCCTGGAACCGGGCGAGCTGTTCCTGTTGAGCGTGACCAATCCGGCGTCGTTCGACAGCCGCTATTTCGGCCCGGTCAGCGCATCCACAGTGATCGGCGTCGCGCATCCCGTGTGGCTGGAGACACGCCCATGATGGCCGCCGATTCGCTGCACGTTGCCGTGCCTCTCATCTTGCCATCGGGCATGCCGTTCCCGCTGCTGTTGCCGTGTCGTCTCGCATGCAGTGCGAGCGCATCCGCGCCGCACTTCGCGCTGCCTTCGGCGCAGCCATCCAGTGTGCAGGCGTCTTGCCTCGAACGTGCCTGGCCTGTGGCCATCAGCACGTCCATCGGCGCGTTCGCCGGCAGGCTGGCTGCTGGTGCAGCAGCGCCGCCGGGCCGACGATGCCCGGAGCGACAGCGAGGGGCAAAGGCGGAAGGCAAGACAAAAGGACGCGGCACAGGGTCGCGTCGAAAGCCTGTCTGCACATGGGGGTGGCGCGGCACGGAGCGGCGTCGCCGCCGTGCCGTGTGGGGCGCGAGGCTCGCGCCAATGCAGGCATGTACGCGTGCTTCGCACGACAGGACACGCCGTAGCTTGCAGGGAGCGCAGCCATGACCAACCGCCGTGACGACGATTTCCGGGTGCGCCCCAGCGCCCCGAAGGACCGGGGCAAAGGCCAGGGTCAGAGTTTCGTTTCCAAGGTGCTCAAGCAGGCGGGCAAGGCCAGCGGCGGCAAGTCGGCGGTGCGCCATTCCGCCGCGTCCGGCGGCCAGGGCCAGCGCACAGGCCAGCGGCCCGGCTCGCGCCTGGGGCGCGGCCACACGGCGGCGCGCTTCGCCGGGGCGAAGCTGACGCCCATGTCGCGGCGCGTGACCATCAAGACGCTGCTGGTCAATCACCAACGGGCCAGTCCGCAATCGCTCGCCAAGCACCTGCGCTACATCGAGCGCGACGGCGCGGGCCGCAATGGCGAACCGGGCCGGGCCTACGGGCCGCAGGCCGATGAGGCTGACTTGGATGCCTTCAAGGAACGCTGCGCCGATGACCGGCACCATTTCCGCTTCATCGTTTCCCCGGAGGACGGCGCGGAACTAGACGACCTGCCCACCTACACCCGGCATCTGGTGAACCGCATGGAAGCCGACCTGGGCACGCGGCTGGATTGGGTGGCGGTCGATCACTGGAACACCGACAACCCGCACACCCACCTGATCGTGCGCGGGCGCGACGACACCGGCAAAGACCTCATCATCGCGGGTGACTACATCGCCCACGGCTTCCGTCATCGCG
Organism: Stenotrophomonas maltophilia; assembly: GCF_002205165.1. Lineage (GTDB taxonomy): Bacteria > Pseudomonadota > Gammaproteobacteria > Xanthomonadales > Xanthomonadaceae > Stenotrophomonas > Stenotrophomonas maltophilia_N. The sequence goes on along the minus strand of NZ_NIVS01000054.1, from coordinate 10,769 downwards.
CCGCCGAGCTGGCGACCGAATGGCTGGGGCCGCTCACCGAACTGGAGATTCAGCGGAGCTTGGGGCGAGAGGTGGAACAGGAGCGGTGGACGAACCTTGATCGCACGTTGCAACGCGAGGCCGACGAGGACGGCCACGTGCAGATCGAACGCTTCAACGAACCGAACTTGCAGCGCCAGCGTCTGCTGCTGATCGGCCGCCTGCAACGCTTGCAGCGCCTGGGCCTGGCCGACGAGGCGCAGCCCGGCACCTGGGCCATCCATGCCGATGCCGAGAAGACCTTGCGTGCCCTGGGTGAGCGTGGCGACATTATCCGAACGATGCAGCGAGCCATGAGCGGCCAGCCGCGCGAGCTGGCGGTGTTCGAGCCGGGCGACGATGGCCGTACCGTCATCGGCCGCGTGGCCGCGAAGGGGCTGGCCGACGAGCTGCATGACCTGGGCTATCTGGTCATCGACGGCACAGACGGCAAGGCCCACTACGTCACGCTGAACGCCCGCGACGAGCTGGTGAACTACCCCAAGGGCGCGGTGGTGGAAGTGAAGGGTTCGGCCGACGTGCGCGCGGCCGACAAGAACATCGCCGCGCTGGCGAGCGATGGCCAGTACCGTGCCGATCATCACTTGGCCATCGAACAGGGCCGAGCCAAGCCCGGACGCGACCCGCAGGAGGTTGTCGCCGCCCACGTCCGGCGGCTGGAAGCCTTGCGCCGGGCCGGCATCGTGGAGCGCGTGGCCGAAGGACTATGGAAGGTGCCGGACGACCTGGCCGAGCGTGGCCGCCAATACGACGCGCAACGGCTGGGCGGTGTGACGGTGGAGCTGAAATCGCACCTGCCCATCGAGCGGCAGGCCCGCGTCATCGGCGCGACCTGGCTTGACCAGCAATTGATCGGCGGCGGCCGCGGGCTGGGCGACCTGGGCTTTGGCGGCGACGCCAAGCAGGCCATGCAGCAGCGTGCCGACTTCCTCGAAGAACAAGGGCTGGCCCAGCGGCGCGGGCAGCGTGTCATCCTAGCGCGCAACCTGCTGGGCACGCTGCGCAACCGGGAGCTGGCGCAAGCCGCAAAGGACATTGCGGCGGAAACCGGCCTGGAGCATCGCCCCGTCGCCGACGGGCAGCGTGTCGCGGGCATCTATCGGCGCTCGGTCATGCTCGTCAGCGGGCGTTATGCGATGCTCCAAGACGGTATGGAATTCAGTCTGGTGCCGTGGCGGCCAGTGATCGGACAGCGCCTGGGGCAGCAGCTTGCCGCGACGATGAGAGGTGGTGGAGTGTCGTGGGAGATTGAGAGGCAGCGTGGTCATCTTATCTAGACTGACACAGGGCACCGCTCTGTTGGAGTTCATTTCGTATATATGTAGCAGCTTGCGTCTATGCAGGAAGTTGGTTACAATTCCTAAGCAAATAATTGACCCACGTCCAGTCAACCCGGAGTTTTTACCAGTGTAGTTATCAGTCTCGAAGCGAGCCTTTTCTTAAATCAATCTTCGCTCGCACGAGGCTGCCTATTCGACTGGTCGTGATTCGTCAACCCCTCTCTGGGGTTGAGTTACTTATTTCGTGAGCGAAATAAGTTTCGCCTCTACGTCTATTTCAGCCTGTGCTTGAGCACGCCCTGGAATAGACTAATGATAAAAATTTTGCGCCAGAATTGGCTGTACAACGTCCGGCAAGACTTACTCGCTGGCGTTGTTGTCGCGTTGGCACTCATCCCTGAGGCAATTGCCTTTTCAATCATTGCAGGCGTAGACCCTAAAGTAGGGCTCTACGGTTCGTTCTGCATCTCCTTCGTAATCGCCTTTGCAGGTGGGCGCCCTGGCATGATTTCGGCCGCCACGGGCGCTATGGCATTGCTGATGGTGACGCTGGTTAAAGAACACGGTCTTCAGTATCTGCTGGCCGCGACGGTTCTCACTGGCCTCATTCAAATATGCGCGGGCTGGCTCAAGCTGGGCGCACTTATGCGTTTCGTCTCGCGCTCGGTGGTGACCGGCTTCGTAAACGCGTTGGCAATCCTGATTTTCATGGCTCAGCTTCCCGAACTGACCAATGTAACTTGGCACGTCTATGCCATGACAGCCGCAGGTCTCGGCATCATCTACCTGTATCCCTATGTCCCCAAGATCGGCAAGCTGATTCCATCGCCGCTGGTGTGCATCATTGTGCTAACCGTGGTTGCTATATCGGTTGGGTTGGATATCCGCACGGTCGGTGATATGGGGCAACTGCCGGATACGCTGCCAGTCTTCCTATGGCCTGATGTGCCACTGACTTTCGAAACGTTGGCGATCATATTCCCCTATTCGGCGGCGCTGGCCGTGGTCGGTCTGCTGGAGTCGATGATGACGGCGACCATTGTCGATGATTTGACTGACACTCCCAGCGACAAGAACCGTGAGTGCAAGGGACAAGGAATTGCGAATATCGCCTCAGGCCTGCTTGGCGGCATGGCTGGCTGCGCAATGATTGGTCAATCGATCATCAACGTGAAATCAGGCGGTCGCTCCCGTTTGTCGTCTCTGGCCGCGGGCGTATTCCTGTTGCTGATGGTGGTCTTCCTAGGTGACTGGTTGAAGAAAATTCCGATGGCAGCGCTGGTGGCAGTCATGATCATGGTGTCTATCGGCACGTTCAGTTGGGATTCGCTGCGCCACCTAAAGAAACACCCGTTGTCGACGAATATCGTCATGGTTGTCACTGTTGTGGTAGTCGTAGCTACTCACAACCTAGCCTTTGGTGTGCTGGCTGGCGTGCTGCTGGCCGGTATGTTCTTTGCCAATAAGGTTAGCCATTACATGAGCATCCGTTCTTCGCTGGATGCAGCCGGTAAACGCCGCAGCTATACAGTCTCCGGCCAGGTGTTCTTCAGCTCGGCAGACAAGTTCATGGCAGCGTTTGATTTCAAGGAGGCGCTTGAGAGGGTCACGATTGATCTAACGCATGCGCACTTTTGGGATATCACGGCCGTCGCTGCACTGGACAAAGTGGTCATCAAATTCCGTCGAGAAGGTACCGAGGTCGAAGTACTCGGATTGAACGAGGCCAGCGCCACCATCGTCGACCGCTTCGGCGTGCACGATAAGCCCGATGCCCTAGACAAGTTGATGGCGCATTAAACCCTGCCGACTTTTGATGGGCTGCTCCGTATGAAGTAGCCCTTACCACCCATGCGCTCCGTGCCATATGGAGGCTAAGAGGAACTCTTATGAAAACAATCGTTTCTTGCATCGACGGTTCGCGTTCGACAATCGCGGTATGCGACTACTCCGCTTGGGCCAGCTTGCGCCTTGCTGCTCCCCTGACCTTGCTGCATGTTCTGGAACAAGCGTCCCAGGTGTCCTCCGATTTAACTGGCAACATAGGGCTCGACAGTCGCGAAAATCTACTTCAAGAACTAGCTAAATTGGACGAGAAACGCGGCCGTTTGGCGCGCGAACACGGCCAAAGCCTGCTTGAAGCTGCCACTCGCTGCTTAGACCAACTTGGGGTTGTGCATCCTAATTTGCTGCAACGCCATGGCAACTTGGTCGATACCCTCAAGGCAATGGAGGATGATATCCGTCTGCTGGTCATCGGCCGCCAGGGCGAGCATGGCCAAAGTAAGCTCCATCACATTGGCGGCAATGTCGAGAGCGTTATACGCACTCTGCAGTGTCCGGTGCTTGTAATACCCACAGAGTTCGTAAAACCGCAACGCTTTCTGGTTGCCTTCGACGGTAGCGCTAACGGCCGTCGTGTGGTTGAGCACCTAGTACGGAGCCCACTACTCAACGGTCTCCACTGTCATCTTCTGATGGTTGTCGAGTCATCGGTGGAACATCAGGCGCAACTTGAATGGGCGACCGACGAATTGCAGCGGGCTGGCTACACGACCCACGCAACAATCAGCCAGGGCGATGTCGAGGATGTGCTGAAAACCTACTGCCAGGAACACGCGATTAGCCTTCTCGCGATGGGGGCATATGGCCACTCACGGATTCGCCAGTTTCTGGTTGGTAGCACGACGACCAGCATGCTGCGCTGGGCCAAACTTCCTCTGCTGCTGCTCCACTGATACCGGACAGACACTTTTCGCAAACGCGATATGGACCTTGTTGGGAGCGCCAAACAAGGCGCGCGGCCCGCTGATTGTTCACGCACTGCGGCTCAACCTAGGGTCCCGTGGTGGTCAGGTCAGTACCGACCTCTCACTATGTATTCCTGAAGGATTGAGTCGCAGTAAAAGGGAATTTTTTGATGGAATTACGTCACCTCCGATGTTTTCTGGCAGTTGCTGAAGAGCTTCATTTCGCTCGCGCTGCCGAGCGGTTGCACATTGAGCAATCACCGCTGTCGCGCTCCATCAAGGAGCTGGAAGAAGAGCTAGGCGAACAGTTATTCGTGCGCACCAGTCGCAGCACGCGACTAACGCGGGCGGGCAAGCTATTCCTGGAACACGTGCCGCGCATCTTTACCTCCTTGCAGCAGGCGCGCGATAGTGTCAAGGCGGCCGCTAACGGCTTCCGAGCGCAGTTGCGCATCGCATTGTCAGATGGCATCACGCCCTCACGCCTGCCAACCTTGTTGGCGATGTGCCGGCAGGAGGAGCCCGAAGTCGAGATCCGCCTGTTCGAGGTTCCCCTAGCGCAGCAGGTAAAGGGGCTGCATGATGATCTGTACGACGTAGGTTTTGCTCAGTCCGATGAAGTTGGTGATGGCATCGTGGCCAAGGAGGTCTGGAGCAATGCGTTGATGGTGGCGGTGCCTGCACGTCACCCTCTGCTCAGGCACAAGCGCATCCCTCTAGAAGAACTGCTGCGCTATCCGCTGGTGCTATGCGATCCACAGGTATGCGAAGGCCACGCGCGCCAGGTCGAGCGCGTCCTGCGACGTGCTGACATGGAGCCACTGATTGCTGAACGTGTGGCATCGTTTGATCTGATGATGGTACTGGTCGCAGCAGGCTTTGCGCTGGGGCTGGCCGGAGCGCCGCACATCCTGGGTTGTCGTGAGCCGGGCGTGGTTGCGCGGCCCTTAGGGGGCCGCGCCGCCTTGCTGACGACCTACGTGCTCCATAGGGAAGGTAAATCCTCGGACGTACTGACGCGCTTCATCGGACGTGTACAGGTCATCGAATCACCGGAGGGCAGTAGAACCACGTGCGCCCTGGAACCCGATCCCCAGGAGGAAACCGAACCATGACCATGAGACTGATTGCTCCATACCTGTTGGTTGCTGCGCTCACGGCTTGCGGCCCGTCCGAGCCGCAGGGACAGTGGGCGAATGTCCCGACCGTGCAAAGGTTGGCCGCTGACCCCGCACGCTTGAAGGAACTGCGCCGCCAGTGCAAGACCGAGCGCCCGACGATGGGTGACGTGCTGTGTAACCGGGTGGCAGAGGCGACGAACAAGAGGTTCTTCGGCGATGGCAAGGAGCCTTACACACCATCGGAAACGCCGCCCAAGTTCTGATCGTTGGCGGTTTGCCAAAAATCCTCGTTTTCTTTCTCAACACGCTGCAGCGCGCCCACGCCTGCGACGTTTTTACTGGTTTCGTCTCTGCATGAAACCATGCTTTTTGCATCACCTTGCTACCGATAACGGTCTTTGACCGGCACTGAACCGGCACCGATCCTGACGCCTGCGGCACGCCTTTGTGTCGCGTCTGATTGAGGAATCAGCGCAGGAGAAATTGGAGGCAAGGGTATGCAAGCTCAAGGGGTGTTGTTCGGGCAGATCGCCGCCGTATTCGGCATTGTGATCGCCGGTGTGTGGGGTGCCACACAATGGACAGCCGCCGCCTTGGGTTACCAGCTACGCCTGGGCTCGCCCTGGTTCGACTTGTACGGTACGCCGGTTTATTACCCATGGAAGCTGTTCGAATGGTGGTTCTTCTTCGATGCCTACGCGCCGCAGGTGTTCGATACCGGCGGCATGATCGCGGCAAGCAGCGGCTTGCTAGCCGTGGCGGTCGCCATCGCTATGTCGGTGTGGCGCTCGCGCCAGGCGCGCAAGGTGACGACTTACGGGTCTGCCCACTGGGCCGATGCTGCCGACATTCGCAAGGCCGGGCTGACGCAGCCCGCTGGGGTCTTTCTCGGCCAACATGATGGCCAATACCTGCGGCACGAAGGGCCGGAACACGTCCTGACCTTTGCGCCGACGCGCTCCGGCAAGGGCGTGGGCCTGGTGGTGCCGACGCTGCTTTCCTGGCCCGCGTCCGCCGTCATCCACGACATCAAAGGCGAGAACTGGCAGATCACCGCAGGCTGGCGCTCGCGTTTCTCGCACTGCCTACTGTTCAACCCGACCGATGCCAGTTCGGCAGCCTACAACCCGCTGCTGGAAGTGAGGCGTGGCGCGCACGAAGTACGCGACGTGCAAAACATCGCCGACATCCTGGTCGATCCCGAAGGCGCACTGGAGAAGCGCAACCATTGGGAGAAGACCAGTCACGCGCTACTGGTCGGCGCCATCCTGCATGTGCTTTACGCGGGGGAAGACAAGACGCTGCGTGGCGTCGCCAACTTCCTGTCCGATCCGGCCAGCCCGTTCGAGCTGACCTTGCACTGGATGATGACGACCAAGCACCTTGGCGATACGCAGCATCCCGTCGTTGCATCCGCTGCCCGCGAAGTGCTCAACAAGTCGGACAACGAGCGGTCGGGCGTACTCTCCACCGCCATGTCATTCCTGGGGCTGTACCGCGACCCCACGGTGGCCGAAGTCACCTCGCGCTGCGACTGGCGCATCGCCGACCTGATTTCCGCCGAGCACCCGGTATCGCTCTATCTGGTGGTGCCGCCGTCCGACATCAGCCGCACCAAACCGCTGATCCGGCTGATCCTCAACCAGATCGGCCGACGGCTCACCGAATCGCTGGATGGCAGTGACGGCATCCAACGCCGCCACAAGCTGCTGCTGATGCTCGATGAGTTCCCGGCGCTGGGCCGCCTGGACTTCTTCGAGACGGCGCTGGCCTTCATGGCGGGCTACGGCATCCGCAGTTTCCTCATCGCACAGTCGCTCAACCAGATCGACAAGGCGTATGGGCAGAACCATTCCATCCTCGACAACTGCCATGTGCGCGTGACGTTCGCCACGAACGACGAGCGCACCGCCAAACGCATCTCTGAAACCCTCGGCACTGCCACCGAGCTGCGCGCCCAGCGCAACTACGCAGGCCACCGTCTTGCACCGTGGCTGGGGCATCTGATGGTGTCGCGGCAGGAGACGGCGCGGCCGCTGCTGACGCCGGGCGAAGTGATGCAGCTTCCGCCCGATGAGGCCGTGGTGATGGTGTCCAGCGTCGCGCCGATCAAGGCGAAGAAGCTGCGCTATTTCGCCGACGCCAATTTCAAGCAACGGGTATTGCCTCCGCCTGCGGTGACGGCAGGCCGCTCTGCGGATGTGCCGCCTGCGCGCCCTGACGACTGGAGCGGGCTGGCGATTCCGCCCGTACCCGCTACGGCATCCGCTGATGACCTGGAGAACTTGGGTCAGACCGATGACGGCGGCCCACGCCGTCAGCCCGAACTGTCGGAAACCGTCGCCTACGACCCCGAGCCGGAACACCCGGCCAGCGACCTGTCGCTGCTCGATGACGACGACCCGTTGCCGCTTCCCAGCCAGCTTGACCCCGCCATGCAACGCACGGCGCGACTGGCATCCCTCGACCCCAACGACGGAATCGACCTATGAGCCAATACCGACTCAATCTGTTCATCCAGCGCGAGCATGCCAAGCGCCTCGACGAACTGGCCGCCAAGAAAGGCGTATCCAAATCGTCCATCGTCGCAGCGGCGCTGGCGTCATGGCTGTCACCGGACGCGGGCGACCAGCGCGAGGCAGCCATCGCCAAACGACTGGATCGCCTATCACGGCAGGCCGAGCGTTTGGAGCGTGACCAAAACATCCAGATCGAAACACTCGCGCTGTTCATCCGCTACTTCCTGACCGTCAGCACGCCAGTACCCGAGGTGCATCAAGACGCTGCCCGTGCCCAGGGCAAGGCGCGTTTCGAGCAGTTCGTCGAACAGTTGGGCCGCAACCTGCTGCGGGGCCGCAGCCTGGTACGCGATGTGGTGGAAGAACTGCATTCTGACCCCATGCGCATGGATGACGCGGCGGTGATGGCAGCCGCCCATAAACGCACTGCGGAGCGTGCGTCATGAGTGCCGTTCCTCAAATCCCGCCCGAGCCACGCTCATCCGCTGCCGCGTCCCAGGATCGCCGCATCCAGATGTTGCGCACGGCGATGGGGCCGGTGATCGCTGCTGCGCTGGAAGATCCGGACGTGGTCGAAGTGATGCTCAACCCCGACCGGACATTGTGGGTGGATCGGCTATCGTCTGGCCGTGCGCCGCTGGGCGTCGAACTACCTGAGGCTGATGGCGAACGCATCATCCGCCTGGTCGCTGCCCATGTTGGAGCGGAGGTGCATCGCGGCCAGCCGCTCTTGACTGCCGAACTGCCAGAAACCGGCGAGCGCTTTGAGGGCATCTTGCCGCCCGCCGCACCCGGCCCAGCCTTTGCGCTACGCAAGCGTGCCGTGAGCATCATCGGTCTGGATCGCTATGTGGCCGATGGCATCCTGACCGCTGGGCAGGCCGAGTTTCTGCGTCATGCCGTGCGCGAGCGGCACAACATCCTGATCGCCGGAGGCACCAGCACCGGCAAGACCACGCTGGCCAATGCCTTGCTGGCCGAGATCGCCGTCACCGGCGACCGCGTGCTGGTGCTCGAAGACACCATCGAACTGCAATGCGCAGCCCGTGACCATGTGCCGCTGCGCACCCGTGCGGGCGTGGTGTCGATGCAGGAGTTGGTGCGCACCACGATGCGGCTGCGCCCGGATCGCGTGATCGTGGGCGAAGTGCGCGGCGGCGAAGCGCTGGATCTTGTGAAGGTCTGGGGCACCGGGCACCCCGGTGGCATCGCCACCATTCATGCCGGCTCCGCGTTGGGCGCACTGCTGCGCCTGGAGCAACTGATCCTCGAAGTGGCGGTGAATCCGCCCCGCGCCCTGATCGCCGAGGCGGTCAATGTCGTGATCCACATCGCAGGCCGCGGTCGCAAGCGCCACGTCGAAACCATTTCCCGCGTCGTCGGTTTCGACGGCGTGGGCTACCGCCTGGTGGATGCGCTGGAAACGCCGTTTCCCGAGCTGACGCCGGTTCCTCTTGCAGCCGATGCCGCTGCGACTTCCCCGTCCCTTGACCAACCTGGAGAACTGCCATGACGCAGATGCACGTTCCTACTTTCCGCTTTTCTGTAAATCCGCTTCCCCGCCTGTCCAGCCTGGCACGACTGCGCAGTCTGGCCCGCCCTGCGGGGCAAGGGCTGCTGCTGGCCGCGCTGCTGCTGTTCCTGGCCGGAACCGCGCAGGCCGCCGGTTCCTCGATGCCGTGGGAAGGCCCGCTGCAATCCATCCTCGAATCCATCCAGGGGCCGGTGGCGCGCATCGTCGCGGTGATCATCATCATCGCCACCGGCCTGGCGCTGGCCTTCGGCGATACCAGCGGCGGCTTTCGCAAGCTGATCCAGATCGTCTTCGGCCTTTCCATCGCCTTCGCGGCTTCGAGCTTCTTCCTGTCGTTCTTCAGCTTCTCCGGTGGGGCCGTCGTATGAGCACGGCCACCGATCTTCCGGGCTTTGAGGTGCCGCTGCACCGCTCGCTGACCGAACCGATCCTGCTGGGCGGCGCGCCGCGCACCGTGGCGATTGCCAATGGCACGCTGGCCGCCGCCGTCGGGCTGGGCCTGCAACTGTGGATTCCCGGCGTGGTGCTGTGGATCGTCGGCCATTCGCTGGCGGTCTGGGGTGCGCGTGTCGATCCGCAGTTCATGCAGGTCTTCGCCCGGCACATCAAACACAAGCCACTGCTGGACGCATAGGGGGATGCCATGCTGAACCTTGCCGAATACCGCCAGCGGCCCGCGTTGCTGGCCGACTGGTTGCCCTGGGCTGGGCTGATCGCGCCGGGCGTGGTGCTGAACAAGGATGGCTCGTTCCAACGCACGGCACGTTTTCGCGGGCCGGATCTGGACAGCGCCACGCAAGGCGAGCTGATCGCCACGTCGGCGCGGCTCAACAACGCACTGCGCCGCCTGAGTTCAGGCTGGGCCTTGTTCATTGAGGCCGAGCGCCGCCCGGCAGCAGGCCACCCACGTTCCGAGTTTCCCGAACCGCTGTCTTGGTTGGTGGAAGAAGAACGCCGCGCGGCCTTCGAGGAATCGGGCCATCACTATGAAAGCGCCTACCACCTGACGCTGGCCTACCTGCCACCGGAAGAATCCCGCGCCCGTGCCGCCAAGATGCTCTATGAAAACGCGCCGGGCGACTGCGTGGATTGGCAGGGGCGTCTGGAAGCCTTCGTGGCGGAAACCGATCGCGTGTTCGACCTGCTCGACGGCGTGATGCCGGAAATTGCCTGGCTGGATGACAGCCAGACACTGACTTACCTGCACACCACGGTGTCCACGCGGCGCTATCGCGTCGGTGTGCCCGACGTGCCGTTCCATATCGACGCACTGTTGGCCGACTCCGCACTGGTTGGCGGCCTGGCACCCATGCTGGGCGACCAGAACCTGCGCGTGGTATCGGTGCGGGGCTTTCCGACCTCGACCTGGCCGGGGATTCTGGACGATCTCAACCGCCTGGGCTTTGGCTATCGCTGGAGCACGCGCTTTCTGTGCCTAGACAAAGCCGAGGCGGAAAGAGAACTGGGCCGCCTGCGCCGCCAGTGGTTTGCCAAACGGAAGAGCGTCGTCGCGCTGCTGCGCGAAA
>NZ_NIVS01000014.1 GCF_002205165.1 Stenotrophomonas maltophilia | reverse complement strand
CGTGGCGAGCGCGCCGAGGCCGAATCCACGGTCAACGTCAGCGTGGTCGGTGTGTACAAGGCCTTGGGTGGCTGGGGCCAGCAGCAGGATGCGGCGAACACCCCGGTGGCGGTCACGCAGCGCTGACCGGGCGAGGGTCAGGGGGGGGGCGGCGAGGTCGCCGCCCCCCCTCGAAGAATGGGCAACAGCCGTCACATCCGTTGCGCAGTGCGTCGCGGTTGACGGCTTTGCCTCTGCACGGTCTCCGCACACGGTGCTAAAAGCGTGGGTTGTTCTCTGGAGTGGCCCGCATGCAACCCAATCAGTGGCGTCCCGTCCGTCCGCCTGTGCAGGACCCGGGTATGGGGTCCGGCGCGGGACTTTCGCGTGGCGTGATCGCATTGCTGCTGGTGGCGATCATCGCGGTCGCCATGGGATTCTGTTGCCTCACTGAAGGCCTGTTCGAGATCGGCCTGATCGCCACCGGTGTGTTCATCGCCATCGGCGCGCGGATCTGCCAGGCACGCGAGCAGCACCAGGCGCTGTACCGGCTGTTGCAGAAGATCGATGAGCGCCAGCCGTGATCCGGATGCTGGAAGCGCAGGGCCGCGGTGCGGCCATGCGCAGGCGATGGACGGTGCGCTGACCGCCCATCGCGCGCCGGCTTACCTGCCGGCCGGCGTTGGCGCGGGGAACCGCAGTTCGGCCTGCACCGGGTAGTGATCGGAGGGCAGCACGCCACCGGGCTTCTGGTCCAGTGTGCTGAAGCGGTCCACGGTGAAACCGCGCACCAGGATCCAGTCCAGTTCCACCGTCGGCTTACCGGTGAAATCGTGGAAGGTCAGACGTGGGCCATCGACCTTGCCGGCGAGTTTGCGTGCATCGCCCAACACGGCGGTGAAGGCCTTGTAGGTGTCGCTGCCGGGCTCACTGTTGAAATCGCCGGTGACCACCACCGGGATGTCCTGGGGCAGCGTTGCCAGCCGCGAGACGATCAGCTTCGCACCGAGCACGCGGCGCGGCTCGTCTTCATCGCGGTAGGGCAGGTGGGTATTGAACAGGTAGAAGCGCTGGCCGTCGGCCTGACGCTGGAACAGCGCCCAGGTCACCATGCGCGGGAACAGGTTGCCCCAGGTGATGCTGCCCGGCACATCGGGCGTATCGGAGAGCCAGAAGTCGCCCGACTCGAGCACCTTCAGGCGCGCGCTGTCGTACAGCACGCCCATGTGTTCATCACCGTTGCCACCGCGGCGGTCCCTGCCGAACAGGGTGTAGCCCGGCAGGTGCGCGACCAGGTATTCGCCCTGTTTCTGTACCAGCTCCTGGGTGCCGATCACCTCGGGCTTCTGCTCACGGATCAGCGTGACCATCGCATCGCGGCGGTCTTCCCAGCGCTTGCCCGGGTCGGTATCGGCCGGCGTGCGCACGTTGAACGACATTACTTTCAATGCGTCCGGCGCCTGCGCCCAGGCGCTGCCCAGCGGGCCGGCGAACATCATCAGGGCCAGCAGCGCGGGCCGGTGGAAACGAGACAGCATGTGGAATCCCTCCATTCCATGAAAACGTTCCCAAAGGGTCGCATGGAAGGGCAGGGAAAGGATATGCGGGACATGGCGGTTGATCGGGGAGCGGCGGGGCGGACCCCATGAAGTGTGCGCCTGCACGCTTGTGCACGCCGCTCGTGTTCGCTTGAATGGCGGTACGCCTCGCTGGAGATCGCTGTGACCCCATCGCCTGTTGCCTTGCCGCCCGCCGGTGTCCCCGGTGTCTCCCTGCGCTGGCTGCGGCCGGAAGACGCGCACGCGTGGTATGCGGTATTGCGCCTGCCCGAAGTGACCGCCCTGACCAGCTGGTCGCTGTCCTCGGCCGAGGATCTGCTGCCGATCCTGGAGGCCTGCGGCGACGATGCGTCCGCATCGCAGGTCCGCTTGGCCATCATCGACGCCCAGGGTGTGCTGGCAGGCAGCATCGGTTTCCACAGCATCAACGTGCAGCACGGCACGGCCGAGATCGCCTACGAGCTTGCACCGCACTACTGGCGGCGCGGCATCGCCAGTGCCGTGTGCAACGGAGTGGTTGCGTGGGCGTGGCGACAGTTCGGCTGGCAGCGGATCCAGGCCTCGGTACTGGATACCAATGTCGCCTCGGCGGGTGTACTTCGCCGCTGTGGCTTCGAGCATGAGGGGCGGCTGCGCCGGTACCGTCGGGTGGCGGGCGTGTCGCGCGATTTCGACCTCTATTCGCGCCTTCCGGAGGCGTCCACCGACGCACTCAATTCGACAGCAGGATCATCCCGATCGTGATGTTGATGAGTGACCCCAACACCAGCACCCACACGGTGGACAGGATCGTGTTCAGCCAGGAACGTTGAAGCGCGACCTTCAGCCATCCGGCCTGCACCACCGCATACCAGAGCGCGGCGATCACCCCCACCGTGATGCCCAGTGTGGTCGACAGCTGGCCCGGCAGCCGCACGAACACCATGCTGGTGGACAGCGCCACCGCAAACGGTGCGGTCAGATAGCACTGCATGAAGAAGGGGCGTCGCAGCGACTCGCGGGTCATCGGCACGTGCTTGCGCCGCAACAGGTGCGTGGTGGTCACCAGTGGCCAGATCGCAAAGGTGATCGAGCGGTACAGCAGCAGGCTTTCTTCGTTGCCGAACACCGAGCGCGACAGCGCCCCGGTGCCGACCACCTGCTGGTGCAGCATCAGCTCGACGCCGTGCGCGACCAGCACCGCCAGCATCAGGAACATCGGCGGGCTGATCGCATCATCGAACTGGCGCTCCAGCTTTTCCTTCAGCTCGGTATCCACGTATTGCGCCATCCGGCGCGGATGCACGACCACGCGGTACAGCGTGCGCGGGAAGAACAGGAGCCAGGTACACAGCTCGTAGAGAAACTCTTCCAGCGACCGCAGCAGTTTGAGGAAGTCCATCCCGGGGCCCTTGCGTGGACGAAGCCGACACCCCCGAGCATACCCGGGGCGGGGCTCAGCGGATGGCGACGGTCAGGCTGTGCGGTGCCTTCTCGCCACGGCGCGCCTGCGCACGCATCTGATAGACCTGCACCACATAGGTGCCGGTGGTCGGCAGCGTGCCACTCCAGCGCCGCTTCTCGTCGTTGCTGCCCAGCGCCTCGCCCTGGCCCGGCGTCACGCCTGGCGCGAAGACATTGAAGTTGGCGTTCGGGCTGCCGTCGATCGTCACCGCCATGGTCTGGCCGGCACGCGCGGCGATCGTGTAGCGCACGGTCTCATATCCGGACAACGTGCCACGCAGGGTGGCGCTGCTGGCGCCCTTGGTGAAGTGAACGGGGGTGGTGGTGACCTTGTGCGCCGCGGTGGCCAGCATCGGCGTCAGGGCGAGCAGGGAGGTCAGCAGCAGCGAGCGGAGCGGCGTCATGGCAAGTCCTCGGTCGGGCCCGGCAAGGGCGTTTCGTGCCGAGCATGAGCGCGCCGGCATCAAGGGATTGTCGATGCGCTGCAGATCACGGCTGACGGCAGTGAACGCACTGTGCTCTATCGGCGACGTTTTCCGCTGCGTTCTGAATTGTTTACGCAGGTGCCCGGCGCGTGCATGGCCGCACGTCCGCCACGCACGCATGGGTAACGCAGGCAGGCCTAGCGTGGATTCACCGGCACCACTTCGATGCCGAACACCGGAGATACGGCAATGGCCAACACCCCGAACCCGCAGCAGGGTCAGAACGATCCGCAGCGCAACACCCCGCAGCAGGGCCAGCAGGACCAGCAGGATCAGCGCGACCGCGATGCCCAGAAGCAGCAGCAACAGCAGGACCAGCAGGGCCAGCGCCAAGGCCAGCAGAACGATCAGGAAGAGTAGGACAACGCGGTACGCATCGTGGGCCCGGCCGATCTGGCCGGGCCTTTGCGCGTCATGGCGAACCACAACGCTTCAGCTGTCGTCGGCCGCCTGGCAGCACCGCCCCGGCTTACCGGCTACCATGGTCACATGAGTATTCCTCTTCCGGACAGCAGCGTTCCCCGCCTGCTGGGCTTCGACGTTCCGACGCTGCAGACCATTGTCGACCATGGTGCGGACGAGGCGATCGTGGCCATGCTCGATGTCGCGCCCGATGCGCACTGGTTGAAACTGTTCGACGAACGCGTTGCCGCGCTCCAGGGCGAACTCGGCCTGGCTGGCGTCGAACTGGACGGGACCTCGATCCTGTTCTTCGGCTCCATCGCCGACAGCCGCCGCCTGGCCACCGCCATATCGGCGCTGATCAATGGGATCAACATGGAAGTCGCCGGACACAACGCGCCTCTCCATCCGCCGGCACCGTAGCCTTCACGAATCGATGCGGGAGGCGTGCAGCCGCAGCACCTCGTTGTGTCCTGGCTCGGCCAGGCCATACGGCGAAGGGCAGGCGCCGCGTATCTCGGTGACCCACATCACCATCATGCCCACGATGCGATTGGCGTCGGCTGGCCACTGCGCGACCAGCCGGTCGTGGATACCGTCGTAGACCGCCCATCGCTCGGCGGCCGATCTGCCGCGCGTCCAGCACTGCTCCAACTCGGCGTGTGCCTGCCGAAATGCCTCTTTCTGTCCGTCCATAGCAATCCCCGACACCGTGCATACCGGGCTGGCGCGCCTGCCCGGGTGAGCCCCCCTGCCATCTGAACAACGCCAGTTGGCCGGGGAACCGGCCATCGGCGCAGTGCGCATGGCATCGCCCGACGCACGCTGAACACGGCCAGGGCGGGGTCGATCAAACCAAACAGGACATCCTGTATAGTTACGACCCCCGCTCAATGCATGCGTTGCCCTCATGACCCCCACCAAGACCCAGCGCTGGAGCCTGCTGCTCACCGTGGCCGCCGGCCTGTTGCTGATCACGCTCGACAATTCGGTGCTGTACACCGCCTTGCCCACCTTGACCGCCGAACTGGGGGCCACGCCGCTGCAGGGCCTTTGGATCATCAACGCCTATCCGCTGGTGATGGCCGGGTTGCTGCTCGGTGCGGGCACCCTCGGCGACCGGCTGGGACACCGCCGGATGTTCCTGATCGGCCTGGTGATCTTCGGCATCGCCTCGCTGCTGGCCGCGGTCGCCCCGGATGCCAACCTGCTCATCGCCGCGCGTGCGCTGCTCGCGGTGGGCGCCGCGGCGATGATGCCGGCCACCCTGGCGCTGATCAGCCTGACCTTCGACGACGAACGCGAGCGCAATCTGGCGATCGCGGTGTGGGGGTGTATCTCCATCATCGGCAGCGCGATCGGCCCGATCGTGGGTGGCGTGTTGCTGGCGCACTTCTGGTGGGGCTCGGTGTTCCTGATCAATGTCCCGATCGTGCTGCTGGCCATGGCCGGTGCAGTGCTGTTCGCACCCCACGGCCGGCCCGATGCCAGCAAGCCGTGGGATCTGATTTCCTCGCTGCTCAGCCTGGTTGCCTTGTCCGGACTGGTGGTGGCGATCAAGGAGATCGCGCATGCGCCGCCGAACGGGCCGCTGGCCGCGGGCGCGGGGCTGGTCTTCGTGGTCGGTCTGGTGCTGTTCCTGCGTCGCCAGCGTCGTCTGCCGTATCCCATGCTCGATGTGGCGATCTTCCGCAATGCGCCGTTCCTGGCCGGTGTGCTGTCGGCGGCCTTTGCGATGTTCGCCATCGCCGGCCTGCAGTTGCTGACCACGCAACGCTTCCAGCTGGTGGCCGACTACACGCCGCTGCAGGCCGGTCTGTTGGTGTCGGTGGTGGCGCTCGGCTGCCTGCCCAGCGCGATCTTCGGCGGCGCGTTCCTGCACCGCGTCGGGCTGCTGCCGCTGATCACCGGCGGACTCGGCACAGGCACCGTCGGCGTGCTGCTGGTGGCGGTGACGTTCGGCAGCGACCTGGGCTGGACCATTGCCGGGCTGCTGCTCACCGGGCTGGGCATGGGCGCGACCATTTCGGTGGCCTCCACCGCGATCATCGGCAACGTGCCGCCGCACCGCGCCGGCATGGCGTCCTCGGTGGAGGAGGTGTCCTATGAGTTCGGCAGCCTGTTCGCCGTCTCGCTGCTGGGCAGCCTGATCGCCGCGCTGTACTCGGCCACCGTGACGCTGCCGGCCGGTGTGGATGCTGCGGCGGGCGAGAGCATCCAGCAGGCGTTCGCCTTGGCCGCGCAGCCCGGTGCGGATGCAGGCTGGCTCCGTGCCGCCGCCAGCGCCTACGATGCCAGCTATGTCTGGATACTGTATGTGATCGCCGCTGTGTTGCTGCTCGGTACCGTCGTCACCGGCGTGCTGCTGCGCCGCCATGGCCCCGGCACCGCCACCACCGTCTCCCACGCCCACTGAGCCCATGCGCCCCAGCAACCGAACCAATATCCTCGACGCCGCCGTCCGCGTGATCGAACGCGATGGCATCACCGCACTGACCTTCGAGGCGGTCGCCACCGAATCCGGCATCGCCCGGGGCGGGCTGCTGTATCACTTCCCCTCGCGCGACGCGCTGCTGCAGGGCATCCACCAGCACCTGGCTGGGACGTGGGAGGCGAGCCTGATCCAGGTGGCCGGCAAGCCCGCCGAGGCCGCCGAGGCGACCGAGCGCTACCAGGCGTACGCATTGACCTGCGCGCAGACCGCGACCCGCGCCGAACTGCAGCTGATGTTCGACGCGGCGGCGACCGACGAGAACGTGCAGCCCTGGGCGACCGTGGCCGAGCGCTGGTCGCCGCCGACGCCGCAGGACCTGAGCGACCCGGCCGCCCTGGACCTGTTCATCGCCAAACTCGCCGCCGATGGCCTGTGGGTGTTCGAAGCGCTGTCGCGCTCGCGCCTGGCGCCGGAGGTGGGGCAGGCCATCGCCGACCGCCTGGCGCAAATGATTGCCGCCGCTTCAAAGACAACGTGATGCCCGCCATGCGGGTAACCTTGGCGGTTCACTTCTTCAACGACGGGTCCGCCTGATGGATTACCAGCTTGTGATCAAGTTCTGGCGCAAATCGCTGGACGATGAGGCGTTCCTGGCCACGCTGGAGGCCGAGCTGACCGCCGCGCTCGGCAAGGCGGCGACGCTGGACGGTTACGACGTCAGCGCGAAAGAGATCAACCTTTTCATGTTCACGGCAGATCCGCGCCCGACGTTCCGGAAGACCAAGGATGTGTTGGAGGCGATGGGGGTGCTGCACAGTGTTTCGGCAGCATACCGGCTGGTGGGTGGCGCGCAGTTCACCTCGGTGTGGCCGCTGCGGATGGCGCGGAAATTCACGTTGCCGTGAGGCACGCGTATCGATCCGGGCGATTCAGCCACGCCAGTCGAAACGATTCCGGCGGTGCGGCGGTTATGCTCGCTGCCTGCCCTTGATGGATCGCGCCATGCGCCAGTTCTTGCTGTCCCTGTTGCTGCTTACCGGTTCCGTTGCACCCTCGCTGGCCGGCGAGCCGGCCCTGTCCGCACCCAGCTCGCCGCTGGTCATCGGTGAAACGTTCACCGTGCATTCCAAGGCGCTGGGTGAAACCCGCCGCATCAACGTGTACCGCCCGCAGCCCTGGGGATTGGACCCGAAGGCGCCGCTCCCGGTCATCTACATGCCCGACGGCGGTATCGCCGAGGATTTCCTGCACGTGGCGGGGCTGGTGCAGGTGCTGTCCGGCAACGGCAGCATCCGGCCGTTCCTGCTGGTCGGCATCGAGAACACCGAGCGCCGCCGTGACATGACCGGTCCCAGCAGCGACCCAGAAGATCGGAAGATCGCCCCGCGCATCGGCGGGTCAGCTGCGTACCGGGCGTTCCTGCGGGACGAGCTGATGCCGGAAGTGCGCCAGCGCTATGCGACCACCGACGAGCGGGTGCTGATCGGAGAATCGCTGGCCGGTCTGTTCGTGGTGGAGACGCTGCTGCAGGACCCCACGCTGTTCAACAGCTATATCGCGCTCGACCCCAGCCTATGGTGGAACCGGGGGCAGTTGCTGGCCGATGCACCGAAGCAACTGGCGGCCGCCCGCCAGGCGCAGCCGCGGGTGTTCCTGGCCAGCAGTGGCCAGCCGCAACTGGCGGCCAGCACGCTGCAGTTCTCGGCATTGTTGCAGCAGGCCTCGCCCTCGCTGCTGGTGAAGTACCAGCCGATGCCGGACGAGACCCACGCCACGATCTATCACCCAGCGGCCCTGCAGGCGTTGCGTACGATGTTCCCGGCGCCCGTGCCTGCCTCGCCCTGAGCAGCGGTGGAGCGGCAGACAACAAAAAAGCCGGAACCCCTTGTTTGACGGGAGGTTCCGGCTTTCTGTGGTCCTTGTGGGACCGTCTAATGGTGGAGGTGGGCGGAATTGAACCGCCGTCCGAAGGCACTCCATCCCCGGTACTACATGCTTAGCTCACCGTTGAATCTCATCCTGTGGCAGCACGGTGTGCAAAGCGCACCCCAGGACCAGCCTGCTTTAGTTAAGTCGTGACTGACAGGCAGCCATCACAACCGGTTCCGTGATAATGACCCTACACCTACGAGCACGGGCACAAGTAGGTTCGGGGGTTCGCCTAAGGCGGCTGTAGAACTAAACGCTAAAGCTGTTTTTAGGCAGCGATTGCGAAGTCGTTCGAACCGTAGTTGTCGTCGTTGGCAACTAAAAGTTTGCTGCTGGATTAACGAGGAAAGCTGCCCCCTCGGCATGCACCAAGTAACTTCACAACCCCCGTCGAAACCAATGCACCCCCGGTTTCTTCAAGAACCGCACTTCATCCGGAAAACAGCGCCGGACGTCTACTTGACGGAATGGATGCTACTCCAATCCAGCTGAACAGTCACCTTGCCCGCCAAGGACTTACTTCTGCAGCTGGCGGCGGCTGTCGGCCTTGTGGCGGGCCTTTTCCTTCTTCAGGCGGTTGTGCTCGTTGCGCACCGTCATTGCCTGCTTCTTGGCCTGCGGCTCGACCCGGGTCATCAGCGATTCCACCTGGGCGACCAGGCGGCGGTGCTCCAGAGTGTCGTAGCTCTGGGTCTCCGAGGCAGCGCGCTTGGCGTTGCGGATGAGGTAGGTCAGCACCTTGAGCAGCGCGGCCGGGTCCATGGCGCGGGCGAGTTCGTCAAAGATGAACTCCAGCGCCGCCACGTCGGCGCGCAGGGTGGTCAGTTCGTCCGCCGCCTGTGCGGGTGCCGGGGTAATTTCGAGAGTCACGCGCGGATCCTTTCCATATCAATACGGGGATTCTGACAGTTGTGCGGGGTTGGCGGGGAAAGATCGTTGTCCCGCTGGCGTCGGCGGTCAGGTGGGGCCGGCCCCCTGGAATACGGGCGGACTACAATCCGGCCCCGGAACAGCGGTCGCAGACAAGGACGAGGCGTTGAAGAAGCAGGTGTGGATTGGGGTGGCGGTGCTGTTGGCGTCGGTGATCGGCGCAGCCAGCGTCTGGCTGTCGACACAGGATGCACAGGCACCGGGCGGGGCAGGGCAGGCGTACAAACCGACCGGCCGGGCGGCCAAGCCGGTGGCTGAAGCGGCGCCGCGCGCCTCGGCCAGACCGCCGCATCCCTTTCCCGATCTCCCCCGCACGCGGGAAGGCCTGGATACCCACCAGGATCCTTTCGGCACCGGGCACCCGGAGGAGTGGCGCTGGCTCGACCAGCACGGCTTCCCCAATGGCGCGCAGTGGACCCGCTATCAGCAGGCGTCCGATGCCGAACTCGACCAGGCGGCGCGGGCAGGCGACACGGTGGCGGCGACGATGCGCGATGCGCGGCGGCTGGGCGCCGATCCGAAGGCAGAAAGCCGTCTGCTGGCCGCAGCAGCGGAAGGGGACCTGTTCGCGCTGGGCCTGCTGTCGTCCTGGAAGGCGGGCGCCCGTGCGGATGGAATTCCCGAGGCCTATGCGGTATCGCGTGTGGCCGAGATGCGTGGCGACCTCACCACGGCATTGCATCGGGAAATGATGCTGGGCGCACGCCTGACCAGCGAGCAGCGCCTGCTGGCCGAGGCCGAGGCGCTGCACCTGAATCTGCATCTCAATGCGTTGTACCGCCAGAAGCACGGGGTGGATCCGCCGCCGGTGGAGATGCGCCCCTACCGGGCCGATCCGGACGGTACCGCGCGCTGACCGCGCGCCGCGCAGGGCCCTACAGCCGCTTGCGCAGATACAGCCGCTGATGGCCGATGGGAAAGTCCTGCAGCCGGCCGAATACCTCATAGCCCTGCTTGAGGTAGAACCCCTCGGCCTGCCAGGAGAAGGTATCCAGTGTCACAGCGTGGGCGCCGAGGGCGCGGGCCTGGTGTTCGGCATCGGCCAGCAGGGCCTGGCCCAGCCCCTCGCCGCGGCGGCTATCGTCCACCCACAGTGCGTGCACCATCAGCCAGCCGCCACAGACATCGGCGGCGATTCCCGCTACGACCTGGCCGGTGGCATCCTGGATGACGCGGTTGACCGGCTGATCGTCCAACGCATCGCCACTGGCGGCCTGGTTGAAAGCCAACAGGCCGGCGAACACCGCGCGGGTGTCCTCGGCGCTGGCCGGCTGGATCCCCGGTGCGGCCACCGTGCGCGTCATCACGCGTCGCGGTTGTGCCGGCGCATGGTGCGCGACTTCTCGCGCGCCCAGTCGCGGTCCTTCTCGGCATCACGCTTGTCGTGGGTCTGCTTGCCCTTGGCCAGCGCGATCTCGAGCTTGATCTTGTTCTTGCTCCAGTACATCGCGGTGGGCACGATCGTGTAGCCATCGCGCTGCACCTTGCCGATCAGCTTGTCGATCTCGCTGCGATGCAGAAGCAGCTTCCGCTCGCGACGGTCGTTGGCCACCATGTGGGAGGAGGCCTGGATCAACGGGGTGATCTGCGCACCGATCAGGTAGATCTCGCCATCACGCACGTAGGCGTAGGCATCGATGATGTTGCCGCGCCCGGCGCGGATCGACTTCACCTCCCAGCCCTGCAGGGCCAGGCCGGCTTCGAAGCGATCTTCGATGTGGTACTCGTGACGGGCACGCTTGTTGAGCGCGATGGTTTTGTTGGCCGTCGCGTCCTTTGCTTTATCCTTGCCGCTGTTCTTGCTCATTTCCCTATTGTCTCCGATTCGGGCCCGCCCGGTCGATTCATCAGACATCTGTATCGCATGCCAACTATCCGCCGTAGTGCCCTGGTCGAACATTCGGCTGCCCGCATGTTCGACCTGGTCAATGATATTGACGCCTATCCGCGCCGCTTCCGCTGGTGTTCGGCCTCGCAGATCCTGGAGTCCGGCCCGGACCGCCTGGTCGCGCGCCTGGATCTGGGCTTTGGGTCGTTCTCGACCTGGTTCATGACCGAAAACACGCTGCAGCGCCCGCACAACATCGATATGCAGCTCAAGGACGGGCCGTTCAAGCGTCTGCACGGGCGCTGGGAATTCCATGCGCTGGCCGAGGACGCCTGCAAGGTCACGCTGACGCTGGAGTTCGAGCCGACCTCACGCCTGCTCGGTCCGGCACTGGCGCTGGGCTTCCAAGGGCTGGCCGACCGCATGGTGAATGATTTCGTCCGCGTCGCCGACGCCCAGGACTGAGCCGTGATCACGGTCGAGGTGGTATTGGCCTGGCCTGACCGGGCCGCGTCACGGGTGCTGTCGCTGCCCGAAGGCGCCACGATCGCCGAGGCCATCGCGCTGGCCGCCATTGACGGCAGCGGGCAATGCCCGGCCGTGGCCGTGCATGGCCTGCTGGCCAGGCCGGATCAGGTGCTGCGCGAGGGCGACCGGGTCGAACTGCTGCGTCCGCTGCTGGCCGACCCGAAAGACAACCGCCGCCGGCGCGCACGCGCCGGCAGCTGAGTGAAGAAGGCAGGCCTCAGCGGCCGCGCTTCTTCTTGTCCTTGGGCAGGTTGCGGCCGAACTGGCGCAGCGTGCTGCGGGCCAACTGGGCGTCGTCGCTGGCGAAGTACTCGCCGTCCCAGCGGGTGACCGCGTCGTTTTCAAAATAGACGGTGAAGTTCTTCACTTCCGTCTTGCCGACCCGGTTCACGCGCTGGCTGGCGGTGTAATCCCAGCGCTGGGCGTGGAACGGGTCCGGGATGGAGGGCGTACCAAGCAGGGCGTTGACCTGCTGCTTGCTCTGGCCCACCTGCAGCTGACCGACGGCCTGCTCCCGGATCAGGTTGCCCTGATAGATGGGTTGCTTGTAAATGATGCCGCAGCCCGTGGTGGACAGGGCAACGGCGGCGACCAGCAGGAGATTGCGCATCGGGGAATGGCGTTTGGGGAAATCGAGTCGATGATACACTCCTGACGTGTCGCCGCGACCCAATCCGAGGCAGCTGGCGCTAAATCGCCAATGAACGGAGAACTATGGAAACCCACGACCTGCGCAAAGTCGGCCTCAAGGTGACCCATCCGCGTATGCGGATCCTGGCACTGCTGGAGCAGCGCAATGCCAGCCACCACATGACCGCCGAGGACATCTACCGCCAGCTCCTGGAGCACGGGGACGAGATCGGCCTGGCCACGGTGTACCGCGTGCTGACCCAGTTCGAGGCCGCCGGCCTGGTGCTGAAGCACAACTTCGAGGGCGGCCAGGCCGTCTACGAGCTGGACCGCGGTGGCCACCACGACCACATGGTCGATGTGGACAGCGGCAAGATCATCGAGTTCGAAAGCCACGAGATCGAGGAGCTGCAGCGCAAGATCGCAGCCGACCATGGCTACGAGCTGGAAGAGCACTCGCTGGTGCTCTACGTCCGCAAGAAGCGCCGTTGATGGCCGTGGGCCGGTTGCGATGACCGGCCTGGACGGGTCCGGCTGCTGATCAAAACCCCCGTGCCCCGGCCCGGGGGTTTTTTCGTTGTCAGGGTGTCGTGACCGGCACCTGGCCGAGTAGCAGTGTCTGCAGATCCACCGCGTCGGCCATGGCGCGGTTGCCCGCATCGCCGGGGTGCAGGTGGTCGCCCGAATCGAATGCCGCCGCCATCCGCGCTGGATCGGCCGGGTCGCGCAGCGCGGCATCGAAATCGATCACCGCATCGAACGGGCGGTCCTGCCGCAGCCAGGCATTGAGCTGGCGCCGCAGCGCGTCTTTATCGGGCTGGTAGTAGTCGTCCAGCGGCGTGCCGGGCAGGGCGCCCGCAAACGGGGGCAGGGTGGCACCCACGATGCGCACGCCGCGGGCATGGGCGCGATCCACCAGGGCGCGATAGCCCGCCTGCAGCTCGGCCAGCGTCGGTGCCGCCTCGGTGCGCGCGAAGGCAGTGCCGGGCCAGCCGATGTCGTTGGTCCCCAGCAGCACGATGACGCTGGCCACGCCGGGTTGATCGAGCACATCGCGCTGGAACCGGGACAGCCCGGCCTCTCCCATGCCATCGCGGAGCAGGCGCCCGCCGGAAATCCCCGCGTTGACGACGGCCACGCCCTGCGGCGCCAGGCGCGCGGCGAGGTGATCGGTCCAGCGCTGGTCGCGGTCAAGGCTGGCGGTGGCGCCATCGGTGATCGAATCGCCGATCACCACCACGCTGCGCGCGCCGGCAGGCGCCTGCACGTCGATGCCCGAGACGAACAGGCGGGCGGTCGTGGTGGACGTGGCGGTCAGGGCCGGGGCGAGGGTCTGGTCACCGTCGGCGAATGAGGCGGTCTGCCGGCCTTCCCAGTGGAAGGTGCGCAGCGGCGTGCGCTCTGACAGGTAGACACTCACCTGCACGGCCTGCAGATCGGCGGTGGGCAGCGCCAGCGGGTCGCTCAGGCGTTCGGTGCCGGGGGCGATCACGGTCTCCGCGCGTCCCTCGAAGGACAGCGCCAGCGGCTGCTGGCCCGCCCCGGCGGCCACGCTTGCCGCGCTGATCCTCAACGGCTGATCGCCATAGGCATTGCTCAGGCGCACGCGCAGCTGGCGGCCACCGAGGCTGAGACGCGCGGTCTGGCGGAAGGTCTGAGCTTCCAGGTATGCCGGGATCAGCGTGGGGAACAGGAAATCTGCGCCCCAGACCGGCTGCGGGCTGGCCTGCCAGCTGGCCACCCAGGTCGGCGCAGGGGCGGCAATCGCGGTGCCGGCAGTGGCCAGCAGGGCGGTGGCGGTGAGGCGGGCGATGGCATTCATCGGGCGATCCATGGGACAGGGAGCGCCATGGTGATCTTCGCTGCACCTGTGAACTAGACTGCCTGTGGACAATCATCTGTGAACTGGATTCATCTCATGGCAGGCACTGACATCAACCGTTCCGGCGAACTGGAAGTGTTCGTCCGGGTCATCGAAACCGGCGGCTTCTCGGCAGCCGCGCGCTCGCTGGACCTGAGTCCCTCGGCGGTCAGCAAGCTGGTCTCGCGGCTGGAGCAGCGGCTGGGCACGCGGCTGTTGCAACGCTCCACCCGCCAGCTGCAGCTGACCCAGGAGGGCTGCGCCTTCTATGAGCGTGGACTGCGCGTGCTGGCCGATCTGGATGAGGCCGAACGCTGCGCCAGTGCCCATGCCGAGCCGCGTGGGCGCCTGCGGGTGAACGCCAATGTGCCGTTTGGTCAGCACTTCCTGCTGCCGCTGCTGCCGGACTTTCTCACCCTGCACCCGCAGGTCGGGGTGGATCTGGTGCTGACCGACGAGGTGATCGATCTGCTCGAGCAGCGCACCGATGTGGCGGTGCGGGCCGGGCCGCTGAAGAGTTCCAGTCTGATCGCCAGGCGGCTGGGTGCGACCCGGATGATGATCGTGGCAGCGCCGAGCTACGCCGACCGGCATGGCCTGCCGCAGGACGCCGGCGCGCTGCTGGCGCATAACCGCCTCGATATCGGGCATCCCCGCACGCAGACCGGCTGGCCGCTGCTGGTCGATGGCGAACGGCGGGTCGTGCCCACCCAGGGCAGCGCGCGCGCCAGCGACGGCGAGGCGCTGCGCCGGCTGGTGCTCGGCGGCGTGGGCATGGCGCGGCTGGCAGCGTTCCAGGTACAGGCCGATGTGGCGGCCGGGCGCCTGCTGCCGGTGCTGGAATCGGCCAATCCCGGCGATCTGGAAGAGGTGCACGCGGTGTTCCAGGGGCAGGGGGGCTACCTGCCGCTACGGGTGCGCGCGCTGCTCGATTTTCTGGTCGAGCGTGTGGATCTGGCCAGGCCGCTGGGGTGAAGACGGCTGGCCGGCATCCTGAGGCGGCGGCCAGCCGCCGGCATTACCGTCGGCACTGCCGCCGACACTGCCGCGGGCCTTGCGCGCCTCAGACCTGCAGCAGCTTGCGCGCCGCGGCCCTGGCCTCCTTGCTGACTTCCACCCCGCCCAACATGCGGGCCAGTTCTTCTTCGCGGGCCTTGGTGTCCAGCTTCTCGACCGCGCTCTGGGTCATGCCGTCCACCGGGGCCTTGCTGACCCGGTAGTGGGCATGGCCCTTGGAGGCGACCTGGGGCAGATGGGTGACGCACAGGACCTGACGCTTCTCGCCCAGAGCGCGCAGCTTCTGCCCGACGATGTCGGCCACGGCGCCACCGATGCCCGAATCGACTTCGTCGAAGACCATGGTCGGTACCGCATCCAGGCCCAGCGCGGCGACTTCGATCGCCAGCGAGATACGGGACAGTTCACCGCCCGAGGCGACCTTGCGCAGGGCGCGTGGCGGCTGGCCGGCGTTGGCGGCAACGAGGAACTCGACCCGCTCGGCGCCATTCGGGTCCGGCTTGACCACGGGCTGCGGCTCGATATCGATCAGGAACTGCCCGCCGCCCATGCCCAGCTCGCCGATCAGGGTGGTGGTGGTGTCCGACAGGGCCTTGGCGGCCTTGCGGCGGCTGGCGCTGAGTACCTCGGCCACGGTCTTCCACTGGCCGGCGGCACGGTCGATCTCGCCGGCCAACGCCTGCAGGCGCTCGTCGGCGCCGCGCAGCTGCTCGACTTCGGCTTCCATGGCGTCGCGGTGTTCGCCCAGCGCTTCCATCGGCACGCGGTGCTTGCGGGCGAGGTCGTGCAGGCGGCCCAGGCGGCGCTCGATATCCTCGAACTGCTCCGGGTCGGCGTCCAGGTCATCATGTACGCGGTCGAGCAGGGACAGCGCTTCGTCCAACTGGATCGCGGCGCTGTCGAGCAGGGCGTCGACCTCGCCGAGCCGGCTGTCGTGTTCGGCCACGCGGGCCAGGTCGTGGCGGGTCTGCTGCAGCAGCTGCAGCACCGAGACCTCGTCATCCCCATTGAGGCGGCTGACCGCCACGTCGCAGGCGCCGATCAGCGCGCTGGCATGGGCCTGGCGCCGGTGGCTGCTGCCCAGGGTGGCAATCGAGGCCGGGTCCAGATCCTCACGTTTGAGCTCGCTGAGCTGATGCTCCAGATAGCCGATCCGATCGCTGACATCGCCCTGGCGCGACAGTGCCTCGGCTTCGTCCACCAGCGTCTGCCAGCGCGCCGCGGTCTGGCGGACCTGGGCCCGCTCGCCGTCGTTGCGGGCGAAGGCGTCCAGCAGCGAGAGCTGCGAAGGGCGCGAGAGCAGGGCCTGCTGTTCGTGCTGGCCGTGGATCTCCACCAGCATGCCGGCCAGCTCGGTGAGCTGGGTCAGCGTCACCGGGCGGCCATTGATGAAGGCGCGCGAACCCCCATCGGCGCGGATCACCCGTCGCAGCTGGCACTGTTCTTCGTCGTCCAGTTCGTTGTCGCGCAGCCACTGGCGCGCCGGGGCGTCGGCCAGCGGCGCGAATTCGGCCGAGAGCTCGGCGCGCGCGGCCCCGTGGCGGACCACGCCGCTGTCGGCGCGCAGCCCGGACAGAAAGCCCAGCGCGTCCACCATCAGCGACTTGCCCGCGCCGGTTTCACCTGAGACCACGGTCATGCCGGCGCCGAATTCCAGCTCGGTGGCGCGGACGACCGCGAAATCCTTGATCGATAGATGTCTAAGCATGGTCTACGTTGTACACGAGGGGCGACTCCAAGCCGCGCAAGCTAGCATGGGCGGGGGGCGTCTCCAATGACTTGCCAACGCCCCGTGCAGCCATTATCTAAGTGGGCGTCTCACAGGCTGATTCCATGCATCCTTCCGCGTCCCATCTCGCCCCGCGTGCCCGCCATCTGCTGCGGACGCTGATCGCGCGCCACATCCAGGATGGGGAGCCGGTCGGCTCGCAGACCCTTGCCCGGCATGCCGGCCTGGACGTCAGCCCGGCCACGATCCGCAACATCCTGGGCGACCTGGAAGACCTGGGCCTGCTCAGCTCGCCGCATACCTCGGCCGGGCGCGTGCCGACCGCGCACGGCTACCGGGTGTTCGTGGACAGCCTGGTCAAGATGCAGCCGCCGGGCGAGGGCGAGCTCAGCCGCCTGCGCACCGAGCTGGCCACCGGCACCGGCACCCAGGCCCTGCTCGGCAGTGCGTCGGAGCTGCTCTCGGCGATGAGCCATTTCGTCGGAGTGGTCAGCGCCCCGCGCCGGGAGCAGTTCGCGTTCCGGCATATCGATTTCGTGGCGCTGGACGCGCGCCGGGTGCTGGCGATCCTGGTGTTTGCCGACAATGAAGTGCAGAACCGGGTGATCGAGCCTCGCCGCGGGTTCAATCCCGGGGAGCTGGAGCAGGTCGCCAACTACCTCAATGCGAACTGCGCCGGGCGGCCCCTGGCCGAGATCCGGGCCCGGCTGCTGCTGGAGCTGCGCGATGCGCAGTCGGAAATGGAGCAGCTGCTGGCGCACAGCATCGAGCTGGCCGAGCAGGCCATGGTGCCGCCGGCCGATGACATGGTGCTGGCCGGGCAGACCCGGCTGATGGGCGTGCAGGACCTGTCCGACCTGGAGCGCCTGCGCGAGCTGTTCGACGTGTTCGCCAGCAAGCGCGAGATCCTGCAACTGCTTGAGCGCACCATCCAGGCCCCGGGAGTGCGCATCTTCATCGGGGAGGAGACCGGGGTGATGCCGCTGGAAAGCGTCTCGCTGGTTACCGCGCCGTATTCGGCCGATGGCCAAGTGCTGGGCGTGCTGGGGGTGATCGGCCCGAAGCGGATGGCGTACGACCGGATGATTCCGCTGGTGGAAGCCACCGCCCAGGTGCTCGGGGCCGCGCTGGGCTCGCCCGCTGGCGGCGGATTGTCCCGCGATCGCGCATAAAGCAGCTCTGGACTCTTGAATCCCGTAGCCGCGCCCACATAGGGGTGGGTGGAGGCGGAGAGTCACCGCCAAGGATCCGGAAATGAACCAAGATCAGTCAGATATCGCATCCCAGAATCCCGCCGGCGAGCCGGCCGCTGAGCCGTCCCTGCAGCAGCAGCTGGACAGCCTGCACAACGAGCTGGCCCTGCTGCGTTCGGAGTCGCTGCGCGAGCGCGCCGACCTGGACAACCAGCGCAAGCGCGTGGCCCGCGACGTCGAACAGGCGCGCCGCTTCGCCAACGAAAAGCTGCTCGGCGAGCTGCTGCCGGTCTTCGACAGCCTCGATGCCGGCCTCAATGCCGCCGGCAGTGACCCGAGCCCGCTGCGCGAAGGTCTCGAACTGACCTACAAGCAGCTGCTCAAGGTCGCCGCCGACAATGGCCTGACCCTGCTCGACCCGACCGGCCAGACCTTCAACCCGGACCACCACCAGGCCATCAGCCAGGTCGACGCGCCTGGCGCGGCGCCGGGCAGCGTGGTCCAGGTGTTCCAGAAGGGCTACCTGCTCAACGACCGCCTGCTGCGTCCGGCGCTGGTCGTGGTGGCCCGCGACTGACCCGCGGGCTGGTCGGCCGGGCATGGCCCGGCCGATCGACCGGACGCTGAACGCGTTGGGTCGCCATCGAACACTGTGTTTGATGGACGGCTTGAAAGTGTCCGCAGCGTCCCACACATCCCATTCATAACCCGGCAGCTGCCGGATGTACCCAGAACTTTCAGGAGTCTCCCTCATGGGCAAGATCATTGGTATCGACCTCGGCACCACCAACTCGTGTGTGGCGATCATGGACGGCGGCAAGGCCCGCGTCATCGAAAACGCGGAAGGCGATCGCACCACGCCGTCCATCGTCGCCTACACCAAGGACGGCGAAGTCCTGGTCGGCGCCTCGGCCAAGCGCCAGGCGGTGACCAACCCCAAGAACACCTTCTACGCTGTCAAGCGCCTGATCGGCCGCAAGTTCACCGACGCTGAAGTCCAGAAGGACATCGCGCACGTGCCCTACGGCATCCTGGCCCATGACAATGGCGATGCCTGGGTGCAGACCAGCGACGGCAAGAAGATGGCCCCGCAGGAAATCTCCGCCCGCGTGCTGGAGAAGATGAAGAAGACCGCCGAAGCGTTCCTGGGTGAGACCGTCACCGAGGCCGTGATCACCGTGCCGGCCTACTTCAACGACAGCCAGCGCCAGGCCACCAAGGACGCAGGCCGCATCGCCGGTCTGGAAGTCAAGCGCATCATCAACGAGCCGACCGCTGCTGCCCTGGCCTACGGCCTGGACAAGGGTGACGGCCGTGACCGCAAGATCGTTGTGTACGATCTGGGCGGCGGCACCTTCGACGTCTCGATCATCGAGATCGCCAACGTCGACGGTGAGAAGCAGTTCGAAGTGCTGGCCACCAACGGTGACACCTTCCTGGGCGGCGAAGATTTCGACAACCGCGTCATCGAATACCTCGTGGACGAGTTCAACAAGGACCAGGGCATCGACCTGCGCAAGGATCCGCTCGCCCTGCAGCGCCTGAAGGACGCCGCCGAGCGCGCCAAGATCGAGCTGTCCACCAGCCAGCAGACCGAAGTGAACCTGCCGTACGTCACCGCCGACGCGTCGGGCCCGAAGCACCTGAACATCAAGCTGACCCGCGCCAAGCTGGAAGCGCTGGTGGAAGACCTGATCAAGAAGTCGATCGAGCCGTGCCGCATCGCGCTGAACGATGCCGGCCTGCGTTCGAGCGACATCGGTGAAGTGATCCTGGTCGGCGGTCAGACCCGCATGCCGAAGGTGCAGCAGGCCGTGACCGAGTTCTTCGGCAAGGAACCGCGCAAGGACGTCAACCCGGACGAAGCCGTGGCACTGGGTGCTGCGATCCAGGGCGGCGTGCTGGGCGGCGACGTCAAGGACGTGCTGCTGCTGGACGTGACCCCGCTGTCGCTGGGCATCGAGACCCTGGGTGGCGTGTTCACCAAGATCATCGAGAAGAACACCACCATCCCGACCAAGGCCTCGCAGGTGTTCTCCACCGCCGAGGACAACCAGTCGGCCGTGACCGTGCACGTGCTGCAGGGTGAGCGCGAACAGGCCCGCTTCAACAAGTCGCTGGCCAAGTTCGACCTCTCCGGCATCGAGCCGTCGCCGCGCGGCCTGCCGCAGGTGGAAGTGTCCTTCGACATCGACGCCAACGGCATCCTGCACGTGTCGGCCAAGGACAAGAAGACCAACAAGGAACAGAAGGTCGAGATCAAGGCCGGTTCGGGTCTGTCCGAGGACGAGATCGCACGCATGGTTGCCGATGCGGAAGCCAACCGCGAAGAAGACAAGAAGTTCCACGAGCTGGTCCAGGCCCGCAACCAGGCTGACGCGCTGATCCACGGTACCCGTACCGCGATCACCGAGCACGGCAGCAAGGTCGGCGGCGATGTGATCGGCAAGGTGGAGTCGGCCCTGGCCGATCTGGAAACCGCGATGAAGAGCGACGACAAGGCCCAGATCGAAGCCAAGTCGAAGGTGCTGGAAGAAGCCGGCCAGGCGCTGTTTGCTGCCTCCGCAGCGGCAGAGCAGGGCGGCGCGGCGCCGGGCCCGGATGCCGGTGCCAACAACGGCGCGCACGACGATGTGGTCGACGCCGAGTTCACCGAAGTCAAGGACGACAAGAAGTCCTGATCCGGACTCGACACGGGACGTTGCGCAGGCAGCGTCCCGTTGTCATATCCCCCTTCTGGTCCTGACAGCCGTATCCCGGCCTGTCGGGGCGCCCGGCGAAAGAGCGGACCTGGTGCCGCTCTTCCGCTTTGACGAATCCCGACTTCCGGAACCCGATTCAAGTTATGAGCAAGCGCGATTACTACGAAGTGCTGAGCGTGTCCCGCACCGCCAGCGACGAAGAACTGAAGAAGGCCTATCGCCGTTGCGCGATGAAATACCATCCGGACCGCAATCCGGGTGACAGCGAGGCCGAGGCATCCTTCAAGGAATGCAAGGAAGCCTACGAAACCCTGTCCGACGGCAACAAGCGCCGCATGTACGACGCCCACGGTCACGCTGCGTTCGAGCACGGCATGGGCGGCGGTGGCGGCCCGGGTGGCCCGGACATGGGCGATATCTTCGGTGACATCTTCGGCAACATCTTCGGCGGTGGCGCCGGCGGTGGTGGTCCGCGCCAGGCCCGTCGCGGTGCCGACATCGGTTACGTGATGGAGCTGGACCTGGAAGAGGCGGTGATGGGCGTGGAGCGCCGCATCGAGATTCCGAGTCTGGTCGAGTGTGATGACTGCAACGCCAGCGGTTCGGAAGACGGCAAGGTCGAGACCTGCTCGGTCTGCCGTGGCCAGGGCCAGGTGCGCATCCAGCGCGGCATCTTCGCGATGCAGCAGGCCTGCCACCACTGCAACGGCCGTGGCCAGATCATCCAGAACCCCTGCAAGACCTGTCACGGCAATGGCCGTGTCGAGGAAGACAAGGTGTTGTCGGTCAAGGTGCCTGCGGGCGTCGACACCGGCGACCGCATCCGTCTGTCCGGTGAAGGCGAGGCCGGTCCGGCTGGGACCCCGGCGGGCGATCTGTACGTGGAAGTGCGGGTGCGCGAGCACGCGATCTTCCAGCGCGACGGCGACGACCTGCATTGCGAAGTGCCGATCCGCATCTCGCAGGCCGCGCTGGGCGATACCGTACGCGTGGCGACCCTCGGCGGCTATGCGGAAATCCGCATTCCGGCCGAGACCCAGACCGGCAAGCTGTTCCGCATGCGTGGCAAGGGCGTGCGTTCGGTGCGCAGCCGCAGCGAAGGCGACCTGTACTGCCGCGTGGTGGTGGAGACCCCGGTCAACCTCACCCCGGAGCAGCGCAAGCTGCTGGAGCAGTTCGAGACCACCTTCACCGGTGAGGAAGCGCGCAAGCATTCGCCGAAGTCGGCGACCTTTATCGATGGCGTGAAGGGCTTCTGGGACCGGATGACGTCGTAAGCGTCACGGGTTCCTGTGAACTACCGAAGGCCCCCTGGAAACAGGGGGCTTTTTCTTTGGGCCGCCAGGCGGCCCACCGCCCGACACAGCCGCCGTGGCGCGCGCTTCGCATTGTCATCGTGCGCACCCCCGGTGGGGTGTGGGTACGATTGCATCTGCAAGCATTCCCGACACCTGCGCGGGGCAGGCGTAAAATGTCGGCATGAACGAATCCCTCGAAAGCCACCTGGTCCACGGCCGCCGCCAGCGCCCGGACGGTCCGTCGCCGGTCGACGTCATCTCGGTGCAGTCGCAGCTGGTCTACGGCTATGCCGGCAACAGCGCGGCCGTGCCGCCGCTGCGCGCGCTGGGCGTGCGCGTCACCGAAATCCCCACCACGCTGCTCAGCAACGCCCCGTTCTATGAGACCACGCGTGGCCGTGTGCTGCCCTCGGACTGGTTCGCCGACCTGCTGCTCGGCGCGGGTGAGCGCGGCCTGCCACAGCGGGCGCGGATGCTGGTTTCCGGTTACTTCGGCAGTGTCGGCAACGGGGCGGCCTTCGCCGATTGGCTCGATGCGGTGCTGCCGTCCTCGCCGCAGCTGCGGTATTGCCTGGACCCGGTCATCGGCGACACCCACACCGGCCCCTATGTTGAGCCGGGCCTGGAGAGCGTCTTCGCCGAGCGCCTGCTGCCGCACGCCTGGCTGGTGACGCCCAATGCTTTCGAACTCGGCCGCCTCACCGGGATGCCGAGCCTGGCCCAGGACGATGCGATCACCGCTTCGCAGGCATTGCTCGCACGCGGTCCGGAGTGGGTGCTGGCGCACAGCGTCGGCGGCGATCCGGGCCAGCTGGTCACGCTGGCGGTCAGCCGTGATGCGATCTGGCGCTGGTCCTCGCCGCATCTGCCGGTGGACGTGGCCGGGACGGGCGACGTGCTGATGTCGCTGCTGGTCGCCTTCCTGCTGCGTGGGGAAACTTTCGAACAGGCGATCTCGCGCGCCATCGCCGGCGTGCATGTCGCACTGGAAACCACCCTGGCCAACGGCCACGAAGAGTTCGATGTGCTGGCCGCCGCGCCGGCGGCGCTGGCGTTGCCCGATCGTTTCGTTCCCGAGCGTCTGGCGTGAGTCTGACACCGGTGGTGGGCATCGTCGGCAGCGACGGTGCCTACGGGCGCTGGCTGCGCCGCTTCCTGGAGCAGCGCCTTGGGCTGGAGGTCATCGGGCATGATCCGGCCGATGCCGCATCGGACAGTCCGGAGACGCTGCTCGACCGCGCCGAGGTGCTGATCTTCTCCGCACCGATCCGGCACACGCCGGCGTTGATCGCCGAGTATGTCGCGCGTTCGGGCGGTCGCGAAGCCGGTCGCCTGTGGCTGGATGTCACCTCGGTGAAATCGGCCCCGGTGGAGGCGATGCTGGCCTCGCAGGCCGAGGTGGTGGGTCTGCATCCGATGACGGCCCCGCCCAAGGCGCCCACGCTGAAGGGCAGGGTGATGGTGGTGTGTGAGGCACGCCTGTCGCAGTGGCAGCCGTTCGTGCAGCAGCTGTGTGAGGCACTGGAAGCCGAGTGCGTACGTGCCACGCCCGAGCATCACGATCAGGTCATGGCACTGGTGCAGGCGATGGTGCATGCCACGCATCTGGCGCAGGCCGGCGTACTGCGCGAGTACGCTCCGATCCTGGGTGCCTTGCCGGCGTTGATGCCGTATCGCTCGGCCTCGTTCGAACTGGATACCGCGATCATCGCGCGCATCCTCTCGCTCAATCCGGCGATCTACGAAGACATCCAGTTCGGCAACCCGCATGTGGCGCCGATGCTGGACCGGTTGCTGGCCCAGTTGCAGCAGCTGCGGGCGCAGCTGGCGCAGGGCGATGACGCGGCACGCGCAGCGTTCCGGCAGCAGCTGCTGCTGGACAACCGCGACAGCTTGGGGAGCGAGGTGTTGGCCGACGGCAACTACACTTTCGAGCGCGTCGGGTATCTGTTGGCCGACCTGACCGAACGCAACGCAATCAGTGTGCATCTGCCGGAAGACCGGCCGGGGTCGTTGCGCGAATTGCTGCACGTGTTCGAGCGGCACCGGGTCAACCTCGCCTCGATCCATTCCTCGCGCACGCCCGCCGGGGAAGTGCACTTCCGGGTGGGGTTCGTGGCAGGGAGCGATGCGCTCGCGCTGCAGGCCGCCGCCATCGAGATCGACGCCTCGGGTATCGGCCGGGTGCTGGTGCGCTGACACGGTGCACTGCAGCATTCATCCACAGGGGGTGTGGATGATCTGCGCACAAACGTGTGGATAAGTGTGTTCGCGCCTTGAGCCAAAAGGCTGTCAAGATACTTGGTCAAAAAATGACCAACATCCGAGGAACTTTTTTCAAGCGCCCCAGGTCGCGAGTCAGGTGGTGAGGGTGAGCTCACCACCGGCGGTGCGGAATTCCCGACCGTCACGGACCAGATGCCGGCCGTCGGCCAGCTCGTAACGCGCGCTCTGGCCGTTGCCTGCAGCGGCATCGGCCTGCTCATCCTTGAACTCGATGATGACGTAATCGTCGCCGTTGGCATCGGTGGCGGGGAACTGTCGGAACGACATGAAACACCTCCTGCAGCACGTCCAGTGAGGCCTGCAGGATGCGATGCCCGGTGTTACCGGCCCGTCATCAATCGATGAATTGCAGGCGCGCCAGTTCGGCGTAGAGACCGCCTTGGGCCAGCAGTTCGGCGTGCGTGCCCTGGGCGACGATGCGGCCGTGGTCCATGACCACGATGCGGTCGGCCTTGAGCACGGTGGCCAGGCGGTGCGCGATCACCAGCGTGGTGCGGCCGGCCATCAAACGCTCCAGTGCCTGCTGTACCGCGCGCTCGCTCTGGGCATCCAGAGCGCTGGTGGCTTCGTCGAGCAGCAGGATCGGTGCGTCCTTGAGCAGGGCGCGGGCGATCGCGATGCGCTGTTGCTGGCCGCCGGACAGGCGCGCACCGCGCTCGCCCAGCTCGCTGGCATAACCTTCGGGCAGGGCCTGCAGGAACTCATCGGCCTCGGCGGCTTCGGCCGCGCGCTGCACCTCTTCGTCAGTCGCCTCCAGGCGACCGTAGCGGATGTTCTCGAACGCGCTGCTGGCAAACAGGGTCGGCTGCTGCGGCACCAGCGCCAGCTGCTCGCGCAGCTGCGCCGGATCGACCTCGCGCAGGTCCACACCATCCACCAGGATGCGGCCGGCCGCCGGATCGTGGAAACGCAGCAGCATCGACAGGATGGTGCTCTTGCCGGCGCCGGAGGGGCCGACCAGTGCGACCGTTTCACCCGGTCGAACGTGCAGGTCCACATGATCCAGCGCGGCCGTGTCCGGGCGCTGCGGGTAGTGGAACACCACCCCTTCGAAACGGATCTCGCCGCGCAGTGGCTGCGGCAACGGGGTGGGATGGGCGGGGGCGGTGATCTCCACGTCTTCCTGCAGCAGCTCGGCAATGCGGCCCATGCCACCGGAGGCACGCTGCAGTTCATTCCAGACTTCGGCCAGTGCGCCGACCGAGCCGCCGCCGATCAGCGCGTACAGCACGAACTGGCCCAGGGTGCCGGCACTCATGTTGCCGTCGATCACCTCGTGCGCGCCCAGCCACAGCACGCCGACGATGGCGCCGAAGACCAGCACGATGGCGCTGGCGGTCACGATCGACTGCGCGCGGATGCGGCGGCGCGCGGCACCGATCGCATCGCCCAGCGCCGCATTGAAGCGGCCGCGCTCATACGGCTCACGGGCGTGCGCCTGCACGGTGCGCACCGCACCCAGGGTCTCCGAGGCCAGGCTGTTGGCATCGGCGATGCGGTCCTGGCTGGCGCGCGCGATATTACGCAGGCGGCGCGCGCCGATGATGATCGGCAGCACCGCCAGTGGAATGCCGACCAGCGACCAGGCGGCCAGGTGCGGGCTGGTCACGAACAGCATCACCAGGCTGCCGACCACGGTCACGCTGCTGCGCAGGGCCACCGACATGGTCGAGCCGATCACGCTGCGCAGCAGTTCGCTGTCGGCGGTGAGGCGCGAGACCAGCTCGCCGCTGCGGCTGCGGTCGTGGAAGCCGGCGCCGAGCGTGATCAGGTGCGCGTACAAGCGGCTGCGCAGGTCGGCGACCACCTTTTCCCCGAGCAGGGAGACGAAGAAGAAGCGCGCGGCCGTGGCCAGGGCCAGCACCACCGCGACCAGGAACAGCAGGGCGAAGGCTTTGTTGATCTGACCGCCGCTGGTGAAGCCGTGGTCGATCATCTGCCGCACCGCGACCGGCAGGCTGAGGGTGGCCACCGAGGACACCGCCAGCGCGACCAGCCAGGCACTGAACAGCCCCACATGCCGCCGTACGAACGGCCACAGCGTGTTCAAGCTGCCCAATCGGCGCATCGGCGAGTCTTGCGGAGCGGGGGCGTCAGTCATTCGATGGGCCTGGTTCGATGCGGGATTCAATACGGACACGATCACGAGTGGCGTCGCGTAGGCGGTTTTTCAACGGCTCGACCTGATCTGCCGGCAAGCGCAGGTGCAGGTTCACGCCATCGGCCGTGAACGCTTCGTCCACCTTTTCGGCCAGATGCGCGGCCACTGCGGCATGCAGCGGGCCCAGATCCTCGAAGCCGGCGTGGACATCCAGTTCGGCCATGGCGATCAGGGGCAGGCGCGGTGCCACGCGAAGGCACTCGGCGGCGGTGCCACCGTAGGCACGGACCAGGCCACCGGCGCCCAGCTTGATGCCGCCGTACCAGCGCGTCACCACCACCATCACCCGGTCGAAGCCCTGGCCGTCGATCGCCGCCAGGATCGGGCGCCCGGCGGTGCCGGACGGCTCGCCATCATCGCTGGAGCGGTAGTCGTTGCCGTAGCGGTAGGCCCAGCAATTGTGGGTGGCATCGGCGACGGCGACCTGCTGCAGGAACTCCAACGCAGCGGCTGCATGCTGGATCGGCGCGGCATGGGCGATGAAGCGGCTGTGCTTGATCTCCAGGCTATGGCTGACGGGGGTGGCGAGCGTATCGGGCATTCCCACCATTCTAGTGGGGATGCCGGATCACCGTACGCGCCGCGTCAGTTCTCGAGCAGCTGGCGAAGGTCGCGCGGGATGCGCACTTCCGGGTACTGCTGCAGGTAACGCTCCAGGCTGGCGCGTGCGGTATCCACATCGCCGGCATCGCGGCGTTCGCGGATGCGCTTGA
Organism: Stenotrophomonas maltophilia; assembly: GCF_002205165.1. Lineage (GTDB taxonomy): Bacteria > Pseudomonadota > Gammaproteobacteria > Xanthomonadales > Xanthomonadaceae > Stenotrophomonas > Stenotrophomonas maltophilia_N. The sequence goes on along the minus strand of NZ_NIVS01000014.1, from coordinate 70,498 downwards.
GCCATTGCTTGCGCGGCAGCCCGGCATCGGCAGCGACGGCCTGGTGCAGGGCACGAACGGCCTCGTCTGCCGAGGCGGGGGCCGCCATCGGCGCGGCGGCGCGACGCATCACGCCGGGCGCGCCGGGCGCAGGCTTGGCCGGTGCTGCGCCTTTGAGCGCGGCGCGCGGTGCCGAACGGTCGGTGGTCGAGCCGGTCACCACGACGCTGTCCAGCGCCGGTTGGCTGGCCTCCATGGCGTAGGACGAGGCGGCTTCGGGCGCGGGGGCAGACATCATCGGCGCCGGTGCCTGCACTGGCGCAGGGGCGGGCGGTGCTGGCGCGGGGATGTCCTCGGGGCGCGGCGAGGAAACACCTCGCGCACGCTCGGGCGCCGGCGGCGCGGCGGCGGCCTGTTGTCGAGGGGATTGCGTCGTTGCCTTCGCCGCGCGTTGTGGCTCGACCCCCGGCGGTGCCGCAGCGGGGGGCGGTGGCGGCGCGGCCTCCATCGCCGGTGCAGCCTCGGTCACGGCGGCGGCCGAGGCCGGGGCGGCAACGGGTTCGGCCAGCGGCGGCGCAGGTGGGTCGTCGGGCTTGAGCTGCCACGCGATGCCGACGGCGAAGATCACCGAGGCAGCCAGCCCGAACACCGCCGGCAGGCGCGAGCGCGGGCGGCGCGGGCGTGCCGGCGCATCGGGCGGGAGCTTCCAGCTGGCAGCATCCGCCGAGGGAGCCTCCACGGCGGTGCGTGCCGCGGCGAGCACCGCCTCGTCGATCGCCGGTGCAGGGCCGGTGGTGCTGGGGCGACCCAGCAGCCGGGCCAGTTCGCGTTCTTCAGGGGTCAATGGATCCGGGCGGTTCATCCGGTCAACCCCGCACGCAGTTTGTCCATGGCATAGCGCAGCCGCGATTTGACTGTCTCACGGCCGACACCAGTGATCTCGGCAATCTCTTCCAGGCTCAGTTCCTGTTCCAGGCGCAATTGCAGGACTTCGCGCTGCTCGGGCGGCAGCTGCTCCATCGCCAGCTGCAGCTGGCGGCGCTGTTCGAATTCGGACAGTTGGGTTTCCGGCGTGCGCGCATCGGCGATCGCCGCGACCCGCTCATCGGCGTCGACCGGAGCCGCAGGCCGGTGCCTGGCCGCGCGCCAGTGGTCGTTGAGCCGGTTGTGGGCGATCCGGAACAGCCAGGTGGTGAAGGCGGCGTCCGGCTGCCAGCTGGCGCGCGCGGCGATCACGCGCTGCCAGACATCCTGGAACATCTCATCGGCCAGCGCCCCATCGCGCAGCTGGCGCAGCAGGAAGCTGTACAGACGGCTGCGATGACGGCCATACAGCGCCTCGAACGCACGCAGGTCGCCGCCGGCCCAGGCCAGCATCAGCGCTTCATCGGTCGGCAGGGCAAGGGCGTCCACGCCGCACAGAGTAAGCGCTGCAGGGGTGTTCGCATAGTCGATGGCGAGCTGGGCGGCGGAACGGGATGGCATGGCGATGACCTGGGGGACAGCAGTAACAACGCCCGGCAGCGCCGGACGGGGTTGAGGCTCTTCCATTGCCCCCCGGTCCGCGCGTTATGCTCGCAGGACAGGGGAGGTGCCGGGCAGCCGGCACCCGAGAGATGAGCAACGTGTCCAGCCAGATGGTGACCTCTTCAGTGCAACGGGACGGTGAGGCGGTGATCCCTGCCGCGGTCGCCACGGCGTTGTGCGCCCTGTTGCCGGCGGGGGCGACCATCGCGCTGGGCTGGTCGGACCCGGTGCTGGGCGAGGGCACCCTGGACCATCCCGACCGCAGTGCGATGCCGACGGACCCCGCCCCGGCGCGGCGGCAGGCGGCTTCGGCTGGCCTGGCGCTGCAGCAGCGCTGGACCCATGGCGGCGCCGAACTGACCCTGGACGTATCGTTGGCAACCGGCGCACCGCCACCGGACAGCTGGTGGACCACCGCGCGATGCCTGTTCCAGAGCACGGTATTGCTGGCCCGGCAGCGCCGCGAGATCGCCTCGCTGGAAGACTCCAAACGCCTGCAGCAGGCGCTGTATGAGATCGCCGATCTGGCCGGTGCAGACCTGGAAATGGCCGAGATGCTGCGCCACTTCCATCGCGTGCTCAATTCGCTGATGTACGCGCAGAACTGTTTCATCGTCGAGTACGACGACATCCGCCATCGGGTCCGCTTCCTGTATTTCGCCGACCAGAAAGATGATTTCGTGGCCGATCCGGATCGCAGCTACGAAGAACACGAAATGCCGCGCAGCCTCACCTTCGCGCTGCTGCGGCATGGCGAGCCGTTGAGTGGGCCTTCGCGGGAGCTGTTGGCCATCCTTGATGACGAACACGACCCCGAGCGTGGGCCGGAAAGCCTGGATTGGCTGGGCGTGCCAATGCTGCGCGATGGGCGGGTCTGTGGTGCCATCGTGGTGCAGAGCTACGAGCACCGGGCGCGTTATGGCGAGGCCGACCGCACCCTGCTGGGCTACGTCGCCCAGCACATCCTGACCGCGATGGACCGGCGCCAGGCGCAGGTGCACCTGGAACGCCAGGTCGAGCGCCGCACGGTCGAGCTGCAGCGCGCCAACCGCAACCTCCAGGAAGAAGTCGTCGAGCGCCGCCGTGCCGAAAAGCTGCAGCTGGCGCTGTTCAACATCGCCGAACTGGCGATGAGCGCTGAATCGCTGTCGCAGTACTACGGCCAGGTGCACGGCGTCGTCGGGACGTTGCTGGATGCGCGTAATTTCTATATCGCCCTGGTCAACGAAAAAGGCGACGGACTGGAGTTCGTGTACTCGGTGGACGAGTACAACCCGTCGCGCGCACCGCGCCCCTTCAGTGAGGGCCTGACCGAGTTCATCGTGCGCAACCGGCAACCGCTGCTGGCCACCCGCGAGCGGATCGATGCGCTGCGTGACAGTGGCGTGGTGCGCGAGTTCGGCGCGCGGTCGAACTGCTGGCTGGGGGTGCCGTTGTTGAGCGACGACGACGTGGTCGGCGTGATCGTGGTGCAGAGCTATTCGCCGGAGGTGGTGTTCACCGTGCACGACCAGCGGTTGCTGACGTTCGTAGCGCAGAACATCGGCAACGGGCTGGCGCGCCAGCGCGACCAGGAGCGGCTGCGCAATGCCCACGCCGATCTGGAAAAACGCGTGGACGAGCGCACCCGCGAGCTGGCCGACGTCAACGACAGACTGCTCGGCCAGATCGGCGAGCGCCTGCGTGCCGAACAGCGGCTCACCCATCAGGCCATGCACGATGCGCTGACCGGACTGCCCAACCGCCTGCATCTGCTGGATCGGCTGGAAGACGCGATCGTGCGCGCGCGCGCGAACGAAGGCCAGGGCTTTGCCGTGCTGTTCCTGGATCTGGACCGGTTCAAGCTGGTCAACGACAGTATCGGGCACGCCGCCGGCGACCAGATGCTGGTCGAGGTGGCCAAGCGCATCGTCTCGATGATCTCGGCGCAGGATGTGGTTGCGCGGCTGGGCGGGGATGAGTTCGCGATCCTGCTCCAATGCGGTGATGGCCTGGCCTCGGCGTTGGAGTTTTCGCAGCGCATGCTGGTGGCGCTGGAAGAATCGATGTGGGTGAAAGGACGCGAGCTGTTCCCCTCGGGCAGCCTCGGGATCGCCATGTGGAACCCGCGCTACCGCAACGGCGAAGAGCTGGTGCGCGACGCGGATGCGGCGATGTACCGCGCCAAGGCGCAGGGCAATGATCGCTGTGCGGTGTTCGACGAGGCGATGCGCGAGCAGGCCCTGCGCAGCCTGGACCTGGAAGCGGACCTGCGCCGGGCCATCATCAACCGCGATTTCATGCCGTTCTATCAGCCGATCGTGCGGCTCAGCGACGGCGAGCTGGTTGGCCATGAGGCGCTGCTGCGCTGGCAGCACGAGCGCCGCGGGTTGCTGCTGCCGAGCGCGTTCCTGGACCTGGGCGAAGAGAGCGGCCTGATCGAGCAGGTGGACTGGCTGCTGTACGAACAGGTGATCACCCAGCTCGCGCGCGGCGGCCGTGGCTATCTTTCCGTCAACGTATCGCCGCGGCACTTCCGCTCGGCCGATTTCAGTACGCGCCTGTTCGGCCTGATTGAAGCGGCCGGCGCCGACCCGCACCGGTTGCGGCTGGAGATCACCGAGGTGGCGCTGCTCGATGACGGCCCGCGCACGCTGCGGATCCTGCAGACGCTGCGCGAGCGCGGCGTGCTGGTGCAGCTGGATGATTTCGGCACCGGCTTCTCGGCGCTGTCCTACCTGCACCGGTTCCCGATCTCGACGCTGAAGATCGATCAATCCTTCATCGCCGGCCTGCACGGGCAGGACATGCAGAGCACGCACGCGCTGGTGCAGGGCGTGTTGTCATTGGCGCGAACGCTGGGTATCGAAACGGTGGGCGAGGGCATCGAAACCCAGGCCCAGCACGACACGCTGCTGCAGCTCGGCTGCGACTACGGCCAGGGCTATCTGCTCGGCCGGCCGGCCCCGATGGCCACCACCGCGACGGCCTGAGCCGTCGCGGCAGTGCAGGGATCAACGCAGCGCGTTGGCCCGCTTTTCGTCGATCCACTTGGAGGCCTGCGCCGGTTCGTAGGCGCGCATCCAGGTGAGCATCTCGTCGATGTCCGAGCCGTACCACAGGTCCGCGCGCTGGGCCGGGTGCAGGAAGCGTTCTTCCACCATGCGATCGATCATGCCGATCAGCGGGGCGTAGAAGCCGTCCACATCCAGGAACGCGCAGGGCTTGTTGCCGATGCCCAGCTGGCGCCAGGTCAGCATCTCGAAGATTTCTTCCATGGTGCCGAAACCGCCGGGCAGGGCGACGAAGGCATCGGAGAGGTCGAACATGCGCGACTTGCGCTCGTGCATCGAACCGACGATTTCCAGCTCGGTCAGGCCGCGGTGGGCCACTTCCCAATCGGCGAGCTGCTGCGGGATCACGCCGGTGACTTCACCGCCGCCTTCGAGCACGGCGTTGGCCACGGTGCCCATCAGGCCGACGTTGCCGCCGCCATAGACCAGGCGCAGGCCATCCCGGGCGATGCGGTCACCCAGCGCGATGGCGCGCTCGGTGTAGACCGGCTTGCTGCCGGGGTTGGAACCACAGTAAACGCAAATCGACTTCATTGGATCTTCCTGTGTTCAGAAACTGACGCGGCGGAAACGAAAAAGCCCCGCCGATGACCGGTGCGCTGGTCTCGTGACGGGGTGTCGTTCCGCAGGTGCGGGAGGTGATTATCGCGCGTTACGGGCGTGGAGGCCAATCGGGCGCCGGGATGGCAGCCGACCAACGGTCGGCTCTACCACGTCATGGCAGCCGACCAACGGTCGGCTCTACCGGGGGTGGCGTGCCCGGTGGGTAGAGCTGACCGTTGGTCAGCTGCCGTCGTTCGTGCCGACGGTCGGCCACCCTCCGTGCGGGCTCACACCCGCACGGGCGCCGGCCTCAGGCCGCCTGCGACTGCTCCCGGCGCGGACCTTCCTTCAATGCGCGGCCGACCAGGCCGACCAGCAGGTCCAGCTCCTCGCCGTCCATGCCGAAGTGCGGGGTGAACCGCAGCGAGTTCTCGCCGCCATGGATCACATTGATGCCATGGTTGCGCAGCCATTCCTCGGTGGAGCCGGTGCCGTAGCACTTGAACTGCGGGGCCAACTCGCAGGAGAACAGCAGGCCGGTGCCCTGGACCTTGGTGATCAGCCCGCCCAGCTCGGTCTTGAGCTGTTCCAGCTTGCGCACGGCTTCCTCGCCGCGCACGCGGATGTTCTCGCGCACCTGGGGAGTGAGCAGCGACAGCGTGGCGCAGGCCACATCCAACGCCCGCGGGTTGGAGGTCATGGTGTTGCCGTAGATGCCCTTGCGGTACAGCTGCGCGGCATGTTCGGTCACGGCCAGCACCGAGAGCGGGAACTGGGCTGCGTTCAGTGCCTTGGAGTAGGTCTCCATGTCCGGCACGTCCAGGCCTTCGAAGCCCGGGTAATCCACGATCGAGAGCACGCCGTGCGCCCGCAGGCCGGCCTGGATCGAATCCAGCAGCAGCAGGCTGCCGTGCTGGCGGGTCAGTTCGCGGGCCAGCGCGTAGAACGACGGCGGCACCGAGCGGCCCGGGTCGCCTTCGCCCATCACCGGCTCCAGGAACACGGCCTCGATGAACCAGTGGTTCTGCTCGGCCTCGGCGAACACGCGCTTGAGCGCGTCTTCGTCATAGGGCGCGATCGCGATGACCGTGTCCTCGCCGCGGTAGCTGGCCAGGTGCTGCATATAGGTCTTGCGGCTGGAATCGGAGTACAGGCCGGGGCGGTCGGTACGGCCGTGGAAGCTGCCCTTGACCACCACGCGCTTGATCTTCGCACCGGCATGGCGGGCGCCCGGATCGGTCTGCAGCTTGGCGTTGACGTCGGCGATGCGGGCGGCCAGACCGACCGCTTCCGAACCGGAATTCAGGCACATGAAGTGGCTGTACGGGCAACCGCCCCGGCGATGGCCGATTTCCTTGCGCAGGGCCTGGATGAAGCGCTGCTGGGACAGGCTGGGCGTCATCACGTTGGCCATGACCTGCGGGGCGGCCATGGCCTCCATCACTGCCTCGGGGGTGTGGCCAAAACCCAGCATGCCGTAGCCGCCGGCGTCGTACAGCACCGCCCCCTTCAAGGTGACCACCCACGCGCCGCGGGCGGCGAGGGCGACGTACGGGGTGACCGCATCATCGGCATAGAAATTGACGAACCCGTCCTGCATCGCCTCGATCTGGGCGCGTTCGTCCAGGGCCAGCAGATCGCCCAGACCGGCGCGCACGCGCTCGAATTCAGCGGCGGCGGCGTCGATGGCGGCGACCAGGGCAGGGTGGCCGGCGGCCAGGCGTTCGAGGGTGGCGTCATCCAGGCCGTTAGTGAGGCGGGTGCCGGGCTGGGCGCGGAGCGGGGCAAGACGTTCGATGAAGCTCATTGCAGATCTCCTGAAACGATGGCGGCACGGCGGAAAAGCAAAACGCGCGTCTATTCGCGCGCGCTTCGGGCATTCCTGCTCGTGCATCAGACTTCCGGCTCGATGCTAGCACGCGGTTTTTCGCGCGATAACCCCGTCAAAAACTGCTGCAGAGCAGCATTTTGCGCGACGTTCGCGGAATCCTGCGTTGCTACCGAGAGCCAGTCGTACAATGGGCGACATTGCCTACACGTTGCCGTGCGCTCCCTTGAAGAAGTCCGATTTCAACTACGATCTGCCGCCTGAACTGATTGCCCAGGCCCCGCTCGCCGAGCGCTCGGCCAGCCGCCTGATGGTGGTACCGCCGGCTCCGGCCGCCTTCGACCACCGCCAGGTGCGCGATCTGCCCGGGCTGCTGCGGGAAGGCGATCTGCTGGTCTTCAACGATACCCGGGTGATCCCGGCGCGCTTGTTCGGCCAGAAGGCCAGCGGTGGCCGTGTCGAGATCCTGATCGAGCGCCTGCTCGGCGCCCAGCAGGCGCGGGCCCAGGTCGGCGCCAGCAAGTCGCCCAAACCGGGCAGCCGGATCGCGCTGGATGCCGGTGGCGAGGCCGAGGTGCTGGGCCGCGACGGCGAGTTCTATGTGCTGCAGTTCCATGTGCCCGAGGCGCTGGAACAGTGGCTGCTGCATGCCGGCCGGCTGCCGCTGCCGCCCTACATCCAGCGCGAGCCGGGCGTGGACGACCGCGAGCGTTACCAGACGGTCTTTGCCCGTGAGATCGGCGCGGTGGCGGCACCGACCGCCGGCCTGCACTTCGATGAGGCCCTGCTGGCCACGTTGAAGGAGAAGGGCGTGGAGTTCGGCCATGTGACGCTGCACGTAGGGGCGGGCACCTTCCAGCCGGTCCGCGTGGACGATCTCAGCGAGCACGTGATGCACCGCGAGTGGCTGAACGTCGGCGCCGAACTGGTCCAGCAGGTGCGCCGCACCCGCGCTGCGGGCGGCCGGGTGATCGGCGTCGGCACCACCGTGGTCCGCGCCCTGGAAAGCGCCATGCGCGACGGCGAGCTGCTGCCGTACGCCGGGGAAACCCAGATCTTCATCACCCCGGGCTACCGGATCCGCAGCGTGGACGCGATGGTGACCAACTTCCATCTGCCGGAAAGCACGCTGCTGATGATGATCTCGGCATTTGCCGGCCAGGCGCGGGTGTTCGAGGCTTACCAGGCCGCGATCGCGGAGAAGTACCGCTTCTTCAGCTATGGCGATGCGATGCTGCTGTTCCCGCAGGGCGAGTGAGGGGGCGGGGCAGGCGCGGCCGTTTTCGGCGACAATGGCAGACTATCTGCCCGAATGACCGCTCCATGTCCCGACTCCAGTTCCAGCTCCAGACCACCGACGGTCGCGCCCGCCGCGGCCGCCTGACCTTCCCGCGCGGGACCGTGGAAACCCCGGCCTTCATGCCGGTGGGTACCTATGGCTCGGTGAAGGGCATCCTGCCGGAGCAGATCCGCGCGCTGGGTGCGGAAATCATCCTGGGCAACACCTTCCATCTGTACCTGCGCCCGGGCCTGGACGTGATCGCCGACCACAGCGGCCTGCACGGTTTCGCGCGCTGGAACGGCCCGATCCTGACCGACTCCGGCGGCTTCCAGGTGTTCTCGCTGGCCCACCGCCGCAAGATCACCGAGCAGGGCGTGACCTTCTCCTCGCCGACCGACGGCGCCCGCGTGTTCCTGGGCCCGGAAGAGAGCATGCGCATCCAGAAGGTGCTCGATTCGGACGTGGTGATGATCTTCGACGAGTGCACGCCGTACCCGGCCACCGAGCCGGTCGCGCGCACCTCGATGGAGCTGAGCCTGCGCTGGGCGCAGCGCAGCCGCAACGCCCACGATGAACTGGGCAATGACGCGGCGCTGTTCGGCATCGTCCAGGGTGGTGTCCATCACGACCTGCGCAGCCGCTCGGCCGAGGGCCTGCAGCAGATCGGCTTCGACGGCTACGCCATCGGCGGCCTGGCCGTGGGCGAGCCCGAGCACGAGCGCAATGCCATGCTCGACCACATGCATCCGATCCTGCCGGCCGACCGCCCGCGTTACCTGATGGGCGTCGGCCGCCCGGAAGATCTGGTGGAAGGCGTCGCCCGCGGGGTGGACATGTTCGATTGCGTGATGCCGACCCGCAATGCCCGCAACGGCCACTATTTCACCTCGTTCGGCACGGTGCGCATCCGCAACGCCCGCTACGAGCGCGACATGGACACCATCGAGCCGGGCTGCGGCTGCCACGCCTGCACCAGCGGCTATACGCGCTCCTACCTGCGTCATCTGGACCGCTGCAACGAGATGCTGGCGCCGATGCTGGGCACCATCCACAACCTCTACTACTACGAGAAGTTGATGGCCGACATGCGCGCGGCGATCGCGGCGGGAACCTTTGCGGCCTTCCGCGAGTCCTTCTACGCGGCCCGTGGTGCGGTGACGCCCCCGCTGTAAAGTGACCCCCGCCGGCCGATCCAGCGCGCGGACCCTGCCAAACGGCCCAAGGACGAACTCCCGGGGCCATGGCATACTTCGAGGCTGACCCCCGTTTCGCGGCGACACCCTGACCCTCAAAGGGGGCGGGGCGCCTCCCAACCCAAGGACACACTATGAACCTGCTCGCCTTCCTGATTCCCACCGCCAACGCCCAGGCCGCCGGTGGCCAGCCGCAGGGCATGGGTCTGACCACCCTGCTGTTCCCGATCATCCTGATCGCGATCATGTACTTCCTGATGATCCGCCCGCAGATGAAGCGCCAGAAGGAACACAAGGCCATGCTGGAGAAGGTCAAGCGCGGTGACGAAGTGCTGACCAACGGCGGCATCGCCGGCGTGGTCACCGACATCGGCGACAACTTCATCACCATCGAAGTGGCCGAGAACGTGCGCATCCGCGTGCAGAAGGGCGCCGTGGGCAATGTGCTGCCGACCGGCACGCTGAAGTCGGCCAACTGATCCACCTCCTTTCCGTTCAACCGCGGTGCCGGGACGGGCACCGCGCGGGACCCAAGCAATGCTCGAATTTCCACGCTGGAAGTATTTCCTCATCCTGATCGTGTTGGCGGTCAGTGCGCTGTACGCACTGCCCAACATCTACCAGAAGGACCCTGCCGTGCAGATCACCGCCAACCGTGGCGGGCAGATCGACGACGCCCTGCGCGACCGCGTGCTGGGTGACCTCAAGCAGGCCGGCGTGGAGCCGCTGTCGGTGGCCAAGGAAGGCGACAGCCTGATCGTGCGCCTGCCGACGCTGCAGGCGCAGACCGCCGCCAACGACGCCCTGCGCGACGAGATGGGCGAGGACTACGTGGTCGCCCTTAACCTGGCCTCCACCGTGCCGGACTGGCTGAGCGACCTCGGCGCCAAGCCGATGGTGCTGGGCCTGGATCTGCAGGGCGGCGTGCACTTCGTGCTGCAGGTCGACCAGAAGGCGGCACTGGACAAGCGTCTGGACGCCTACGCCGAGGACGTGCGGACCAGCCTGCGCGATGCCCGCATCGCCTACCAGTCGGTCGAGCGCCGTGGCGACAACACCATCGTGGCCACCATCAGCCCGTCTGCCGGTGCTGATGCGGCCGCCCGTGCCCGCGAGGTCATGGTCAAGGCGCAGCCGACGCTGGGCTATGAGGTGGCGGGCAACCGCATCACCGTGAGCATGCCGGAGGCTGAGCTGACCGCGATCGCCAATGGCGCCATCGAGCAGAACGTCAACACGCTGCGCAACCGCGTCAATCAGCTGGGTGTGTCCGAGCCGATCATCCAGCGCCAGGGTGCCGACCGCGTGGTCGTGCAGCTGCCGGGCGTGCAGGACACCGCCGAAGCCAAGCGCATGATCGGTGCCACCGCGACGCTGGAATACCGCGCCGTGGTCGAAGGCAACGCCCAGGACGCGATCGCCAGCGGCCGCATTCCGCCGGAGGCCAAGGTCTACCAGCAGCGCGACAACCGCGGCCCGATCCTGCTCAACAAGCGCGTGATCGTGACCGGTGACCAGATGGTCGCCGCACAGGCCACCACCGACCAGAACGGTTCGGCGGCGGTCAGCGTGACGCTGAACAACGTCGGCGGCCAGCGCATGTTCGACTTCACCAGCGCCAACGTGAACAAGCCGATGGCGGTGGTCTACACCGAGCGCATCCCGACCGTGAACGTGGTCGACGGCAAGGAAGTGCGCAGCTTCCGCGTCAAGGAAGAGGTGATCTCGGTCGCCAACATCAACGGCGTGTTCGGCAAGAACTTCCAGACCACCGGCCTGGACAAGCTTGAAGCGGACAACCTGGCCAAGCTGCTGAAATCCGGCTCGCTGGCCGCACCGATGGACTTCGTCGAAGAACGCATCGTCGGCCCGAGCCTGGGTGCGGAGAACGTCGAGCGCGGCGTGACCGCGGTCGGCTTCGCGTTCCTGTTCACCCTGATCTTCTTCACCGTGTACTACCGCATGTTCGGCGTGATCACTTCGGTGGCCATGCTGTTCAACCTGCTGATCGTGGTGGCGGTGATGTCGCTGTTCAGCGCGACGATGACGTTGCCCGGCTTCGCCGGTCTGGCATTGTCGATCGGCCTGTCGGTCGATGCCAACGTGCTGATCAACGAACGTATCCGTGAAGAGCTGCGCGCCGGCATGCCGCCCAAGGCGGCCATCGTGGCCGGTTACGAGAAGGCCTCCGGAACCATCCTGGACGCCAACCTCACCGGCATCCTGGCGGGTGTGGCGTTGTATGCGTTCGGTACCGGTCCGTTGAAGGGCTTCGCCGTGACCATGATCGTCGGCATCCTGGCCTCCATGTTCACTGCAATCACCGTCTCGCGTGCCCTTGCCGTGCTGGTTTACAGCCGCCGCAAGAAGCTCAAGACCCTGGCCATCTGACGGGAAGCGAATAGAAACCATGAAACTTTTCCCGTTGCATCTGATCCCGAACGACACCAAGTTCGACTTCATGCGCACCCGCTGGGTGGCCATTGGCCTGGCGGCGCTGGTGTTCATTGCCGCCATCGGCTGTATTGCCTTCAAGGGCTTCAACTACGCCCTGGACTTCACCGGCGGCACCGTGGTCGAAGTCCGCTTCGACAAGCCGGCTGACGTCGATGCCGTGCGCGACCACCTGGAAGGCGCCGGTTATGCCGGTGCCCAGGTGCAGAGCTTCGGCAGCGGCAGCAACCTGCTGATCCGTCTGCAGCCGCAGGAAATGGCCGAAGGCGAGAACGCCGGCGAAGCCAACAACCGCACCGCCGAAGCGGTGCAGAAGGCGATCTCGGTCGAAGGCAACCAGGCGGCCATCGTGGGCGCGGAGTTCGTCGGCCCGCAGGTCGGCAAAGAGCTGGCCCTGAACGGTCTGTACGCGGCGCTGTTCGTGCTGATCGGCTTCCTGATCTACATCGGCTTCCGCTTCGAGTGGAAGTTCGCGATGGTGGCGATCATCACCACGCTGTTCGACGTGCTGGTGGTGGCGGGTTACTTCTCGCTGAGTGGCCGTGAGTTCGATCTGACCGTGCTGGCCGGCCTGCTGTCGGTGATGGGCTTCTCGATCAACGACACCATCGTGGTGTTCGACCGTGTGCGTGAGAACTTCCGCAGCCTGCGTGTGGAGCCGCTGGAAGTGATGAACCGTTCGATCAACCAGACGCTGTCGCGCACGATCATCACCTCGCTGGTGTTCTTCCTGTCGGTGCTGGCGCTGTACCTGTACGGCGGTGGTTCGCTGGAAGGGCTGGCGCTGAGCCAGATGATCGGTGCGGTGATCGGTACGCTGTCGTCGATCTTCATTGCCTGCCCGCTGCTGACGATGGGCGCGCTGGCGGTGACCAAGCAGGATCTGCTGCCGAAGGCCAAGGACGTGGAAGCGCTGGAGCGTCGTCCGTAAGGGTTCTGGTGGTATGAAACATCTGAAAGGCCGCGCATTGCGCGGCCTTTCTTTTGGGGCTGCCCGGAGAGCGCGCCAGGGCGGGACCGTCACCTCCCATACACCCCCGTCGGTTGTACTCAGCGGCGCTGCGCACTACGATCCCTTGCGTTCCGCGCAGCCGCCCAGGTGGCGCGCGACCTCCCTTTTCATCGCGCCGGTCCGCCCTGCGCCAGTCCCCCTCGAGGTTTACATGGTCATCAAACCGCGTGTGCGCGGCTTCATCTGCGTCACCACCCATCCCGTCGGCTGCGATGCAGCCGTCAAGCAGCAGATCGATTACATCCAGTCCAAGCCGAAGATCACCAACGGGCCGAAGAAGGTGCTGGTGCTCGGTGCCTCCACCGGCTACGGCCTGGCTGCGCGCATCACGGCGGCGTTCGGCAGCGATGCCGCCACGCTGGGCGTGTTCTTCGAGCGTCCGGGTACCGAGACCAAGCCCGGCACCGCGGGCTGGTACAACACCGCCGCGTTCCACAAGTACGCCGAGCAGGCCGGCCTGTACGCCAAGAGCGTCAACGGCGATGCCTTCTCCGATGAGGTCAAGGCGAAGGTCATCGAGCTGATCAGGCAGGACCTCGGCCAGGTCGACCAGGTGGTGTACAGCCTGGCCGCGCCGCGCCGCAAGCATCCCAAGACCGGTGAAGTGATCAGCTCCACGCTCAAGCCGATCGGCGCGCCGATCACGCTGCGTGGCTTGGATACGGACAAGGAAGTGATCACCGAGACCACGATCGAACCAGCCACCCCGGAAGAAATCGCCGGTACCGTCGCCGTCATGGGCGGTGAAGACTGGCAGATGTGGATCGATGCGCTGCTCGAGGCCGGTGTGCTGGCCGAGGGCGCGACCACCACGGCCTTTACCTACGTCGGTGAGGAGATCACCCAGGCGATCTACTGGAACGGCTCCATCGGCGCAGCCAAGAAGGATCTGGACGAGAAGGTCGTCGGCCTGCGTCAGAAGCTGGCCCCGATCGGTGGCGATGCGCGCGTGTCGGTGCTCAAGGCGGTGGTCACCCAGGCCAGCTCGGCAATCCCGACCATGCCGCTGTACCTGTCGCTGCTGTTCAAGGTGATGAAGGCCAAGGGCACGCACGAAGGCTGCATCGAGCAGCTCGATACCCTGTACGACATCCTCTACGGCGGCAAGGACGCGGGCACCGCGACCGAGCGGCTGCGCCACGATCTGGTCACCGATGGCGGCCGCAAGGTGGCGCTGATCGATGACGCCGGTCGCCTGCGTGCGGACTACAAGGAAATGGCGCCGGAGGTACAGGGCGAAGTGGTCGCACTGTGGCCGCAGGTGACCAACGAGAACCTGTACGAGATCAGCGATCTGGCCGGCTACAAGGCCGACTTCCTGCGTCTGTTCGGGTTCGGCATCGAAGGCGTGGATTACGACGCCGATGTCAGCCCGGACGTGAAGATTCCGAACCTGGTCGAGATGGCCTGACCGGAAGGAGCGATGCCGACCAACGGTCGGCATCTCCCCGCGCGGTGCCTCCATCGAGGCACGCGCGGTGCGCCCCTTGATGCGCGGAAGAGGGTAGGTCACGACCGTTGGTCGTGACGCTCCCAATCAGCTGAAATCAAAATCCATCACCGGGCCGGCAGGGCCGACGAACTCGCCCTGCACGTAATCCACGCCGGCACTGAAGAGCAGGCTCATCGAGTTGGCGTCGGCGACGAACTCGGCGATGGTCTGGATGTTGGCCGCCTGCGCACGCGCGGTGATCTCGCTGATCTTCTCGCTGTGCTCGCGGGTGCGGGCGAAATCGGACGTGAAGTCGCGGTCCAGCTTGAGAAACTGCGGCTGGAAGTGCGCCAGCAGCTGGAACGAGTCCAGCCCCGAGCCGAACTGTTCCAGGCCGATCCGGCAGCCCAGCGGGGCGACCGCGGCGAGGAACTGCTGCGCGTTGCGCAGGTGGGTGAACACTTTGGCTTCCGGTGCATGCAGCCACAGCTGTTCGCCGGGCACGCCCTGGGCCTGCAGCTCGCGGCGCAGGGTGGCGATCATCTGCGGGTCGTTGAACGACTCCGGGGTGATCTTGACCATCAGGTGGGTGAGGTGACCCTCGCGCTTGCGCGCGGCAAGCATGCTGATCGCGTGCGTCACGACCCAGCGGTTGATGTCGGCCAGCAGGCCGTGCTCCTCGGCAATGCCCAGGAAGGCGGTGGGGCTGAGCAGCTCGCCGTTGTGATCCAGGCGCAGGTAGGCCTCGTACAACTCCAGCGCTTCGCCCTGCAGGTTGAGCACCGGCTGGTAGTGCAGCTGGAAGCCATCGCCGTCCAATGCCTGGCGGATGCGGGCCACCCAGTGCTGGATGCGCTCTTCTTCCACGCGGTCGACCGCGGCCGGATCGAACACGCGCGTGGTGTTGCCCAGCTCCAGTGCGGCCTGGGTGCATTCGGTGGCGCGGGCCAGCACCTGGCCGATACTCGCGATCTTCTCGCCGACCTGCACACCGCCCACGCTGACCGTGACCGTGGCCGAGCGCTCGCCGATGCTGAACACCTGTGAGGCGAAGGCCTCGCGGATCTGGTCGGCCAGGGCGACGGTCTGCGCGTAGGGCGCCTCGGTCAGCACGGCAAAGCTGTGCTCGCCGAAGCGGGCGACATGGGCCTGATCGCCGACCGATTGGGCCAGCACGCGGGCCAGGGCGCCGATCAGCGCGTCGGCCGAATCCAGGCCGATCTCCGGCAGCAGGCGCGCGTAGTGGTCCGGTTCGATCAGCAGCAGGCCGAAGCGGCCCTCGCTGCGGCCGGCCTGGGCGACGGCATGTTCGACATGCAGCATGAAGGTCGGGCGGTTGAGCAGGCCGGTGACCTGGTCGCGCTGGCGCAGGTCCTCGACCTCGCGTGCCAGTTCCGGATCGAACTCCATGCGCCGGCGGAACACCACCTGCAGGCAGGATTCGCCTTCGTAGCTGGCCTGGGTGAACTCCATCGTGGCCGGGAACACCGCACCGTCCTGGTTGCGTGCGTCCACCTGGTACTGCGGCGGCGGCGCATCGCCCTTGCTCATGGATTTGAGCAGCTGCTTGAAGCCGTCCACATGCTGTGGCGCGACCATGTCCAGCAGCGAGATGCCTTCCACGTCGTCGAAGGTCTCGTAGCCGAACATCTCCAGGTAGGCCTCGTTGGCCCGGATGTGCATGCCTTCGTGGACGTAGGCGATCGGGTCGCGCGAGGAGGAGATCAGCGCGTCGCAGCGGCGCTCGGTTTCGCGCATCTGGGCCTCGATCCGGCGCAGCCCGCGGCGCGCATGCAGATCGGTCCATTCATTGCGCACCACTGCCAGCAGATGCTCGGGGCGGTGGCGCAGGGCGATGGCGCGGATGCCGTTGGCACCGGCTTCGACCCATTCGTTCTCGTTGATCGATTCGGCCAGCAGGATCATCGGAATGTCCTTGCCGCTGGCCGCGATCTGCTGGGTCACCTGCAGCAGCGGGATGCTCTGCGCGGCGGCCACCAGCACCAGGTCGATCGGCTGGGTGGCCAGTGCCTGGGCCAGTTCCTCGCTGTGCTGCGGGCGCGTCGGGCGCACCGCGATGCCGCTGTTGCGCAGCGTGCTGACGATGGTCTCGGCGTTCTCGCCGCTGTCGTCCACGATCAGCAGGCGGACCGTCATGTCATTCGCGTTCTGCATTCACTACTCCCCGGACTGCAAACTTGATACACGATGCGTGTGACTACGTCCATGCGGCAAACGGTAGCCGATCACGGAACGCCGGTTCCGGCTCAGGCCACGCTGCCTGCGGCATGGCCACAGGCCCAGGCCCACTGGAAGTTGTAGCCCCCCAGCCAGCCGGTCACGTCCAGCACCTCCCCAATGAAGTGCAGGCCGGGAACCAATTGCGATTCAAATGTACTGGAGGACACCCTGCGGGTGTCGACCCCGCCCAGCGTCACCTCGGCGGTACGGTAGCCCTCGGTGCCACTGGCCACCAGGGGGAAATTCTGCAGCAGCTCGGCCGCCTCGCGCAGCTGTGGCTCGTCGATCTGGCGTACCAGCCGGTCCGGCAGCCAGTGCTCGCACAGGCGCAGCGCCAGCCGGCGCGGCAGCACCTCCGAGAGCACCGTGCGCAGCTCAGCCGCGCCGCGCTCGGCCTTCATCCGGCGTAGCCAGTCCAGCGCGTCCTGGCCCGGCAGCAGGTCCAGCCGCAGCTCGTCGCCCGGCTGCCAGTAGGAGGAGATCTGCAGGATCGCCGGCCCGCTGATGCCGCGGTGGGTGATCAGCATGGAATTGCGGAACTCGACGCCATCGCAGCGCGCCTCGATCGGCAGGGCCACGCCGCTGAGCTCGTTGAAGCGTTCCTGGTGCGTGCCACTCAAGGTCAGCGGCACCAGCCCGGCGCGGGTCGGCAGCACCTCGTGGCCGAACTGGCGGGCCAGCTCATAGCCGAAGCCGGTCGCGCCCATGCTCGGGATCGACAAGCCACCGGTGGCCACCACCAGCGAGGCGGCATGGAAGTGACCCTGTGTGGTGTGCACATGGAAGCCGTCCGCGCCGCGCTCGACCTTCTGCACCCCGCAGTCGGTGCGGATCTGCACCCCGGCGGCCTGGCATTCGTCCACCAGCATCTTCACGATCTGCTTGGAGGAGATGTCGCAGAACAGCTGGCCCAGTTCTTTTTCGTGATACACGATGCCGTGCCGCTCCACCATTTCGATGAAGTGCCAGGGCGTGTAGCGGGCCAGTGCGGATTTGCAGAAGTGCGGATTGGCCGACAGAAAGTTGGCCGCCGTGGTGCCGGTGTTGGTGAAGTTACAACGCCCGCCGCCGGACATCAGGATCTTCTTGCCGACCTTGTTGGCGTGATCGATCACCTGCACCATGCGCCCGCGCTTGCCCGCGGTCATCGCGCACATCAGCCCGGCCGCGCCGGCCCCGATGACCAGCACATCACAGCGGATCACACTCACGCCTGCGGCTTCTGCTTGCGCCAGGTGGGGATGACGCTGAGCTGCGCCTTGTCCGAGGTCAACTGCACTTCGCCGTCCTGGATCTGCACGTCCCACTGCATCGTGCGTTCGATCTGCGCGCCCCATTCGGTGACGAACTCGCCCGGCAGGTCCATCACCTCCAGCGTGGAGAGCTTCTTCAACGCGGAGGCATTGCGGTCCCACCAGATGTCGGCAGCGCGGCCACCGTAGGTGACCAGCTGCACCGCACGCGCGCGGCCGGCGGCCTTGCGCAGGCGCGACTCGTCGGGCTGGCCCAGTTCGATCCACAGCTCGATATCGCCGGTGTAATCGCGGCGCCACAGGTCCGGCTCGTCGTCCACGCTCAGGCCGCGGCCGAATTCCAACCGGTCATCGGCGTTCAGCGCGAAAGTGAGCAGGCGCACCATCAGGCGGTCGTCGGTCTCGGACGGGTGCTGGGCCAGGGTCAGCGTATGGCTGGCGTAATAGCCGCGGTCCATGTCGCTGATCTGAAGTTCGGCCTTGCGGATGGTGGCGGTGAGGGCCATGGGGATACCTGAAACAAAGAGCGCCATGATAATGGTTCGTCATGAGCCCGTCCGATCCGATCCTCGCTGCCCCCGCACCGAGCCGCCTGCAGTTGCCGCCCGGCGCTTGGCCGAGCCTGCTGGACGGGCTGTGTGCGCGCTTCCCGCGTATCGACCGCGCGCAGTGGGTGGACCGCTTCGCCCGTGGGCGGGTGCAGGATGCGCAGGGCAGGGCGCTCGCGCCGGATCATCCCTGGCAGGTCGGGCTGGAAATCGTCTACTTCCGTGAAGTCGCCGATGAACCGGTGATTCCCTTCGCCGAGGCCATCGTGCATCAGGACGCGCATCTGCTGGTGGCCGACAAGCCGCACTTCCTGCCGGTCACGCCGGCGGGCGGCTATGTGCGCGAGACGCTGCTGGCCCGGCTGGTGGCGCGCACCGGCGACCGGGATCTGGTGCCGCTGCACCGCCTGGACCGGCTCACCGCCGGGCTGGTGCTGTTCTCGACCCGGCCCGATACCCGCGACGCCTACCAGCGCCTGTTCCGCGAACGCCGTATCGAGAAGGCGTACGAAGCCTTGGCGCCCGCACTGCCCAGCCTGACGTTCCCGCTGGAGCGCCATACCCGTCTGCTCCCGGGCGAGCCGTTCTTCCGCATGGCCGAGGTGCCCGGTGAGCCCAATGCCCGGACCCGCATCGAGGTGATCGACGGCGCCGGGCCGGTCTGGCGCTACCGGCTGCACCCGGTGAGTGGCCGCAAACACCAGCTGCGCGTGCATATGGCGGGGCTGGGCGCGCCGATCGCAGGCGACGATCTGTACCCGGATCTGCTCCCGGATGCGCCGGCCGATGCGCCGCTGCAACTGCTGGCAAAGGCACTGGCCTTCGATGACCCGCTGACCGGGCAGCGGCGCACGTTCACCAGCGGCCTGTCGCTTCACCTGTAGGGCCGCCCGCTGGAAGGCTCCACCGGGTGCCGATCGTTCACTCCATGTCCGTTGTTCAGCGGGCTGAACGTCGCGCCAGCCAGCGGTCCAGCTGCGCAGCGAAGGCCTGTTTGTCCCGTGCATGCAGCGGGGGCGGCCCACCGGTCTGAACGCCGGCGCCGCGCAGATCCTCCATGAAATTGCGCATCGACAGCCGCTCGGCCATGTTGTCCGGCGTGTACAGCTCGCCGCGCGGGTTCAATGCGACGGCCTTCTTGTCCAAGACCAAGGCCGCCAAGGGAATGTCCTGCGTGACGACCAGATCGCCCGGCTGGACCCGTTCCACGATCACGCTGTCGGCCACATCCAGGCCAGGGGGCACCTGGATCGAGCGGATGAAACGGGACGGAGGCGTCCGCAGCCAGTGGTTCGCGACCAGGGTCATCTCGATCCCGGCACGCTCGGCGGCCCGGAACAGGATCTCCTTGATGACGGCGGGACAGGCGTCGGCGTCCACCCAGAGGTGAACTTTAGGGGTCGAGGCATCGGTCATTTGGCTGATCTTAAGGTAGGAAAAATCTGAATAGGGGCTCCGGTTTCGTGTAGGATCGCCCGACCCCTTGTCCTGTCAGGCGGGAGGGGGAGGATGGCTGAATAAACCAGCTATCGCTTTTTCGGTAAAACACGAGTATCGTCACCCACACTGTGTTTGCTAGGGTCACCGTGAATCGTGGCCTGGTGCAGTTGATCTCACGATCTGCTCATCGATCCGCTTTACCAACGCCTGCAACTCAGTCTCGGCTCCGATACGCGGCGGCCGCGATTATTTCAACTATTGTTTCAGGAGTTAGTACATGTCTGATCGTCAGCAGGGCACCGTGAAGTGGTTCAACGACGCCAAGGGCTTCGGCTTCATCACCCCGGAAAGCGGCCCGGACCTCTTCGTGCATTTCCGCGCGATCCAGGGCACCGGCTTCAAGTCGCTGCAGGAAGGCCAGAAGGTGACCTTCGTCGCCGTGCAGGGCCAGAAGGGTATGCAGGCTGACCAGGTGCAGGCGGTCTAATCGACCCCCCGCAACCGTAAGGTCGCCTAGAACGCCGGAAGCGAAAGCTTCCGGCGTTTTTATTGGGCGGCATCCCGCCATCGTCAATGCGGAGCACGTTGAAGACGTCATCGTTCCCACCGCCCGGTTACGATGCCGCTTTGACCCTGCGGAACCCTCGATGATCAAGGTGCACCATCTGGACCACTCGCGCTCGCTGCGCGTGCTGTGGATGCTCGAAGAGCTGGGCCTGCCGTACCAGGTCGTCAACTACCAGCGTGATCCCAAGACCTGGCTGGCGCCGCAGGCGCTGCGCGACGTCCATCCGCTGGGCAAGTCGCCGGTGCTGCAGGACGACACGCTGGTTCTGGCTGAATCCGGCGCGATCCTGGAGTACCTGGCCGACCGCTACGACAGTGGCCGCCAGCTCTCGCCCGAGCCGATGCCGGCGCAGGCGCCCGAGCGCGTGCGCTACCGGTACTGGATGCATTACGCCGAAGGCTCGGCGATGCCGCCGCTGGTGATGACGCTGGTGTTCTCGCGGCTGCGCAAAGCACCGATGCCCTTCTTCGCCAAGCCGATTGCGCGCTCCATCGCCGACAAGGCGCTGAAGGGTTTCGTGGGGCCGCAGGTGAAACTGCACATGGACTGGATGGAGCGCGAACTCGGCCAGTCGCCGTGGTTTGCCGGTGAGCGCTTTACCGCAGCGGACATCCAGATGAGTTTCCCGATCCAGGCCGCCGCTGCCCGCGGCGGTGACATGGCGGCGTATCCGCGCCTTCAGGCCTACCTGGCGCGGATCGAGCAGCGCCCGGCCTACCAGCGTGCAGTGGAGCGTGGCGGTTCGTTGAACCTCGGCGGCGGTTCGCGCTGAACTTGCGGGGCAGCCGGTCTGCCCCCATTTCATGCCTATGAGTACCCAGCCCCTGCGTTTCGACAACCGCTTCATCCGTGACCTGCCCGGCGACCCGGAAACCGGCCCGCGCGTGCGCGAGGTGCGGGAGGCCGCGTGGTCGTCGGTGATGCCGACCCCGGTCGCCGCACCACAGCTGCTGGCGTACTCACCGGAGGTGGCCACGCTGCTGGGCATGGGGGAGGACCTGATCCAGAGCGAGGACTTCGCACGGGTATTCGGCGGCAACGCGCTGTATGCCGGCATGGCGCCGTGGGCAGCCAACTACGGCGGCCACCAGTTCGGCCATTGGGCGGGGCAGCTCGGCGATGGTCGTGCGATCTCGCTGGGCGAGCTGCTCACCCCGCAAGGGGCGCACTGGGAGCTGCAGTTGAAGGGCGCCGGGCGCACGCCTTACTCGCGCGGTGCCGATGGGCGAGCGGTGCTGCGCTCGTCGATCCGCGAGTTCCTGTGCAGCGAAGCAATGCATCACCTCGGCGTGCCGACCACACGTGCGTTGAGCCTGGTCGGCACCGGCGATGCCGTGGTGCGCGACATGTTCTACGACGGTCACCCTGAAGCCGAACCCGGCGCGATCGTGTGCCGCGTCGCGCCGTCGTTCATCCGTTTCGGCACCTTCGAACTGCCGGCCTCGCGTGGCGACACCGCGTTGCTGCGGCAGTTGGCCGATGTCTGCATCGCGCGCGATTTTCCTGCGCTGGCAGACGCCGGGCAGGCGCGCCATGCACGCTGGTTCGCCGAGATCTGCGAACGCACCGCAGTGCTTGTCGCGCATTGGATGCGCGTCGGTTTCGTACATGGCGTGATGAACACCGACAACCTGTCGATTCTGGGGCTCACCATCGATTACGGCCCGTATGGCTGGGTCGAGGACTACGATCCGGAGTGGACCCCCAACACCACCGACGCGCAGGGCCGGCGCTATCGTTTCGGCACGCAGCCGCAGGTGGCGTACTGGAATCTCACCCGGCTGGCGCAGGCACTGGCACCGCTGTTCGAGGATGTCACGCCGCTGCATGACGGGCTGGCCCGGTTCCAGCAGGTTCACGCGGAATGCGAGCGCGCCGACATCGCCGCGAAGCTGGGCCTGGATACCTGCCGCGATGACGATGTGGCGCTGATGGCCGCGTGGCTGGAGATCCTGCACGAGGGTGAGATGGACATGACCCTCGCCTTCCGTGGTTTGATGGATCTCGATCCCGCCGCGCCTGCAGTGGCGGTGCTGGAAGACGCGTTCTACAGCCCGGCACGCCGGGAAGCGGTGCTGCCGTCATTGCAGGCGTGGCTGCAGCAGTACGCGGCGCGGCTGCGCGCCGATGGGCGCAGCGCGCAGGCGCGGCAGCAGCAGATGGGCCGCGCCAACCCGGTGTACGTGCTGCGCAACTGGCTGGCCCAGGAAGCGATCGAGCAGGCGGAGCAGGGCGATCTCAGCGGCGTGCAGACGCTGCTGGAGGTGCTGCGGCGCCCCTATGAGGTACAGCCCGGGCGCGAGCACTTCGCAACGAAGCGGCCCGAGTGGGCACGGGTGAAGGCCGGCTGCTCGATGCTGTCCTGCAGTTCGTGATCCCCAGTGAGGGCGGGCGGGATGAACCGTTCTGCCGCGCACGCCGGCCTGTGAGGCGCTGCTGCGGGGGGCTCGGTTACCCTATGCCACCCTTTGTGCTGTGCCGATCATGACCGAGTCTTCCGCCACGCCCGCCTGGGCCGGCCGCCTGCGCGACATCGCCGATTTCCCCAAGCCGGGCATCCTGTTCAAGGACATCATGCCGCTGCTCGCTGACGGCCCGGATTTCGCGGCCGCCATCGATGCGATGGTCGCGCCCTGGCGCGATGCCAACCTGCAGGCGGTGATGGGGATCGAGTCGCGCGGCTTCATCCTCGGCGCGGCCATGGCGCGGGTGCTGGGCGTGGGCTTTGTGCCGGTGCGCAAGCCGGGCAAGCTGCCGGGCAAGGTGCTGCGCCAGGAGTACACGTTGGAATATCGGACCGACAGCATTGAAGTGCACGCCGATGCCTTGCCGGCCGGCGCCCGCGTGCTGGTGATCGATGATGTGCTGGCCACGGGCGGCACGCTGCTGGCCGCGTTGTCGCTGGCCCGTCAGCTGCAGGTCGAGGTGGTCGGTGCGGCGGTGCTGGTGGAACTGGCCGGCCTCCGCGGCCGCGAACGCTGGACGAGTGACGTCCCGCTGCTGGCCAACCTGGTGTACTGAGGGAGTGCCGGCCGCGGGCCGGCACCTCAAACGCCCCGACGAAGGTGCAGCCGACCAACGGTCGGCTCTACCCCGTGCGTGAAGCGATCAGCCGACCGACGGTCGGCTCTACCGCTCAGACATCCATTTTGCGGACGCGGAACCGGCGGCCCTTGATCTTGCCGGCCTCCAGCTGGGCGATCGCCCGGCCGGCCTGCTCGCGTGCGATCGCCACATACGAGCGCGTGGCGTAGATATCGATCTTGCCAATGTATTTGGCAGCCAGCCCGGCATCGCCGGTCAGCGCGCCGAGTATGTCGCCCGGGCGCAGTTTGTCGGTCTTGCCACCATCGATGCGCAGCGTGGTCATTGCCGCCTGCGGCAGCACCGGCGGGCGGGCGGTGGCCAGCGGCGTCTTCTGCCAGTCCAGCGGCTTGCCCTGTGCGGCTTCCAGTGCGTCGGCGCGGTTGCGCTCACGGTGCGTCACCAGGCTGATCGCCAGCCCCGTCGCACCGGCGCGGCCGGTACGGCCCACGCGATGTTCATAGGTTTCGATATCGGTCGGCAGCTCGTAATTGATCACTGCGGCCAGGTCCTGCACATCCAGGCCGCGCGCAGCCACGTCGCTGGCAACCAGCACGTTGCAGCTGCGGTTGGCAAAGCGCACCAGCACTTCGTCGCGGTCGCGCTGTTCCATCTCGCCGTGCAGCGGCAGCGCGGAGAACCCGAACTGCTGCAGCGAAATGGCGACATCGTCGACATCGCGGCGGGTGTTGCAGAACACCACGGCCGATTCCGGCGTGTACTTCAGCAGCAAGCCGGCCAGCGCCTTCTGCTTCAGTGCCAGCTCGGTCTCGCAGAACAGGTGGCGGATCGCCGGCGCATGGTCGGCGCCTTCCACGGTCACTTCCACCGGATCGCGCAGCAGCACGCGGGCGATCTCGCGGATCTCATCCGGGAAGGTGGCCGAGAACAGCAGCGTCTGGCGGTCCTTGCTGGTGCGCCCGGCGATCTCGCGGATCGGCTCCTCGAAGCCCATGTCGAGCATGCGGTCGGCTTCGTCCAGCACCAGGGTGGTCACGCCACCCAAGTGCAGCACGCGCTTGCGGCCCAGTTCCTGGATGCGCCCGGGCGTACCGACCACGACCTGCGGATCGTGCGCTTCCAGCGAGGCCAGCTGCGGGCCCAGCGGCATGCCGCCGGTCAGCACCAGCAGTTTCAGGTTCGGAATGCCGGTGGCCAGCTTGCGGATCTGCTTGCCGACCTGGTCGGCCAGCTCACGGGTCGGGCACAGCACCAGCGCCTGGGCGCGGGTCACGGACGGGTCCAGTGCCTGCAGCAGGCCCAGGCCGAAGGCGGCGGTCTTGCCGCTGCCGGTCGGGGCCTGTGCGATGACATCGCGGCGCTCGAGGATGGCCGGCAGGCTCTGGGCCTGCACGGGGGTGAGCGAGGTATAGCCCATGGCATCGATGCCGGGCAGCAGCGCTGGTTTCAGCGGCAGGGAGGAGAATTCAGACATGCGGTAGTGTCGCAGAAGTCCGCCCGGCGTGCCTCAGCCCAGCAGCGCGTGCACGCCCAGGTTGATCCCCAGCCCGCCCGCCAGCAGCCAACCGAACAACAGCAGCGCCAGCAGCAGCGGCTTCATCCCGGCCCTGCGCAGCGCTGACACATGGGTGGTCAGACCGAGTGCGGCCATCGCCATCGCCAGCAGCACGGTGTCCAGATCGATCGCCGCGCTGACCACGGCCGCCGGCAACACCTGCAGCGAATTGAGCCCGGCCACGGCCACGAAGCCGAACGCAAACCAGGGCACCACGATCTTCGCGCGTTGGCCGGACGCGGCCGTCGTGCCGCCGCGTGCCAGCAGCATCGACAGCCCGATCAGGAACGGCGCCAGCATCATCACGCGCACCATCTTGGCGATCACGGCCGTGTCGGCGGCCGGCTCGCTCACCGCGCGGCCGGCGGCGACCACCTGGGCGACCTCATGCACGGTGGAGCCGGTGAACACGCCGTAGGCCTGGGCGCTCATCGGGAGCCACCCGTGCGCGAGGTTGAGCTGGTACAGCAGCGGGTACAGGAACATCGCGAGCGTGCCGAACACCACCACGGTGGACACGGCCACGGTCACCTGTTCGGCGCGCCCGCGCACCACCGGCTCGGCCGCCATCACCGCGGCCGCACCGCAGATCGAGCTGCCGGCGCCGATCAGCAGGGCGCTCTCCTTGTCCAGGCCGAACCAGCGCGTGCCGGCCCAGCAGGCCAACGCGAAGGTGCTGGTCAGCACCAGCGCATCGATCAGCACCCCGCCGATACCGACCTGGCCGATATCCTGGAAGGTCAGGCGCAGGCCGTACAACACGATGCCCGCCCGCAGCAGCCAGTGCTTGGAAAAGCCCACCCCGGCGCCGGCAGGGGCGGCCAGGCGCGGATAAACCGTGTTGCCCACGGCGATGCCGAGCACGATGGCCAGGGTCAGCGCGCTGATCCCGTGCGTCTGCAGCCATGGCAGCGGCGCCATTCCCATGGCCGCCGCCGCGACGGCGCCGGTCAGCAGCAGCCCGGGGAGGCGGCCGCGCCAGCGCTGGGCGATAGTGGGGGAGGGCAGGGCGGCGGCAGAGGTGTTCACGGGTATCTCCAGTCAGATCACAGCGATAGCCTGCGCGCCGCTGATGAACCTGTAAAACGCATTGTTCATGTCATTTCAACCTGTTCAGTGCGTTAATGAGCGGCATGCACCTCACCCTCCGCCAATG
The DNA here is from genome assembly GCF_002205165.1 of Stenotrophomonas maltophilia. Classification (GTDB taxonomy): domain Bacteria; phylum Pseudomonadota; class Gammaproteobacteria; order Xanthomonadales; family Xanthomonadaceae; genus Stenotrophomonas; species Stenotrophomonas maltophilia_N. The sequence goes on along the minus strand of NZ_NIVS01000014.1, from coordinate 44,389 downwards.
GCAGGTTTTCGTGGCGGTCGCCGACGCCGGCACCACCGCCGCGGCGGGGGCGCAGCTGGCGTTGTCGCAGTCGGCCACCAGCGCGGCGCTCAATGAACTGGAAAGCCAGCTGGCCAGTCCGCTGTTCGACCGCATCGGGCGCCGCCTGGTACTCAACCCGCAGGGACGGGCGCTGCTGGACCCCGCCCGCGCGCTGCTGGTCGCCGCCGTCGATCTGGAGCGGCTGGCCGGGGTCGGGCAACCCGCGCCCGGTGCGCAGCCCCTGCTGCTGCGGCTCGGGGCCAGCACCACGATCGGCAACTATCTGCTGCCGTCCCGCGTCGCCACGCTGCTGGCCGTCAACCCCCAGGCCCAGGTGGACCTGCGGATCGGCAACAGCGCCGACGTCGTCGCGGCGGTCCAGCGCCTGGAGGTGGATCTGGGCCTGATTGAAGGGCCCTGCCACGAAAGTGGCCTGCAGGTGCTGCCGTGGCAGCACGATGACCTGGTCATCGTCGGCGCACGGGAAACGACGCCCTCTCGCATGGACATCGCGGCGCTGGCGCAGGCGCGCTGGCTGCTGCGCGAGCCGGGCTCGGGCACCCGCGAGGCGGTCGAGCAGGCGCTGCTGCCGCACCTGCATCACTTTGCCCGCGCCATGCAGCTGGGCAGCACCGAGGCGATCAAACAGGCCGCGGCGGCCGGGCTGGGCCTGGCCTGCCTGTCGCGGCATGCGGTGGCCGATCTGCTCGCGCTGGGCAGCGTGAGCGTGGTGGAGACGCCGCTGCCGCCGCTGTCGCGCCAGCTGTGGGTGGTACGCCATCCGGGCAAGCGGGTGCCCCCGGCGCTGGGGGCGCTGCTGGGGCTGCCTGCGGGCGCGTTCGGTCAGCAGTAAGCGACGCCGCGCACCGCCAGACCGTACAATGGTCGGATGCCTCTGATTACTCTGCAAAACGTCGACTTCAGCGTCGGCGGCCCCCTGTTGCTGGAAAAAGCCGAACTGTCGATCGAGCCGGGCGAGCGTATCGCCCTGATCGGGCGCAACGGCGCCGGCAAATCGACCCTGCTCAAACTGCTGTCCGGCGATCACAAGCCCGATGACGGCGAAGTCCGCGTGCAGCAGGGGGTGCGCATCACCCGCCTGGAACAGGAGGTGCCGCACGGTGCCGCCGGCAGCGTCTTCGACGTGGTCGCCGATGGCCTGGGCGAACTGGGCCAGTGGCTGGCCGAGTTCCATCACCTGAGCATGGCCGAGGATTTTGATGGCGATGCGCTCTCGGCCGTGCAGGCCAAGATCGATGCCGCCAACGGCTGGGGCCTGGATCAGCGCGTCAGCGAAACCCTGACCAAGCTCGACCTGGATGGCGATGCCGAATTCGCGCGCCTGTCCGGCGGCATGAAGCGCCGCGTGCTGCTCGGCCGCGCGCTGGTGTCCTCGCCGGATCTGCTGCTGCTCGACGAACCGACCAACCACCTGGACATCGAAGCCATCGACTGGCTCGAAATGTTCCTCAAGAACTGGAACGGCAGCGTGGTGTTCGTCACCCATGACCGTCGCTTCCTGCGTGCACTGGCCACCCGCATCGTCGAGATCGACCGCGGCCAGGTCACCAGCTGGCCGGGCGACTGGGCCAACTACGAGCGCCGCCGCGAAGAGCGCATGAACGCGCAGGCCCAGGAAAACGCGCGCTTCGACAAACTGCTGGCGCAGGAAGAAATCTGGATCCGCCAGGGCATCAAGGCCCGCCGCACCCGCGATGAAGGCCGTGTGCGCCGCCTCAAGGCGATGCGCAACGATCGTTCGCAGCGCCGCGAACTCGGCGGCAACGTGCGCATGGAAGCCGCGCAGGCGGAAAACTCCGGCAAGAAGGTCATCGACGTCAAGGACATCTCGTTCGCCTTCGGCGAGCGCGTGATGGTCAAGGATTTCAGCACCGTGATCCTGCGCGGCGACCGTATCGGCCTGATCGGGCCGAACGGTAGCGGCAAGACCACGCTGCTCAAGCTGCTGCTGGGCGACCTGCAGCCGCAGAGCGGCGAAGTGCGCGCCGGTACCAACCTGCAGATCGCGTATTTCGATCAGTACCGTGCGGTCCTGCGCGAAGACTGGACCGCCATCGAGAACGTAGCCGAGGGCCGCGATTTCATCGAGTTCAACGGCAAGCGCAAGCACGTGCATGCCTACCTGCAGGACTTCCTGTTCTCGCCCGAGCGCGCCCGCGCGCCGATCACCCGCCTGTCCGGTGGTGAGCGCAACCGGCTGCTGCTGGCCAAGCTGTTCGCGCAGCCGTCCAACCTGCTGGTGATGGATGAACCGACCAACGATCTGGACGTGGAAACGCTTGAGCTGCTCGAAGAGCTGCTGAGCGATTACACGGGCACGCTGCTGCTGGTCAGCCATGACCGTGACTTTCTGGACAACGTGGTGACCTCCACGATGGTGATGGAAGGCGATGGCGTGGTCGGCGAGTACGTGGGCGGCTATACCGACTGGCAGCGCCACGCCGCACGCGTGGCCGCCGCGGCCGCGGCCGCACCGGTGGTGGCAGCCAAGCCTGTCGCGGCGGCGGCTACCGCGGCCACGCCAGCCGAGCCCAAGCGCAAGCTGAGCTACAAGGATGCGCGTGAGCTGGAACAGCTGCCGCTGAAGATCGAAACGCTGGAGAAAGACGTCGAAGGCCTCACCGCCGCGATGAACGACCCGGCGTTCTATCAGCGCAGCGCGCCCGACATGGCCGCGCACAATGCGAAGCTCGCCAAGGTGCAGGCCGAGCTGGACGCCGCGTACGCGCGCTGGGAAGAGCTGGACGCCTGATCCGGCGATCGATGTAGAGCCGACCGTTGGTCGGCTCTACCGTCGTCATTTCAGGCCGTGCAGATCCCGCAGCTGGGTTGGCCGTGAGCCGAAATACGCGGCCAGATCGGCGATGTCCTGATCGCTCAGGTCGGTCGCCTGCGGGGTCATCAGCGCGTGCTGGCGATCCCCCGCGCGGTAGGCCTGCAGGCTGTGCGCCAGGTAATCCCCGTACTGCCCACCCAGTTTCGGGTAGGTCGGGTCGATCGGCTTGTTGCCGTCCGCCCCATGGCAGTCGATGCAGCTCTGGCCGGTGGCTTTGCCCTTGACCTGGGCACGCGCCTCACCGGCGGCGATGCGACCGGCCGGCAGGCCGGCGGAGGAGCCGGACCCGTGTTCACCACTGGCGTGGCCCGGATCGGCGGCGGAATCTGCGCTGTTCTCCACCTGTGACTGCGAACACGCAGTCATCAGCAGGGCAACGGACAGGGCGATGGCGTAACGCTGGAATGGCGTGGCTTTCGACATGAGCGCGCTTATTTGACGGTGGACAGGTAAACAGCGAGATCGGCGATCTCCTGTTCGCTGAAACTCATCGACTGCGCCTGCATCGTGGGATGCTTGCGCTTGCCGTGGCGGTACTCGGTCAGCGCCTGGCTGAGGTACTCACGGGTCTGCCCGCCGATCTTGGGCACTTTGTAGCTGGGGTAGGCGTTCTTGTACCCGGTGATGCCGTGACACCCCTGGCACGTATAGGCCAGGACCCGGCCATTGTCGAACCGGCCGGTGACGGCAGCAGGCGCCGGCGCGGTGGCGGCCGGAGCGGGGGTGGCGGGTACAGCAGGAGCGGGTGTTGCGGCCTGTGCGGCGGCCCCGAGGGGCAGGAGGACGGCCAGAACGAGACAAGCGGCGAGCGGCTGCGGGCGCATGATGTCCTTTTCCGATAAACGGGTCTGGTCGTTCCGGCGTGGGGTACGGAACTGGGCCGAGTATAGCCTGCCATTTCATCTAGCTGAAACCGGGCCGGGGAAGCCATCGCCGCAGGTCACCATGACCTTTGGGATATGGTGTGGTCGTGACGTGGTGCATTACTTTGCTACCACACCTGCCCACGCATCCTTAGGGACACGACGATGTCGCGACATTCTTTCCTGCTCGGCCGCACCGGACGCTGTGCCGCCGCGTTGCTGATCACTTCCACCCTGCTGCTGAGCGGCTGCGGTGGCGCCGGTCCCGCCGAAGCCAACGCCGCTGAAAAGGACGGCAAGGCCGAAAAGAAGGTCGATGCGGTACCGGTCGAAGCGGTCGCCGCCAGCCGCCGCGCCGTCGCGGCCAGCTACACCGGCACGGCCGCACTGGAGCCGCGGGGCGAGTCGCAGGTGGTCGCCAAGACCTCCGGCGTCGCACTGGTCGTTCTGGTCGAAGAAGGGCAGCAGGTACGTGCCGGGCAGCCGCTGGTGCGGCTGGATCCGGACCGTGCGCGCCTGGCTGTTGCCCAGAGCGAAGCGCAGATGCGCAAGCTGGAAAACAATTACCAGCGGGCCCACAAGCTGGTCGGCCAGCAGATGGTCAGCGCCGCCGATGTCGATCAGATCAAGTACGACCTCGACAATGCCCGCGCGCAGTACCGGCTGGCCACGCTGGAACTGTCCTACACCACGGTGATCGCGCCGATCTCGGGCGTGATCGCCTCGCGCTCGATCAAGACCGGCAACTTCGTGCAGATCAACACACCGATCTTCCGCATCGTCGACAACTCACGCCTGGAAGCCACGCTCAACGTGCCCGAGCGCGAGCTGGCCACGCTGCGCCCGGGCCAGCCGGTGACGCTGATCGCCGATGCGCTGCCGGGCAAGACCTTCCCGGGCACGGTGGATCGCATCTCGCCGGTGGTCGATGCCGGCAGCGGCACCTTCCGCGTGGTCAGCGGCTTCGGCGAAGATGCTGAAGGCCTGCAGCCGGGCATGTTCGGCCGCATCCGCATCGACTACGACCAGCGCGCCGACGCGCTGGTGGTGCCGCGCCTGGCGCTGCTCGATGACGGTGAGCCGGCGGTATTCCGCGTCCGCGATGGCAAGGCGGCGCGCGTGCCGGTCAAGCTCGGCTATGCCGAAGGCCCGTGGGTGGAAATCCGCGAAGGCTTGGCCGCCGGTGATCAGGTGGTCACCGCCGGCAAGGTGGCGCTGCGCGATGGCACTGCGGTGCAGGTGATCGGCGCCAAGCCGGCCGCCACCGCCGCTGCCAAGCCGGCACCGGCCAAGGCGGAGAGCCGTCAATGACAGCGGCCGGCAACGACCACGGCAACGATCCGCACCAGGGCGATCGCCCCGGTGCCCACGGCGGCGGCCTGGTGGAGTTCGCCACCCGCCGCCGCGTCACCATCGCGATGTTCACCGTCACGCTGATGCTGTTCGGCTTCATCGCGCTGGGCAATCTCAAGGTCAACCTGCTGCCCGACCTGAGCTACCCGACGCTGACCGTGCGCACCGAGTACACCGGTGCGGCCCCGGCGGAAATCGAAACGCTGATCACCGAGCCGGTCGAAGAGGCCGTCGGCGTGGTCAAGAACCTGCGCAAGCTCAAATCGATCTCGCGTACCGGGCAGAGCGATGTCGTGCTCGAGTTCGCCTGGGGCACCAACATGGACCAGGCCAGCCTGGAGGTGCGCGACAAGATGGAAGCGCTGAACCTGCCGCTGGAGGCGAAATCTCCGGTGCTGTTGCGCTTCAATCCGTCCACCGAACCGATCATGCGCCTGGTGATCTCGGCCAAAACCGATCCATCCAGCGATGCCGAGGCCGTGCGCCAGCTCACCGAGCTGCGCCGCTATGCCGATGAAGACCTGAAGAAGAAGCTGGAGCCGGTTACCGGTGTGGCCGCAGTGAAGGTCGGCGGCGGTCTGGAGGATGAGATCCAGGTCGACATCGACCAGCAGAAGCTGGCCCAGCTCAACCTGCCGATCGACAACGTCATCAAGCGGCTCAAGGAAGAGAACATCAACATCTCCGGCGGCCGCCTGGAGGAAGGTTCGCAGCGCTACCTGGTGCGCACGGTCAACCAGTTCGCCGATCTGGAGGACATCCGCAACCTGCTGGTGACCACGCAGAGCAGCAACGGCAGTGCCGCCGATGCAGCGATGCAGCAGATGTTCGCGATCGCTGCCTCGACTGGCTCGGATGCTGCGGTCGCTGCGGCCTCGGCGGCACAGAGCGCGTCCAGCAGCAGTTCCACCAACATCGCCAACGGCGTGCCGGTGCGGCTCAAGGATGTCGCCACCGTGCGCCAGGGCTACAAGGAACGCGAAGCGATCATCCGCCTGGGCGGCAAGGAAGCGGTCGAGCTGGCGATCTACAAGGAGGGCGATGCCAACACGGTCTCGACCGCTGAAGCGCTGCGTGCGCGCCTGGAGCAGATCAAGGGCCAGGTGCCCGGCGATGCCGAGCTGACCACGATCGAAGACCAGTCGCGCTTCATCGAACACGCCATCAGCGACGTCAAGAAGGACGCGGTGATCGGCGGCATCCTCGCCATCCTGATCATCTTCCTGTTCCTGCGCGATGGCTGGAGCACGTTCGTGATCAGCCTGTCGCTGCCGGTCTCGATCATCACCACGTTCTTCTTCATGGGCCAGCTTGGCCTGAGCTTGAACGTGATGTCGCTGGGTGGTCTGGCGCTGGCCACCGGCCTGGTGGTGGATGACTCGATCGTGGTGCTGGAGAGCATCGCCAAGGCGCGCGAGCGCGGCCTGAGCATCCTGCAGGCGGCCATCGCCGGCACCCGCGAAGTGAGCATGGCCGTGGTCGCCTCGACCCTGACCACCATTGCGGTGTTCCTGCCGCTGGTGTTCGTCGATGGCATCGCCGGCCAGCTGTTCCGCGACCAGGCGCTGACCGTGGCGATCGCGATTGCGATCTCGCTGCTGGTCTCGATGACCCTGATCCCGATGCTGAGCTCGCTCAAGGGCCGCCCGCCGCTGGCCTTCCCCGAAGAACCCGCGCATCAGCCGTGGCAGCCGGACAGCCGCTGGCTGAAGCCGGTCGCCGGCAGCCGTCGCGGCGTGGGCACCCTGGTGCGCTGGATCTGCTTCGGGATTGCCTGGTCGGTGATCCGCGTCTGGCGCGGCCTGGTGGCCGTGGTCGGGCCGGTGATGCGCAAGGCCAGCGATGTGGCGATGAAGCCTTACGCCGGTGCCGAGCGCGGTTACCTCAAGCTGCTGCCGGGCGCGCTGCACCACCCGGGCAAGGTGCTGGGCCTGGCCGCGCTGGCCTTCGTCGGCACGATGGCGCTGGTGCCGATGCTGGGGGCGGACCTGATCCCGCAGCTGGCCCAGGACCGCTTCGAAATGACCGCCAAGCTGCCGGCCGGCACGCCGCTGAAGCAGACCGATGCGCTGGTCCGTGAAATGCAGCTGGCCCATGCCAAGGATGACAGCATCGCCTCGCTGTACGGCGTCAGTGGCAGCGGCACCCGGCTGGATGCCAGCCCGACCGAGAGTGGCGAGAACATCGGCAAGCTGACCGTGGTGATGGCCGGGGGCGGCAACGCGCGCACCGAAGCGGCGATCACCGAGCGCCTGCGCGAATCGATGCAGCAGCACCCCGGCGTGCAGGTCGACTTCGCCCGCCCGGCGCTCTTCAGCTTCTCCACCCCACTGGAAGTGGAGCTGCGCGGCCAGGACATGGCCACGCTGGAAACCGCCGGCAAGGCACTGGCCGCGATGCTGCGCAACAACCCGCATTACGCCGACGTCAAATCCACGGTGGAAGAGGGCTTCCCGGAGATCCAGATCCGCTTCGACCAGGAACGCGCCGGTGCGCTCGGCCTGACCACGCGGCAGATCGCCGATGTGGTGGTCAAGAAGGTGCGCGGTGACGTGGCCACGCGCTACAGCTTCCGTGACCGCAAGATCGACGTGCTGGTGCGTGCGCAGGAAGGCGACCGGGCCAGCGTGGACAGCATCCGCCGCCTGATCGTCAATCCGGGCAGCACCCGGCCGGTGACGCTGGATTCGGTGGCCGAGGTGGTCGCCACCAACGGCCCCAGCGAGATCCATCGCGCCGACCAGACCCGCGTGGCGGTGGTCTCGGCCAACCTGCGCGACATCGACCTCGGCGGTGCCGTGCGCGAAGTGCAGGACATGGTCGCCAAGCAGCCGCTGGGCGCGGGTGTGGGCATGCACATCGGCGGGCAGGGTGAGGAGCTGGCCGACTCGGCACGCTCGCTGATCTTCGCCTTCGGCCTGGCGATCTTCCTGGTGTACCTGGTGATGGCCTCGCAGTTCGAATCGCTGCTGCACCCGTTCGTCATCCTGTTCACCATTCCGCTGGCGCTGGTTGGTGCGATCCTGGCCCTGATGCTGACCGGCAAGCCGATCTCGGTGGTGGTGTTCATCGGCCTGATCCTGCTGGTGGGCCTGGTGACCAAGAACGCGATCATCCTGATCGACAAGGTCAACCAGCTGCGCGAGGCGGGCGTGCCCAAGCGCGAGGCGCTGGTGGAAGGTGCACGCTCGCGCCTGCGGCCGATCATCATGACCACGCTGTGCACGCTGTTCGGCTTCCTGCCACTCGCGGTGGCGATGGGCGAGGGCGCCGAAGTGCGCGCGCCGATGGCGATCACCGTGATCGGTGGCCTGCTGGTCTCCACCCTGCTGACCCTGGTAGTGATCCCGGTGGTGTACGACCTGCTCGACCGTCGCGGCGATGCCTACTACCGCGAGCGCGGGCGCCATCTCAAGACGTCGATGGCCGATACCGGCCATGACACCGCACAGGAGCCGGCATGAGCATTGCCGAGTTCTCCATCCGCCGGCCCATCACCACGATCATGTGTTTTGTGTCGTTGGCGGTGGTGGGCCTGATCGCCTCGTTCCGGCTGCCGCTGGAGGCGCTGCCGGACATCTCCGCACCGTTCCTGTTCGTGCAGGTGCCGTATACCGGCTCCACCCCGGAAGAGGTCGAGCGCAACATCATCCGGCCGACCGAAGAAGCGCTGGCGACGATGACCGGGATCAAGCGCATGCGCTCCTCGGCCACGTCCGAAGGCGCCAGCATCTTCATCGAGTTCACCGACTGGGACCGCGACATCGCCATCGCGGCGTCCGATGCCCGTGAGCGCATCGATGCGATCCGCAGCGACCTGCCTGACGACCTGCAGCGCTACAACGTGTTCAAGTGGTCCAGCAGCGACGACCCGGTGCTGAAGGTACGCCTGGCCAGTGCGACCGACCTGACCGGCGCGTACGACATGCTCGACCGCGAGTTCAAGCGGCGGATCGAACGCATCCCCGGCGTGGCGCGGGTCAACATCTCCGGCGCCCCGCCGAATGAGGTCGAGATCGCGATCAGCCCGGACCGGTTGACCGCGCATAACCTGAGCATCAACGAACTCAGCGACCGTCTGCGCACGCTGAACTTCTCTATCTCGGCCGGACAGATCGACGACAACGGACAGCGCGTGCGCATCCAGCCGGTGGGCGAGATCACCGACCTGCAGGAATTGCGCGATCTGGTCATCGACAACAAGGGCCTGCGCCTGGGCGACATCGCCGAGATCCGGCTCAAGCCCACGCGCATGAACTACGGCCGGCGCCTGGATGGCAACCCGGCGGTGGGGCTGGACATCTTCAAGGAGCGCAGCGCCAACCTGGTGGAAGTCTCGCGTGCGGCATTGGCCGAGGTCGAGGCGATCCGCAAGCAGCCCTCCATGCGCGATGTGCAGATCAAGGTGATCGACAACCAGGGCAAGATGGTGACGTCCTCGCTGCTGGAGCTGGCCGAGGCCGGCGCGGTGGGGCTGCTGCTGTCGATCACGGTGCTGTTCTTCTTCCTGCGCCATTGGCCGTCCACGCTGATGGTGACCCTGGCGATCCCGATCTGTTTCGTGATCACGCTGGGCTTCATGTACTTCGCCGGTGTCACCCTCAATATCCTGACCATGATGGGGCTGCTGCTGGCGGTCGGCATGCTGGTGGACAACGCCGTGGTGGTGGTGGAGAGCATCTACCAGGAACGCGAGCGGATGCCCGACCAGCCGCGGCTGGCTTCGATCATCGGCACCCGCAACGTGGCCATCGCGCTGAGCGCCGGTACGCTGTGCCACTGCATCGTGTTCGTGCCGAACCTGTTCGGCGAAACCAACAACATCAGCATCTTCATGTCGCAGATCGCGATCACGATCTCGGTCTCGCTGCTGGCCTCCTGGCTGGTCGCGGTGAGCCTGATCCCGATGCTGTCCGCGCGCATGCAGACCCCCAAGCTGGTGCATTCCAACAGCGGCGTGATCGCCCGCCTGCAGCGCCGCTACGCCACGCTGCTGCAGTGGACCCTGGAGCACCGCGGCTGGAGCGTGTTCGGCATCGTGATGGTGATCCTGATCAGCCTGGTGCCGATGAAGCTGACCAAGATCGACATGTTCGGTGGCGAGGGCGGCCACGAGGTGTTCATCGGCTACAACTGGAAGGGCGCCTACACCTTCGGCCAGATGTCCGAGGAAGTGGCCCGCGTCGAACGCTACCTGGACGATCACCGCGAGGAGCTGCACATCACCCAGGTCTACTCCTGGTACAGCGAGCAGGAAGGCAGCAGCACGATCGTGACCTTCGACACCGAGCACGCCAAGAACATGCCGGCCGTGCAGGAGGCACTGCGCAAGGGCCTGCCGCGTTCGGCGCGTGCCGATTACGTGGTCGGCAACTCGGGCGACGGTGGTGGCGGTGGCAACAACCAGGTGCAGGTGCAGCTGGTGGGCGACTCGACCAAGATGCTGCAGGAGATCGGCGAGGAAGTAGTGCCGCTGCTGGCCCAGCGCAAGGAACTGCGCGACGTGCGCATCGACAACGGCGAGAAGGGCAGCGAGCTGTCCATCCATGTGGACCGCGAGCGCGCGGCGGCGTTCGGCTTCAATGCCGAGCAGGTGGCCAGCTTCGTCGGCCTGGCCCTGCGGGGCGCGCCACTGCGCGAGTTCCGCCGCGGCGACAGCGAAGTGCCGGTATGGGTGCGCTTCGCCGGTGCCGAGCAGAGCAGCCCGGAGGACCTGGCCAGCTACACCGTGCGCACTGGCGATGGCCGCTCGGTACCCCTGCTGAGCCTGGTCGATGTGGCGATCAAGCCCTCGGCCACCCAGATCGGCCGCACCAACCGTCAGACCACGCTGACCATCAAGGCCAACCTGGCCGAGAAGGTGACCGTGCCGGACGGTCGCAAGGCGATGGAGGAAACGCTCAAGCCGATGAGCTTCCCGGCCGGCTACACCTTCAGCTTCGACGGCGGCGACTACGGCGATGACAACGAAGCGATGGCGCAGATGATGTTCAATCTGGTGATCGCGCTGGTGATGATCTACGTGGTGATGGCGGCCGTGTTCGAGTCGCTGCTGTTCCCGGCCGCGATCATGAGCGGCGTGCTGTTCTCGATCTTCGGGGTGTTCTGGCTGTTCTGGATAACCGGCACCTCGTTCGGGATCATGTCCTTCATCGGCATCTTGGTGTTGATGGGCGTGGTGGTGAACAACGGCATCGTGATGATCGAGCACATCAACAACCTGCGCCGCCGCGGCATGGGCCGGACCCAGGCCCTGGTGGAAGGCTCACGCGAGCGCCTGCGCCCGATCATGATGACGATGGGGACCGCGATCCTGGCGATGATCCCGATCTCCATGACCGACACCCAGCTGCTCGGCAACGGCCCGCCGTACTACCCGATGGCCCGCGCCATCGCCGGCGGCCTGGCGTTCTCCACGGTGGTCAGCCTGCTGTTCCTGCCGACCATCTACGCCATGCTCGATGACATGAGCACGGCGGTGTCGCGGATCATCCAGCGCGCGCGCGGCCGCGGCGTCGAAGCCCCGGTGGTCGAGCCGGGCGCAGAATCGGTGTGAGGGTGCATGGAGGCCCGCTGGGCGGGCCTCCTTTTTTCGCGAACGCATCCATGCATGGCGTGGATCTACACACTACCCGGGGCTCCACATCCGGGCACAAAAAAGGCCACGCAGTGCGTGGCCTTTCGATTCACAGCCGGCGCGGAAATCAGCCCGCGACCTTGCCCCACACCTGGAACCCGGTCAGCCACAAGCCGAGCATGCTGCCCAGGTTGGTCAGCATGAAGGTCAGCACCACACGGGTCACCCGGTTGCGGTACCAGCCCCTGACGCTCTGCGCGTCATCGCGCAGCTTCAGGAAATCCTCGTAGGCCGGCTTGCGCAGGCGCGCTTCCACCAGGGCCGAGAACGCACCGGTCGGGATGCTCAGGCGGAACGGCTTGAACGGCGCCACCACGATCGCGGTCAGGATGCTCAGCGGGTGGCTGCCGGCCAACAGGCAGCCCAGGCCGGCCAGGCCGCCGGTATACATCGCCCAGACCGCCAGCAGCTCGCTTCCGACGCCAAGGCCACCGCGATAGAAGCCCACGCCGATGCCGGTCAGCACGATGGCCAGGATCGCCAGCGTGATCCACGGAATGTTGCGCTTCTTGGGCACGTCTTCCAGCGACTCGCGCAGCGGGCCCGGCGCGTCGGTGTCGGTTTCCAGGTACTTGGCCAAGCCGGCCAGATGACCGGCACCAACAACGGCCAGCACTTCGCGCTGGGCCGGGTCATGCACTTCACGCAGGCGCGTGGCCATGTAGCGGTCGCGTTCGCCGATGATGGTTTCGTACAGGGCCGGGCTCTCGCTGGCGAACTCGCCGAAGCTGGCTTCGAGCATGTCGCCCTGCTTGAGCTTCTCGATCTCGTCTTCGCCGACTTCCTCGGAGGCGAACAGGCCAGCGCCCAGGCCCATCACCAGCTTGATCTTGCCGAAGAAGCCCAGCCGCTGCGAAGCGCGCTTGAAGGTCAGGCCGACCTCGCGGTCGATCAGGTGCACCGGCAGGTTGCGTTCGTTGGCCATCACCACCGCGCGCTTGAGCTCGGCACCCGGCTCGATCTCCAGCTGCTCGGCCAGGCGGCGCTGGTAGGCGGCCAAGGCCAGGTTGGCCGCAAACAGGGCGACACGACCCTTGCGGATCACCTCGACCAGGTCCAGCTTGGCCAGGGCATCCGGGTTGGTCAGTGCCTGCAGGCGCTGCGCGTCCAGTTCGACCGCGACCGCATCGAAGCGGCCGCTTTCAATTGCACGTTCCACCGCTTCCACGCTGGCCTGCGAGACGTGCGCAGTGCCCAGCAGGGTGTAGCGCACGCCATCGCGTTCGACGATGCGAACGGGCTGGCCGGCGAACAACGTGTCGCCGGCGTCAATCAGGGTATCGGTCATTGCATCATTCATTCGAAGGGGCGCTGTCGGCACCATCGCCGAGCGCGCGCTGCATCTGGACGGTATCCAGCCAGCGGCCATGCTTGCGGCCGAGGCCGCGGAAAACGCCGACGGTATGGAAACCGAAACGCTCGTGCAGTTTGATGGAGGCGGTGTTGGTCGGCCCGCCGATGACGGCCACCATCTGCCGGTAACCACGCGCGACGCAGGCATCGATCAGGCCCTGCATCAGCGCGGTGCCGACGCCGCGGCCCTGGAAGGCCGCATCCACGTAAACCGAGTTCTCCACGGTCCACTGGTAGGCGATCCGGCCGCGGTAGGTATTGGCGTAGGCATAACCGGCCACCTGGCCGTCGACCTCGGCCACGATGTACGGAAACCCACGGCCGACGATGTCCTGCATGCGGCGGCGCATTTCCGCCGCATCCGGAATCTCGTACTCGTAAGTGTTGACGAAGTCGGTCACTTCCACCGCATAGATCGCGGTGATGGCCGCGATATCGGCATCGGTGGCGTCGCGCAGCTGCACGGTCACGGTGGGGTGTCCTGGTGGGTCAGTCGATGTAGCGCTTGAGCAGATCGCCGTACGCATCGATGCGGCGATCACGCAGGAACGGCCAGATGCGGCGGACGTGTTCGCTGCGCTGCAGGTCCACATCGCAGACCAGCACGGTCGGCTCGCCACCGGCCTCGGCGATGAACTCGCCCTGCGGGCCAAGCACATGGCTGTTGCCCCAGAACTGGATGCCCGACGCGCCCAGCGGCGAGGCCTCATGGCCAACGCGGTTGCAGCTCAGCACCGGCACGCCGTTGGCCACGGCATGGCCACGATGGCTGAGCACCCACGCATCGCGCTGGCGGCCCTGCTCATCCTGCTGATCATCCGGGTCCCAGCCGATCGCGGTGGGGTACAGCACCAGCTCGGCACCGGCCAGCGCCATCAGGCGGGCGGCTTCCGGATACCACTGGTCCCAGCACACGAGCACGCCAAGGCGACCCACCGAAGTGTCGATCGGGGTGAAACCCAGATCGCCCGGGGTGAAGTAGAACTTCTCGTAGAAGCCCGGATCGTCCGGAATGTGCATCTTGCGGTACTTGCCGAGCAGCGTGCCGTCTTTCTCGAAGACCACGGCCGTGTTGTGGTACAGCCCGGCCGCGCGGCGCTCGAACAGCGACCCGACGATCACCACGCTGTGCTTCCTGGCCAATGCGCCCAGGCGCTCGGTGCTCGGGCCCGGGATCGGCTCGGCCAGATCGAACTCATCGACCGACTCGTGCTGGCAGAAGTACGCACCGTTGTGCAGTTCCTGCAGCAGGATCAGCTTGGCACCCTGCGCGGCCGCTTCAGCCACGCGCGCTTCGATGACGGCCAGATTGGCCTCGGCATCGCCGTGGTTGCGCTCCTGGATCAGGGCGACGGAAAGGGTGTGGCGTGAGCTCATCCGGAGACGGTCCTGCAAGGGGAAAAACGCAGTTTATCGCGGATGGGTGCACGCAGCGTGCTGGCTGCTAAATGGGTGACACCCACGCGTCGGCAGTGCCGGCCGCTGGCCGGCTCCGCAGGGTGACTGGAACGTCAGCAGTCAGGCCACGACCATCCGTCGTGGCCTGTCGCTCTTCCGTTGGCGGCCGACCCACTGTCGAAGGCGGGTCGGAGCTCCGGCCCGCCAGGCCGAGGGGCTCACTGGCCGATCAGGCCAGCAACCCCGCCGGCAGCTGCATCGTGATGCAGTGCAGGCTGCCGTTCTGCCAGATCAGCGAGCGGCACGGCACCGGCACGATCTCGCGGTCCGGATAGGCCTGCGCCAGCACCGCGCGTGCAGCCTCGTCCGCAACATCCCCATAGGCCGGCATCAACACCGCGCCATTGAGGATCAGGTAGTTCGCATAGGAAGCGGCCAGGCGTCGACCTTCATCGATCACCGGCTGCGCCCACGGCAGCGGGAACAGGCGGTACGGCTGGCCGTCGGCGGTACGCAGCGCCGCCAGTTCAGCGCCCATCGCCTGCAGTTCGGCGTAGTGCGAATCGCTGGCGTCATCGCAGGCCTGGTAAACGATGCTGTCGGTCGAGGCGAAGCGGGCCAGGGTATCGATGTGGGCGTCGGTGTCGTCGCCTTCCAGATAGCCATGGTCCAGCCACAGCACCCGCTCTTGCGCCAGCCAGGTGGCCAGGTCCGCGCTGAGCGATTCGCGGCTGCGGTCCGGATGACGCTCGTGCAGGCACTGCCAGGTGGTCAGCAGGGTGCCGGCGCCGTCGGTCTCGATGCCGCCGCCTTCCAGGGCGAACGGAATGCTCTGCAGCTCGGCATTGTTGAACAGGCCTGCGGCATGCAGCACGCCGACCAGCTGGTCATCCAGGCTGGCGTCGAACTTGCCGCCCCAGCCGGTGAAGCGGAAGTCCAGCAGGCGGAAGCCGCCATCGGCACGCTTGAGCGTGATCGGGCCGGAATCGCGCAGCCAGGTGTCGTCGTACTGGGCGGTCACGAACCGCACGCGGTCCGTATCGATCCGGTTCGAGCGCAGGCGCGCATCGGCGTACGCCTCCAGGTCGTCGTCGGCGACGATGATCACCACCGGCTGGAAGCGGGTGATGGCCGCGACGAGCGCGATATAGGTGTCCTCGACGTCACCCAGGCGGTCGGCCCAGTCGGTGTCGGCGTGGGGCCAGGCGATCAGGATGGCGGACTGGGATTCCCATTCGGCCGGAAAGCGGAGCGTGTCGTTCATGATCTCGATGCGATGGCCCGCCGGCTGGCGGGCAAAGGGAAAGGGTCAGCGGATCGGCGGTTTCGGCCCGATCTCGTTGGCGTCGGCGCGGTTGGCCACCACGTCGATCACCTTCTGCTTTTCGAAGTAGACGGTGAACTGCGGGTAGACCCAGCGGTTGATCGTCGGCCACTGGCGCTTCTGCCCGCCGCGCGGTTCCAGGCGCTCGCCCGGGTCGCCGAACTGGGCCTGGACCTGCTGCATGCTCTGGCCGCGGACGGGCAGGGCGATGGCGGGCTTTTCACGGCTGCGGTCGATCAGCAGGGTGTCGGCGTGGGCGCTGGAGGTGGCCAGTACGGCCAGCAACGGCAAGGTGCTCAGGTAACGCTTCATCTCGATCTACTCCCCAGTGGTCAAGAAGGTGGAAGGTCCCGCGGCAGCCGGTCTGACGACCGCTGCCCGAGGGCGACCCGGCGATTACAACAAAAATGGCAGCAAAAAGCCGCCCGGAGGCGGCTTTTTGTTCATCGCCCGGCCCGGTGAGGGACCGGTGGCGGCCGCAAGGCCGGCCGGCTCAGCGCTGGCGAGCCTTGAAACGCGGGTTCGACTTGCAGATCACGAAGATCTTGCCGCGGCGACGGACGACCTTGCAGTCACGGTGACGGGACTTGGCCGACTTCAGGGAAGAAAGGACTTTCATTGCATACCTCGGCGTAAACGTTGGATTCGGTTGGAGCGCGGCCGCGATATGCAGATGACAATCGGCAGGTGACGCCCGTTCAAGCCCGCCATTCTACCGGGCTTTTTTCCATCCTTTCAAGTGGTTGCACCAAAAAGGTCTCGGAGCACCCCGGGCAGGGGCTAGAATGGGCGGTCAATTTTACAGGGAAACCCATGAATCAGCTTCCTTCCGTGCTCACCATCGACGGTCCTTCCGGGGCCGGCAAAGGGACTGTCAGCCGCATTGTCGCACGGCGGCTGGGCTGGCATTACCTGGATTCGGGCGCCCTGTACCGGGCGGTGGGCGTGGCCGCCAGCTGGGCTGATATCGACACCTCCGACGCCTCGGCGCTGGTGCGCTGCACCTTTGACACCCACGTGCGGTTCGTCGAATCGGCCGATGGCGGGCTGCGGGTGCTGGTCAACGAGACCGATGCCACCGACGAGCTGCGCCTGGAAACCACCGGGGCGCTGGCCTCGGCCATTGCGGCCATCCCGGAGGTCCGGGCGGCGCTGAAAGAGCGCCAGCGCGCATTCAGGATGGAGCCCGGGCTGGTGGCCGACGGGCGGGACATGGGCACGGTGATCTTTCCGGACGCCCCATTCAAGGTGTTTTTGACCGCCAGCGCCGAGGAACGGGCCGAGCGCCGGCATAAGCAGTTGAAAGACAAGGGTGTTTCGGTTAACTTTGACGACCTCCTGCGCGAGATCATGGCCCGCGACGCCCGTGATGCACAGCGCACAGTGGCGCCCCTGAAGCCGGCAGACGATGCCGTCGTCATCGACACCAGTGGTATTGGCATCGACGCTGTCGTTGCCAAGGTATTGGATCTGCTTCCGGTTTCGGGTGCCTGATCCGTTGTAAAGGAGGGCCGTCAGTCCATCGGCGGTGTCGCACCATCGCAAGGCAACAAAAGCTCCGTCCCGCAATGATGCGTGGCGGTTTTCCTACTTAACACACGACCTGCGTTACCGGGGTCGACCAACAGGCGGGCAGTAAGCGGTTCCCTTCGGGGGCCAATGCCCATGTGTCCAACAGAGTAAATCTAATGACCGAATCATTTGCAGAGCTGTTCGAAGCCAGTCAGGCCAATCTGGCCAAGCTGAAGCCGGGCTCGATCGTCAGCGGTGTCGTTGTTGAAGTCCGCGGCGATGTCGTGGTGATCAACGCCGGCCTGAAGTCCGAAGGCATCGTGCCGATCGAACAGTTCCGTAACGACGCTGGCGAGATCGATGTCGC
The DNA here is from genome assembly GCF_002205165.1 of Stenotrophomonas maltophilia. GTDB lineage: Bacteria > Pseudomonadota > Gammaproteobacteria > Xanthomonadales > Xanthomonadaceae > Stenotrophomonas > Stenotrophomonas maltophilia_N. The sequence continues at coordinate 26,704 of NZ_NIVS01000014.1, read as the reverse complement.
TGAAGGCGACGTCGTCAAGGTTGCCCTCGATTCCATCGAGAACGGCTTCGGTGAAACCGTTCTGTCGCGTGAGAAAGCCAAGCGCGCGATGGTGTGGGACGAGCTGGAAGAAGCGTTGGAAAAGAACGAAACCATCACCGGCCGCATCAGCGGCAAGGTCAAGGGTGGTTTCACCGTGGACATCAAGGATGTCCGCGCGTTCCTGCCCGGTTCGCTGGTGGATGTGCGCCCCGTGCGCGACCCGGCCTACCTGGAAGGCAAGGAGCTGGAATTCAAGCTCATCAAGCTGGACCGCAAGCGTAACAACGTCGTTGTGTCCCGTCGTGCAGTCGTCGAAAGCGAGCATTCGGAAGAGCGCGAGCAGCTGATGGACAAGCTGCAGGAAGGCGCGATCCTGAAGGGTGTCGTCAAGAACCTGACCGATTACGGCGCATTCGTGGACCTGGGCGGTATCGACGGCCTGCTGCACATCACCGACATGGCCTGGAAGCGCGTGCGCCATCCGTCCGAAGTCGTGAACGTCGGCGACGAGCTGGACGTGCGCGTGCTGAAGTTCGACCGCGAGCGCAACCGCGTTTCGCTGGGTCTGAAGCAGCTGGGCGAGGATCCGTGGGACAACATCGCCCGTCGTTACCCGGCCAACAGCCGCGTCTTCGGCAAGGTCTCCAACGTCACCGATTACGGCGCATTCGTCGAGATCGAGCCGGGCGTCGAAGGTCTGGTGCACGTGTCCGAAATGGATTGGACCAACAAGAACGTCAACCCGTCCAAGGTTGTGCAGGTCGGTGACGAAGTTGAAGTCATGGTCCTGGACGTCGACGAGGAGCGTCGCCGCATCTCGCTGGGCATGAAGCAGGTTGCCGCCAATCCGTGGGAAACCTTCGCTGCCATCCACAAGAAGGGCGACAAGGTGTCGGGCCAGATCAAGTCGATCACCGACTTCGGCATCTTCATCGGCCTGGACGGCGGTATCGATGGCCTGGTGCACCTGTCCGACATCAGCTGGAACACCACCGGCGAAGACGTGGTCCGCAACTTCAAGAAGGGCGACAACCTGGACGCCGTCGTCCTGGCCGTCGATCCGGAGCGCGAGCGCATCAGCCTGGGCGTCAAGCAGCTGGAGCAGGATCCGTTCGGTCAGTACATGGCTGCCAACCCGAAGGGTTCCAAGGTCGAAGGCGTGGTCAAGGAAGTGGACGCCAAGGGCGCTACCATCGAACTGGCTGACGGCATCGAAGGCTACGTGGCTGCTCGCGACGTTGCCAACGAGCGCGTCGATGACGCGACCCAGTTCCTGAAGGTCGGCGACAAGGTCGAAGCCAAGTTCGTGGGCATGGATCGCAAGGGTCGTACCCTGCAGCTGTCGATCAAGGCCAAGGACGACGCGGAAATGCGCGAAGTGCTGGAGGAATACCAGTCCTCTTCGGCTTCCAGCGGCACCACCCAGCTCGGCGCGCTGCTGCGTGCACAGCTGAACGGCAACAAGTCCGAGTAATCGGTCTGTCGCTGTCGTAGTTTCCTGGACGGCCCGGACATCAGTCCGGGCCGTTTCAGGGTCTGAGTTCCTCCCCAAGAGCCCGTAATGACCAAATCCGAGCTGATCGAAATCCTGGCGCGCCGACAGGCGCATTTGAAGTCGGACGATGTCGATCTGGCGGTGAAGTCGTTGCTGGAAATGATGGGTGGGGCGCTGGCCGGCGGGGATCGCATCGAGATCCGCGGGTTCGGCAGTTTTTCGTTGCACTACCGGCCGGCACGGCTGGGGCGCAATCCCAAGACCGGGGAATCGGTCGCGTTGCCGGGCAAGCATGTCCCGCACTTCAAGCCGGGCAAGGAACTGCGCGAGCGCGTCAGCGCCGTGGTCCCGCTGGAAAGCGATCCTGCCTGAGTGGCCATCCGCCAAGGGGCGGATGCATGATTTCCATGGAGTCGGCTAAGCTACACGCTCACGGAACAGGAGCTGCTGCATGAACGTCGTACGTCTGCTGATCCTGCTGGCGGTTCTGGTGGTGGGGCTCATCATCGGTGCGCTCAACTCGCAGCCGATCATCATCAGCCTCGGCTTTACCCAGATCAATTCCACCACCGGCGTGGCGATCATCATCGCCCTGTTGTCCGGTGCCCTCATCGGCGGCGGCCTCGTGCTCGCCAGCATGGTGATCCCGCTGTACGCCAAACTGCGCCGTGCGCAGAAGGCCGCGCCTGCCGTGGTCGTGGCACCCCCTTCTTCTTCTACATTCGACGGACGCTGAGCGCCGATGGAATTTGTCTCCGAGTGGTTCTGGTTCTTCCTGTGCCTGCCCCTGGCCGCGTTGTCCGGCTGGGTGATCGGGCGCCGTGGCGGTCAACGCCATGGCGACAACCAGGTCAGCCATCTGTCCAGCACGTACTTCCGCGGCCTGAACTATCTGCTCAATGAGCAGCCGGACAAGGCGATCGAGCTGTTCCTGCACATCGCCGAGCTGGACAAGGAAACCTTCGAGACCCAGGTCGCGCTGGGCCACCTGTTCCGCCGCCGTGGTGAGGTGGATCGCGCGATCCGCCTGCACCAGGGCCTGGTCAACCGCGCGGACCTGAGCGATCAGCAGCGCGTCCAGGCACTTCTGGCGCTGGGCGAGGACTACATGAAGTCCGGCCTGCTTGATCGCGCCGAAACCGTGTTCACCGAGCTGGCCCAGATCGACCAGCGCGCCCCGCAGGCGCTCAAGCACCTGATCGGCATCTACCAGGCCGAGCGGGACTGGGAAAAGGCGATCGACAACGCCAGCCGTTTCGAAGAGGTCACCGGCGAGCCGATGGGCAAGCTGATCGGCCAGTTCGAATGCGAGCTGGCCGAGCGCTACCGCGGCGCCGGCAAGATCGACGAAGCGCGCGCCGCGATCGCGCGGGCGTATCAGGCCGATGCGATGTCGGTGCGCGCCGGCATCATCGAAGGGCGCCTGGAGAACGATGCCGGCAATGCCGAGGCCGCCGTGCGCGCCTTCGAGCGTGCGGCCCGCAATGATCCGGAGTACCTGCCCGAAGTGCTGCAGGCGCTGATGCAGAACTACCGCAAGGTGGGTGACCTCGGTGGCGCGCGCGCCTTCCTGTCGGAAATGACCGAGCATTACCGCGGCATCGCCCCGGTACTGGCGCTGACCCAGCTGATGGAAGAGCAGGAGGGCGTCGCGCCGGCGCGCGCCTACCTCGGCCGTCAGCTCAAGGACCGGCCGTCGGTCCGTGGCGAGTCGGCGCTGATCGATCTGACCTTGGCCGAGGGCGCCGATTCCACCGCGACCTTGCACGATCTCAAGCACATCACCGACCAGCTGCTGGTCCGCAATCCGGCCTACCGCTGCACCCGCTGCGGTTTCGGCGCACGCACGCACCACTGGCAGTGCCCGAGCTGCAAGGAATGGGGCACCGTCAAGCCGCTGCTCAATTACGCGGTGCTCTGACCCATGATGGTCGCCTGGATGGCGGGGCTGCTGGCGGTGCTGGCGGTATCGGCGGGCCTGACCTGGGGCGCACGCGTCTATGCGCTGCGCCGCAATCTACTGGATGAGCCCGGCGAACGCCGCAGCCACGGGGTGGCGACGCCACGCGGTGGCGGCATTGCGATCGTGCTGACCCTGCTGCTGGCCTGCGCGGTCGCCGCGGTGATCTGGCCCAAGGCCGGGATCACCTTGGCGGTGTTCGCGCTGGGGCTGGTGCTGGTGGCCGGGATCGGCTGGTGGGACGACCATCGGCCGCTGCCGGCGGTTCGCCGCCTGCTGGTCCATGTCATCGCGGCCGCGCTGCTGGCGGGGTTGGTCTGGCACGCCACTGGCAATCCCTGGCAGGCGCTGCTGGCGCTGTTGTTTGCCACCTCGTTGATCAACATCTGGAACTTCATGGATGGGATCAACGGCATCGCCACCACCCAGGCCATCCTGGCGGGCCTCGCGTTCGCGCTGGTGCTGCCGCCGCCCTACGGACTGGCCGGGGTCGTGCTGGGCCTGGCCTGTCTGGGCTTCCTGCCGTTCAACTACCCGAAGGCGCGCATCTTCATGGGCGACGTCGGCAGTGGGGCGCTGGGCTATGCCATCGCGGCGCTGGTCTGTCTGGTCAGCGTGCGCACCGATATCCACTGGTTGCTGTTGCTGGTGCCGCTTTCGGCCTTTCTTGTGGACGCAGGCTTCACATTGCTTTCGCGCATCCTGTCCGGACAGCGCTGGATGGAACCCCACACGCAGCATCTCTATCAGCGCGCGGTGAAAAGTGGTGCAAGCCACATTTTCGTCACCGGGATGTATCTTGTTTTTGGAATATTCAGTGCGGCAGTGTTTAATGCATGCACAAATTTGCAGCCGAGGTGGGAGGCTGCCGTGGCCATCGCGTGGTTGATCCTCGCGTCCGGCCTTTGGCTGCTCCTGCGCAAGGGAATGCGCAACTAGAAGGATTACGCTGTTTATGACGCCTTGGCAGGACCGACTTACCGGCTTGATGCCCCGTGCGGCCATCGTCGCCCACGACCTCTTCATGGTCTGGGCGTGCTGGCAGCTGCTGCACGCGGGACGCTACTCGATGCTGGCCGATGCGCCGGCGTTGCCGCTCTGGAACATCGACACCTCGCTGGTGCTGGTCATCCAGGCGGTGGTGTTCTGGCGGGTGGGCCTGTACCGCGGCCTGTGGCGCTTTGCCAGCGTCGCCGATCTGCTCAACATCTTCAAAGCCAGCTTCATCGGCCTGCTCGCCATCGTCGTGGCCTTGGCGTACAAGCGCTTTGAAGGCGTGCCGATGTCGGTGCTGGTCATCTATCCGTTCGCGCTGTCGGCGCTGCTGGGTGCACCGCGCCTGCTGTACCGTGCGTGGAAGGACTACCAGGCGCTGCAGTCGGATGTAACCGCCCGCCGCGTGCTGATCCTCGGTGCCGGCCAGGCCGCCGAAGCCCTGGTCCGCGATCTGCGCCGCTCGGGCGATTTCGAGCCGGTCGGCCTGCTCGATGACGCCCCGCATCTGCAGGGCGCCAAGTTGCAGGGCCTGCCGATTCTGGGCACTCTGGAGGATGCACCGGCCGTGGTCCGCGAGACCGCCGCCAAGCTGCTGGTGATCGCCATCCCGTCGCTGGATGCCGTCGGCATGCAGCGGGTGGTGGCCATCTGCGAGAGCACGGGCGTCCCGTTCCGGATGGTGCCCAAGCTCAACGACATTCTGCTGGGTCACTCGTTGCCGGGTGAGCTCAAGGAAGTGGCGATTGAGGACCTGCTCGGCCGCAAGCCGATCCTGCCGGACTGGGCGCTGATCCGTGGCTGGCTGGGCGGACGCACCGTGCTGGTCACCGGCGCGGGCGGTTCGATCGGGTCCGAGCTGTGCCGCCAGTGCGCGCGGCATGGGGCAGGGCGCATCGTCCTGGTCGAAATGAGCGAGCTGCTGCTGCTGACCATCGAAGCCGAGCTGCAGCGCAGCTTCCCCGATCTGGTCGTGGAGGCGGTGCTGGGTGACTGCGGCGATCCGGCGGTGATCCGCCACGCGCTGTCGCTCTCGCGCGTGGATTCGGTCTTCCATGCCGCCGCCTACAAGCAGGTGCCGGTGCTCGAGCGCCAGCTGCGCGAGGCCGTGCGCAACAATATTCTGTCCACCGAGACGGTGGCCCGCGCCTGTGTCGAAGCGCGGATCGAGCATTTCGTGTTCATCTCCACCGACAAGGCGGTCGATCCGGTCAACGCGCTGGGCGCCAGCAAGCGCTACGCGGAGATGATCTGCCAGAGCCTGGACCAGAAGACCAGCCATACCCGTTTCGTGACCGTGCGCTTCGGCAACGTGCTGGCCTCGGCCGGCAGCGTGGTGCCGGTGTTCCGCGAGCAGATTCTCAAGGGCGGCCCGGTCACCGTGACCGACCCGGAAGTCACCCGTTACTTCATGACCATTCCCGAGGCCTGCCAGCTGATCCTGCAGGCGGCCGCCTCGGCCTCGCATGGGGCGATCTATACGCTGGACATGGGCGAGCCGGTGCCGATCCGCGTGCTCGCCGAGCAGATGATCCGCCTGGCCGGCAAGCAGCCGTACAAGGACATCGCCATCGTTTACACCGGCCTGCGCCCGGGCGAGAAACTGCACGAGACGCTGTTCTATTCCGACGAAGATTATCGTCCGACCGCGCACCCGAAGATTCTCGAAGCCGGTGTCCGCACGTTCGCGCGCGAACAGGTATTGGCCAATGTGCCGAAACTGCGCGAAGCGATTGCCTGCTACGACACTGATGCGATCAACAGCATTCTGTTTGCGACCATGCCGGAGTTCTCTCCGCTGCAACAGGACGATCACGTCAGCTCTGCTAAAGTTCTCGCCTTTCCGGCGCGTGAGGCCAACAGGTTCTGATGAGCAAGCGTATTCGTAAGGCGGTATTTCCTGTCGCAGGGTTGGGAACGCGATTCCTTCCGGCCACCAAGACCGTTCCGAAGGAAATGCTGCCGATCATTGATCGGCCGTTGATCCAGTACGCCGTTGATGAGGCGATCGAGGCGGGTTGTGACACCCTGATCTTCATCACCAACCGCTACAAGCATGCGGTTGCGGATTACTTCGACAAAGCCTACGAGCTGGAGCAGAAGCTCGAGCGCGCCGGCAAGAAGGAACAGCTCGAGCTGGTCCGCCACGTGCTGCCCAACGGTGTCCGCGCTGTCTTCGTGACCCAGGCTGAAGCCTTGGGTCTGGGCCATGCGGTGCTGTGCGCCAAGGCGATTGTCGGCGACGAGCCGTTCGCAGTGCTGCTGCCGGACGATCTGATCTGGAACCGTGGCAACGGTGCGCTCAAGCAGATGGCCGATGCGAATGAGGCCACCGGCGCCAGCATCATCGCGGTCGAAGACGTCCCGCACGACAAGACCGGCAGCTACGGCATCGTGGCCACCGAGGCCTTCGATGGCCGCCAGGGCAGGATCAACGCGATCGTCGAAAAGCCCAAGCCCGAAGACGCCCCGAGCGATCTGGCCGTGGTCGGCCGTTACGTGCTGAGCCCGAAGATCTTCGAACTGCTCGAAGCGACCGGAACCGGTGCCGGCGGCGAGATCCAGCTGACCGACGCGATTGCCGAACTGCTCAAGACCGAACGCGTCGATGCGTTCCGCTTTGAAGGCCGTCGCTTCGACTGCGGTACCCATCTGGGTCTGGTCGAAGCTACGATTCGCTTCGCGCTCGACAACGAGAAGCTGGCCGGTCCGGCCCGCGAAGTGCTGCAGAAGATGCTGGCGGAAGGCTGAGGGAACGCTCCCTCGCACGTTGTGGCGATGGGGGATGCCGGCCGCTGGCCGGTTCCCGGAGAAACAGAAAAGGGCAGCCGCGAGGCTGCCCTTTTCGTTTCCGGCGGTGCACCGACCCACGGTCGGTGCCTACCTGTTGATCGGCGGCACGTTGCATCGATGCTGCCGGTGACATCGGTGCCGGCCCGTGGGCCGGCACCGATCACGACCTCACAGCGATTCGAAGATGCCCGCGGCGCCCATGCCGGTGCCGATGCACATGGTCACCATGCCGTACTTCTGCTGGCGACGGCGCAGGCCGTGCAGCAGGGTGGCGGTACGGATCGCGCCGGTTGCGCCCAGCGGGTGGCCCAGGGCGATCGCGCCGCCCAGCGGGTTGACCTTGGACGGGTCCAGACCGCAATCGCGGATGACCGCGAGCGACTGCGCGGCGAAGGCTTCGTTGAGTTCGATCCAGTCCAGCTGGTCCTGGGTCAGGCCGGCCTGCTTGAGCGCCTTCGGGATCGCGGCGATCGGACCGATGCCCATCACTTCCGGGCGCACACCGGCGACCGAGAAGCTGACGAAACGGGCGAGCGGGGTCAGGCCGTAATCCTTGATCGCCTGCTCCGAAGCCAGCAGCACGGCGCCCGCGCCATCGCTCATCTGCGAGGAGTTGCCGGCGGTGACGGTGCCGCCGAACTGGCCGTTGCGGAACACCGGGCGCAGCTTGGCCAGGCCTTCGGCGGAGGAATCCAGACGCGGGCCTTCGTCGGTATCGACGATCCTGTCGCGGGTGATGATGCGGCGGCCGTCGGCCAGGTCAGGCTGGCGGGTGCGCACGTCGTAAGGGCTGATCTCGTCCTTGAAGTCGCCGTTCTGGATCGCCGCGATGGCCTTCTGGTGCGAGGCCAGCGCAAAGGCGTCCTGATCTTCGCGCGAGACCTTCCACTCTTCGGCGACCTTCTCGGCGGTGATGCCCATGCCATAGGCGATGGCGACGTGATCGTTGTCGAACACGCTCGGAGCCATCGCGATCTTGTTGCCCATCATCGGCACCATCGACATCGACTCGGTACCACCGGCCAGCATCAGGTCCGAATTGCCCAGGCGGATCTGGTCGGCGGCCATGGCCACGGCCTGCAGGCCCGAGGAGCAGAAGCGGTTGACGGTCTGGGCGGCGATGGTGTCCGGCAGGCCGGCCAGCAGCACGCCGATGCGCGCCACGTTCATGCCCTGCTCGGCTTCGGGCATCGCGCAGCCGATGATCGCGTCATCGATGCGGTTGACGTCCACGCCCGGCGCCTGTGCCACGACGGAGCGGAGCACGTGGGCCAGCATGTCATCGGGGCGGGTATTGCGGAACACGCCCTTGGGCGCCTTGCCTACCGGGGTGCGGGTGGCGGCGACGATGTAGGCGTCCTGGATTTGCTTGGTCATTGCAGTGATCTCTTGAATGTGGGGACAGGTGTGCCGACCAACGGTCGGCACCTACCGGGCGCGGACGGGGGCCGTCGCGCCCGGCGCGCCATCAATTACGCAGCGGCTTGCCGGTCTTGAGCATGTGCGCGATGCGGGCCTGGGTCTTTTCCTGCTGGGCCAGTTCCACGAAGTGCTTGCGCTCCAGGGTGAGCAGCCACTCTTCGTCCACCAGCGTGCCGCGATCCACTTCGCCGCCACACAGCACGGTGGCGATGCGCACGGCGATCTCGTAGTCGTACGGGCTGATGAAGCGGCCTTCCAGCATGTTGACCAGCATCATCTTGAACGTGGCGATGCCGACGTCGCCGGCGACCTGGATGCGGCGGGCCGGCATCGGCGGACGGTAGCCACCCTCGGCCAGCGCCAGCACTTCGGCCTTGGCGATGTGCAGGGTCTCGAAGCTGTTGAACACGACCTTGTCGGTGGCGCGCATCAGGCCCAGTTCCTTGGCGTTGACCGCGGAGTTGGAGACCTTGGCCATCGCGACGGTTTCGAAGGTCTTCTTCAGCTCGGCGAACACGTCACCGCCCGGACCTGCGGCCTGCGAGGCGCGCACGGCCAGTTCCTTCAGGCCACCGCCGGCCGGCAGCAGGCCGACGCCGGCCTCGACCAGGCCGATGTAGCTTTCCAGCGCGGCCACGCTCTTGGCGCTGTGCATCTGGAACTCGCAACCGCCACCCAGAGCCAGGCCGCGCACGGCGGTCACCACCGGCACCAGCGAGTACTTGATCGCCTGGCTGGTGCGCTGGAAGTTGTGCACCATCTCTTCGAACTGATCGACCTTGCCGGCCTGCAGCAGGCCGAGCGCACCGGCCAGATCGGCACCGGCGGAGAAGGGTTCCTTCTGCTGCCAGATCACCAGGCCCTTGTAATCCTGCTCGGCGCGCTTGATCGCTTCCTGCAGGCCGTTGAGGACGTGATCGGACACGGTGTTCATCTTGGTCTTGAAGCTGACCACCGCAACGCCGTCGCCGTCGTGCCACATGCGCACGCCGTCGTTCTCGAACACGGTCTCGCCCAGGCTGAAGGTTTCCCCCAGCAGCGGGTCCGGGAAGCGCTGGCGCTGGTACACCGGCAGCGCCGAACGCGGCAGCTTGGCGTTGCGCGACGGGCTGTAGCTGCCTTCGGCGGCGTGCACGCCGTCGCGGCCATCAAACACCCAGTCCGGCAGCGGGGCATTGCTCATGCTCTTGCCGGCGACGATGTCATCGGCGATCCACTGGGCGACCTGCTTCCAGCCGGCAGCCTGCCAGGTTTCGAACGGGCCCAGCGACCAGCCGTAGCCCCAGCGGATGGCCAGGTCCACGTCGCGCGCGGTCTCGGCGATGTCGGCCAGGTGGTAGGCGCTGTAGTGGAACAGGTCACGGAAGGTCGCCCACAGGAACTGCGCCTGCGGGTGCTGGCTCTCGCGCAGCTTGGCGAACTTCTCGGCCGGGTTCTTGATCTTCAGGATCTCGACCACTTCCGGAGCGGCAGTGCGGTCGGCCGGGCGGTAGTCCTGCTTTTCCAGGTCCAGCACGACGATGTCCTTGCCGACCTTGCGGAAAATGCCGGCACCGGTTTTCTGGCCGAGCGCGCCCTTGGCGATCAGTGCGTCCAGCCACTTGGGCGACTTGAAGAACTCATGCCACGGATCGGTGGGCAGGGTGTCGCCCATGGTCTTGATCACGTGCGCCATGGTGTCCAGGCCGACCACGTCGGAGGTGCGGTAGGTCGCCGACTTCGGGCGGCCGACCAGCGGGCCGGTCAGGCCGTCCACTTCGTCGAAGCCCAGGCCGAAGGCCTGCGTGTGGTGGATGGTGGACAGAATCGAGAACACGCCGATGCGGTTGCCGATGAAGTTCGGGGTGTCCTTGGCATACACCACGCCCTTGCCCAGGGTGGTGACCAGGAATGCTTCCAGGCCTTCCAGCACGGCAGCATCGGTGGTGGTCGCCGGGATCAGCTCGGCCAGGTGCATGTAGCGCGGCGGGTTGAAGAAATGCACGCCGCAGAAGCGGTGGCGCAGCTGCTCGGGCAGCACGTCGGCGAGCTTGTTGATGCCCAGGCCGGAGGTGTTGGAGGCCAGCACGGCGTGATCGGCCACGAACGGGGCGATCTTCTTGTACAGGTCCTGCTTCCAGTCCATCCGTTCGGCGATGGCTTCGATGATCAGGTCGCAGTCCTTCAACTGCTCCAGGCCGGTCTCGTAGTTGGCCGGCGTGATCGCCTCGGCGTAGGACTTGCTGGCGAGCGGGGCAGGGCTGAGCTTGCCCAGGTTGGCGATGGCCTTGAGCACGATGCCATCGGCCGGACCTTCCTTGGCGGGCAGGTCGAACAGCACCGTGTCGACGCCGGCGTTGGTCAGGTGGGCGGCGATCTGGGCGCCCATGACGCCGGCACCCAGCACGGCGGCACGGCGGACTAGCAGGGAATTGGACATGTCGATAAGCCTTTGTTGTCTGGAAGCCGGTCAGCGCCCGGCTCTACGGGGTGGAAAGGGAGGTCGTCGAAGCGCTCGAGGCCGCGCTGGCGCGGAATCCGGCTTCGGCGAAATGAATCAGTTCCTGGGCGGCATGGGCACGATGCGCCGCTTCGGTGACACCGGCGGGTCGCTTGATCAGGCCGAAGTCGGCCATGGCATAGGTCAGCGAGCCGGCGAGGAAATCCAGGCGCCAGTACAGCTCTTCCTTGCTCAGCCCCGGCACGCAGGCGGAGATCGCCTTGCCGAAGTCGCGCAGGACGTGGCCGTAATGGTCGGAAAGGAACTTGCGCAGGTTGTCGTTCTTTTCCGCGTAGGCGCGGGCGATGACGCGCACGAAGGCGCCGCCGGTCTGGCGGTCCTGGGCCATGGCCAGCGCCGGTTCGACGAAGGCGGCCAGCACCGGGCGCAGCTCACCGGGGTGTTCACGGCGGGCGCTGTCCAGCTGGGTCAGCCGGGCCGAGGTCATTTCATCCATCCGGCGGCGGAACACCTCGTTGACCAGGTTCTCCTTGGAGCCGAAGTGGTAATTGACCGCGGCGATGTTCACATCGGCCTGGCTGGTGACCTGGCGCAGCGAGGTGCCCGCGAACCCGTGCAGGGCGAACAGTTCCTCGGCAGCGCCGAGAATGCGGTCCTTGGTGGAGAAGTGGGCAGGTTTGGCCATGGGGCAGGGCAGTTCAATCAAACGATTGTTTGATATTAGACCTGTGGCTGCGCCGCTGCATTGTGCGGCGCAGCAGGACGGGGCGTTCGTTCATCCACCGCTGTGCAGCGCCTGCCCGTGGCTGGCATCCCCCGGGACTGCCTGAACGGGGCGCGCTACCCCATCCGGTCAACGCCCGCCACGCATGGCGTGGCACTACCGTAGACGGGGAGGACACGTTAGAATTGGCGCACGTATATCAGGCTAAGCCCGCGTTTTGACGCGGGTTTTTTTCATGTTAACCTCGGGCCGATCAAGTGGCCCGCCCAACGGAGTATTCCCATGGCGCTGGAGCGCACCCTTTCCATCATCAAGCCGGACGCCGTCGCCAAGAACGTCATCGGTGAAATCTACGCCCGCTTCGAAAAGGCCGGCCTGAAGGTCGTCGCCGCCAAGTACAAGCAGCTGTCGCGCCGTGAAGCCGAAGGCTTTTACGCTGTGCACCGCGAGCGTCCGTTCTTCAACGCGCTGGTCGAGTTCATGATCTCCGGCCCGGTGATGATCCAGGCGCTGGAAGGCGAGAACGCCGTGCTGGCCCACCGCGACCTGCTGGGCGCCACCAACCCGAAGGAAGCCGCCGCAGGCACCATCCGCGCCGACTTCGCTGAATCCATCGATGCCAATGCCGCCCACGGCTCGGACTCGGTTGAGAATGCCGCGATCGAAATCGCCTACTTCTTCGCCGCGACTGAAGTCGTCTCGCGCTGAGAGTGATGCCGTGAACGAGGTCGTACAGCCAACCGCCATCCCATCCGTGCTCGTCCCGAGCCCGGCTGTGGCCAAGCAGAACCTGCTCGACCTCGATCGCGAGGGTCTGGAGCGCTTCTTCGCCGAGACACTCGGCGAAGCGCGCTACCGTGCCCATCAGGTGATGAAGTGGATCCACCATCACTACGTCACCGATTTCGATGACATGACCGACCTCGGCAAGGCGCTGCGCGCCAAGCTCAAGCAGCATGCCGAGGTGCTGGTCCCGAACATCGTGTTCGACAAGCCTTCCGCCGATGGCACCCACAAGTGGCTGCTGGCCATGGGTACCGACGGCAAGAATGCGATCGAAGCGGTCTACATCCCGGACAAGAACCGCGGCACGCTGTGCGTGTCCTCGCAGGTCGGCTGCGCGCTGAACTGCACCTTCTGTTCGACCGCCACCCAGGGCTTCAACCGCAACCTGTCCACCGCCGAGATCATCGGCCAGGTGTGGGTCGCAGCGCGCCATCTGGGCAACATCCCGCACAAGCAGCGTCGTCTCACCAACGTGGTGATGATGGGCATGGGCGAGCCGTTGATGAATTTCGACAACGTCGTGCGCGCCATGAGCGTGATGCGCGACGATCTGGGCTACGGCCTGGCCAACAAGCGCGTGACGCTGTCCACCTCCGGCCTTGTGCCGCAGATCGACCGCCTGTCCACCGAGAGCGACGTGTCGCTGGCGGTGTCGCTGCATGCGCCCAACGATGCACTGCGCGAGACCCTGGTCCCGCTCAACAAGAAGTACCCGATCGTCGAGCTGATGGCCTCGTGCGCACGCTACCTGCGCGCCAACAAGCGCCGCGAATCGGTCACCTTCGAATACACCCTGATGAAGGGCATCAACGACCAGCCCGAGCACGCCCGCCAGCTGGCGCGGCTGATGCGCCAGTTCGACAACGCCGTGCAGGCCTCGAACTCGGGCAAGGTCAACCTGATCCCCTTCAATCCGTTCCCGGGCACGCGCTATGAGCGCTCCGGCGAAACCGACATCCGTGCCTTCCAGAAGATCCTGCTCGATGCGAAGGTGCTGACGATGGTGCGACGCACCCGTGGCGACGACATCGATGCCGCCTGTGGCCAGCTCAAGGGCCAGGTCATGGACCGCACGCGCCGCCAGGCCGAGTTCAATAAAACGTTGCAGGACGGGAAAGGCCGGGATGCCGCTGCCTGATCGCCGATTGCCAGCCGTTGTTTTCTTCGCGCTGGCATTGGTCGGCTGTGGCAAACAAGGCATCAAACCGCCGTCCGCTCCCCTCGAGGTCGCGCCGACCTACGAGGCCCGCGACAATCCCGAGATCCGCAAGCGCGTGAACTACCAGGACCAGATGGTCCTGGCCGGCGAGTCGCTGCGGGCCGGCTCCCCGCAGGCCGCTGAAAAGCGCGTGCGGGCGGCGATGAAGATCGACGCGCGCCGTCCGGAGGCCTACATGCTGCTGGCGGCCATTGCCGCCCAGCGCGGCAACGACGCCGAGGCCGGGCAGCTGTATGCCAAGGCCGCCGAGCTGGGCCCGGAGCGCGGCGACGTTCTCAACAATTATGGCGCGTGGCTATGTGCTCATGGCCGGCCGGCCGAGTCGCTGGTCTGGTTCGACCGGGCGCTGCAGGCGCCGGGCTACACCACGCCGGCCTCCGCCCTGGCCAATGCCGGTGGCTGTGCACTGGACGCGGGCCAGCCCGAACGGGGGATTCGAGACCTGCGACGGGCGCTTGAGATAGATCCCGTCAATGCCTATGCACTGGAGTCGATGGCCCGCAACGAGTACGCCCAAGGGCGCTATTTCGAGGCCCGGGCCTTTTCGCAACGGCGTTTGACGGCTGCACCGGCCACACGTTCCGTGTTACAACTTGCCTCTCAAATCGAGGCGCGGCTTGGCGACAGCGTGGCATCCGGTCGCTATCTGCAGCGAATTCATGACGAATTTCCGCAGGATGCGGCACCTAATCCCCGGGGTTGAAGCATTGTGATTGATGACCAGACTGTGAACGCTTTTGACACTGCGGCCGGTTGCGGAGCTCGTCTTCGCCAGGCCCGGGAAGCGGCCGGACTGACCCTGGAGGCGGTGGGGCAGCAGCTGCACATGCCGGTTCAGGTACTCAAGTCCCTCGAAGAAGAGCAGTGGCAGCGCCTCGGCGCGCCGGTCTTCGTCCGTGGGCAGCTGCGCAGCTATGCCCGCCTGCTCAAGGTGGATATCGGCGAAATCCTCGAGCAGGCCCATATCGGGCCGATCGTGCCGCCGCAGCTGGTCAGCCATACCCATACCCCGCGGGCCCGGCGCATTGCCGAGAGCCTGGGGCGTCGTGTTCTGTACGTCGGTATCACCGCGGTTCTGGCCGTCCCGGTGTGGTTCGCCACCCGCGGCCATTTCGATGGCACGGCGACCGCCCCGAACACCGCGTCGCTGGATGTGATCCCGGCGGCGGTCCCGGTGGCCGGTGGCGACGCCCCGGAAGCGGCCGCACCGGCGGCCGTCGAAGCGGCCAAGCCGTCTGCGCCGGCAGCGCCGTACCTGGCATCGCTGACCCCGGTTCCGCGGCCGGCCTCCGCGCCCGCGCCGCAGGCCGGCGCGCTGAGCCTGCAGTTCAAAGGCGACAGCTGGGTGGACATTTCCGGGCCGGACGGCACCACCGTCGAAAAGGCCCTGATCAAGTCGGGCGAGACCCGCAGCTTCGCGCCAGGCCAGGTGGCCCGCATGGTGCTGGGCAATGCATCGGCGGTCGAGGTTCAGCAGGCCGGCACTATCGTCGACCTTTCGCCGTACCAGCGAGCCAACGTGGCACGCTTTACGGTATCCTCTGACGGCTCCGTGGTCCCAGTTTCGCACTGAACCGCGTTTCCCCAATCCAATTCAAATAGCTCCTCCTCATGGGCGGGGCGAGAGTACGCATGGCGATCGACGACCTGCTCGACGAGCACGAACAAAGTGAACGCGTCCGCGGCTGGCTGCGGAAGAACGGTGTCAGCATCCTCGCTGGCGTGGCCATCGCGATCGGTGGCATCTGGGGCTGGAAAGAGTGGCAGACCCGGCACAGCAACAGCCTGGCCGGCGCCAACGTCCAATACCAGATCGTCCTCAAGAGCCTGGAAGAAAAGGATCTGGAGCAGGCCGCCAAGGGTGTGAAGGACCTGGAAAGCGGCAAGGCCAACATCTACGCCGATCTGGCTGCGTTGCAGCTGGCCAAGGCCCAGGTCGATGCCGGCAAGAACGAAGACGCGCTGGCGACCCTGCGCGCGATCAAGGCCGACCCCGAATTCAAGCCGGTCATCGAGCAGCGCGTCGCGCGCCTGCTGGTGGCCACCGGCAAGACCGAGGATGCGATCAAGCAGCTCGGCACCGCAACCGACAGCGCCAGCCTGGAAATCCATGGCGATGCACTGATGGCGCAGGGCAAGCGTGATGCCGCCCGCGAGCAGTATGAGAAGGCGCTCAAGACGCTGGACGTGGCAGCGCCCCAGCGGCGCCTGCTGGAAACCAAGTTGACGGATGCCGGTGGCACCGTCACCGATCCTGCGGAGTCGGTGTAATGAATCAGATGGTCATGATCAAGCGCGTTGCCACGGTTGCCCTGTTGGGCATGGCCCTGACCGGCTGCAGCACGATGAAGGGCTGGTTCGCCGGCAAAGATGCCGCGGCCAAGAAGGCACTGGAACCGGCCGAGCTGGTCAAGTTCGATGCCACCGCCAAGGTCGACAAGATCTGGACGGCCAACGTCGGCAAGGGTGAGAAGCGCATCGGCGTCCGTCAGGGCCCGGTGGTCGCCGATGGTCGCGTCTACGCGGCCGCCATCTACGGTGGCGTGCATGCCATCGACCTGCAGACCGGCAAGAAGATCTGGACCTACGAACCGGCCAAGGTCAAGAAGCAGCCCAAGCTGCGTCTGTCCGGTGGCCCGGGCGTGGGTGACGGCCTGGTCGTCATCGGCACCCTGGATGGTGAAGTCATCGCGTTGAACGCGGCCGACGGCACCGAAAAGTGGCGTGCCAAGGTGCCGGGTGAAGTCATCTCCGCCCCGGCCGTGGGCCAGGGCATGGTGTTCGTGCGCAGCAACGACGGTCGCGTGACCGGTCTGGATGCCGAGAACGGCACCCAGCGCTGGTTCAACCCGCGCGAGCTGCCGGCGCTGACCGTGCGTGGCAACGCGCCGGTCGTCACCGGCCCGGGCGTGCTGTTCATCGGCAACGACGACGGCTCCATCGCCGCGCTGGCCATGCAGGACGGCCGCACGCTGTGGGACCAGATGGTCGGCACCGGCGAAGGCCGTACCGAGCTGGAGCGCATGGCCGATATCGACGGCGCCCCGGTGCTGGAAGGCAATACGCTGTTCGTCAGCAGTTTCAAGAACCAGACCATGGCGATCGAAGGCCCGACCGGCCGTCCGCTGTGGGCACGTGATCATGGCGGCGCCGGTGGCGTGGCCCTGACCTCGGGCAATGTGTTCGTCACCGACAACAAGGGCGGCGTGTTCGGCCTGGACAAGGCCAGCGGTTCGGCCATGTGGTCGCAGACGGGCCTGGCCCGTCGTTCGCTGACCGGTCCGGTCATCCACGGCGATTACGTTGTGGTCGGTGATTACAAGGGGTATCTGCACTGGTTGCGGACCGATAACGGTGAGTTCGCGGCGCGCGCCAAGAGTGGTGGCGACGCCCTCCTGGCCCAGCCGGTAGCTGCCGATGGGATTCTGCTGGTGCAGAACGTTGATGGAAAGCTGACCGCGTTCCGGTTGGCACAATAAGGAGTTACCGCGATGCTGCCCTTGGTCGCCCTGGTTGGACGGCCGAATGTCGGCAAGTCCACGCTGTTCAATGCGTTTACCCGTACGCGCGACGCGCTGGTCCATGACCAGCCCGGCGTGACCCGGGACCGTAATTACGGTGTTTGTCGTCTTGATGAAGACCACCCGTTCCTGGTGGTCGATACCGGTGGTATCGCCGGTGAAGAAGAAGGTCTGGCCGGTGCTACCGCCCGCCAGGCCCGCGCCGCCGCCGCCGAGGCGGACCTGATCCTGTTCGTGGTCGACGCCCGGGAGGGCCCGATGGACGACGAGATCCTGTCCTGGCTGCGCAAACTGGCCCGTCCGACCCTGCTGCTGATCAACAAGATCGACGGCATGAACGAAGACACCGTGCGTTCGGAATTTGCCCGTTACGGCTTCGGCGAAATGCTGACCGTCTCGGCCGCGCACCGTCAGGGCCTGGATGATCTGCTGGACGAGGTCGTGGAACGGTTGCCGGAAGAGGG
Source organism: Stenotrophomonas maltophilia (assembly GCF_002205165.1). Classification (GTDB taxonomy): domain Bacteria; phylum Pseudomonadota; class Gammaproteobacteria; order Xanthomonadales; family Xanthomonadaceae; genus Stenotrophomonas; species Stenotrophomonas maltophilia_N. The sequence goes on along the minus strand of NZ_NIVS01000014.1, from coordinate 8,866 downwards.
CACCACCGAGACCCTGGACACCGATCCGAACCGCATTCGCATCGCCTTCGTCGGCCGCCCCAACGTGGGCAAGTCGACGCTGGTCAATCGCCTGCTCGGCGAAGAGCGCATGATCGCCTCCGAAGTGCCCGGTACCACCCGTGATTCGATCGCGGTGGACATGGAGCGCGACGGGCGTGAGTACCGCCTGATCGATACCGCCGGCCTGCGTCGCAAGGCGCGTGTCGAGGAAGTGGTGGAGAAGTTCAGCGTCATCAAGACCCTGCAGGCCATCGAGCAGTGCCAGGTTGCGGTGCTGATGCTTGATGCTTCCGAAGGCGTGACCGATCAGGACGCCAGCGTGCTGGGTGCGGTGCTCGATGCCGGCCGTGCGTTGGTGGTGGCGATCAACAAGTGGGATGGCTTGACCGATTACCAGCGCGAGCAGGCCGAAGCCCTGGTGTCGCGCAAGCTCGGCTTCGTGCCGTGGGCGGAAGTGGTGCGCATCTCGGCCAAGCACGGCTCGGGCCTGCGTGAGCTGTTCCGCTGCATCCACGCCGCGCATGCCTCGGCCACGCACGAGTTCAGCACCAGCGAAGTCAACAAGGCGCTGGAGACGGCCTACGAGACCAACCCGCCGCCGGCGATCCGTGGTCACGTGTCCAAGCTGCGCTACGTGCATCCGGGCGGTTCCAACCCGCCGACCTTCATCGTCCACGGCACCCGTCTGAAAGACCTGCCGGAGTCGTACAAGCGCTATCTGGAGAACTTCTTCCGCAAGCGCTTCAAGCTGGTCGGCACGCCCGTGCAGTTCATCTTCCGCGAGGGTGTGAACCCGTACGAAGGCAAGAAGAACGTGCTCACCGAACGTCAGCTCAAGCGCAAGCGGCGCTTGATCAAGCACGTCAAGGGCAAGTGATGCAGAAAGAGCCGGCGCAAGCCGGCTCTTTTCATTGGCGCTGCCGCCACGCCCGTGCGCGATAATCCCCGCATGAGCACGATTCCCGAACTCACCCCGGCGCAGGCCCGTGAACGCCTCGCCCATGGCGCGCTGCTGATCGACATCCGTGAGGCGCACGAGCGTGCCACCGGCATGGCCGAAGGGGCGCTCGGCATCGCCAAGGGCGATCTCCAGGCCGAACCCGGCACCCATCTCCCGGCCGCCGACCGCGAGGTCGTCCTGATCTGCCAGAGCGGCAAGCGCTCGATGCAGGCCGCGGTCTTTCTGGCCGGCCTCGGCTACACCCGCATCGCCTCCGTGCACGGTGGCACCACCGCGTGGCGCGCCGAGGGCTTGCCGCTGGTGCAGCCGATGCAGAGTGATGCCGAGCGCGACTTCAACGAACGTTACTCGCGTCATCTGCTGCTGCCGCAGGTGGGTGTTGAGGGCCAGAAGACGCTGCTGGCCTCACGCGTGCTGGTGCTGGGCGCGGGCGGCCTGGGTGCACCGGCCAGCTTCTACCTGGCCGCGGCCGGGGTAGGGCACCTGCGCATCGCCGACGACGATGTGGTGGACCGCAGCAACCTGCATCGGCAGATCATCCATACCGACGCCAGCGTCGGCGAGCCCAAGGTGCTCTCGGCCCGCGCACGCCTGCTCGCACTTAATCCTTCGCTGGACGTGGAGGCCGTGCAGGCACGGGTTACCTCGGACAACATCGATGCGCTGCTCGACGGGGTCGACGTGGTCCTGGATGGCTCCGACAACTTCCCGCTGCGTTATCTGCTCAACGATGCCTGCCTCCAGCACGGCATTCCGCTGGTGTATGGCGCGGTGGAGCGCTTCACCGGGCAGGTCAGCGTGTTCGATGCCGGCCGCCAGCGTGGCGCCGCGCCGTGCTACCGCTGCCTGTTCCCCGAGCCGCCGCCGCCGGCGTTCGCGCCGAACTGCTCGGAGGCGGGCGTCCTTGGCGTGCTGCCGGGGATGGTCGGCCTGCTGCAGGCCACCGAAGTGCTCAAGCTGCTGCTCGGCATCGGCGAGCCGCTGATCGGCCGCCTGCTCACCTTTGACGCGCTGGGCATGCGCTTCCGCGAGACGCGGCTGCGGCCCGACCCGGATTGCCCGTTGTGCGCGCCCGGGCGCGCGTTCCCCGGGTACATCGATTACGCGGCGTTCTGCAGCGCCTGAGGGGCCGGGTTCCGGTGTCGTTATGGCGGCGATTTCGGGACGATGTGGCGTCCAGATTCAACATCGTTCTGAATTCAGTACGATTAAACGCAGCATCCGCGCTATTGCCCTTCCGCGCTTTGCCCTATCGTTGACCCATCTTGTGCAGTCCGGGGAAACAACCGCATGGCGGTGGAAGCAGGTGCCAGTGAACTGGTGAAAGTGGTCGCCCTGCTGGGTGCGGCAGTGGTCATGGTGCCGCTGTTCCGCCGGCTTGGGCTGGGCTCGGTGCTGGGCTATTTCGCCGCCGGGCTGGCCATCGGTCCGTTCGGGTTCGGCTGGTTCTCCGATCCACAGGCCATCCTGCATACCGCCGAGCTGGGCGTGGTGATGTTCCTGTTCGTGATCGGCCTGGAGATGCGGCCCTCGCATCTGTGGAGCCTGCGCAACGAGATCTTCGGGCTGGGCACGCTGCAGATCGTGGTCTGCGGCACGGTACTGACCGGCGTGTGCATGCTGCTCGGTTTCCCGTTGCCGGTGGCCTTCATCGGCGCGGCGGGTTTCGTGTTGACCTCCACCGCAGTGGTGATGCAGTTGCTGGCCGAGCGCGGCGACATCGCGCTGCCCACCGGCCAGAAGATCGTCTCGATCCTGCTGTTCGAAGATCTGCTGATCGTGCCGCTGCTGGCCGTGGTCGCGTTCATGGCGCCGGTGCACAGCGATGCCGGTGAGAGCTCGCGCTGGGTCACCGTCGGTATCGCTGCCGGTGCGATTGTCGGCCTGGTGCTGGTCGGCCGCTTCCTGCTCAATCCGCTGTTCCGCATCCTTGCTGCCGCCAAGGCGCGCGAAGTGATGACGGCAGCCGCGCTGCTGGTTGTGCTCGGCGCCGCGCTGCTGATGCAGCTGGGTGGTTTGTCGATGGCGATGGGTGCGTTCCTCGCAGGCGTGCTGCTCAGCGAATCCACCTTCCGCCACCAGATCGAAGCGGACATCGAGCCGTTCCGCGGCATCCTGCTCGGCCTGTTTTTCCTCAGCGTGGGCATGGCGCTGGATCTCACCGTGGTCGCCAACAACTGGCCGCTGATCGTCTCCGGCGTGTTTGCGCTGATGCTGGCCAAGGCGGTCTGCATCTACGTGGTGGCGCGCATCCTCGGCAGTGATCATCGCCAAGCGCTGGATCGCGGCGTGGTGATGGCGCAGGGCGGCGAGTTCGCGTTCGTGCTGTTCTCCGCCGCGGCGGTGGCCGGCGTGATCGACGTGCAGGTCAACGCCAACCTCACCGCGATCGTCGTGCTCTCGATGGCGCTGACGCCGCTGTTCGTTCTGCTGCACGACAAGCTCATGCCGGATCGCGAAGTCTCGCTCGATGGCGTCGAAGAAGCCGACGGCCTGTCCGGCAGCGTGCTGCTGATCGGCTTCGGTCGCTTCGGCCAGGTGGCGAGTCAGTCGCTGCTGGCGCGCGACGTGGATGTGACCATCATCGACAACGACGTGGACATGATCCACAACGCCGAGCGTTTCGGGTTCAAGATCTACTACGGCGACGGCACCCGCCTGGATGTGCTGCATGCGTCTGGCGCAGGGACAGCGCGTGCGATCGCGGTGTGCGTCAACAACGACCAGGATGCCGATCGCATCGTCGAACTGGTCACCCACGAGTTCCCCCAGGCCAAGCTGCTGGTGCGCTCGTTCGATCGCGAGCATTCGCTGCGCCTGATCCATGCCGGCGTGGACTTCCAGATCCGCGAGACCTTCGAATCGGCCCTGCAGTTCGGCCAGGCCGCGCTGATGGAGCTGGGCGCCGATCCGGATGATGCGCGCGAGATCGCCGAGCAGATCCGCGAGCGGGATGCGGAACGCTTCGAGCTGGAGATGGCGGGCGGAGACCTGCGCGCCGGCGCGCACATGGTGTTCGGCACCGCGCTGCCGGGCGTGCCCACGCCGACGCCGTTCACCGCGCCCAAGCGCAAGGCGCGCACGCTCAACGCGGATGAGGTGCCCGAAGAAGAATGAGGATGCGCTGGTGGCGGTGGCTGGCCGGCCCCCGGCAGCGCTGCCCGCGCGAGGGTCATTACTGGCGGTCGGCCGGTACTACCGGTGTCCGCCACGGGCCGAATCAGGGACAATAGCCGACCGTCGCCCCCACGCCTGCCGCCCTCGATGAGCTCACCGACCCCCGACACCGTCTCTTCCGCCCGCATTCTCGACGGCCGCCGCATCGCCGAAGACCTGCTGGACAGCCTCAAGGTCCGGGTCGATGCCCGCCTGGCTGCCGGTGGCAGCCGTCCGGGCCTGGCCGTGGTGCTGGTGGGTGGCGACCCGGCCTCGACCGTGTACGTACGCAACAAGCGCCGTGCGGCCGAGAAAGTGGGTATCGAAGCCTTCGATTACGACCTGCCGGCCGGCACCACCGAGGCCGAACTGCTGCCCCTGATCGACCAGCTCAACGCCGATCCCAAGATCCACGGCATCCTGGTCCAGTTGCCGCTGCCGGGCATCCCGGACGCCAACCGCCTGATCCACCGGATCGACCCGCGCAAGGACGTGGACGGCTTCCACCCGGAAAACGTCGGCCATCTGGCCCTGCGTGAGTTCGGCCTGCGCCCGTGCACCCCGCGCGGCATCGTGACCCTGCTGGGCCATACCGACCAGCCGGTGCGCGGCCGCAACGCAACCATCGTCGGCGTCAGCAATCATGTGGGCCGCCCGATGGGGCTGGAGCTGCTGATTGCCGGCTGCACCGTGACCAGCTGCCACAAGTTCACCCCCAAGGACGTGCTGGAGCAATCGGTGCGCAATGCCGACATCCTGGTGGTCGCGGTGGGCCGCCCGGGCATCGTCCCGGGTGAATGGGTGAAGCCGGGCGCGGTGGTGATCGATGTGGGCATCAACCGCCTGGATGACGGCCGCCTGGTCGGCGACGTCGGCTTCGAGGCCGCCGCCCAGCGCGCCAGCTGGATCACCCCGGTCCCGGGCGGGGTAGGGCCGATGACCGTGGCGACCCTGATGCAGAACACCATCGAGGCGGCAGAAGCGTTCTGAGCGGTCTGCGCCGACCCATCGTCGGCGCCTGCTGCGGCCGCGGTCCGGGCCGGCCGCCGCCGCGCTCCTGAACCGACCGGCACCTGCCGCCCCTGCGGTCCTGGCCTGCTGCCCCTGGTAGAGCCGACCGTTGGTCGGCTGCTCTTGGCGCGGTGGCAGGTCGATCCAAAGGCAGCCGACCAACGGTCGGCTCTACCTCGGCAGTCGGCGCGACACAGCGTCGCATCCGCCCCCTGCCAAAGACGCCCGAATCAGGGTAAAATGTCGCGCTTCCCCACATCTCGGGTATGCCGATGCTGCGCATCCAGGCTGAAGCTCTCACCTACGACGACGTCTCCCTCGTCCCCGCTCATTCCATCATCCTGCCCAAGGATGTCAGTCTGGAAACGCGCCTGACGCGCGACCTGCGGCTGAAGCTTCCGATCCTCTCGGCTGCCATGGATACCGTTACCGAAGCCCGCCTGGCTATCGCCATGGCCCAGCTCGGCGGCATGGGCATCATCCACAAGAATCTCAGCGTCGAGCAGCAGGCTGCCGAAGTCGCCAAGGTCAAGAAGTTCGAGGCCGGCGTCATCCGCGACCCGATCACCGTCGGCCCGGAAACCACCATCCGCGACGTGCTGGCCCTGACCCAGGCGCGCAACATCTCCGGCGTGCCGGTGGTGGACGGCGGCGGCCAGCTGGTCGGCATCGTCACTCACCGTGACATGCGCTTCGAGACCGAGCTGGACGATCCGGTCCGCCACATCATGACCAAGAAGGATCGCCTGATCACGGTCAAGGAAGGCGCGGCCTCCGATGAAGTGCTGCAGCTGCTGCACCGCAACCGCATCGAGAAGATCCTGGTCGTCAACGATGATTTCGCCCTGCGCGGCCTGATCACCGTCAAGGACATCCAGAAGAACACCGATTACCCGAACGCCGCCAAGGACACCGCCACCCGCCTGCTGGTCGGCGCGGCCGTCGGCGTCGGTGGCGATACCGACCGCCGGGTCGAGGCGCTGGTCGCCGCCGGGGTGGACGTGCTGGTGGTCGACACCGCGCACGGCCATTCGCAGGGTGTGCTGGACCGCGTCAGCTGGGTCAAGAAGCACTTTCCGCAGGTGCAGGTCGTCGGTGGCAACATCTGCACCGGTGAAGCCGCACTGGCGCTGCTGGACAGCGGCGCGGACGCGGTCAAGGTCGGCATCGGCCCGGGCTCGATCTGCACCACGCGCGTCGTCGCCGGTGTCGGCGTGCCGCAGATCACCGCGATCGACCTGGTCGCCGAGGCGCTGCAGGACCGCATCCCGCTGATCGCCGACGGTGGCATCCGTTACTCCGGTGACATCGGCAAGGCGCTTGCCGCCGGTGCCTCCACCATCATGATCGGCGGCCTGCTGGCCGGTACCGAGGAATCGCCCGGCGAGACCGAGCTGTTCCAGGGCCGCTCCTACAAGAGCTACCGGGGCATGGGCTCGCTGGCCGCGATGGAGAAGGGGTCCAAGGACCGCTACTTCCAGGACGCCTCCAGCGCCGACAAGCTGGTGCCCGAAGGCATCGAAGGCCGCGTGCCGTATCGCGGCCCGGTCGGCGGCATCATCCACCAGCTGATGGGCGGCCTGCGCGCCACCATGGGCTACGTGGGCTGCGGCACTGTCGATGACATGCGCACCAAGCCGAAGTTCGTCAAGATCAGCGGCGCCGGCCAACGTGAGAGCCACGTCCACGACGTGCAGATCACCAAAGAGCCGCCGAACTACCGCGCCTGATGCGGCATGAGCAAAGAGGAACGAGGAAGCTGATTCCCGTTCCTCTTTCTCTATCGGCCGCCGGTAACGACGCTGTGTTTCCCGTATTTACTCCTGCATTGCCCGGGCACCATGACCAACATCCATAACGACAAGATCCTCATCCTCGATTTCGGCGCCCAGTACACTCAGCTGATCGCGCGCCGCATCCGCGAGCTCGGCGTGTACTGCGAGATCTGGGCATGGGACCACAACCCGGCCGACATCGCCGCGTTCGGCGCCAAGGGCATCATCCTGTCCGGCGGCCCGGAATCGACCACGCTGCCGGGCGCGCCCGCCGCGCCGCAGGAAGTGTTCGACAGCGGCCTGCCGATCTTCGGCATCTGCTACGGCATGCAGACCCTGGCCGCCCAGCTCGGTGGCGCCACCGAAGCGGCCGACCAGCGTGAGTTCGGCCATGCCGAAGTCAACGTCGTCGCCCCGGATGCGCTGTTCAAGGGCCTGAGCGACCACGGCGGCGAGCCGAAATTGAATGTCTGGATGAGCCACGGCGACCACGTCTCCGTCGCGCCGCCGGGCTTCACCGTCACCGCCGTGACCGATCGCATCCCGGTGGCCGCGATGGCCAACGAAGAGAAGCGCTGGTACGGCGTGCAGTTCCACCCGGAAGTGACCCACACCCTGCAGGGCCAGGCGCTGCTGCGCCGCTTCGTGGTGGACGTGTGCGGCTGCGAGACCCTGTGGACCGCGGCCAACATCATCGACGACCAGATCGCCCGCGTGCGCGAGCAGGTCGGCGATGACGAAGTGATCCTCGGCCTGTCCGGCGGCGTCGATTCGTCCGTCGTGGCCGCGCTGCTGCACAAGGCGATCGGCGACAAGCTGACCTGCGTGTTCGTCGATACCGGCCTGCTGCGCTGGCAGGAAGGCGACCAGGTGATGGCGATGTTCGCCGAGCACATGGGCGTCAAGGTGATCCGCGTCAATGCCGCCGACCGCTACTTCGCCAAGCTGGAAGGCGTAAGCGATCCGGAAGCCAAGCGCAAGATCATCGGCAACCTGTTCGTGGACATCTTCGATGAAGAGTCCAACAAGCTGAAGAACGCCAAGTGGCTGGCGCAGGGCACCATTTACCCCGACGTGATCGAGTCGGCCGGCAGCAAGACCGGCAAGGCGCATGTGATCAAGAGCCACCACAATGTGGGCGGCCTGCCGGAACACATGAAGCTGGGCCTGGTGGAGCCGCTCCGCGAGCTGTTCAAGGACGAAGTGCGCCGCCTCGGCGTTGAGCTCGGCCTGCCGCGCAGCATGGTCTATCGCCATCCGTTCCCGGGCCCGGGCCTTGGCGTGCGCATCCTCGGCGAAGTGAAGCGCGAATACGCCGAGCTGCTGGCCAAGGCCGATGCCATCTTCATTGATGAGCTGCGCAAGGCCGACCTGTACGACAAGACCAGCCAGGCGTTTGCCGTGTTCCTGCCGGTGAAGTCGGTGGGCGTGGTGGGGGATGCGCGGGCTTATGAGTGGGTGATTGCGCTGCGGGCGGTGGAGACGATTGATTTCATGACGGCGCACTGGGCGCATCTGCCGTATGAGTTCCTGGGGACGGTGAGTAACCGGATCATCAATGAGTTGCGGGGGGTGTCGCGGGTGGTTTATGACATATCGGGGAAGCCGCCGGCGACCATTGAGTGGGAATGAGTTGAAAGACGAGGGCGCCGAGAGGCGCCCTTTTTCTATCCAAACTCTGATGCATGAAAGGAAGCGGCCTTCGCACGGTGAGTCTTGATGGATGGCACGTAACTGGGGTTCGCCAGTGTCGGGCGGTGCCGCGTTGTCGCAGATGGGGATCATTTGAGCTTGGCGGTGCGAAGGGCCGCGCAATAGTTGCGGGGAGAAGCTCTTTGATTTTCTTGTGGAAAACTCTCAGGCTATGAATCGCCCAGGGTTTTGTAGACAGTCGTCAGCCGTTTAGTGCGTACTGCTTCTCGAACTCTACCGGGGACAGCCC
>NZ_NIVS01000042.1 GCF_002205165.1 Stenotrophomonas maltophilia | reverse complement strand
CGGGTCCGGCGTGTAGCGGATGTCCCAGCCCTTGGCGACATCCTTGAGCTGGTCCAGCAGCTCCAGCTTGGCCGAGCCGTAGATGCCGAAATCACGCGAGGGGCTGAAGGGCGCCATGCCGTCCATGTTGATCAGCGCCACGGTCTTGCCCAGCGGGTGCAGCGGGTGGGTGGCGTAGTACTCCGAACCCAGCAGGCCCTTTTCCTCGGCGGTGACCGCCAGGAACAGCACCGAGCGCTCCGGACGCTTGCCCTTGGCGAAGCCACGGGCCAGTTCGATCAGCGAAGCGGTGCCGCTGGCGTTGTCCAGCGCGCCGTTGAAGATGGTGTCACCGTTCGCGTCCGGCTTGCCCACACCGATGTGATCCCAGTGCGCGCTGTAGATCACGGTCTCATCCGGATGCTTGCTGCCTTCCAGGCGCGCGGCCACGTTGTGGGAGGTGATCACCTCGGTCTTGACCGCATACTTGGCCGAGAAGGTCTCGCCCTTCAGTTCCACCGGCTTGAACTCGCGGGTCTGCGCCTGCTTCTTGAGCGCCTCGAAATCCAGGCCGGACCGCTTGAACAGCTCCACCGCCAGATCGCGCTGGATCCAGCCTTCCAGCAGCGGATGCGCTTCGGCCGGGTTGTCACGGACCACATCGAACATGGTGTTGGTGTTGGAGCCGGCCACGGTCGCCCAACCATACGAGGCCGGTGCGGTCTCGTGCACGATCAGCACGCCGAGGGCGCCCTGGCGCGCGCCTTCTTCGTACTTGTAGGTCCAGCGACCGTAGTAGGTCATGCCTTTGCCGTCGAAGTCGCCCTGGCCGGTTTCAAAATCCGGATCGTTGATCAGCACGACCGCGATCTTGCCCTTCAGGTCCACACCCTTGAAGTCGTCCCAGTTGCGCTCGGCGGCCTTGACGCCGTAGCCGAGGAAGACCAGCGGCGCGTTCTTGATGTCCACGTCGCTGGCGCCGTTCATCGCGGCGCGCACGGCGATTTCCTTGCCCTGGCTCAGGGTCTGCGGCGTGCCCTTGCTGCTCAGCGACAGGCTCGGGGTACCGACGATATCGCCCTTGAGCAGCGGCACGGCCTGGGTCCACAGGCGCTTGCCGTCTTTGAGGTCGCCGCCCGGCTGCAGGCCGGCCGCCGCGAACTGCTTGCTCAGGAAGGCGATGGTCTTCTCTTCACCGGCGGTGGCCGGCGAGCGGCCTTCGTAGGCGTCCGATGCCAGTTCCTTGACGTCGGCGGAGATCCGCGCGCCATCGAATTTGGGGGTGGCGGCCATCAAGGCCGACGACACCGACAACGCCAACAGGCTGATTACCACACGCTTCACGCTGCACCTCATGACTGACCGACAATTGCCCGAGTGTAGGCCAGAGCCGCCGCGCAGTGCAGTGCCGGTCTACACAGCCGCGGCGCGGGCCAGCAGCATCGCCTTCTCACGTGCGTTGGCGGTCAGCGCGGCGGCGCGCTCGAAAGCCGCCCGCGCTTCGTCGGGACGGCCCAGCTGGGCCAGCAGATCGCCCTGCACCGCGGCCAGCGGTGCGTAGTCGCGCAGGCGCGCATCCCCACCGAGCGCGTCGACCAGTGGCCATGCGGCCGCCGCACCCTGGGCCCGCGACACGGCCACTGCATGGTTCAGCGCGACCACCGGCGAGGGCTGGCGCTGGGCCAGCCGCGCGTACAACACGGTCATCCGCGCCCAGTCGGTGTCTTCGGCGCGGCGCGCGCGCGCATGGCACTCGGCGATGGCCGCCTGCAGTGCATAGGGATCGTCACCACCGCCGAGCGCGACCGCCTGCTGCAGGGCGGCCTGGCCGCGGCCGATCTGCAACCAGTCCCAGCGCGTGCGGTCCTGGTCGGGCAGCAGGATCGGCGTGCCGGCCGCATCGGTGCGTGCGGCGGTCCGCGACGCCTGCAGTTCCATCAGGGCGAGCAGCCCGTGCACCTGTGGCCAGGTTGGCAGGCGGCTGGCCAACACGCGGCCGAGCCGCAGCGCTTCATCGCACAAGGCCGGGCGCATCCAGTCGTCGCCGGCGCTGGCCGCATAGCCTTCGTTGAAGATCAGGTAGACCACCTCCAGTACCGAAGCCAAGCGTTCCGGCAAGGCGGCCTGGCGCGGCACTTCGAACGGGACCTGCTTCTGCGCCAGGGTGCGTTTGGCACGCACGATGCGCTGGGCGATGGTCGGCTCCGGGGCGAGGAACGCGCGCGCGATCTCCTCGGTGGTCAGCCCGCCAAGCAGCCGCAGCGTCAACGCCACACGCGCATCGGCGGCCAGCACCGGATGGCAGGCGACGAACATCAACCGCAGCAGGTCATCGCCGATATCGTCTTCCAGTGCGTCGCTGTCGTCCGGCGCCGGCAATGGCAGCGGCTCCAGCTCACTGCCGTACTGCGCATGCTGGCCGGCGACGCGCTGGTGCTGGCGCAGCACATCGATGGCGCGGTTGCGCGCGGTGGTCATCAGCCACGCTCCGGGATTGTCCGGCACGCCCTGGCTGGGCCAGCGCTCCAGCGCGGCCAGCCAGGTGTCTTGGACCAGCTCTTCGGCACGGCCGACGTCCCCCCCAAGCAGGCGGGTCAGGCGGGCGGTCAACACTGGCGACTCCATGCGCCAGATCGTTTCCAGTCGTTGCGTCAGTGCCGTCTCCATGCGGCCGATCAGAGCACCGGTGCGGCCGGGGCACAAGCCGCACCGCGGCGGGCGATCACCCTGGTTCACCGTCCATGTGCGCGATTTCCCACAGGTGCCCATCCAGGTCCTGGAAGCCACGCTGGTACATGAAACCGTAATCGCGCGCGGGCTGCGGCTCGCGGGCACCGGCCTTCAACGCCTTGTCCACCAGCCCATCGACCGCCTTGCGGCTCTCCGCCGACAGGCAGGTGATCACCTCGGTCTGGCGCCGCGCGTCGCTGATCGGCTGGGTCGTGAACTGCGCGAAGAACGGCTCCACCAGCAACATCACGAAGATGCTGTCGCTGATGATCATGCAGGCCGCGTTCTCATCGGTGAAGGTCGGGTTGAAGGTATAGCCAAGGGCGGCGAAAAACGTCTTGGACGCCTCCAGATCGCGCACCGGGAGGTTGACGAAGATCATCTGCTGCGTCGTGCTGGTCATGCGGAGGGTTCCTGTTGAACGGAAGAATCAGGGCTGTTTCATGCAGTTGACCATCCACGGCTTGCCGTAACGGTCGATCAGAAAGCCCCAACGATGGGCCCAGAAGGTTTCGGTGATCGGCATCTTGATCTCGCCACCGTCGGCCAGCGCCTTGAACACGCGCTCGGCCTCCTCGATCGAGTCCACATCGATGTTGATCGTTGTGCTGCCCTGCCCGTCGGGCGACGGGCCGTCGGCGGCCATCAGGATCGCCGAGCCCACCTCCAGTTGGCTGTGCGCGACGTGGTCCAGTGTCTCCGGCGGCATCTCGCCACAGCCCTCCTTGCTTTCCATGGGCGGCATGTCGCGGTACTTCATTTCCGAGGTGACCTTGCCGCCCAGCACCTGCGCGTAGAAGGCCATGGCCTCATGGGTCTTGCCGTTGAAGCCGAGGAACGGAATCAGTTTCATGGGAATGCTCCAGGGGTGCGGGGGGGATTAGTCGGCAGCGCCGATCTGGTCGCGCAGACGCTGTTCCTGCGCCTGTAATTCGGGAGTGAAGGCGGCGCCGAAATCCTCGGCACTGAGGATCGGCCGCAGCTCGACAACATCGCCAGCGGCGAACGGCGCGCGCTTGAGCCACTCGGTGGCCTCGTCCAGCGAGCGGACCTGCCAGAGCCAGAACCCGCAGACCAGTTCGCGGGTTTCGGCGAACGGGCCGTCGATCACGCGCGGCGGTTCGCTGCCGAAGGCCACCCGGCGTGCGCGCGAGGTCGGGTGCAGGCCCTCGCCCGCCAGCATGATGCCGGCCTGGACCAGCTGCTCGTTGTAGGCGCCCATGGCGCGGATCTCCTGCTCGGTGGGCAGTTGACCGGCCTCGGTGGCCGCCGTTGCCTTGACCAGTACCATGACTTTCACGGGGTGCTCCTGTGTGCCAGCCCGGAACCCGGGCCGTTCACTGGATACAACGAGCCGGCGGGGCGGAAATCGACAGGCCCGACCGATTTATTTTTCCATCGCTGAACAGGGCACCGCTGCGGCGTTGCAACACGCCGCGAGCGCGGGCTGGGGCATCATGCGGATTCCCCCGCCCACCCCGGTCCGGCCATGCAATTTCTTCTGCTGATCTATATCGACGAGGGCCTGTTGCACGCCCTGCCCGGCGACGAATACGACCGCCTGATGCACGACTGCCTGCAGCACGCCGACCGGTTGCAGGCCGAAGGCACGCTGGTGCTCGCCCAGAAGCTGGAACCGGTGGACAGCGCGCGCACGCTGCGCGTGCGCCAGGGCCAGACCCGCATCACCGACGGCCCGTTCGCCGAGACCCACGAACTGCTGGCCGGCTTCAACCTGATCAACGCCCCCGACCACGCCGAGGCGATGCGCATCGCCCAGCAGTTCCCGTGGTCGCGTTTCGGCAGTATCGAGGTGCGGCCGCTGGCCGACATGGACGCCGAGCGCGTGCGCGTCGGCGCCTGAGGCAGCTCAGGGCAACAGCGTGACCTTCAGATCGCGCGGGCCGATGGCCTCATTGCCGCTGTAGTCGCGCGCACTGCCACGCAGAATGTACTCGCCGGCCGGCAGCGCATCCGGTTGCCAGCGTCCGGTCTCGACCAGGCCGTCACGCACGGTATTGGTGACCAGGTAGCGGAACCGCGTGACCGCGCTGCCATGCACGGTGATGCCGCTGTCCGGTGCGTAGGCCACGCGCGTAGCGCTGTCTTCGCGCGGCATCCGGTTGAACACGATGTTGAAGCGCGGCTGCTCGTAGCCGGCCAGCGGCTGGCCCTGTGCGTCCAGCACCTGGTAGCCGACCTGGTACAGCCCCAGCCGACGGCGCGGCAGGTTGCGGTCCACCTGGTCCCACGCTTCCACCACGATCTGCACGCCCGGGCCCTGGCGGGGGATCGCAACGCGTCCGTCGGCACCGGCCTTGATCGGCTGGTCCAGATCGTCCAGCACGGCGACCTCGGTGATGCGCGGCGCGAACGTATCGGCATAGCCGGTGAAGCCCAGCGCCACCGCATTGCGCTCGAAGCCACTGGCGCCCACGCTCAGGTGGACATGCGCCATGCGGTTGATGCTGCCCAGCGTTTCGCCGGCGGCGAAACGGGTGCCGCGACGCACGCGGATGCGCTCCAACGTGCCGTCCTCACCGGACACCTGCTGCCAGCGCGGATCGAACGCACGATCGCGCGGGTCACGGCCGACCTTCATGTGGATGTACTTGAGCCGGCCCAGCGAAAGGCCTTCGGCCTGGCCGCCGACCGACCACGCCGCGAACGGCGTATCGACCTTGCCATCGGCGATCGCCAATACCGGCTGGCCGACATCACCGCGGATGTCGAAGCCGCCATGCAGATGGTGGCGGCTCTCGCCCTTGAAGTCGCCGCGCACCTCGCCCAGCGTGCCGACCACCTCATGCCAGCCGTCCTGCGGCGCCAGTGGCCAACGGCCAGCGGTGTCGGGCAACGGCGCGTCCGGTGCCGGGCCGATCAGGGCCGGCGGCGCAGTCTGGCCCGCGGCCAGCGCACGCAGCCGGTGCACCCGGTAGGACGCTGCATCGGCCAGATACAGCCCGCCGTCGGCATCCAGTGCGAGTGCAGTCGGCCGGGCAAAGCGCGGCTGCGGCGGCACACCCGCCAGCGCGAGCTGGTGGCCCTGCGCCGAGATCTGCACCACCTTGCCGTTGATGTCGCTGGCGTAGATCACCCCGTCATGGGTTACTGCCACGGACAGGGGTCCACTGAGCAGACCACCGTCGGCCACGCGCGTGCTCAGCGTGCCATCCGGCGCAAGCTGGCGGATCGCGTTGTTGAACAGGTCGGCGATCAGCAGATTTCCCTGCGGATCCAGTGCCAGCGCGACCGGCGTATCCAGGCGGGTGCCCGCGCCGATGCCGTCCATCAGCCCTGGGCGCTCGCCACCAGCCAGGGTATGCACACGGCCATCGGGCTCGATCACGCGGATGCGGTCGTTGTAGGTATCGGCCACATACACGCGGCCACCGGCGTCCACCGCCACCCCCATCGGTCCATCGAACCGCGCCTGCGCGGCTGGCCCATCGACGAAGCCCCGCTGGCCATCACCGGCCAGCGTGCTCACGGTGCCGTCTACCGCGATGCGGCGGATCACGTGATTGCCGGTGTCGGCGACGTAGACGTTGCCGGCCACATCCAACGCGATGCCGGACGGTGTATTGAACTGCGCCTGCAGCGCGGCGCCATCGCGCCAGCCCTCGCCGTGCCCGGCCAGCGTGTCCACGCGGCCGTCGGAGTGAACGCGGCGGATGCGGTTGTTGTCGCCGGCATCGGCGATGTAGACCACGCCGTGCGCGTCCACCGCCAGTCCGTAGGGATCGGCGAAGCGCGCCTGGGCGGCGGGACCTTCGGCGCTGCCACCGACACCGTCGCCGGCCAGCACGCTGAACTGCGGCGACCAGCCGAGCACGGTCGCCACCGGGCCCGGCGGCGGCGCGGGCGCGGCTGGTTCGCGCAGGAAGGTCCATGCCAGGGCCGCCGCCATCAGGGCTGCTATCAGCACCACCATTGCCCATCGTCCGCGCGTCATCGCTGTCCTTGCCTGCTGCTGTTCGGGACACGACCTTAGCCGCTCGTGGCGTGCCTGCAAACCCTGCACAACGAATGCGACTTGTGTGGACGCCACGTTCCGGTTTCAATCAGCGTTCATTCCATGGAAGGACAACGTGATGCAGCGCCTGCAACGTCATCGTATTGCCATGGTGCTCGCGCTGGCGATCGCAGGCATCAGTGCCGCTCACGCCCGTGCCGACACCGGCGATGGCACGGCAGCACCGTCGGCGTTGGCCCTGCGCGACGCCGTCGCTGATGCAGCCCGTGAAGCTGCACAGGGCGACACGCTGGGTGCATTGATTGCCTTTGAACGCCTGCTGGCGAGCCCTGCCCTGCACGCCCTGTCCAAGGCCGACCGTCTCGAGGCCTACACCCAGGCAGCATGGACCGCGTTGCAGACCGGTCAGACGGGGCCCGCACGCACGTACCTGCAGAGCGCACGCCAGCTGTCGCCGGATGAACCGCGTGTGCTGTATCTGCTCGCGACGCTGGATAGCCTTGAGGGCAATCCCCTCGAAGGCATCCGGAACACCACCCGTGCCGTGCAGCTGGCACCGCAGTTCGTGGGCGATGTCAGCATCGGCATGGCCGCGCAGTTCCTCCAGCAGTTGCAGGGCGAAGACGAGGCATTGCGCGCGTTCCTTGAGGTGCTGTTCGCGCATCAGTGGAAGCCCGGTGGCGTGGAGCCGACAGATTTCTGGCGTGCACTCGCGCTGCTTCAGATCAACGCCGACCAGTCCGAACGGGTCGCGGCCACGCTTGCGCGCATCGACACACCGGTGGAAGTCATCGCCCTGCGGGCGGACAAGCGTTTTGATCGCTTCATCGATCGCGACAGCCCTCGCTTCGATCCGCAGCTGGCGGCCCAGCGCCATCTGGACACGCTGCGGCTGGACACGCTGCTGGCGCCGGAGAACGTCACCGCGCTCTCGGCGATGAGCGAGGCGATGCTGCTGATGGGAAAGAACGACGAAATCCTGTCGATGACGGACCGGGCGGCCAAGGCGGCTGCCGATCCGGGCATTCCGGACGTGTTCGAGGGATCCGGCGACCTGGCGTGGCTGCTCAACAGTCGTGCCATCGCCCAGCGACGGCTGGGCGACATCGAGACGGCGATGGCCACCATGACGCTGGCGGGCCGTTTCTGGGAGGGCGGCGGCAGCAATGTCAGCCAGCGCCTGAATCTGGCCGTGTGGCAGACCGGCATGCTGCAACCCCGCCAGGCGCTGGAGACCGCCGATGCCATCGGCAACACCCTCAGCCCGTACGGTGAAGCGGTGCAGCAATGGGTGCGCTTTGCGGCCTATCGCCAGCTTGGCGATCCGGCACGCGCCGAACAGGCAAAGGCATGGCTCCAGGCGCATGACGATGTTGCGGCAGGCTATTTCCTGGATGCCTTGCTGGAGGACAACGCCTTGGACGCCGCTGCCGCGCATCTGATCAGCAGACTGCAATCCACCCAGCACCGCAGCGATGCCCTGCTGTCGGTCCAGCGCTTTGTCACCGTGCCCTCGCTGCCCGGCGATGCCGAGCGCGATCGTCGCTGGTGGCAGGTGGTGGCGCGCAGCGATGTCCAAGCGGCGTTGAACACCGTCGGCCGCAGTGACGCGTACGGGATTGTTGCGCGCGGCTCCTCACGCTGACCCCGGTTCCTACTTCGCCGGCGTCTCCACCTTGAACCCCATCGCCTCGCGATAGCGCACGTACAGCGCACTGACCTTCTCCACGTAGGCCAGCGTTTCGGCATACGGCGGCACGCCCTTGTAGCGCGTCACCGCACCGATGCCGGCGTTGTACGCGGCGGCCGCCAGCATGCGGTCGCCCTTGTAGCGGCGCAGCAAGGCCTTCATGTAACGCGCGCCACCGCTGATCGACTGTTCGGCCGAGAGGGGATCGGCCACGCCGTATTCGGTGGCGGTGTCGGGCATCAGCTGCATCACGCCCTGGGCGCCCTTGGGCGAGATCGCGCCCGCATCGAAGCCGCTCTCGGCATGGGCGATCGCGCGCAGCCAGGCATCGTCCACGCCGGTGGCCTTCGCGGCCGCCTTGAACTGCTTGGCATGCCGGTTCAACTGCGGCGTGCCGACCTTGCCCAGCCCTTCGTGCGCCGGTTCGCCCGGTGGGGTGGCCACGGTGAATTTCAGGAACACGCGCGAGCCCGGCAGGTTGCGGGTCGAGTAGACCAGCGCGCCCTCCTGTTCGCGCTCATACAACGTGCCGCTGAAGACGCCCATGTTGCCCCACAGGTTGGGGGTCTGCACGGCGTTGTCGTCGATCTGCTGCGGGGTGCATCTGGAGCCTGGCTCCGGTGCGGTGGCCAGGCTGACGGTGTTGCTCTGCACGCAGCGATAGACCGTGCGCGCCGATGCCAGGCCAGGCAGCAGCAACGACAACAGGGCCAACACGGCAGGCAGGGTCGGATTCATCGGGCTCGGATCGGGGCACGGAAGGGTGCGGCGCGATCATCCGGCCGGGGGCGCGAACCGAAGGTGAATACCGGCGCGCTCCGGTGACGGATCAGCCCCGTTTGGCGGAAGACGATCCCGACAGCACCGCCCGGCCCCGCGGCGAATGGTTCCAATCCCTGCCCGCTGATGGTCATATAGGGCTCCCGGGCCACACGGGGGCAGCACTGCCCGCGGCCGTGAGCCCCTTCTCCGCCAGGGCATCGAGGTCTGCTTGAACCGCGCCAGGATCATTGCCGCCACCGTAGTGCTTGCCCTGCTCGGCGCCCTGGTGCCGATCGCCACCGTGTTCTATTTCACCTGGAGCCGCGCCAGCGAATCCGAACAGGTGCGGCTGCAGACCACTGCCGAGCGCACCCTGCAGCGCGCGCATCGCGCCTACGAGATGGCGCTGACCACCCTGCACGAACTCAACCAGAGCACGCTGGCGCCCTGCTCGCCCGAGCACCTCCAGCTGATGCGCAGCCTGGTGATGCGCACGCATTCGGCCGAGCAGGTGGGCTATTTCGAGAACGGCCGGCTGGTCTGCAACTCGTGGGGGCCGGTAAGCGCGGAGATCCCGCAGCCCACGCCCGGCTATGTCACCGCCGAAGGTGCCGGCATCACCCTGGGCGTGCGGCCGTTGGCCGGCAGTGCGCAGCAACCGTTGCTGGCGCTCAGCTACGGGCACTACGACATCCTGATGGACCCGGCCCGGCTGGTCGATGTGATCGCCGACCCCAACGTGCGCCTGGCCGTGGCCAGCCCCGACGGCCGTCTGATCGCGCAGCAGGACATCCAAGACCAGGTCCTGCTGCAGCGGCTGCTGCGCGAACCGGCCAGCGGCATGGAAGACCAGACGCTGTATGCCACCGCCCAGGACCAGGAGTGGCTGGCGATCGCCACGGCCCCCCGCACCGATCTGGTCGCCGCGTTCCGCCATCAGATCGGGCAGTTCATTCCGCTGGGCGTGCTGGGCGCGCTGGCGGTGATCTCCGGCGTGGTGTGGCTGTCGCGGCGGCGGCTGTCGCTGCGCGGCGAACTGGCCACGGCGGTGCGCAGGCGCGAGTTCTTCATGCATTACCAGCCGATCATCGAGCTGGACACCGGCATCTGCGTGGGCGCTGAATCACTGGTGCGCTGGCGTCGCCCGGATGGCACCCTGGTGCGGCCGGACCTGTTCATCCCACTGGCCGAGGAAGGCGGCTTGATCGAGGCGCTGACCGACCAGGTCATCGACCACGTGATCGCCGACATGCGCGAGCTGCTGGTGCAGGACCGCACCGCGCATATCGCGATCAACCTGGCCGCCGAGGATGTCAGCAGCGGGCGGGCGTTGAAGGTCCTGTCGGGCAAGCTGCATGGCACCGGCATCCACCCGCAGCAGATCTGGCTGGAAGCAACCGAACGGGGCTTCATCGACATCCGGCGCGCGCGCACCAGCCTGGCCAATGCGCGCCGGATGGGCCACTGCGTTGCGATCGATGATTTCGGCGTCGGCTATTCCAGCCTGCAGTACCTGCAGCAGCTGCCGCTGGATGCGTTGAAGATCGACAAGTCGTTCATCGATGCGATCGGCACCGACAGCGCGACCAGCCCGGTGACCTCGCACATCATCGACATGGCCAAGACGCTGGGCCTGTTCACCGTCGCCGAAGGCGTGGAAACCCCGGCACAGCTGGCCTACCTGCAGGCGCGCCAGGTGGAATTCGGCCAGGGCTGGCTGTTCTCCAAGGCACTGCCGCCGGCCGAGTTCCGGGCCTTCCACCAGCTGCGCCAGCAGCAGTATGGTCAGGCCCGCGAAGACATGCAGAACCCCAACAGCGACACCCCGGCCTGAGCCGGCACGCTACTCCGCGTCGAGCCCGGCCAGCGTCATCACCCATGCCGGCACCTGCGGCTCGCCCGCATAGAACGCCTTCGGCTTGTTCTCCGCCATCGCCCAGCGCTGGATCCAGCTGATGCCACCGGCGCCGTTGTAACCATCGGCGTGCTGGTAGGCGGGGTCCTGCAGTGCCGCCGCCAGCGAGATGAAACGATAGCCCCGCCGCCGTGTGGCCGCGACCAGTTCCTCCACGCAATCGGCGCTGAGCGCATTGGCATGGATCAACCACACCTGCGCAGGCAACCGACCCAGCAGCTGCTGCCCCTGCTGCTCGTAGTAGTCCAGCTTGTTGAGCATGTACGGCACGTAGCCACGGCGCAGCTGGCGCAGGCGGGCCTCACGCGCGATGGGATCGGCCTCGGTATCGCGCACATGATCGTAGGCGAACGCCCAGATCCATTCGCTGTTGTCGACCGTGACCGGCGCGACCTGATACCCATGCTGCTGCAGGAACGCACCGAGCGCGGCGCGTTCTTGCGGCGACTGCCCGGCACGCAGATACGGATGCCGGAACCAGCGCGGTGCCTGCCCGGTTTCGGCCAGCAGCGGGCGCAGGGTAGCTTCACCGCGGAGGATGTCCTGCTCATACGCGGGCAAGCCGATCGCGTGCAGATCGACATGGCCGTAGGTGTGGTTGCCCAGTTCGAAGCCGGCATCGCGCCAGTCGCGCAGCATCTGCACCCGCGCCGGTTGTACCTGCCCATCCACCTCGAGTTTGACCTCGTTGACGAAGCCCACCACCGGCACGTCGGCGCGCTGCAAGGCCGCGATCAGCTGCGCGTGGCGGGCGGCAAGCTCGGGCTCGGCGCGTTCGTCCAGCCGCTGCCAGGGCAGATCGTCGATGGTCAGAGCGATGCGCCGCCCCGGCTCGGCCGCGTGCGCGATGCCGGCCAGGCACAGCAGTGCCAGCACGCCGCTTCGAAGAACTCCGTTACGCACCCGCCACTCCCATTGCGATACCCGGCGCCAGCATAGCGCCGGGTATCGCGGCCCACCTTGCCGGGTGCGGCGGCTGGGCTCAGTGCCCCGTGGGCGCCCAGGCGCGCGGCTGGCGCAGCACCACCATCAACGTGGCCAGCAGCAACACCAGCAGCACGGCCGGCAGCCAACGCTCGCCCACGGTTTCCAGCATCACGCCGCCGAGGATGCCAGCCAATGCGATGGCCAGGTTCCAGCCAGTCACCACGAACGATTGCGCGATATCCCCGGCCTCGTCGGCACGTCGTGCCACCGCCGTCTGGAACTGCGTGGCAACGCCGCCGAAGGAAACACCCCACACCACCGTGCCGATCAGCAGCACCCACGGTGAGCCTGGCCACACGCCGAACGCCACGGCCGACAGCGCGAACGCCACCGTGCTGGCGACCACCAGCTCGCGCAGCCAGCGATCCACCAGCAGCCCGGTGATCCAGATGCCGACCAGCGCGGACACGCCGAACACCAGCAGCAGGCGGTCCAGCCACGCCGCCGCGCCGGACAGCGCCGCGAAGGGTTCGATGTAGGTGTACAGCACGTTGTGCGCCAGTACGTACAGGAACATCGTGAGCAACGCGGTGCGCATGCCGCGCAGGCGCAGCACGTTGCCCAGCGGCTGCTGCGCGGCCGCGCCCGGGGCCGGCAGGGGCGGCAGCGCCAACCGCGCCCACACCAACAGGCCGACGCTGAGCAGCGACATCAATCCGAACGCCCAGCGCCAGCCGATGGTCTGGCCGAGCAGCGTGCCGGCCGGGATGCCGAGCGACAGCGCCAGCGGCGTGCCGACCATCGCCACCGCAATGGCGCGGCCCTGCAGCTGCGGCACCACCATGCGGCTGGCATAGCCGGCCACCAGCGACCACAACAGACCCGCACTGATGCCCGCGCAGAAACGCGCGACCAGCATCAAGCCGTAGTGGTGCGTCATCGCAGTGATGGTGTTGACCACCACGAAGCCGGCGATCGCGGTGAGCAGCAGCGGGCGGCGTGGCCAGCGCCGGGTCAATGCGGTCATCGGCAGCGCGGCCACCAGCGAGCCCAGCGCGTAGATCGTCACCAGCTGCCCGACCAATGCACGGCTGACGCCAAGATCAGCGCTCATCGGCGACAACAGCCCGGCCGGCAACGCCTCAGTGAGGATGGTGATGAAGCCGGCGCAGGCCAGCGCCAGCAGCCCGCCGAGGGGCAACCGGGTGGCGGCATTGGGTAGGGGAACCGCGGCGGCATCAACCGCGTGCCCGCTCATGGCTGCACCTGGGTGGGGCGCAGGCCCGGTGGGTGCGTGGGGGCGCGGAGATCAGGGAAGGAGGACATGGCGGTGCCGGGAAGTGAGGGAGCGCCACGGTAGGCCGTGAGCACCCGGCGAAACAGCCGGTTGGCGCTCCGCACATTCCGGAGCGGAGAGGCCGCAATCGGCAAGGCGCCGTCCCTGCAAGGTCTTCGGCCCCCATCGTCCCCGCGCGCACCACAGTGTTGCGGGTAGATGCCGCCGCCTCCCGCCCCGGCAGCGCTGCCGACCGCTACAGTGCCCGCTTTCCTCCCCGTGCCTCCGCCCATGTCAGCCCTGGACAATCTCGGCAACCTGCAGACCTTCGTGCAGGTGGCCGACACCCGCAGCTTCGTCGAGACCGGCCGCATGCTCGGCATTTCCGCCTCGGCGGCCGGCAAGACCGTGTCCCGGCTGGAGCAGGCACTGGGCGTGCGGCTGTTCCACCGCAGCACCCGCAGCATCACCCTCACCGCCGAGGGCGAGCGCTTCCTGGTGCGCTGCCGGCGCATCCTCGATGAGCGCGATGCCGCCCGCGATGAGCTGATCCAGCAGACAGAAGCGCCTACCGGCGTGCTGCGGGTGAGTCTGCCGCTGGTCGGCGACATCTCGCTGCCGCTGCTGACCGAGTTCATGGCTGCCTACCCCGGCATCCGCCTGGAGCTGGATTTCGATGACCGCCTGGTGGATGTGATCGAAGAAGGCTTCGACGCGGTACTGCGGGTCAGCGAGCCGACCGACTCGCGTCTCAGCGCCCGGCAACTCGGCGTGTTCCCGCGCTATCTGGTGGCCTCACCGGACTACCTGGCCCGGCGCGGTACCCCGCGGGCGCCCGAGGACCTGCTGCACCACGACTGCCTGCACTACCGCTTCCCCAGCAGCGGCAAGCTGGAGCCATGGCCGCTGCCGCAGACGCCCGGCGCCGCGCCGCTGGCCCTGCCGGTCTCGATGGTCAGCAATACGATCGAAGCGCGGTTGGCCTTCGCCATGGCCGGGCGCGGCATCGCCTACATCCCCGAGCACTCGGTACGCGAGGCGCTGGCGGATGGCCGGCTGCAGCGGGTAATGGCCGACCGCATCCATGCCTGTGGCACCTTCTACCTGCTGTGGCCCTCGGGCCGCCACGTGCTGCCAAAACTGCGGGTCTTCATCGATTTCATCAGCGCGCGGCTGACCGGCGTCAGCTGCTGAGCAGGCGGCGTTCATCACCCTGCCGCCGGGCGGTTTTATACTGGCCGCGCGGCAGCCAGCCGCCTTTGTTGCCGAGGTAGGCCTACATGCGCCATTGATGCCGCCGTCGTCTGACGGCCAGTCTCCCACCCGCCTGTTCTTCAGGAGGGGAGTCCTTGGCATCCAATGGAGGTCGCATGACCGCATTCGCACTCACGCTCGATCGCGTGACGCATACCCTGCCCGACGGCCGGGTCCTGTTTTCCGAACTGTCCGCCGCGTTCGACGGCACCCCGACCGGTCTGGTCGGGCGCAACGGCGTGGGCAAAAGCGTGCTCGCACGCTTGCTCAGCGGCGATTTCGCGCCCACCTCCGGCCGCATCCTGCGCAGTGGGCCGGTGCACCTGCTCACCCAGCACAGCGGCGTACCCGAGGGCCGCATCGCCGACCTGGCCGGGGTCGGTGCGGTGCTCGATGCCCTGCTCCGCATCGAAGCCGGCAGCGTCGATCCCGACGATTTCAGCTGCGTGGGTGAGCGCTGGGATCTGCGCGAGCAGCTGCAGGCACAGTGGCACCTGCTCGGGTTGCCCGCACTGGATCCCCTGCAGCCGGCGGCCACGCTCAGTGGTGGCCAGGCGATGCAGGTCGCACTGGCCGGTGCGTTCCTGTCCGGTGCCGAGGGGCTGATCCTGGATGAACCCAGCAACCACCTCGACGCCGACCACCGCGCACGCTTGATCGATGCGCTGAAGCGCTGGCACGGCGGCCTGATCGTGATCAGCCACGACCGCACGCTGCTGCGGCACATGACGCGCATCGTCGAACTGACGCCCAGCGGGCTGCGCCAATACGGCGGCAATTACGATCACTACGCCGAACAGAGACAGGACGAGCGGCGCAGTGCAGACGCCCAGCTGGCCCTGCGCAAGCGCGAGCGCCGCCAGCAACAGAATGAGCTGCGCGATCAGCGCGAGCGCCTGGAACATCGGCAGGCACGCGCCACACGCGAGGCACGCACCGCCAACCAGGCGCCGATCCTGCTGGGTGGCATGAAGAACCGCAGCGAGCACAGCGCCGGCCGATGGCAGGCGCAGCAGACCGAGCGTCGCACCGAACTGGATGCGCGCGTGCGCGAGGCCGCCAGCGAGGTGGAGCAGGACATCGAGATCGCCCTGCTCGCGCCGGTGATCCATCAGCCCGGACCGCAGCGCGTAGCCGAGCTGATCGGTGCCGAACTGCCGTGGGTGCGGGCGCCGTGGAAGACACTGGATCTCACCGTGCAGCGCGGCCAGCGGATCGGCGTGCAGGGGCGCAACGGCAGCGGCAAATCCACGTTGCTGAAGGTGTTGGCGGGCACGCTGGCGCCGGTGTCGGGACAGGTCGAGGTGGCGGCCAGTGTCGCCCTGCTCGATCAGTCACTCACGCTGCTGCCGGACGATGCCTCGGCCTTGTCACTGCTGCAACGCGCGCATCCGTTGGCCAGCGAAGGCACGCTGCGCACGCAGCTGGCCCTGCTCGGCCTGGATGCCGAGCGCAGCCTGCGGCCGCTGGCCACGCTCAGCGGCGGCGAACGGTTGAAGGCGGCGCTGGCGTCGGTGCTGTATGCGCAGACGCCGCCGCACCTGCTGCTGCTCGATGAACCCGGCAATCATCTCGACCTGCCTTCGCTGACTGCGCTGGAGCAGATGCTCAGCCAGTACACCGGCACGTTGATGATCGTCTCGCACGATCACGCCTTGTTGGAGTCCGTGCAGCTGACGCATCGCCTGAAGGCCACGGAAAGTGGGTGGCAGCTGATGTAAGCGTGAGGGCGGACGTATCCCGCTCAAGCATCGGACCTGAGGCTGGAGATCGATCTGCGTTCCGACATCCGTTTGCTCATGCACGCGCCCACGCCGGAAACGCATCCGGCAGCAACTGCCACAGCAGCGGCCCGGCACGCAGTTCCTCATCGTTGAGCAGGCAGGCATCCAGCTCGGCACGCACCGCATGCTCGTCCATCGCCACGCCGATCACCGCCAGCTCCTGGCGGCGGTCGCCCCACCAGGGATGCCACAGCTTGCGCATGGCCTGGTACTCGCCGGCATCGCCGACCTGTTCCACGCTGGGCATCGAGGCGGTCCAGCACGCGGCCTGTTGGCGGGCCCAGCCGAGATCCGTATAAGGCACGCAGGTGGGTGGCAGCGCTGGCGCAGTATTCTCCAGCCCCGCCTCCATGCGCTCGCGCGAGGCGTACCAGAAGCCTGCGGCCGAGGTCTGCGTGGCCGCACCGACGCTGGAGAGCTCGCCCACCCAGTCCATGCGGTTGGCCAGCCAGAAGAAACCCTTGCTGCGGATCACGCTGCCCAGCCCGGTCTCCAGCAAGCGCGCGAAGCGCTGCGGATGGAACGGCCGGCGCGAGCGGTAGACGAAACTGGTGATGCCGTACTCCTCGGTCTCCGGCGTGTGCTGCCCACGGAGCGCCTGCATCCAGCCCGGCGCCAGCTGCGCTTTGACGAAGTCGTAGCGGCCGGTATCGAGCACCTCGTGCAGCGGCACATTGCCGTGTTCGGAGAGCACCAGCCGCGCCTCACGGTTCATCGCACGCAGCACGGCCAGCGTGGACTGCAGCGTGTCGTCATCGATCAGATCGCACTTGCTCACCACGATCACATTGGCGAACTCGATCTGCTCGGCAAGCAGATTGACCACGCCACGATCGTCGTCCTCACCGGCCTGCTGGTCGCGGTCAATCAAGCGATCGCTGGAGCCGAAATCCTGCAGGAACTGTGCGCCATCGACCACCGTCACCAAGGTGTCGAGCCGCGCGATGTCGCTGAGGCTGAAGCCCTGCTCATCGCGCACCGAGAAGGTCGCCGCGACCGGCATCGGTTCGGCGATCCCGGTCGATTCGATCAGCAGGTAGTCGTAACGCCCCTCCGCTGCGAGCCGGCGCACCTCCTGCAGCAGGTCATCGCGCAGCGTGCAGCAGATGCAGCCGTTGCTGAACTCCACCAGCGTCTCCTCGGTGCGGCTCAGCGCGGCGCCCCCCTCGCGCACCAGCTGCGCATCGACATTGATCTCGCTCATGTCGTTGACGATCACCGCCACCCGGCGGCCCTCGCGGTTGCGCAGCAGCTGATTGAGTAGGGTGGTCTTGCCGGCACCGAGAAAGCCGGACAGCACGGTTACTGGCAGACGCGAATCAAAGGAGGCAGGGGCAGTCATGGCGGAGCAGGTCTGGAAGGGGAATGAAATGTTACTATATAACATTCACTGACCAAGACCCCCACGCCCCATGAAGCGATCCTCTGCCCTGTTGGATGCCGGCGCCATTGCGCTCTCCGGCCTATGCCTGCTGCACTGCCTGGCCCTGCCGCTACTCGCGGCGATGCTCCCGCTGATGGGCGTATGGGCTCAAGCCGAATGGGTGCATGCCCTGTTCGTGGCCATCGCCGCGCCGGTGACCGGCTTCGCCCTATGGCGCGCGCATCGTCAGCATCGCCTGCCCGTGCTGGCGATGGCCGGCGCCTTGGTCGGGCTGCTCTTACTGCTGGCCGGCGCCATGGGCTGGCCGAGCCATGAGGCCGAGACCCCGATGACGGTCGTCGGCAGCCTGCTGTTGGCCAGCACGCATGTGTGGAATGCCTGGCGGCGGCACCGGCACTGAGCCGGCGTGCGCGCTGCGCGGCTTACTTGCCGTAGGCGCGCAGCAGCTTGACCAGCACCTGCGCCTCGGCCGCGCGCTCGGCCGGATCGTCTGGCCCGACCACGTGCTCCTGCAGATGCTCGTCCAACAGCGCCATCAACAGCGCGTGCGCGGCGCCACGCACGGCCGAGGCCTGCATCAGGACATCGGTGCAATCGGCCTCGGCCGACTGCAGGGAGGCTTCCAGCGCGGCGACCTGGCCGGCCATGCGGCGGACCCGGGCCAGCAGCGGCTTGCGGTGGTGTTGAACGTGCGACATGGGGCCGGAGCATATACCCTATGGGGGTATATTCCAATGTCCGGATTCCCCATGATCCTCAGCGCTGCCGCCGACGCCCGCCGCCACACCCATCGCTTCGACGATGGCAATCCCCTCGCCGAGCGCAGCACGCAGCGCGCGCTCTGGCTGACCGCCGTGATGATGGTCGTGGAGATCATCGGCGGCTGGTGGTTCAACTCCATGGCCGTGCTCGCCGACGGCTGGCACATGAGCTCACATGCGCTGGCGCTGGGCCTGTCCGTGTTCGCCTACGGATTCGCCCGCCGCCACGCGCACGACCATCGCTTCACCTTCGGCACCTGGAAGGTCGAAATCCTGGCCGGTTACACCAGCGCCATCGCCCTGCTTGGCGTGGCCCTGTTGATGGCCGTGCAGTCCGGGCAGCGCCTATTCGTGCCCAGCGCCATCCACTACAACGAAGCCATCGCGATCGCGGTGGTCGGGCTGGCGGTGAACCTGCTGTGCGCGTGGTGGCTGCGCGACAACCATGATCATGCGCACCACCATCATGGGCATCATCATGGGCATGGGCATGCCAACGCGCACGAGCACGGACACGGCAATGACCATGGCGGTCACGGCGGTCTCGCAGAGCACCATGGCCACGCTCATGCCGCGCACGGTCCCCAGGACCTGAACCTGCGCTCTGCCTACCTGCACGTCATCGCCGACGCCGCCACATCGGTGCTCGCGATTGCCGCACTGATCGGCGGCAAGGTCTGGGGCGCGGCGTGGCTGGACCCGGTGATGGGGCTGGTCGGCGCCGTGCTGGTCACCGTCTGGGCGATCGGCCTACTGCGCGATACCGGCCGCGTGCTGCTCGATGCACAGATGGACGCCCCGGTGGTGGCGGAGGTGCGTGAGGTGATCGAACAAGGGCCGTGGTCGGCGCAGCTTTCCGATCTGCACGTGTGGCAGGTCGGCCGCGGCAAGTATGCGGTGGTAGCCAGCCTGGTCAGTGCCGACCCGCTCGGCGCCGATCAGGTCCGCGAAGCCCTCTCCGTGCATGAGGAGCTGGTGCACGTGACGGTGGAAGTACACCGGTTAGATGCCGCGCTGCCGGCCTGATCAACGCACCTCAGTAACACCTCACTGCTTGAACATCATCCCGACCAGGAACAGCACCAGCGGCGCGGCGCTGAGCACTGCGCCGACGATGCCCAGCCACGGCCAGCGCTCCTGACGGACGCGCGAGCCGACCGTGGCGATCAGGCCCACCGCTGCTGAAGCGAGCACCCCGATCGAGACACCGGTGGTGCTGGCGCCTGCGGTGACACCGTGGTTGGCGGCGGTGGCGATGTGTGCGGCAAAGGCCCCGATGGGGAGGCCGAGGAAGCTGACCAGGCCGAGCAGCGGGAGTCGCTGCGCAGACATCGGGACGCCCGACGGTGGGCGCGGCGCTTGCGGAGAATCTGGCGGCACGAGGTGTCTCCTAAGAATCGCGTCACCGTACACCATTGCCTACCGACGACGGGGCACGGGGCACGGGGCACCGGGCACCGGGCACCGGGCACGCAGACGGCATCTTTTCAGGCCGTGTTGGACAATGCTCCAACACCCGCCGCCGAGGATCTGCCATGCGCGTACTGACCAGCCTGCTCTTCCTGTCGCCGCTGCTGTTGACCGGCTGCGGCAAGGACAACAGCGCCGGGGTGTTCTCGTCCGACCCGATGCTCGGCTGCTACGCCACCCACGCGCGCAAGCCAGCCGAATTCCGCATCGAGCAGCAGAGCGGCCAGTATTACGTGTCCTTCAATCGCGATGAGCAATGGCAGCGCGATGCCACGCCGCTACAGGAATCCAGCCGCGCCGAGATCGCCCAGTTCTTCCGCGACGATGCCGACCAGATCAACAAGGCCCTGGTGCGCCCCGGTGGTGGCTTCGGCATCTTCAAATTCAACCCGGGCGCCACGCTCAAGGGCAAGGCCAAGGACAGCGACTACATGGCGCTGGTCCTGATCGGTGCCGGCCCGGTGTTTCCGGTGAAGTGCCCCTGATGTCCAGTGCCTGTTGCCCCCGCCCACCGGGCCACTGATACCGGCGGCGACCGACCGCCCACCGGCACCGGTGGCCCGGCCCGCAACACCCATCCCCGACATCGCCCCACCCGCAGTCGTACACAGGCGGTAATCCCATCCCCATACTTCAACATGGCGCCTCCGGCTCGCGGCGGCCGCGATGGATCGAGCTGTACGGCCATTGGGTCGCATCCCTCACGTGCCCGTGCTTGACCGGGTTGTGGTGCACGTAGGCCACGTGTCGCTGCAGATCCTCGGCGTCGACGATCCGGTGTTCACGAAAGCCGTTGTGCCAGAGCGGCCGCAGGCTGCGATCACGCCGCAGCTGCAGCCGCGGATCAACCATCGGCAACTGCCGGTCGAAGATCGCCTGGACCTGCGCCCAGCGCCGATGCCCCTCCTCGTCGCCCTCCGGCAGTGTCCAGACGCCATGCAGATGATCCGGCAGCACCACGATCGCGTTGATCCGGAACGGCCGCGCCTGCTGTGCCACCCGGAACGCCAGGCGAAGGACCTGCGCCTGCTCCACCAACAGGCTGCTGCTGCGATCGCGCAGGTGGGCGCTGAAGAAGTACGCGGTGCCGCTCGGCCAGAGGATGTGGTCATAGGACATGACCACAGTATCCAAAGCAGCCGGCCGCAGGACGATCAGCGCACTCCCTGTGCGCGCCTCGGAGACCGGCGCATACACGGGTCGGTCTCCCGTCATGAATGGGCCACATGAGGGCTGGCCGAGGGCTTCTCAGGTACGATGCCCACCCCTGACCGACATACCGCCTGGCGCCTGCGCCGCGGCCCTGGATCCCGTGCCCCATTACACCGGCCCCCTGCTGACCCGCCCGCTCGCCGAGAGCCTGACCCGCGCCCGCGATGCCGGTACCGGCGAATGGACCGGCTCGCTCGACCTCGGCCGCTCCACCGGTACCGCCACGCTGGCGGCCAACCACTGGCAGTGGAAGGGCGAAACCTACGCCTATCCCGGCAAGACCAAGGACCGCACCCTGTACTACTGGGACGGCGAGGAGTTTCTGGCGATTTCGCGCTTCGGCTCGGCGCTGATCAAGCTGGTGCCGACCGACTGGGACGCGCCGACTTTCGAGATCGACGGCATCAAGATGCTGCCCAGCGCGCAGGTCTCCCCGTTCGAAGATGCCCGCCGCAAGGTCGCGCTGATCGCGCCGGCTGGCAAGACGGTGCTGGATACCTGCGGCGGCCTGGGCTATTTCGCCGCGTGCTGCCTGGAAGGTGGCGTCACCCGCATCCGCTCGTTCGAGAAGAACCCGGACGTGCTGTGGCTGCGCACCCTCAACCCGTGGTCGCCAGATCCGGACGCGGAGAGCAGCGGCGGCCGCCTGGCGCTGAGCCAGGGTGACGTGTCGCAGGAGATCGAAGGGCTGGAGACCGCCTCGGTCGACGCGATCCTGCACGACCCGCCGCGCTTCGGCATCGCCGGCGAACTGTATTCACAGGTGTTCTATGACCAGCTCGCGCGCGTCATCCGCAAGGGCGGCCGGATGTTCCATTACACCGGTGCGCCGAACAAACTGACCAGCGGCCGCGATGTGCCGCGCGAGGTCGCCAAGCGTCTGGAAAAGGCAGGCTTCAAGGCCGAGCTGGCGATGGATGGGGTGCTCGCGATCAAACGCTGAGCAAATGGCTGGTCAACTGCCGCGAGGCAGTTTGGCCGCCCACATGTTGTCGACCAGATTGGGATAGCGCCGCCCGTTTTCCTCGGCGCGCTGACGTGCCGCATCCTTCTGCGCCTCGGAGAGCGGCTGCGTCTTCTTCTTCCCGTTGGGACTGGGCTTCTTCCAGGGCGGTGTCTGGGACTGGCGCATGGGTGGTCTCGTGTGGTCTGGCGCTACAGTTTTGCTACGCGGGTACAGCGTACAACAACGCCCGACACGTGATCTCAACGTGCCGGGCGCGTAATGCGAAGGACGACCTGCGACTTACTTCTTCAGGAAGTCCAGCAGCGCCTTGTTGAACGCATCGGCATGGCTGGCATTGCAGCCGTGCGGCGCGTCCTTCAGCACCACGACCTCACTGCCCGCGATGGCCGCATGGGTGCGCTTGCCCGAGCCCTCGAACGGCACCGTGCCGTCGCTGTCACCGTGCAGCACCAGGGTCGGGACCGTGACCTTCTTCAGGTCGCCGCGGAAGTCGGTCGTGCCGAAGGCTTTCATGCAGCCCAGCGCCGCGGTCTGATCGGACTGCTGGCAGAGCTTGATGGCCGCCTGACGCTCCTCCTCGCTGACCTTGAGCTCGCCGTTGGCGCTGAAGAAATCCTTGGTGAAGCCATCGAAGAACGTGTTGCGGTCCTTCTCCAGGCCTTCGCGCATTTCATCGGCCTTTTCCTGGGTCAGCGGGCCGTCGGGGTTATCGCTGGTCTTGAGCATGTACGGCGGTACCGCCGAGGCGAACACCACGCTGTGCAGGCGCGATTCGCCATGATTGGCGACATAGCGCGCCACTTCACCACCGCCCATCGAGAAGCCGACCAGGGTGGCGTCCTTCAGATCGAGATCCTCGAGAACACCGGCCAGATCGTTGGCGAGTGTGTCGTACTCGTAGCCGTCGGCCGGCTTGTCCGATCGCCCAAAACCACGGCGGTCATACGCCACCACGCGGTAGCCCGCATCGCGCAGCGCGGGGACCTGGGCCTTCCACGATTCGGCCGAAAGCGGCCAGCCATGGATCAGCACCACCGGGCGGCCGGTACCACCGGAATCTTCAACGTGCAGGCGAACGCGGGAAGCAGCCATGGGAACTCCTTGGAGCGATGGGGAAGGAAGGTTTGATCCTAGGGAGAGGGGGTTGGGTGAGCCGTGAAAGAAATCGGCAGGGCGCTGACGTGGCGTGCACGGGGCTGACTGATAACGGCCGGGGCATTCAGGGGTGCGATGCTGGGTTCACGCGACTAGGTTCTCAAGATCTGAGACGGCGCCAGGCCATAGTGCCCATGGGGCATCGTCGACGCTGGGAACACATGGACTGTCATGAAATCACACCGGATGCTGCCACCCGCGTGGCGCCCACTCCGCCTACCGGTGCCTGCTGCGGGTTGGCCATCATCCTGTTGCTGCACGGTCTCGGTGCCGACCCCACATCGCGCGCGGCGTTGAGTGCTGCACTGCGGCGGCTACCGTGGGCCGAGCGTTGTGCTAGCTGTGCATTTCTGTATCGTCGCGCGGACACGGGTGTCGCCGAATCGGTTTGTGTCACCGGATATCGATGGTCTGGCGATTGACTCCCATCGGGATGCGTTCGGGAAGGTCGGGGCGCTGAGCGTGGTGTTCGGGGAGGGGCGGGGGTACTACATGCGGCGGAAGCTAACAACGCAGTAGCCGCCGGATCGATCCCGATCTGCTGGGACGATCGCAACCACTCCCTTCATTGCCCCGGTGTATTGCGATACGCTGACTCTATCGAATCCAAGATTCGCATTAGAGTCGCTTGCACCATGGTGGAGCACTGGACAGACAGTGAGCTGGAATCAGCAGTGGATGCTTACCTCGATATGTTGACGGATGAGTTGAATGGTCGCCGCGTCGTGAAGGCACATGCCTATCGCGAGCTGTCTGAGAAGGTCGGGAGGAATGCCAAGGCGTGGGAGTTCCGCATGCAGAATATCTCCCACGTTCTAGATGGCCTGGGCTTGCGATGGATCGACGGCCTTAAGCCAGCCAAGAACGTGGGTCAGGACGTTGCGGCACGCTTGATCAAGCTGATCGGCGAACGACCATTTCCGCAGCAGATCAGCGCGCCCACTCTAGATCAGGTGACTCAGGAAGCTGTAACGGAAGGCGCATTCAATCCAGGAACCGCTTCCGACCAGCGAAAGCGGGTCCTCGCGAGCATTGTTCGCCGACGCGGTCAGCCCGCATTTCGTGCAGCCTTGATCAAGGCATATGCCGGACGCTGTGCCGTCACCGGGTGTGACGTATTGGATGCACTCGAAGCCGCGCACATCTTTCCGTACTTGGATGGCGAGACAAACGCTGTAAGCAATGGGTTACTGCTCAGGGCAGACATCCATACATTGTTCGACCTGCGTCTGATTGCCGTTGACCCTGAAGCGCGGACGGTTCTCATCGCTCCTAGCTTACGTGCTTCGACCTATGGGTCGCTGCAGGGTGTTTCGCTATCGACTACAGCAGCCGCCGGCGATAGCGCGAGTCATCACGCACTTGTCTACCACCGCGCAAATTGCAAGTGGTGATCGGCGATTTGATAGCTTCCGCTGAACAACCAAATTCACTTCATAAGCCTCAGGATCGACTGCTGTCAGCAACCTAGAGCGAGAGAACTCTGAAGATCTTTGGCATTTGACCTTGATCACTGATCTAGGCCTCCGCATCGACGACCCTCAAACCTCCATTCAACGAAACGCGTAGGTCTCGATATGAGGATGAAAAGGGTTGCGGTGGCATTCTTACTCTCGTTGGCGATGGCTGCGCAGGTTTCAGCTACCGAGTCTGCAGATAGCACCGATCAGTTTGTGACCGATGCGAATGGGGATACTCACGTCATCAGACGGAGTCAGTGGAGCGACTTCAATGGAGCGTCTGTGGTCGTGGATCAGCTGCTGAAATCGGATGGCTTTGGTCGCCTTATTTATCAGTACGACGAGCAAACGGAGGCGACGAAGCTGTATCACCAGGCGATCTGCGAATCGGTTGGCATGACGCCGTCTTCGGGTGAAGGGATTGCAGGCGGCTCAGCTAGTGGCTGGGCCTGCGAAGGAGAATCCGCAGGAAGGGAGCTTGGTCATCAGATGGCTCCTAGAAGTGTTGACTGGGTTTCAACGACCGCACCTAGTGGGCAGGTTCCCGTAGACGTTGCCTATCACTCTACCGGTCAAATGAGGATGCAAAGCTCTATAGGGGGGCCACGAAGAGCTACGGTTGGCGTCGACAATGGTCGCTGCACCTACACAGACGTCAAGCACTTCTCAGGCGCATTCACCGACAGCGGCCAAATAATTGTGGCCTGCATCGTGCACCAATCGAGGTTTGTGAACACCTCCATGGATGTGTGCACTCCCAGGCGATGCGGGTCTCACAGGGGCACGCAGTTTGCCCGGTAGCTAAGCCATTTACACGGTCGATTGCATCCGGGAGCAGTGAGCCAGACAACACATTTTTGTCCCATTCACCGCCATACACCTCACTTCCATCGCTAATCTATTCATTGAGGTTGATGCCGGGGACCGTGCCCCACCCACTGACGTGGCCGCGCAGCACAAAAGACAGTGAAATCGAGTGTAGGAGTGAGACCGGCCGCAAAATGCGGCCGGTTTTTGTTGTCGCTGACGAGGGTTAAAGCGCAATCCGAGCGACAGACTCTTCGCTGCCCTTCGGCTCGCTGTCACCATTCTTGATGGTCACGTAGAGCACGTTCTTCTTGGCATCCAGCGCCAAGCTGTTCGGATGCGTCGGCACCGCGTACGTCGCCACCTGCTTATAGGTGTCGCTGTTGTATGCGGTCACCGTGCCGCCATCGCGGTTGGTCACGTACAGACGCTTGCGTTGTGCATCCAGCAGGATGCCCAGCGGGCCGGCATCGGTCGGGATGCTGGCCAGTTCCTTGCCGGTGGTACGGTCCAGCACCAGCACGCGCTGGCCCGGATGCTTCGATTCGAAGCCCGAGCTGCTGGCCTGATACTTGCGGATCATCTCCGAGCCCTGGTCGGTCACGAACAGGCGCTTGCCGGCCGGATCCAGCGCGATGTTCATCGGCTGCTCGGCACTGACCTTGAAGCGCTGCTCGACCTTGCCGCTATCGGTGCCGACGGTGACGACCTCGGCCAGCAGGTTGGAGGTGTAGACGCGCTTGGCCTTGGCATCCAGCGCCAGACCCGGTGCCTTGGCGTTGCCCAGGCCCGGAATGGTGTTGATGACCTTCAGCGACTGTGTATCTACCACGAACAGCACGCTGCCCTCACCCGAGTGCCCGGTGACGTACAGGCGGTTGTTGGTGCCATCGACCACCAGCTCGCGCAGATCGTGGGTGTAGGCGGCCTTGCCGTCCTTGCCGACCTTCTTTTCCATCAGCTGCACGATGCCAACCGACTTGTTGGTAGCGGTGTCGACCACGGTGACCGAGGTGTCGACAGTGTTACCGACGTAGAGGCGGTTGTTGGCGTCGTCCAGCACCACGCCGAAGGCCTTGCGCTCCAGCGGGATGGCGGCCTCGACCGCCAGAGTTTCCGGGTTCAGGCGCAGCACCTGGGACGGACCAGCGGCATCACCGAAGCCTCCCGAGGAGGCGACGAACACGGCGTTCTGATTGGGGCTGAAGGCCAGCTCATAGAGGCCCTGGGCAATGGCTTTGCGCTGGACGGCGGTGCTGCTGGCGGATGCGGTGGCCTGGTCAGCAGCGAACGCGGACGGGGCGCCAAGACTCAGGGAGATGGCGAGCGCCAGAGCGGCGGAGCGGATTACGGAATTGCGGTACATGCGAGCTTCCTTGAAGGGGCACGGGAGGGTGTCCTGGCTCGCTGGGCCGTACGTGTGACGGCCGGCCCCGCATCTGTCTGCGCTGGGTGGGCTGGCTGGGTTTGCGGGGGAATGGTAGCAGGATGGCCAGAATGGTGCCTCCAACGAGTGGGACCTGCCTGCGACACCCGTTGTCGCATCAGATCGCAGACTTAAACGGGACGGAACGAACGCCGGGCAAGGACGCCCGATCTCCCAAGACAAAAGGAAATGCAATGTTCAGGATCATTGGAGCCGCGGTTGTGTATGGATTTGCCCTGTATGGCCTTGGAGCCTGGCTGGCCGATCAGCAGAGCGGCGACTCAGCGAACTGACGCTGCGCTCGTACAGTCAGATCGCACCGTTAGATGATGCGGCCTGATCGCCGCGCGTGCCAGATGCCTGCCACGCAAGTACGCGCATGGCGCGTTTGCAATGCTTTCGCAGAATCGTTCGACAAACCAAAAGACAATAGGAGCCAGGTCTACCAACAGGTGGAGCTGGCTCTTATTGCTACGGACGATGCTCCAGATGATGTGACCCATCCGCGTCCGGACCTGCCGCCGCTGCTGCCTGCAGAAATCTACACGCCTGCAAGTTCACATCGACAAAGGCATCCCATGACATTTTCGCTGCGTAATGTCGGCTGAACTGCAGATCGACCCGACAGATGTCTGGCCGATCTTCGTAAATGCCACACTTTCGCGTAGCCACTACGTAATGGCGACAGGTGCCATCGCCACGATCCAAGAATTGAGTCTGCTCAGCGGCGTTGACGTGCTGGCAACACAAGCCACATGCGCTGCACGGAAAGACCTCGCTCATCCCTTCGCAAGCCCACTTAACCAGGAACGGGTGGCATCAGTGTTGCCCAGCTGGAATGGCAGCTCAATCCCGCGGCGCTCGGCCTCCACTGTCAGCAACCATGCGCACTCAAGCTCGGAGTTGCAGGAGCTGAGATCTTCAGCGAATGCCACCATCGCACAAGGATCGACATTCAACTCCAGGTCTGCGAGTTGTAGAAGATATGCATCAAGTCGTCGATTGATCTCCACAAAATCGGCCAGTGTCTGCACATGCGCGCTGCGTGCGACGAAGTCCCATATCTTCGCCGCTAAAGGACTGTGCAACAGCGACCATGTCAGGCCAAGCGTCACCACCCCACTGATCAGTGCCGCCAAGAAGGAGGTGATTGGTCCACCCACGATAGGCGTCGCGGCCAGAGCCCCCAACTGGGTTAATACCAGCGATGCCGCAACTGCGCCTGCACCTACGGTAAGGGCCGCCAATGCCGCTCGCTTTCTATCCGTGTCATTCAGTTTTCCCGGATTTAGGCACATGATCTTGATCGATTTGACCAAGGATCCCCACATTTCACGCATGACTTTGGCTGCGATCTTTGCTGACTTCGCAAAGATGTTGAACACCGTGGTAGTTATGCTCGCGGCGACGCCCCCGAGAAACGCGTCACCGAACTCCGTCATCAGATCGCGAAATCGTCGCTGCACTCGTCGCCAAATTCCTTGAAGCATCACACTAACGCGACGCAGGAATCGATCGAAGGTAAAGTTCCTTCCGAGGCTCTTCATCGCCGCGGGCAGCTTGGCACGAAGCTCGAACCAGACTTCGCCCGCGACGAGGCCAAGAACCTGACGCAGCCCCATACGGAATCCAGTATTGACGGACGCGGTGGCCGTGTCCTTAAGGAAACGGCTGCCAGTGTAGTACGTGACATTCACCTCTTTCTCGTAGGCTTCCCGGGCCTCGGCGTCACGTTGACGCATCCCCTCCTCATCAATGGACTTCAGCGTCTCGTTCCGCTTACTAATCTTGTTGATGCCGGCTTCCAGAGTGCGCGCCTCATGCTGCTGCTCCGGGGTGTCGCGAGGCATTACATCAAGCTTTCGCTGAAGCGCAGCGATTTTTTCCTGATTCTTCGCAATCGTCTTGGAGACATCTGCCAGGTACTGATCAATCGGCTTGGCCCCTTTAGACGAGTTGATCGTCTCGTGCGTCGACTGAAGATTGCTGCTGCGATTTGCGATCTCAATGCCGTCTATGCCCGCTAGCACGCGACCAGGGTCGTCGTGGATTTCTTTGGCTGCAACGACGTGATCAAGTGCTCGCTTGTCGCCCTCTGTCATGAAGGTATTGCGGTAAGGGTCGTGCAGCGTTCCGGACTGGTGCGATGTCTTGTCAGCCGCACCCTGCTCCTTGTAAGTGGGGTGCGTGTGATAGGCCGTTGAATCATATGCGCCACGCTCTACGTACCGTTGCCTTTCTGCTTCGGTGGCGAAGTGCCCCTGGCGAACATTGTGGATGGTATCCACGTCGCCACCTTCCTTGTCCTTCAGCAGTAGGAAATCCAGACCGAAGCTAGTGACCAAGCTGTTGACAACCGTCTTCTCCAACTCAGGGATCCAGTCGAAGTCGTGGTTTGCGTATGTCGTGTTCATATGGCAGGCCGGAGGCAGGAGTGTGAAGGGGCGGCGGACGTGTCTAGTCCACCGCCAGTAAAGTTACTGAGCGTTGAAGCGCATCGCGCTGTTGCGACCGGTGTCCAGCGCATCATCAATCCCATCCGAGTTGAGGATCAATGATCCATCCGCATCGGTTTCCATTTCCGGCATGCCGTCAGCGTTAACAATCACATCGTCGTTCTTAATCTTCACCTTAAACAGAGGAGTCGAGATGATGTCGGTAAGAATCGCGGCAAGGGCGTATCCGTTGCCAATGGCCAGCATGATTTCTTCCTCAAACTTCGCGAGCTCCTCATCCACGTCACGACCAAGACGCTTCAAGCTGCCGATGAGATTGTCGATACCCTCGAGAGTGTCCAAGTAACGGTCAAAATTGACCTGAATCTCTTCCACTGCGGACTTAACCTTGCGAGCTGCCAAGTCGGTTTTCGCCATCAGCGTAGATGCCGCTTCGAGCTTGGGAATTGCCCGGTCCACCTCAGCGCTCGCCTGCTTGGCGTTCTTCAACGCCATCTCGCCATGGCTGTCATACGCCCAGCCGGCGATAGCCAGAATAGGCGCGGCCACTGCCGCGCCCAGAATGGCCGTTCCGCCCGCCATGCCCAGACCACCCGCCGCGAGGGAGCCGCCACCAATAGCTGCCAGCGTGGCATTGGTGGCCGCGACGCCTGCCAGACTAGAGATGGCAGTACCCGTCGATGCAGCAGCAAATGTCATGACGCCGCCGTACACTGCAAAGCCGGCGGCAACGCCACCTGCGCCAGCGCCAGCAATACTACCCAGCACACCTACGGCAGAGTAGGTATAGGCTTCCACTTTCTGCAGGGTATGCCGGGGCAGCTTGACCTCCAGCTTGAGATCTCGACTCTGGTTCAACTGCTGCAGAAGTGCAGCGGACAGCGTTGAGAAACGCTCGAACTCTTTGCCTATGCTTAGCTCCAGGTTCCCAAGTGCATCCAGGGACTCCATGGTCTTCTTCTCTTGTCGGTCGAACTGATCACGACGCACTTGATAGCGCGAGCGCGCAGATTCGACGATATCATCCGACTCACTGTGCTTTTTGTAGCCGTCGTATGCTTTCTTGGCGCCAAGGGAGGCGGCAGCTGCTACGCCGAGACCGATGAGAATGGGGATGGGCATGTCCGTATTTCCTAGTGGTGAGTGGTTGTGGGCTTGATATGAAAGTTCGCCGATGGTTAGGCGAAGGTAGTGGTGTAAGAAGCTGCCGCTTCACGAATTCGATTGGCGACGAGCACACGCATCGACTCAGGAGAAAGCACACGGATACGCTCAGCTTGGCTGAGCAACCACGTCACCATCTCCTGGTCGTCCGGTACCTCGACCTGCAGCCTGTGCCAGTCACTACCTTCAATTGGTTGCAGTGTCTGGTTCAATGCGAGCGGGGTTTCGGCGAGTGCCCATGCCAGTTGAGGGTGTACATCGGCGTTCAGTGCCATCGTCTCTTCGCTGATTCGGGGGCTAAAGGCAGCGGATTTGAGATAGCTCGACATATCGAATCCGCGATCGTCGGCCACCTCGTTGGTAACCCCAACCTCAACAAAGCGATGGAGGGCAAAGTGCCTAAGATCATCAAAATTCCCGACGCGGGCGATCAGATAGGTAGTGGCACCACGGGCCGCCAACCCCGCAGGGTGCAACCTCATTTCAATAGGCTGGGCCTTTGCTCGACTGAGGTATAGGCTTTTCAACACGCGTCCTGTCAACAAAGCCGTCGCTACGTCGTCCCAAATCTGCGGCTCTACAACGGCAGGCATCAATGGCTTCACGGGCGGCACCACGCGTACGCGGCGCGACCATTGCGAGAGCCCGTTCTGGTCCATTGTCTGCAGCAGCTCCCGGGCCTCGCAGAAATGAGGGTCGATAAGCGCAAGTACAGTCGGTGGTAGAACATGGCGCAGATGCTCCTCTGCCATAGTCATTGCAAGTGCGGCAGCAGGGCTGATCACAGGCACCGTGCTCTGGGCACCTGCGGCAAAGGACCAGCGATAAGGTCGAAGCCGACGCACCTCCTCGTCGCAATCTTCAGAGCTGCACACCAATTGGAAGAGCGTGCTGAGCTTGCCTGAGAGATCACGCTGCAGTGAGCGCAGATTGATATCAAACCCTTCCGCCAGAAGTGAATCACGTAGCTCCACGGTTGATATGCTCCGCGGATAGCGTGGGATCAATCTAAGCAGGACGAGATTCCGGGCGAGCGGATCTTTGATTGAACGTTGCGTCATGGCGTCATGCTGGGCGCGGCACTTGCCGACCCCCTCTCATTCGGAACTGGGAGCAGCTTGCGGCCGGCATGCGACATACGGTGTCGCATGATCACTTTCGACGTAATGCCGAAGAGGCTAGCAAGCCAAGATCAGCCGCGTGGCCCTTGTTAGGTGCGGCGGCTCGCAGGCTCAGCTTGAAGAGCGGCCCGATCTTTCAGTCTGGAGTGATGAGCTGCATCACCTTGATGGTCGTCCCATGACGCACTTGCGGCAGTACGCCCGCCCGCGAGAGAAATCCGTTTCATCTCTAGCCCCCCTGTGGGCCGCTTAACTTTGGGCAAGTCTACGCGATGGACGGCACATTTGGACGGGCGTCCTAAACCACCTTCCGGAAAGCTCGAGTGCTCCAGTTGCCCTAAAGTCGGCTACCGACTTGCCGATAATCTCGTCGTCAATCTATAGACGTGCGGAGAATTTGGCCTTCCTTTTCCAGTTAGGCGCTCACGGACGTGCCCGGAGGTTGACTGAGAGGTGGAAGATTTTCCGGGCCTCAGCCCACCAGCGCATTGCTTGTATGAGGGTGTCGGAATTGGCCCAGGGCAAAATGAAACTCTGTTGACAGGCCCAGCTTAGCGGTTTCGCCCAAGCCC
This sequence comes from Stenotrophomonas maltophilia, assembly GCF_002205165.1. Classification (GTDB taxonomy): domain Bacteria; phylum Pseudomonadota; class Gammaproteobacteria; order Xanthomonadales; family Xanthomonadaceae; genus Stenotrophomonas; species Stenotrophomonas maltophilia_N. The sequence goes on along the minus strand of NZ_NIVS01000042.1, from coordinate 71,328 downwards.
CTCTTCCGTCGCTATTCCGCAGATTGCCGTAAGCCAGAGTTGGATGCCACAGCCGTAGCTGTCAGCTCGACTCTCAGTATCGCAAGCGGATGAGCCTGCCCCGACAGGACAATGAACTGGCTCCGTCGCTAGTCCACACAAGACGTCCAAAATGTCTTGGGTGTCATGAAGCCGAGCTCTACTCCAAGTAGATCGCCTGGTTGCGAACCAGACCTTCGTCGCGGATCTATACACGCAACGCATCAGGAAACTGCCTGATACAGCGGCAGCTACCACAGACGTACACCACTTAGAGTGATAAAGCTGAGCGCTACTCGATTCAAGCCAAGTTCCAAGGAATCGAGGATGACGACTAATTCACCGGACCGCTCTTCAGTAGCATAAAGCAAGAGGGGCGACCAACAGGCCGCCCCTCTTACGTCACCGGATTGATATTCTGATATCAAACCCCGACAGGATTAGCCTTCTCAGGATCAATCTTGTACTGCTTGATCGCCCGGGCCACATCCTTACCCGTCATCTTCCCTTCCTTCGCCAGCGCCGCAATCGCGGCATGCGCGATGTAGTACCGGTCAACCTCGAAGAAGCGACGCAGGTTCGCACGGGTATCCGAACGTCCAAAACCATCCGTGCCCAGCACCGTGTACGACATCGGCACGAACGCGCGGATCTGGTCCGCATACGCACGCACGTAGTCGGTCGCGGCAATCGCCGGGCCCTGGCGACCTTCCAGCAGCTCGGTCACGTAGGCCTTGCGCGGTTCGGCTTCCGGGTGGAAGCGGTTATAGCGCTCGGCATCGAAACCATCGCGGCGCAGTTCGTTGATGCTCGGGCAGCTCCAAATATCGGCGGTGACGCCGAAGTCCTTGTCCAGCAGCTCGGCAGCCGCAATGGCTTCACGCAGGATGGTGCCCGAACCCAGCAGCTGCACGCGCAGCTCGCCCTTCTTCGGCTTGCCGGCGTCGGTGAGCAGGTACATGCCCTTGACGATGCCGTCGGCCGCGCCCTCCGGCATTTCCGGGTGGGTGTAGTTCTCGTTCATCAGGGTGATGTAGTAGTACTCATCAATCTGATCTTCCATCATGGCCTTGGTGCCGTGCTGCAGGATCACCGTCACTTCGAAGCCGAAGGTCGGGTCATAGCTGCGCACGTTCGGGATGCCACCGGCGACGATATGGCTGAAGCCATCTTCGTGCTGCAGGCCTTCACCGTTCAGCGTGGTGCGGCCGGCGGTGCCGCCGAGCAGGAAGCCACGGGTACGCATGTCCGCAGCCTGCCAGGCGATGTCGCCCACGCGCTGGAAGCCGAACATCGAGTAGTAGATGTAGAACGGCAGCATCGGCACGTTGGAGACCGAGTAGCTGGTACCGGCGGCCATCCAGGAGCTGATCGCGCCCGGCTCGCTGATGCCCTGCTGCAGCACCTGGCCGCTCTGGTCTTCGCGGTAGAACATCAGCTGGTCCGCATCGACCGGCTTGTACTTCTGGCCGAACGGCGCGTAGATGCCGATCTGGCGGAACAGGCCTTCCATGCCGAAGGTACGGGCTTCGTCGGCCACGATCGGCACGATGTGCGGGCCCAGTTCCTTGTCGCGCAGGGTGATGTTCAGGCTCTGCACGAAGGCCATGGTGGTGGAGTAGCTGCGCTCGCCGCTGCTCTTGAGCAGGCGCTCGTAGCTTTCCAGCTTCGGTGCGTTGAAGCTCTTGGTCGCCTTGCGGCGGCGCTGCGGCAGGTAACCACCCAGGGCGGCACGGCGTTCCTGCAGGTACTTCACTTCCGGCGAATCCGGGCCCGGGTGGTAGAACGGCACCTGGCCGTCGGCCAGCTGCGCATCGGTCACCGGGATGTTGAAGCGGTCGCGGAAGTGGCGGACGGCATCGTCGTCCAGCTTCTTGGTCTGGTGGGTCGGGTTCAGTGCTTCACCCGCGCTGCCCATGCCGTAGCCCTTGACCGTCTTGGCCAGGATCACGGTCGGCATGCCCTTGGTGTTCACGGCCTGGTGGTAGGCGGCATACACCTTGTGCGGATCGTGGCCACCACGGTTGAGGCGCCAGATATCGTCGTCGGACAGGCCGGCGACCATCGCAGCGGTTTCCGGGTACTTGCCGAAGAAGTGCTCGCGGGTATACGCGCCACCGAAGGCCTTGCAGTTCTGGTATTCGCCGTCGACGGTTTCCATCATCAGCTTGCGCAGGACGCCGTTGGTGTCCTTGGCCAGCAGGGCATCCCAGTAACCGCCCCACAGCAGCTTGATGACATTCCAGCCGCCGCCACGGAAGACGCCTTCCAGTTCCTGGATGATCTTGCCGTTGCCACGCACCGGGCCGTCGAGGCGCTGCAGGTTGCAGTTCACCACGAAGATCAGGTTGTCCAGGCCTTCGCGGCCGGCCAGCGCGATCGCGCCGAGGGTTTCCGGCTCATCGCTCTCGCCGTCGCCGATGAAGCACCACACCTTGCGGTCGGACTTTTCGATCAGGCCGCGGTTTTCCAGGTAACGCAGGAACTGCGCCTGGTAGATCGCGGCGAGCGGGCCCAGGCCCATCGACACGGTCGGGGTCTGCCAGTAATCGGGCATCAGCCACGGATGCGGGTAGCTGGAGAGGCCACCGCCGTCCACTTCCATGCGGAACTTGTCCAGCTGGGCTTCGTCGATGCGGCCTTCCAGGAAGGAACGCGCATAGATGCCCGGGGCGCTGTGGCCCTGGATGAAGAGCAGGTCGCCCGGGTGGTCTTCGCTCGGGGCGCGCCAGAAGTGGTTGAAGCCCACGTCATACAGCGTGGCGCCGGAGGCGAAGGAGGCGATGTGGCCGCCCAGGTCGCCCGGCTTGCGGTTGGCGCGCACGACGGTCGCCATCGCGTTCCAGCGGATGATGGAACGAATGCGCCATTCCAGTTCGGCGTTGCCCGGGCTTTTGGCCTCCAGGGTCGGCGCGATGGTGTTCACGTACTCGGTGGTGGGAGAGAACGGCAGGTAAGCACCCGAACGACGGGTCAGTTCCACCATGCCTTCCAACAGCTGATGCGCGCGCTCGGGGCCCTCGACATCAATAACGGCCTTCAGCGACTCGATCCATTCCTGGGTTTCCACAGGATTCGGGTCGTTGTTCAGCACCTCGTTCAACCAGTTCATTTGCGCTCCCATGACCGCACGCACGCGCGCGACTGTTTTAGATTTCTAGCCGCAAAGTGTAGCGCACCAAGGGGTTTGCTTACTTCGCTACGGTTGCGTATGGAACCATCCGGGGGTGTCCGGAAGGACAGCGGGCGACAGCGCGCGGGCCGCGCTGGAAGGTTCCACGCTGCATTTCAGCCTGCCCGGTGGCGATGACACCGGCGCGTCAGCAGGACACCGATGGACAGCGCAGGCGCTGCGGCGCAGGCGATTGACGTGCATCGTGCGCGAAGCGACGCCGTCCGAGCGCGCGGCGGCGTGAATCATCGGGCGTGCTGGCGGGCCGGGCCGCAGCGCAGTGTTCCACCACAAGCACGCACCGTCGCACACTGAATTGACCTGAACGCATCCCTGCCATGCGTGCGCGGTTGCTGGCCGAACCGGAGTTTTCGATATATCGTTCCGCCACTGCATTCGATATATCGAAATGACCTCTCCGCGCGACCTCGACCGCCCTGCCCGCCCGCTGACCGCCCGGCCCCTCAGCCGCGGCGACCTGCGCCTGCTGGTGCTGTCGCTGCTCGCTGACCAGCCGCGCCACGGCTACGAGTTGATCCAGCTGATCAGCGACATGTTCGTGCGGGTCTACACGCCCAGCGCCGGCTCGATCTACCCGGTGCTGGCGCAGTTCGAAGCGGCCGGCTGGGTCGGCGCGGTCGAGGACGGCGGGCGCAAGCGCTACGCGCTCAGCGCGCTGGGCCAGGCCGAGCTGGCGGCACAGCGCGACGAGGTCGATGCAGCGGTGCACCGGGTACGCGACAGCGCGCGCACGATCACCAAGGCCAACCTGCCGCCGTCCGTGCGCGATGCGCTGCGCGAGCTCAAGCACGCGCTGGGGCTGTGCCATGGCCGCTGGCAGGACGACAACGCCGCTGCCGTGGCCGAGGCGCTGCGCGAGGCCGCCGCGCGGATCCGTGCGCAGGGCCGGTGACCTCCCCCTCCTTCTTTTCAGACCCAGCCAGCCACCGCCCGCCAGGTCCTTCTCTCTCAACGCCGCGCTGCGGCACTGATCCAGGTATTCCCATGGCTCTGCATGAAAACCGACTGCTCCGTCATACCGTGACGTTCCGCCCGCTGCAGGTGCTGCGCACCGAAGAGATCAGCCCGTGCATGCGCCGGGTGATCGTCGGTGGCGAAGCGCTGGAAGGCTTCGATTCGCCCTCGCCGGACGACCACGTCAAGCTGTTCTTCCCCAACGCCGAGGGCCAGTTCGTGGTCCCGACGATGACCCCGGAAGGCCCGCGCTACCCGGAAGGCCAGACGCCCTCCCCCTCGCGCGACTACACCCCGCGCTGGTGGGACCTGGAGACCCACGAGCTGGCGCTGGATTTCGTCATGCACGGCGACGGCCTGGCCTCGACCTGGGCCGCCAACGCGCAGCCGGGCGATGCAATCGCCGTGGGCGGCCCACGTGGCTCGCACATGACCGCCGATGACTTCGACACCTACGTGCTGATCGGCGATGAAACCGCGCTGCCGGCGATCGGCCGCTGGCTGGAGACGCTGCCGGAAGGCGCCAATGCCGATGTCTACATCGAGATCCCCGAATCCGGCGACCGCCAGGAGCTGCCGGAGGACGACCGCATCCGCATCTCGTGGCTGGAGCGCAACGGCTTCGACGCCGCCAGCAGCACCCTGCTGGAAGACGTGCTGACCGATTTCGAGGAACCGGACGGCGACACCTTCTATTGGATCGCCGCCGAATCGCGCCGGGCCCGGATGATGCGCAAGTACATCGAGGGCCACCTGGGCGTGCCCAAGGACTGGATCCGCTCGACCGGCTACTGGAAGGCGCACGGCAGCGAGCACCACGACGACTGAGCCCGCGACGGGCACCGGCCGCGGATGCGACAATCGCGTTTTGTGCCGGTGCCTTTCATGCAAGCCCCCTCTCTTTCGGCACTGACCGATCTGATCGACCGCGCCGAGCGCGCCGATCCCGCGCTGGATGCCGCCCTGGCGGCGCTGGCGCCTTCCGTGGGCGAGCACATCGCCCCGCTGCGCACCGCCCTGGTGCCGCTGGCCCGCGCGCATGCGGCGCTGGTGCAGGCGAATATCGATATCGACCTGGTCGCCGATGAGCTGCGCCGTTACCAGAAGTACGCGATGCCGGGTAAACCGAGCCTGCAGATCGTGCAGCTGCGCAAGCAGCAGGCCTCGGTGAAGCAGGCCGCGCTGCTGGCGCGCCAGGCGTTCGCGCAGGCCACGCACGCGTTCCTGCGCGAGAGCGGCTTGACCGCACCGGCACGGCGCACGCCGACCGATTTCACCACGCTGTGGCTGGGCAAGGTCAGCGCGCAGGTGGCGGCGGGTTGATCAAGGCGGCCGTGCAGCCGCGCCACCAACGGTCGTGCCGGCCGCCGGACAAAAAGAAAGCCCGCCAATTGGCGGGCTTTCTGCCTTCTCACGACGAGTGAGGAGAAACTCAGGCAGCCGGCTTTTCGCCAGTGGCCTCGGTGGTGATGCGGATGTTCACTTCATCGCTGACGTTCGGGGCGTACGCGCCGACGCCGAAATCGCTGCGCTTGAGGGTGGTGGTGGCATCGAAGCCTGCCGCCGGCACCTTGGCCATCGGGTGCTCGCCGCCACCGTTGATGGTGACATCCAGGGTCACCGGCTTGGTGATGTCCTTGATGGTCAGATCGCCCGTCACGGTCAACTTGTTGGTGCCGTTGGCTTCCACCTTGGTGCTCTTGAAGGTGGCGGCCGGGAACTTGGCGGCGTCGAAGAAATCGGCGCTCTTCAGGTGCTCGTCGAACTTGGCGGTGAAGCTGTTCAGGCCGGTCAGCGGCAGCTTCACTTCCACGGTGGACTTGGTCACGTCGGCCGCGTCATACACCAGGGTGCCTTCGGCGCTGCCGAAGTGGGCGGTCGGGTGCGAGAAGCCGAAGTGGCTCCACTGGACCAGCACGTCGGTGTGGGTCGGGTCGAGCTTGTAGGTGCCCGAGGCGATCTGGATCGCATCGGCGGCCGGAGCGGCAGCCGCAGCGTCCGCGGCCGGGGCGGCGGTTTCGGTGGCGGCCGGCGCATCGGCAGCCGGGGCAGCGGCTTCGTCGGCCGGCTTGGAGCAGGCGGCGATGGCCAGGGTCAGGGCGAGCGGCAGCAGCAGTTTGCGGGTCACGGTCATGTCAGGTCTCTCTCGATTCGAAGGGAAAAGAAGCAAAGGTCACGCAGCCCATCCGCACGGACGGGCCGCTATCCGGCGGTAACGCTTATGCGATGCGGGCAGCTTCGTCGAAGGACAGGCGAGGCAGCCGCGGGAACAGGCCCGAGGCGTCACCGTACCCCAGGTTGACGAGGAAATTCGACTTGATCGCGGTGCCCTTGAAGAAGGCTTCGTCGACCTTGGCGTTGTCGAAGCCGGACATCGGGCCGGCATCCAGACCCAGCGCGCGCGCGGCCAGGATCAGGTAGGCGCCCTGCAGGCTGCCATTGCGGAACGCGCCTTCGGTACGGCCTTCACGCGGGCCGTCGAACCACGCCTTGGCATCGGTGTGCGGGAACAGGAACGGCAGCTTTTCGTGGAAGTCTTCATCGAAGGCGACGATCACCGTGACCGGGGCAGCCAGCGTCTTGTCGTGGTTGCCTTCAGACAGCGCCGGGGCGAGCTTGGCCTTGGCTTCGGGGGATTTCACGAACACGAAGCGCGCCGGGCTGCCGTTGGCGGCAGTCGGGCCCCACTTGAGCAGCTCGTACAGCGCCTTGAGCTGGCTGTCGTCGACCGGCTTATCAAGGAAGGCGTTCTGGGTGCGGGCGGTACGGAACAACTGATCGAGCGCAGCATCGTCAAGGACGTGGGACATGAAGCCTCCGGAAATAAGGGGAATCGTTCGCGCATCGGCTACCGTGGCAGGGCGACAGCGCGATCGGCGAAGGCTGGCAGTGTAGAGTGTCGCGACAGTTGCAACACCCAGCCTGACTGAAACGAATTAATGCCATACGTGAAACGATGGAGTCCGCCCTGGACGATCACTGACGGCCGTGCCGGCAATGTGCGGCAGGCGGTGGCCCTGGCCACGGCATTGAAGCTGGGGGCGCATCGTCCGCTGGTGCTCACCCCGCGCGCGCCCTGGCGCTGGCTGGCCCCGCGCTGGTTGCCGGGTGCCGCCAACGGTTACGGCGAAGCCTTTGCTGCACTGGCCGCCGAGGCGCCGGAGCTGGCCGTCGGCTGTGGCCGCCAGGCCGCCGGTGCGCTGCGCGAACTGCGTCGCCGTGGCACCAAGGTGGTGCAGATCCTCGACCCGCGCCTCAGCCCACGCCACTGGGACCTGCTGGTGGTGCCCGAGCATGACCGCCTGCGCGGCAGCAATGTACTCACCCTGCTGGGCAGCCTCAATCCGGTCAACGATGACTGGCTGGCCTGCGGCCGCGCCGCGTTCGCTGCGTTCAGCGCGTTGCCCGGCCCGCGCACCGCGCTGCTGGTGGGTGGGCCGACCCCGCACGCGCCGTGGCATGAGCCGGACATGGTGCAGGTGTTCCAGCAGCTTGCTTCCCAGTTGCGTGAGGAAGGCGGCAGCCTGCTGGCCACGACCTCGCGGCGTACCCCGCCGGCCCTGGTCGGGGCGCTGCGCAGTGCGTTTGCCGATGTGCCGAATGTGATCTGGGGCGATGGCGGCGACGGCGTGAACCCGTATGCCGGGCTGCTGGGCTGGGCCAACCGCGTGGTGGTCTCGCCGGATTCGGTGAACCTGCTCTCTGAAGCGTGCGCCACACGGATGCCGGTCGCCGTGGCCCTGGCCGACCAGGCGCAGGGACGGCTGGCGCACTTCCAGCACGCGCTGCGCGAACGTGGCCGGTTGCAGACGCGTTGGCTGGACTGGCAGACGCACGGCCGCATCGAACCGTTGCGTGAGACCACGCGGGTTGCCGAGGAAGTGCGTGCACGGCTAGGGATTCAGGCCTGACGTCTGCCCACGGCGTTATGATGCGGCCGCGGCCGGTGCCGCCGGAGACCGTGTGACATGGACGTACCCTGCGCTGCGCTGATCAAGCGCCTGCACCCCGCGCTGCTTTGCGCTGTATTGCTGGGCGCTGCGCTGACCGCGCAGGCCGAGCCGCAGTGCACCGAACGCTATCCCACGCCGGCCGCGTTGGCCTCGATGTTCGATGTGGCCTTGGCCACCACCGATGCATTGGACGCACTCGATGGCGTGGATGTGGTGCTGATCGCCCGCGGCGGCCAGGACCTGAGCAAGTACGGCCTGCGCCACAGCCATCTGGCCTTCCTGCTGCGCGAGGACGATGGCCACTGGCGCGCGGTGCACCTGCTCAATCCGTGCAAGACCGCCGAGTCCCACTTGTTCCGCGAGGGCGTGGCGACATTCATCGGTGAGACCTCCAGCCATACCGACCTGCGCATCGGCGTGCCGACGCCCGCCCTGCATGATGCCCTCAAGGCGATGCTCACCCAGCCGGCGATCCAGGCCAAGGCGCTGCACGAGGCGCGCTACAGCGTGGTGGCCTATCCGTTCCGCACCGAGTACCAGAATTCCAACCAGTGGGTGCTGGAAGTGCTGGGCGCGGCGATGGCGCAGGTGGAAGAGCGGACGCTGATCGTCAACCGCACCCAGGCGCAGCAATGGCTGCAGCGGCACATGTATACCCCCAGCACGCTGCACATCGGCGTGGCCAAGCGGCTGGGTGCGCGCTTCTTCGTGCCCAATGCGGCCGTCACCGACCACCCGGCCAGTGAGCGCATTTCCGGCAATTATTCGGTGGTGACAGTGGAATCGATCTTCGATTTCCTCAAGCTACGCAGCAGCCTGCAGCAGGAAGTGGCGGTGCCGCATGTACCGGTGAAGGGCATTACCGCACCCAAACCGTGAGTCAGCGGCGGGCAGCACGCCAGCGCGCATACTGCTGGCCTATGTTGAGCCATCAGAAGGATCTTCGATGACACGAGTTACGCGCAGCATCGTTACGCCGTTGTTGGCCATTGCCGTGTGCGCGGCCAGCCTGCCCGCGCCCGCGCAGGTGGTGGGCATCAATCACCCGGTGGCCAGCAGCGCCATCATGACCTCGGTGGTGAGCGTGGTGGTGGTGACCGCACCGGTGTGGCTGGTTTCGGCCGGCCTGAGCAAGGTCAGCGACGCCTCGGCCCGGCGCAGCCGCGTGGCCAAGGACGCACGTGACAAGGCCGGGCCGCTGCCGCCGCTCACCGTGGAGAAGGTGGAGCACACGCCCGAAGGCGGCATCGAAATGGCCCTGCAGAACCCGCAGGCACCGGATGACCTGGCCGTGATTGCCTGGCCCGCGCGCGCGGACAACCCGGCAGCAGCGGTGGCCGTGGGTGATGTCCTGGCCCTCACGCCGACACAAGGTGGCGCCGGCTGGACGGTGACCACCGCCGAGGGCACCGCACTGGCCTTTCTGCCCATCGATGCGGCCGCGGCGCAGCCAAGTGCGCGCTGGTAACGCGTTGCTGCCCCTGCCCACTGGAGCCGTTGCATGAACCGGATGCCCCGTCCCGCTGTTGCGCCGCTGCTGGCGCTGGCCCTGCTCGCGACCAGCTTGCCGGCCGGCGCCCAGAACCTCAGCAATGCCTCGCCCGTCACCAGCAGCGTGCTGACGACCTCGGTGGTGAGCCTGGCAGTGATCACCGCGCCGGTCTGGCTCAGTGCGTTGGGGGTCAGCCAGCTGCATGACGCCTCCATGCCACACAACCGTGCCGCCCGGGCCGCGAAGCGGCAGAAGGCCGGGCCGTTGCCGCCGCTCACCGTGGAGCGTGTGACGCACCAGCCCGATGGCAGTTACGAGGTGGAGCTGAAGAACCCGCAGGCACCGGATGCCCCGGCCGTGGTGGCGTGGCCGGCGCGGGCCGACAACCCGGCGGCAGGTGTGAAGGCAGGCGACGTGCTCGATTTCACGCCTACCCCGGCCGGCGCGGGCTGGATGGTGGCCGATGCCCAAGGCACCGCGCTGGCGTTCCTGCCGACCAACGATGCGGCAGCCACCAGCATGAGCGAACGCTTCTGACTGAACCGGCCCGGGCTGGCCCTGGGCCGGTCAAGCCCGGATAATCCGCTGCTCCCCACCTCCTCCGGCTCGCCATGTCCGCGCGTCCTGCCATTGCTTTTGCCCCGTTGACCCCGCGCTCGCTGCTGCTGGCAGTGCTGGCCATGGGCGCGGTGGTGCTCGGCTCGAACGTGCTGGTGCAGTACCCGATCAATGACTGGCTCACCTGGGGCGCCTTCAGCTATCCGGTCGCGTTCCTGGTCAGCAATCTGATCAACCGCCGCTTTGGTCCGGCGGCGGCACGGCGGGTGGCGTGGGCGGGGTTTGCGCTGGCGGTGCTGCTGTCGATCTGGATCGCCACGCCGCGGATAGCGGTGGCCTCGTGCCTGGCCTTCATCGCTGCGCAGCTGCTGGACATCACCGTGTTCGACCGGCTGCGCCGCGGGCACTGGTGGCGCGCGCCGATGGTGGCGACCACCTGCAGCGCGACGCTGGATACGACGATTTTCTGGAGCATCGCGTTCGCCGGTTCCAGCCTGCCGTGGGTGAGCTGGGCGCTGGGCGATCTGGCGGTGAAGCTGACGATCGGTGTGTTCCTGCTGGCGCCGTTCCGCGCGCTGCTGTGGAAGATGGCGCCGCGCGCGGCGTGACGCCGGCCACGCATGGCGTGGCGCTGCCCTTCAACCGTGCACGGCCACCGGGGTGTCAACTCGCGGCGTCGATCGGCACCTGGAACGGCAATCCCGCCGCATCGCTCGCCGCGATGATCATCGCGCGTGCTGCTTCCAACGCCGCCGTGGGTGGCGCCAGGCGCGGGCGGCGGTCCAGCGTGCAGGCCAGGCCGACATCCAGCAGCGCGGCATGTGCCTCGTGCAGGCCCTCGCGGGTGCCACCGGGCAGCCAAGCGATGTCGGCCAGCGCGTCGATCAGGCTCGGGGTGTCGCGTGGTTCCACCACCTGTGGATGCGCCCCGGCGCTGTCGAGCACGCCGGTCTGCAGCAGGAACTCCAGATCCACGATTCCGCCTGGGCCCTGCTTGAGATCGAGCCGCGCCGCGTCGCTGCGGTCCAACTCGGCACGCATGCGCGCACGCATCTTCAGCACGTCGGTGTAGAGCACGGCGTTGTCGCGCGGGCGCGCCAGCGTCGCCGCGCGCACCTGTTCGAAATCGGCCAGCAACGAGGCGTCGCCGGCAATCGCGCGTGCACGCACCAGTGCCTGGTGCTCCCAGGTCCAGGCGCGTTCGCGCTGATACTCGGTGTAGCTGGCCAGCGAGGACACCAGCGCGCCTTTGCCACCGTCCGGGCGCAGGCGCACGTCGATGTCGTACAGGCGGCCGGCGGCGGTGACCGCACCGAGCATCGCCATCACCTTCTGCGCCAGGCGCGCGTACCAGCGGCCGGGATCGAGCGGACGCGTGCCGTCGCTGCTGTCCTGATCGGCCGGGTGATCATGCAGGAAGACCAGATCCAGGTCCGAGCCGAAGCCCAGCTCCAGTCCGCCCAGGCTGCCGTAGCCGATGATCGCGAAACGCCCGCCGGGAATTCCGCCGTGCTGGCGCTGCATGTCGGCCTGCACCAGGGCGAGCACGGTGACGACGACAGCTTGGGCGAGTTCGGCCAGTTGCCGGGTGGTGTCGACCGCCCGCTGGCGCCCATCCAGTGTGGCCATCGCCATGCGGAAGCTCAGCGCCAGGCGGGTCTCGTTGAGCAGGCGCAGCGCGGCCTCGGGATCATCGAGGGTCAGCGCGATATCGCACTCGGCCTGCATGCCCGCGGCATTCGGCATCGGGCCGGAGACGCGCACGTCAAGCAGTTCGTCGAGCAGCAGCGGATACGCCGCCAGACGCTCGGCCAGCAGGGCGCTGCGGGCAAGCACATCCACCAGGCGCGCCAATGCGCTGGGCTGTTCGTCCAGCAGGGCGAGATAGCTGGTACGGCGCATGACCGCCTGCAGCAGGCCGAGCACGCGCTTGAGCGCGGCGTCCGGTTGCGGTGAGCGCGTGGCGGCGTGCAGCAGCGCAGGCAGCACCCGGTCCAGGCGCGCACGCGCCGCATCGGACAGGGACTTCACGCCGGAGCTTTGTGCGAAATCGCGCAGGGACTGATCGGCACTGCCGGCATCGAAGAAGCCCGCCTCGGCCAGCACCTCGGCGCTGCCGTTGTCGGGCAGACCGCGCCAGTAGCTGGCCAGCGCATCCGGCGCGGCCTGGCCCCGACGCGGTGCGAGCAGTGCGGCGAACTCGGTGCTGACCCGCTCGCGCTGTACATCGAGCGCGGCAACCAGCGCGTCCCAGTCCGCGTAGCCGAGGCCGCTGGCGATGCGCAGGCGGTCGGTGGCGTCGGTGGGCAGCGCGTGCGTCTGCGCGTCGCGCAGCATCTGCAGGCGGTTTTCCAGGCGACGCAGGAATCCGTAGGCGTGCAGCAGGTCGGCGCCATCCTGTTCGGCCATCTGGCCGGAGGCGACCAGCGCCGGCAGCGCGTGCAGCAGGCGACGCTCGCGCAGCGGCGCTTCGCGGCCACCGCGGATCAGCTGCAGCGCCTGCGCGAGGAACTCGATTTCACGGATACCACCGGGGCCGCGCTTGATGTCGTCGTGCATCTCGCGGCGCGAGACCTCGGCGGTGATCGCGGCCTTCATCTCGCGCAGGCCATCGAGTGCGGTGAAATCCAGATAGCGGCGGTAGACGAACGGACGCAGCGTCTGCAGCCACGCTTCGCCCGCCGCGATATCCCCGGCGACGGCGCGCGCCTTCAGCCAGGCATAGCGCTCCCAGTCGCGGCCTTCGCGCTGGAAGTACTGGTCCATGCCGGCGAACGACAGCGCGACGCGGCCGGCGTTGCCGAACGGGCGCAGGCGCAGATCGACGCGGTGGCTGAAGCCATCCACGGTGGTGTCATCCAGCAGCCGCGCGAGGCGCTGGCCAAGGCGTGCGAAGTATTCCTCGGCGGCGAGCGGGCGCGCGCCATCGGATTCGCCGCCCTGCGGGTAGGCGTAGACCAGATCCACATCCGAACTGAAATTGAGTTCGCCACCACCGAGCTTGCCCAAGCCGAACACCACCAGTTGCTGCGCGCTGCCATCGGTGGCACGCACCACGCCGTGGCGGCCGGTGAATTCCTGCTCCAGCGCGGACAGCGCCAGTTGAAGGCACTGCTCGGCCAGGCGGGTGGCTCCGGCAAGCGTGGCGGGCACGTCATCCAGCCCGGTCAGGTCGCGCCAGATCAGGCGGGTGGAGGCGGCGGTGCGGTAGCGGCGCAGGCGCTGCTGCCATTCGCTGGGCTGCAGCGGGTCCAGTTCGGGCAGGGGCAGCGGCGGGCAGCCGTCCTGGGCGAGATGCGACAACAGCGCCGGCTGGCGGCACAGCGTGTCGATGGCGAAATCGCTGGTGACGGCCAGTGCACGCAGGGTGTCGAGTACGGGGGCCGGCGGCGGCCAGTGGCCGCCATCGGTCAGCGACAGGGCCAGGCGCGCCAACGCGCGATCAACCAGGGGAACAAGGGCGTCGGGGACGCGCGCGGGCGCAGCGAGGTCGGAAATCGGCATGGGGGGATTATGTGGCATCGCGGCGTGGTGTTCCCCAGCCAGGCGCCATGCCCGTGATGTGCGGGGACCAACGGACGCGTAGCGAGCCATCAGGCGGCGCGGCGGGGCGTGCCTTTGCCCGAACGGCGCGCATAAAAAAGCCCGCTTGCAGCGAACTGCCAGCGGGCTCTGCTCCCTCCCCCACGTCGGGATGCAGGTCGATCTTCTAGGGTCGGCGAAGAACTTGCACGCTGCACTGCAAAACAATACTTGCGGGTACAGAAGTAGGCCGGAAAGCTGAACAGGGAGGCGTAGATGTGAAAACGCCATCCCACCAAGGTAGAACCCCTGCCGCTGCACGGATCGCCGATAATGGGGATCCCCCAAAAACGTTGTCGTCATGTCTGTCGATCGCATTGCAAACGCGCGTCTGCGTGACCGCGTTGTCTCCGCTGAAGCTGCCGCCGCCCTGATCCAGCCGGGTGAAACCGTCGCCATGAGCGGCTTTACCGGTTCAGGCTACCCCAAGGCGGTGCCGGTCGCGCTGGCGCAGCGCATCGAAGCGGTGCACGCCCAGGGCCTGCCGTTCCAGATCAGCCTGATGACTGGCGCTTCGACCGCGCCGGAACTGGATGGGGCGCTGGCCAAGGCCGATGGCATCGCCATGCGCATGCCGTTCCAGAGCGACCCGGATGCGCGCAACCGCATCAACGAGGGCAAGCTGGATTACATCGACATCCACCTCAGCCATGTCGCCCAGCACGTGTGGTTCGGCTTCTATGGGGACATCGACACGGCGGTGATCGAGGTCTCGGCGATCCGCGAGGATGGCTCGCTGGTGCCCTCCACCTCGGTCGGCAACAACAAGACCTGGCTGGACCTGGCCAAGAAGGTGATCGTCGAGGTCAACGAGTGGCAGCCGGCCGGCGTGGACGGCATGCATGACATCTACTACGGCACCGCGTTGCCGCCGCACCGCAAGCCGATCCCGCTGGTGCATGCCAACGACCGCATCGGCGAGACCGCGCTGCGCTGCGACCCGGACAAGATCGTGGCGGTGGTGCGCACCAACGGCCCGGACCGCAACAGTCCATTCAGCCCGATCGATACCACCAGCGAGCAGATCGCGCAGTACCTGATCGAGTTCCTCAAGCACGAAGTGGCCAAGGGCCGCCTGCCGGCCAACCTGCTGCCGCTGCAGAGCGGCGTGGGCAACATCCCCAACGCAGTGCTGGCCGGGCTGGCCAAGAGTGGCTTCCGCGATCTGAGCGCGTTCACCGAGGTGATCCAGGACGGCATGCTCGACCTGCTGCGCGATGGCGTGCTGAGCTACGCCTCGTGCACCGGCTTCGCGCTGAGCCCGCAGGCGAACGAAACCTTCAAGGAGCACATCGATTTCTACCGCGAGCGCATCATCATGCGCACGCAGGAGATCTCGAACCATCCCGAGCTGGTGCGCCGCCTGGGCTGCATCGGCATGAACGGGATGATCGAGGCCGACCTGTACGGCAACGTCAACTCGACCCACGTGATGGGCAGCCGGATCATGAACGGCATCGGCGGCTCGGGCGACTTCGCGCGCAACGGGTTCCTGTCCGCGTTCCTGAGCCCCTCGACGGCGAAGAACGGCAGCATCTCGGCGATCGTGCCGATGGTCAGCCATGTGGATCACACCGAGCACGATGTCTCGGTGATCGTCACCGAACAGGGCCTGGCCGATCTGCGCGGGCTGACCCCGCGCAAGCGAGCGCGGGTGGTGATCGACAACTGTGCGCATCCGGATTTCCGCGATCAGTTGAATGACTATTTCGACCGCGCCAGCCGCGAGAGTTATGGCAAGCACACCCCGCATCTGCTGCCCGAAGCGCTGTCGTGGCACCAGCGCTGGCTCGATACCGGCACGATGAAGGCGTGATCCCCCAGCGGTAGGCCACGACCATTGGTCATGGCGTGCTGCAGTCGTGCGTGATGATGCACGGGGCGGTGGGTTCCCGGTTGTGCCGGCCGCTGGCCGGCCCCCTCCGTCAGGCGTTGCGAAGGCTCGCCAGCGACTCGGCCTGCAGCCGCGCGTAGATCGCGAACTCGTCCTCCACCTTCATGCCCAGCGCCTGCTCGAAGGCATCGCGGTTGGCATGCGCGACATAGGCGCGCTGTTCGTCGCCGCCCAGATTGGACTGGAAGATGCCCGCGGCGCTGACCGGCAGAAAATCCTCGTAGACGATCGGGTCGGCGCTGGCCAGGCCGGCAGCGATCAGCGCTTCGGCCGGCAGCTCGCCGACCGCGGCCGGGTTGGCGCGGCCAGCCTCGGTCAGGGCGTACCGGTAGTAACCCAGGCCTTCGCGGCGCAGGGTGTCGTGGTCATCCGGGAAGGCAGTGAACGCCGCCGCCAGGCGCGTCGGGTAATCCTGCCCGGTGCTGCCGGCACCGCCGCTGTCGCGCGCCTGTGCCAGCAACTGGTCATACAGCGCGCGGCCCTTGGGGGTCAGCGCCAGGCCACGCTGTTCGATCTCGCCGAAACGCGCGGTATGCGTGCCGGCATCGCCCGCATCCCCCGAGGGGAAATGCACGGTTTCTTCCAGCGCCTTGAAGCTGGTCTGGCGCAGCAGGATCGGGCAGCGGCGTGGTGGCGGGCCTTCGATCACGGCCTTGGCATCGATGCCACGCGCGAGCATGCCCGCCTGCGCAGCATCGATGTCCAGCGTGCGCGGGGTCAGGTGATTGATGTGCGGGCCGCGGAAGCTGACCACATCGGCGATCAGCCGGTGCGCGTCATGCAGCGCGTGGTAGGTGGCCAGCGAGACGGTGGCGTCGCCATGCCAGCGGAAGGTCTCCAGCGCTTCGATGACAAAGCGGCGCGCATCGGCTTCATCGAGCCCGCCGTCGCGCTCGGCCTGCTCGATCAGGGCCAGCGCGGTATCGGTGAAAATCCGGCGCTGGGCGAGGATGGCGGCGGACTGCTCGCGCAGCGCGGCGTTCTCGATCAGCTCCAGCCGCAGCAGCGAGGTGAACACCCGGAACGGATTGCGCGCCAGCGCCTGCGCGGTGCGCGGGCGGAAGGCGGTGGAATGCACCGGCACGCCGGCCACCGAGAGGTCGTAATAGCCGACCGGGTACATGCCCATCAGCGCGAACAGGCGGCCCAGCGTCGCCAGTTCCCCGGCAGTACCGACCCGGATCGCGCCGTGGCGTTCCTGGTCGAGCCGGGCGCGTTCATCGGTGCGGTCCAGCTGCTCGGCCAGCGCCGGATGGGCGGTCAGCACGGCGTCGTTGATCTCGGCCACCAGGTCCACCAGCGTGCCGTACAGCGGCACCTCGGTGCGGTACATGGTGGACATCGCCTGGGCGAACAGGCTGCGGATATCGTCGGGTGAAACGAAACGGTCGGCGCTCATTACGTACTCGGCAACGGATCACGGGGAAGGTGCAGCAAGCGCTGCATTGTCGCCGAGGGCGGGGGGTTACCGCGATCTGCACAGCAGCAAAGGGACAACCGGGTAACCACCCGTTGGCACCCGGTGGGTGGGTGCGCGGCAGCTCAGCGCGCAGGTGGCGTGGGACTGCTCGCCGCACGCTGGCGCTGCTCGCGGTTGCCGAGCTGGCGCTGCAGCGTGGCGTCGAGCTTCACCGGGCGGTCCCAGTGATCGTGGCTGGCGACGATGGCATGGCGCAGGGCGCGCCAGTGCAGGTTGGTCGGCGTGACCGGCAGCTCGGCGACCACGGCGTCCCAGCGCTTGGCCTGGCCCTCCTCCGGCACCGCGCGCGACCACGTCTGCACACTCTCGCGGCAGGAACGTTCGATCACGTGGGCCCAGAAGCAGGCGAAGTAGATGTCGCCCGCCTGCCAGCCGTGGGTGTGCATCAGCGCGGCGATATAGCCGCGCGAGACCCCGGCGTAGCGCGAGACCTCGTCCAGGAAGCTGTCCGGGTAGCGCTCGGCGTAGTGGTTGATGTCCTGCAGCTGGGTGTCCACCCAGGCATCGCCAGTGTCCACCACGTAGGCGGCGGACTTCTCCGAGGTCTGCTCGGCCGCGGCTGCCCAGGGCAGCATCAGCAGCAGCGCGAGCAGGCCGGCGCGCATCATCCGGCCTGTGCCGCCTTCGCTTCGATGGTGCGCAGCGCCTGCGGCCACTCGAAGGCGGTCGGCGCATCGACCATGCGCGGTTCGTCGTCGGCGACGCCGTGCTGGGTCTCGTGCGCCCAGGTCACCGCGTACGGGGTGTGGATGCCCCAACCGCCGAGGGTGACCACCGGTTCGATATCCGAGCGCAGCGAATTGCCGACCATCACGAAGCGCTGGATCGGCAGATCGAACTCCTCCAGCACGCGGGCGTAGGTTTCCGGATCTTTCTCGGAGACGATCTCGATGCGCGGGAACAGGTCACGCAGGTTGGCCAGCTTGATCTTGGCTTCCTGGTGGAACAGGTCACCCTTGGTGATCAGCACGACCGGGTAGTCGCGGGCGATCTCGGTGACCGACTCACGCACGCCGTCGATCAGCTCGACCGGGTGGCGCAGGGTGTCATGCCCGATGTCGAGCATCTGCTGCAGGTCGCGGGCGCTGATGGTCTGGTTGGTGATCTCGATGGCTGCTTCGACCATCGACAGCGTCATCCCCTTCACGCCGTAGCCGAACACGCCGAGGTTGCGCTGCTGTACTTCCAGCAGGTGGCGCGCGGTCTGGGTGTCGTGCACGTCGACATAACGCGACAGGATGTCGAGGTAGTCCTGCTCGGCCTTGCGGTAGTAATCCTCGCTCTTCCACAGCGTGTCATCACCGTCAAAACCAACCAGGCCGATAGCGCCTTGCGGCGTGGGCAGGGAAGTCATCATCGGCCAAGGATACCAACAGCGGCCAAGCCGGCCCAACCGCCGGCACAAAAAGAAAGGGCGGCCGAAGCCGCCCTTTCCCCCTCACTGCACTACCGGTGTCCCCGGTTCTTACTTGCTCTGCTGGGCGCCGCTATCGGCGGCCTTGCCCTGCTGGGCGGCCACGTACGCCTTGTATTCATCCGGCGAGAGCTCGCCGTCCTTGTTGGTGTCGGCCTGGTCGAACACCTGGGCAAGGCCCGCGTTCACCTGTGCCTCGGCCTTGCTGATCGTGCCGTTGCCGTCGGTATCGACGCTGGCCCAGGTCTGGCCACCGCCCCCGTTGGCCTGCGCGGAAGCCTGGGCTGCGGCATTGGCAGCGGTATCTGCTGCGTCACCGGCCTGCGCCGCCGCCTGCTGGGCCTGGGCAGCCTGATTCTGCGCCTGCGCGGCACTGTGCTGTGCCGACTGGGCCATCGCCGGAATGGCCAGCACACTGCCTGCGGCGACGATCAGGGCGATCAGGGGCTTGCGGATGCGAGTAGTCATTGGGGTGGTCTCCTTGGTTATGTGTTGCGCGGCCTGTTGTTTCCGCACGGCCCCACACTGCCACCCCGTTTGTGAATCGATATTGCCCCTTGATCGCACTGCGCACGCGGTCTTAACCACCTCCCCGAACGCGTGCATTACCGCAGTGGTTAGCCGCAGGTGAGCAGTTGGTAACACAGGCATTCAATGGCAGCGGATTTAACCGGATGCGAACGCAATCTCACGCGGCGTTGCTGTTTTTGCCGGCTGAGCGGGAACTGAACACAAGCCACCCCAGTGCGACACCGCCAATCGCGCCGGCCACTTCGAGCACGACGCGCGAGCCCAGCTCATTCGGATCGTGGATGCTGGCCAGGAACAAGCGCGCATACAGCGGCGACTCCAGCCGCATCATGCCCATGTAGAACAAGTTCCACGCATCGATGCCCGCCGAGGCCACGACCGCTATCACGCAGGCCCAGCCGATCGCGTGGCCGTCGGTCCATCCTGCCCAGCGGCACAGCCGATGCCACAGCGCATACACGAGCAGCCCGACCAGCAGTGCGATCAGGCCCGCTTCCAGCGTTCCCAGCAATCCAAAATGCAGCGGCAGGTTCATCGTGGTCCGATCAGGCGGTCAGCGCACAGTGTAGCGGTGCGCCTCAACGGACCGGCACGTCGTAGGCGGTGGTCGGCGCCGGCTCGGGCTGCAGGGTGAAATGCCACCACTCCATCGGGTAGTTGGCGAAGCCGCGCCGGGCCATCGCCTGGCGCAGCTGCTGGCGGTGGTGGCGCTGGGCCGCGCTGATCTCCGGCGCATCGGTATGTGCGCGCGGGCCGAAGAAATCGAAGTCGGTGCCCATGTCCATGGGGGCGCAGGGACCCGTGCGGCAATCGAGCAGGGTCAGGTCCACGGTGGCGGCGCGGCTGTGGCCGGAGGTCTCGGCGATGTAGCCGCCCAGCAGGGCCGGCTTGTCGATGTCCGGATACTGCAGGGCCTTGCGCGACTGCTCCTGCGGGTCGTGCGCCCAAGCCACGAAGGCCTTCACCGCGTGGGCCGGGCGATAGCAATCGAAGAGACGTAATGCGAAGCCTTCGGTACGCAGGTCGGCCTCCACCTGCGCCAGCGCGGTGGCGGCCGGGGCGAGCAGATAGCACTTGGGCGTGTCATAGCCGGGCACGCGCCGGCCGGTGAAGTTGTCCACGCCGGCGTAGCGGATGTCCTGCTCGATCGCCGGTGCCAGCGTACGGATGTCGACCAGCCCGGCCTCGGCCACGTCACGGGCCGGCGAGACGGTGACCGCCGGCGCTGCCGCGTGGGCACTGCCTGTCAGCAGCGCCAGCAGCAGCGTGCTACGGGCAATCGCCGACGCGGGTGAAGTACAGGTCCTGGTAGTCATAACTGAAGTCGATCTCCGGATCGATCGCGGCCAAGGTCAACGTGGGCGGCGCACCAGGCTGCAGCTGCAACCAGGGCTCGGCATCGGCCCCGAGGGTATCCCACTGCACCAGCCAGCGCTCCCCGAGCTGCATGACCTGGCCACGCAGCATCGGCGACTTGGCCACGCTGAAGCGCAACGCACCCTGCTGCGGGCAGAGCAGTGCCTCGCCCAGCCATGGGTCGCGGTAGCGGCCCTGCGCGGCGGCCATGGTGCGCAGCGGGACCGGACGGCGCGCACGGGTATCCGGGCGCACCTGCCCGGCCTCGCGGCGGCCGGCACGCTCCTGCTCCAGCAGCGTCAGGTAGTGCTCCACATCGGTGCCGTCCCCCGGTGCGGTGTAGTGCTTCAACGCCGCCTGCATCAGCGCGGTGCGGGCGTCTTCGGCGTCGCCGTTGATCAGGATCACCACGCCGACCTTGCGGTCCGGCAGCAGGCCGAGCGAGGAATACATGCCCGACAGCGTGCCGGTGTGGGCCACCTTCCACTGCCCGTCCATGTCCGACAGGCGCCAGCCGTAGCCGTAGGCAGAGACGTGTGCGTTGTCCCAGCGGCGCTGCCGCTCGCCCAGCGGCATCGGCATGTGTGCGGTCCACAGCGCGTGGCGCTGCACCGTGCCCAGCCAACCGGGTACCAGCGCCGGATCGAGCAGCACCTGCATCCAGCGGGTCATGTCGCGCAGGCTGCAGCGGATGCCGCCGGCCGCCATCGAGGTCAAGTCGGCACTGATGTCACCCTCGGCACCGCGCACCACGTTACGACCGTCTTTGCGCGTGTGCGGCTGGGCGACATTGCCGACGGCCGTGACCGACCACGCGCCGACCTGGCAGCGATCCATCCCCAGCGGCACGAAGACCTCCTCGCGCAGCAATTGATCGTAGGGCTTGCCACCGGCTGCCGCGGCGACTTCACCCGCGACCACATACATCAGGTTGTCGTAGGCATAGCCACTACGGAAGCTGGTGACCGGCTTGAGATGGGCCAGCCCGGCGATGATGTCCTCACGCGTGAAGCGGTTCGGCTCGGGCCACAGCATCAGATCGCCCGCACCCAGGCCCAGCCCGCTGTTGTGGATCAGCAGATCACGCACCTGCATCTGCTGCGTCACCCACGGGTCATGCATGCGGAACTGCGGCAGGTACTTGATGACCGGATCATCCCAACGCAGGAGACCGCGCTCGACCAACCGGGCGAGCAGCACGGCGGTCATCGCCTTGCTGTTGGAGGCGATCTTGAAGAGGGTGTCCGGATCAACCGGCTCGCCCTGCCCCGCACGGCGCTCACCGCGGGTGCCGATGAAGACGGTCTTGCCGTCTTCGACGACGGCCATGGCGATGCCCGGCAGGTGTTCATGGGTGACAGCCTGATCGAGCAGCCGATTGAAGGTGTCGGCCGGATCGGCTGCCCGTGCGCTGGGCGCGATGGCCAGGGTGCAGGACAGGCCAAGCGTGAGAAGGCGGGATGGGATGCGCGGTGTGGTGCGTGACAGCATGGATTCCCTCGTCATGACCGGAGGGCGTGCAACCGAAGCCGCCCGTGGAAGGCACGTACCGACCAGCGGTCGGTACCTACCGGATGGCGATGGAGACAGGTGCCGTTCCGCGGTCGCTTGCGCGCGTGCACGCGACACGGCGGTGAAGGCAGGTGCCGACCCACTGTCGGCACCTGCCACGTACGGACCGGATCAGAAGTTCCAGGTCACCATCAGCTGCGTGTAGCGCGGCGCCTGCCAGCGGGTGCCGGTGTTGAAGGTGTTCTCACGCACCTGGCCCGGCTGGGCCTCATAGCGCTGGTGCACGTTGATGACGGTCTGGTTGTTGAACAGGTTGTAGACCGACAGGCGTGCGCTCAGGTCGATGCCCTCCACCGGCAGACGCCAGGTGACATTGGCGCCCATGGTCCACGTCCATGGCAGACGACCGAACGCACCGCGCGGGCTGTACTCGAACTGGCGCTGGTTGTACGGACCCGAGCAGTTGGCCACGCACAGCCAGCCGGTGCCACCGCCGCTGCCTTCGCTGGAGGTGCTGCCACCGGCGACCGTATCGTTGGGCCACATCACGCCGAAGGCCGTGATCGGGCCACCGGACAGCACCTGCAGCGTGGTGCCGAACGACCACTGCTCGTTCAGCGCGTAGGCGGCGCGGAACTTGAACTGATGGTGGAAGTCGTTGAACAGCGGGCCATAGCGCTGGTTGTTGGACGGATGATCCCAGTGCTGGACCATGCCGGTGTCGCCGTAGTTGGTATCCGAGTTGACCGGGCCTTCGAAGTTGCCATCGCTGCGCGACCACAGGTAGGACGCGTTGAACAGCCATTTCTCATCCCACGCGCGGTCGATCTGGAACTCCAGGGCCTTGTAGGTGCGCTTGGGCTTGGAGTAGCCGACCACCTCCAGGCTGCCGCCCTTGCGGTAGCCATCCTTGGAGGTATCGATGGTGATCCAGCCCTCGGTGGCGCAGCCGATGCTGGAATCGCCCCAGATCGTCAGGCTCTCGCCCGGGTTGGCGATCGGCCACAGGGTGGTGCCGGTCGGGCCACACGGGGTGTGGTTGATGCGCATGTCATCCAGCGCGCGGTCCATCTTGCGGTAGGTGGCATTGACGCCCCACGACCAGGCCTGGTTGATCATGGTCTGGAAGCCGAGGATGTACTCATCCTGGTAGACCGCCTTCAGGTCCTTGTCCACGCTCTGGCGCAGATCGGCCGCGCCGGTGTTCATGCGGGTATCGACCGGGCCGATCTGCTGGCCGATGACCGGGGCCATGTACGGCGCGCCGGTGACCGGGTTGGCCTGCTGCTGCCAGCCGTTGAGTACGTAGTAGGAATACTCGTCGGTGAGGCCGCCAGCGAAGTTGACGTTGATGTTGTTGGTCACCGGCAGGTAGTAGCGGCCGGCGTTGCCGAACAGCTTGGTGCTGCCGTCGCCCTTCATGTCCCACGAGAAACCGAAGCGCGGCGCGATCAGGTCGTCCATCTCGATGAAGGCGTCGCCATCAGCGGTGCGGTTCTCGAAGCGGTCCCAGCGCACGCCAAGGTTCAACATCAGGTTCGGGGTGATGTTCCAGATGTCTTCCAGGTAGAACGCGTTGGCTTCGGTCTCGAAGGTGCCGCCGGAGACGCGGTTGCGCGCACGCAGCATCTCGGTCACGCCCACCGGCACATAGGCATTGGCGCCGTCCCACACTTCATCGCCGGGGCGGGCGACGTAGGCGGTGTAGCTGAGCTGGGTCGGCCCCGGGTAGCGGGTGGACTGCTTGGTGGTCATCAGCTCACGGTCCACGCCGAAGCGCAGCAGGTGCGTGCCCAGCTGCCATTCGAAGTCCAGCCGCGCGACCTCACGGGTGTCGTCGCGTTCGGCGACCGCGGTGCCGGTGGGATGACAGCCGGCGCGCAGGCCGTTGAGCTGGCCCAGGCGTGGCGCGTAGCTGGCGTCGGTGAACACCGGGCTGCACGCTTCATCCAGCGAGGAGTTGGTGAAGGCCCGCTGGTTGTTCTCGCCCACCATCGCGCGCGCGGTGAAGTTCTCGCCGAAGTGGCCGGTGTAGGTCGCCGACCAGTTCTTGCCACCGGTTTCGGTGACCGAATCGCCGCCCCAGGCACCGATCTGATCGTCATCCCAATCGTAGTTGTACGCGCCGTTGGTGATCTCGCCTTCGTCGGAGAACGCCAGCAGTGCCAGGCTGTGGTTGTCGTTGATGTTCCAGTCCAGCTTGGCGCCCCAGAAGCCGTTGTCGCTCTTGTTCTTGAACCAGCTCAACGCATCGGACGAGGTGTTGTGGCCGGTGTCGTCGCGGTCCTCATACATCGCGAACAGGAACAGCTTGTCCTTGATGATCGGGCCGGAACCCCAGACGTTGGTCTTCAGGAACGAGTTGTTGTCCCGGCTGGCATACGAATGCGGCGTGCCATCGCGATGGAAATGGTCACGCGGGCTGGAGCGCAGCGCGCTGGGTTCGGCAGTGACTTCCACGCCGCCCTGGAACTCATTGGTGCCCGAGCGCGTCACCGCGTTGATCACGCCGCCGGTGGAACGGCCGAACTCCACCGAGTAGCCACCGGTCTTGACCTGGAATTCGTTGAAGAACCCGAACGGCGCGCTGGAGAAGCCCCGGCGGGTGTACATGTCGGTGACGTTCAGGCCATTGATGAAGACCGCGTTCTCCGCCACCGAAGAACCGGCGAAGGACAGGCCGCCGAAGGAGGAGTTGCCGCCCACGACGCCGGGCGCCAGCAGCGCCACCGCCGACAGGTCCTGCGCCACCGGCAGGCGTGACAGCTCCTGACGGTTGACGTTGAACGAGGTTTCGGTGGAATACACATCCACGCGGTTGACCACGCGGGCACCGATCACCTGCAGTGCATCGAGGTTGACGACATCGCCGCTGCTGGCCAGGTTGACCGTGGTGGTACCGCCGACCGCCACGCTCACCGCGAACGGCTCGCCCAGCTTCTGGCCATCACGGCTCAGCTGCAGCTGGTAGTCGCCGACCGGCAACTGGCCCAGACGGTAGCTGCCATCGGCACTGGCGGTGACCGTACGGGTCAGCCCGGTGGCATTGCTGACCACCGTCACCTGGTCACCTGCCGTGGCACGCCCGGCGACAGCACCGCTGACATTCTGTGCCGAGGCCGTCATCGGTACCAGGCTGCCCAGACACGCCCCGAGCGCAACGCACAGCGCCGCCCGCTTCAATCGATTTACGTTCATTCCCTGCTCTCTCCTGCAGATGTGGAATCGTGGATACCGCCGTTTACCGCTTGGCCTCCAGTGGCACCACGTGCGACTGGAAGTCGTAGTTCCATTGATCGAAGTACAGGTTGCCACCGGACCACTCGGCCTCACCCCGTTGGGAATCCACCGTGTCCGAACGGAAGTGCTGCTTGGCCGGCACCAGCGGCTGGCCGTAGTCATCGTTGAAGGCGATGCGATAGGCATCCAGCCCGCCCAGATAGAAATCACGCAGCGCCGGCTGCGCACTGTCCAGGCGCCCGGTGGTGACATCCATCGGCACCCAGCCGTACGGCGCCAGGTACACCGCGCCCCAGTCGTGCAGGTTGTTGTAGCCGACCGCATCGTCCGAATAGACCATGCCCGACTGCCAGCGCGCGGGAATGCCGTTCAGGCGCAGCAGCGCGATCAACAGCAGGGTCTGCTGCCCGCAATCGGCATGGCCGGCATGCAGGGCGTAATCGCTGATGTTGGAGATCGTTGCGTACTCGCGTGCACCGGCCCACGGGATCCGATCCACGGCATCGAACAGCTTCTGCACGATGCGATACGGATCGGTCTCGGTGCCGACCACCTGCTGCGAGAACGCACGCAGCGCCGGGGTAAACACCACGTGCGGGGCCTGCTCGGCGAGGTAAGGCTGCAGTGCCGGATCGTCCGGCGTCGGCCGGACCGCAGCCGGATCGATCGCGATGTGCCGCGCGTACACGGTGACCGCGTAGCGGATCTGGAACTCGGTGGGCGTGCCGGCCACCGCGGTGCGCTCCAGGTAGGCAGTGCGCTGCAGCGTGGCGTCGGGGGCCACCTGCGCGCCGGTCGGGGTACTCGCGATCCAGGTGATGTCGTCCTGCTGGCCCGGGAGCGCGCGCGGGTACGGAATCCACGCGCGGATCGTTTCCCCGGCGGGCACGGCATCCGCCTTGACCACCAGCGACTGGGTTACCTCGACGCGGCGCGGCACCACGCTGGTCGCGCCCGCGGCGCGGGCGGCGGCGACGATCTCTTCGTGGTGCGGGTGCAGATGCTCGTACGGGCCGTCCTTGGGCACCGGGGCGTCGGGTGCGCGCCGCGCGCGTGCCTCGGCACTGATCCGGAACAGGTTGGACGGCGCGCGTTTGAAATAGCGGCGATGACCATCGATATCCAGGTGTTCGATCAGGCCGGCAGAATCCCAGCGCGCGAATTCGTCATCGCGAAGGTCGGGAATCTGCTTGCGCAGCTGCGCCTTGGCGGCCGCCGCATCCAGGGTGAAATCCAGTCGCATGCGACGCATGCGTTCGCGCTCGAAGGCGTAGGCCTGACGATCCGCTGCCGACAGGCTCGGATCCTGCAACGCCGTGGCGATGTCGGCCTCGGCCTGCGCGAACGCACCGCGGTCGATGCCGGCAATCACCGTCGGCAGCGCGGCCGGCGCGGCGGCCAGCCCCCACGGCGTCGCCAGCAGACCAGCGCACAGGCACCAGACAGCAGGCAGAGGCAATCGCGGTTTGCGCATCACAGGATCCACGGCGACACTTCCCAAGGTGCGGGTGGGGTAATCGCTGTGTAACACGGGCCTGATAGCCGGTCAATAATTTATTCTTGCTTTCGCCGAAAAAAGGAATAAATATTCCTGATGCTTCCTGAGGAGGGTGACCGCGTGATGATCCAGGCTTCCCCCCACCGCCCCGTGCGGTCCCGCTGGCTGTCGCGCGCCGTGCTGGCGGCGGTCCTTGCGGCCACGCTGGCGCCCGCGTGGGCCGAGGCCCCCCGTGCCGCGCCCGGTCCCGACTTCGGCGGGGTCATCGCCCTGCGCGAGGCGTATCTCGCTCCCGGTTTCTGGGCCGATCGCCTGCCCGACCCGGACCGCGTGATTCTCGATCGCGCCGGGATCGCCGCGCAGAACGCCCGCATGCGGGCCGAGGATGCCTCTATCCACAATCTGCGCGCATTGCCGGCGCAACTGCCGCGCGAGCAGGTGCTGGGCAGCATCCAATCGCTCTCCAGGTGGCCGGAGCGCACGTTGTACGGTCAGGATGGCAAGACCATCAGCGACCAGCAGCGCAGCGAGACCATCGCCAACCTGGCCCTCGCCGCGATACCGGCGCAGCGCCCCCTGCAGTACGGCCTGGTCACCCATCGCGCCGCGCTGCGGGCGTTCCCGACCGCGTTGCGGGTGTTCAGCAGCCAGGGCGACACCGACATCGACCGCTTCCAGGAGTCGGCGCTGTTCCCCGGCGATGCGGTGGCGGTGCTGCATGAAAGCGCTGACGGGCGCTGGCTGTTCATCACCAGCGAGCGCTATTCGGCATGGATCGAGAAGCGCTTCGTGGGCATCGGCGATGCCGACACCGTGCTCGGCTACGGCCAGCGCGGTCCCTACCGCGTGGTCACTGGCGCCACGGCGTTCACGGCGTACACGCCTGAGGAACCGCGCGTGTCGCGGCTGCAGCTGGACATGGGCGTGCGCCTGCCGGTGATCGCCGACTGGCCGCTGGAGAAGACCGTCAACGGCCAGCAGGCCCACGCCGCGCATGTGGTGCAGCTGCCGGTGCGCGAGGCCGATGGACGGCTGGCGCTGGTGCCCGCGCTGCTGCCGCGCTCGCAGGACACCGCCGATGACTACCTGCCGCTGACCCCGCGGACGCTGCTCACCCAGGCCTTCAAGTTCCTCGGCGAGCGCTATGGCTGGGGCCACGATTACGACACCCGCGACTGCAGTGGCTTCGTCTCGGAGATCTACCGCAGCGTCGGCGTGCTGATGCCGCGCAACACCAGCGCGCAGGCGATCAGCCCGGCATTGGACCGCATCGCCTTCACCGCGAAGGACGGCAAGGCCACGCGCGATGCCGCTGTAAAACAACTGCAGGTGGGCGACCTGGTCTACATCCCCGGCCACGTGATGATGGCCATCGGCCATATCGACGGCCGCACCTGGCTGATCCATGACACCGCCGGCGGCGGCTGGCTCGGCGCGGACGGCACGCGCGTGCAGGCGCATCTCAACGGCGTGTCGGTCACTCCGCTGGAGCCGATGATGGCCAGCGATACCGTGAGCTACATCGACCGCATCACCAACATCCAGCGCCTTCGGCCACAGAACCCCTGAATGAAGATCACCGACATCGAACTCGGCATGCTGCGCGTGCCGTTGAAGACCCCGTTCAAGACCGCGCTGCGCACCGTGGACACCGTCGAAGATGTGGTGGTGCTGGTCCGTACCGACAGCGGCCACACCGGTTACGGTGAGGCGCCAGCGACGGCGGTGATCACCGGGGACACGCACGGCTCGATCATCGAGGCCATCGACGGCTTCATCAAACCGCGCCTGATCGGCGAGGACGTGGCCAACCTCAACCGGCTCTGCGGCCTGATCCAGAGCTCCATGGAGCGCAACACCAGCGCCAAGGCGGCGGTGGAGATCGCGGTTTACGATCTGTGGGCGCAGCTGCACAACGCGCCGCTGTACCGCATGCTCGGCGGCGGCGACCCGGTGATCACCACCGACATCACCATCAGCGTGGACTACATCGACAAGATGGTGGCCGACTCGCTCTCGGCGATCGAACGCGGATTCGAGTCGTTGAAGATCAAGGTCGGCAAAGACATCGGCCTGGATATCGAACGGGTCAAGGCGATCCATGCCGCGGTACAGGGCCGCGCCCTGCTGCGCCTGGACGCCAACCAGGGCTGGACGGCCAAGCAGGCCGTGCACGCGATGCGGGCGCTGGAAGAGGCCGGCGTGGTGCTGGAACTGCTGGAGCAGCCGGTCAAGGCGGCCGACATAAGCGGCCTGAAGTACGTCACCGACCGGGTCAACACCCCGGTGATGGCCGATGAAAGCGTGTTCAATCCCGGCCAGGTGTTCGACCTGATCCAGCAGCGCGCGGCCGACATCATCAACATCAAGCTGATGAAGACCGGCGGCCTCTCCAATGCGATCCGCATCGCCGATATCGCCGCGATCTACGGGGTGCCGTGCATGATCGGCTGCATGATCGAATCGAGTATTTCCGTGGCGGCCGCCGTGCACCTGGCCGTCGCCAAGAGCGACATCATCACCAAGGTGGATCTGGACGGTCCGTCGCTGGGCCAGTTCAACCCGGTGACCGGTGGGGTCAACTTCAACGAATCGGAAATCACCATCAGCGATGCGCCCGGGCTGGGCATCACCGAGGTGCGTGGGCTGGACATGATCACGCCGCGGCGGTGGTCCTGACCCCGTGCCCATGCCGCCCTTGGTGAAAATCCGCTCCGAGCGTGACCACATGTCGGCGATCGAACGCCGCATCGCGGATTTCATTCTCGACAACGCCCACCTTCTGCGCGACTACTCCTCCCAACAGCTGGCCAGCGCGCTGGGCATCAGCCAGTCCAGCGTGGTCAAGTTCAGCCAGAAGCTGGGCTTCAAAGGCTACCCCGACCTCAAGTACTCCATCGGGGAGGCCGTCGCCCGCGCCGGCAGCGACCCGCACAGCCGCCCGCCCCCGCCCGCGGCGGCCGACAGCTTCGCCCAGGTCGCCGAGCGCCTGCGTGCGAGCAAGGCCGCCGCCGAGGAGGAAACCTGGCTGGCCAATCCGCAGGCCGACATCGAGGCCATCGTGCAGCTGATCGACGGCGCGCCCAAGGTGTTCGTCTACGGGTTGGGCGATGACGGCCTGTACGCCCGCGAATTCGCCATGCGCCTGTCGCTGCTGGGCATGCTCACCGTGCACCACGCCGATCCGATCCTGATGATGGCCAACCTCTCGGCCGCGCGGCCCGGCGATGCGATGCTGGTGTTCTCCGAGTTCGGCAAGCTGCCGCAATTGTTCCAGCTGTCGCGCCAGTTCCAGGACATGGGCGGCAAGGTGGTGTCCATCACCCGCCACAGCGCCAACCCGCTGCGCGCGCATGCCGATGCCAGCCTGGTGCTGTGCGCCCACGACCCGGCACCGCACGTGGCACAACTGCTGTACCGTTCTTCTCTGCAGGCGCTGCTGGATGTTGTCTTCGTCCTGCTGTGCCACGCCAACCCGGACCGCCACCGCCAGCTCGGGGTGAACCTGGAACGGATCGAACATTTGATCGACAGCTGATCCTGGAGTCCGCCACGATGATGCCGCTGTTCCGTTCCGTCACCGCCGCCGTATTGCTGGTTGTCACCGCGCCCGTCTTCGCCGCCGTGCTGGAGGGCAGCACCCAGCTGGTCGTCGTCACCACCGACGGGTGGGATGCCACCCAAGGCAAGCTGCAGGCGTTCGAGCGCACCGCGAAGGGCTGGCAGCCGCAGGGCGCTGCCTTCGAGGTGGCCGTGGGCCGCAGCGGCAGCGCGTGGGGCGAGGGACTGCACTCGGCCCAGCCTGGGACGCCGCAGAAGCAGGAAGGCGACGGCCGCAGCCCGGCCGGCATCTTCGCGATCGGTCCGGCCTTCGGCTATGCGCCCGGCCTCACCAGCGGCCTGCCCTACCAGCCGATGCGCGACACCAGCTACTGCATGGACGTGCCGGATTCGCCGTACTACAACCGCATCGTCGATGCGGAGGTGGTCGGGGCTGAAGCGGTGGAAGGCTCGACCGAGCCGATGCGGCTGGACCTGCACAACAAGGGCGACGTGCGCTACCGCGAGGGCTTCGTCATCGAGCACAACCCGAAAGCGACGCCCGGCCGTGGCAGCTGCATCTTCGCCCACCTGTGGCGCACACCCGGTGAGGCGACCGCCGGCTGCACCGCGATGGAGCCTGCGCACATGACCAGGCTGTTGGCGTGGTTGAACGCCAGCGCGCGGCCGCGCTTCGTGCTGCTGCCGCGCGCGGAATACCAGCGCCTGCAGGCCGAGTGGCAGCTGCCCGTGCTGGCCGGGAGCGTGCATTGAGCACTGCGCCGCCCGATCCGCAACTCGAACGCGCGGTCAGCCGTTGGCAGATCGTCGGCCTCTCGATCAACGATGTGATCGGCAGTGGCATCTATCTGCTGCCAGCCGCCACCGTCGCCCTGCTCGGTCCCTTCAGCCTGTGGGGCGTGGTCGCCGCCGGCATCGTGGTCGCCCTGCTGGTGCTCTGCTACGCGCAGGCCGCCAGCTACTTCGATGAGCCCGGCGGCAGCTATCTGTATGCGCGCGAG
The DNA here is from genome assembly GCF_002205165.1 of Stenotrophomonas maltophilia. Classification (GTDB taxonomy): domain Bacteria; phylum Pseudomonadota; class Gammaproteobacteria; order Xanthomonadales; family Xanthomonadaceae; genus Stenotrophomonas; species Stenotrophomonas maltophilia_N. Next base: position 40,091 of record NZ_NIVS01000042.1, on the reverse strand, counting down.
GCGTTCGGCCGGTTCGCCGGGTTCGAGATCGGCTGGATGATCTGGCTGACCCGGATCAGCTCGGCGGCCGCGCTCAGCAATGCACTCGCCGATGCAGTCGCGCGCTTCTGGCCGTGGGCAGGGCATGACATCGGCCGCATCGCGATCATCGTGGTCTCGTTGGGCTTCCTCACCGCGGTGAACGTGGCCGGCGTGCGCTCGGCCGCGCGCACCGGTGTGATCCTGGTGATCGGCAAGCTGCTGCCGTTGGTGCTGTTCGTGGCCATCGGCGTGTTCTACGTGGATACCGACCTGGCCTTCTCCGGCGTACGCCCGGACCCGCACGATCTGCAGCGCATGGGCGAAGCAGCGCTCCTGCTGCTGTATGCCTACGCCGGCTTCGAGAACATCCCGGCTGCCGCCGGCGAGTACAAGAACCCGCGCCGCGATATTCCGTTCGCGCTGATCACCATGATCATCACCGTCACCGTGATCTACGGCGCGGTGCAGTTCATCGCACAGGGCACGTTGGCCGGGCTGGCCAGTTCGCCGACGCCGCTGGCCGATGCCGCCGCCAGCTTCGGCGGGCTCACGCTCGCCCTGATCCTCACCGTGGGCGCGACGATCTCCATCCTGGGCACCAACAGCAACACGATGATGATGGGTCCGCGCTTCCTGTTCGCCTTGGCGCGCGATGGCTACGGGCCGAAGATCCTGGCGCAGGTGCACCCGCGCTTCCGCACCCCGGCCGCGGCGATCATCGCGCAGGGCCTGATCGCCTTGGCGCTGGCCTTGTCCGGTTCGTTCGTGCAGCTGGCGCTGCTGTCGATGACCACGCGTCTGTTCGCCTACATCGGCACGGCCGCGGCGGTGCTGGTGCTGGCACGGCGTTTTCGCGATCGTCCCGGCGCGCTGAAGCTGCCGGGGGGTCCATTGATTCCGATTCTCGCGCTGGTGCTGTGCCTGGCGTTGTTCGCGAGTGCGAGCTGGCAGAACATCGCCGCAGCCGGCATCGCATTCGCCGTCGGTGCGGTCATCTACACATTCCCGCGTCGCGATCATCAGGGCTGAGCCAACGCGCAGGTGAATGGCACTTGATGTGTCATTCACCTCGCCGGTCCATGGCGTTAACCCGGCTTTGGGTACGGTGAAGCCTCACCCAACCGGAGCCAACACATGAGCACTGACTATCAGATTCCCGGCCGGGTGCCGGAAGACGGAGTCCCGCGCCAGGCCGTATCGGATTACTGGCGTGAGCGCTTTCCGAGCGAACCGTACTATGACAACAACCAGTTCTTCGATGACTACGAGCCGGCCTACCAGCTCGGCCATCGCACCCGTGCTGACGACATGATCCGCGCGTACGAAGAAGTGGAAGCCGAGCTGCAGGCCCGCTGGGCGCAGGAACATGGCCAGAGCAAGTTGAGCTGGGAGCAGGCCCGCAATGCGGTGCGCCGTGGGTGGGATGAATCCACTGCGCTGCGCCAGGCACACTTGGACAAGGGCGTACCGCGCGGCACCTGACGCGCCCTGTCCGGTTCACCTCCAGCGGCGGCCCTCGGGTCGCCGTTGTTGTATCGGGCAGGACCTCTGGTCCACGCGGCGTTGATGGGCATGGTGTACAACAGGGGTTGGCCATCGCCTCCCCGACGGAGACTTCCATGACCCGCAAGTTGTTGCTTACCCTCGCCATCAGCCTCACCCCTGCCCTGTTCACCACTGCCTGTGTCGCCGCTGACAAGGCCGCTGCGCCGGTCGTGGAAAAGGCACAGTGGCCGTTCGCCGCCACCGAATTCGCCCGCTTCAACGAGCCGTGGGCCATGAGCTTCCTGCCCGATGGCAGTCTGCTGGTCACCGAAAAGAAGGGCGCGCTGAAGCACTTCAACGTGCAGACCCGCAAGACCGCCACCATCACTGGCGTTCCCGAGGTTGCCTACGGTGGCCAAGGAGGGTTCGGCGATGTGCTGCCGCACCCTGACTTCGCCAGGAACCAGCTGATCTATCTCAGCTACGCCGAGGAAGGCGACGGCGATACCCGTGGCGCTGCGGTCGCGCGTGCGCGCCTGGCACTGGCCGCCGATGGCAGCGGCACGCTGGAAGACCTCAAGGTGATCTGGCGCCAGACCCCGAAGGTCAGCGGCAAGGGTCACTACGGCCACCGCCTCGCCTTCGGGCCGGACGGCAAGCTGTGGATCACCTCCAGCGAGCGCCAGAAGTTCGATCCGGCCCAGGACATGGGCGGTAACCTCGGCAAGCTCATCCGCCTCAATGACGACGGCAGCGTGCCCACCGACAATCCGTTCGCCTCGCAGGGTGGCGTGGCCGCGCAGGTGTGGTCGCTCGGCCACCGCAATGCACTGGGCATCGCCTTCGATGCGCGCGGCAAGCTGTGGGTGCATGAAATGGGTCCGGCCGGCGGTGACGAGCTGAACCTGATCGAGCGCGGCGCCAACTACGGCTACCCGATCGTCTCCAACGGCAACCATTACGACGGCCGCGAGATTCCCGACCATTCCACCCGCCCGGAATTTGCCGCGCCCAAGGTGACCTGGACCCCGGTGATCTCGCCGGCCGGTTTCGTCATCTACAGCGGCACGCAGTTCCCGGCGTGGAAGGGCAGCGGCTTCATCGGTGGCCTGTCGTCCAAGGCGCTGGTGCGTGTGGCCTTCGATGGCGACAACGCCCACGAGGCCGAGCGCTTCGACATGGGCGAGCGCATCCGCGAGATCGAGCAGGGCCCGGATGGCGCGATCTGGCTGCTGGAAGACGGCAGCAACGGCAAGCTGCTCAAGCTCACGCCGAAGGCCTGAGCCGTGCAGGCTGCCGGCGCATCGCCGGCAGCCTGACAACACCACTACTTACTGGATGGTCACCACCTTGACCTCGGTGCGGCTGCACGCCTGATCCAGGCAGGTACCGTTGAGCCAGACCTGGCCGTCGCCGATCATCACGCCCTGCTGGTTGACCATGACGTCGTCGAACTTCTGCGCGGCGATGGCCTTGCGCACGGCCGGGGTCAGGATGCGCTCGTAGTTGCGCTGGAACTCGCCGGGGCCGGTGATCTTGGCGCCATTGGCGATGTTCAACGGGAAACGCACTTCCTCGACCACGGCCGCGCGATCGCCGCCGTTGACCGCCTTCTGGAAGGCGTTGAACACAGCTTCGTACTGGGCCGCATCGCCGAGCACCTGATCGATGCGTTGGCGGACATCGCCGTTGGCGGGCGCAGCCGGCGTGGCGGGGTCGGTGGTGGGTGCCGGGGTGCCAGCGGACGCAGGTGCCGGTGCGGGTGCAGCGGCATCCGGCGCAGGGCTGCCGGCCGTGACCGCATCGGGCGACAGACCGGACGACGGCACGGTCTCACCCGATGTCGGGCGACCCTCCGGAATAGCCGTGGCCGGGCCCTGGGCGGGATCGGCGGCGGCGGTATCGGCCGGCGGCGGTGCCGACGGACTACAGGCGGCCAGCCACAACGGGCTGGCCAGGGCCAACAGCAAGGGGGTACGGGACAGGCGCATGGGTGGCTCCATCGGTTTCACGAGGGAGCCAGCGTAACGGCCGAGACGTCAGCCGCCGATGATGGATCACGGTCGTGCCGACCAACGGCCGGCACGACCGGGTGACGCGATGCCGACTCAGGCGGCCAGCAGCTCGAAGATCACCGGCTCGCCGCTGACCGACGAGGCGCACACCCACAGCTCGAACTGGCCCGGCTCGGCGCGGAACACGCCGTCGCGACCGGTGAAGCCCAGTGCATGGCGGTCCAGGGTGAAGGTCACCTCGGTGCTCTGGCCCGGCTGCAGCGCGATCTTGTCGAAGCCCTTCAGCTCACGCACCGGCCGCACGCGGCTGGCCACGCGATCGTGGATGTACAGCTGCACCACTTCCTCGCCTGCCACCGCACCGGTATTGGTCAGCGTGGTGGTGATGGTCAGGGTGTCGTCCCAGCCCAGCTGAGCGCTGCTCAGCTGCGGCACGCCATAGGCGAAGGTGGTGTAGCCCATGCCGTGGCCGAACGCGTACGCCGGCTCGTTCGGGATCTCGCGCCAGCGCGCCTTGAACTCGGACATGGTCGGCAGTTCCGGGCGACCGGTACGCGGGTGGTTGTAGAAATACGGCTGCTGGCCCGACACCTGCGGGAAGCTCACCGGCAGGCGACCGGACGGGTTGTAGTCGCCGAACAGCACATCGGCCACGGCGTGCCCGGTCTGGGTGCCCAGGTACCAGGTGATCGCCACGGCATGCGCATCGCGCACCGCGCCCTGCAGCGCCAGCGCGCGGCCATTGCGCAGCAGCACGACCAGCGGCTTGCCGGTCATCGCCACCGCTTCGGCCAGCGCCTGCTGTGCCGGCGGCAACGTGATCTCGACGCGCGACTGCGCTTCACCGCTGTAACGCTGCGGTTCGCCCAGGGCCAGCACCACCACGTCGGCGCGCAGCGCGGCCGCCACGGCCTGTTCGATACCGTCCTGCACGGCCGCTTCCAGGTCACAGCCCGGCACGATCTCCAGCAACGATTCGTCGCTGATGGCCGCACGTACGCCGGCTTCCAGGGTGACGTAACGCGACTTGTCGCCGAACAGCGTCCAGCAACCTTCGATGTTCTCGCGATCCTGCACGAACGGCCCGATCAGTGCGATCTTCTGGCCGGCCTTCTTCAGCGGCAGCACCGACTCGGCATTCTTGAGCAGCACGATCGAGCGCCGCGCGGCATCGCGCGAGAGTTCGTCATGCGCGGCGATGTGCGAGGTGTCCGCTTCGCGCGCCAGATCCAGCGAACGGTATGGGTCATCGAACAGGCCGATGGCCTCCTTCAGGCGCAGGATGCGGCGCACCGACTTGTCCAGCGTGGCCATCGGGACTTCGCCGCTCTCGATCAGGCCCGGCAGGTGTTCGGCATAGAAGCCGCTCTGCATGCTCAGGTCCAGGCCGGCGGTGAAGGCCTTGGCGGTGGCGTCGCGGTCATCGGCGGCATAGCCGTGCGCGACCAGCTCCATGTCGGCGGTGTAATCGGAAATCACCACGCCCGGGAACTTCCATTCCCCGCGCAGGATGTCGGTCAGCAGCTCGGCGTTGGCGCTGGCCGGCACGCCGTTGATGTCATTGAAGGAGGACATCACGGTCAGGGCACCGGCTTCGAAGGCGGCCTTGAACGGCGGCAGGTGGACGTCGCGCAGGGTCTGCGGCGAGATGTCGACCATGTTGTATTCCATGCCGGCCATCACCGCGCCGTAGGCGGCGAAATGCTTCGGGGTGGCCAGCAGTGCATCGGCGGCGCGCAGGTCCGGGCCCTGGAAACCGCGCACGCGGGCGGCGGCGAACGCACAGCCCAGCACCACGTCTTCACCGGCGCCCTCGGCACCCCGGCCCCAGCGCTGGTCGCGGGCGATATCCACGGCCGGCGCGTAGGTCCAGTGCAGGCCGGCAGCGGTGGCTTCCACCGCGGTGGCGCGGGCGGTGCGCTCGGCCAGGCCCGGCTCGAAGCTGGCGGCCTCGCCCAACGGGATCGGGAATACGGTGCGCATGCCATGGATCACGTCCGCGGCCAGGATCACCGGAATCTTCAGGCGGCTTTCTTCCAGCGCGACCTGCTGGATGCGGCGGCCGGCTTCCACGCCCACCCCATTGAACAGCGAGCCCACCTTGCCCTCGCGCACCTGCTGCAGCACCTGGTCGGCGTTGCTGACGTTGGCTTCCGGATTCACATCCGGCGCGAACGGGCGGACCATGTCGGCGAACACACCCAGCTGGCCGACTTTTTCTTCGACGGTCATCTGGGCAATGAGGGTTTCGATACGATCGGCGGCCACCGGCTGTCCTTATGAAAACGTTTACAAGCCCGGGATTCTAGCGTTCCCGAGGCCGTTGTGAATGACTTTTGCGTTCATTTTTCTTCCCCGGAGGAAAGACCCCCGCCACCGCACTGCGGCGACGGAGGCACAGGAGCTTACTCCGCAGCGGCCAGGCGCTGCTGCCCCGCCATCAACATGGCGTCGCTGGATTCCTGGAAAACCCGCAGCCCGAAGGCCGGGAGGATCGCCAGCAGGTGATCGAACACGTCCGACTGCACGCCCTCGTACTCGCCCCACGCCGTGCTGCGGGTGAAGCAGTAGATCTCCAGCGGCAGGCCCTGGGTGGTGGGCTGCAGCTGCCGTACCAGCAGGGTCATCTCCGTATGGATGCCCGGATGATGCTGCAGGTAGCGCTCCACATAGGCGCGGAAGGTGCCCAGATTGGTCACCCGGCGCGCATTGACGGCCGCCACGCCTTTGGCCTGGAGGTCGGCGTTGTACTGCTGCAGCTCGGCCTGCTTGCCGCGCAGGTAATCGCCCAGTACCGCGAACTGCTCCAGCTCGGCCAGCATCGGCGCATCGACGAAGCCGACACTGTGCTGATCCAGATACAGCGACCGCTTGATCCGGCGTCCGCCGGCCTCCTGCATGCCACGCCAGTTCTTGAACGACTCGGTCACCAGCTTCTTGGTCGGGATGGTGGTGATGGTCTTGTCGAAGTTCTGCACGGTGATGGTGTGCAGCGCGATATCGATCACATCGCCATCGGCGTTCTGGCTGGGCATCTCGATCCAGTCGCCCAGCCGCACCCGGCCATCGCCGCTGATCTGCACGCTGGCCACCAGCGAGAGGATGGTGTCCTGGAAGATCAGCATCAGCACTGCGGTGGCCGCACCCAGGCCAGTGACCAGCGGGCCAAGCTTGACGCCCAGCAGGGTCGCCACGATCGACAGGCCGGCGATCACGAAGACGATGATCTTCACGACCTGCAGGTAGCCCTTGATCGGCTTGTTGCGCGCATCCGGGCGGCGCTCGTACAGATCGTTGGCGGCATCCAGCGCATGCGAGACCGCCAGCGCCACGGTCAGCACCGCCCACGCCCGGCACGCTCCGATCACGAACTCCACCAGCTCCGGCGGCAGGTCCGGCACGATCCGGATGCCGGCGGCGATGACCATGCTCGGCACCACGTTGGACAGCCGCGAGATCACCCGCAGGTTGTTGCCGCCTTCATTGCCGGCGCTATGGCCGGGCAGGCGGTTGACCAGCTTGCGCAGGCCGCGCAGCAGGATCTTCTTGGTGACGAAGTTGGCCAGCCAGGCCGCCAGGGCCAACGCTGCCAGCACCAGCAGGGTGTAGGCCCAGGGCCAGGGTTCCAGGGTCCGCTGGACACTGTCCAGCCATCGGGTTGCCACTACCGCATCCATCATCGTGTATCGATCTCCTGCTCGGGGGTATCAGGGCGTTGCCAGGTCCTGCGCGCTGCGCTCGATGATCACGCCGACCGCGCGCGCGCCGCGCACCGCACCGGGCTTGCTGAGCTTCAGGCGCAGCCATTGCACGTTGAATTCACGCAGCACGATCTCGGCGATGCGCTCGGCCAGGGTTTCGACCAGGCCGTAGTCCGAGTCACGCACGAACTGCTCGATGCGCTTGCTGACGGCTTTGTAATTGAGGGTATCGGCGATGTCGTCGCTGGCCGCCGGACGGCGGTTGTCGAAGCCCATTTCCAGATCGAAACGCAGGGTCTGGCGGATCCGCCGTTCCCAGTCGTAGATCCCGATCAGGGCATCGATCTCGAGCCCTTCGATGAATACCTTGTCCATAGCCATGCCACGTGGAAGATGGCGACCATGGTAACGGGGCTGTCCGGAATGTGCCGGGAATCGGGCGGTGGGGCGCGCCTCACACCGCCGGCAGCGTCGCCATGTCCCAGCGCGGCGTCACCTGCACCTGCGGCGGGGTGTGCTGGCCCGCTTCCAGGCGCAGGGCGCCGGCGAAGGCGATCATCGCGCCGTTGTCGGTGCACAGCGCCGGGCGCGGGAAACAGGCGCGGCCACCGCGGCGGGCGGCCATCTGCTGCAGCTTGGCGCGCAGGCGCTTGTTGGCCCCTACGCCACCGGCCACCACGATCACATCGGTGCCCGCCGCATCCAGCGCGCGTTCGCACTTGATCGCCAGGGTGTCGACCACTGCATCTTCAAAACCGCGCGCGATATCGGCGCGGGTCTGCTCGCTCTGGTCGCTGTCGCGCCAAGCCAGCAGCACCTGGGTCTTCAACCCGGAGAAGCTGAAATCCAGCCCGGGGCGGTCGGTCATCGGGCGGGTGAACTTGAACCGGCCCGGGGTGCCGCGCTCGGCCAGGGCAGCCAGCTGCGGACCACCGGGGTACGGCAGGCCCATCAGCTTGGCGGTCTTGTCGAAGGCCTCGCCGGCGGCGTCGTCCAGGGTCTCGCCGAGCAGGCGGTACTGGCCGATCCGGTCCACCGCCACCAGCTGGGTATGGCCGCCGGACACCAGCAGGGCCACGAACGGCGCCTGCGGGGGGTCGTCTTCCATCAGCGGGGCCAGCAGATGCCCTTCCATATGGTGGACACCGACCGCCGGCACCTCCAGCGCCCAGGCCAGCGAACGGGCCACGCCCGCCCCGACCAGCAGCGCGCCGACCAGGCCGGGGCCGGCCGTATAGGCCACCCCGTCGATGTCGGCCACGGTCATGCCGGCCTCGGCCAGGGTCTGGCGGATCAGCGGCAGCAGCTTGCGCACGTGGTCGCGGCTGGCCAGCTCGGGCACCACCCCGCCGTACTCGGCGTGAAGGGCGATCTGGCTGTAGACGGCATGGGCGCGCAGGGCGTCGATCCCGGACAGGGAGGTGTCATACACCGCCACGCCGGTCTCATCGCAGGAAGATTCGATACCAAGGACTCGCATAACGGGTATTATGGACCTCTTCAGGCCCCGGCAGACGTACGCTGGCCTGTCTCAGCATCACCCGTGGCCAAGAAGTACGCCGGGGTGGGTTGCAACTTCTTTTCTCGCCGCTATAATGTGCGGCTCTCACCGGGCGTGACCCGGTTCTACTGTGTCCCGGAGATTCCATGCCCAGCGTTAAAGTCCGCGAGAACGAGCCCTTCGAGTTTGCGCTCCGTCGCTTCAAGCGCACCTGCGAAAAGGCCGGCGTGCTGGCCGAAACCCGCAAGCGCGAGTTCTATGAAAAGCCGACCCAGGAGCGTAAGCGTAAGGCTGCCGCTGCTGTGAAGCGTCAGCTGCGCCGTTCGTCGCGCGACGTCACCAAGCGTCAGCGCCTGTACTGATCGGACGCAACTTCGATACGGCAGGCACTCGCCTGTCGTGACGGAGCCGAAGCCGGAACGCGCGAGCGTTACCGGCTTTTTGCGTTCCAGCGCTTCGGCGCCCCGCTTTCCTTTTTCACCGACACGAGGTGTTCCCATGAGCCTGAAGCAGCAGCTCACCGATGACATGAAGGCCGCCATGAAGGCCGGCGAGAAGCACCGCCTGGGCGTGATCCGCCTGATGAACGCCGCGATCAAGCAGCGCGAAGTCGACGAGCGCATCGAGCTGGACGACGCCGCCGTGCTCGCCGTGTTGGAAAAGATGGTCAAGCAGCGCAAGGACTCGGTCACCCAGTTCGAAGCCGCCGGTCGCGAAGACCTGGCCGTGATCGAGCGCGAGGAAATCGTGGTGATCGACCAGTACCTGCCGGCCAAGCTGGGCGAGGCCGAGATCGTGGCCGCCATCCAGGCCGCCATCGCCGAAACCGGCGCAACCACCCCGGCCGACATCGGCAAGCTGATGGGCGCGCTCAAGCCGCGCCTGGCCGGTCAGGCCGACATGGGCCTGGTGTCCAAGCTGGTCAAGCAGCAGCTGGCCGGCTGATCCCGCCGCCACGCCGCACAGGAAAAGGCCCGCATCTCGCGGGCCTTTTCAGTTTCAGCAGATCCGTTGTCAGGTGGCCTGGCGGCAGTTGCGCAGCGTCATCGAGCTTTCCTCGATCGAACTGATCTCGCCTTCCAGCTTCGCCCAGTCGCGCTCGCGCAGCATGGTGAAGTTGGCCGCCTGGTCCGACGCGAATTCGCAGCGGATCGTGTAGTTGTTGTTGTTGTAGCTGTCGCTCTGGCGGACGCGCAGCAGGCCGCGGGTGGGCGTGACCAGATAGTTGATCGAGCCGATGTCACCAGGCTTGGTCGAGTACGTGTTGGGATTGACGGTATAGATCTGGCCGTCGATCTGGTAGCGCCGCCCCACATACTTGGCGTACAGCGGCAGGAACGTGGCCGAGCGGTCGCCCTTGTCTTCCTTGTTGGTGGTGGTACCCAGCATCAGGTCCTTGAAGGCACCGGCACTGCGGTACAGGGCCATCGTGTCTTTGACTTCCTTGCCCATCATCTTGGACAGATCCGGCGCCGCCACGGCCTCCATGGCCGGCATCGGGTACTGGGTGCGTCCCGCTGCGGCAACCGCGTCGCCCTGGCTGCCCGCCTTGAGCTTATCCAGCATCCCGCACATCGATTGCTTGGCCGCCGCCGGCTCGATCGACTGCCCCCGGGCCAGCTTGGTCGCCAGGGTGACCCGACCGGTACGGTCGGCGGTGCCCACCAGTACCAGCGGGGTGCGCAGCCCTTTGCGCTGGATCAGGTACTGATCGCCCGTATCGCCCTGCACCAGCTGCCCAGCGACTTCAAATTCGTCATCGCCGCCAATCTTGCGCAACTGGTCCAGCGCGCTCTGCACCTTCAGCCCCGGTACGGTGACATCGGCCATGTAAAGCGCACCGTTGCGCGCGTCCCCTACCGTCTTGAAGGCCTTGTCGCAGGCCCCGGCAGCCATCGCCGGCCCTGCGGCCGCCAACAGCACCATCGTCGTGTAGACCATTCCTTTCATGAAGCGTCCTTTCTGCTGTGAAGGTGGAAAACCGGGCAAAAGGATAGCGCGATATCCGTCAAGATCAGGCCTTGATCGGACCGCTTCACCCAGCCCACGCCGGGTATTTGCTAGAACAGGGGCCTCGCTCCCGACCCGACGCCGTCCATGCACCAACCGAGCCACTCCCTGTCCAAGGTCCGCAAGCACATGGCGCGGCTGGAGAAGAGCTTTCCCGCCGTACTGGTGCGCCGTTTCATCGATGCGGACGTGATGACCCAGGCCGCCGCGCTGGCCTTCTATGCCCTGCTCTCGATGGCGCCGCTGCTGGTGCTGCTGCTGTGGCTGACGGCCTCGCTGTATCCCCCCGCGCAGCAGGCGCTGCTGGGCCAGATCAATGATGTGGCCGGCACCAGTGCCGCCTCGGTTGCGGAGACCGTGCTCAGCAACGCCAACAACCAGCCGGACATCGGGACGCTGGCCGGCGTGTGGAGCACCCTGCTGCTGTTCGTTGGCGCCACGGCGGTGTTCGCCCAGCTGCAGAATGCCCTCAACCTGATCTTCAACACCAGCGGCGAACGCCTGGATGGCATCGTGGCGTGGCTGCGCAAGCGCGTGTTCTCGTTCGGCGTGGTGCTGGCGCTGGGCTTCCTGCTGATCCTGTCGATGACCGCCACCACCATGCTGCAGGTGGTCTTCGCGCACCTGCCCTCGGTACTGCCGGCGATCGGCTATCTGACCAGCCTGGCGCTGTACACGGTGGGCTTCGCCTTCCTCTACCACTACCTGCCCGACCGCCGCGTGGCGTGGCGCCAGGCCTTCATCGGTGGTGCGATCACCTCGGCACTGTTCGCGCTGGGCCGTTATGGCATCGGCCTGTACATCGCCACCGTCGCACCGGGCAGCGCGTATGGCTCGATGGGCGCCCTGGTGATCTCGCTGGTGTGGATCTACTACGCCACCGTGGTGTTCTTCGTCGGCGCCCTGATGACCTCGGTGATCGATGAGCGCCTGCGTGCCCATGCCTACCTCGCCCAGGCCGGTGTCGAGCCGCCGAAACCGGGCGAAACGGCCGGCAGCTAGTAGACTAGCGGTACCCCCGCTTCCGCGCGTGGCCGTGACCGGCCATGCCCCCGCCTGCTGCCCATGGCCCGTATCCCCGACGCATTCATCGACGACCTGCTGGCCCGCTCCGACATTGTCGAGGTAGTGGGCAGCCGCGTGCCGTTGAAGCGCCAGGGCAAGGAATATGCTGCGCGCTGCCCGTTCCATGACGAGCGCTCGGCCTCGTTCACGGTCTCGCCGACCAAGCAGTTCTATCACTGCTTCGGCTGCGGCGCGCATGGCACGGCGATCAGCTTCCTGATGAATTACGACCGCCTCGAGTTTCTCGACGCGGTCGATGAGCTGGCCAAGCGCGTGGGCATGGAAGTGCCGCGCGATACCCAGCCGCGCACCGCCCAGCAGCAGGACGACAGCCGCGATCTCTACTCGGCCCTGGATGCGGCCACGCGCTTCTTCCAGACCGCGCTGAAGGGCAGCGACAAGGCGCGCGCCTACCTGGACCAGCGCGGGGTCGATGAGGAAAACCGCGAGCGCTTTGCCATCGGTTACGCACCGGATGGCTACAGCGCACTGAAGGATGCGCTGGGCAAAGACGAGCGGCGGATGAAGCTGCTCGACCGCGCCGGGCTGTTCTCCAAGAACGACCGCGGCCACGTCTACGACAAGTTCCGCGACCGGGTGATGTTCCCGATCTTCGACCGCCGTGGCCGCGTGATCGCTTACGGCGGCCGGGTCATGGAGAAGGACGACGGCCCGAAGTACCTCAACTCGCCCGAGACCGCGCTGTTCCACAAGGGCCGCGAGCTGTACGGCCTGTGGCAGGTGCGCCAGGCCAACCAGAAGATCGAGCGGCTGATCGTGGTCGAGGGCTACATGGACGTGGTCTCGCTGTTCCAGTTCGGCGTCACCCAGGCGGTGGCCACGCTGGGCACGGCGACCACGCCGGACCATGCCGAGCTGCTGTTCCGCAACGCGCCGGACGTGTTCTTCTGCTTCGATGGCGATGCCGCCGGCCGTCGCGCTGGCTGGCGTGCGCTGGAGTCGGTGCTGCCGCGCATGAAGGACGGGCGCCAGGCCTTCTTCCTGTTCCTGCCCGATGGCGAAGACCCGGACACCATCGTGCGCAAGGAAGGCCGCGAGGGCTTCGATGCGCGCCTGCAGCAGGCCACGCCGCTGTCGCAGTTCTTCTTCGACGAGCTCACCCGTGAAGTCAACATGGGCACGCTCGACGGCAAGGCCCGCCTGGCCGAACGGGCCAAGCCGATGCTGGCGCAGATTCCCGATGGCGCCTTCGGCGACCTGATGAAGCAGCAGCTGACCACGCTGACCGGGCTGGGCGCCAAGCCCAGCGCATCCGCGCCGCCCTCGCGCGCCCCGCAGCGCGCGGTCGCGCCGGCGCAGCGCCGCAGCCTAGTGCGCGCGGCCATCGCGATCCTGCTGCAGCAGCCCTCGCTGGCGATGACGCTGGACGGCCACCACTTCACCGGCCTGCGCCTGCCCGGCATCGAACTGCTGACCGAACTGCTGACCCTGGTCGAGCAGCGCCCGGACATCAGCACCGGGGCGCTGCTGGAGCACTTCGAAGGCCGCGAGGAACAGGAATCGCTGCACAAGCTGGCCGCGCAGACGCTGCCCGGCGATGAGGCGATGTGGACCCAGGAACTGCATGACGCCGTGGCCCAGCTGGAGAAACAGCTGCTGATGCAACGTCTGGATGAGCTTCAGGCAAAGCAGAGCCAACAGGGTCTGGACGATACTGACAAGTACGAGCTGCGCGAACTGCTCAAGGCGCGCAGCACCCTCCGCTTCTGAGCAACGGAGCCGCCGTGGCATCCCACATCGTCAGTCCCGCTGCATCGATCGTCCGCCGGTTCCGCCTTGCTGCCATTACCGCACTGTTGGCGCTGTGCCTCCCCGCCTGGGCGGCGGAGCTGCCCTTCGCACAGCCACGGCCGCAGCTCTACACCGCGGGCCAGCCCAGCGCCGCCCAATTGCAGCAGGCCGCTGCGGCCGGGGTCACCACCCTGATCGACCTGCGCCAGCCCGACGAAGCGCGCGGCTTCGATGAAACCGCCGCGGCCGAACGCCTCGGCCTGCGCTACGTGCGCATTCCGATTGCCGGTGCCGCCGGCCTGACCGACGCCAACGCGCAGGCGCTGCGTACCGTGCTGGCGCAGAGCCAGGGCCCGGTGCTGCTGCACTGCGCCTCCGGCAACCGTGCCGGTGCGCTGCTGGCACTGCTGGAGGCGCGTAACGGTGCCTCGGTGGATGAGGCACTGACGCTCGGCCGCGCGGCCGGCATGACCTCGCTGGAAGCGCCGACGCGTGTCCTGCTGGAGCAGGACGCCGCGCGTTGATCCTGCTCTTCTTTCCCCGCCTGCTTCCCTGCCCTACAGGAGTCTGCCCACCATGACCCGCTGGTGGTCGCGCCTGCGACCGGACAACTTCACCCTCGCCCTGCTCTGCACCGTGCTGCTGGCGTCCTTCCTGCCGATGCACGGCGCCGCCGCGATGGTGCTCGACGATGTCACCGACGTCGCCATCGCCGCCCTGTTCTTCCTGCACGGCGCGCGCCTTCCGCGTGAGTCGATCGTCGCCGGGCTGCTGCACTGGCGCCTGCACCTGACCATCCTGGCCTGCACCTTCGTGATGTTCCCGTTGCTGGGGCTGATGTTCAAACCGCTGGATGGCTGGCTGCTGACGCCCGAGCTGTACATCGGCGTGCTGTTCCTGTGCGCGCTGCCGTCCACCGTGCAGTCCTCGATCGCGTTCACCTCGATCGCACGTGGCAACGTTCCGGCGGCGGTGTGCAGCGCCTCGCTGTCGAGCATCCTCGGCGTGTTCCTGACCCCGCTGCTGCTGGCCCTGCTGGCCGGCACCGAAGGCGGCATGCACAACCCCGGCCAGGCCATCGTCAGCATCATGCTGCAGCTGCTGGTGCCGTTCGTGGCCGGCCATCTGCTGCGCCCGTGGATCGCCCGCTGGGTCGAAAAGCAGCGCGCCCTGCTGCGCTACACCGACCAGGGCACGATCCTGCTGGTGGTCTACTCCGCCTTCGGCGAAGCGGTCAGCGAGGGGCTGTGGAGCAAGACGCCGCTGTTGTCGCTGCTCAGCGTGGCGGTGGTGGCGGCGGTGCTGCTCGGCATCGCAATGCCGCTGATCCGCTTCATCGCGCGCCGGCAGGGCTTCAACCGCGAAGACGAGATCACCATCCTGTTCTGCGGCTCGAAGAAAAGTCTGGCCACCGGCGTGCCGATCGCCAAGGTGCTGTTCGCCGGCGGCAGCCTCGGTGCGATCGTGCTGCCGATCATGATCTACCACCAGATCCAGCTGATCGTCTGCGCGATGATCGCGCAGCGGTATGCGCGTGATCCGGTAGTGGCGATGAAGGGTGACGGAGGCAGTTGAGCTCGCTCGACTGCCGCCATTGGTCGGACCTCAGCCCCCGGCTGATCAAGATCAATCATTGATTGCCGCAGCGATATCCTGCAGCACGCGTGCCTTGCGTTCCACGTCACTGTCGCCGGTTGCGGTGAGTGTGTATGCCTTGTCTCCAGCGGCCCAAGACAACACCACGCTACCACGTCCCTGACCGTCAACATTCATCTCGAGCTGCGCAGGCGAGCCGTTGACGGCGGTGTTCTGGGCTTCGGCAATGACCTCGATGAGAGTACCTGGCGCCCGGAAGTTCTCCTCATTGAACGCGACGATGCCCACGTCGCTCAAACGATAGAACCGCGTCAAGCCGGTGGACTTCACACCCTCCAACGCACCACTGGGCTCCATGCCGATCACCTCCGCGACACCGAGCACCGTCCCCAGAAGATTGGTCGGCGGACTGGGCAAGCGTTGACGGAGCACTGCGTCCGATCGCTTCGTCTTGGGTAAGCTGGCGAAGAGCCCCGCTGGCGACGGGATGGTTCCGTCAGGCACCCGGACTGGACCGGCCCGGCTGCGTTCAATCTGCCTGCGCAGCTGCTGTTTCACTGCCTCCGGTGCATCCAGCTCCGCCAGTGCAACCATCTTGAGGACACCAGGTGCAGGCACGCATCCCGCCGCTGGTACAGGCTCGCTGGATGCGGCCTGCAGTGTGCGCGCATGCAGCCACCGGCCGACCGCATCCACGGTATCGGGTCCGGTGTGAGGCAACGCGACAGATGACAGCACAACAACCAGGGTGAGAGGGGAAAGTGCGTTCATGACGATCATCACTCAGCAGGACGACGGCCACACCTTCCGCCCATGAGAAGCAGGTCCGCGCCCGGTTTATACGTGACGGGCGGCTCAAGGAAATGAGCTGTTGATCCGGCTTTTCAACGTAAATGCTCGCCTTACGCGACATCGCGGAACATTCCCATCCGAAAACGGCTACTCCACCCACCGCGCCACGCTGAAGCGCGGTAGCCAGATCTGCAGATCGTATGACCGGTCTGAGCCCGTTTTCTGCAGCGGCGAAGGCCCGGCATATGCCGACAGTGATCGCGCGCCGCATTGCCGATGCTGTGTGCAGCCCCACGCCTGCCCGCTGCGCGCATCAACCCGGACCGCGTAGGGCTGGAGATCGAGCAGCAACGCAGTCATCGGCGGCCAAGGCAGCCCTTCGGGCTGAGTGCGCATGGCATGCACGTTCCCGGTCAGTACCAGCAGCCGCCCATCGGAGGGCAACGTTGCGTGGTGTGCACGCAGTGCATCGGCCATCGCCGCATCGCGCGCGCCGGTACCGGCCTGGGCCGCCGGCAGCACCTGATCGAAGCCAACTACCTGTACATCGTGGCCCTGCGCACGCAGGACCCGCACCGCCTCGATCAGCGCCAGCGTATCTTCATTACGGCGGCCGTCGTGCGGTTTACCTGCGGTGCGCCAGTAGGAGGTCGCGCGCACCGCCTGGCGTGCTGCGGCATCGCCATTGGAGGCCAGGTAGGTGGCCAGCCGGGCGTTCTCGGTGGCCGGCAGTTCCAGCCCCAGGTGCAGCGGGGTGCCCTGTCCGGCGTAGGCCTCCGCCAGCGCCTGCACCAGTTGCGGCATCTCGCGCGTGCCATGCAGTTCACCGAGGACCACCAGACGGCTTTCCCCTGCATGCCGCATGATCTGCGCAGCGGTGTCTTCCAGTGGTGCTACGGCTACCGGTGCCGCATTCGCCGCACCCATCGCCATCCCGATCACCCACCCCGCCATCCAACGCCATCGCTTCATACCGTCACTCCCTGTTCGGTAGAGAAGCAATGGCGGCAGTAATCACCGATTCAAGGCGGTTACTTCAACCAGGGCAGCATCCAGTGGTCCACCATCAGGAAGGCGAACAGCGCCATCAGGTAGACGATGGAGTAGCCGAACATCTTCATCGAGAACAGTTCGTCGGGCGGGTTGAGCATGCGCCAGGCGTACCAGAGGAAGACCGCATTGAGCACGATCGCGCCGCCCAGGTAGAACATGCCGCTCATGCCGAACACGACCGGCAGGATGCTGACGATGGCCAGGGCGATCGAATAGACCATGATCGACTTGCGGGTGTACGCCACGCCGTGCGTCACCGGCAGCATCGGGATCTCCGCCTTGGCATAATCCTCGCGGCGGAAGATCGCCAGCGCCCAGAAGTGCGGCGGGGTCCAGATGAAGATGATCAGCACCAGCAGCGACGCGTAGGCCCAGTCCCACGGGCCCTGCATGCCGGTGATGGCGGCCCAGCCGAGCATCGGCGGGGTGGCGCCGGCAAGGCCGCCGATGACGATGTTCTGCGAGGTCGCGCGCTTGAGGTACACGGTGTAGATCACCGCGTACCCGATCAGCGAGGCAAAGGTCAGCACCGCGGTGATGACGTTGACCCAGACCACCAGGATCGTCATCGACAGCGCGATCAGCAGGCCGGCGAACACCAGCACCTGCCACGGCTTGACCTTGCCCACCACCAACGGGCGCCAGGACGTGCGCGCCATCTGTGCATCGATGCGCGCGTCCAGCAGCTGGTTGATCGCCGCGGCGGCCGAAGCCGCCAGCCAAATGCCAAGGAAGCCCAGCGCGCCGTCCAGCGCCTGTTGCGCGGTCGGCAACCCAGGGATGGCCAGGAACATGCCCACCAGGGCGGTAAACACGATCAGGGCGACGACCTTGGGCTTGGTCAGATCCCAGTACTGACGGTAACTGGCCATGCCGTCAGCCCGCCTGCACTGCAGGGGAGGCAGCGCTGGCCTTGCCGCCCTCGGCATCCGGCGCGCGCAGGCGCGCCAGCAGCGTCACCAGCACGAACAGCAGCGCCACGGCGCCACCGCTGTGCGCGACGGCCACTTCCAGCGGCACGGCCAGCTTCACGTTGAGGATGCCCAGGGTGATCTGCAGCACCACCAGCAGACCCAGTGCGCTCGCCCAGCCGCGCATGCTCGGCAGGCGGAACAGGCGCACCGAGAGCCACAGCAGGTACACAGCCACCACGATCGCCATCATCCTGTGTGCCATCTGGATCGCGATGCGCGAGGCACCATCCAGCACGCCCCCTTCGTAATCCACGCCGATGCCGCGCCACAGGGTGAAGCCTTCCTTGAAGTCATGCGGCGGCCACCACTGGCTGACGCAGCGCGGAAAGTTGTCCAGCGAGGCGCTGCCGCCACCGCAGGCGAGTGCGGCGTAGTTGGCACTGACCCAGCCGCCGAGGGCGATCTGCGCGACCAGCACGGCCACGCCGGCACGGATCAGCCATTTCAGCTTGGGCGCTTCGGCCAGGGTGATCGGCATGTGCGTGGCGCGCCACGCCATCCACACCAGCAGGCCGAACATCAGCATGCCGCCGAGCAGATGCCCCATCACCACGATCGGCTTGAGCAGCCAGGTGACGGTCCACATACCGAGCAGCGCCTGGAAGATCACCACGGCCAACGTCAGCAACGCGGCGCGGGCCAGATCGATGTTGGTCCAGCGCAACGCGGCGATCAGCAGGATCGCTTCGCCGATCAAGGCGATGATGCTCGCCGGAACATGCATGCCCATCATGTACAGCGGTATGCCGGTGGCCACCAGCACACAGGCGGTGATCACCGCAGTGCTGCCCCAGCGACGGCGGCGCGTGGCCAGCAGCGCCAGGGTGAGGATCTCGATGCCGAGTGCGCCGGCCAGGAAGCGGTGCACCTGCTCGCGCCACGCCTTGTGCGTTTCCAGCGGGCGGATCTTGGCGGCCTCGTGGCCGATCACTTCCTCGGCGTGCTGCGGCCAGGTGACGCGGCCATAGCAGGTCGGCCAGTCCGGGCAGCTCAGGCCCGCATCGGACAAGCGCACGAACGAACCGAACATGATCGTGCTGGCGGTCATGATCAGCGCAAACCACGCCAGACGGTGGAAATTGCGGTGCAGCACCGGGCGTGCGGAGAGGCTCATCTAAACGGAACTCACTTCAGTTTCAGCAGCGTGGCCAGGTCTTTGCGCAGACCGGCCATATCGAATCCCGGCGCGTACCGCATGATCACGAATCCGTTGGGATCGATCACATACACAGGCGTGCCGGCGGCGTCATCCACGGCGGGCAAAGCGGCACGCAGGTCCGGTTGGGCGCGCAGCGCGCGCAGTGCGGGCATGCCCTGGACCTCGGCCGGCGGCGTGCCCAGCCACAGGATCTCGACATTATCGGCGTTATGGCCGAACAGCTGCCACACCTTGCCCAATCCCTGCGACAAAGTGACGCACTCGCTGGTACAGCTGGCAGACGGGGCCACTAGGATCCGCCAGGTGCGATCGTTGGGGTTCCACGGGTACGGCTGACCATCGGCCAGGGTCGGCGGCAGCGCGCGCAGGTCGGCCGGCGGCTGCAGCAGCTGCCCGGTATTACGGTGCGAGGTCGGCTGCCAGCCGGAGAAGCGCAGCACACCGGCCAGCGCCATGACACCGAAGAACACGCCGAACAGGGCGATCAGGGTCCAGCGCCCGCGTGAGCGGGACGGCAGCCGTGCCGGGGAAGTGGCATTCATGGGCGGCATTTTCTCATGTTGAGCCGGTCAGCGCCGGGGAGTGCCACGCCGGCGGCGATGGCGTCGGAATTCCAGGACCAGCGCGACCACCAGCACGGTCAACGCCAGCCCGAACCATTGCACGGCGTAGCCCAGATGGCGACTGGGCGGCAGGGTATTGGGCAGCAGCTCCAGATCGCGTGCATAGCCGCCTGGCAGCGCCGGATCCAGCCGCAGCACGCGCGCCGCGAGGCTGCCCTGCGGCAGCGACAGCGCGTGCGCCATCTCCTCCGGCGGCATCCGGCTGGCCAGCCATACGCCCGGCTGCGGCGCGGGCGACAGCGCCGGGCCCAGTGCCAGGCCGGTAGCCGGCGGCGGCGCCAGCAGGCCGCTGATGGCCGTGGGGCCGCTATGCGGGGTGATCGGCGGGATCACACGGTCGGGCGGCATCGGCAGCCAGCCCAGATCGACCAGCACCCGCGCGCCGTCGTCACTCTGGAACGGCTGATAGACCTTGATCCCGGCCCGGCCTTCGCGGGTCTGGTTGTCGAGCAGCAGCGTACCGGGCAGGAAGCGGCCGCGGTCCTCCACCCAGCGCAGCACCGGCGGTGCGGCCAGCGCCTGGCGCAGGGTGAGTGACTGCGCACGCGCTGGCACCTGCTGGGCCAGCAGCGCCTGTTTTTCATGCATGCGCTGCAGTTGCCAGCGGCCGAGCTGGCAGAACGCGAGGATGACGAGTACCGCGGCGATCCAGCCAATCAGGCGTGTGTGCTTGCGCATCATGACAACGCCGGCAAAACGCGGTGATATAGGCGCACCCGCCACGCCATCGAGCCGCGCATGAATGATTCGTTGAAGACCCTGCTGGTAATCGCGTTTCTGATCGTCATCGTCTGGAATCTGGGCGCCGGGCTGTATTACCTGCTGGTCGATCGCGGCCAGACCAAGCGCACCGTCAATGCCCTCACCCGCCGCATCGCGGTGTCGGTGGCGCTGATCGTGCTGGTGGTCATCGGCATCTACAGCGGTTGGATCAAGCCCCACGGCATCGGCGGCTGAGGCCGCACCGGCGTCGATGCGGCAGGACGTCGCACCGACGCTACAGCACGTAGACGAACAGGAACAGCATCAGCCACACCACGTCGACGAAGTGCCAGTACCACGCGGCGGCTTCGAATCCGAAATGGTTGTCGCGGGTGAAATGCCCCTTCGACGAGCGCAGCCACATCACCGCCAGCATGATCGTGCCGAGCAGCACGTGCACGCCGTGGAATCCGGTGAGCATGAAGAACGTCGAGCCGTAGATGCCCGAGCCCAGGGTGAGGTTGAGTTCCTTGTAGGCGTGGATGTACTCCTCCGCCTGCAGCGTGAGGAAGCCCACGCCCAGCAGCACGGTGATGCCCAGCCAGACCAGCAGCTGTCGGCGGTGCCCAGCCTTGAGCGCGTGGTGCGCGATGGTCAGGGTGACACCGGAGGTCAGCAGGATCAGCGTGTTGATCAGCGGCAGGCCCCAGGCCGGAATGGTCTGGAAATGCCCGCCGATCGCGCCGGGGCCGTTGGTCGGCCACGCCGCCGAATAGCCATCCCACAGCAGCTCGTTGGTCATCACGCCGTCGCCCGCACCGCCCAGCCACGGCAGGCCCAGGTTGCGGGTGTAGAACAGCGCACCGAAAAATGCGCCGAAGAACATCACCTCGGAGAAGATGAACCACACCATCCCCATCCGGAACGAGCCGTCCACCTGGCGGTTGTAGCTGCCGGCCTGCGATTCGCGCACCACGTCGCTGAACCACCAGAACAGGGTCAGCACCAGCATCGCGATGCCCGCGTAGAAGGTCCACTTGCCCCAGCTGGAATCGTTGAGCCAGCTGGCCACGCCGACCATGGTCACCATCATCGCAATGGAACCGATGAACGGCCATTTGCTGTGCGTGGGCACGAAGTACACGTTCGCATCGGGGCTTTGCTGGGCCATGGTCTTGGGTCCGGTCCGGATCAGGGAGCTGCACGCGCGCCGGTCAGCAGGGTGGCCGGGGCCAGCTGCGCGGACAAGGCGTCGTTCTTGTAGAAGGTGTAGGACAGGGTGATCGTGGTGATGTTGGCCGGCAGGTCGGGATCGACGATGAAGCGCACCGGCATGTCGCGTTTCTCACCGGCCTGCAGGGTCTGCGCGGTGAAGCAGAAACACTCGGTCTTGCTGAAGTAGCCCGACGCCTTGGCCGGTGCCACCGAGGGCACCGCGCTGCCAACCAGCGCGCGGTCGCTGTCATTGCGCGCGTAATACAGCGCTTCATTGAGCTCGCCGGGCACCACGTCCATCGTCAGCTGTTCGGGATGGAACGCCCACGGCAGCTTGGAATTCACGCCACCATCGAACTCGACCCGCACCGTGCGCTTGCCGGTGGCGGCCGCAGTGCCGGCCGCGGCACCGGGGCCGCGCTCCAGGCGCACGCCGAACACCTTCTCGCACGCGATGCGGTACAGCGGCACCAGCGAGAAGGTCAGCACGAACACCGCCAGGGCCACCCCGATCAGGCGGGGCAGGCCCGCATGACGCGCGGGCGGGGCCGGGCGCGGATCGCTCATCGCCCGATCACCCCGCTGAGGATGAAGCCGGCATAGACCATCACCGCAACGATGCCGACCGCCCACGCGGTGCGGTGCGCGCGGCGGCGTTGCAGGGCCTGCTCATCGGGGGTGCGGAGCGTACTGGTCATGAGCGGCCTCAATGGGTGATGTCGTCATGCGCCAGATCACCCGGACGGATGGTCGGCGGCGTAGTGAAAGTGTGCGCCGGTGCGGGCGACGGGATCGTCCACTCCAGGCCACGTGCGCCTTCCCAGCAGCGGTCGGCGGCCTTCGCGCCGTGGCGCAGCGAGTGCCACAGGATCGCGGCCATCATGAAGGGCGTGACGAACATGCCGAACGCGCCGATCGAGCTGATCAGGTTCCAGTCCGCGAAGGCCACGCTGTAATCCGGAATACGCCGCGGCATGCCGGCCAGGCCGAGGAAGTGCTGCGGGAAGAACAGCAGGTTCACGAACACGATCGACCACCAGAAGTGCACCTTGGCCCAGGTTTCGCTGTACATGCGCCCGGTCCATTTGGGCCACCAGTAGTACACCGCGGCGATCAGCCCGAACACCGCGCCGGTGACCAGCACATAGTGGAAGTGCGCGACCACGAAGTAGGTGTCGTGGTACTGGAAGTCGGCCACCACGATCGCCAGCATCAGCCCGGAGAAGCCGCCGATGGTGAACAGGATCACGAACGCCACCGCCCACAGCATCGGGGCTTCGAAGGTGAGCGAGCCACGCCACATGGTGCTGACCCAGTTGAACACCTTTACCCCGGTCGGAATGGAGATGAGCATCGTGGCGAACATGAAGTAGATTTCGCCGCCCAGCGGCATGCCCACGGTGAACATGTGGTGGGCCCAGACGATGAAGGACAGGAAGGCGATCGCGGCGATCGCGTAGACCATGGCTTGGTAGCCGAACAACGGCTTGCGGCTGAAGGTGGGGATGATCTCGCTGACCACGCCGAACGCCGGCAGGATCATGATGTAGACCTCCGGGTGCCCGAAGAACCAGAAGATGTGCTGGTACATCACCGGGTCACCGCCACCGGCGGCGTTGAAGAAGCTGGTGCCGAAGAATTTGTCGGTGAGCAGCATCGTCACCGCACCGGCGAGCACCGGCATCACCGCGATCAGCAGGAAGGCGGTGATCAGCCAGGCCCAGCAGAAGATCGGCATCTTGAGCAGATCGATGCCGGGCGCGCGCATGTTGAGCACGGTGGCGATGATGTTGATCGCGCCCATGATCGAGCTGATGCCGGCCACGTGGATGGCGAACACGCTGAAGGCTACGTTGTAGCCGCCCTGCAGCGACAGCGGCGGGTACAGGGTCCAGCCACCGGCGGGGGCGCCGCCGGGCAGGAACAGGGTCAGCAGCAGCAGGCTGAAGGCCACCGGCAGCAGCCAGAACGACCAGTTGTTCATGCGTGGCAGGGCCATGTCCGGCGCGCCGATCTGCAGCGGGATCATCCAGTTGGCCAGGCCGACGAAGGCCGGCATCACCCCACCGAAGATCATCACCAGTGCATGCACGGTGGTCATCTGGTTGAAGAACTCGGGCTTGACGAACTGCAGCCCCGGTTGCGCCAGTTCGGCGCGGATGATCACGCTCATCGCCGCGCCGATGATGAACATGATGAAGCTGAAAAGCAGGTAGAGCGTGCCGATGTCCTTGTGGTTGGTCGAGAAGAACCAACGCTCGAAGAACCCCTGCTGATGCCCGTGATGCCCGTCGTGGTCAACTGCGGAATGCGCCATCGCAACTACACCTCACTGTATCCGGTGGTACCCGCATCCGCCGGCTGGCGGACACGGCTCGATTTCAGGCGTTGCTGTCTGTTGCTGCAGCGGCAGGCTCAGCGGCCGGTGCCGGGGCCGCCTCGGCCGGGGCGGCTGGCGCAGGTGCCGGGGCCGCCTCCGGTGCAGGGGCCGGCGCAGGCTTCTTGGAGGCGAGCCATTTCTGGTAATCCTCCTTGGAGACCGCCTCGACCACGATCGGCATGAAGCCGTGATCCTTGCCACACAGTTCGGCGCACTGACCGCGGTACACGCCGGGCTGCTCGATGTTGGTCCAGGCCTCGTTGATGAAGCCGGGAATCGCATCCTGCTTCCAGCCCAGCGCCGGCACCCACCAGGCGTGGATGACGTCATCGGAGGTGATCACGAAGCGCACCTTGGTATCGACCGGCAGCACCAGCCGATTGTCGACATCCAGCAGGTAATGCGGGTGGCTGTCGCGGGTCGGCACCACGCCACTCTGGCGCACCCGGTCGGATTCACGGTCCAGGCGGCTGGTGAAACTGACGTTCTCGCCGAGGTATTCGTACTTCCACATCCACTGATAGCCGGTGACCTTGACGGTCATTTCCGAATCGCGGGTGTCGTAGAACTTGATCAGATTGGCCGTGGCCGGCCAGGCCATCACCACCAGGATGATTACCGGAATCACCGTCCAGATGACCTCGGCCTTGGTGTTGTGGCTGAAGGTGGCGGCCACCGCCCCCTTGGATTTTCGGAACTTGAAGATCGCGTAGAACAGCGCGCCGAATACCAGCACCCCGATCACGGTACAGACCCACAGCGAGAACAGGTTGGACTCCCACGCCAACCGCGAGCTCTGGGTCACCCCCTTGCCCATGTTCAATTGCCACGGTTTGGGGTCGGCCGCCTGGGCCCACGCCATGGCCGGCGCCAGTAGCGCGGCCCCGCTCAACACTGTCTTCCCGAACGTCCTGCCCCACTTTCTGCATTGCTTCATTGCCTAGACCCTTAGCGTCGTCGGTTGCGGCCGTCATTGGCCGCGAGCAAGCCTTCTAGTTTCTGAGCCAGTACCTGGCGTTCGGCCGGTGCGAGGAAACTCCCCACGTCCACCTGCCTACCGCTGGATGCCAGCCGGACTCTGCGTTCGTCGGCGATCAGCCTCACCCAGTGCGGGTGGGCGCTGAACACCGGCGAATGCCCGGGTGCGGGAATCACTTCCACGCACGCCGGCACTACCCGGATCTCTTCCTGCCGTTCTCCACTGCGCCACACCGTGCGCAGCGCCACTGCCAGCAACACGCTGTACAGCAGAGCAAACACGGGGGCGAATACATTGCCGGTGAACCAGCCCAGGCCGGCCGCCAGCCACATCACCCCCGCCAACACTGCAAACAACAGGACGAACTGCCGGGCATCGAGCGCCCGTGGGGGACGCAGCCGCAGTTGCGTCCCTGATCCGTCCGGAGCGATGAGCACCTCGATCATGTCGCAACCGCGTTTTTCCTGCCGCGGGAAACGTCTCGATGGTAGCCCTGCTCTCCAGCGAGTAGCAAGGGTCCATTCACAGTTTCAGGAATGTTGCAATACAGCATCACGTGCGGCGGCCGTTTTGACGAAATCAGCACAATAAATCGCACCCGGGTCGATTCCGCCGAATCCCCCTGTATGAAAGGCTATGCGATGGGTGGCGAAGGCTACGCAAAGCGCTTGACTCGCCCAAAAAACGATTAAAATGGTCAAGTTCTCCACGAGCCGACTGGCATGACTGCATCCTCTGTCCTCCCCCCTGCCCCGGCGTCGTCCGGTGGCGCCCGCCCGCCGCTGCTGTCCCCCGAGCTGCCGGCCGTTCCCAACGCGTTCCGCCAGGCGATCACTGATGCCTGGTTGAAGGACGAGGCTACCCATGTGCGCGAGCTGCTGGAGCAGGCACGCCTGCCCGCCGCCGAGCAGGCCAGGGTGCAGGCCACCGCTGCCGACCTGGTCAAGCGCGTGCGCGTGCGTGCACAGGATCAGGGCGCGATCGAGGCCTTCATGCGCCAGTACGATCTGGGCAGCGAGGAAGGCGTGCTGCTGATGTGCGTGGCCGAAGCCCTGCTGCGCATTCCGGACCAGGAGACGGCCGACAAACTGATCCGCGACAAGCTCGGCGATGCCGACTGGAAGAAGCACATGGGCGGCAGCGACTCGGTGCTGGTCAATGCTTCCACCTGGGGCCTGATGCTGACCGGCCGCCTGGTGCAGATCAACGATGCCACCCGCGCCGATGTGCCGGGCGCGTTCAAGCGCCTGATCGGTCGCGTGGGCGAGCCGGTGATCCGCCTGGCCGTGCGCCAGGCGATGAAGATCATGGGTCACCAGTTCGTCATGGGCCGCACCATCGACGAAGCGCTGTCGCGCTCGCACAAGGGCGACAACGCCAACTACCGCTATTCGTTCGACATGCTCGGCGAAGGCGCGCTGACCATGAAGGACGCCAAGCGTTACCTGGAAGACTACCGCCGTGCGATCCACTCG
Organism: Stenotrophomonas maltophilia; assembly: GCF_002205165.1. Classification (GTDB taxonomy): domain Bacteria; phylum Pseudomonadota; class Gammaproteobacteria; order Xanthomonadales; family Xanthomonadaceae; genus Stenotrophomonas; species Stenotrophomonas maltophilia_N. The sequence continues at coordinate 13,593 of NZ_NIVS01000042.1, read as the reverse complement.
ATCGGTGGCGACCACAAGGCCCGCGGCGGCCGTCCCGATGGCGACGTCAATTCGGCACCGGGCATCTCGATCAAGCTCTCCGCGCTGTACCCGCGCTATGAGCACGCCAAGCGCGCACGCGTCATGGCCGACCTGGTCCCGGGTGTTCTGGAACTGGCGCAGCTGGCCAAGTCCTACGGTATCGGCTGCACCGTGGACGCCGAAGAGACCGACCGCCTGGAGCTGTCGCTGGACATCATCGAAACCGTGGTCAGCGATGCCTCGCTCGCCGGCTGGGAAGGCTTCGGCGTGGTCGTGCAGTCGTATCAGAAGCGCACGCCGTACACGATCGACTACCTGGCCGATCTGGCCCGCCGCATCGGTCGCCGCCTGCAGGTGCGTCTGGTCAAGGGCGCTTACTGGGACGCGGAGATCAAGCGCGCGCAGATCGACGGTCTGCCGGCCTACCCGGTGTTCACCCGCAAGCAGAACACCGACGTGTCCTACCTGGCCTGCGCCAAGCGGCTGTTCACGCACAGCGATGCGATCTACCCGATGTTCGCCACGCACAACGCGCACACCATCGCGGCCGTGCAGGCGATCGCCAAGGGTGGCCAGTACGAGCACCAGAAACTCCACGGCATGGGTGATGACCTGTATGCCGAAGTGGTGCCGGCCGAGCGTCTGAACGTGCCGTGCCGCGTGTACGCGCCAGTCGGTTCGCATGAAGACCTGCTGCCGTACCTGGTGCGCCGCCTGCTCGAAAACGGCGCCAATTCCAGCTTCGTCAACCGCATCACCGACGAGAACGTGGCCATCGACGACCTGATCCGCGATCCGGTGGACGTGGTCTCCTCGTTCGCGTCCATCCCGCATCCGAAAATCCCGCTGCCGGTCGATCTGCTGCGCAGCCAGAACCATGACAGGAAGAACTCCATGGGCGTCAATCTCGCCAACGACAACGATCTGCGCGCTCTGGCCGAGCAGCTCAACGCGGCCGTGCCCGCGCCGGGTAAGAGCGGGTGGCACGCCGCGCCGCTGGTGCCCGGTGCCAACCCGACCGGTGCGCTGTTGAACGTGACCAACCCGTCCGATACCCGCCAGGTCGTCGGCCAGTGGCAGCCGGCCGACAGCGCCACCGTGGAAAAGGCCCTGGCCAATGCCGTGGCCGCGCAGCCGGCCTGGAACCGCACCCCGGCCGCCAGCCGCGCAGCGATCCTCGAGCACGCGGCCGACCAGCTGGAAGCACGCCTGCCGGAGTTCATGGCGCTGTGCGTCAAGGAAGCCGGCAAGAGCCTGCCCGACGGCATCGCCGAAGTGCGCGAAGCGGTCGACTTCCTGCGCTACTACGCCAAGCAGGCGCGCGAGCAGTTCGGCCATGCCGAGAAGCTGCCGAGCCCGACCGGTGAATCCAACGAACTGCAGCTGCATGGCCGCGGTGTGTTCGTCTGCATCAGCCCGTGGAACTTCCCGCTGGCGATCTTCCTGGGCCAGGTCAGCGCCGCACTGGCGGCCGGCAACAGCGTGATCGCCAAGCCGGCCGAGCAGACCAATCTGATCGGCTACTACGCGGTGAAGCTGCTGCTCGACGCCGGCGTGCCTGAAGGCGTGCTCCAGTTCCTGCCAGGCGACGGTGCGACCGTTGGCGCCGCGCTGACCGCCGACCCGCGCGTGGCCGGCGTCGCCTTCACCGGCTCCACCGACACCGCCCGTGCGATCAACCGTGCGATGGCCGCACGCGATGCCGCGATCGGTGTGCTGATCGCCGAGACCGGCGGCCAGAACGCCTTCATTGCCGACTCCTCGGCGCTGCCGGAACAGCTGGTCAAGGACGCGATCGGGTCCGCCTTCACCTCCGCCGGCCAGCGCTGCTCGGCCGCACGCGTGCTGTTCGTGCAGGACGACATCGCCGACAAGGTGATGACCATGCTGTCCGGCGCGATGGCCGAGCTGAAGGTCGGTGACCCGGGCCTGCTCTCCACGGATGTCGGCCCGGTGATCGATGCCGATGCACTGCAGATCCTCAAGGACCATGCCGTGCGCATGGAGAAGGAAGCACGCCTGATCGCCGCTGCCACGCTCAGCGACGAAGCGGCGCACGGCACCTTCTTCGCCCCGCGTGCGTACGAGCTGAAGAACCTGGACCAGCTGCACAAGGAAATCTTCGGGCCGGTGCTGCACGTGATCCGCTGGAAGGGCGATCAGCTTGATGCGGTGATCGACCAGATCAACGCGACCGGCTATGGCCTGACCCTGGGCGTGCATTCGCGCATCGACGAAACCGTCGACCGCATTTCCTCGCGCATCAATGTCGGCAACGTGTACGTCAACCGCAACCAGATCGGTGCGGTGGTCGGCGTGCAGCCGTTCGGCGGGCAGGGCCTGTCCGGTACCGGCCCGAAGGCCGGCGGCCCGCACTACCTGCTGCGCTTCGCCACTGAAAAGACCGTCACTGTGAACACCACGGCGGCTGGCGGCAATGCCTCGCTGCTGACGCTGGGCGACTGATTCCAGCGCGCGTGCGTTGAACGAAAAACCCCGCGAAAGCGGGGTTTTTTGTGGGTATCACTCTTCGATGGACTCGATCTCATCGCGCATCAGCAGTTCGTTAGCGAGGTAGCGTTCGAACTTGATGCGGCCGAAGCCGGCGGCGTACCAGGCCTCGATACGGTTGTCTTCGAAGGTCGCCGTGACGTGGCAGGTGTCCTTGAAGGTCCGCGGCTGGTAGCCGACTTCCGTCTCCAGATCTTCGAAGCCGACGAAGGTGTAATCGGAGAAGCCGTCGTAATCGATCGGCTCGACCGTCTCTTCGACATGGTTCGTGCGCTCGCCCTTGCCGTTGACTTCGAAACGATCGCCCGGCTTGGCGCTCTGCGGGAACGTCGGCGCAGGCTTGAAGATGTCGGTCATCACCGGCTTGGATGCGTCGCCACCCCAGGCGGAAATGCCGAGGCGCTCCTGGCCGAGGAGCTGGCGCCCGCTGGCATCGTAGTAGCTGGCCGTGCCAACGCCACCGCCGGCGCTGCTCACTTTGATTGCATTCTGGCCGGCGAAGGTGGCCTTCTCGATGGTCAGCGTTTCATCGCTGTTGGACCACGACATGCCCGGGGTCAGGGTAAAGCAGGACGCAAAATCCGATGCAGCCAGAGCCGGCAGCGCGAAGCTGACCAGACCGAGAGCAAGCGAGGAGCGCAGCAGCAGAGACGACATATACAGATCCTTGTCAGTAAGCACGGGACGGCAGGGGCGCCATCCGGGCGGGGATTGTACGTCCTGATGGCGGCCTGCTCGTTACCTTGAACCGCGCTTCCCCATCAGCGCCGCGACGGCCTGCTCCCAGTGCCGTCCGTCGAAACACTGGATCACCTGCGTGGACAGATCCGCGCCGTCCACACAGCGCAGGTTGACCACCCATTTGTCCGGCGCGATGCGCGGATGACTGAAGGGCCCTACGCCGCAGTGACGGCAGAAGAAGTGCGCCGCCGTGCGCGTGCCGAAGCGATACGTCGACAGATCCGCCTCGCCCTCGAGCAGGCGGAACTGCGGGGCGTCCACGAGCTGCCATACCGCACCGCGGCGGTGACACAGCGAACAGGTGCACTCGAACACGGGCGCGGACGTGGCCTCCACCTCGAAGCGCACCTTGCCGCAGTGGCAGGAACCGGACAACGGGGGCATGGCGTTCTCCTCTTTGGTAGGGGCCGCCGGCGGTCAGGCCGAGGCGCAGCGCGGCTGTGGCGCAATGGCTGCGCGCTTCTCAGATGCGCGTCGCGCGCCGCCGACGGGACTCCATTGGAGCCGAACGGCACAGACGGCACCATCGGCCGATCTGACATCTTTCGTGCACAATCAGCCAATGCATGATTTCACCGTCATCGTCCTGCCCGGTGCATTCGCCTCCAGCGTTGCGCTGACCCTGGACATCCTCACTACGGCCGCCACGCTCGCACCGCGCCTGGGGCTGCCGGTGCCGCGCTGGCAGGTCTGCAGTCCGGCACGCGGCGCTGTCCGCCTGGGCACGCACCTGCAGCTGCGTGCGCAGCCGCTGCCGCGCGTCGCCGAGCCGCACTCGTGCTGGATCGTGCCCGGGCTCGGCGTGGAGGATCCCGAGGCCATCGCACAGCGTCTGCGCGATCCAGACATCCCGGGCGTGCGGCGGGCACTGCGCGCGCACGTGGCGGCCGGCGGGCGTGTCGCGGCCTCGTGTGCGTCCGTCTTCCTGCTGCACGACGCCGGGCTGCTGGCCGGGCGCAGCGTGACCACCACCTGGTGGCTGGCCGGGGCGTTGCAGCGGCAAGCCCCGGAGTGCCAGGTCGATCCGGACCGCATGGTGATCGACGACACGCCGGTGATCACCGCAGGCGCCGCGCTCGGGCATACCGATCTGATGCTGTACCTGCTGCGGCAGCGCTTCGGGCCGGCCCTGCCCGATGCGGTGGCGCGGGCATTGCTGCTGGATCGCCGGCAGCTGCAATCCCCCTTCATGGTCCCGGCGATGATGGCGCAGGGCAATGCGTTGATCGCCTCGCTCACCGCGCACATCGAAGCCACGCTGCCGGCTACGGTCAGTGTCGGCGCACTCGCCGCGCACGCCGGCATGTCCACGCGCACGCTGTCGCGGCAGGTGAGCAAGGCAACCGGGCAAGGGCCGCTGCACCTGATCCGCAGCGTGCAGTTGAACCAGGCGCGCGCCCTGCTGGAGAGCAGCCGCTACTCGGTGGAGACCGTGGCCGAGCGCGTGGGTTACCGCGATCCCACCGCGCTGCGCCGGCTGATGCGCAAGCGCCTGAATGCTACGCCGCGGCAGTTGCGCTGAGGCAGTTGCGCTCAGCCAGCCCGCATTGTCTGCGGGCAACAAAAAACCCCGCTTTCGCGGGGTTTTCTGCTGCTGCGTTCAACCGATCAGTGGTGCGTTGATCAGAACTTGTAGTTGAACGAAGCGGCCAGCACGTCGCCACGGACCTTGTACTTGCCGTTGAGCGAGTTGCCCTGGTTGTTGGTGGTACCAGCGATGTTCACGTCCGGATCCTTGGTGAACAGGTGGGTGTAACCGAAGTTGTATTCGGTGTTCGCCGACGGGGTCCAGCCCACGCCCAGCGACAGCCACTTGCGGCTGGTATCGGGCACGCGCACATCGCGGTGAGCGTTGGTGGTCGGGGTCTGGTCCAGCGCGATACCACCACGCAGGGTCACGGTGTCGCTCAGCTTGTAATCGGTACCCAGCGAGACGAAGGTCGTATCGCGGTAGCCGAACTCCAGCACCGAATCGGGCTGGCTGGAGGCATAGTCGATGGTGACCTGGTCGAACGCGGTCGACCAGGCGGTACGGGTGACATCACCCATCACGGTCCAGCGGTCGTTGACGTTGTGGGTGACGCTCAGGGTGGCCGAGGCCGGCAGGGTCAGCGTGGCCTTGCCCGAGGTGCTCACGAAGTTGCCCGGCTGGGCCACCTTCAGCACGGCTGCAGCGTTGGTCGGCACATCGAAGGTGGCATCGCCACCGGTGATCTTGTGCTCGACCTTGGAGCGGTAGCTGATGCCGATGTGGGTGTTCTCATCGGGGCTGAACAAGCCACCGACGGTCCAGCCCACGGCGTTGTTGTCGCCTTCGACGGTCAGCTTGCCATCGGCGCTGCCCGGGGCGAAGCCCGGAACGCGGGCCTGGGCCAGCGCGGTGCCGAAGTCGATCTGGTTGCTCAGCTCGATGGTCAGGTGCTCCACAAACACGGACGCGCCGAAGGACACGTACGGGTTGACGTCATAGGACGCGGCGAAGCCCAGGTCGATGGCCTTCATGTCGGTCTTCAGACCGCTGTAACGGCCGACCCAGCCATTGTCATAGTCGGTCTTGAAGCCGAACGGGGCGGTCAGCGAGACGCCGAAGTGTGCCTGCTCGCCGATCGGCATGTGGAAGTACGCGGCCGGGACCGGGGCGATCATGCCGGCGTCGCCGCCGTCACCGCCGGTCTGCGGCTGGCCGGTCGGCTTGCGGCCGGTGCCCTTGAACTTGGCCGAGAAGCTGATCGCGCTCAGGTCGCCCTGGACCTGCATGCCTTCGAGCTGGCGCATGCCAGCCGGGTTGACGGCCATGATCGAGGCGTCGCCGGCGGCGCTGCCGGAACCGGCAAAGGCACGGCCCAGGCCCTTGGCGCTGTTTTCCTTCAGCTGGAAGGCGGCGGCGTGAACGTGGCCCACGGCCAAGACACCGGCGATGCCGACGGCCAGGGCGGTGACGCGGGCAAGAGTGGAAGCGGTATGCATTGTTGGTTCTCTCCGGAAAGCGGTGATGTTGGCAACGCGCGCCTGCGCCGCCCCTCCCCTTGATGGGTCAGGACAACGCGCCGGATTCCCCTCCCGACATACGACGCCGTATGCGAGTATACCGAGAGCGGTTAATGAAACAATAACGTGAGTCGCCCTTGTGGCTATTCATGCTGAACACGACATATCCCCGTCAGGTCAGCCGCCGCGCTAGGCTAGTGCCCGCATGTTCGTGTCCACCCCCTCCCGCAAGAAAGCCGCCTACCGCTGGGCCACCCCCCTGCTGTTCGCGGCGCTATGGGTCGCCTTCCTGTGGTCGATCTCCCGCCCGGACGACGCGCGGCGCAGCCTGTGGATGGACTGGGGCGCCCTCTCCACCGGCCTGACCCACCCGCTGGACTGGTGGGCGACCCTGCAGGATGGCAGCGTGCTGCGGCTGTTCACCGCGCTGTTCCTGCACGCGGACTGGTCACACCTGCTCGGCAACCTGGTGTTCCTGCTGATCTTCGGGCTGCCGGCCGAGCGCGTGCTGGGGCCATGGCGGCTGATGCTGCTGTTCCTGGTCGGCGGGGCGATTTCCAACCTCACCGCGATCTACACCATGGGCAGCCCGGACCAGATCATCATCGGGGCCAGCGGCGCGGTGTCGGCCTTGATCGGCGCCTACCTGGCCCTGTTCCCCGGCGCCCGGCTGGGCGTGGTGATTCCGCTGGGCCTGTTCCTGGAATTCGTGCGCGCCCCGGCCTATCTGCTGATCGGGGTCTGGGCGGCGCTGCAGGTGGTGTTCGCCTACATCGGCCCGACCTTCGGCATGGTCGCGTGGTGGGCGCACATCGCCGGCTTCGTGTTCGGGCTCGGCTATGGCGTGTATGTGCGCGCGGCGATCGCGCGGCGGCTGCGCAAGCGGCACGGGTTCTAGGCCAACAACCGCCGCCGTGGGAGTCATCCCGGCCGCTGTCTGGCTTCGCATGATGCCGATGGCGCGGGGAGCCGGCCGGCGGCCGGCACTACCGGTCAGGGCTTGATCGGCACCGTCGAGGCCGGTGCATCTGGCTTGGCCGGCGTGGGCGTCGCCGGCGCAGCAGCAGGCTGCTCGGCTGGCTTTGCATCGGCTGGCTTCGTATCTGCCGACTTCGTATCCGTCGGCTTCGCCTCTACCGGCTTGACCGCTGCCGCTGCCAGCTTCGGCGCCGGCTTCTTCGCCGCGTCCGCCTTCTGCCTGGCCAGCACCGAACCCGGTTGCTTCAACTCGGCCAGGGCATCGTTGATCGGGCCATCGCCCGGCAGCACGTCACCGGCCTTGTAACCCTCGGTGCCTTCTTCGTCACCGCGCAGGTGGCCCGGAAGGGTGGCTTCGCTGTAGTCGGTCAGGCTGGCCGGCAGGTCGTCATCGCCGGCACGCTTTTCCGGCTGCAGCAGCACATCGGGAATGATGCCGGTGGCCTGGATCGATTTGCCGCTCGGCGTGAAATACCGCGCGGTCGTGAGTTTCACCGAGTCCCCGTTGTCCAGCGGCAGCACGGTCTGCACCGAGCCCTTGCCGAAGGTGCGGCTGCCGACCACGCGCGCGCGGCCATTGTCGCGCAACGCACCGGCCAGCACTTCAGACGCACTGGCCGAGCCGGCGTCGGCGAGCACCACCACCGGGGCCCCCTTGAGCAGATCACCCGGGGTCGCATCGAAGCGGGCATCGCTGATCGAGATGCGGCCACGGGTGCTGACGATGTTGCCCTTCTCGAGCAGATCGTCGGCCACCTGCACGGCGGCGGTGAGCAGGCCCCCCGGGTTGCTGCGCAGATCCAGCACCAGACCCTTCAGCTTGCCACCGGCCTGCTGCTGCAGTTGGGCGACGTGCTTCTGGAAATCGGCACCGGTGTCGGCCTGGAAGGTGCTCAGGCGGATGTAGCCATAGCCAGGTTCCAGCATCTTGCTGCGCACGCTGGTCACGCGGATGGTCTCGCGGGTGACGGTGACATCGAACGGCTTGGGCTTGCCCTCGCGCACCAGGGTCAGCACGACCTTGGTACCGGCGGCGCCACGCAGCGGCTCGGTGGCTTCGATCGCGCTGATCGGCTTGCCGTCGATGGCGATGATCAGATCGCCGGCCAGAATGCCCGCGCGGGTTGCCGGGGTATCGTCGATCGGGGAAATGACTTTCAGGCTGCTGTTGTCGGGCTGCTGCTGCAGCTCCACACCGATGCCGTCGTAGGCACCGTTGGCCTGCTCATCGAAGGCTTCGGCGTCCTCCTTGTCGAAATAGGTGCTGTGTGGATCCAGATCCAGCAGCAGCCCGCGGATGGCGGACTGCATCAGCTTCTTGTCGTCGACCGGATCCACGTAGGCGGCCCGTACCGCGTTGTAGACGGCCACATAGCGGCGGATCTCTTCCAACGGAACCCGTGAGGTCACCGCTTCTTCCGTGGTGGCCGCATCGGCCCCGCGTGCCGGCGCTTCGGCGGTCTGCTGCGCCCAGGACACCGCGGGCAACAGGGCCAGCAGCAAGGTGGCGGAACGGGCTACGCGCATGAAGCACTCCAGGATGAGCGGGGGACGGTTATCCACGCACCAGGGTGCGTCGCCCGATTATGCGCGAAGCGACGATAAATTCCCGTTGAACTCCGTGCCTGGCGGCGCGCCCGCGTTGGGCGCGGTTTATCGGCGTTGCAGCCAGCTGCCTGGGTCGACCGGCTGACCATTGCGACGCAGCTCGAAATACAGCGCGGTCACGCCCTGCCCGCCCGAGTTGCCGACCTTGGCCACTGCCTCGCCCTTCTTCACCGTGGCGCCCGCATCGCGCAGCAGGGTGTCGTTGTGGGCGTAAAGGCTCATGTAGCCGTTGCCGTGATCCACGATCAGGATCATGCCGTAGCCGGTCATCCAGTCGGAGAACACCACCGTACCGTCGGCGACGGCGGTGATCGTGCTGCCGGCCGGGGCGCCGATCAGCACCCCGCTGCTGGTGCGGCCATCGGGCAGCTTGCCGCCGTAGCGGGCAAGCAGGTTGCCGGACAACGGCCACCCCAGGCCACCCACCTTCGGGGCCGGCGCGGAGGCGACGGCAGGGGGTGTCTTGGTCGCGCGCGGCGGCGGCCGGGTACCACTCGCGGCGGCGGCGCGGTCGGCCTTCTCGGCAGCGGCTTTCTCCGCAGCGGCGCGGCGCGCGGCGGCACGGCGCTCGGCTTCGGCGCGGGCGGCGGCGGCACGCAGATTGGCCAGCAGGGTTTCCAGCGCCTTGGCGTCCTGGCCCAGGGCTTTTTCGCGTTCGCTGCGGTCTTTGTAGCGTTCGTCCAGCGAGGCCACCGTGGCCGCCCGCTCGCGACGGTCGTCGGCCAGCGCGGCGACCTGCTGCTTCTGCTGCTGGCGGGTGCCTTCCAGTGCCTTGCGCCGTTCGACGATCTCCGTCTCCACGCGCTGCAGTTCGGTGAGGTCGGCGGTCAGTGACTGGATCCGCTGCGCGCGCTCGCGCTGCAGATACCGGTGATAGGCCAGGCTGCGGTTCGCATCGGCGACCCGGTCCTGCGACAGCAGCAGCTTCAGCGGTGCGTTGTTGCCGATGCGGTACGCCGCACGCAGCAGCGACGCCAGCTCCGCCCGCTGCTGTTCCAGCCCGGCCTGCAACGCATCACGCTTGGCCTGCAGTTCGTTCATGGCGCGGGTTTCGCGCTGCAGTGCGGTCTCGGTCTGGGCCAGCACGCGTCCGGTGCGGGCGACCTTCTCGTCGGCATCGCGCAGCTGGCGCGAGGCTTGGCCACGCTGGCCTTCCAGATGCCGGCGTTCCTGGGCCACGCCCTTGAGCTCGCTGCGCAGCTTCTGCAGTTTGCGTTCGGCTTCCTTGGAAGATTGCGCGGCCAGCGGGCTGGCGCCGAGAACGGCCACCGCCAGCAGCAATGCACGCAACGCCGGGGTCAGCCAGTGCGTGCGACCGCTTTCGTCGGTCGGATTGTTATCCCGGCGTGAGGAAAAGGCGTTGTGGCGCAAGGGCTTTCCAATGACTTCAGGCAGATGCGGATTGCAACGATGCATGGTGACATTCCTGCAGGCGGCCTGCCAGCCGCGCTCCACCATCGAGGTTCCCATGAAACGCTCCCTGCTTCCGCTGCTGCTGGCCCTGACGCTGCCCTGTGCGCCGGCCTTGGCAAGCGACAACATCAGCAAGGTCAACGGCAGCATCTCCGCCGAGGCTGGCCAGAGCTACGGCAATCTGGAGACGGTCAACGGCGGCATCAAGGTCGCCGAAGGCGCCGTCACCGGTCGCATTGAAACCGTCAACGGCGGCATCCGGGTGGCCGATCGCGCGCGCACCGGCGGCATTTCGACCGTCAATGGCAGCGTGCGGGTGGGGCGCGAAGTGATTGCCAGTGGCGGCGTGGACACCGTCAACGGCGGCATCTTCCTGGACCGCGGCACGCAGATCGATGGCGGCCTGGAAACCGTCAACGGCAGCATCGGCCTGGTCGAAACGCGCGTGGCGCGCAACATCGAAACGGTCAACGGCGACATCACCGTTGGCGTGGGCTCGCAGGTCGAGGGCGGGATCGAGGTCAAGAAGCCGAACTTCAACCTGTCCCTGACGCCTGGCCGCAAGCCGCGCGTGATCATCGGGCCGAACGCGTCCGTCAACGGAGCGCTGCAGTTCGAGCGCGAGGTCACCCTGTACGTGCACCGCACTGCCCGCATCGGCCGGGTCAGCGGCGCCGTGGCCGTACCTTTCGATACCGACACCGCGCCACAGGATTGATATGGTGGTGACTGGTGCCATGCGCACCCGCCTTTCCCGTTCCAGGAACCGATGATGCCCCGCAAACTTCTGTTGTGCCTTGCCGCTGCCGCTGCGTTGACCGCGTGCAAGGGCGAATCCACCGCGCCCACCGCAGCGCCCGCCACCGACGCGGCGCCCACCGCAGCGGGCCACGCGTTCTCGCCCGAGATCAACGCCGACGACTTCGCCGAGCTGGTCAAGACCTTGGCCTCGGATGAGTTCGAAGGCCGTTCGCCGGGCAGCAAGGGCGAAGAATTGACCGTCAATTACATCCGCGACCAGATGCAGCGCATCGGCCTGCAGCCGGGCAACGGCGACAGCTGGTTCCAGGACGTGGCGATGACCGAGACCACCGCCGACGAATCGACCGTGCTCAAGCTGGACCAGGCGGGCAAAACCCGCGAGCTGACGTTCGGCACCGACATGGTGATCGGCACCCGCAGCGGCCAGCCGGAGGTGAAGGTCCAGGACAGCGATTTGGTCTTCGTCGGCTACGGCGTGGATGCACCGGAGCAGAAGTGGAACGACTATGCCGGCCAGGACTGGAAGGGCAAGACGGTCGTGATGTTCGTCAACGACCCCGGCTTCCACGTCAACGACGAGAAGCTGTTCGACGGCAAGCGCATGACCTACTACGGGCGCTGGACGTACAAATTCGAAGAAGCCGCGCGCAAGGGCGCTGCCGCCGCACTGATCGTGCACGACACCGCCGGTGCGTCGTACGGCTGGGATGTGGTCAAGAACTCGTGGGCAGGCCCGCAGTACGACCTGCCGGCCAAGGATGACCCGGAAGCGCGCCTGCCCGCACAGGGCTGGTTGAGCGCCGAGGCCGCGCGTCAGCTGTTCGCCGAGGCCGGCCTGGATCTGGACAAGGCCTACAAGGATGCCAGCAAGCGCGGCTTCAAGCCGGTCCCGCTGAAGGCGAAGGTGTCGTTCGACCTGAAGAGCACCATCGCCGAGAAGAAGTCGCGCAACGTGGTCGGCGTCCTGCCGGGCAGCAAGCGTGCCGATGAGGCGGTGCTGTACATGGCGCACTGGGATCACCTGGGTAAGCACGAGGGTGAGCAGGGCGACAACATCTACAACGGTGCCGTCGACAACGCGACCGGCGTGGCCGGCATCCTGGAAGTCGCCGATGCGATGGTCCACCAGCAGCCGGCACCGGAGCGTTCGGTGGTGTTCCTGGCGGTGACGCTGGAAGAGTCCGGCCTGCTGGGCTCGAAGTACTACGTCAGCCACCCGACCTTCCCGCTGGACAAGATCGCCGGTGTGATCAACATCGATGCGATGTCGGTGGCCGGCCGTGCCAAGGATATGACCGTGACCGGTTTCGGCAGTTCCGAGCTGGAGGACATTCTCAAGCCGCTGGCGGCCAATCAGGGGCGCACCCTGCACGGCGAGACCGCGGTGCAGAGCGGCTTCTACTTCCGTTCGGATCACTTCAACTTCGCCAAGGCCGGTGTGCCGGCGCTGTATGCCGACGGTGGTGAGGATCTGCGCGAGGGCGGTGTGGAGGCGGGCCGCAAGGCCGCTGAAGACTACGGCAGCAACCGCTACCACGGCCCGAAGGATGAGTTCGATCCGGCCACCTGGAAGCTGGATGGCACGGTCGAGGACCTGCAGCTGCTGTACGGGGTTGGCAAGGAACTCGCCGGCGGCGATCGTTGGCCGAACTGGTACGAAGGCAATCCGTTCAAGGCGGCACGCGATGCGATGATGAAGGGCAAGGGCGCTGACGCGCCGGCCGCGGAGTCTGCGCACTGAGCGGTTGGTTGCTGTGACGTGACCGTTGCTTCATGAAAACGGCGCCTTTCTAGGCGCCGTTTTTTTTGGGTCTTTTCCCCCTACGCGTGGCGAGCATGAACCGCGGCAGCTTTCCAAGTGCGGCGGCGGCTGGCTTGGTCGGGCGTTGGGATTGATCTGGTCAGTCCGCACACAGCACGCCAAGCCGCGTAGCGGCCGGTAGGCGCCTGGGCAAAATCAAGGAGGAGGCCGTCGTCGTCAGGCGGCGGCCGGGGGACATTTGTCGAGGGGCCTGCCGGTCGCTACGTGGCCCTTATGCTCGCGGAAGATGCAAGCGGAGACGCCATCATTCCCACAGCGCAGAACTACCCGACTGCACCCGCCGCACCGGCACTAGCAGCCGTAGCAGCCGTAGCAGCCGCAGGCGCAGGCGCACGACCGTGCGCGTCTGCTGAGGGACTCGACATGAGAGGCTACCCATCCGTTGAGAGATAAAAAAAAACCCCGCTGCGTGAGCAGCGGGGTTTTGGGTGTAAACCCTGGCGATGACCTACTCTCGCATGGCTTAGGCCACACTACCATCGGCGCAGCTGCGTTTCACTTCCGAGTTCGGGATGGGATCGGGTGGTGCCACAGCGCTAATTTCACCAGGGAGACGGTTGGAGCAGCGCGATGCGCCAGCTCAGCAGAGGTCTCTTCCGAGAAACAGATACCTGCAAAAACCAGGTGCCTGCAATAAAAGAAAACCCCGCTGCGTGAGCAGCGGGGTTTTCGGGGTAAAAACCCTGGCGATGACCTACTCTCGCATGGCTTAGGCCACACTACCATCGGCGCAGCTGCGTTTCACTTCC
>NZ_NIVS01000008.1 GCF_002205165.1 Stenotrophomonas maltophilia | reverse complement strand
CCACCTCCCCGTTCCCGCTCGAACCCACCGCCGCCGAAGCCCAGGCTGCCATCGCCGAGGAATTCGCGTTCTTCGGTGACTGGTCCGAGCGCTACCAGTACCTGATCGACCTCGGCCGCAAACTGCCCACGTTCCCGGAAGAATGGAAAACCGAAGAGCACCGCCTGCTCGGCTGCCAGTCCATGGTCTGGATCGTGCCGGACGGCAACGCCGAGGCCCTGCGCTTCCACGCGATCAGTGATTCGGCGATCGTCTCCGGGCTGATCTACCTGGCCCTGCGCGTGTACTCGGGCCGTTCGGCCGCCGAGATCCTGGCCACCGAGCCGAGCTACATCCAGGACATCGGGCTGTCGCGCCACCTGTCGCCGACCCGCAGCAACGGCGTGGCGGCGATGCTGGCCTTCATCCGCGACACCGCCCAAGCGCAGTCGTGACGCTCTCCGCCGATCCGCAGGAGCCTGACAGCGCCCTGCAACTGCTGGCCCGCCCGGGCTTCTCGCTGGTGCTGGCATACCGGATCTTCGCGATGCTGTCCTACCAGATCGTCGCGGTGACGGTCGGTTGGCATATCTACGAAGTCACCCGCAATCCATTCTCACTCGGCCTGGTCGGTCTGGCCGAGGTGCTGCCGTTCTTCTGCGTGGCCCCGTTTGCCGGCTACCTGGTCGACCACCTGCCCCGCCGCCGGCTGGGCATGGTCGCCTGCAGCGGGCTGGTGATGACCGCGCTGGTGCTGACCGCCGTGGCCCAGGGCTGGCTGCCGTTCCACGGGGTGTGGCCGATCTATGCGGCGATCGCACTGACCGGCATGGTCCGGGCGTTCCTCTCGCCGATCTACAACGCGCTGTTCGCCCGTGTGCTGGAGCGCACGCAGTACGCCCGCGGCGCGGGGCTGGGCGCGGTGGTGTTCCAGGCAGGCATGGTGGCCGGCCCGGCGTTGGGCGGGCTGCTGGTGGCCTGGGGCGGCAAGGGAGTGGCCTATGGCGTGGCGGTCGGCGTGTCGCTGATCGCGCTCGGCTGCCTGGCCGCGCTGCGGGTGTCCGAACCGGTGCATACCGGCCCGGCGGCGCCGATCTTCAAGAGCATCGCCGAGGGTGGCCGTTTCGTGCTGGGCAACAGGATCATGGTCGGGGCGATGGCGCTGGACATGTTTTCGGTGCTGCTCGGCGGCGTGGTGGCGATGCTGCCGGCCTTCCTGCACGAGATCCTGCACCACGGGCCGGAGGGGCTGGGCGTGCTGCGTGCGGCGCCGGCGCTGGGCTCGGTGTGCGTGGGGCTGTGGCTGGCGCGTCGCCCGCTGCAGCGCAATGCGGGGCGGGTGCTGTTGTTCGCGGTGGCCGGTTTCGGTCTGTGCGTGATCGGGTTCGGGCTGTCGTCGAATTTCTGGCTGTCGGCGGCGATCCTGTTGTTCTACGGTGCGTTCGACGGTGTCTCGGTGGTGGTGCGTTCGACGATTCTGCAGTTGGCCACGCCGGAAGAGATGCGCGGCCGGGTGTCGTCGATCAATGGCATTTTCATCAGTTCGTCCAATGAGCTGGGGGCGTTTTACGCGGGCACGATGGCGAAGTTGTTGGGGCTGGTGCCGGCGGTGGTGCTGGGTGGCTTTGCGGTGTTGAGTGTGGCGGGCATTACGGCCTGGAAGAACCCGACGCTGCGGCGGTTGAATCTGCGCGATCTGCATTGATGGATTTCCTGCCTGGCTGATCGGCTGATCAGCTGTCCGGTTGGCCGCTTGGCCGTTTGGCCGTTTGGCTGGCGCTGCGCGGTTGGGTTGCCGGGGCTGTGAGTCGGCGCCTGCTTATGCCTGGGGCTGGGCGGCCGGGCAGCGCAGTGCAGGACCCGCCGTGAACCCCGCTCCGCGGTCCGGCCCAGCCGCTGGCGGCTGTGCGTTCGGCCGCTCGCGAAGCAGTGCTTCGCAAGCAGAGCGCCCTCACCCATGGGGGCTCGTAGTGCGGCATTCATGCCGCACACGGTCCTTCACTGCGCCACCCGTCCACCCATGGACAGTGGGTTGCCTTCGCGGGATTAACGCGAAAAGCGGACGGAGCACGGCAGATAGCTGACGTCTCACGGTTTATGGCCCAGGCAACCCTGGCAACTGACTCACAGCGTGTCGGAAGCGGGAATCCAAGCTGTTCCAACCGCCCACCCATGAACCTGTCAGGAGTGGGTCGGGCAGCCAAAAAAAACCCGGCCGAAGCCGGGTTTTTCGTAGAACACCAAAGCCGGCAGCGCGATCAGTCGCCCTGCTGCTTCTGCAGATGCTCCCAACGCTCCTGCGCATCGATCGTGCGCTCAGCCGTCAGGCGGGCTTCCAGGCGATCCAGGCCAATCTCTTCGCCCGTATCCACACAGAAACCGTAATCACCATCTTCCAGACGCTTGAGCGTGCTGTTGATCTTGCCGATCAGCTTGCGGTAGCGATCACGGGTACGCAGTTCCAGCGAGTTCTCGGTCTCGCGGGTGGCGCGCTCGGCCTCATCGCCGATATCACGCACTTCTTCCTGCAGATTCGCGATGGTCTGCTTGGATTCCTCCACCAGATCATTGCGCCAGTGCTGCAGGCGCTGGCGGAAATACTCCAGCTGCAGCGGGCTCATGTATTCCTCTTCCGCGCTCGGCTTATAACCGTCGGGCAGGATCGGACGACCGGTGGCTTCGTCAGTCTTGTATTCCACCACCTTCACCTTGGTGCGCGGGGCCGGGGCGGCCGAACGCGCTGCCACGGCAACGGCGACCTTGCCGACCGGACGGGACACGGGCTTGGGGGCGGACTCGGACTTGGCGGGGGTTTTTGCAGGCGATTTCGAAACGGGCACGGGATTCTTGTTTTGCGGGGCCTTGGAGGCGGCGACAGGGGCGACCGGCGCCGGCGTGGACGCCGGAGAAGGTGCCGCCTTGGCCGGGCTCTTGGCCGGGACAGACTTGGCCGGCGCCGGCGATGCCGGCTTCGGTGCGGACTTCACTACGGGTGCTGCAACCGGCTTGGTGGCCGGCTTGGGTGCCACGGGCTTGCTGGCGGTCTTGCTGGCCTTCACCGGCGTGGCCGGTGCCTGCTTGACTGCGGTCTTCTTCGCCGGTGCCGGCTTGGCCGCCGGTTTGGCGACAGCAGGCGTCACGGTCTTCTTGGCTGCCGGTTTGCTGGCAGCGGCTTTCTTGACGGGCGCCTTGCTCACCGGCTTGCCTGGCGCGCGCTTGGCGGGCGTGGCAACCGGCTTGGCGACCGTCGATTTCTTGGCAACGACCTTCTTGGCGACGGTCTTCTTGGCCACCACCGTCTTGGCAGCAGGCTTCTTGGCGACAGCCTTCTTGACGGCTTTGGCGGGCGACTTGCTGGCCGCCTTCTTGACGGGTGCCGTCCTGGCCGCCGGTTGTTTGGATGCAGGCTTGCCGACCGGCTTGGCGGCCGGCTTCTTGGCAACGGACTTGGCCGCCAACTTCTTTACAACAGGCTTGGCGGTTTTCTTGGCGGCCTTGACGGCCTTCTTTGCAGTTTTTTTAGCAGCCACGAAACGCTCTTCCTTGGATTCCCCGGGGCCCGGGAAAGCGGGCCTTTATAGCCTACCCGACCAGCAGCAGCAACCACACCGCTTACTCCGTTCAGCCCCGGAGTCGCAAGGCGTGCGACCGGTCCACCTGGCAGGCGGGCCGACGTGCGCAGTTCGGTACCTGACCCGGCGACACCGCCGGGGCGGCCCGTCGCGCGCGTGGGTGCGGACGGGTCCAACGCCCCATCCTGCGACAAATGCGCCCTTCATGCCAACTGGAATAAGATTGGGGGGTGATCTCACGCCTGCTCATCGCCCTGCTGCGCTTCTACAAGCGCTTCATCAGCCCGTTGCTGGGGCCGCGTTGCCGCTTCATGCCCAGCTGTTCTGAATACGCCATGCAAGCCATCGCCACCCATGGCCCCGCGCGCGGCAGCTGGCTGGCCGCGCGCCGGCTGGGCCGCTGCCATCCCTTCCATCCCGGTGGCATCGACGAGGTGCCGCCGCGCACCGCGCATGACGCCCCCTGCCGCTGCACAGGAAAACACTGAATGTCCTCCACGCTCATCGTCAACGCCCGCCTGGTCAACGAAGGCACCATCACCCAGGGCGACCTGCGCATCGAAGATGGTCGCATCGCGCAGATCGGCCCCGGCCTGGATGCCCGTCCGGGCGAAACCGTGGTCGACGCCGCCGGCCGCTGGCTGCTGCCGGGCATGATCGACGACCAGGTCCATTTCCGTGAGCCGGGCCTGACCCACAAGGGCGATATCGCGACCGAATCGGGCGCCGCCGTCGCCGGGGGCCTGACCAGCTTCATGGACATGCCCAACACCAACCCGCCCACGCTCAACGCCGAGATCCTGCAGGCCAAGTACGATGCCGCCGCTGGCCGTGCGCGCGCCAACTACGGCTTCTACATGGGCGCCAGCAACGACAACCTGGCCCACATCCAGTCGCTGGACCCCAAGACCGCGCCGGGCATCAAGGTGTTCATGGGCGCCTCCACCGGCAACATGCTGGTGGACAACCCGGAAACGCTCGATGCGATCTTCCGCGATGCGCCCACGCCGATCATCACGCACTGCGAAGACACGCCGATGATCGACGCCAAGGCCAAGGAGTACGCCGAGAAGTACGGCGATGCCCTCAGCGCCGAGCAGCATCCGGACATCCGCTCGCGCGAGGCCTGCCTGAAATCCTCCGAGCTGGCCGTGTCGCTGGCCAAGAAGCACGGCACCCGCCTGCACGTGCTGCACATCTCCACCGCCGACGAGCTCAAGCTGTTCGAACGTGGCCCGCTGATCCGCGCCGATGGCAGCCGCAAGCAGATCACCGCCGAAACCTGCATCCACTTCCTGCGCTTCGACCGCAGCGATTACGCGCGGCTGGGCAACCTGATCAAGTGCAATCCGGCGATCAAGGAAGCCAGCGACCGCGAAGCGCTGACCCGCGCCGTGGCCGATGACGTGATCGACGTGCTCGCCACCGATCATGCGCCGCACACCTGGGAAGAGAAGCAGAAGCCCTATGCACAGGCGCCGTCCGGCCTGCCGCTGGTGCAGTACGCACTGGTCGCCGCACTGGAGCTGGTGCACGAAGGGAAGCTGGAAATCACCCAGGTCGTGCAGAAGTTCGCGCATGCCCCGGCGCAGCTGTTCGACGTCAGCCAGCGTGGCTACCTGCGCGAAGGCTATTTCGCCGATCTGGTGCTGGTCGAAGATGTGCCCTTCACCGTCAAGCGCGAAGACGTGCTCTCCAAGTGTGGCTGGTCGCCGTTTGAAGGCACCACCTTCCGCTCGCGCATCGCCTCGACCTGGGTCAACGGGCAGCTGGCGTGGGACGGCGAGAAGCTGGTGGGTTCGCCGAATGGCCAGCGCATGAGCTTCGACCGCTGATGCGGGCACGGTTGTTGAGTGCGGCCCTGACGGCCGCCGGCGTCGCGGCGATGGGCAGTCTGCTGCCCTCGCCCGTCATGGCCCAGGCCGATGCGCGCGTGGTGTTTCCGGCCAGCGCCTCGCAGGGCGCGATGGTGATCGGCAAGGTGCCGGCCGGCAGCGTCGTGCAGTACGGCGGCCGCACGCTGCGCGTGAGCGGGTACGGCAGCGTGGTGTTCGGCATCGGACGGGATGAAAAGGGTCCGCTGCAGGTCCAGGTGAAGCGCCCGGACGGCGGCAGCGAAACGGTCAGCATTGCGGTCACCCCGCGTGACTGGCCGACCGAGCGCGTCAACGGCGTGCCGCCGAAAACGGTCAATCCGCCCCCGGCGATCGCCGAGCGGATCAAGCGTGAACAGGCCCAGGTCACCGCCGCGCGCGCCCGCGATGACAACCGCGCCGACTTCGCGCAGGCCTTCATCTGGCCAGTGCAGGGCCGCATCAGCGGCCGCTTCGGCAATGCGCGCGTCTACAACGGCCAGCCCGGTTCCGGCCATTCCGGCATGGATATCGCAGTCCCGACCGGCACCCCGGTAAAGGCCCCAGCAGCGGGCGTGGTCACCTTCGCCGGTCCCGACCTGTACTTGACCGGTGGCACGCTGCTGCTCGATCACGGCTTCGGGATCAGTTCGAACTTCCTGCACCTGTCGCGTATCGATGTGAAGGTCGGCGACCGCGTCGAGCAGGGTCAGGTGATTGCGGCGGTCGGTGCGACCGGCCGTGCGACCGGCCCTCATCTGCATTGGGGCATGAACTGGTTCGATACCCGCATCGACCCGCTACTGGTGCTCGAACGGAAGTAACGCTGTGGTGGGTGCCGATCTTGGTCGGCACGATCGCACAGAGCGTGCGGACCAACGTCCGCACCCACCAGAAACGGTCACCCCCGCGCAGCCCACCAGGTCAGCCACAGCGTACGCATCGGCGTCGCCTGGTACTGGCGGTCCTGCACCCAGGTCAGCTGGCGGGCGCGGGCCAGGGCGGCGTACAGACGGCGCGGGCGCGGGCCGGCAACCCGGGCCGGCCACTTGGCCAGCAACTGCTGCGCCCACCTGCGCGGCGCGGCGGTGTCATCCTCGGCCAGCAGCGAACGCGGAATGGCCGCCACGCCACTCTCGTGCAGGCGCTGGGCCAGGGTCTGCACCAGCACCGGGGTAGCGACATCGCCACGCGCCGGGGTCTCGAACATCACCGCTTCCACCGCGGCCACCGCGGCCGCATAGGCCTGCAGCGAACGCAGTGCCTGCGCCGGATCGACCGGCACGGCACGCGCTTCGATCAGATCCGGCAGGGTCTCGGCCAGTTGTGCCCACGGCGCGCGCACCGGCTCGAGCACCCGCCCCAGCGGATGGCGCGAGCGCTGCACGGACCAGCTGCGCAGCTCCTCACCCCACCACGCCAGCTTGGCATCGGACGGCATCGGGTCGCCGGCGGTATTGAGGATGTCGTCGAACTCCTGCAGCAGCGAGAACCACGCCACCACCAGGGTGCGCTGGCTCTCGGGCACGAAGCGTTCGGCCACCTGCCACTCGGGCCAGCGGGTCCGCCACTTGTCCAGGAAGCTGTCCAGGGCGCTGGAAGTACTCACGGTGTATTCCTTGAAAGGCTAGAGCGTGCGCGGAAGCGGCCACGCCTTGGCATGTTGCAGGTGTTCGGGCAGTGCGACGAGGGTGTCGGCACCCCAGGCCAGCGGATCGTCGGCATCGAGCCGGTAGCCCCACAACGCGGCGACCGACGCCATGCCGGCGGCGTTGGCGGCGACGATGTCGCGCTCGTCATCGCCTACATAGACACAGGTGCCCGGGGCGATGCCCATGCGTTCGGCAGCGGCCAGCAGCGGCAGCGGATGCGGCTTGCGCTGCGCCAGGGTATCGCCGCCGATCAGCACCTTGCAGCGCTGTTCCCAGCCCAGCTGCGGCACGATCAGCCGGGCCAGGTACTCGGGCTTGTTGGTGACGATGCCCCAGACACAGCCGGCCGCATCGAGCGCGTCGAGCATGCCGGCGATGCCATCGAACAGCACGGCGTGCTGGCCGATCAGGCCTTCGTAGCGTTCCAGGAACTCAGGAACCAGCGCATCGCGTTCGACCTGGTCCAGCTCGGGAAACGCCACCGAGACCATCGCACGCGAGCCTTTCGAGACCACCGGGCGCAGTGCGTCCAGGGTGATCGGCGCGCGCGCGCGGGCGGCCAGCATCGCGTTGGCGGTGGCCAGCATGTCCGGTGCGCTGTCCAGCAGGGTACCGTCCAGATCGAACAGCACCGCCGGCGGGAAACTGGACTCAGACACCTGCGGCGTCGTCCGGCTTGACCGCGTGGGCCAGGTAATTGATGTCGGTGCGCGTGCTCAGGCGGGCACGGTTGCGCCACGGCTCATAGGCCATGCCGCTGACATCGCGCAGGTTGAAATCGGCCTCGCGCAGCCACTTGCCCAGCTCGGCCGGCTTGATGAAATCCTGGTAGTGGTGGGTGCCCTTGGGCAGCAGCCGGGCCACGTACTCGGCGCCGACGATCGCCACGGCGAAGGCGGCCGGGGTGCGGTTCACGGTGGACAGGAACAGCTGGCCGCCGGGCTTGAGCAGGCGGTGGCAGGCGGCGATGATCGCGCCCGGGTCCGGCACGTGCTCCAGCATTTCCATGCAGGTGACCACGTCGAAGCTGCCCGGCTGTTCGGCAGCGAGGTCTTCAGCGGCCTGCACGCGGTAGTCGACGGTAACGCCGGACTCCAGCCCGTGCAGGCGCGCCACCTTGACCAGCTCCGGGGCCAGGTCGATCGCAGTGACATCCGCGCCTTCCTTGGCCAGTGCCTCGCTGAGCAGGCCGCCACCACAGCCGATATCGAGCACGCGGGCGCCGCGAAGGGTCACGCGCTGGGCGACGTACTGCAGGCGCACCGGGTTCAGTGCGTGCAGCGGCTTCTGCGGGCCATCGACGTCCCACCAGCGGTTGGCGAGCGCGGCGAACTTGTCCAGTTCGGCCTGATCGAAATTGGTGGACGCATGCGGGGTATTCATGGGGATCCTTGGTGCATCAAGCACGGATGTGTCGGATACGCTCGCGCCAATGGCGGGCGTTGGCGACGATCGCGGCGGTGTCCATGCCGACCAGTTCACGCTGGACCAGCTTGGGCTGGCCGGCGATCCAGACATCGCTGACCTGATGGCGGCCAGCGGCATAGACCAGCTGCGAGAGCACATGGTGCAGCGGTTGGGTTTCAAGTGCGGACAGATCCACGCAGACCAGATCGGCCTGCTTGCCGACCTCGATCGAGCCGATGCGGTCGCCGAAGCCGAGCGCGCGGGCGCCGCCCAGCGTGGCCGCGCGCAGCGTGGTGGCCGCGTCCAGCGCGGTGGCATCGTTGGCGACGGCCTTGGCCAGGATCGCCGCGGTGCGGTTCTCGCTGAACATGTCCAGGTCGTTGTTGCTGGCGCAGCCGTCAGTGCCGATCGCCAGGTTCACGCCGGCACGCTGCAGGGCGCAGGCCGGGCAGAACCCGGAGGCCAGCTTGAGGTTGGATTCCGGGCAATGCACCACGCTGACGCCACGCTCGGCGCACAGATGGATTTCCGCCTCGGTCAGCTGGGTCATGTGCACCGCGATCAGGCGGTCGTTGACCAGGCCCAGGCGGTCCAGGCGCGCCAGCGGGCGCTGGCCGTGCAGCTTGAGCGAGTCGCTGATTTCCTGCGCGGTTTCATGCGTATGCAGGTGGACCTGCATGTCCAGCTGGTCGGACAGCATGCGCACGCGTTCGAAATTGGCATCGTTGACGGTATACGGCGCGTGCGGCGCGAACGAAGTGCCGATCAGCGGATCGTTGCGCCACTGGTCGTGCAGTTCGCCGGCCTTGGCGAAGTACTCGTCGTCGGTCTTGGCCCAGGCAGTCGGGAAATCGATGATCACCGCACCGACCAGCGCACGGAACCCGTGCTGCTTGTAGACGGCGGCCTGGACGTCGGAGAAGAAGTAGTTTTCGTTGGCGCAGGTGGTACCGCCGCGCAGCATCTCGGCGATCGCCAGGGTGGTGCCGTCGGCCACGAACTCCGGCCCGATCACCGCCGCTTCCACCGGCCAGATGTGCTGCTGCAGCCAGACCATCAGCGGCAGGTCGTCGGCGACGCCCCGCAGCAGAGTCATGGGGTTGTGGGTATGCGCGTTGACCAGGCCCGGCATCAGCGCCGCCTCCGGGCGCGAGACGGTCTGCTTCGGCGCAAAGCGCTCGCGTGCTTCGGCACGCGGCAGGATCGCGATGATCTCGCTGCCCCGCACGGCCACGGCATGGTCTTCCAGCACCACCGCATGCGGCTCGATCGGGACCACGTAACCGGCTTCGATCAACAGGTCACAGGCTTCGGGAATGCGGGCGGTGTCGGTCATGCGTGCTCACTGTGCTGGCGGACGCCCCGAAGGCGTGGGCGACCGGGACGCTTGGGGGTAGAACCGACCGTTGGTCGGCTCTACCGGGTGCGGTGGCCGGCCGGTACCGCAGCCGACCAACGGTCGGCTCTACCGGATGCGGTGGCCGGTCGGCACTGCAGCCGACCAAGGGTCGGCTCTACCGTAATCCGGCTTCGCCGGATTACTTGCCTGCGCGTGCGGAGTATTCGCCCGAGCGGGTGTCGACCTTGATGATTTCATCCTGGTTGACGAACAGCGGCACGCGGACCACCGCGCCGGTTTCCAGGGTGGCCGGCTTGCCGCCGCCGCCCGAGGTATCGCCACGGACGCCCGGATCGGTCTCGGTGATCTTCAGCTCGACGAAGTTCGGCGGCTGGACGAAGATCGGCTCGCCGTTCCACAGGGTGACGATGCAGGACTCTTCGCCCTTCAGCCACTTCTCGGCGCCGCCCATGCCGGCCTTGGTGGCCTGGACCTGCTCGAAGGATTCCGGGTCCATGAAGTGCCAGAACTCGCCGTCGCTGTACATGAAGTCCATGTTGGTATCCACGACGTCGGCCTTCTCCACGTCATCGGTCGCCTTCATGGTCATTTCGACCACGCGGCCCGACTTGATGAAGCGGTACTTCATGCGGGTGAAGGCCTGGCCCTTGCCCGGCTTGACGTATTCGGTCTCGGTGATGACCGCTGGTTCATTGTTGACCAGGATCTTCATCCCGTTCTTGACGTCGTTCATGCCAACAGTGGCCATGCTGAAACTCCTGAATGGGCAAACGCCGCGCAGGCGCGGCGAGCCGGATAGAATGGGAAATCCCACCGACACCGGTGGGGTGACTCGATATTTCTGACCCACATGATAACCGCAGGCCCCCATTCCATGCAGCTTTCCGCCACGCCCCTGGCCGCCCCCGTCCGCTGGCAGCAACGGTGGCGCGAGGCGATCCGCGACCCGCGCGAACTGCTGCGGCAGCTGGGGCTGGATCCGGTGGAACTGGGGGTCTCGGACGAGGCGGCCGGCCAGTTCGCGGTACGCGTGCCCCAGGGCTTCGCGGCCCGGATGCGCCACGGCGACCGCCATGACCCCCTGCTGCGCCAGGTCCTGCCGATCACCGACGAGCTGAAGGTCGTGCCCGGCTTCAGCCTGGACGCGGTGGGCGACGGTGCGGCCAAGAAGGCCACCGGGGTCATCCAGAAGTACCGCGGCCGTGCCCTGCTGGTCACCACCGGCAGCTGCGCGATCAACTGCCGCTATTGCTTCCGCCGCCATTTCGATTACGGCACCGAGAACGCCGCCCGCGAGGGCTGGCGCGATGCGGTCGACGCGATCGCCCAGGACCCGGATATCGACGAGGTGATCCTGTCCGGCGGCGACCCGTTGTCGCTGGCCACGCACAAGCTGGTCGAGCTGACCCAGGCGCTCAAGCAGATCCCGCACCTGCGCCGCCTGCGCATTCACAGTCGCCTGCCGGTGGTCCTGCCCGAGCGCGTGGATGACGAGCTGGGGCAGTGGATCGCCTCGCTGCCGTGGCCGGTAGCGTTCGTGATCCATGCCAACCATGCCAACGAATTCGATGCGTCCGTGGATGCTGCGATGGCGCGCCTGCGCGGCGCCGGTGCCACCCTGCTCAACCAGGCGGTACTGCTGCGCGGGGTCAACGATTCGATCGAGGCGCTGCAGGCACTGAGCGAGCGCAGTTTCGCCGCCGGCGTGCTGCCTTATTACCTGTACCAGGTGGACCGGGTCGAGGGCGTAGCCCATTTCGAAGTGGACGACGACACCGCCAAGGGCCTGCATGCGCAGCTCACCGCGCGCCTGTCCGGCTACCTGGTGCCCAAGCTGGTCCGCGAAATCTCCGGCGACAGCAGCAAGCGCCCGGTCTGATCAGCTGCCCGATTCGAGCAGCTGCACCACTTCGGTCGCGCTGACCGGGTGGCTCAGCCAGTAGCCCTGGGCCAGGTCGCAGCCGCGCTGGGCCAGCAGGTCGAACTGCACTTCCTGCTCGATGCCCTCGGCCACCACGGTGATTCCCAGGGCATGGGCCATGGCGATGATCGCCGTGGTCAACGCCAGGTCGTCCGGGTCACGCTGCATGTCGGCCACGAAGCTCTTGTCGATCTTGACCCCGTCCACCGGCACCTGGCGCAGATGGCTCAGGCCGGAGAAGCCGGTCCCGAAATCGTCCAGCCACACCTTCACGCCGGTCCGGTGCAGCTTGTCCAGCAGCGCGGCGGCCAGCATTTCATCGCCGATCACCGCCGTTTCGGTCAGCTCCAGGTGCAGGCGCGAGGCCGGCAGGCCGGTGTCGCGCAGGCAGTCGGCCACCAGGGCCGGCAGTTCGCCGCCGCGCAGCTGGCGGGGCGACACATTGACCGAGACGAACACCCCTTCCCCGTCGACACCCACCGGCCACTGCACCGCCTCGGTACAGGCCGCGCGCAGCACCTTCGGGCCGATCACTTCAATCAGACCGCTCTGCTCGGCCACTTCGATGAAGACCGACGGCGGAATCGTGCCCAAGGTCGGGTGTTGCCAGCGCAGCAGCACTTCCACGCCGACCATGCGGCGGTCGCGGGTGCGGAAGATCGGCTGGTAGGCCAGCCGCAGCTCGCCCCGTTCCCAGGCGCCGCGCAGTTCCTGTTCCATGTGCACGCGGCGCTCGACTGCATGATCCATTGCCCGGCTGTAATAGCGGTAGCAGTTCTTGCCCGCCATCTTGGCCTGGTACATCGCGATGTCGCCGTTCTTGAGCAACGTGGTGGCGTCGGCGGCATCGTCGGGGAACAGGGTGACGCCGATCGAGGTCCCCAGGAACAGCTCCCGGCCCTGCACCACCAGCGGCTTGCCCAGTTCGCGCACGAGAATCTCGGCCAGTTCGCGCGCACCGGCGGCGACATCGCCATCCCCGATCAGGATCACGAACTCATCGCCGCCGAAGCGCGCCAGCAGCGCTTCATCGCCGCCAGCCTGG
This sequence comes from Stenotrophomonas maltophilia, assembly GCF_002205165.1. Taxonomy (GTDB): domain Bacteria; phylum Pseudomonadota; class Gammaproteobacteria; order Xanthomonadales; family Xanthomonadaceae; genus Stenotrophomonas; species Stenotrophomonas maltophilia_N. The sequence goes on along the minus strand of NZ_NIVS01000008.1, from coordinate 92,249 downwards.
GCAACGGCCGCGCTGATCCGCTGCGCGAACTGCAGCAGCGCCTCGTCGCCGGCCTCATGGCCGAGGGTGTCGTTGACGCGCTTGAAGTCGTCCATGTCGGCAAACAGCAGGCCAAGCCGCTGCCCGGAGGCCCGCGCGGCCATCAGGCGATGGTCCAGCGCCTCGCGGAACGCCAGCCGGTTGGTCAGCCCGGTCAGCGCATCGGTATAGGCCATGTGCCGCACTTCGCGGTCGTGGCGGGCGATCGCCTGGCTCATGCGGCCGAACGCGCGCATCAGCTCACCAACTTCATCCTGGCGCCGGATTTCCGGCATCTGCAGGGTGTAATCGCCCGCCTCGATCTGGCGGGCGGCCCCGGCCAGCCAGCGGATCGGCGTCACCAGGGTGCGCTGCACGTAGATGATCACCACCGCACCGATCCCGACCAGCAGGCCAAGCATCAGCAGCAGCCAGCCCAGGTGGCGCTTGCCGACCTGCTGCAGGCGGTCGCCCAGGGTCTGGTTGGCCTGCTGTTCCATGGCCTGCACATCGTCCAGCGCCATGCCCACGCGCACCCCGCCGATCCGCTGGTTGCCGATCATGATCGGCATCGCGTTGTCGAGCACCTTGGGCGACTGCTGCACCACCAGCTCGCGGGCACCGGCCGCGCCCGCGGCGAGCGGGTCGCTCATCGGCTGGCCGAACTCGAGCACGTCCACCGTGCCGTCGTGGATCAGCCTGCCGTTCTCGTCGAACACCAGCACATAGCGCACCACCTGCTGCCGGGAGGTGTTGCGCACCAGCGCCCCGACCTGCTCCAGATCGTTGTAGTACAGCGGGTTGGCCAGCGCATCGGACAACTCGCGCGCCAGTGCTTCACCACGGCTGCGCACGCTGCGGTCGAACAGGTCATGGATGACCGTGCCGCTGAGATGCTGCACCTCGTCCTGCATCGTCGCCTGGCGCCCCAGCACCACGGCCACGATCGCCACCACGACCAGCATCGCACCGCTCATCGCCAGCACGAAGCGGGCCTGCATTCCCGAACCCAAGCGACTCATTCCACTTCCATCCGCACGCGCGTCAAGCCTTGTTTCAATTCATCCAGCCGGTGCTGCATCTGCGCATCCACCCGATGGAACCCGGACGTACCAAAAAATGTTCTCAATGCCGGCTGCGCCTGCGGATCGGAGGCCGCCTCCAGCAACACCTGCTGCAGCCGGTCGCGCACCTGCGGATCCAACCCCTCGCGCACCATCTCCACCGCACGCGGATACGGCTCGGTGCGATGGATGATGCGGAAATCCCGCAGGAAATTGGCCGGGATGCGCTTGCCATCGGACCAGTCCACGCTGCTCACCGCCCCCGCATCCACCAGTCCTTTGTGCACGAAGGTGGCGATGTTCGCTTCCGACCGGGCGAACACGTAACCGACGGTGTCCGGTGCGGCGACATCCCCGATCGAGGCGAGGATCTCCGGCGTCTCGCCATGCTGCAGCAAGGTCATGACCGGCACCAGATAGGCACTGGTGGAGGCCATGTTCTGCAACGCCAGGGTGTGCCCGCGCAGGTCCTCCAGCGTCCGCACGGGGCTGTCGCGCCGCACGAAGAACACCGTGTGGTACTCACGCACGCCGCTGCGCTCGGTCAGCAGCAACGGCTTGGCGCCACTGCGCTGGCCCAACGCGACGGCGGTGCCGGAGGTCTCGGTCACCCAGTCGACGCGGCCGCGGCGCAGGTAGCTGCCCATCTGCTGGGTATCGCGCGCCATCAGGATGCGGCCCTCGGTGATGCCAACGTCGTGCATGCGCGGAATCACGTAATCGAGCAGGGGCTGCAGTTGCGCATAGTGTGACCTGGGGTCGTCGCTGATCCTTCCCAGCACCAGCACATGGGCGGGCCCGGCCCATGCCGGGCCGGTCATCGCGGCGATGGCCAGACACAGCACTACGCTCTGCAGCAGCCTTCGCAGTCCCGACAAGCCCATCACTCCCCCCAAGGAATCGAGACAGACTACCCGAAAAAATGAGAACTGCGTCAGCTTACAGGGGCTTGTTGGTCGCCAATCTCGCCATGCGCTGCGCGTCGGAGAGGATGCCGCGCAACAGCCGGACTTCCTGTTCACTCAGTTCGGTGCGCAGGAACAGGCGACGCAGCTTGCGCATCGCCGATTCAGGCGCACGGCCCTTGTGGAAGTCGATCTCATCGAGAGTATCGCCAAGCTGGCCGAACAGGCCTTCGACCTGGGCATGACTGGCCGGCGCTTCGCCGAAACCGGGATCGACCGGGGCCGCGACCGGGGCGTCGGCTGCGCCCAGGATCGCCATGCGCACTTCATAGGCCAGCACCTGCACCGCGGCGGCCAGGTTCAAGGAACTGAACTCGGGGTTGGAGGGAATGTGCACGGCCGCATGGCAGAGCTGCAGCTCCTCATTTGTCAGGCCGGTGCGCTCGCGGCCGAACACGAAGGCCACCTCGGCCGGTTCGGCGGCCTTGGCCAGCACGCGCTGGGCGGCCACGGCCGGCAGCAGCTCTTCCAGCTGGACCCGGCGCGAGCGGGCGGTACAGCCCAGCACGAAGCGGCAGTCCGCCACGGCCTCGGCCAGGGTCGCCACGACCGGGGCATCGCCCAGGACATCCTCGGCCCCGGCCGAGCGGCGGAAGGCCTCCTCATCCAGCGGTTTCTCGGGTGCGACCAGGACCAGGCGGCCCAGGCCCATGGTTTTCATGGCACGTGCGGCCGCCCCCATGTTTCCGGGGTGCTGGGTGCCGACCAGGACGAAGCGGATGCGGGCGGGAGCGGTTTGTACGGACATGAACAGGCCAAATGCGAGCAGGACAGCGACAAATGGTAAACTGTGCGACCGGCCTCTGCGCCGGGACCGCTCTTTTCCCCCGCCAAACCCCTACTCTGCCTTTACGGGAGCTTTTCGCCATGCAGAAACCCGCCGTCACCGTCATGGTCAAGGCCGCCCGCCTCGCCGGCAACGTCCTGTTGCGCAACATCAACAAGCTCGAGGCGTTGAACGTCGTGCAGAAGGGCCGCATGGACTATGCCAGTGAAGTCGATGCAGATGCGGAAAAGGTCATCGTCAAGGAACTCAAGCGCGCCTATCCCGAGTACGGGATCATGGGTGAGGAAGGTGGCGTGCAGTCGGTCAACCGTTACATGTGGGTCATCGATCCGCTGGACGGCACCAGCAACTACCTGCGTGGCTTCCCGCATTACTGCGTCTCCATCGCCCTGGTCGAGAACGGCGAGCCGATCGACGCGGTGATCTTCGATCCGCTCCGCAATGAGCTGTTCACCGCCAGCCGTGGCGCTGGCGCGGTATTCAACGACCGCCGTATCCGTATCGCCGAACGCAAGGATCTGGGCGGCGCGATGATCCACACCGGCTTTGCCCCGCGTGAGCGTCAGCGCACGAGCGCGCAGCTGAAGGCCGTGGACGCGCTGCTGGTGCAGGCCGAAGATGTGCGCCGCACCGGTTCGGCAGCGCTGGATCTGGCCTATGTGGCCTGTGGCCGTGCCGATGCGTATTTCGAGGCCGGCGTGAAGGCCTGGGATATCGCGGCCGGTGTGCTGCTGGTCCGCGAGGCCGGTGGCCGCGTATGCGATTTCAAGGGTGCAACGCCGGCCCGCATGGACAGCCGGGGTCCGGAGACGCAGCAGATCGTGGCCGGCAATGTGAAGATCAGCGATGCGCTGCAGAAGGTGCTGGTCAATACGGGCTACGCGGCCGAGTTCGACGCGAAGTTCTGATCGGGCTGGATCTGGTCTGCCTGACAACGGCGCCTTCGGGCGCCGTTGTTGTTTGCGGGCACAAAAACGCCCGGCGCAAGCCGGGCGTTCTGGTCAGCGCACCGCGGAGAGAGTTACACCACGGTGTTGTTGGCCGCGCGCAGGGCGGCGATGCGCTCGTCCAGCGGGGGGTGGCTCATGAACAGCTTCTTGGCGGCACCGCCGGCGATGCCGAAGGCGGCGATCTGGGTCGGCAGGGTGCTCTGGCCGTGGTTGACCTTGAGGCGTTCCAGGGCGGCGATCATCTTCTGGCGGCCGGCCAGGTGGGCGCCACCGGCGTCGGCGCGGAATTCGCGGTGACGCGAGAACCACATCGAGATCATGGTGGCGAACAGGCCGAAGACCATCTCCAGCACGAACACGATGATGTAGTAGGCGAAGCCGCGGCCGCCGCCTTCGCGGTTGCCGGACAGGGCGCTGTCGATGAAGCCGCCGACGATGCGGGCCAGGACGATCACGAAGGTGTTGAGCACGCCCTGCAGCAGGGCCATGGTGACCATGTCGCCGTTGGCGACGTGGGCGATTTCATGGCCGAGCACGGCTTCGGCCTCGTCTTCGCTCATGTTGTGCAGCAGGCCGGTGGAGACCGCGACCAGCGCTTTGTTGCGGTTGGCGCCGGTGGCGAAGGCATTGATTTCCGGTCCTTCGTACACGGCCACTTCGGGCATGCCGATGCCGGCTTCACGGGCCTGCCGCTCGACGGTGGCCAGCAGCCAGCGTTCGGTCTGGTTGCGCGGCTCGGTGATCACCACCGCACCGGTGGAGCGCTTGGCCATGAACTTGGAGAGCAGCAGCGAAATGAACGAGCCGCCGAAGCCGAAGATGGCGGCAAAGACCAGCAGACCGCTCATCTGATTGGGATTGACACCCAGCACCGACATCACGATGCCGGCCAGGATAAGCACCGCAAAGTTGGTCAGCAGGAAGAGAGCAATGCGACTGAACATGGGAAAAGGACGCTCGTTGGAGGTTGATGAGTGCAAATCTGCGGTGACTTCAGCTTGAATTCAAGTCGCAAACTGACCGACGATTCATAGTCCATGTCCGATTCTTCCTATTGCGGGCGCTTTGCGCCCTCCCCCACCGGCCCGCTGCACCCCGGCTCCCTGCTGGCGGCGCTGGGCAGCTGGCTGCTCGCGCGCCATGCCGGCGGCCGCTGGCTGGTGCGGGTGGAGGATGTCGATCCTCCTCGAACGGTCCCCGGTGCGGTGAACGGCCAACTGGCCGCGCTGGCCGCCTTCGGACTGTGCAACGACGGCCCCATCATCCATCAGAGCGCGCGCGATGCGCTCTACCAGGGCGCGCTGGACCGGCTGCTGCGCGAGGGCAAGGCCTTTGCCTGCCACTGCAGCCGCACGGAGCTGGCCGCCCAGGGGGGCATCCATCACCACTGCGTTGCGCGTACCACGCGTGCGCAGCCAGCGGTGAGGCTGCGGGTGCCGCCCGGCAGCGTGGTGGGCTTCGATGACGGGTTGCAGGGCCGGGTCGTGCAGGACGTGCACGCCGAGGTCGGCGACTTCGTGCTGCGCCGGGCCGACGGCTACTGGGCGTATCAGCTGGCGGTGGTGGTCGACGATGGCGCGCAGCACGTGACCGACGTGGTCCGCGGCGCCGACCTGCTCGACTCCACCCCACGCCAGATCCTGCTGCAGCAGGCACTGGGATTGCCGACCCCGCGCTACCTGCATCTGCCCCTGCTGCTCGGCCCCGATGGGCGCAAGCTCTCCAAATCCGAGGCCGCGCTGCCGATCGACCCCGCCGCCCCGCTGCCGGCCCTGCGCCGCGCGTGGGCGCAGCTGGGCCAGGACCCGGCGATCGGCGCGGGCATCGAGGACGTCACCCGTTGGCTGCAGCAGGCTGCGGCCGGCTTCGATCCGGCCCGCGTGCCACCGGGCGACATCCCCCTGCGGCACGCGGCTGACGGAGCCGCCCCTTTTGCCCGCTGATGTTGCAGAATCCTGTTCCCCCTTGTTGGCCCTGCCTTTCGGAGTAGCTGCTCATGACATCTCGCGTCGCACTGGTCACCGGTGGTACTGGCGGAATCGGTACTGCCATCTGCCAACGCCTGGCCGACCAGGGCCATCGGGTCGCCACCAACTACCGTGACGAAGCCAAAGCCAAGGCCTGGCGCGAGAAGATGCTGGCCCGCGGCTGCGATGTGGCGATCTTTCCGGGCGATGTATCCGAGCCGGGCACGGCCGAACGCATGGTCCAGGCCGTTGAAGCGGCGCTGGGCCCGGTCGAGATCCTGATCAACAACGCCGGCATCACCCGCGACACCACCTTCCACCGTATGCGCGCGGACCAGTGGCACGATGTCATCAACACCAACCTCAACTCGGTGTTCAACGTCACCCGCCCGGTGATCGAGGGCATGCGCCGCCGCGGCTGGGGCCGGGTCATCCAGATCAGCTCGATCAACGGCCTGAAGGGCCAGTACGGCCAGGCCAACTACGCGGCGGCCAAGGCCGGCATGCATGGTTTCACCATTTCGCTGGCGCGTGAGAATGCCGGTTTCGGGATCACGGTGAATACGATTTCGCCGGGCTATGTGGCCACCGACATGGTGATGGCCGTGCCGGACGAGGTGCGCGCCAAGATCATCGCCGACATCCCCACTGGCCGGCTCGGCAAGCCGGAAGAGATCGCGTACGCGGTGGCCTTCCTGGTCAACGACGAAGCCTCCTGGATCACCGGCTCCAATCTGGACATCAACGGCGGCCACCACATGGGGTGGTAACGCCGCGCGGCGCCAGCGGCGGCACGGGCAGAAAGTGCAATGCGGGCAACCGCCCGGCGCAGGACGGAATTGCTGCACCCTATGTTGCGCAACATAAATGCGGCCCCTTGCTACCTATGGCGGTTGCATAGGCTGCTGCACTGCGCCATGCTGCGCGCCTACTGTGATGAGTGACTGCTTCATGGCTGCGACCCGCATTATCAAGAAGTATCCGAACCGCCGGCTCTACGACACGGAAATCTCCAGCTACATCACCATAGAGGATGTGCGCCAGCTGATCCTGGATGGTGAGGACTTCGAGGTGCGTGACGCCAAGAGCGGCGATGACCTGACCCGCTCGGTGCTGCTGCAGATCATCGCCGACCAGGAACAGGACGGCGAACCGATGCTGTCCACGCAGCTGCTCAGCCAGCTGATCCGCTTCTATGGCGACTCGCTGCAGGGCTTCATGGGCAATTACCTGGAGCGCAGCATGCAGGTGTTCCTGGACCAGCAGCAGCAGTTCCGCCAGCAGATGGGCAATCTCCTCGGCCAGACCCCCTGGGCGATGATGAACCAGCTGACCGAGCGCAACATGGAAATGTGGCAGGACTTCCAGCGCAACATGGGCACCGGCTTCGGCGGCCGCCCAGGTGGAACCGGAACCGGTACCGGCACGGGAACCGGCAAAAAACCGGAAACCCCGGCGCCGGGCGCAGGCAAGACCCGCCGCTGAGGCCGGATCGGCCGCAGAAAAGAAAAAGGCGCAGCCTCCGGGCCGCGCCTTTTCTCGTTCCAGGGCCGGGCGTCACTCACCTGGAGCCGGGCGTCACTGACGACGCCCCGGTGTCGATGCGCTCAGCGCTTGGGCTTGGCGCAGCCGGTGCAGACGCGTTCGACCTTGTAGCCCCTGGCGCGCAGCTTCTCGACCACCCCATCGTTGCCCAGCAGATGCAGCGTGCCGACCACCACCAGCGTGCCACCCTGCCCGGCCTGCAGGTGCTGCTGCAGTTTCGGCACCCAGGCGTCATTGCGGTCGGTGTTGATGCGCTTGTACAGCTGCGGGTACTGGCCGCGCATCTCGGTGGCCATCGAGGTCCACAGCAGCTTGTCGTCGCCACGGCGCCAGGCGTCGTGCAGCTTGCGCCCCATTTCATCGCCCTTGCCCGCCTGCTCCAGCGCTTCGGCCACCATCTGCTGCTGCTCCTTGGCCGACATTCCCGACAGCACTGCGATCTGCGTGTCGATGTCTTCCAACCCGGCGGTCGCCTTGCCCGCGTTGGCAGCACGCGTCATGAAATGACGGTCCAGCCCCAGCGCCGGATCCAGGCCCATCTTGGTGAACTGGCTCAGGGTGATGGTCAGGCCGACGAACCACGGTTTCATGCCCTGCAACTGGGCCAGCGGCAGCTTGTTTTCCTGCGCATAGGCCTGCAGCCGGGTCCACGTAGCCGCATCGAGGTCGCGCTTCAGCTCCGAGCCATCGGTGCGCATCGCGGCCTGCACCATCTTCTGCGCAAGCTCCGGCGACTCCATGTCCTGCGGCGACAGCTCGAACACCACGCGCTGCGAGGCGGCGAAGGCCTGGTCGACATCCGCCGCGAGCGGGTAATCGGTCGGCTGCAGCAGATGGAACGACCCCAGCAGGTACAGGCGGCTGTCCCCCGGGCCGGTAACCTTCCACAACAGCGGAACCGGCGCGGTGGCCTTGGCCGCCGCCGGCGCGCTCGGCGCGGCCGGGCGGGCCTGGGCACCGCCGGTGCTGATCATCAGGCCCGCAGCGATCAGCAGCGGGGACAAAAGACGCGACAACATCGACATGGTCAAGCCTCTCCTTCGGGGGCGTGGTATGCCTGCTCACCGGCGTCCACGCGCAGGTCGAGGCGGTTTTCAGGGGGCGTCAGCGGACACGTGGCGAACGGCGTGAACGCGCACGGTGGGTTGTAGGCATGGTTGAAATCGATCACCACGCGGCCCTGGTCGTCAGGCGCGGGCAGATCCAGGTAGCGGCCGGCCGGATAACTGCCGTGGCCGCTGGTGCGGTCGCCGAAGATCACGAACAGCTCCCGGCCGGGCTCGCCGATCGCTTCCAGCCGCCAGGTGCGGCCGTCGCGCTCGAACTCCAGGGTGCCGGCGTTGGGCATGTTCGAGGTCAGGCCGGTGATGTCCACGATCGGCAGGGTCTTGCCGGCCGGGTGCGGCACGAAGCGCGCGGTGATGCGCCAGGACGGACCGCCCGGCCAGTACGTCAAGCCGGTGAAGTTCGTCCGCGAGGGCGCGTCGGCATGCTTGACCCGCAGTGCGAAACGCTCGCCGCGATGGATCAGGCTGAGCCGGCCCTTGCCGTCATCGAAGGCGATGACGGTCGGGCTCGGATCGCGGTCACTGAAGAAGCGGATGCGGCCGGTAACCGCCTTGCCGTCCACCTGCATCGGCACCCCGCGTTCGGGCGTGAACCAGACGGTGTTGCCGTCGCGCGCGACCATGCCCAGCTTGTCCGGGCCGACCGCCAGGCGGATGCCGCTGCCCGGCCCGTGGCCGATGTAATGCGCCTTGTATTCCAGCCAGTGCAGGCCGACCAGACTGGTCCAGCCGTCGGCAGCATGCAGTTCCTCATAGCGCTGTTGGCGCCACTGCTGCTGTTCGGCCTCGAAGGCCGGATCGATCGCCACCTTCGCAGGGGCGTCCACTGTTTTCTCGCCACACCCCGACACGCTCACTGCCAGCAGCAACGCGGCGGCCCACACTCCCCAGTGCTTCCCCATGACCTTCCTCTCAACGTCCGCGCAGGAACCAGCGGTCGATCTCCGCCAGCGAAAAACGGGCCCAGGTCGGTCGGCCGTGATTGCACTGACCCGAGCGTTCGGTGATTTCCATGTCACGCAGCAGACCGTTCATTTCCGGCACGGTGAGGCGGCGATTGGCGCGCACCGCGCCGTGGCAGGCCATGGTCGACAGCAGTTCGTCGCGGGCGCTGGCGATGCGGCGGCTCTGGCCATGCTCGCGCAGGTCGGTGAGCACGTCGCGCAGCAGCGCTTCGGGTTCGGCATTGGCCAGCAGCGCCGGAATGCTGCGCACGTGCAGCGAGCCGGGGCCGGCGCGGGTGATTTCAAAGCCCAGCGAGGTCAAGGTCTCGGCCTCGCGTTCGGCGGTGTCGGCATCGCGTTCGCCGACCGCCAGGGTGATCGGCACCAGCAGCGGCTGCGCGTGCAGGCCCATGCCGTCGTGCGCGGTTTTCAGGCGCTCGTAGCCGATACGTTCGTGCGCGGCGTGCATGTCCACCACGATCAGGCCTTCGGCATTCTCGGCCAGGATGTAAATGCCATGCAGCTGCGCGATCGCATAGCCCAACGGCGGTACGCCGCTGTCGGCCGCGGTCACCGGCAGGCCATTCTCGGTCGGCATCGACGGCAGGCTGCTGGCGGCAGCGGTGCCGCCCGGGGCGCCATACAGTGCGGCATAGGCCGAGGGCGCATCGGCCACGCGAAGGCCCAGCGGCGATTGCTGCGGGCGCCAATCGCCGCCCATGCCACCACCGCCACCACCGGCTGCACTGCCGGCGAGTGCATAGCCGCTATGGCCTGCCGACGGCAGACCGTAGGCCGGCGCCGCGGTCGCGGCACTCTCCGTGGCGTGCACCTGCGTACCGGCGGCGGTCATCCCGGCGCGCGTTTCCGCCAGCGCTTCCTTGAGCGTGCGGTAGACAAAATCGTGGATCAGGCGCGAATCGCGGAAACGCACTTCATGCTTGGCCGGGTGCACGTTGACGTCGACGCGGGTCGGGTCGAGTTCCAGGAACAGCACATACGCCGGCTGGCGACCATGGAACAGCACATCGCCATAGGCCATCTTCACCGCGTGGGCGACGCTGCGGTCACGCACCGAGCGACCGTTGACGTACAGGTACTGCTGATCGGTGCTGGCCCGCGAGTAATGTGGCTGTGCGATCCAGCCGTGCAGGCGCAGGCCGGCACCGCTGTGATCCACGCGCAGGGCCTGGTTGGCGAAATCTTCGCCCAGCGTTTCGCCCAGGCGCGCGTCCGAATACAGATCGCCGGGTTTGTAGCGGCGCGAGGGTTTGCCGTTGTGCGACACGCGCAGCTCGACATCCGGGCGCGCCAGCGCGAGCGAGCGCAGCCACTCTTCGATATGGCCCAGCTCGGTGCGTTCGGCGCGCAGGAACTTGCGTCGCGCCGGCACGTTGTAGAACAGCTCGCGCACTTCCACCGTGGTGCCCGGCGCATGCGCGCGCGGGGTCACCTCGCCAAGCCGGCCACCTTCAATCTGCAGGGCCGAGCCGTGTTCGTCGATGGCGCGGCGCGAGCTCAGGGTGAAGCGGCTGACCGAGGCGATCGAGGGCAACGCTTCGCCGCGGAAGCCGAGCGTGGCCACCGATTCCAGATCATCCAGGCTGGCGATCTTGCTGGTCGCATGGCGCGACACCGCCAGCGGCAGTTCTTCCGGGGCGATGCCACCCCCGTCGTCGCGGATCCGGATCAGGCGCACGCCGCCCTCTTCCAGATCGATATCAACCCGGGTGGCACCGGCGTCCAGCGCGTTTTCGACCAGTTCCTTGACCACCGACGCAGGGCGTTCGACCACTTCGCCGGCGGCGATCTGGTTGATCAGGATCTCGGGCAGTTGGCGGATGCTCATGCGCACCTCCCGTCAGCGGAGATGGCAGGCGTGGCGGCGAAGCGGAGTCGGGAAACGGACGTCATCCCGTGATGATAGCGTGCGCCGGGCGGTGCAGCCCGGCCGGTTTACTTGCTGCCGCCCGCCACGGTACTGGCGGCGTCGATCTCGGCCTGGGCACGCGCGGCATACAGGGTGCCCGGCGGCGGCTGGCGGCTGAAGAAGGTATGCACCCCATCCAGTACCGCCCCGGCGATCTGGCGCTGGTAGGCCGGATCGATCAGGCGCCGCTCCTCATCCGGATTGGAGATGAAGGCGGTTTCGACCAGCATCGCCGGCATGTCCGAGGTGCGCAGCACCGCGAAGTTGGCCCGTTCGATGTTGGGCTTGTGGTTCTTGCCGATCCGCTTCAGGCCGCCCAGCACGTGCCCGGCCGCGTCTTCGGAGGCCTTCATGTAACCGCTCTGGGCCAGATCCAGCAGCACGTTGGCCAAGGTGCCTTCGGTCTGCTGCAGGCGCACACCACCCACCAGATCGGCGGCGTTCTCCTTGTCGGCGAGCCAGCGCGCGCGCTGCGAGGATGCGCCCTTGGTGGACAGCACATACACCGACGAGCCGGTCGCCGCGCGGTTCTCTGCGGCATCGGCGTGGATCGAGATGAACATGTCGGCCTTGGCCGCGCGCGCCTTCTGGGCGCGCATCGGCAGCGGGATGAACACGTCGCTGTCGCGTGTCAGGTAGGCCTTCAGGCCGGGCGTTGCATTGACCTGGCGGGCCAGTTCACGCGCGACGGCCAAGGTGATGTCTTTTTCGCGTTTGCCGGTCGGGCCGACCGCACCGGGATCCTGGCCGCCATGGCCGGGATCGATGGCGATCACCAGCGGGCGCATGCCGGCACGCATCTTCACCCGCGAGGCGTCGCTGGGCATCGCCGGACGCGGATTGTCCTGCACCGCCGGGGTTGGTGCGGGCGTGGGAACCGGCGCGCTGGCCACCACTGCCGTGGTCGACTGACCGGCCAGGATCGCGGCCGGCGAGGCACTGTTGCTGGCCGCGTTGGCGGTCCCTGCGGCAGCGACATTGACGGTGGCGGCGGTGGTCGACGTCGGGCCCGGCGTCGGCGCCGAGGTGGCCACCGTGGCGCTGGCCTGCTGGCGCACCGAGGCGGTCAGCAACGCGGTGGCGCGCGCGGCATCGCTGCGCGCCTGGGCAGCCTGCGCGGCGGTCTGCGCCGGGGGCGGTGCCGACACTGCAGGCGGTGCGGACGCCACTGGCGTGGGCGAAGCCACCGCGGCAGGCGGCGTGCTGGCGACAGTGGCCGCGGCCGGCGCATCGCCCGGCCACTCGATCACCAGCCGCGATTCCTCGCCCTGCTTGATCATCTGCGGGCGGAACGGCGCGACCGATTCGGCCAGGTCGAACACCACGCGGAACGTGCCCGGCACCGGCTGCCCGGTACGGACCGCGGTGACCACACCCTTGGGCGCAGGCAGTTTGAGGTTGCGGATCGCGCTGGAGTCCGGGAAATCGACCACCAGGCGGTTCGGACCGGCCAGGGACAGGGTCTTGTAGCCCCCGCTGCCGGCCAGCGAAATCTCTGCACGGGTACCGGTTGCACCGGTCTCCACGGCCACCTGGCGGACCTCGCCCGCCCACGACAGCGCGCTCGCCAGACAGAGTCCGACGGCAGTGCAGATGGCGGTGAGAGATTTCCCCATTGGCATGGGTCTGGATTCAATCACCGCGCTGAATGAAATGCAACTCCTTTTCCCTTAATAATCCGTAACCTGCCGGTGTTTCCTAGTGTCAGCCGACAGAAAGGGCCTGCAAGTCGCCCCCTTGAGGCAGCCGTTCGAGCCATTCACGACCCGCCGGACTGGTCGCCGTCAGCCGAGCGCGACGCCCCTGTCCCTGGATGTTCAGCGCCACGTCCAGATCGGTCGGCGGCAGCGCGCCGGCACCGCGCTCGGGCCATTCGACCAGCCACAGCGAGGCACTGCCCTCGTCCAGCCCCAGGAAATCCAGCTCCTGCGCGTTGCCGATCCGGTACAGATCCAGGTGCCAGGCCTCGTGACCATCGGCCAGCGGGTAGCGCTCCACCAGGGTGTAGGTCGGGCTGCGGATCGCGCCCTGCACGCCCAGCGCGCGCAGCAGTGCGCGGGCCAACGTCGATTTGCCGGCGCCCAGGTCGCCCTGCAGCTGCACCACCGCCTGCGGCGGCCGGGTCGCGGCCAGCCATTGTCCGAGCAGGTCGGTGTCCTGGGTCTGCGCGAGGAAAAACTCGATCATGTTCAAACGTCCGGATTGACCAGCCGGCGCAGCGGCGCCAGCAGATCGGTGGGAAGCAGGCCCCGCTGGCCGTCACTGGCGGCGGCATCGCCGGCCAGGCTGTGCAGCAATGCGCCGGTGCTGGCCGCATCGAACGCGCCCAGGCCCTGTGCGCGCAACGCCGCGATGATGCCGGTGAGCAGGTCGCCCATGCCACCCACGGCCATGCCGGGGTTTCCCGCGGCGATCACCCGCGGCACGGAATCGGGCGCGGCGACCACGGTGCCGGCGCCCTTGAGCACCACCACCGCGTGGAAGCGGTCAGCCAGTGCCTTCGCGGCCGTGAAGCGGTCGGCCTGCACCTGTGCGGTGCTGAGCCCGAGCAGGCGCGCGGCCTCACCCGGGTGCGGGGTCAGGATCGCGTCATGCAGCGGCTGCGGCGCCTTGGCCAGCAGATTCAGGGCGTCGGCATCGATCACCAGCGGTTTGCCGCTGGCCAGCACCTGCCGCCACAGTTCGTGCGCCCAGTCGTCCTGGCCCAGGCCCGGCCCGATCGCGATCACGCCCGCGCGTGGCAGCAGGGCCTGCAGCTCCTGCGCGTCCTGCACGGCATGCACCATCGCTTCGGGCAGGCGGGCCAGCAGTGGTGCGACATGCGGTAGCTGGGTCGCCACACTGACCAGCCCGGCGCCCGCGCGCAAGGCCGATTCACTGGCCAGCATCACCGCGCCGCCGCTGCCGAGATTGCCGCCCACGCACAGTACGTGGCCGGATTCACCCTTGTGGGTGTTGGCGCGGCGCGCAGGCAGTTGGGCGCGCAGGCGCGCTTGCTGCCAGCACTCGGCGCTGTGCTGCACGCCTTGGCCAGCCGCCGCAGGCAGATCCAGCGGAGCATGTCGGCGGCCGCCGACATGCTCCAGCGCCGCGCCGGTATACAGCCCTTGGTGGCGCACGATGAACTGCAGGGTGAGCGTGGCGCGGATCGCGACGCCGGGCACGTTACCGGTCTGCGCCTCCACGCCGCTGGGTACATCCAGCGACAACACCGGCATGCCAGCGGCGTTGATCGCGTTGATCAGATCGACCGCGGCGCCGGCCGGCGCGCGGTTCAGGCCGATGCCGAACAGCGCGTCCACCAGCAGGTCCACCGGCGGCAGAGCGCCATCGAAGCGCGCCACTGCCCCGCCGGCGGCGATGAACGCCTGCTCGGCCTGCCGCGACAACGGCGTGGCCGGAGCATCGGTGTCCAGCCGCAGCACCGACACCTGCCGGCCAGTGTCACGGGCCAGGCGGGCCAGCACATAGCCATCGCCGCCGTTGTTGCCGGCCCCCACCACCACGCCGATACGCTGCGCCTGCGGCCAGCGCTCCAGCAGGCAGTGCCAGGCGGCGCGGCCGGCCTGCTCCATCAGCGAGGCAGCATCGTCGCCCAGCAGGGCGCTGGCCTGCGCATCCAGGCGGCGCGCAGCGGCGATATCGAACAGTTCAGCGAGCTCGGGCATGCCGGGATTCTATACTTGTCGCCCAGGCGTGGCCTTGCCGCGCCCTCCCCAGGCTCCGTTTCCGCCCAGGCCATGTCCGCCGTACCGCTTCCCGCCCCCATCCATCTGGCCCGTGCCGCCGAGCGCATCCGTGCGATCGCGCGCGTGCACGGCTTCCAGCGCTGCGGCGTGTCCGGGATCGATCTGCGTGAAGACGAGGCGCACCTGGCCGATTGGCTGGGCAAGGGCCTGTACGGCACGATGGAGTGGATGGCGCGGCACGGCACCCTGCGCGCGCGGCCGGATGAACTGCTGCCGGGCACGGTGCGGGTGATCTCGGTCGGGATGGATTACGGCCACAAGGATGACGCCGAAGCGTGGAACACCCTGCATGATGGCGACCGCGCCTACGTGGCGCGCTACGCCTTGGGCCGCGATTACCACAAGCTGATGCGCAACCGGCTGCAGAAGTTCGCCGACAGCATCGCCGCGGAAATCGGGCCGTTCGGTTACCGCGTGTTCGTCGATTCGGCCCCGGTGCTGGAGCGCGCCCTCGCGCGCAACGCCGGGCTGGGCTGGATCGGCAAGCACACCTGCCTGATCGACAAACAGGGCGGTTCGTGGTTCTTCATCGGTGAGATCTACATCGACCTGCCGCTGCCGGTGGATACACCCGCGAGCGCGCACTGCGGCACCTGCACGCGGTGCATCGATGTCTGCCCGACCCAGGCGATCATCGCCCCGCACCGCCTGGATGCACGCCGCTGCATTTCCTATCTGACCATCGAACATGACGGTGCGATTCCCGAAGAGATGCGCACGGCGATGGGCAACCGCATCTACGGCTGCGACGACTGCCAGCTGGTCTGCCCCTGGAACAAGTTCGCCAAGCGCACCGACGAGCCGGATTTCCGCGCGCGCAACGACCTGGACACCGCTTCGCTTGCGCAGCTGTTCGCCTGGGAGGAAGACGAGTTCCTGCGCCGCACCGAAGGCAGCCCGATCCGCCGCAGCGGGCATGAACGCTGGCTGCGCAACATCGCCGTGGCGCTCGGCAATGCGCCTACCCATGCCCAGACCCTGGCCGCGTTGGATGCACGGCGCGAGCACCCTTCGGCGATCGTGCGCGAACATGTGGCCTGGGCCCTGCAGCAGCACGCCAACCGCGCCGCCGCGGGATGAAGCATCGCCGCCGACGTGCGACCATGGCGTCCCGTTCGTACCGTTTGGCCTGATGCCCCCCATGGACCGCAGCGCGCAGATACTCACGCCGAGCCAGCTCAACATCCTGGCCCGCGACCTGCTGGAAGGCGCGTTTCCGCTGATCTGGGTGGAAGCCGAACTGGGCAGCGTCACCCGCCCGGCGTCGGGCCATATGTATTTCACGCTGAAGGACGCGCGCTCGCAGATCCGCGCCGCCCTGTTCAAGCCCAAGAGCCAGTGGCTGAAGTTCGTGCCGCGCGAGGGCATGCGCGTACTCGCCCGTGGTCGGTTGACCCTGTATGAAGCCCGCGGCGAGTACCAGATGGTGCTCGACCACATGGAAGAAGCCGGCGAAGGTGCCCTGCGCCGCGCCTTCGAGCAGCTCAAGGCGCGCCTGGAGGCCGAGGGCCTGTTCGCGCCCGAGCGCAAGCGGCCGATGCCGGCCCATGTGCGCCGCCTGGCGGTGATCACCTCGCCCACCGGCGCGGCCGTGCGCGACGTGCTGAGCGTGCTGGAACGGCGCTTCCCGATGCTGGAAGTGGATCTGCTGCCCAGCCTGGTGCAGGGCGACAGCGCCGCCGCGCAGTTGACCTCGCTGCTGCGTTCGGCCGATGCCAGCGGCCGTTACGACGTCATCCTGCTGACCCGCGGTGGCGGCTCGATGGAGGATCTGTGGGCGTTCAATGACGAGCAGCTGACCCGTGCGATCGCGGCCAGCCAGACGCCGGTGGTATCCGCAGTGGGCCACGAAACCGACTTCAGCCTGGCCGACTTCGCCGCCGATCTTCGCGCACCGACGCCCTCGGTCGCAGCCGAACTGCTGGTGCCCGACCAGCGCGACCTGCTGCTGCGCGTCCGTCGCCTGGATGCACGCCTGGCGCAGCTGCAGCGGCACAGCCTGGGGCAGGCCATGCAGCGCGCAGACCGTGCCCTGCTCCGCCTCAATGCACAGAGCCCGCAGTCGCGCCTGCAGCTGTTGCAGCGCCGCCAGCAGGACGTGGCGCGCCGCCTGCACGCGGCCTGGACCACACAGCATCAAGGCCGTCTGGCCCACCTGCGCCACGCCGCGGCCGTGCTGCGCAGCGGCCACCCGCAGCGCCGGCTGGATGCCCTGCGTGAGCGTCTGCAACGTCTGCAGCCGCGTGCAGACAGCGCCATCGGCCGCCAGCTGCAGCGCGACGGCCTGCGCCTGCGCGCCCTCGCCCGTTCGATGGAAGCGGTCAGCCCGCTGGCCACGGTCGCGCGTGGCTACGCGATCCTGACCCGCGAAGACGATGGCAGTCTGGTCCGTTCGCCGTTGCAGGTGCGTCCTGGCGATACGCTCAAGGCGCGCGTGCAGGACGGCGTGATCGAGGTGACGGTCAACGAACCGGCGCGCTGATCCGGCGCTCGCGCGCCGGCGTGCCGGTCAATGTCAGCGCCCCGCGCTTTCGCAGAACTTCTGCCGGTATTCCATCGCCTTGGGCATCAACGCCTGCAGGTTCTGGATGCGCGTGCCCGGATTGGGATGGGTGGACGCGAACTCCGAGGTCGACTGCCCCCCACTGGCCTGCCCCATCCGCTCCCACAGCGGAATCGCTTCCTGCGGGTCGAAGCACGCCGCCGCCGCCAGCATCAGGCCCACTTCATCGGCCTGGGTTTCATGGCTGCGCGCATACGGCAGCAGGTAGCCGTAGCCCATCGCCGACATCATCATCTGCTGCTGTTGCGGGTCCATGCCGCTGGCGGCACCGGCCATCTGCCCGATCTGGGTCATCTTCTGCTGGGCCATGCGCTGCGCGCCATGGCGCAGCAAGGCGTGCGCGATTTCATGACCCATCACCACGGCCATGGCATCCACCGTCCGCGCCACCGGAATCAGCCCGGTGTACACCGCCATCTTGCCGCCCGGGAGGCAGAACGCATTGGCCTGCTCGGAGGGGATCACGTTGACCTCCCACTCGAAGTCGCGCGCGAAATGCGCGGGCTTCAACCCGTGTTCTTCGGCAAGCGCGGTTTCCACCACGTCCACCTTGGCGATCAAGCGCTGGGCGATCGCCTGGATCTCGCGCGATTGCGGCGCACTGGGATCCAGCGGCCGCTCCTGCGCCAGGATCTCCTGGTAGGCCTGCAGGCCGAGCGCCTTCTCCTGGGTCGCATCGAGCGAGCTGTCGATCAACACGCTTTCGCCGGTGTACGGATCCACCGCGCGGTTGGAAAACCAGTAGAACGCGGCGTAGCCGGCGAAGGCCAGCAGTACCCACCAGCGGATGTTGCCGAACAGGCCCGGCCGCCGGGCGCGGCCCTGCTGCTGACCGCCGAATGGATCGTTGCGCATGCGCGTGGTTCCTGAGATGGCCGAGGCACCCTGCCCGACACTGTGCCAATCCTAGAACGCGCGCCGTGGCGCCGGGTGAAATCCGCGCACCTCAGCGTAAGGACATCCCTCAGATGCCGCGCACCAGGCGGAAGCCGATCCGGGCGCTGGTGGTATCCGAGTCCTGCGACTGTCGCCACGCCGCGCGGGTCTGCGCGGGCGCATTAGCCCAGTTGCCGCCACGGATCACGCGCTGCCGACAGCCCGGGTTGAACCAGGCCACGCCATCGGACGGCGCCCGCCGGTAGCTGGCATGCCAGCAGTCGGCCACCCACTCACTCAGGTTGCCGGCGATGTCGTGCAGGCCCCAGGGATTGGGCTCGAAGCTGGCCACGGGCGCGGGGCCCCAGTACCCGTCACCGTAGCCGACGAAGGCGTTGTACCAGTGCCGGCCGGAGGGCGAGACATCCTCGGCGCCGGTAAAGTTGCCGGCGCGCGCGGGCGGCGTGCCCGCATCGCCCCACGGGTACCGGCCGCTGCTGCCGGCGCGCAGCGCGTACTCGAATTCGGCCTCGCTGGGCAGGCGATACGAGCGTCCGGTCTGTTCGGACAGCCAGGTCGCGTAATTCTCGGCATCGCGCACGCTGACGTGCATCACCGGCAGATTGGCGATCGCCTCGGCCCCGTTGTAATCGGACTGCCAGTCCACGCCGCTGCGGCGCACGAAGTTGCCGCTGCGCTCGTCGTACACGATCGAATGACCGCGCCGCGTGGCGCGTGGGCGGGCCTTGGTGGCCTGCACATAGCGACGGAAATCGGCCACCGTCACTTCGGTGATGGACATCGCAAAGCCACGCTCGAAACGCACGTAATGCGAGGGCTTCTCGGCGTCGGTCGAACCCAGCTCGTTCTCGGCCGCACCCATCTGGAACCCGCCGTGCGGCACCACGATCATCTGTGGCCCACGGCCACCATCGCGCAGCGCATCGCTGAACACCTGGCGCGGCCGGAAGCTGCCGTAATGGGTGACCAGTTCGATGCGCTCGCGCAGTTGCGCCACCACCGGATCACCCGGCAGCGCGATGCGCAGTGCATCTTCCAGCTTCTGCCGGGCCGGCTTGAGTCCCTGCGGCGTCGCCAGATCGCGCAGGCCCTCGTTACGCAGCCGCACCAGGGTATCGGAACGGATCTTCTCGATCCGTTCGAAGGCATCGGCGATGGTGATCGAGGAATCACGTACCTTGGCCGCTTCGGCCAGCCAGGTGCCCGCCGTGGCGAAGTCGGTGGCCATTGCGGCCGTCTCCGCGCGCCGGATCAGCGCACTCTCGGCCGCCGCCAGTCCCTGGCGGGCGCGCGAATTGTCGCCGTCCAGCGCCAGCGCCTCGCGGAAATTGGGGATGGCGCCGTCGCCATCTTCGCCGATGCGGTCTGCGCGCAGATCGTCTTCGCCGGCGCGGTTGTAGGCCACGACGCGCTGGGCGATCTCCACCCGTGACTGCAGCTCGCGCACCTTGGCATCGTCGGGCGCCAGGGTCAGCAGCACCAGCGCCATCTCGCTGGCCTCGGCCAGGGCCTCGCGCTGTTTGAGCGGGCGCTCCAACAATGCGGACGCCTCCTGCAGCAAGCGCTGCCGCGCGCGTTTCAAACCGGCCTCGGCCACGCGGTCCTTGGGATCGTGCTGCAACAGCGCGAGCCAGATCGGGATCGCATCCTCGGCGGTGCGGTACAGCCGGTCTTCCTCGAAGGCGCGGGCGGCGTCACGACGCGCCTGGGCGAGATCGGCATCGTCCAAGGTGACGGCAGGCGGCTGCCAGCGCTCCACGGTCTCGGCGGCGTCCTCGCCGCCGATGGTGACCTGCGCCACCGGTGCGCTGGCCTTGGGCGGTGCCGAGGCGGGCTGGGCCGCAGGCGTTGCCGAAGGCGCCGGGACCGGTGCGGGCGAACACGCGGCCAGCATCCCCAACAGAGCAGTGAACAGCAGCGGCAATGGGCCTGACGGTCGCAAATGGGGGTCCTTGGGGCGTGTCATCGTCTTGCTGTGCCTGCGCCCTGCCGCACGCCGTGGGCCCCGGGTGCGGTCGCGTTCCAGGCGGCATGCCGCAGGTGCGGACAGGGGATCATCATAATCGCCACCGTCGTGGGCGGCGACCGCCCGCCGCCCGGTCGTTCATCACAGCACGCAGGCATGCCGGCCGTGGCACGGGGTTAGGCTATCCTCCCCGACCTGAGCACCCCTTTGCAGTACATGGAATCCCACGTGGCTTACTGGATCAAAACCCCGGCGGAACTGGACGAGCGCTACCGCCAGCGCCCCACCCGCATCGGCTTGGACACCGAGTTCATCCGCGAACGCACGTACTGGCCGCAGCTGGCGCTGGTGCAGATGGCGGTCGGCGATGAAATCCTGCTGATCGACCCGCTGATCCCCGGCATGAACGAGGCCCTCGCCCCGTGGCTGACGGATACCTCGATCCTCAAGATCATGCACAGCGCCAGCGAAGACCTGGTCACCTTCAAGGTGGCCTGCGGCGTGCTGCCGCGCCCGCTGTTCGATACCCAGATCGGGGCATCGCTGGCGGGCATCGGCGGCGGCATGGGTTACCAGAAACTGGTCACGGCGGTGACCGGCGTCACCCTGGCCAAGGGCGAAACCCGCTCGGACTGGATGCGCCGCCCACTCTCCGAAGCGCAGCTGGAGTATGCCGCCGACGACGTGGAGTACCTGTTCCAGATCCACGACACCATCGATGCACGCCTGGAAGAACTGGGCCGCTGCCAGTGGCTGCAGGACGATGCCGAGCGCCTGCTCGCCAGTGTCGAACACGATGAAGAGCGCTGGCCGCACGTGGCGATGCGCTCGGCGCAGTTCATGGATGCCCCGGCGCAGCTGCGCCTGCTGCGCCTGTTGCGCTGGCGCGACGTGCAGGCCCGCGCCAGCGACAAGCCGCGCAGCTGGGTGCTCGACAACGAACTGGCCGCGGTGCTTGCACGCACCCCGCCGGCCGATGTGGAGGCGCTGTCCAAGCTGATGGAAGGCTTCCCCAAGGCCCCGCGCAAACTGGCTGCACAGGTGTGGCAGGCACTGACCACCCCGCTCGCCGACGAAGCCGAGGCACCGCTGGCGCTGCCGGCCAACGACGCCAACAAGCAGGCCCTGAAGCGGTTGCAGGATGCCGTCAGCGCGCGCAGTGCCGAACTCGGCCTGCCCGATGGCGTGCTCGCCTCGCGCAAGCATCTGGAAAGCTATCTGGAAAGCCGCCAATGGCCGACCGCGCTCGCGGGCTGGCGCCAGGCGCAGCTGGAGCCGATCCTGTCGGCGCTGTTGCCACCGGCCGCATGACCTTCGTGCATCGGTGCGGATCTCACCGCACCGATGCACCGCCTCGCCCATCGTTTCAGTGCACTGACGCCGGCGCAACGCTGTCGATTCCTGAACGAATCGCGTCGCCCTTATGACCTGTCGCCATCGGCATGACTGCAGACACATACGCGGGTCTGAAGCGCATGCAAGAGTGAATCGCACGCACCGTTCCCCGCCTGCTTCAGGCGCGGTCTGGACACGGCATCCCGCAGGACCGTGCCGCCGGCGCAGGTTCTGCCCACGCGGCTGCGCAAAGGACTCCCATGCATCTGATCGCGACTCGAAGGAACGCCCCCTCCCCTCGCCTCACTACGCGCCGCCTGCACCGCTGGCTTGGCGTGACCCTGCTGCTGGCGGCCACCACGGCCAGCGCTGCCGATGATCTGAACGCACGGCTCGCACAAGCCCTGCAGAGCACCACCACGCCGGCCATCGGCATACTGGTCATCCGCGATGGCAAGGTCGGCGAACAGGCCGTGCAGGGCGTCCGCCGCAACGATGCGTCGACCCCGGCCACCACGGATGACCAATGGATGATCGGCTCCACCGGCAAGCCGATCACCGTGGCCATGATCGCGCGGCTGGTCGAACAGGGCGTACTGCGCTGGGATGCGCCGCTGTCCACAGCGTTGCCCGACCTGGCCGCACAGATGCAGCCGGCCTACCGCAGCGTCACCCTGGTGCAGTTGCTCTCGCACCGCGCCGGCCTGCCCGAAAACCTCACCGACGCCGCCGCGCTGGATGCATTCTTCGTTGATACACGGGCCCTGCCCGTGCAGCGCGAGGCTTACGTCAAGGCAGCCCTGGCCGAAGCGCCGGTGCATCCGCCCGGCACCGAATTCGCCTACAGCAACAGCGGCTTCCTGATCGCGGCGGTGATCGCTGAACGTGCCACTGGCAAGGACGTGGAAACCCTGATGCAGCGCGAAGTGTTCCAGCCACTGGGCATGACCGGTGCCGGGTTCGGCCCGACCCCGGCCGGGCAACCGCTGGGCCATCGCGGCGGCAAGCCGGTGACCACCGCGCCGCAGAAGGCCGATGACGGGGTGCCGCCGATCTACACCGCCGCCGGCAACCTGCATATGCGGCTTCAGGATCTGGCGCTGTTCGCCATCGATCAGCTCGCGGGCAGCCAAGGCAAAGGCAGGTTGCTGACACCGGCGTCCTACGCGCTGATGCAGACCGCGCAGCCGGGCAGTGGCTCCGGGCTGGACTGGGGCGTGCAACCGTCGATCGCCGGTCGTCAGGGGCCCGTGCTGGTGCACGGGGGCTCGGACGGTAACTGGCTGGCTTGGGTGGTGCTGTTCCCAGGCCAGAACAACGGCGTGATCGCCATCGCCAACGCCGCTGAAGACATGGGCGCCGACCAGGCCAGCATGGGCCTGCTGGGCGGATTGTTCGCCGAGCTGGCGCCGGCTGCGCCGGCGGCCAAGTAACAAAAACGACAACGCCCCGCGGATGCGGGGCGTTGTCGTAACACGCATCACGCTCACCGGTGCCCTGCGGCACCGGCGATCGCCTGTCTTACCAGTTCATGTTGAGCGAGACACCGACGGTGCGCGGTTCGTTGTAGACCGCGGCCATGTAGTTCTCGATCACACCCTTGAGGTTCTTCTCATTGGTGATGTTGCGTGCGAACAACGCCACTTCCCACGCACCGTAGTTGGCGGAGTAACCCAGCTTCAGGCCGCCTTCGAAGCTGCCCTTGGAGTTGAACTCGGCCGAGTCATACAGCACGAAGCTGGTGTATCCCTGCTTGTTCCAGTCGGTGGAGACGAAGAACACATCACTGTCGTTGACCGGCATGTCGTAACGCGCGGCCAGGTTGATGTTGTACTTCGGCGCGTTCGGCAGCGGGTTGCCGTTGATCTGCGCGAACGTGTTGGCACCGACCTTGATGGTCGGGTCATTGACGGTGCAGACCACGGCGCCGTTCAGGGCGCAGACCTGTGCGTACACGCGGTCGTCCTGGATCTTGCTGTGCAGCAGGCTGACACCGGCGCTCAGGGCCAGGTTCGGGATCGGGCGCAGCTCCATGTCCGCTTCCAGACCGTAGGCCTTGGCCTTGTCGGCGTTGAACAGCACGCCGTTGCCGTCCGAATCGTTGCCGTTGAGCTGGATGTCGTTGACCACGTAGGTGAACGCAGCCGCGTTCACGCGCAGGCGGTTGTCCCACAGGCTGCTCTTGATGCCGGCTTCCCAGGACAGGATGGTTTCCGAGTTGGCCGTGGTGAAATCGGCATTGAACACGGCTGAACGGCCCTGGATGGTCGGGCCACGGAAGCCGCGGGCCACGCGCGCATACACGCTCAGCTGCGGGTTGAACGCATACATCGCGCTCAGGTCCCAGCTCGGCGTGGTGTCGGACATCTCCACGTAGGTGCGGCCCTTGTAGGTCACGGCACCGGCGGCGGTATCGGCGGTCTTGAGCAGACGGGTCTTCTTCTCGTCCTTGGTCTGGCGCAGGCCGGCGGTCAGGGTGAACTTGTCGGTCACGTCATAGCTGACCTGGCCGAACCCGGCCCAGGAGGTGTTGACGTTGCGCAGGCGCACCCAGTTGTTCGGGTTGCGGGCATTGCCCTGCAGGAACCAGGCGCGCTGGTAGAAATCGGTGGTATCGCGGCCGTCGAAGTAGAACGCGCCGACCTGCCACTTCAGGCGGTTGTCATCGGCGTTGGCCAGGCGGAATTCCTGGGTCCACTGGTCCAGATCGCGGATCTGGCCCATCGACTGCCCGTAGCCGTTCGGCACGCCGTTGACCGGGTAGTTCACGGCCGCGCCGCCGTCGGTGTCACCGCGGCTGTAGCCGGAGGTGGTTTCGTAGGCGGTGATCGAGGTCAGCGAGACGTTGCCGAAATCGTAGATCGCCTTCACCGAGCCGCCGTAGGTCTTGTAGGCCTGCGGGTTGTTGTCGGCTTCGTCGTAGGCGACCTTGTCGCGCGGCACGTCGGTCTTGTTGGAGCCCTTGGTCAGCGCACCGCGCAGGAACAGGGTCGAGGTACCGTCGTAATCGCGTGCATGGGCCGAAGCCAGCAGCGAGAAGTTCTCGGTCGGCTGCAGCAGCAGCTGCGCGCGCACGTTGCGGTCGTCGAAGCCGCCCATGGCGTTCTTCTTCGGCGAGACCGTGCCGTCGGCGCTCGGGCCGCGGTAGGTGTTGTCGACGTAATCATCGCGGTGCTGGTACAGCGCCGACACGCGGAACGAAGCGATGTCGTTGATCGGGCCGCCGAAGCCACCGTCGATCGCCACGCTGCCGTAGGAACCATAGCTGGCCTGCACGCGGCCGCTGTAGTCCTGGCTCGGCTTGATGGTGTCGAACTTGACGATGCCGGCGGTGGTGTTGCGGCCGAACAGCGTGCCCTGCGGGCCGCGCAGCACTTCGATCTGGTCCACGTCATAGACCGGATTGGACTTCAGCACCACGTGCTCGAGCACCACGTCGTCCTGGATGATCGAGACCGGCTGCGAGGCACCCAGGTAGAAGTCGATGTTGCCCAGGCCACGGATGTAGAAACGCGGGAAGATGCGGCCGGTGGTGGTTTCAGCGTAGAAGCTGGGCACCTTGCCCGACAGCGCCAGCAGGGTGTCGTCGCCGCCGGCAGTGTAGTCGCGGATCTTCTCGCCCTGCACCACGCCGACCGAGACCGGCACTTCCTGCAGGTTGCGCTCGCGGTGGTCGGCGGTGACGGTGATGGTGTCCAGCGAGGTGGCGCTGGCCGACTGCGCGTCCTGCGCCGAGGCGGCGGCGGACAGCATCAGCGCGGCGGACGCGCAGGCCAGCGCGAGGGCGCGGCGGCGCGGCAGCAGGGCGGCCGGGAGGGAACGGGAAAGAAGACGCGTCGACACAGGGGCGTGGCGTAGAGCGGGCATGCAGAGGTCTCGGGTAGTACAGATCGGGGCAGCCGGCGAGATGGCCGGGCACCATAGGAAATCGACATCGCTGTGGAGACAGCGATGCGGCACGGTATTGGCTGGATGTTGCAGATTGGTGTCAGGGCGTTGTGGGCGACGGCTGTCCGGCCCCCCTGGTCCACTGGCTATGCGGCCGCGTTCTCTGGCGCGGATTATGCCCGGCCTGCGCGCGTGCCGGAAGGGCAGCGTTCGCGTTTGACGCCTTCCGGGCCATCGGCCACGTGTCGCCCTGCCCTTGTCGCCGTTGTAGCTCCGCGCATGTCCCATGGCCGCCTGGCCTGCCTGCCGCGGTGCTTGTCCGCCACGCCCCTCTCGGCCGGGGAGCCGCCCGCGCAGTGGCTGGTCACCACCGACCGCTGGGGAAACCCGGCGTACCGGCTGCTGAGCCTGCCCGACTCGCAGGACCCAGCCCCCACTTGGCAGGTGCGGCCGGTCGGCGCTAGACTAGGGCCATCGCGCGGTACGGCCGAGGCCGGTTACGCCACGCAGCAGCATCCGTGGGGCCATAGCTCAGCTGGGAGAGCGCGTCGTTCGCATCGACGAGGTCAGGAGTTCGATCCTCCTTGGCTCCACCACTATTGAAAAGAAAGCCACCTTCGGGTGGCTTTCTTTTTATCCGATGCGCTCCAGGGTCGCTCACGCGCCCTCGGGATTGTCCTTGCGCTCCGGCCGGCGCGTGCCCGCATCATGGATCGCCTGATCGGTCTGGGCCGGCCGCTGCTTGGCGGTTTCGTCCTGTTTGCGGTCCTGCTGGCTTTCTTCGATGCCTTCCTGCTTGCCTTGTTCGCTGGGCTTGGTGTCTGCCATGGTTCTACTCACTGGTGCGGGCACCGGGACGGCGCCTTCATGGGCAGACTAACCAGCCGATCGTGATGCACGAATCACGATCGACGCGGCCTCGCACACGTCGCGCTCACGCGCGACACGTCGGTCACTCCAGCTTGACCACCAGCTTGCCGAAGTTGCGCCCCTTGAGCAGGCCGAAGAACGCCTCGGGCGCGTTCTCCAGGCCCTCCACGATGTCCTCGCGGTACTGCACGCGGCCGTCCTTCAGCCACTGCCCCATGTCGCGCAGGAAGGCCGGGAAGAACGTGTGCAGGTCTGACTGGATGAAACCGCGCACGGTGAGCCGCTGGCGCAGTACCTGGCTCATGAAGCCGGGCAGCCGATCCGGCCCGGGCAGCACTGCGCCGCGCGCGTTGTAGGTGGCGATGGTGCCGCACACCGGAATGCGCGCGAAATCGTTGAGCAGCGGTGCGACCGCATCGAACACATGCCCCCCGACGTTCTCGAAATAGACATCGATGCCGTCGGGCACCGCCGCACGCAACTGCGCGGCGAAATCGTCAGCGCGGTGATCCAGCGCTACGTCGAAGCCCAGTGTTTCCAGGTACGCGCGCTTCTGCTCGCCACCGGCAATGCCGACCGTGCGCGCACCCTGCAGCTTGGCGATCTGCCCCACCGTTGCGCCCACCGGGCCGCTGGCAGCGGCCACCACGAGCGTTTCGCCCGGCTGCAGCTTGCCGATTTCCTGCAGGCCTACGTATGCCGTGAATCCGGGCATGCCGTACACACCCAGTGCCGTGCTGATCGGCAGGCCGTTGTCTTCCAGCTTGCGGCTGAGCTGATCGCCGTTGATGACGGCATGTGTCTGCCAGTTGCCCGGAGCCAGCACATGCTCGCCGATGGCGAAACCGGGATGATTGGAGGCGAGCACCTCGGCAACGGTGCGCCCTTCCATCACCGCATCCAGCGCAACCGGTGCGGCGTAGGACGGCCCCTCCTCCATGCGACCACGCATGTAGGGATCCAGCGACAGGTATCGATTGCGCAGCAGCACCTCGCCCGGGCCAGGCACGGGAACCGGCACCTGTTCGACACGGAAGTTGGCCGCGACCGGGGCGCCGTTCGGGCGCGAGGCGAGCACGATGCGTTTGTTGGTAACTGCGTTCATCAGCGGATCGCTCCGGGGGAGTCGAAAAAGGAATCCCGACAGTACGCCGTCCGGACAGCTCCGGACGGGGGGTAAAACAGCGTTCCATCCGTGCAGTACGACGCGGCTGTGGAATCACCTTGTGCGACAGCGACCGATGATTTCGATGGCGTCACAGCATTCCATCCATACGCTGCACTGCACATGCGTTGCCCGCGCCACCGGCCAGGGCGCATGATCACGTCATGAACGTTCTCTTGTCCGGCCGACGTCGGTACCTGCTGCCGGTGCTGATGTCGGCCACGACCGTGTTCGGCCTGGCATGCTGGGCGGTCCTGGCGACCGAGCCCGGTTGCCTGGCCGCGCAAGGCCATTGGTCGTCCGGTGCAGGCAAGTGCCATACGCGCCTGTGCCTGCTGCAGGGCGACTGCGGTGAGATGGCCTCACCGATCACGGCCTGCAACAAGGTGCAGATCGGTGACAGCCGTGGCCGCGTGTATTTCCATCTGGGCAATCCCCTGCCCGGTGCGGGCAGCGAAGCGGAGTGGCCCGCAGGCAAAGCCGACAACGGCATGATCCGCGCACGCTTCGAGGATGAGCACCTGGTCAGCCTGGCCTGCCCGGTCACGCCGTAGGGCGTGCGCGCAGCCACTGCAGCGGGCTCATGCCCATCTCGATCCGGAACATGTAGTTGAACGCCGAGGCAGAGGCATAGCCCAGCGCGTGCGCGATCACCGTCGGCGAACGGCCCTGGGCCAGCCACTCGATGGCGCGCAGCAGACGCAGGCGCACCCGCCACTCGCGCAGATGCATGCCGGTTTCGCGTTGGAAATGACGGGCCAGGGTGCGGGCCGATGCGCCGAGCACGGGCGCCCAGTCCGCTACGCTGCGGGTGTCGGAAGGTTGCTCGTAGAGCGCCTGGCACCAGCGCTGCAGACGGGGATCGCGCGGCCACGGCAGATGCCGGGTGTGCTGCGGCTGGCGCGGCAACTGCGCGGTGATCACGGTGCACAGGGTGTCGTAGTAACTGCGGTCCTGCCCCGGCACGGTGCGGTCGAGTTCGATGATCAGTTCCCGCAGCAGCGGTGACACCTCCAGCACCACGCAGTGCGCGGGCATGCCCAGGTCCGGCCCATCTTCCACGTACAGATTGCGGAACGCCGAGGTGCTCAGCGCGCCGGTGTGATGCAGCGTGCCGGTCGGCACCCACAACGCCTGCTGCGGGGTGATCACGTGACGGGCCTGGCCGGCGCTGGCCTGCAGCACGCCCGTGCTGGCATGGACCAGCTGGTTCCAGCCGTGCACGTGCGGCGGGAAGCGCTCGCCGGCCTCCAGGCGCTGGCTGCGCGCCACCACCGGCCAGGGCAGCCGCCGCAGCGGCGGCACCGGAACTTCACGCCAGCCCGGGGCAGTGTGCGCGGCCATGACCATGTGGCGCCTCATCGACAGGACGGGTCATTCTATCGAAAGACGCCATCACCTCGTTCCGCCGACGATGGGACCTCCCCCCGCTGCCCGCCAGACGCATGTCGCTCACGATCCCGCCTCCCCGCCACGCCTGGCAGGTCATCACGGCCGGCATCTGCGCGCTCGTGCTCACGGTCGGGCTGGCGCGCTTCGCCTACACCCCCCTGCTGCCGGTGATGCGGATCGATGCCGGGCTGACGGCGGCCGGAGGCGGCTGGTTGGCCACGTTCAACTATCTGGGCTACCTCGCCGGTACCGTGCTGGTCGCCCGGGTCGGCGACATGCGGCAGAAATTCCGCTTCTACCGCATCGGCCTGGTGCTGGCGGCGGTGTCCACCGGCCTGATGGGCGCCACCGGCGACATGACCACCTGGGGCGTGCTGCGCTTCGTGGCTGGTCTGTCCAGCACCGCCGGCCTGCTGCTCGCCTCCGGGCTGGTGCTCAACTGGCTGCTCACCCACCAGCGCCGCCCGCAACTGGGCCTGCACTTCGCGGGCCTTGGAGTGGGGATCGCGGTCTCCGGCCTGGCGGCCGCGGCGATGGCCGATCATCTGGCCTCCTCGCAGCAATGGATGGCCCTGGGCTGCCTCGCGCTGGTGTTCCTGATTCCGGCCTGGGCATGGATGCCGGCGCCGGCAGCATTCTCCAGCGCTACCGATGCGGACGCTCCGGCGCCACCCGGCCGGCGCTGGCGCGGGTTGTTGATCGCCTCGTACTTCTGCGCGGGCGTCGGCTTCGTGGTCAGCGCGACCTTCATCGTCGCCATCCTGGTGCAGACGCCGGCTTTCGCCGGCCGCGGCAGCTGGGTGTGGGTCCTGGTCGGCCTCACCGCCATACCCTCGACGTTTGCCTGGGACCGGTTGTCGAACCGGCTGGGACTGATCCGCGCGTTGATGCTCGCGTACGCAGTGCAGACGGCCTCCTTCGTGCTCCCCCTGCTCGATCACGGAATGTGGGCCGGCGCGGCCAGCGCCGTGCTGTTCGGCCTGACCTTCGCCGGCATCGTCAGCCTGACCCTGACCGTGGTCGGCCGCCACTACCCGCACAATCCGGCCAAGGCGATGGCGACGTTGACGCTGAGTTATGGCGTCGCCCAGATCATCGCCCCCGCGATCGCCGGCACACTGGCGCGCGACAGCGGCAGCTACCAGGGCGCATTGGTGCTGGCGGCGATCATGATGGCGATCGGCATCGTGCTGTTGTGGTGCATGCCCCAGAACGCACGATCCACCGCGGGGTGATCGACGGCACCGGCGGTGAGCGTCCGCCTGAACCGATGTTCATGCGCCTTGGTGATGTGTCCGGGCCCGCTGGATCAAGCACT
This sequence comes from Stenotrophomonas maltophilia, assembly GCF_002205165.1. Lineage (GTDB taxonomy): Bacteria > Pseudomonadota > Gammaproteobacteria > Xanthomonadales > Xanthomonadaceae > Stenotrophomonas > Stenotrophomonas maltophilia_N. The sequence continues at coordinate 61,869 of NZ_NIVS01000008.1, read as the reverse complement.
TGGATGTGCGTGGACAAGGGTTCGGAAACAAATGTGAAATTTTTTTCGCGAAACGCTTGCCGAACCCCTCATACCTCCGTATTATTCGCGTCCTCGCCAGCGGCAACGCAGCGATGAAGTGGCCGGGTAGCTCAGTTGGTAGAGCAGGGGATTGAAAATCCCCGTGTCGGCGGTTCGATTCCGTCCCCGGCCACCACAATTTCAGATGACCTGCAGAAATGCAGGTCATTTTTTTTGTCTGGCGTCCGGCCTCGCCACATCGTGCAACGTTCAAGGAAGGAATTTCGGCACATGGTTCGTGCTCTGTTCGTTGCGCTGTTCGGCAAACACCACGTTGCCTTCCACAGCACGCTCCCGCTTGAGGTGACCGTGCTGCAGCTCAAGCAGTCGATCCAGCACGGCCCTCGCCTTTCTGTCGCGGGGATGCGCGGCACGGTCTCCGCTCAACGGATCCGCCTGTGCTGGAAACGCCCGTTCGTCTCCAATTCGTTCAAGCCGTATTTCATCGGCCAGTGCATCCCCACCGAGCGCGGCGCGCGGCTGGAAGGTGCCTTCCAGATGCACCCCTTCATCCGCACCGTGATGATCGGCATGTTCGTCAGCCTGCTCATCTTTCCGCTGGTGGCGGTGGTGAGGCACTGGCAGCTCACACACGAACTCGCCCCCGCACTGTTCGCCAGCCTTGCGGTCGTGCCGGCTGCTTACTTCATGGCCGGCGCCGTGCTGGTGATCGTCAAGATCAGCCGCTGGGCCGCACGCGACGATGAAACGATGATCGCGGCGGAGATCCATCGTGCGCTGCAGAGCGGGCAGAACGCTCAGGATTGATGGTCTGCGTGCCGCAACGGCGTGCCCTGCCTTGCCGCCCATCGCCACGCGCTGGCATGCTCACTTCGCGGACAGGGTCGTCTGCGGCCGCGCTTGTTCGCACCTCATGGCCGCACACACAGGGAGAAGTGAATGTCCAACGGCATCGACGTGCTGCAGGCGCAGATCGCGCAGCTGAAACGCAATCAGCGACGACTCGCGCTGGGCTACGCGGGGATGGGCGTCCTGGCCGTGGCCGCGTTGACGACAGGCGCGACGTCGCAGCGCAGCGCGAGCTTTGACGTCATCGATGCACAGCGCATCAACATCAAGGAACCTGACGGAACGCTGCGACTGGCGATCTCCAATCGCACGCTTTTTCCCGGGGTGCTCATCCACAACAAGGAGCAACCGCATCCGCGCCCCATGGCAGGCATGCTGTTCTTCAATGATGAAGGCACGGAAAACGGCGGGCTGATCTACAACGGCTCACTCGACAAGAACGGCAAGCCCTCCAGCGGCATGAGCCTGACCTTCGATCGCTATCAGCAGGACCAGCAGATGCAGCTGCTGGGCGTGGACGACGCGGGGACACACTACGCCGGGCTGACCTTCAATGATGTTGCCGATGGCCTGGACCGTCCGTTCTTCTCCGAGCGGGACGAATCACTGCATCGCAACGGCATCCCTGCGATCACCGAGCGCGTTTTTCTGGGCAAATCGGAGGCACGCGATGCCATGCTGACGCTGCGCGATGGCCAGGGAAAGCCACGGCTGGAACTGGTGGTCACGCCCGCGGGGGATGCCAAGGTGCGCTTCCTGGACGAGCACGGCAACACGACGCGCGAACTCTCCGCTGACCGCCAGTAGCGCCGATGCCGGACGCTGCCCCGCGCGCGTCAGCGGTATGAGACGGCCGCTGCATGACGGAATATTCACAATTTCCGTCCTGCCTGTGCCTAAGCTCGCTGCGTCTTGTGTGGAGTGTCGACAATGCGCAGCCGCTATCTGATCAGTGCCCTGCTCGCCCTCGCCGCCACCGGGTCGGCCTGGGCGGCCGCGCCGGTGACCTCGGTGGAGGCGCTGGACATGGACCGCTACGCCGGCCAGTGGCATGAGATCGCGCACCTGCCCGTCTCGTTCCAGAAGAGATGCGTGGGCGACATCACCGCCACGTACAGCCTGCGTGCCGATAAGCGGATCAGCGTGCACAACGCCTGCCGCGAAGCCGATGGCGACCGCGTCGCCGCCGATGGCGTGGCGCGCCCGGTCGAGGGTCACCCGGGCAGGTTGCAGGTGCGTTTCGTGCCGGACTGGCTCTCGTGGGTTCCCCTGGTCTGGGCCGACTATTGGGTGATCGCGCTTGATCCCGGCTATCAGTGGGCGGTGGTGGGTGAACCGGACCGCAAGTACCTGTGGATCCTGTCGCGCTCGCCGAGCATGGACACCGCTCTGTTCGAGCAGCTCAAGGCGCGTGCCGAGGCCATGGGCTATGACCTCGCCCCGCTGCGGGTGATGGCGCCGCTGGACTGACCCGGCCGGGGCTCCACCCCCGCCCCTGTCTGGACCGACCTGCCTCCTTCCCACGACTAAGAGCACGTGGCTCCGTCATCCCGGTGCCCTACCCTTGCGTCACGCTGCCACAGGCAGCGCGAACACCATACGCCGTAGTATGCTCACACCCATGCACCACCCGCCTGAGGATTGCGCCATGTCCCACCGCCTCCGTCCCCGCCTCTCCCTTGCCCTCATCGTCGTCGCCTCGCTCGCCCTGACCGCCTGCAACAAGACGGTCAAACGCGTCTCCGAGCCGGCCGCCAGCGTGCAGGAGTTGACGGTGCGTGCCGATGGCAGCTGGACGGTCGCGCTGCGCCTGCAGAACTTCAGCTCCATGCCCATGACCTTCGACAACGTCTCCCTGCAGCTGAAGGTGAGCGATGAGGATGCCGGGCAGCTGCAACTGCAGCCCGCGCTGTCGATCGGCGGGGTCTCGGCCGATGTGGTCAACGTCGACCTCAAGCCGAGCTCCGGCGCACGCCTGGTGATGGCCGATGCACTGGCCGGCAACCGCACCCTGGGCTACTCGCTCAAGGGCACGGTGAGCGCCACGCCGCAGGAAAAGAAGCAACGCACCTTCGAGATTGATAGCCGCAGCACGCTCAACCAGGCCCCCGGCCTGCCGGGCGTCCTGCGTTGACCGGCGGGCTGTCCGCCACCCTTCGCCACTGATCGAGACTGTCCCCGATGAGCAGCTACACCGCCCCGCTTTCCGATATCCGTTTCGCCCTGCATGACGTGCTCAAGGTCGAGCCGCTGTTCGCGCGCCTTGGCTTGACCGATGCCACCGCCGATGTGGTGGATGCCGTGCTGGAAGAAGCCGGCCGTTTCAGCGCCAGCGTGCTGGCACCGTTGAACAGCGTGGGCGATGAGATCGGCTGCGTGCTCGACCAGGCCACCGGCGAAGTCACCACCCCGCCCGGCTTCAAGCAGGCGTACACGCAGTTCGTCGACGGCGGCTGGACCGGCCTGACCGCTGCGCCGGAGCTGGGCGGCCAGGGTCTGCCGCACACGCTGGGCGTGCCGCTCAATGAAATGATCAACGCCGCCAACCTGGCCTGGGGCAACTTCCCGCTGCTCTCGCACGGTGCGATCGAAGCGCTCAAGCAGCATGGCGAGGCCTGGCAGCAGGATGCGTTCCTCAAGCCGCTGATCGAAGGCCGTTGGACCGGCACCATGTGCCTGACCGAACCGCATTGCGGCACCGATCTGGGCCTGCTCAAGACCAAGGCCGAACCGAACGCGGACGGCAGCTACGCCATCACCGGCACCAAGATCTTCATCACCGCCGGCGAGCACGACCTCACCGACAACATCGTGCACCTGGTACTGGCCAAGTTGCCGGATGCACCCGCCGGTGCCAAAGGCATTTCGCTGTTCGTCACCCCGAAGTTCAAGGTTGACCGCGAGGGCAAGGTGGGCGAGCGCAATGCGCTGCGCTGCGGCTCGATCGAACACAAGATGGGCATCAAGGGCTCGGTCACCTGCGTGATGAATTTCGACGGTGCCGAAGGCTACCTGGTCGGCCAGCCGCACAAAGGCCTGCAGGCAATGTTCACCATGATGAACACCGCGCGCCTGGGCGTCGGTCTGCAGGGGATCGGCCTGTCCGAGCGTGCTTACCAGAACGCACTGAAGTACAGCCGCGAGCGCCTGCAGTCGCGTTCGCTGAGCGGTGCGAAGAACCCGGAAAAGCCGGCCGACCCGATCCTGGTCCACCCGGATGTGCGGCGCATGCTGCTGACCATCAAATCGCTGGTGGAAGGCAGCCGCTTGCTGGCCCTGCACGCGGCCACCCTGATCGACGTCGCCCACCACGCCGAGGATGCCGGCGAACGCGAACGCGCCGACACGCTGGTGAGTTTCCTCACCCCGATCTCCAAGGCCTGCCAGACCGAATGGGGCATCGAGAACACCTACAACGCGCTGCAGTGCTTCGGTGGCCACGGCTATATCCGAGAGCACGGCATGGAGCAGCTGGCCCGCGATGCCCGCATCACCACGCTGTATGAAGGCACCACCGGCATCCAGGCACTGGACCTGATCGGCCGCAAGACCGCCTCCAGCCAGGGCGCCGGCCTGAAACTGATGCTGGCCGAGATCGAGGCTTTCGCCAAGGCCAATGAAGGCAACGACGCGCTGGCCGAGTTCATCGCCCCGCTGCGCGCCAAGGCCGACGAATGGGCCAAGCTGACCCTGGCGACCCTGCAACGCGCGGCCACCAACCCGGACGAACTCGGCGCGGCCAGCTTCGATTACCTGTTCTACTCGGGCTATGTGGTGCTGGCCTACTGGTGGGCCCGCAGCGTCGCCGCCGCCGACGCCTCCGCGCAGAGTGAGGCGTTCAAGCAGGCCAAGCGCGAGACCGCCCGCTTCTACTTCGCCCGCGTGCTGCCGCGCACCCTCAGCCACGCCGCCGCGATCCAGTCCGGTGCCGAACCGCTGATGGCGATGGCCGACGCACACTTCGGCGAAGGTTGATCGGTCGCCGGACCACCGACGCCTGATCGTTGGTAGGTGCCGACCGTTGGTCGGCACCCCGATCCACCTTCTGGAGAAAAGCCCCCTTGATGTTCAAGGGGGCGCGCCAACGGCGCGGGGATAAGGTGGAATGCCCGGGGCCGAATCGTTACCAAATGGGTAGGCGCTTGCCGCCTATACCCATTTGGTAACGATTCGGGTATAAGCTGTTTTCCCGATGGAGACAGACACTACACGCTTGGGTCTGATCGATACCGGAGCCTCGTCCGCCCCGGTCGCCGAGGTGTCGCCGATCGTTACGCTGCATCGGCCCGGCTCGGTGCGGTTGTTGGCCCTGGACGCCCACGGGCGCGTACTCGACTGGATCAATTGGCAGGATGCCTCCTGCCTCTACGCGCGTGGCGCGGTGGCCTGGACGTTGGGCGACCCCTGCCTGCACATCCACGGCGGCATCTGCCGCACCACCGGCCTGCAGAGCGGCCTGGACTTGCACCCGATCATCGCCGCCCGCGGGCATGCGCGCTCCCGGGCGATCGACCCCACCCCGAATCTGTCGAATCCCGCGCTGTTCGCGCGTGATTCGCACCTGTGCCTTTACTGCGGGCAACAGTTCAACCGCCCGCAGCTGACCCGCGACCACGTCATGCCGCTCTCCAAAGGCGGCCTGGACGTGTGGGAGAACGTGGTCAGCGCCTGCTTCCACTGCAACTCGCGCAAGAGCAACCGGACCCCGCAGCAGGCCAGCATGCCGCTGCTCGCCGTGCCCTATCGGCCGAGCTGGATCGAGCACATGATCCTGTCCAACCGCAACATCCTGGCCGATCAGATGGCCTTCCTGAAGGCGCAGCTGCCCAAGCGCTCCAAGCTCTGCGCCTGAGCGTGCTGCGACGTTCTGTCGCAGCCACCGTCACCGTTTACTCACTGAAAAGGCGGTTTGCTTGCCCCACCCCCATTTGGGGGGGAAAATAGGCGCTCAGAAGAAGCGCGATAAACATGATCGACTCCGCCCGCTATCCCCGCCTTGCGCGCATCCAGTCACCGGATGACCTGCGCAGGTTCGAAGAATCCGAACTGCCCGCGATCGCGGATGAACTGCGTGCCTACCTGATTGAATCGGTGGGCAAGAGCGGCGGCCATTTCGGCGCCGGCCTGGGCGTGATCGAACTTACGGTCGCCCTGCACTACCTGTATCAGACGCCCGTCGATCAGCTGGTCTGGGATGTGGGTCATCAGACCTACCCGCACAAGATCCTGACCGGCCGCCGCGACGAGATCCACACGGTCAAGCAGAAGGACGGCGTCGCGCCGTTCCCCAAGCGTGAGGAAAGCGAGTACGACACCTTCGGCGTCGGCCATTCCTCCACCTCGATCTCGGCGGCGCTGGGCATGGCGATCGCACGCCAGGCCGAAGGCGATGACCGCAAGGTGGTGGCCGTGATCGGCGATGGCGCGATGACCGCCGGCATGGCCTACGAGGCGCTCAACCACGCCGGTGGCATGGAGCAGGAACCGAACCTGCTGGTGATCCTCAACGACAACAACATGTCGATCTCCGAGGCCGTCGGCGGGCTGACCAAGATGCTCGGCCGCGCCACCGGCAGCCGCACGCTCAACGCGCTGCGCGAAGGCGGCAAGAAGATTCTCGGCGACAAGAAGCACAACCCTACCGCGCGCTTCGTCAAGCGCTGGGAAGAACACTGGAAGGGCATGTTCGTGCCGTCCACGTTCTTCGAGGAAATGGGCTTCCATTACACCGGCCCGATCGACGGCCACGACGTGCCGGCGTTGGTCGCCACGCTGAAGACGCTCAAGAGCCTGAAGGGCCTGAAGCTGCTGCACGTGATGACCACCAAGGGCAAGGGTTACGAACGCGCCGAAGGTGACCAGATCGGGTACCACGCGGTAGGCCCGTTCGATCCGGACAAGGGCCTGGTGGCCAAGGGCGGGGCCAAGAAGCCGACCTATACCGACGTCTTCAGCGACTGGCTGTGCGATGCCGCCGCGGCCGAACCGAAGCTGATGGGCATTACCCCAGCGATGCGCGAGGGCTCGGGCCTGGTGCGCTTCAGCAAGGAATACCCGGAGCGCTACTTCGATGTGGCGATCGCCGAGCAACACGCGGTGACCCTGGCCGCCGGCATGGCCACCCAGGGCGCCAAGCCGGTGGTGGCGATCTACTCGACGTTCCTGCAGCGCGCGTACGACCAGCTGGTCCACGACGTGGCCGTGCAGGAGCTGGATGTGCTGTTCGCGATCGACCGCGCCGGCGTGGTCGGCCCGGATGGTGCGACCCATGCCGGCAACCTGGACTTGAGCTTCCTGCGCTGTGTGCCGCACATGGTGGTGATGGCGCCCTCCGATGAGGCCGAGTGCCGCCAGATGCTGACGACCGGCCTGCGTTACGCCGGCCCGGCAGCGGTGCGTTATCCGCGTGGCAGCGGCACCGGCGTTGCCGCCGGCACGGATCTGTCCACGCTGGAGATCGGCAAGGCCGAGCTGCGCCTGCAGGGCAGCCGCATCGCCCTGCTCGCCTTCGGCAGCACCGTCACGGCCGCCGAACAGGTCGGCCGCGAGCTCGGGCTGAGCGTGGTCAACATGCGCTTCATCAAGCCGCTGGATCGCGCCCTGCTGCTGGAACTTGCGCAGCGCCACGAAGGCTTCGTGACCATCGAAGACAACGTGGTGGCCGGCGGTGCCGGCTCCGGTGTGGCCGAACTGCTCAACGCCGAGAACGTGCTCAAGCCGTTCCTGCACCTGGGCCTGCCGGACAGCTTCCAGCACCACGCCAGCCGCGAAGACCTGCTGGCCGAAGCCGGCATCGATGCCGCCGGCATCCGCCAGGCCGTGCTCAAGCGCTGGCCGATGCTGGTCAACAGCGGCCAGCCGCTCAGCGCCACGGGCTGAAGTGCCCCCTCGCCCAGGGGTCGCATCACCCCAGTCACAACGAGGCCGCGTCGAATCGACGCGGCCTCGTTTGTTTGAGCACGCATAGAGCTCTGATGGGGCGCTCAGGCGCCGTACGCCGGTACTCAGTAGATCTGGTACTCAGTAGATCTGGAACTGCGCGCGGCAGCCGCCGTCCACCCAGACGCCCGTCCGGTCCCAGCCCCAGGTGCGGCCTTCGATACAGGCGTTGCGCGAGGTCTGGCGGATCAGGCGCGCCTCGCGCCGGACATTGGCCACGCAGCGCTGACGGCGATGGTCATTGGAATCGCAGGTCAGGATCTGCCCCCGGCCGCTGTTGCCGCCGCCGTTGTGCCCCCAGCCGTTGCCGCCGCCATTCCAGCGACCGCCACCGCGGCCACCTTCTGCGATGAACTCGGCCCGGCAGCCCTGCGTCACCCACACGCCGCCGCGTGCCTGGCCCCAGGTCTGGCCTTCGACACAGGGCGAGCCGGAGATCTGCCGCACCAGCCGTGCACGGCCCGGCAAGGCGCATTGCTGCGTGCGGTTCTTGATCGACTCGCAGCGCACCGGGCCGCCGTCATAGCCGTCGTCGTAATAGCGGTCGTAGCTCTGCGCCTGGGCGGCGCCAGCCAGCGCCATCAGTGCCGGCACGACGGCCCAGCACAATCGTCTGGCCGCGGGGGAGGGGCTGTTGTTCGACATGGGAACCTCGTTACGTATTGGGGGAGGCGCACAGGATCGGTGATCGTCCGGCGGGGCGACATAGGCCAGAAGTCGCTGATTTCATCCCCTATTTAGGTACCCGACGCGAGGCTGACTGGACCGCAGGCGGGCGGTCACATCCGGCTGACAGCCGCCGATGGCCGGCTCAGCCGTAGCGCACCGCGTCCACGTACGTCTCAAGCACCTGCACCCGGACGGCGCTGCTGTTGCCGGTCTCGGCGAAATGCTCGCGGGCCAGGGCATCAGCGAAATCGAAGGCGGTTGCCCCGCTTCGGAAGGCAATCGGTGCGGATTTGGCTGGATGCACGACGTGCCAGCGGCGTTCGATATGTTGCAGTTTGATCACCATGCGGATCGTTCCTTTGCGGCATGCCTGGGCGAAAAGCTCACGACGGGAGGGATCCATCCCTCAGCAGGAACGATAGAGCAGGTTGAAGCCCTTTGTTATCGGATTAGTCTGATTTTGCTCAGCCGTCGGTCCCCAGGAACCGGAACGGTTCGGCCGGCTGGAACCGGGGCAGCGCGTCCCCGGCGAACACGTTGCGCTGGTCCGGCCCCAGATCGAGTTTCAACACCGGTGCACCGCGCGAAAAATCGGCGTTGTTGAGGTCCACCCAGAAGGTATTGGGCGTCATCGCCGATTCGAAGAAATACAGCTTGCGCTTGTGATCGGCCACGGTCCGCCACCGCGTGGACGAGATGTTCGGCTCCCCCGGCGTGGTGATGCCATACGGCACGGACACGTTGCGGATCACACTGAAGACGCTGGCCAACGCCACCACCGGATCTTCGCTTTTGGGAATGGCGTTGATGTAGAACTTCGCGCGTGCGAAGCGATCGGCCGAGCGGTTGGTGCCGGGCAGCATCACGGTGCCACCGATCTCCTGCCAGTACGTGTTGAGCGCCAGTTGCTGATCGAACACCGGTGAGTTGGTCATCACCTGATAGGCGCGATCGTGATGGATCACCTGCTTGCCGTTGATGTATTCCACGATGGCACTGTCGCCGCTGGCGTCGGACAGGGACAGGTGCAGCGTCGCCAGCCGTGACTCGCCCGGCACCTTGTCGGTGACGATCGAAAACGGCTCGCGTTCAAGTGCGGCGACAGCCTCGGCAACGGTGGCGAAGTTGTCGAGCACGTACTGCGCCCATAAGGAAATCGCCAGTCCCGGCTTGCTGCCACGTTGCGGCGGGTACTCCGATTCGGCCAGCCACAACAGATTGGCCGAGAGCCCCGCTTCGTTGAGCCCATCGGTGGTGGCGATGTCGTATCCAGTGGCGACCACGCTGCCGAAGCGCGAGGTCCAGCGGATCGAGCGCGGCCCAGCCTGGCCATCGCGGGGGATGCCCTTGGGCAACACCCATAGGTTGGTGGCGACATCGCTCTTCCAATCCATCGAGCGGGCCGTGATCACATCCTGGTTGTCGCCCAGGTACACCACGCGCGTGCAGGCTTCGGCCTGGGCGCAGACACCGGCGAGTGCCGCAGCGAGTGCAATGTGACGCATCGAAAACAGCAGTTTCATGGCGTGCCTCCTGGCCGTGGTGCTGACAATCCGGCGTCGAACCGGATACAGGCGATGTCCACACAATCCCGTCGCACGCATCCTGCTTCAACGCATCATCGCGTTCCGCGCGACGGCTCATGCACCACAACGCAGCATCGGCGGAATCGTCCCGCGCCATATCAGCCCACGCCCGGTGATGGAGGAGTGAACCCTGCATCCTGCACGTGGCATCGACGGACCCAGCGCGAGACTGCCCGCGACCTCAAGCGCCTATGGAGTATGCATGTCCATTCGAGCCGCCCTGCTTCCCCTGCTCGCTGCCCTCACCGCCTGTGCCCATCCTGCACCGTCACCCTTGCCCACTGCAGGCGTACCGGGCGCAGACCGCGATGCGCGCGGGTGCATCGGATCGGCAGGCTACCGCTGGTGCGAACGCACACAGCAGTGCGAGCGTCCTTGGGAGCTGGCCAAGGCCAAGGGGCTGGAGAACACCCCCGAGGTGATCACCGCCTACTGCGCTGAGCCGCCGGCCGGGCCGGCGACACGCTGATCCGACGCGGGATCAGCCGTCCTTGTTCTTACCGCTGAAATCGAGCGGTTTGCTGTCTCCGCCGCGATCGTCATTGAACCGGATGTTCAACTCATTGCAGCGGCTTTCACGGCGGGCGACCTGCGCCGGCAGGTCCTTCACCTGCGGCGAATCCTCGCACTGCGGGCGCGAGGCGACATCGTCATAGGTGGCGCACCCGGACAGGCCGGACAGGGCCAGGCCGGACATCACGATCACACCGAACAGCGAACGTACGCGCATCGAACCGGCACCAGAAAGAGGGACCTGTCCGTTGTCCCACGATGCCTCGGCCCGATCACCTGCCATTGGTCATGCCGGGCCCGCTGCCAGCAGCGGCCGGGGATCCACCGGCAGTACCACCAGGAACCGCGCGCCGCCACCGGGGGCGCTGTCCACGGCGATGGTGCCGGCGTGGCGCAGCACGATCTCGCGGGCCAGGTGCAGGCCCAGCCCGCTGCCGCTGCCGCTGGGCCGCAAGCGGTGGAACGGCTCGAACACGGACAGCCGTTCGGCCTCCGGCACACCTGGGCCTTCATCGCTGACCGACAGGCCGCCATCGTCGTGCAGCGCCACCGCGATCATGCCGCGGCCACCGCCGTGGGCGATGGCGTTCTGCAGCAGGCTGGCGATGACACGATGCAGTGCATGCGGGTCGCCGCGGACCCAGATCGGCTGGTCGGGGGCATCCACCGAGAAGCCGTAGCCGGCATCCACCACCAGCGGGGCCACATCCGCAGCGACGTCGCGGGTCAGCGCCGAGAGGTCGATACGCTGGGACTGGCTGCCATGCCGGTCAAGCCGTTGCAGATCCAACAACTGCTCGGCGATGTTGCTCAGCCGGCTCAGATCCAGCTGCAGTCGCGAACGCGCATCGCCGGGCGGCAGGTCGGCCAGGCGCGTGGCCAGGATCGCGATCGGCATGCGCAGCTCATGCGCAGCACCGGCGAGGAAGCGGTCCTGTGCGTCGTAGCTTTCGCCGATGCGGCGCACGGCCGCATTGAAGGCATCCACCAGCGGGTAGATCTCCAGCGGTACCGCACGCGTATCCAGGCCGCTGCCGCGCTCGTTGACCTGGATTGCGGCCGCCTGCGCCGCCACTCGGTTGACCCCGCGCAGTGCGCGATGGATCACCCACGGCGCCACCACCAGCGTGATCACCAGCACCGGCAGTGCGATCCAGCCGCCGAGATAGCGGAAGATCAACAGCAGCTGCCGCACGATGCTGCGTTCGGGAATGCCGCCCACCGCCACGTGCAATCGCCCTTCGGGCCGATCGACGACGACCACGCGCACGGCAAGCGCATCGGCGTTGATGCGGGTGCGGATATCGGTCTGTTCGATGTGATCCAACCGCGCCACCAACGGGCGGTACTGCTCGGGAACATTGCCGTGTACCAGGCGTCGGCCGCGCTCATCGGCGGCGGCGAACCAGAACGTGGCCGGCGGGCGCGGCACTGCCAGGGCCACCTTCGGTGGATCCGCCTCCAGTCCCTGGGTGCCAAAGGAGATGGCCGATGCGATCTGGTCACTGGTCTTCCAGTCGATGTAGGCCGAGCGGCGATCGCCGTAGGTCAGCACCATCGCACTCAGGGCCAACGCAATGGTAGCGGCCTGGATCAGGCAGACCTTCCAGACCAGATTGAAGGCCAGGGAGTCGGGTTTGAGCAGTCTCACGGCGTGTCCTTGAGCAGATAGCCGATGCCACGCATGACGTGGATCTCCACGCCGGCATCGGCTTCCAGCAGTGCCTTGCGCAGTTTGGAGACATGCGCATCCAGCGCATTGGACTGGATGGCATCGTCGAAGCCGTACACGGCCTCCAGCAACGAGGCGCGCCCCACCGTGCGCCCCTGGCGCAGCGCGAGCGCTTCAAGCACCAGCAGCTGTCGCCGCGGCAATGCCAGCAGCACATCCGACACGCGCGCTTCGCGCGCCACGAAATCGAACTGCAGCCGGCCCAGCGACAACATCGGCAAGGTGATCTGCGAGGGCCGCCGCGAGATCGCGCGGATGCGTGCAAGCAGCTCTTCGACCGCGAACGGCTTGGTCAGGTAGTCATCGGCCCCCACGTCCAGTCCGGTGACCCGGTCGGCCACCGAGTCGCGCGCGGTCAGCATGATCACCGGCAGGTTCGGCACGCGCTCGCGCGCGATCGGCACGAAGCTGGCGCCATCGCCATCGGGCAGCTGGCGGTCCAGCAACAGGATCTGGTGCACGCCGGCCTTCAGTGCTTCATCGGCCTGCGCCATCGTCCCGACCACGTCGATCACCATGCCGTGGCGCGCCAGGCTGACCTGGATCGCGCTGGCCATTTCCGGATCATCTTCCAGGAGGAGAAGGCGCATGGGAGCGGTGCCTGCGGGTACGAAGGAGGCGATGGTACCGCGCCACCGGACGTAACGTTCCGACAATGTAGGGCGCTCACCATGAGGCTCCGGTTGTTCCCCCTCGGCAGGTTCATGCACGTCCGTTTCCGTTTTCCGCGCCCTTCTTCCGCTCTGTCTGGCCTGGCCCTGGCCAGCGCGCTGTTCGCCACCGGCGCCCAGGCCGCCGATGCTCCCGAGCCGGGCAGGAAGGGCAGCGTCGGCATCGCCGTTGTCGCCCTCAAGGCCCCCTATGCCGGCTATGACACCGACCGTCTGGCCGCCCCGATCGTCAGCTGGGAAGGCCGCTCGTTCTTCTTCCGCGGTGGCAGCGTAGGTTATCGCCTGCACCAGACCGCGCAGTCCGAACTGGCGCTCACCGCCTCGCCGTACGTGATGCGTTTCAAACGCCGCGACAGCCATGACCCGCAGCTGCGCCAGCTCGACAATCGCAGCCTGTCCGGCATGCTGGGCGTTTCCTGGCGCCACCAGGCCGAATGGGGCGTGCTGCAGGCCAATGCGCAGGCCGAGGTCACCGGGCATGGCGGCGGTTTCTCGGCCGACGCCCGATACGCTTACCCGGTCCCCGCCGGCCGTGTGACCTTCATGCCCGCAGTGGGCCTGACCTACACCAGCGCCGATCTCAACGATTACTACTTCGGCGTGAGCCAACGCGAAGCGGCACGCAGCGGCCTGGCGCACTACTCGGCCGGCAGCGGTGTTTCGCCCTACATGGACATCGCCGCGGTGATGCCGCTGGGGCCGCGCTGGACCGCGACCGCATCGATCCGTCGCACTTCGCTGGCCGATGCCGTGCGCGACAGCCCGATGACCCGTGGCGATCACATGGATACCGCCGCCCTCTCCCTCAGTTACGGATTCTGATCATGCGTCAGGGAATCGTACGTCGTGTCGCGGATCTGGCCTTGCAGATCGAACCGGACCGCGCCGCCGTTCTTGAATGGATTCTGCATTCCCCGCTGCCCGCGCTCGACGGGCAGACCACGTTCGAACTGGCCTGCCAAGGCCAGGGCGAACGCGTCGTCGCGCTGCTGGACACCCTTCTTCGGCAGGGCGGTCCGGCGCTGCCACGCGGCTGAACCCACGTTTTTCCCCCCACCGGTGTCCTGGAGGCGCGAATGCACAACGCAACCGATACCCTGCTGCTGCGAGCAGCCAATGACGACCTGGCCGCGCATGCGATCGTGGCCAATCTCCACCGCGCCATCCAGCGGCGCATGGACCGCGACAACCAGGCCCACGGCCGGTTCTCGCGTGCCTACATCGCCGAGCTGTTCGACATCGGCCGCACCATCAGTGCGGAATGTCGCCCGCACCACGTCGACAGCGACTGGATCACCGCACGGCGTGCGTGGCTCGATGCGGTCCTGCGCGACCATCCGCTGGACCGGCGCGATGCACAGCTGACCGCTGCACGGCATGCCGCCGATGGTTTCCTGCTCCGCGCCTGCGTGCTCGGTTGTGACGCAACACCGGAGGCGGCGACCGAGCGTGTGCGCGATGCCCTCATCGCCATGACCCGGCCGGCACGCTGAGCGACACCGGACACCGCCCCACCCGCCACGAACCGGGCCCTTGGGGACCTGCGCCGGCCAGGACGACACCTGCACATGAGCACCGAAATCAGCGTGCTACATTCCGGCCAAGGGGCAGGCTGACTGCTTCTTGACGCCGGTATCGGCCGGCCTGGAGCGTGCCCATGCGGTGTTCGGCCCTGCTGCTGTCCGTGCTGTTCTCCGGTGCCGTGCATGCGCAGCAGGACGCGCCGCCGGAGCTGGCCTTCGACCGCCCCGGCATCGGCTTCGCCGCCTCGACATTGCCCCGCGGTGGCGTCGCGCTGGAAGCGGGGTTGCCCAGTTTCAGCCGTGACCGGGACGACGCGGGGGTCCTGAGCACGCAGTACAGCACTGACCTCAATCTCCGTATCGGCGTGGCCAGCCATATGGAACTGCAGGCCTTCACCTCGCCCTGGAACCACCTGCGCGTAGCGCCACGCGGTGCGCCCAGCGAACGCAGCCACGGTGCGGGCGACCTGGGCCTCGGCCTGAAGGTCGCCCTGCCCTTGTCCTCGGAAAAACACGCGCTGGCGGTGCTTGCCAGCACCACCTTCGCCACCGGCTCGCGCGACTTCAGCGAGGGTGCCACGCAGTACGCGCTGGGCGCGAGCTATGAGTACGACTTCAACGATCAGTGGACCGGTGCGCTGTACGCCAACGTGACCCGCGGTGGCAGCGAGGACAGCGTCACCTGGGCACCGAGCCTGAGCTTTGCCGCGACCGATACCCTCAGTACCTATCTGGAGGCCGGGTTCACCGATACCGACGGCGAGCCTTCGACCGAAATAGCGGGTGCAGGCATCACCTGGATGGTGACGCCGACGGTGCAGCTGGACGCCTCGTTCGACGTGGGCCTGGATGATGACAGCCCGGACGTGCAGGCCGGGCTGGGGGTCTCGGTGTATTTCCAGTGAGCTGCTTCCGCAGGTCTGCAGCAATGATGGCCGCCAATGAAAAGGCCTGCGCGTAACCGCGCAGGCCGTTGATCTGGAACCGTGGCGCAGGTGCGCGTCTTGTCAGGTCACTTTCTTGGCGATGGTCATGCCCAGCACGAACAGCACCACGGCGATGATGATGCCCGCCCAGAACAGGAACTTGGCGATGCCGATGGCGGCGCCACCGATGCCCGCAAAACCGAGGGCGCCAGCGATCAGGCCGATGACAGCAAAAATGATGGCCCACTTGATCATGATGATCCTTTCCCCGAATCGGGTTGAATGACAGGACTCCACGGTAGCCACTGGGCTGTCTCACCTTCGTGAACGCACCGGCTGAACGGCGTGAAGTCAGGGGCGGGCCATGAGCTGCATGTCCATCGGCTGATACTTCAAGCCGGAGGACTCGGCAGCCTCGCCTGCGCACGCAAAGCCATAGCGTTCATACGCCGGCACCGACGACAGCGAAGCGCTGACACGCAGCACGTCCACGCGTGCGTGATCGATCATGGCGGCCATCAGCGCCTTGCCGATGCCCTGCTGTTGAACGGCAGGGTCCACGAACAACATCGCCACGTGGCGGCCCTCCTTGAGCTCCGCCACACCGACGATACGGTCCTGCTGTTCGAACACCAGCATGAGGTTGTCGTGCGACATCCGCGTACGGAATCCTTCCACCGAGGCGATGCGGGAAAACGTCTCGATACCAAGCGGGGTCAGTGAATCGGCCACCGATCCCATGAAGGCCGCCATGCAGATGCGGCTGGCCTGTTCGAGATCCGCCGCTACCAAGGTGCGCACCGCCATCTTTTTCTCCTTCCTCGTCCATGGGGTTGAGCATCCACTCTACCCCGATGGTCCCTACCCGCCCATCCTTCGTCGCATGCGCGGGCAGGCTCAGCGCGCGACCTCGAAGAACACCGGATTGGAGTAGAACCACAGGTCCTGCCAGGGATCCTCATCCGGCACATCGGGCAGTGGCGAGCGCTCGGCGGTACTGTTGCCCGGGGCACGGACGAACCTGCCGCTTGCGGGCACCGGCAGCACCCAGGACACCGAGCGCCACGCCCCCTGCCCGGTCCAATGGCCAGCCCCGAACACCCGCGTGCGCATGCTCGGCCCCTGCGCATCGCCCTGCGCGCCCACGATCAGCTCCAGATGATCCAGCACCGGATGCCGACCGGCGGCATTGGGCGTGGTGGGCACGCGCCTCAGGCGATACGCCTGTCGATCAGAACGTGTGTTCCGGGCCGGGGAACGTGCCTGCCCCCACCTCTGCCGCGAACTCACGCGCGGCCTTCTGCAGCAGCCCGTGCATGTCCGCGTACTGCTTGACGAAGCGCGGCAGCTTGCCGGTGCGCAGGCCGGCCATGTCCTGCCAGACCAGCACCTGCGCATCGCAGTCGCTGCCCACCCCGATGCCGACGGTCGGGATCTTCAGCGCGGCGGTGATCCGGGCGGCGACCGCGCCCGGTACCATCTCCATCAGCACCGCGAAGGCACCTGCGGCCTCCAGCGCGCGCGCTTCCTCGATCAGCCGGGCGCCATCCTCGCCCCGCCCCTGCACACGGAAGCCACCGAGCTGGTGCTCCGATTGCGGGGTGAAACCAATGTGCGCCATCACCGGGATCCCACAGCTGACCAGCTTGCGCACCTGCGGCACCATCTCGATGCCGCCTTCCAGCTTGACCGCGTGGGCGCCGCCTTCCTTCATGAAACGCACGGCCGTATGGAAGCACTGCTCCGGCGAGGCCTGGTAGGAACCGAACGGCAGATCGGCGATCACCAGCGGCCGCCGCGTACAGCGGCTCACCGCGCGCACCAGCGGCATCAGCTCATCGACCGTGACCGGCAGCAGCGAGTCGTTGCCGAATACGTTGTTGGACGCCGAATCGCCGATCAGCAGCACCGGAATGCCGGCGTCTTCAAAGATCGCCGCGGTGTACATATCGTAGGCGGTGAGCATGGCCCACTTCTCGCCGCGTTCCTTCATCTGCTGCAGATGCGGAATGCGCACGCGCGGTGCCGGGACCGGGGTGCTGCCCGGGGACGCGTAGGGATGGAGCTGTTCGGTCATGCGAAGGATCCTCGGGGGGAACAACGTGGGGTCAGAGTGTGCCGGTTCCGCTCAGCAAGAGCACCGCGATCAGGATCATCGCGGCGCCCGAGACGCGGCCCACGACGCGTGATGCACGCGGGCGGGTGCGCAGCACGGCACCGGCGCCATACCCGACGGCCAGATACACCGCCGCGCAGCTGACCAGATGGACTAGGCCCAGCGCGAGGATCTGGACGGGCATCGCCCACGCCGCGCCGGCGGAAATGAACTGGGGCAGCAACGCCAGGAACAGCAGCAGCACCTTGGGATTGAGACCGCTCACGCAGGCGCCCTTGAGCGCCCAGTGGCGCCAGCCCGTCACGGTCTGCCCCGCTTCGGCGGCGGCGACCGGCGGATGGCGCAGCAGCCCGATGCCCAGCCACAGCAGATACAGCGCGCCCAGGACGGTCAGTACGTGCAGCGCGACCGGCGCCCGGGCGAACATCGCGCCGACGCCCGCAGCCACCAGCCCGATCGCCAGGAGATGGCCAGACAGCAACCCGGCCACCGCTGGCACCACCGCGCGCCCGCGCAGGCCGGCAGCGATCGCGTGCGCCCAATCCGCACCGGGGGTGAGCACGAAGAGGATCGAGACCGCCCAGAAGGCGGCGATGACGCTGGGTTGCATGGGGTCCAAAGGGCGGTCTTGCCGCGATCCGTGTGCCAGACAGAAGAATATTCCCGCTCCTTTGGAATGTGCTTCCAAATACTTGCCCGGCACGGCCACTCAGGAGGAAACTCTTGCGCATGGACATCACCGACCAGCGGATTCTTGCCGAGCTGCAGAAAGACGGCCGCCTCACCGTGACCGAACTGGCCGAGCGCATCGGCCTGAGCGTCTCGCCCTGCCACCGTCGCGTGCGGGCGCTGGAACAGTCCGGCGCGATCCGGGGCTACCGCGCCGAGCTCGATCCCGCCGCACTGGGCCTGAAGTTCTCGGCGCTGGTGTTCATCACCCTGCGCGACGGCGATCGCCACGCGGTGGGCGCCTTCGAGCACGCGGTGGCCCAGGTGCCGCAGGTCCTGCAGGCGCAGCGCCTGTTCGGCGACCCGGACTACCTGCTGCACGTCGTCACCCGCGACCTGGCCGCGTTCCGGCAGCTGTACGACGAGCACCTTTCCGCCCTGCCCGGCGTGCAGCGGCTCACCTCCACCCTGGTGATGAAGGACGTGGTGATCGACCGGCCGCTGCCGTTGCACGCTCAGTGAGGCGACGGCTTTAAACCTTCTGGCCGCTGCCGGCATCCAACGGTGGGACAGCCACCGGACGAGGACCGACATGAAGCCATGGATGCGGATACTCCCGGCGCTGCTCATCGCTGGCCTGCTGCCGCTGGGCTCGGCCGCGGCCGAGCAACACGGCTCGGCGCAGGTGGTCACCGCCGACATCGAGAACTTCTGGATCGCCCACGATGCGATCAGCAGCGAACCAGACCCAGCGCGCAAACAGCAGCTCATCCAGTTGCTCTACATCGACAGGGGCACGCCCGGCCTGCATGCCTTGATGCAGGCCCGCGGCTATACCGCCGGGCAGTACGTGGCCGCGATCGATGCCTGGCCGCGCTACTGGGCGTCTGTGCGCCCGCTGACCCACCGGGCCTTCGCTGCGACCACCGGGCTGGAAGCTGACCTTGCCACGTTGAAACGCCTGTATCCGGCATTGCGCCCGGCCAGCATCACCTATGCGATCGGCGTGCTGCGCACCGGCGGCACCACGTTGGACGACAAGGTATTGATCGGCGCCGAACTTGCCCTGGGCGATGACACCGTGGACGTGTCCGAACTTCCCGAGCCGCTGCAGACGCGACTGCGCACGTTCTATGCCTCCCGGCCATTCCACAACAACGGCCAGAACAACATCCACGAGTACATCCACACCCAGCAGATCGAGGCCGGCGACACCCTGGCGCAGTACGCGCTGCGTGAGGGCGTCGCGGAACTGGTGGCCGAACGGGTCACCGGAAAGAAGCCCGACCTGCCGCTGTACGTATATGGGCCGGCGCACGAGGCCGAGCTCAAGCGGCAGTTCCAGGCGGACCGTCGCGGCAACGACTACCGCGACTGGCTGTACAACAGCAGCGCCAACCGTTTCGGGGTCAGTGATCTGGGGTATTACGTGGGGTATCGCATCGCCAGCGCGTACTACGCGGCACAACCGGACAAAGCCAAGGCGATCGCCACGTTGATCGAGCTGCGGTACGACGATGTGGCGGCGGTGGATGAGGTGATCTTGCGGTCCGGGTACATTCGCTGAGCCGTGAGCACCGCCGCGGGTAAGCCGCCCACAAAGAAAAAAGGCCTGCGCATCGCTGCACAAGCCCTTGATCGAATCACCAACATTGGTCGGGACGGCCGGATTTGAACCGACGACCCTCTGCCCCCCAGGCAGATGCGCTACCAGGCTGCGCTACGCCCCGATGATGCTGGCAATGTCCCCGCCTCTCAGCGGGCCGACGAGTATAACGGGTTTGCGTGAAAAATGGTTCAGCGGCGCAGCAATTGAAGCACTTCTTCCAGTTCCATCCGCGTCTGCTTGATGATCTGGTTGCTCAGCGCCGATTCCTCGCGCGCATCGGCGCCTTCCAGGCGCAGGCGCGCACCGCCGATGGTGTAGCCCTGCTCGTAGAGCAGGCCGCGGATCTGGCGGACCATCAGCACGTCGTGGCGCTGGTAGTAGCGGCGGTTGCCGCGGCGCTTGGCCGGCTCGAGACTGGGGAACTCGGTTTCCCAGTAGCGCAGCACGTGCGGCTTGACGTCGCACAGTTCGCTGACCTCACCGATGGTGAAGTAGCGCTTGGCCGGTATCGGCGGAAGTTCTCGGTTACTGCCCGGATCCAGCATATGCCTCTACCCTTTCCTTGAGCTTCTGGCCCGGACGGAAGGTGACCACCGTACGGGCGGAAATCGGAATTTCCTCACCGGTCTTGGGGTTGCGACCCGGGCGCTGGTTCTTGCGCCGCAGGTCGAAATTCCCGAAGCCGGACAGCTTCACCTGACGTCCCTGTTCCAATGCTTCACGCAGCACATCGAAGAACGCGTCGACAAATTCCTTGGCTTCGCGCTTGTTCAGACCGACTTCGTCGAACAGCTTCTCGGCCATCTCCGCCTTGGTCAATGCCATTGCCTGCTATCCCCCATGCTTCCCGTTCAACCGCGGATCCGGGCGTGATGTTCACGCTCCATGGCAGAGACCGCCTCGGCCACCACCGCATCCACGTCGCGGTCCGTCAGAGTGCGCGACTTGTCCTGCAAAATCAAGCCCATAGCGAGACTCTTGAAGCCCGGCTCGACCCCCTGGCCGACATACCGGTCGAACAGGGTGACCTCGCGCAGCAGCGGGCCGACGGCCCGGCGCAGGGTGGCTTCCAGGTCGGCCCAGGCGGCAGCTTCGGGCACCAGGAAGGCCAGATCGCGGCGCATCGACGGGAACCGCGACAGCTCGGTCGCGCGCGGCAGCGCGCGGGCGGCCAGCGGGGCCAGGTCCAGCTCGAAGGCAACCACGTCCACGTCGATATCCATGGCCTTGGCCAGGCGCGGGTGGATCTGCCCGATCCAGCCCAGGCTCACGCCGTCACGGTAGACCTCGGCCGAGCGTGCGGGGTGCCCATACGGACGCTGCGACGGCTTGAACTCGAGCGCGGCGCCGCTGGCAGCGGCCAACGATTCCAGGTCACCCTTGAGGTCGTGGAAGTCGACCTTTCGGGTCGGCAGGCCCCACTGCTGGGTGTCGGCATCGCCACAGATCGCGGCAGCCACGCGCTGGGTTTCCAGCGGCGCGGGCTGGCCCTCGCCGGCCTGCTGGTGGAACACGCGACCCAGTTCGAACAGGCGCACGCGGCCCAGCTGGCGGGCCGCGTTGCGGCCCAGGGTGGCGACCAGGCCCGGCAGCAGCGACGGGCGCATCACCGCCAGTTCGGCCGACAGCGGGTTGGCCAGCGCGACCAGCCCTTCGCTCAACTGCCACTGCGCAAGCAGCGCGGCATCGACGAAGGCGTAATTGATGGTTTCCTGCAGGTCACGGGCCACCAGCTGGCGGCGCACGCTCAGCTCGTCCAGGCGGGTCTCGGTCGGCATGGCAATGCGCGAGGCACCGCCCGGCAAGGTGGTCGGGATCTGCTCGTAGCCGTGGATGCGGGCCAGTTCTTCGATGAGGTCTTCTTCGATGGCGACATCGAAGCGGCGGCTCGGCGCGATGACCTGCCAGCCCTCCGCAGCCGCGGTCACGTCCATGCCCAGCGCGCGCAGGATGCGCTCCACATCGGCGTCGGCGATCTGGATACCGAGCACGCGCGCGATACGGGCGCGGCGCAGGCCGATGGTGGCGGTTGCCGGCAGGTCGGCCTCACGCACGGCCTCGGTGACCGGCGCCGGGGTGCCGCCGGCCAGATCCAGGATCAAGCGGGTGGCGTATTCAATCGCCGTGCGCGGCAGCACCGGGTCGACGCCACGCTCGAAGCGGTGGCCGGCATCGGTATGCAGGCCCAGCTTGCGGCCACGGCCCATGATCGCGGCGGGCGCGAAGTGCGCGGCCTCCAGGAACACGTTCGTGGTCTCATCGGTGACGCGCGTATCGAAGCCGCCCATCAGGCCGGCCAGCGCGATCGGGCGGTCGGCGTCGGTGACCAGCAGGAAGCTGTCGTCCAGCGCGGCGTCGCGGCCGTCGAGCAGCTTCAGGGTCTCCCCCGCGCGCGAACGGCGCACGCCGATGCTGCCCTGCAGGGTGCCCAGATCGAAGGCATGCATCGGCTGGCCGAGCTCGAGCATCACGTACTGGGTGACGTCCACCAGCAGCGAGACCGGGCGCACGCCGCTGCGGCGCAGGCGCTCGGCCATCCACAGCGGGGTCGCGGCGCGGGCGTTGACACCCTCGATCACGCGACCAACGTAACGCGGCGCTTCGGCGCCAGCGTCCAGCTGGATGGACAGTTCACGCGTGCCCACGGCGGCGACCGGCGCGGCATCGAACGGCACCACTTCACTGGCGCACGCGGCGGCCACGTCGAAAGCGATGCCGCGGATGCTGAAACAGTCGGCACGGTTCGGGGTCAGCTTGATCTCGATGCTGGCGTCGGGCAGGCCGAGGTACTCGACCAGCGTCTGGCCGACGGGCGCATCGTCGGGCAGTTCGAACAGGCCGGACGCATCGGTGTCCAGGCCCAGCTCCTTGGCCGAGCACAGCATGCCGTTGGATTCCACGCCACGCAGCTTGGCCGGCTTGATCTTCAGCTCGCCGATCTGCGCGCCGACCATCGCCAGCGGCGCGACCAGGCCCGGGCGCGCGTTCGGCGCACCGCACACGATCTGCAGGTGCTCGCCCTGCCCCGCATCGACCTGGCAGATCTGCAGGCGGTCGGCTTCGGGATGGCGTTCGGCCGAAATGATTTTCGCCACGACGACATACTGCAGGCCATCGCCCAGCGCATCGACCTCTTCCACTTCCAGACCGATCGCGGTCAGCACCGCGCTGAGCTCATCGCGCGAGACGGTGGTCGGGACGTGGCTGCGCAGCCAGTTTTCAGAGAATTTCATGGTGTCACCCTGGTGGACCCGGCGCAGGCGCCTGGGCCGTGATGAATGGTGGTGCGACGTAGCGCCGGGGGCTGCCCGGCGGTTCCGCTGTTACGCGAACTGCTTCAGGAACCGCACGTCGTTTTCGAAGAACGCGCGCAGGTCGTTGACGCCGTAACGCAGCATCGCAAAGCGCTCCACGCCCAGGCCGAAGGCGAAGCCGGTGTAGCGCTCCGGATCGATGCCGACGCTGCGCAGCACGTTCGGGTGGACCATGCCGCAGCCGAGCACTTCCAGCCAGCGGGTGCTGCCGTCAGGCTGCTGCCAGGCGATGTCCACTTCCGCGCCCGGTTCCACGAAGGGGAAGTAGCTGGGACGGAAACGCATCTCGAAATCGCGCTCGAAGAACGCGCGCACGAACTCGGACAGCGTGCCCTTCAGATCGGCGAACGTGGAGTGCTCGTCGACCAGCAGGCCTTCGACCTGGTGGAACATCGGCGAATGGGTCTGGTCGCTGTCGCTGCGGTACACCTTGCCGGCCGCGATCATGCGCAGCGGCGGTGCGTGCTCGCCCATGTAGCGCACCTGCACCCCGGAGGTATGCGTGCGCAGCAGGCGGCCATCGCCGAAATAGAAGGTGTCGTGCATCGCGCGCGCCGGGTGGTGCGGCGGGAAGTTCAGCGCTTCGAAGTTGTGCCAGTCATCTTCGATTTCCGGCCCTTCGGAGAGCTCGTAACCGAGGCGGCCGAAGATCTCGGTGATGCGCTCCAGGGTACGGGTCACCGGGTGCAGGCCACCGCGCTCTTCGCGACGGCCTGGCAGGGTGATGTCGATCGCTTCGGCGGCCAGGCGCGCGTCCAGCGCAGCGTCTTCCAGCACGGTCTTGCGATCACCCAGCGCGCTGCTCAGCGCGTCACGGGCACGATTGATGGCTTCGCCGGCGGCTTTGCGCTCATCGGCCGGCAGGCCACCGAGCTGCTTGAGCTGGGCGGTGATGCTGCCGTTCTTGCCCAGCAGGGCCACGCGCAGGGCTTCCAGCGCGTCGGGGCTCTGGGCAGCGGCCACGTCGGCCAGTGCCTGCGTGGTCAGGGATTGGATGTCACTCATGGATAGCCGGAGCCTCGCGTCGGTATGCCATCGCGATGCGCGTCGGGCCGACCCCCGTCGCCACCGCTGTCGATCGATGGCACCGGGAGGGCCACCGCCAACACAAAAAAGAATGGGGAAGGACTTGCGCCCTTCCCCATGCATTTGCCTTACCCACAGCCGTTGCGCGTGAACGGCAACGGCAGGGGAATGGACTTATGCCGCCAGTGCGCCCTTGGCCTTTTCGGCCAGTGCAGCAAAACCAGCTGCGTCGTGCACGGCGATGTCAGCCAGAACCTTACGGTCCAGGGTGATGCCGGACTTGAGCAGGCCGTTCATGAAACGGCTGTAGCTCAGGCCGTTGATGCGGGCAGCCGCGTTGATGCGGGTGATCCACAGCGAACGGAAATTGCGCTTCTTCTGCTTACGACCGATGTAGGCGTACTGCTGTGCCTTGATCACGGCCTGCTTGGCAACGCGGAAGACCTTGCGGCGAGCGTTGTAGTAACCCTTCGCCAGGGTCAGAATTTTCTTGTGGCGGCGACGCGCCTGTACGCCACGCTTTACTCGTGCCATGTGTCAGTCCTCAGAGGTAGGGAAGCATACGATTCAAACGGCCTGCGTCTTCTGCACGAACATGGTTCGTCTGACGCAGATTGCGCTTCCGCTTGGTCGACTTCTTCGTGAGGATGTGGCTACGGTTGGCGTGGCCAGCCTTGAACTTACCGGATGCGGTCTTGCGGAAGCGCTTGGCCGCCGCCCGGTTGGTCTTGATCTTGGGCATTGCTATGTCCTTGATGATGTTTTGTCACTGACCAGGGCGGTGGCATTGCCACACTTTCCGTCCGTGCCCTTGCCTGCTTGTAAGCCCGGGATCCCCAATGGGAACCAGGCCGGTCCTGTTTGCCGTTGAAACAGCGTGCCCTTGCGGGGCGGGAAACCGTTCAAAACAGCACCCCCGCAAAACGGGGCCGCCCATTATGCCCGTGAATCCAGGCAGTTGCAAACGCTTGATTGGGCGGGTGTTTACCGGTGCGGGCAGGCGTGGAACGCCCACCGGACGGGCCGCAGGAGGCTGCAGCCACGGCAAACGGCAACAGGCGCCTGAAAAGGCGCCCCTGCCTGTTACGCGAATCGAAACCGCCGGCCGGAGCCGGTTATTTCTTCTTCGGCGCGATCATCATCACCATCTGCCGGCCTTCAAGGCGCGGACGGGACTCGATCACGATGTCTTCGCCCAGATCACCTTCGATCCGGTTGGCCATCTCGCGACCCAGTTCCTGATGGCTCATTTCACGGCCACGGAAGCGGATGTTGACCTTGATCTTGTCGCCCTCTTCCAGGAACCCGCGCATCTTGCGCAGCTTGATCTGGTAATCACCTTCATCGGTGACCGGGCGGAACTTCACTTCCTTGATCTCGACCTGCTTGGTCTTCTTCTTGGCCTCGTTGGCCTTCTTCTGCGCTTCGAACTTGAACTTGCCGAAGTCCATGATCTTGCACACCGGCGGATCAGCCTGCGGCTGAATCTCGACCAGGTCCAGACCTTCGTCTTCGGCCATCGACAGCGCTTCGTCACGCGTCAACACACCAATCATTTCTCCGTCGCTGCCGATCACGCGGACGCGCGGCACCCGGATTTCCTGATTCTTGCGGTTCTGTTTGTTGTCAGGGGTACTGATATTGCAATCTCCCAGAGGAATCAAACCGGCCCATCGCGGAGCATCCGCAGGGCCGGGACTTTCTTACACGGACTGTTCTGCCTGCAACCGCTCGATGAAGGCCTGGACGGACATGCTGCCCAGATCTTCGCCAGAGCGCGTACGCACGGCCACGGCGCCATTTTCCTTCTCACGGTCGCCAACCACCAGCAGGTACGGGACCCGCTGCAGCGTATGCTCGCGAATCTTATATCCGATCTTCTCGTTGCGCAAATCGGCGTTCACGCGGAAGCCTTGATCTGCAAGGGTTTTCCTGACTTCGCTGACGTATTCAGCCTGGGCGTCGGTGATATTGGCCACCACCACCTGGGTCGGGGCCAGCCAGGACGGGAAGGACCCGGCGTGGTGCTCGATCAGGATGCCGATGAAGCGCTCCATCGAGCCGACGATCGCCCGGTGCAGCATGACCGGGTGCTTCTTCTGGCTGTTCTCGTCCACGTACTCGGCGCCAAGGCGGCCGGGCATCATGAAATCGACCTGCATGGTGCCCAGCTGCCAGGTACGGCCGATGGCGTCCTTGAGGTGGTACTCGATCTTCGGGCCGTAGAAGGCGCCCTCGCCGGGCAGCTCCTGCCACTCCACGCCGCAGTTGCCCAGCGCCGAGCGCAGCGCGGCTTCGGCCTTGTCCCAGGTGGCATCGTCGCCCAAGCGCTTTTCCGGGCGCAGCGCGATCTTGATCTGGATCTCGTCGAAACCGAAGGTCGTGTAGACCGCCAGCGCCTGCTGGTGGAAGGCCGTCACTTCGGCTTCGATCTGCGATTCGGTGCAGAACACGTGGCCGTCGTCCTGGGTGAAACCACGCACGCGCAGGATGCCGTGCAGCGCGCCGGACGGCTCGTTGCGGTGGCACGAGCCGAACTCACCGTAGCGGATCGGCAGGTCGCGGTAGCTGTGCAGGCCCTGGTTGAACACCTGGATGTGGCCCGGGCAGTTCATCGGCTTGACCGCGTAGGTGCGCTTCTCCGATTCGGTGAAGAACATGTTTTCCTGGTAGTTGTCCCAGTGGCCGGACTTCTGCCACAGCGACACGTCCAGGATCTGCGGGCAGCGCACTTCGCCGTAGCCGCTGTCGCGGTACACACGGCGCATGTGCTGCTCGACCACCTGCCACAGCGCCCAGCCCTTGGGGTGCCAGAACACCAGGCCCGGGGCCTCTTCCTGCAGGTGGAACAGCTCCTGCTGCTTACCGATGCGGCGGTGATCGCGCATCTCGGCTTCTTCGATGCGCTTGATGTAGGCCTCGAGCTGCTTCTTGTCGGCCCAGGCGGTGCCGTAGATGCGCTGCAGCTGCTCGTTCTTGGCATCGCCGCGCCAGTAGGCACCGGAAATGCGGGTCAGCTTGAAGGCTTTCAGGAAGCGCGTGTTCGGCACGTGCGGGCCGCGGCACATGTCCACGTATTCCTGGTGGTAGTACATGCCCATCGCCTGGATCTCCGGCGACATGTCCTCGATCAGGCGCAGCTTGTAGTCCTCGCCACGCGCCTTGAAGATCTCGATGACCTCCGCACGCGGGGTGACCTTCTTGATGACGTCGTAGTCCTGCGCGATCAGCTCGCCCATGCGCTTTTCGATGGCGGCCATGTCCTCGGGCGTGAACGGACGCTCGGAGTAGATGTCGTAGTAGAAGCCTTCGGCGATGACCGGGCCGATCACCATCTTGACGTCCGGGTACAGCTGCTTGACCGCATGGCCGACCAGATGGGCGGCGGAGTGGCGGATGATCTCCACCCCCTCCTCGTCCTTGGCGGTGATGATGCGCAGGCTGGCATCGTGGTCGATGACGTCACTGGCATCGACCAGCACGCCATCCACCGAGCCGGCGATGGTGGCCTTGGCCAGGCCGGCGCCGATGGACTGGGCGACGTCCATGACACTGACGGGGTTTTCGAATTCACGGCGGCTGCCGTCGGGGAGCGTGATCGCGATCATGAGAGTGCTTTGGTCTGGTGGCCCGCAGGGGAGCCTGGAGAATCCGGGGGACGAGGCAATAAAAAAGCGCCACGAAGGCGCCTGCGTCAGGGGCCGTCGGGGGCGTTCAGCGGTGGGCGGTGGTAGTGCTCATGTCACACGCTAGACCGGCGCAGGGCGCGGGCCACCTTGTTGCCTCGATAGAGATACCCTGATCTTAAACCAATCCGCCGATGAATGCGCCGCCGCGCGCCGGCGTGCCCCCACCCAGGCGCCTGAATGTGGACGTGTGGCGCCCATAAACGGCAATGATTACCATGCGCGGGTTACTGTCCTGCCCAGGACAGGGTTGCCGATTGGATCCCCCCCATGCCCTGCCCCGCTTCCTGCCCGGCCCGCATCGCCCTGCCGCCCGTTCCGGCGCCTGCGCCGCTGGCGGCCACCCGATGATCACGGTCGCCCTGACCTCGCTTGGTTTCTGCAGCCTCGCGCTGGCCGGCTCCGCCTTTTCGGCGCTGGCGCTGTATGCCGCCTCGCCGCACTGCCGCTGGCCGCGCCTGCGCCGTGCCGGCCGGCTCGGCCGGCAGATCAGCCTGGTGGCTGCCGTGGCGGCGCTGTGGCTGTGGATCGCCAATCTGGGCATCGCCACCGGGGTGGTGGTGATGCTGTGCAGCTGGATGCTGGTGGCGATCGCGCTGCCGCTGCTGGCCGCCTGGCACCGTCCGGCACAGGTGATGCGCTGATGTGGGCGCGCGCGGGCGCGGGCCTCCTGGCGGGCTTCTTTGTCGCCGCCGCCGCCACCGGGCTGATCGCCTGGCTGCCGCCGGGGCCGTGGCAGAACGCGCTGGTACCGAGCCTGATCGCCTTCATTCCGCTGTGGATGCTGGCCGCGATCTGGGCCTTCAGTTTCCGCACCGGGCTGCGTGCCTGGGCCGTGATGAGCGCGACCGCCCTGGCCGGGTTCGGCCTGCTGTGGCTGCTGCGCCTGACCGGCGCGGTGCAATGAGAGCGATGCGATGAAGTTCAGTTCCCAGACCCTGCGCACCTTCACCACCCTGCATACGTGGGTCGGCCTGGTCGCCGGATTCGCGCTGTTCGTCGCGTTCTACGCCGGCGCGCTGACCCTGTTCCATCATGATCTGCCGCTGTGGCAGACCCCGCACGCGGTGGATACGCCGGCCGCGAGCCTGGACGATGCGCAGCGCCTGCTCGATGGCGTGCTCGAGCGCCACCCTGCCGCGCGCACCCATGTGGGCATGACCTTCCCCGGCGGCGACCACCCGCAGCCGATCGCGTATTGGCAGGATGCCCAGGGCACCTGGCTGTATGCGTGGCTGGACCACTACGACGGCAGCGTGACGCCGCCGCAGACCGGGCTGGCAGAGCTGGTCAACGAACTGCATTACAGCCTCGGCCTGCCGGTCGCGGGCACCTACCTGATGGGCATCGTCAGCCTGCTGTATGGCGTGGCCCTGCTCAGCGGGCTGGTCATCCACCTGCCCAAGCTGCTGGGCGATCTGTTCGCGCTGCGCCCGGGCCGCAACCTCAAGCAGATGTGGCAGGACGCGCACAACGTGATCGGCGTGCTCAGCCTGCCGTTCCATTTGATGTTCGCGGTGACCGGGGCGCTGCTGTGCCTGATCTTCCTGCAGATGGCGGCGCTGAATCCCCTGATCTTCGACGGCAAGCTGCTGCAGGCGGTGCCGGCGGCGATGGACACCGCACCGGTGCGCGAACCCAGCGGCCAGCCCGGTGATGACACCCATCTGCGGATGCTGCATGCACGCGCCATCGAGGTGGCCCGCGCGCAGGGCGTGGCCGATTTCGAGCCGGCCTTCCTCAAGCTCGCCCATGCCGGCGACGCCAACGCCACGATCGAGATCACCGGCGAATCCGGCGGCACCCTGGGGCCGCTCGGCGCGGTCGGCCTGGATGCGGCCACCGGCCGCCTGCTGAGCAGCCAGTTGCCCGGCCAGCGCGATGCCAACCACGCCACCCTCAGCGCCGCCTATGCACTGCATTTTGGTGAGTTCGGCAATGGGGTGGTGGTGTGGCTGTACTTCCTGCTCGGCCTGGGCGGCGCCTTCCTGTTCTACTCCGGCAACCTGCTGTGGATCGAATCGCGGCGCAAGCGGCGCCAGGTGGAACAGGGCCGCGCGCAGATCAACATGGCCCGCGCCACGGTGGGCGTTTGCATCGGATTGTGCGTGGCGGTCTCGGCCAGCTTCGTCGGCGCGCAGATCCTGGAGCAGGTCGCGCCGCAGGCGGTGGACCACGGCATCCGCTGGATCTGCTTCGTCACCTGGGCCATCTGCGCCCTGTGGGCGGCGCTGCGCCGCCCCGACCAGGCGGCCCGCGAACTGCTGTGGGCGGCGGCACTCAGCACCGCGTTGGTGGCGGTGATGCACGGCGCGCTCACCGGCTTCTGGCCGTGGGCGAGCGCGGCACGCGGCTACTGGCCGCTGTTCTGGGTGGATGCGGTGGCACTCGCACTGGCATTCGGATTTGCCTCGCTGGCACGCGCGAGCCTGCGCCGCGCACGCCATGGCGACCCGAACAGCGTCTGGAGTGCACCGCGCTGATCGCCCGCGAGGCCTGCTGCGGCGGGCCTTCAGAATTCTTCAGGCGCATTTCCAGCACTTCAGACCGCGCCATGGCGTAGTCGCCCCTCATCTCGAGGAGCCCTGCCCATGCACCACCATCGACACCGACTTGCCGCCTTGGTCTTCGCCCTGGCGACCGCCGTTCCACTGACCTCTCCCGCCGCACCCGCAGCGCTGGACAGCGCCCGGATCACCGCGCTGGAGTCGGCGATCGCCACCCAGGACATCAAACAGATCACCAGCGTCCTGCTGCTGGTGGATGGCCAGGTGGCCTACGAGGGCTACTTCAACGGTGGCACGGCGGACACCCTCAACGACGTGCGCTCGGCCAGCAAGAGTGTCACCGCGATGCTGATCGGCGCCGCCATCGGTGACGGCTCCCTGCCCGGCGTGCAGGCTCGCGTGTACGACTACTTCCCCGGGTTCACCGCCCACCACCCGGTCGACCCGCGGCTGCGCACCACCACCGTGGAAGACCTGCTGACCATGAGCACGCTGTGGGAGTGCGATGACGAGAACGCGTTCTCGGCCGGCCACGAGGAGCGCATGTACGTGACCGAGCACTGGCTGGACTTCGTGCTGGCGCTCCCCGTCAAAGGGTTCGCACCTTGGATGACGCGGCCGGAAGACAGCCCGCATGGCCGCGCGCATGCCTACTGCACGGCAAACTCCTTCGTGCTCGGCGCGGTGCTGGAACAGGCCACGAAACAGCCGTTGGCCGACTACGCCGCGCAGGTGCTGGAGCGCCCGCTGGGCATCACCGCAAGCAAGTGGAACCGCTCACCGGAGGGCATCGGCATGGGCGGCGGTGGGACGCGTTACCGCAGCCGGGATCTCGCGCGGCTGGGCGAACTGGTGCTGGCCGAGGGACGCTGGCAGGGCAAGCAGCTGATCCCCGCCGGCTATGTGCGGGCGATGGTGAGCGCCCAGGCCAGCGCCGGTGATGGCAGCGACTACGGCTATCAATGGTGGGGGCTGAGGCTTCCGGTCGATGGGCAGCAAACCACTGTCTGGACGATGTCTGGCAACGGTGGCAACTACGTGTTCGTAATGCCGGAGAAAAAGCTGGTGGCGGTGATCACCAGCCAGGCCTACAACCGCAGCTACGCCCACCCGCAGTCGCGCCGCATCCTCACCGAATTCCTGCTCCCGGCGCTGCGCTGAGGCCAGCGAGGTCTGTTGGCCGCCACGGGGCGGCCAACACCTGGGCACGCTGCGCAGATACGTCCGCCTCGATCGTGTCGAGCAGGCCCTGCCAGCCTGCCGCATCATGCAGCGGGGCAAACAAGGGGGTGGCGCGCAACCAAGCTGCATCGCGGAAGCCGGCGCTGACCGCCTGATGCAGCGCGGTCAGCGCAGCTGCCTCATCGCCCCGCGCCTGCAACAGCATCGCACGCTCCAGTGAGGTGTCGGACCAGCCATCGTCGCCCTGCCCTGTCAGCATCTGCAGGCGCTTGGCAATCCATGCGGGCGTAGGCGCTGGATCGCCATACAGGCCGGCCAGGGTCTGTCCCATCGACTGCTGCGGGCGCAATGCCCGGCTCTGCTCGAAGGCTTCAGCAGCGCCCGTCCGATTCCCGCTCAACAGCAGCAACTCGCCCTGCAGGCGCAGCAACTGCGGGTGTGGCGTTCCGCGCGCGAGCGCCTGATCAAGCGCCTGCCGTGCCTTGCCGGACTCCCCCATCGCCAGCAAGCTGTGCGGCCAGGCAATGTTGGCGAACACATTGTCCGGATAGAGCTGGAAGTTGTGCGCGTGCAGGCGAACGGCGGCATCGCTGAAACCGAGCAGCTCCAGTTCGCGTGCGACCTGCACG
The DNA here is from genome assembly GCF_002205165.1 of Stenotrophomonas maltophilia. Taxonomy (GTDB): domain Bacteria; phylum Pseudomonadota; class Gammaproteobacteria; order Xanthomonadales; family Xanthomonadaceae; genus Stenotrophomonas; species Stenotrophomonas maltophilia_N. Next base: position 29,702 of record NZ_NIVS01000008.1, on the reverse strand, counting down.
TCGCGGAAGCGGACACGCTCGGGCGCCCGCAGCGACAGGTTGTCCTGCAGCGCCTGCGCAAGATGCCCGCGCTCCTGATGCAGATACGCCAGCGAAGCGCGGGTGCGCTCGTCAGTCGGGTCGCGCTGCAGGGCCTGCTGGTAGTCGGCCATGGCCTGCGGCATCGCACCGAGGCAATCGTGGGCGTAGCCGCGCGCCGCCCAGCCGGCGGCATCCTCCGGTGCCGCGCGTACCACCTGGCTGGCCAGCGCCAGCGCTTCCTGCGCGCGTTCGCGGCCGCCGTTGAACAGGCAGGCATCCGCCGCCAGCGCACGGGCGAGTCCACGTTGCGCGATCAACGACTCGGGGTCGATCTGCAGCGCCTGGCGGTACAAGGCCATCGCCCGTTCGTTGTTGCTGGCCTGGCCGATGCCTGCGTAATACGCGGCGCGCTGCAGCACCGGATCGGCGGGCGATGCGGGTGCGGCAGCGGGACGGACCAGGGCAAAGACGACCGCCGCAGCGGCGATCGCCACGCCCGAGATCAGCCAGATCCAGCGTGCGCGCCCGTGTCGGCGTGGTGCGACCAGGGCGCCATCAGCACTGGCGTTGGCGTTGGCGTTGGCGTTGGCGGCGTTGTCGCACATCACCACCTGTGGCGAGGTGCACAACTGGTAGCCGCGGCTCCGGACCGAGCGGATGTAGCGCGGCCGCCGGCCGTCATCGCCCAGCGCCTGCCGGAGCAGCTTCACCCGCTGGCTGATCGCATCCTCGCCGACCACCGCTGGTGCCCATACCTGATCGGCGAGCGTGTCGAATTCGACGACAGCGTTGCCGTGGGCCAGCAGGCAATCCAGCAGCCGCCAACTCAGCCCGCCAACCGGCAAGATCTCATGCCCTCGCCGCACCTGCTGGGCGGTGCGGTCGATGTGCAGATCCAGCAGGCGGACGGTCTCCATGCGGACAAGCATAGGGCACGTGCCTGCGTCGCGGTGCCACTTCCCGGCGGGCCTACTTCGCAGGGGCCTGGAACGGCGCCACCATTGCCTTGAGCAGGCTGCCCTGCGCATCGTCACCGGTCAGCTCCCACATGAAAACGCCGCGCAGACCGCTGTCCTTGGCGAAGTTGGCGCGCAGGCCGATCGAGGTGGGATCCTCGTAGCTGACGAAGACCTTCTCGGTGGCGTTGTACAGCCACGGAGTCTGCGCGACCGGGTGCCACTGCCGCTCCCAGCCGGGCTGGCCGAGCATGCTGGCCTGGATCTGGCGCCAGTCGCCGGCCGGATGCGGCGCGCTGTAGCGCTGATATAGACCCTGGTTGGCATCACTTTCCAGCTTGAAGCCGCGGCCGTAGAACGGAACACCCAGCACCAGTTTGTCTTTGGGCACGCCGTGCTGCTCGTAGTAGGCCACCGCACCGGCCACGCTGTTCCAGCGCTTCAGCTCGGGCGCCAGCGGATCTTCAGGCACCGCGTGCAGCGGCGCGTTGAAGGTGGACACCGCCGAGAAACCGGTGCCCATGTCGTAGCTCATCAGGTTGATGAAATCGAGCGTGCGGGCCAGCTCCTTGAGCTCATAGCTCCGTGCCGGATCATACGGGCCATCGGTCTGCACGCGGCCGGCCGGCAGCGCGGCGGTGACCAGCCGATGCTGGCCGTCGGCGTTGTCCAGCGCATCCAGCTGGCGGCGGAACTCGCGCACCAGCAAGGTCATGTTGCGACGGTCTTCCGGGCGGTCGGTGATCTCGGTCGGGCCGCCATACACGGGGAATTCCCAATCAATATCAACCCCATCGAAACTGCCGCGATGACGTTCGAAGAACATCGCCACACAGGACGACACGAAGCGCTGGCGGCTTTCGGCGGTCAGCGCCGCATCGGAAAATCCCCCGGCGTTCCAGCCGCCGATCGAGATCAGCGTGTGCAGCGTGGGATGCGCGCGCTTGAGCGTGGCCAGCGCCTTGAAGTGCGCATCCGCGTCCGGCGCGACCACGCACTGCCCCTGGTCGATGGTGGCGAACGCGTAGAACAGATGGGTCAGCGTGCCGGCCGGAATGTTCTGCACCGGATAGCGGTCCGCGGAGCCCCCCGGATAGTACGCGCCGATCACCTTGGGCAACGGCTCGGCGGCGGAAGCGGCCTGCGGCATGACGCTGGCGATCAGGACGGCAAGAACAGCGACGGTAGAACGCAACATGGGATCTCCCCGGTCGAAGGCGAGGCCACGTTAGCAGCGCGATGCGGTGTGTGGGCGCTTTACGCGGTGATGTCCTGCGAATCCGTCCGGCGGACACGCCCGGCTGACCCGCGCGGGCCTGGCGGGTGTCCGCAGGCCGCGCAGCGCGAGCGGGCACGCGCCAAGGCCGTGCCACCCAAGGTCGCCGGCTGCGGCGAATGAGCACGGCGCCTGTCCTGCAGGCCCGCTGCGCAGCCCGCATGCAGTGCTGATGGACACGGGCATTCACCCCCGCCTTGCGTCCCCGGTTTTACAGTTCAGCGGTACTGACTGCCAGCTGCGTGACACCGATGACCGACCTGCATATCGACCGATTGGACCACCTGGTCCTGACCGTGGCGGATGTCGCCGCGACCTGTGCGTTCTATCAGCGTGTTCTAGGCATGGAGGTGGAAACCTTCGGCGAAGGCCGCAAGGCGCTGCGCTTCGGGCTGCAGAAGATCAACCTGCATGCGCACGGGCGCGAGTTCGACCCCAAGGCCGCACGGCCGACGCCGGGCTCGGCGGACGTGTGTCTGATCACCTACGCGACCATGGACGAGATCCTGGCGCATCTGCAGGCGCACGGCGTGACCGTGGAAGAAGGACCGGTACAGCGGACCGGTGCGACTGGACCGATCCTGTCTGTCTACTTCCGCGATCTGGACCGGAATCTGATCGAGGTGTCGCGCTACCTGGCGTAGCGCGCACGCCAGTGGCAACCCTGCAGGGCATGGCGCTACACGGCGGACCGGCTCGAAACGCGGGCACAAAAAAAGCGGGCCGAAGCCCGCTTTTTTCTGTCTGCGAACGCGTGAGGACCAACGGTCCTCACCACCGCGAGATCGGCGTGGGCCGATTACTCGGCGGCGGGGGCGCCCTCGCCTTCTTCGACGGCCTTCATCGACAGGCGGATACGGCCCTGCTTGTCGACTTCCAGGACCTTGACCTTGACCACATCGCCTTCCTTCAGCACATCGCCGACCTTCTCGACGCGGTCGCTGGAGATCTGCGACACGTGGACCAGACCGTCCTTGCCCGGCAGGATCGTGACGAACGCACCGAAGTCCATGATCTTGGCGACCTTGCCTTCGTAGATGCGGCCCGGCTCGACGTCCGAGGTGATCTGCTCAATGCGGGCCTTGGCCGCCTGCGCAGCGATGGCGTTGACCGACGCGATGACGATGGTGCCGTCATCCTGGATGTCGATCTGGGTGCCGGTTTCCTTGGTGATGGCCTGGATGGTGGAACCACCCTTGCCGATCACTTCGCGGATCTTGTCCGGGTGGATCTTGATGGTCAGCAGGCGCGGCGCGTAGTCCGACAGCTCTTCACGCGGGGCGGTCAGGCCGTGGGCCATTTCACCCAAGATGTGCAGACGGCCAGCCTTGGCCTGCTGCAGTGCCTGCTTCATGATTTCTTCGGTGATGCCTTCGATCTTGATGTCCATCTGCAGGGCGGAAATGCCCTCAGCGGTACCGGCCACCTTGAAGTCCATGTCGCCCAGGTGATCTTCGTCACCCAGGATGTCGGACAGGACGACGAAGCGATCGCCTTCCTTGACCAGACCCATGGCGATACCGGCGACCGGCGACTTCACCGGCACGCCGGCGTCCATCAGGGCCAGCGAGGAACCGCAGACCGAGGCCATCGAGGAGGAGCCGTTCGATTCGGTGATTTCCGACACCACGCGGATGGTGTACGGGAAGGCTTCCAGCGACGGCATCACTGCCAGCACGCCGCGCTTGGCGAGGCGGCCGTGGCCGATTTCGCGACGCTTCGGGCCCATCATGCGGCCGGTCTCACCCACCGAGTAGGGGGGGAAGTTGTAATGGAACAGGAAGTTTTCCTTGTACTCACCAGCGACGGCATCGATGACCTGGCCATCACGGGCGGTGCCCAGGGTGATGGTCACGATGGCCTGCGTTTCACCGCGGGTGAACAGCGAGGAGCCGTGGGTACGCGGCAGGATGCCAGTCTTCACGGCGATCGGGCGGACGGTGTCCAGCGCACGGCCGTCGATGCGGACCTTGGTGTCCAGCACCGAGTTGCGCATGGTGCTGTATTCCAGCTCGCCGAATTCCTTCGACAGCTCGGCCGGGTTCCAGCCGTCAGCGGCCACACGGCCAGCCAGCGCCTCGGTCACGTCCTTCTTGATCGCCGAGATGGCGTCACGGCGCTGCAGCTTGTCGCGCACCTGGAAGGCTTCGCCCAGGCGCGGGCCGATGGCTTCCTGCAGGGCGCTGATCAGGGCGGTGTTCTTGGCCGGGGCTTCCCAGGTCGACGGCTTGGTGCCGGCTTCCACGGTCAGCTCGTTGATCGCGTTGATGACCTTCTGCATTTCGCGGTGACCGAAGGTCACAGCGCCCAGCATCACGTCTTCGGACAGCAGCGCGGCTTCGGATTCCACCATCAGCACGGCGTTGGCGGTACCGGCAACCACCAGTTCCAGCTCCGAATCCTTCAGTTCGGTCACGGTCGGGTTGAGGATGTACTCACCGTTCTTGTAACCCACCTTGGCGGCGGCGATCGGACCCTTGAACGGGGTGCCGGCCAGCGACAGCGCAGCCGAGGCGCCGATCAGGGCAGCGATGTCGCCATCGATGTCCGGGTTCAGCGACATCACCGTGGCGATGATCTGAACTTCGTTCTTGTAGTCTTCCGGGAACAGCGGACGGATCGGGCGATCGATCAGGCGCGAAATCAGCGTCTCTTTTTCGGTCGCGCGGCCTTCGCGCTTGAAGAAACCGCCCGGGATACGGCCACCTGCGTAGAACTTCTCCTGATAGTCGCAGGTCAGGGGGAAGAAGTCCTGGCCCTCACGCGCGCTCTTGGCGGCAACGGCGGAGACCAGCAGCACGGTGTCGTCGAACTTGACGATGACGGCACCGCCGGCCTGACGGGCGATTTCGCCGGTTTCAAGCGTGACGGTGTGCTTGCCGTACTGGAAGGTTTTGGTGATTTTTGCCACGGGGGTTTCCTTGGATGATGCTTTCTTCAATGGACCGCAGGCGACCCTTGCCGCCGACGGGTGACCGGTTGTCCGGCCCAGGCGTTTATTGCGGTACTACCAAAACAAAACCGCGGCGCATTCCTGCGCCGCGGTGGGGGTTCGTGCTTAGCGACGCAGGCCGAGCTTTTCGATCAGGGCCTTGTAACGCGGAGCGTCTTTCTTCTTCAGGTAGTCGAGGAGGCTGCGGCGACGGTTGACCATCTGCAGCAGGCCACGACGGCTGTGGTGATCCTTCTTGTGGGTCTTGAAGTGGCCGGTCAGCAGTTCGATGCGGGCGGTCAGCAGAGCGACCTGGACTTCCGGGGAGCCGGTGTCAGCCGCGCTGCGCTTGTTTTCTTCAATGACCTTCTGGGTGTCGATCGACATATCGGTTTTCTCTTGGATGCGTGGCCCGCAGAAACGTCCCATTGACGTACCGCGCGACTCGCCGTGAACGAAAGGATGAACCCGCAGAACGCGGGAAGCCTGAAAAGGCCGCGGAATTGTAACGTCAGCGGCCCTGCGGAACAAGGACCGGGGTGGGCTCCGGGCTGGGGCGGTCAGAGGTTGAACAGGCGCTGCGGGGCCAGCAGACCGGTCTCGTCGACCTGGCCCAGGCCCTGGATCGCCTCGTCCGGGCCGAACACGACCACCCCACCCTGCGGCCAGTTGGCGTCGCGGATGCGCTGGCCCACGCGGAAGCGCCGGGTCTGCTCGTCGTCCAGGCTGACCCGGGGGTAATGGGCCAGACCCGCGTCCAGCGGCAGCAGCAGGGCCTCCATGCCCGCCTCGTCACCCTGCTCGGCCAGGGCGCGCAGGGTCTCCACGGTGACCATCGGCGCCTCGCGGAAGGGATCCACCCACAGCCGGCGCAGGCCGGCGATATGGGCGCCGCAGCCCAGCGTTTCGCCCAGATCGCGGGCCAGGCTGCGGATGTAGGTGCCTGAACCGCAGGTCACCCGGAGCGACAGCCGGGTCGGTTGCTGCTCGAGCACTTCCAGCGCGTGCACCTCCACATCGCGCTCCGGGGCTTCGATCGCCTCGCCGCGGCGCGCCTTCAGGTACAGCGGCTCGCCGCCCTGCTTGAGCGCGGAGTAGATCGGGGCGCGCTGACGGATGCGGCCGCGCAGCGGTGCCAGCGCCGCCTCCAGCTCGGCCGCGCTGATGGCCGTTACCGGCCGCTCGCGCAGCACGGTGCCATCGGAATCATCGGTATCGGTGGTCTGGCCCAGCACGACCTCGGCGTCATAGGCCTTGGCCGAGCCCAGCAGCAGGCCGGCGATCTTGGTGGCCTCACCAAAGCACAGCGGCAGCAGGCCGGTGGCCAGCGGATCCAGGCTGCCGGTGTGGCCGCCCTTCTCGGCGCGGTACAGACGGCGTGCCACCTGCAGGGCTGCGTTGGAGCTCATGCCGGTCGGCTTGTCGAGCAGCAGGATGCCATCCAGGCGGCGGAACGAAATTCGAGGTGCCATGCATTCAATTCAAAACGGCGCCGTGTGGCGCTGCCGGTCAATCCGGCCTCCGGCGGAGCGGTCGCGCTGCGACAGGCCCCGCCCCATAAGACAACAGCCCTTTCGGGCTGTTGGTCCATCACGCATTCTTTTCGCCTTCGTCGGCAGCACCGTCGCCACCGTCGTCATCGCCCTGCCGGCTCTTCTCTGCCGCCAGCGTATCGGGCAGATCGCGCAGGAGGTTGTCGATGCGCTCGCCGCGATCCACCGAATCATCGTAGTGGAAGTGCAGCTCGGGCACGTGGCGCAGCTTCATCGCACGCGCCAGCTCCATGCGAAGCCCCCAGGCCAGTTCCTTCAGGCCCTTCATCGCTTCCACCGAACGCTCGGGCATCAGCGCCGTGACGAAAATCTTGGCATGCGCCATGTCACGGGTGATTTCCACGTCGGAGACGCTCACCGAAGGCAGGCCGTGTTCACGCACTGCGTTGTGCACGAGTGTTCCCAGTTCACGGCGGATCTGGGCGGAAACACGGTCGGTTCGATGGAAGGTCTTTGGCACGGTAGGCGGACTCGTCTTGAAGGGTGATGCGAAAGCGAAAAAGCCGGACCGCGTGATGCGGTCCGGCCTGGAACATTACAGGGTGCGCGGCACTTCGATACGCTCGAAGCACTCGATCTGGTCACCCGGCTTGACGTCGTTGTAAGCCTTCACGCCGATACCGCATTCGGTACCGTTGCGGACTTCCTCGACGTTCTCCTTGAAGCGACGCAGCGATTCCAGCTCGCCTTCGAAGACCACGACGCTGTCGCGCAGGACGCGGATCGGCTTGCTGCGCTTCACCGTACCTTCGATGATCATGCAGCCTGCAACCGCACCGAACTTCGAGCTGCGGAACACATCGCGGACCTGGGCGATACCGATGATCTCTTCGCGGATTTCCACGCCGAGCAGACCGGAGGCCACCTGCTTCACCTGATCGATCACGTCATAGATGATCGAGAAGTAACGCAGGTCCACACCGTTGGACTCGATGATGCGACGCGCGGAGGCGTCGGCACGCACGTTGAAGCCGATCACGGTGGCCTTGGAGGCAACCGCCGAGTTGGCGTCCGATTCGGTGATGCCGCCCACGCCGGAGTGGATCACGTTGATGCGGATGTCGTCGTTGGACAGCGCGACCAGTGCCTGGCTCAGCGCCTGCACCGAACCCTGCACGTCGGCCTTGATCACCAGGTTCAGCACCTGCTGGCCATCGCCCTTGCCCAGGGTCGCCATGATGTCTTCCATGCGGCTGCCTGCGGACTGCACCAGGCGCGATTCACGGCGCTTGGTTTCGCGCTGCTGCGCAACGTCCTTGGCCAGACGCTCGTCTTCAACCACGACGAAGTCATCGCCGGCATCCGGCACGCCGGACAGACCCAGCACCTGCACCGGAATCGACGGGCCAGCCTGGTCGGGCTGTGCGCCGGTTTCGTCGAACAGAGCGCGCACGCGGCCGTACTGGATACCGCAGACCAGGTAATCGCCCTTCTTCAGCGAACCCTGCTGCACCAGCACGGTGGCGATCGGGCCACGGCCCTTGTCCAGCGAGGACTCGATGACCACGCCGCTGGCGCGGCCGTCGGCCACGGCCTTCAGCTCCAGCAGTTCGGCCTGGATCGAGATCGCGTCCAGCAGGTCGTCGATGCCCAGCCCAGCCTTGGCCGAGATCTCGACCATCTGGGTATCGCCACCGAAGTCTTCGGACACGACCTGCTCGGTGAGCAGCTCGTTCTTGACGCGCATCGGATCGGCGCCGGACTTGTCGATCTTGTTGATCGCCACGATCAGCGGCACACCTGCCGAACGGGCGTGCTGGATGGCTTCCTTGGTCTGCGGCATGACGCCGTCGTCGGCGGCCACCACCAGCACCACGATGTCGGTCAGCTTGGCACCGCGGGCACGCATGGACGTAAACGCCGCGTGGCCCGGGGTATCCAGGAAGCTGATCACGCCCTTCGGCGTTTCAACGTGGTACGCACCGATGTGCTGGGTGATGCCACCGGCTTCGCCCGTGGCGACCTTGGTGCGGCGAATGTAATCCAGCAACGAGGTCTTGCCGTGATCGACGTGGCCCATGATGGTGACCACCGGCGGACGTGCCACCGGCTCGCCCTGGTTGCCACCGGCCAGCGCCAGCAGCGCGTCTTCGGCGTCGTTGGTGTTGGCACGGATCACGTTGTGGCCGAGTTCTTCGGTCACCAGCGCGGCGGTGTCGTGGTCGATGGTCTGGGTGATGGTCGCCATGACGCCCATCTTGAACAGCGCCTTGACCACATCGCCGCCCTTGACGGCCAGCTTCTGGGCCAGATCGGCGACGGTGATGGTGTCGCCGATGGTGACGTCACGCACGATCGGAGCGACCGGACGTTCGAAACCATGGGCACCACCGCCGCTGCGCGACTGGTTGCTGTCACGGCGGCTGCCGTGCTGCACGCGCCCGGTCGGACGACCGCGCGAGTTGCTGTTGTTGCCTCGACGGGCACGATCGGCGGCCGACAGATGCAGCTGACCGGCAAAGCGGTTGCCACCATCGTCGTCGCGCTTGGCGCCCGGACGGTTGTTGTTGTTGTTCGAGTTGCGATCGTCCGAACGCGGCGCCGGACGGGCAGCCGACGGCGCCGCCGGGCGCGCATTGCGCGCCGGTGCGTCGGCAGCAGCCGGCTTGGCAGCAACCGGGGCCGGGGCCGGCGGTGCGTTCTTGGCCGCTTCAGCAGCGGCTTCGGCCGCCTTGCGCTCTGCTTCGGCACGTTCCTTGGCGTCGATTTCTTCCTGACGCTTGCGGGCGATTTCTTCATCGCGCGCACGGTCCTTCTCGGCCAGTGCGCGCTGCTCGTCCAGATTGCGCTGGCGGGATTCCTCCAGCTTGCGCAGGATGTCGGCGCGCTCCTCATCCGCGGTCATCGGCTTGCCGCTGGCGTCCTTCATGTAGGTACGCTTCTGGCGCACTTCCACGTTGACGGTGGTCTTGCTGCGGCCGGCGCTGACGGTCACTTCCTGCAACTTGCGACGGTTCAGGGTGATCTTCTTGGCGGCTTCGTCGGTGCTCTCGACGGGCTGCTCGGTCTTGCCGTGCGAGCGACGAAGGAAGCCCAGGAGCTTCACCTTCTCGGTACTGGTCACGACCTGGTCGGGACCGCTGAACTTCATGCCGGCTTCGGCAAGTTGTACGAGCAGTTTATCGACCGGGGTATTGACCAGTTCGGCAAGCTTGCGGATGGTGGTTTGCTGCGACATTCGGATCCTATGATCTGGTTGGCGCTCCCTCGAAACGTGCGAAGGCAGCGCGGAGTCTAAGCCCTGAGCGGGTCAGGGCACTGTTCATCGCTGGCTCATTCGCCGCGCTCCAGGCGGGCGATCTCCTCGGCTCGGGCGGCAAGGATCAGGGCGGCGGCGCGCTCCTGGTCCATGTCCTCGATGCCGAACTCGAGGATCTCGTCGGCGGCCAGGTCCGACAGGTCCTCACTGGTACGCACGCCGTGATCGGCCAGGGCGTAGGCAGTTGCCTCGTCCATGCCTTCCAGGGCGAGCAGGTCTTCCGACGGCGAGCCGTCTTCCAGACCTTCTTCCACCGCCAGCGCTTCGTTGAGCAGCGCATCGCGGGCACGGGCACGCAGCTCTTCGACGATGTCTTCGTCGAAGCCTTCCACGGCCAGCAGTTCGCCGACCGGGACGTAGGCGATTTCTTCCACGGTGTTGAAGCCTTCGGTCACCAGGATGGCGGCGATTTCTTCATCCACTTCCAGCTTGTCCATGAACAGCTGGCGGGCAACGCCCTGCTCTGCCTCGGACTTGGCGGTCACCTGGTCCTGGGTCATCACATTGAGCTGCCAACCGGTCAGGCGGCTGGCAAGACGGACGTTCTGGCCGCCCTTGCCGATCGCCTGGGCCAGGCGCTCTTCCGCCACGGCCAAGTCCATCGAGTGCTTTTCTTCATCGACGATGATCGACTGCACTTCCGCCGGCGCCATCGCGTTGATGACGAAGTTGGCGGGGTTCTCGTTCCACAGCACGATGTCCACGCGCTCGCCATTGAGCTCGTTGGACACGGCCTGCACGCGCGAACCGCGCATGCCGATGCAGGCACCGATCGGATCGGTACGCGAATCGTGGGCCAGCACGGCGATCTTGGCGCGGTCGCCCGGATCACGTGCACAGGCCTTGATCTCGACCAGACCCTGGCCGACTTCGGGCACTTCGAGCTTGAACAGTTCGATCATGAATTCCGGGGCGGCGCGGCTGATGAACAGCTGCGGGCCACGCGGTTCCGAACGGACTTCGGCCAGGTAACCGCGCACGCGGTCGCCCGCGCGCAGGACGTCGCGCGGAATGCCCTTGTCCTTCGGAATGAAGGCCTCGGCGTTGCCGCCCAGGTCCACATAGATGTTGCCGCGCTCGGCGCGCTTGACCACACCGGTGACCAGTTCGCCGACGCGATCCTTCCACGCATCGACCACCTGCTGACGCTCGGCCTCGCGCACGCGCTGGACGATCACCTGCTTGGCGGCCTGTGCGGCGATACGGCCGAAGTCCGGGTTTTCGATCTGCTCTTCGATGAAATCGCCGACTTCCACGCCGTCGGCTTCATCGATGGCGTCCATCAGACGGATCTGGCGGTCCGGGGACTCCATGACCACGTCATCGGCCACCACTTCCCAGCGGCGGAAGGTTTCGTAGTTGCCGTCCTTGTGGTCGATCGACACACGGGCCAGCACTTCTTCTTCCGGGTAACGCTTTTTGGCAGCCGAAGCCAACGCTGCCTCGATGGCATCGAAGATGACTTCGCGCGGGACGCCTTTTTCGTTGGCGACCGCATCCACTACCAGCAAAAGTTCCTTGCTCATTGGCTCACTCCGCGCGCGGCTTTTTGGCCGCCGGCTCGTTGGATGGTTTCTTGTTCGCCTTGCCACCCTGTTTGGGTGCCGGGCCAGTCGGTTTGGTCGGAGCCAGGCCGAGGGCGGCCCAGTCCGGCATGATGCGTGCCTTGTCGATGTTTTCGATGTCGGCGGTAAACGGGGCATTGTCGACCTTGAAGGTCACCGTGCCTTGTTCGATATCCACGGCGAGGATCTCGCCCTGCAGACGGCGGCGGCCGTCCTGCGGCAGCTTCAGCGTCACCTTGGCCGATTCGCCGATGGCGCGCTGGAACTGCTCGCCGGTGAACAGCGGGCGGTCCACGCCCGGCGAAGACACTTCCAGCGTGTAGTTCGCCGTGATCGGGTCTTCGACGTCCAGCTGGGCGGACACTTCGCGGCTGACGCGTTCGCAGTCGTCGATGTTGACGATGCGCTCGGGCTGTTCGGCCAGCGGCACGTCGATGTACAGGCGCAGCGTGGCACCACCCGGGGCGGTCAGATATTCCACGCCCAGCAGCTCGAGACCCAGCGACTGAACGGTGGGGGCGAGCAGATTCGCGATTTCGGTTGCCTTGTCGCTCACAGTCGGCCTTGATTCGTTGAAAAGAAATACGGTCTGGTCCACGGCTTGGACCACCTTCCGGAAACAACAAAGGGCCCGTTGGGCCCCTGTCCGGTACAACTCCGGTCATGCTGGATTCCGGTGCAGGTGCGCACGTGGTGCGCCTCTGCGAGCCCAGCGTTCCGGGGGTCACGGCGGCCTGGGTACAGGTTGCCGTTCCTGGAAGCCGGTTGCGGGGCCTGTTCACGTCCGTTGGAAGGATATGGATAGACAGTCCGCTAAGCCACTGATGATAGCCGTTGCACCGGGCTGGTGCAATGGTTGGGGTGGTTTATGGTGCCTGTATTCGGAAAGCTGAACAGCCAAGCGGGTGTGTGGCGTTCGGCGTGGGCAGCGGCGCGGGCAGGTCCGCGGGACGCGCCGTGAACCCGTCCATGGGGGCTCATGGGCGGCATCCATGTCGCCCTAATGGTCCCGCCAACCTGCCCACACCGCTGCCCACGCAAATGACTGGCCAGTCACTGACGTCGCAAGCAAAGGCGGGAAACATTTCAGGCGAGGACGTGTCATTGAGGGTGACTGGCTGTCGATCATCGTCGCCGCAGCCGTCATCACCCCGCCCCGTTCCGCCGACCTTCCACTGTCGCGCCGCCCCGCGTCGCCGTCGCCGTCGCCGTCGCCGTCGCCGATGCCGATGCCGATGCCGATGCCATAACGAAAAAAGCGACCTCGTTGCCGAGATCGCTTTTTCGTCTACTGCATCTGCACTGCAGATTTTCTGTGGTAGCGGGGGCAGGATTTGAACCTGCGACCTTCGGGTTATGAGCCCGACGAGCTGCCAGACTGCTCCACCCCGCAGCAGAAGCGGATGAGTGCGGAAGGCCCGGGAGACTTCCTAGCAACGATGTTCTGGCGAAACCGCTGCATCAACAACTCAGGAGATGAATATTACACGAGTTGCGCACGTTTGTATCGTTTTTTACGAAATTTGTGCAAATGCCTGCTGGCACCACACCATGATCGGGTTCCACGCCACGCCCAGGGCCAGCAGCGCCAGGGCATTCACGCCCAGCACCACGCCCAGCACGCGGTCGTTGTTGGCCGGCAGCGGCTCACCCACCGGCTCATCGAAGTACATGACCTTGATGACGCGCAGGTAATAGAAGCAACCGATCACGGCGCAGATCACGCCGACCATGGCCAGCCACAGCATGTCGCCCTGGATCGCCGCGCCGAGGACGGCCAGCTTGGTCCAGAAGCCCAGGAACGGCGGGATGCCTGCCAGCGACGCCATGATGCACAGCACGAGGCCGGCCATCCACGGGTTGCGGGCATTGAGGCCCTTGAAGTCTTCGATCTTCTCGGCTTCAAAGCCATTGCGGGACAGTGCGATGATCGCGCCGAACGCGGCGGTCGACATGATCGCGTAGCTCAGCGCATAGAACAGCGCCGCCGAGTAGCCCCGCTCGCCCCCACCGGCCATGCCCATCAGCAGGAAGCCGATGTGCGAGACGGTCGAGAAGGCCAGCATGCGCTTGAGGTTGGTCTGCGCGATCGCCATCAGGTTGCCGATCACCAGCGACAGAGCGGCCAGGCCACCGATCAGGTACTTCCACTCGTCGGCCAGCGGGCCCACGCCCATTTCCAGCAGGCGGTAGGCCATGCCGAACGCGGCCAGCTTCGGGGCCGAGCTGATGAACAGCGCAACCGGTGCCGGGGCACCCTGGTACACGTCGGGCAGCCACATGTGGAACGGCGCCGCACCCAGCTTGAAGGCCACACCGGCGATCATGAACACCGCGCCGGTCAGCAGCAGCATCTTCTCTTCGGTATGCGGAATGGCGGCGTTGATGGCATCCAGGTGCAGCGAGCCGGTGGCGCCGTAGATCAGCGACATGCCGTACAGCAGCAGACCCGAGGCCAGCGAACCGAGCACGATGTACTTCATCGCCGCTTCCGAGGCCAGGCCGTTTTCACGGTTGCTGGCGACCAGTGCGTACGAGCACAGCGCCAGCAGTTCCAGGCCCAGGTAGACCATCAGCAGGCTGCCGGCGGAGACCAGGATCATCATGCCCGCGGTGGCGAACAGGATCAGCACCGGGATCTCGCCCTGGTACAGCTTGCGCTCGCGCAGGTAGCTCCAGCCGTAGATCAGGGTCAGCCCGCTGCACAGCACTATCACGGTCTTCATCACGTCGGCCGCGTTGTCGCGGACGAACATGCCGTGGAAGACCTCGCCCTGCCCGCCCACTCCAGTGGCGAGCATGAAGAACACGACCGCCAGCGCAGCGATCGAGAACAGGTGGGTCCAGATCTTGTTCTTCTCACTGATGAAAAGATCAAGCATCAACAGGGCGAACGCACTGCCGACCAGCACCAGCTCGGGAGCGAGCGGCGGGAGGTCAGCGGCGGTCAGTGGCAACAGCGGCGAGGTGGTCATCATCAAATCCTGGAATCAATACTCTCGACGGCCCGATTACAGCAGCTTGCTGGATGCGATCTGCATCGCCAGCTTCGCGATCGAGGGCTCCATCAGGTCGGTCAGCGGCTTGGGGTACAGGCCCAGGGCAAGGGTGCCCACAGCGAATACACCCAACACCAGCCACTCGCGACCGTTGATGTCCTTCAGTTCGGCGACATGGGCGTTGGCCACTTCACCGAAGAACACGCGCTTGTACAGCCACAGCGTATACGCCGCGGTGATCACCAGGGTGCTCGCCGCGCCGAGTGCCAGCCACGGATTGCGCTGGAAGCTGGCCATGATGATCATGAATTCACCCACGAACCCGCTGGTACCCGGCAGGCCGGCATTGGCCATGAAGAACAGCATGGCAAAGGTGGCGAACCAGGGCATCACGTTGACCACGCCGCCGTAATCGGCGATGCGGCGGCTGTGCATGCGGTCGTACAGCACGCCGACGCAGGAGAACATCGCGCCGGACACGAAGCCGTGCGAGACCATCTGCACCATCGCGCCCTGCAGGCCCAGACGGGCTGCGTCCGGGTTGCCGGCGTCACGCACCAGCCACATCGCGATGAAGGTACCGAGGGTCACAAAGCCCATGTGCGCGATCGACGAATAGGCGATCAGCTTCTTCATGTCGTCCTGCACCAGGGCGACCAGGCCGACGTAGATCACCGCCACCAGCGACAGTGCGATCACCAGCCAGGCCCACTCATGCGAGGCGTCCGGCACGATCGGCAGGTTGAAGCGCAGGAAGCCGTAGCCACCGATCTTCAGGGCGATGGCGGCCAGGATCACCGAACCGGCGGTCGGCGCTTCCACGTGGGCATCCGGCAGCCAGGTGTGGACCGGGAACATCGGCACCTTGACCGCGAAGGCGATCAGGAACGCGAAGAAGATCCAGGTCTGTTCCTTGCCCGACAGCTGCAGCTGGTACAGGTCGGCCAGCTGGAAGCTGCCGCCCTTCAGGTACAGGTAGATCAGGGCCACCAGCATCAGCACCGAGCCGAGGAAGGTGTACAGGAAGAACTTCAGCGCGGCGTAGATGCGGCGCGGGCCGCCCCAGACACCGATGATCAGGAACATCGGGATCAGCATCGCTTCGAAGAACACGTAGAACAGCATCGCGTCCGTCGCCGAGAAGATACCGACGGTGACACCTTCCAGGATCAGGAAGGCGGCCACGTACTGGTTCACGCGCTTGTCGATCGCGCTCCAGGCACCGATCAGCGCCAGCACCGAGACCAGCGTGGTCAGCAGAATCAGCGCGATCGCGATGCCGTCGACGCCGAGGTTGTAGCCGATGTCGTAGGCGGGGATCCAGGCGCGGGTCTCGACGAACTGCAGCGCGTCGATTCCCGTGTCATAGCCGCTGAGCAGCGACAGGCTGGCCACGAAGGTCAGCACCGCGACGCCCAGGGACGCCCACCGGGCGGTTTGGGCATCCCGGATGGCAAGGATCAATGCACCGCCGATGATCGGCAGCCAGATGAGAACACTAAGTAGGGGCCAGTTCGACACGTCTTCTTATTCCGTACAGGTCATCAACGCAGGTAATGCATCAGGACGCCCAGAAGGGCAATCAGGCCGATGATCATCGCGAAGGCGTAGTGATAGAGGAAACCGGATTGGGTGCGACGCAGCAGGTTGGCCGCCAGATCGATCAGGCGCGCCGAACCGTTGACCACCACACCATCGACCACGTTCGTGTCGATCGCGCGCGAAACCTTGCCGAGCTTGATACCGCCGCCGGCGAAACCGCCGATCCAGAGCTTGTCGAAGCCGTACTTGTTCTCCAGCACCGACACGATCGGCGCGAAGGTCTTGCGGGCCTTGCCGGCCAGTTCCGGCTTCCACAGGTAGAACAGTGCCGCCAGCAGGAAGCCGACCACCGTCAGGATGAAGGCCGGGGCCATCATGCCGTGGATCGCGAAGGCCACCGGGCCGTGGAACTCTTCGGCCAGCGCACCGATGGTGTTGCGCGCCGGGTCGTAGAAATCAACGATGCCGGTGAAGAACGAATGCACCTGGCCCGGGATGGCGGCGTCGGCATGGTGGCCGGCCCAGTCGGTGCCATACAGCATCGGACCGATGCTGAAGAAACCGATGACCATCGAGGGAATCGCCAGCAGGATCAGCGGCAGCGTCACCACCCACGGGGTTTCGTGCGGCTCATGCGCGCCATGGCCGTGGCCATGATCGTCATGATGCGCGTCGCCATGGTGGGCGTCAGCTGCATGCGCGTCGGCGGCGTGATGATCGTCATGGCCATGGCCGTGATCGTCATGCGCATCGCGGAAGCGTTCCTTGCCATGGAAGGTCAGGAACAGCAGACGGAAGCTGTAGAAGCTGGTCACGACCACGCCACCCAGCACTGCCCAGTACCCGTAGGTCGCCACCCAGCTCGAGGACACATGCGCGTGGTGCTGCGCGGCCTCGATGATGGTGTCCTTGGAGTAGAAGCCGGAGAAGAACGGGGTACCGACCAGGGCCAGCGTACCGATCCACATGGTGATGAAGGTGATCGGCATGTACTTGCGCAGGCCGCCCATCTTGCGCATGTCCTGCTCGTGGTGCATGGCGATGATCACCGAGCCCGCGCCGAGGAACAGCAGCGCCTTGAAGAAGGCGTGGGTCATCAGGTGGAACACGGCGGCCGAATAGGCCGAAACACCCAGGGCGACGGTCATGTAACCCAGCTGGGACAGCGTGGAGTACGCGACGACGCGCTTGATGTCGTTCTGCACGATGCCGATCAGGCCGGTGAAGAACGCGGTGGTGGCACCGATGAACAGCACGAAGTTCAGCGCGGTCTGCGACAGCTCGAACAGCGGCGACATGCGGGTGACCATGAAGATGCCCGCGGTGACCATGGTCGCGGCGTGGATCAGGGCCGAGATCGGGGTCGGGCCTTCCATCGAGTCCGGCAGCCAGACGTGCAGCGGCACCTGGGCCGACTTGCCCATCGCACCGATGAACAGGCAGATGCAGATCACGGTGGCGACCGACCAGATCACCGGCTCGCTCATCACCGGGATGGAGGTCCCGAACAGGTTGATCGTGCCCGACCAGATCTGGATCAGCGCATCCGGGTGGCCCAGCACCTGGGCGTTGGCGAACACGGTGGCGTAATCCAGGGTGCCGAACACCCACAACACGCCGGCGATGCCGAGGATGAAGCCGAAGTCACCGACACGGTTGACCAGGAAGGCCTTCATGTTGGCGAAGATGGCGGTCGGGCGCTTGAACCAGAAGCCGATCAGCAGGTACGAGACCAGGCCCACCGCTTCCCAGCCGAAGAACAGCTGCAGGAAGTTGTTGCTCATCACCAGGGTGAGCATCGAGAAGGTGAACAGCGAGATGTAGCTGAAGAACCGCTGGTAGCCCGGGTCATCCTGCATGTAGCCGATGGTGTACACGTGCACCAGGAAGGACACGAAGGTCACCACGACCATCATCATCGCGGTGAGCTTGTCGACCATGAAGCCGACGTGCGCCGAGTACTGGCCCACTTCGAAGAACGTATAGATGTTCTGGTTGAACGGCTGGGCGCCGCCCCACAGCAGCATGTACAGCACATAGCTGGACAGCACGCAGCTGACCGCTACGCCGAGGATGGTGACCGCCTGCGCGCCAGCGCGACCG
Source organism: Stenotrophomonas maltophilia (assembly GCF_002205165.1). Classification (GTDB taxonomy): domain Bacteria; phylum Pseudomonadota; class Gammaproteobacteria; order Xanthomonadales; family Xanthomonadaceae; genus Stenotrophomonas; species Stenotrophomonas maltophilia_N. The sequence goes on along the minus strand of NZ_NIVS01000008.1, from coordinate 11,496 downwards.
ACCTGACGACCGAACAGGCCGGCGATGATGCTGCCGAACAGCGGTGCGAGCACCACTGCGATCAACAGACTCTTGGAGAGAGTGATTTCCATCTACGGATCAGCCCTTCAGCGAATCGACTTCGCCGACATTGATGGTGCGGCGAGTACGGAACAGGGTTACCAGGATCGCGAGGCCGATGGCGGCCTCGGCCGCGGCCACGGTCAGGATGAAGAAGACGAACAGCTGTCCGGCCGTATCACCCATCTCACGCGAGAACCCGACGAAATTGATGTTGACCGACAGCAGCATCAACTCGATGGACATCAACAGCACGATGATGTTCTTGCGGTTGAGGAAGATGCCGGCAAGGCTGATGCAGAACAGCACCGCGCCGAGCGCCAGAATGTGGCCAAGCGTGATCATGGCTGCGCCTCCTCGTTGCTGGACGGCTTGATGTTGGTGTGCACGACCGGCTTCTCCGCATCCATCTTGACCACGCGCAGGCGGTCGCTGCCCTTGACCATGGTCTGCTCGGACGGGTTCTGGGTCTTCAGGCCGGTGCGGCGACGTAGGGTCAGCATCACGGCGGCAACCACGGCCACGGTCAGGATGACGGCGGCGAACTCGAACGGCAGCAGGTACTCGGTGAACAGGCTGCGGGCCAGCCAGGTGATGTTGGAGGTGTCGGCAGCCAGCGCGGCAGCGTTGTCGGCCGGGAACGGATTGACCGCCCTGCCCTTCACGCCGATCAGCACCAGCATCTGCACGAGCATCGTCACCGCCACCACCAGGCCGAGCGGCAGGTAGCGCACCCAGCCCTCACGCAGGTTGGAGGGATCGATGTCCAGCATCATCACCACGAACAGGAACAGCACCATGACCGCGCCGACGTAGACCAGAACCAGGGCCACGCCCAGGAACTCGGCGCCGACCAGGATCCAGATGCAGGCCACGGAGAAGAAGGTCAGGATCAGGCACAACACGGCATAGACCGGATTGCGCACGCTGATCACCGCCGCGGCGGAAATGCCCGCCACGATGGAGAAGACCCAGAAACTGATATTTACCCAATCCATCATTCGACCTCAGCGGAAAGCGGCATCGGCGGCGCGACGCTCGGCGATCTCGGCTTCAAGCCGATCACCGATGGCCAGCAGCTGCGGCTTGGTAACGATGTTCTCGCCACGGTTCTCGAAGTGGTACTCGAGAATGTGGGTCTCGACGATCGAGTCCACCGGGCAGCTTTCTTCACAGAAGCCGCAGAAGATGCACTTGAACAGATCGATGTCGTAACGGGTGGTACGGCGGGTGCCGTCCTCGCGCTTGGCCGAATCGATGGTGATCGCCAGCGCCGGGCACACCGCTTCGCACAATTTGCATGCGATGCAGCGTTCCTCACCGTTGGGGTAGCGGCGAAGCGCATGCAGACCGCGGAAACGCGGCGACTGCGGGAACTTCTCCATCGGGTACATCAGCGTGTACTTGGGCTTGAAGGCGTACTTCAGGGTCAGCCACAGACCACCGAGCAGCTCAAGGAGCAGCAGGCTTTTGAAGTAATGGGTAATTCGGTTCATCGCTTAGACGCCCTTCTGGATCACGCCGTAAAACACCATCAACGCCGTCACTGCAATCCAGAAGATGGTGAGCGGGATGAAGACCTTCCAGCCCAGACGCATGATCTGGTCGTAACGGAAGCGCGGGAAGCTGGCACGGAACCAGATGTAGGAGCTGGCGAAGAAGAAGACCTTCAGCAGCAGCCACGGCCAGCCGCCCTTCCAGAACCAGTCGATCCACGGCGAGATGTCTGCCGTGATCCAACCCTGGAGCGGGCTCAGCCAACCACCGAGGAAGAAGATCGAGATCAGGAAGCTGATCAGGATCATGTTGGCGTATTCGGCCAGGAAGAACAGCGCGAACGCACCACCGGAGTATTCGACCATGTGGCCGGCCACGATTTCCGACTCACCTTCCACGACGTCGAACGGCGCGCGGTTGGTTTCGGCAACGCCGGACACCCAGTACACGATGAACAGCGGGAACAGCGGCAGCAGGAACCAGTCGAACAGACCGGAGTTGCCCGCCTGCGCCATCACGATGTTGCTCAGGTTGAGGCTGCCCGAAGCGATCATCACGCCGACCAGGGCAAAGCCCATTGCGATTTCGTAGCTGATCATCTGCGCCGAGGCGCGCATGGCACCCAGGAACGCGTACTTCGAGTTGGAGGCCCAACCGGCCAGGATGATGCCGTACACACCCAGCGAGGTCATCGCCAGCAGGTACAGCAGGCCGGCGTTGGCGTTGGACAGCACGATCCGCGCGTCGAAGGGAATCACCGACCAGGCCGCGAAGGCCGGGCCCAGCGTGATCAGCGGCGCCAGGATGAACATCGCCTTGTGCGAGCTGCTCGGCTGGATGATTTCCTTGAACAGCAGTTTGAAGACGTCGGCGAAGGCCTGGAAGATGCCCATGCCGACATACATCGGGCCATGACGCACGTGCATCCAGCCGATCAGCTTGCGTTCCCAGACCACGTAGAAGGCCACCGAGATGATCACCGGCATGGCGATCACCAGGATCTTCAGGATGATCCAGAGCAGCGCGCCGATGTCGCCCAGTGACAGCAGCCACTGGTGCAGCGGGTCGACCGCGTTCAACAGCAATTCGTTCATGCAGCCACCACCGTTACACGTGCGGCACCCAGCGGCGCGGTTGCACCGTGGCCCGATTCAATCCAGACCGACCCAGCGGCAACGCGGGCGTCGACCACCACCGGCAAGGTGGCACGGCCGGCATCGGTGCCGACCTTGGCCATCTGGCCTTCCACCAACTGCAGGCGGGCAGCGTCGTCGGCGTTGAGCACGATGCGCGGGGCGTTGTTGAGCGGATGCGACTGCAGCGCCTGGGCGCGACGGACCACCGCATCGGTGCGGTAGATCGCAGCGGTCGAGGTCACTTCCAGGCCGTCGCCCGCCACCGGCGTGGCCGCCGACGACGACACGCTCACGCTGACCGGGGCCAGGCTGGCGCGCAGGCCGGCCAGATCGGTGAACTCGAAACCGGCCAGCGACAGTTCGCCGCCCAGTGCACGCAGCACGCGCCAGCCTTCACGCGCCTCGCCCGGCAGCTTGCCGCCGGCACGGGCCGACTGCTCGCGACCATCGAGGTTGGTCAGGGTGGCATCCACTTCCGGCAGCGCGCCGATCGGCAGGATCACGTCGGCGACGTCGCGGGTCGAGGCACAGGCGAACTGGCTGAAGGCCACCACCTGGGCGCCGGCCAGTGCCTTGCGGGCAGCAGCGGCGTCGGCAAAGTCCAGGCCCGGCTCGATGCCGTACAGGGCATAGGCCTTGCGCGGCTGCGCCAGCATGGCGTTGACGTCCTTGCCGGCCGGCAGCACGCCGGCGCGGGTCAGACCCACGGCATTGGCGCCCTGCGGGATGCGGCACAGCTTGGCACCGGTCGCGGCGACGAAATCACGCGCGGCAGCGCGGATCGCGGCAGCCTGCGGGTGGTTTTCGGCGATGCCACCGACGATCAGCACGGCGTTGTTCGCGCCCTTGACCGCATCGCGCAGCTCGGCGTTGCCCAGTGCCTCGATGAAGGCCGACGGGGCGACGATCTGCTTGCTGGCCAGCTTGAACGCGAAATCGAAGTCCACCGGGTTGACGGCATGGATCTTCGCGTTGCGCGTGGTCTGCGCCTTGCGCAGGCGGGCATGCAGCAGCGGCAGCTCGTGGCGGATGTTGCTGCCGAGCACGACGATGCTGTCCGCGCCTTCGATCTCCGCCAGCGGCAGGCCGAAGACTTCGGCGGTGGCGGCGTCGGAGAAGTCGCGGTTGTTGATGCGGTGGTCAATGTTGGTGGTGCCCAGGCCGGTGGCGAGACGGGCCAGCAACGCGCCCTCCTCGTTGGAGGCCGACGGGTGCACCAGCACGCCGAGGTCGTCACCCTGGTGGGCGGCAAAGATCTCCTTGGCGGCGGCCAGGCCTTCGGCCCAGCTCACTTCCTTCCACTCGCCATTGACCTTGCGCAGCGGCTTGACCGCACGGTCATCGCTGTACAGGCCCTGGTGCGAATAGCGGTCGCGATCGGACAGCCAGCATTCGTTGACGGCTTCGTTGTCGCGCGGCACCGCGCGCAGCACTTCGCCGCGACGCACGTGCAGGAACAGGTTCGAGCCCATCGCGTCGTGGTAACCCAGCGACTCGCGTGCGGTCAGTTCCCACGGACGGGCGCGGAACTGGAAGACCTTGTTGGTCAGCGCGCCGACCGGGCAGACGTCGACGACGTTGCCGGACAGCTCGGTGGTCAGCGGCTTGCCGTCGTAGGTGCCGATCTGCAGGTTTTCACCGCGGTACATGCCACCCAGCTCGTAGGTACCGGCAACGTCGGCGGTGAAGCGGACGCAGCGGGTGCACTGGATGCAGCGGGTCATTTCGGTGGCGACCAGCGGACCGATGTCCTCGTCGGGCACCACGCGCTTGCGCTCGTTGAAGCGGCTGACCGAACGGCCATAGCCCAGCGAAACGTCCTGCAGTTCGCACTCGCCGCCCTGATCGCAGATCGGGCAGTCCAGCGGGTGGTTGATCAGCAGGAATTCCATCACCGAGCGCTGGAACTTCAGCGCCTTTTCACTGCGGGTGGCGACCTTCATGCCATCCATGACCGGCGTGGCACAGGCCGGTGCCGGCTTGGGCGACTTTTCCACGTCGACCAGGCACATGCGGCAGTTGGCGGCGATCGGCAGCTTCTCGTGGTAGCAGAAGCGCGGGATCGGAATGCCGGCCTTGTCGGCGGCCTGGATGATCATCGAGCCCTTGGGCACGACCAGGGACTGGCCGTCGATTTCGACGGTCACATGATCCGGTGGCACGCTCGGGTTTACGGGTTGCGCGCTCATGCGGCGGCTGCCTCCACCTTCTTGCCGTCAACCATCGAATGACCGTTGACGATGTAGTACTCGAATTCGTCCCAGAACTGGCGCAGGAAGCCCTGGATGGGCCATGCCGCCGCTTCACCGAACGCACAGATGGTGTGGCCTTCAATCTGGCCGGCCACCGTCTTCAACTGATGCAGGTCTTCCATCGTGGCCTTGCCGGCGACGATGCGCTCCAGCACGCGGTGCATCCAGCCGGTGCCTTCACGGCACGGGGTGCACTGCCCACAGGATTCCTTGTGGAAGAACTGCGAGATGCGGCAGGCGAACTTGACGCAGCAGACGCTGTCGTCCAGCACCACGATGGCGCCCGACCCCAGACCGGTGCCCAGGGCACGCAGGGTGTCGTAGTCCATCTGCAGGCCCTTGAGCTCGTCAGCCTTCAGCACCGGCATCGAAACGCCGCCCGGGACCGCGCCCTTGAGCGTGCGGCCCGGCTTCAGGCCACCGGCCATCTCCAGCAGGTCGTCGAAGGTGGTGCCCAGCGGCACTTCGAAGTTGCCGCCCTTCTGCACGCAGCCGGAGACCGAGAAGATCTTCGGGCCGCCGTTCTTGGTCAGGCTCAGGCCCTGGAACCACTCCGGACCGTTGCGGATGATCGCCGGCACCGAGGCATAGGTCTCGGTGTTGTTGATCGTCGACGGCTTGCCGTACAGGCCGAAGTTGGCCGGGAACGGCGGCTTGTAGCGCGGCTGACCCTTCTTGCCTTCCAGCGATTCCATCAGCGCGGTTTCTTCGCCGCAGATGTACGCGCCGGCGCCCAGCGCACCGTAGATGTCGATGTCCACGCCGCTGCCGAGGATGTCCTTGCCCAGCCAGCCGTTCGCGTACGCGTCGGCCAGGGCCTGCTCGAAGTTCTCGAACGGCTCGTGGTGGAACTCGCCACGCAGGTAGTTGTAGCCCACGGTCGAGCCAGTGGCGTAGCAGGCGATCGCCATGCCTTCCACCACCGAATGCGGGTTGTAACGCAGGATGTCGCGGTCCTTGCAGGTCCCCGGCTCGGATTCATCCGAGTTGCACAGGATGTACTTCTGCATCGTGCCCTTGGGCATGAAGGACCACTTCAGGCCGGTCGGGAAGCCCGCGCCGCCACGGCCGCGCAGGTTGGACTGCTTGACCATCTCGATGACCTGCTCCGGCGAGATCTTCTCTTCGAGGATCTTGCGCAGGGCGGCGTAACCGCCGGTCTTGAGGTAGTTTTCATACGACCACGGGGTGTCGTAATGCAGGGTGGTGTAAACCACCTGGTGCGGCAACGGTGCGGGACCGACCGGACCACTGGGTGCGTGATGATGTGCCATGTCTTACTCCAACCCGTCCAGCAGCTCGTCGACTTTCTCGACGGTCAGGCGCTCGTGGTAATGGCCGTTGATGACCATCATCGGCGCACCGGCGCAACCGGCCAGGCATTCTTCTTCGCGCTTGAGGTAGATGCGGCCATCGGCGGTGGACTGACCGGTCTTGCAGCCAAGCTTCTTCTCGGCATGCGCGACCAGGTCTTCGGCGCCGTTCAACCAGCAGCTGATGTTGGTGCAGAAAGCGACGTTGTGGCGGCCGACCTTCTCCAGTTCGAACATCGAGTAGAAGCTGGCGACCTCGTAGGCCCACACCGGCGGCAGATCCAGGTACTTGGCGACGCCGGCGATCAGCTCGTCGGTCAGCCAGCCAGCATTCTGTTCCTGTGCGGCGTGCAGGCCCTGCAGGACAGCCGAGCGCTTGCGATCCGGCGGGAACTTGGCCAGCCAGTGATCGATGTGCGCACGGGTCTTGTCACTCAAGACCACCATCGGGTCGACGTCGCGCGCCGCCTCGAAATTACCTGTCGCCTTCATCGGCCGACCTCAGCGAATACGAAATCGTTAAAAACCAGAACCTGCAGCGCCGGCAGCAGCCGGCGGGTGTCAGGCATCGTGCAGGCGGATGCGATCACCGGTCCACCTCACCGAACACCAGATCGTAGGTGCCGATCATGGCCACTACGTCGGCGAGCATGTGCCCGCGCACGACCGAGTCGATCGAGGACAGATGGGCGAAGCCCGGCGCGCGCAGATGCACGCGGAACGGCTTGTTGGCACCATCGGACATCAGGTAGCAGCCGAACTCGCCCTTGGGCGCTTCGACGGCGGCGTAGGTTTCGCCGGCCGGGACGCAGTAGCCTTCACTGAACAGCTTGAAGTGATGGATCAGCGCCTCCATGTCGTCCTTCATGTCTTCGCGGCTGGGCGGCGCGACCTTGAAGTTCTTGACCATGACCGGGCCCGGGTTGGCCTTCAGCCAGGTGACGCACTGCTTGATGATGCGGTTGGATTCGCGCATCTCGGCCACGCGGCACAGGTAACGGTCGTAGCAGTCACCTTCCTTGCCGAGCGGGATGTCGAACTCGACCGCATCGTACTTGGCATACGGCTGCTTCTTGCGCAGATCCCAGGCAATGCCCGAACCGCGCAGCATCACGCCGGTCATGCCCCAGGCATGGGCCAGTTCCGGGGTGACCACGCCGATGCCGACCGTACGCTGCTTCCAGATACGGTTGTCGGTCAGCAGGGTTTCGTATTCGTCGACGCGCTTGGGGAACTCGACGGTGAAGTTCTCCAGGAAGTCCAACAGCGAACCTTCGCGCGAGGCGTTGAGGTTCTTCAGGGCCTTGCCTTTGTGCCAGCGCGATTCCTTGTACTTGGGCATGTGGTCCGGCAGGTCGCGATAGACGCCGCCCGGACGGTAGTACGCCGCGTGCATGCGCGCGCCGGAGACCGCTTCGTAGCAGTCCATCAGCTCTTCGCGTTCGCGGAAGGCGTACAGCATGACCGCCATCGCGCCCAGATCGAGCGCGTTGGACCCCAGCCACATCAGGTGGTTCAGGATGCGGGTGATTTCATCGAACATGGTGCGGATGTACTGCGCACGCTCCGGCGCTTCGATCCCCATCAGGGTCTCGATCGCGCGCACGTAGGCGTGCTCGTTGCACATCATCGACACGTAATCCAGGCGATCCATGTAGCCGATCGACTGGTTGAACGGCTTGGACTCGGCCAGCTTTTCGGTACCACGGTGCAGCAGGCCCACGTGGGGGTCGGCACGCATGATGGTTTCGCCGTCCATTTCCAGGATCAGGCGCAGCACACCGTGCGCGGCCGGATGCTGCGGACCGAAGTTCATCGTGTAGTTGCGGATTTCCTGGCGCAGTTCGGCCGGGTTGCTCGCAAAGGCCTGGCTGGCCTGGGTGAATTCACTCACTTGCTTGCCTCCGACTGCGCGGTTTCACCGGCAGCGGTCTGGAAACGGGCGTCGTCACGGATCACGCGCGGCACGCCGACACGCGGTTCGACCGAGGTCACCGGTTCATAGATGACGCGCTGTTTTTCTTCGTCGTAGCGCACTTCGACGTTGCCGATCAGCGGGAAATCCTTGCGGAACGGATGGCCGACGAAGCCATAGTCGGTCAGGATCCGGCGCAGGTCCGGATGGCCTTCGAAGATCACGCCGAACAGATCGAACGCTTCGCGTTCGAACCAGTTCAGGCCCGGCCAGATATTGGTCAGCGAGGCGACCACCGGCAGCTCCTCGTTCGGCGCAAAGCAGCGGATGCGCATCGTGAGGTTGTGCTGATAGGAACGCAGCTGGGCGACCACGGCGAAACGCTGCAGCGGGATCGGCTGCGGCTGGGCGCCATCGCGGGTTTCGCGGGTGGGGAATTCACCCCAGGCGAAACGACCGACGGACTTGCCCTCGACGCCACGGCTGAAACCCTGGGACGACACGTCGGCCGTATCCCATTCGTCGCTGCCGTAGCCGAGATAATCCAGGCCGCACAGGTCAACGGCCTGCTCGAAACCGAATTCGTCGCGCAGCGCCAGAGCGGTGGCATGCCAGTCAGCGGCGGGCACTTCCAGCGTCACTTCGCCGCGGGGTTCGACCACAAAGACCTGCGCACCTGCGAAACGTGCGGAAAGTCGGTCGATGAAGGAATGTGCTTGCTCTGCCATGGGGGCTTGGCGTGCTCTTGTCAGGAGGGATGTCAGCGGGCGATGGTCTGCGTACGCCAGATCTTCTTCTGCAACTGCAGGATCCCGTACACCAGCGCTTCGGCGGTAGGTGGGCAGCCGGGGACATAGATGTCCACCGGCACCACGCGGTCACAGCCACGCACTACTGCATAGGAGTAGTGGTAGTAGCCGCCACCGTTGGCGCAGCTGCCCATCGAAATGACCCACTTCGGGTCCGGCATCTGGTCATAGACCTTGCGCAGGGCCGGAGCCATCTTGTTGACCAGGGTGCCGGCCACGATCATCACGTCGGACTGACGCGGTGACGGGCGGAACACCACACCGTAACGGTCAAGATCCAGGCGCGCCGCACCGGCGTGCATCATTTCCACTGCGCAGCAGGCCAGACCAAAGGTCATCGGCCACATCGAACCGGTACGCGCCCAATTCAACAGCGCATCCACGCTGGTGGTCACGTAGCCCTTTTCGAGCAGGGGGTTATCGCCTTCGGGGCGCAGGATGTCATCGACCCGCCCTTCCGGGACCGGGTTGTTCATCAGGCCGTCGAGCGTCTGAATTACTCCCATTCCAGCGCTCCCTTCTTCCAGACGTAAATGAAACCGAGGAAAAGCATGCCTACGAAGAGGCCCATCGTGACCAGCGAACGTGCGCCCAGCTCCATGAAGACCTGGGTCCACGGCACGATGAAGATGATTTCCAGATCAAATACGATGAACTGAATCGCGATCAGGTAGTAGCGCACATCGAACTTCATGCGCGCGTCCTCGAAAGCCTCGAAGCCGCATTCGTACGGCGAGAGCTTTTTAAGATCAGGACGTCGGGGACCGAGGAATCGGCCAACCAGCATCAGCGCAACGCCGATACCGGTGGCAACGATCAGAAACAGCAGAGACGGCAAATATTCGGCCAGCACAGCGATTCTCTCTTGCCTCTGCCGCTGCGCCTGCAGGCGCTTTGGCATGGGGGAGTGGACGGATACCGCTACCTGGCGCTTTGCGCGCCAGACGAACCCGCTTACAAACAAATGGTGCCCAAGAGGGGACTCGAACCCCTACGACTCTCGTCGCTACCACCTCAAGGTAGTGCGTCTACCAATTCCGCCACCTGGGCTTACGATCGCACCGGTTGTTCTCCAGTGCGCCGCATATTGTAACCGTCTTCAGCGAGTCTGGGTGCCTTCCGAAGGCTTTTCTTCACCAGATTTCGGAGTTTCTGCCTGAGCCGGCACAGTGGCCGACGGAACAGGCTGCTGCGCCGGGGTTTCCGGGGCCTTCGGCACGGCCGGAAGCTCGCCTGCCGGTGCGGCCGGCGCAGTGGCGGCCGGGGCCGACATCAGGCCGAGGTCCTGCTGTGCTGCCGGACGCGAGCCATGGCTGGCGTACCAGGCCATGAAGAGGCTGATGCCGAAGAACACCACGGCCAGCCACTTGGTCGACTTGGACAGGAAGTTGGACGCGCCACGCGCGCCGAACACGGTGCCCGAGGCGCCGGCACCGAAACCCGACCCTGCGGCCGCGCCGGAACCACGCTGCATCAGGATGAGCGCGATCATGGCCACTGCGACCAGCACGTAGACCACATTGAGGATCAACATCAGCATTTCGAATCCGTCCTCGGACATGTCGTGCCGGCGGTTGGGCCGACAACGTAACTAATTAGCGCCCCGCCGCCGCGGCAGCGATGGCAAGGAAGTCCGCGGCCACCAGGGAGGCGCCGCCCACCAGCCCACCATCGACATCGGGCTGTGCGAACAGTTCCGCGGCGTTGTCGGGCTTCACGCTGCCGCCATAGAGGATCGACAGTGAATCCGCAATTCTAGCATCCAGCTTGGCCACTTCGCCACGGATGAACGCGTGGACCTGCTGGGCCTGCTCCTTGGAGGCGGTCCGGCCGGTACCGATGGCCCAGACCGGCTCATAGGCGACCACGGCCTGGGCAAAGCCGGCGGCACCCACCAGTTCCAGCACCGGGGCCAGCTGCGAGGCGATGACCGCCTCGGTCTGGTTGGCTTCACGCTGCTCGAGGGTTTCGCCGACGCACAGGATCGGGGTCAGCCGGGCATGCAGGGCGGCGGCGAACTTGCGCGCGACCAGTTCGCTGCTTTCGGCGTGGTACTGGCGGCGTTCGGAGTGACCGACCAGGCCGTAGCGGGCGCCGACTTCGGCCAGCATGGTGGCCGAGACCTCACCGGTGTAGGCGCCCTTTTCATTGCTGCTGACGTCCTGGGAGCCGAAAGCGACGGCGCGGCCTTCGAAGGCTTCGACCAGTTCGCCCAGGTACGGCAGTGGCGGCAGGACGACGACTTCGACGCCCGGCAGCGGGAGGTCGGCAACCAGGTCACTGACCAGGTCGGTGGCGAATTGGCGGCTGCCGTGCAGCTTCCAGTTACCGGCGACGATCTTGCGGCGCATGGCGGGGGCTCCTTTGGGTATCAGCCGGCCATGATAACGGATGCAACGAAATGGCGCGGGCGGGAAAACGCTTACATTTCAATTGGATATTTATTTTTCACTGCGGGCGGACGTGAAAAGCAACGGCGACGGCAGCGGTAGAGGTGCCCGGGCTGGGTGGGCG
>NZ_NIVS01000048.1 GCF_002205165.1 Stenotrophomonas maltophilia | reverse complement strand
GGATACCGGCGCCGGCACGTGAACCGTTGCCGCCGCCGGTATCCGCCCCGCAACCCCCGAAGGCTCCGGCAGCACCGCGTGCACCCGAGCCCCCCAAGGACCTGGATGACGACGCGAGCTTTGTGACCCACGGTCAGATCAGCGTCTCGCGCCAACCCGCGCAGGCCTTCGTGTTGATCGGTGGCGAGAGCAGTTTCGTCGATGCCTCCGTCGCTGATCTCAAACAAGCGCGGCGCGATGCTGGCAGCGATCAACCGGCCCTGTGGGTGCGCCGGGGCCAGGACCGCTATCTGATCCGCGATCCCGCCGTGCTCAAGGCGCTGGGGCAGGCCCAGACGCAGGTCGCCGCGCTGGGCACGGCACAGGCCGCGCTGGGCAACCGCCAAGCGGTGATCGGCCAACAGATCGCGGCGGCATCGCTGCAGATCACGGCCGATGCAATGGCCTCGGTGGATATCAGTGGAGTGGTCAGCAAGGCTATCCGCGAGGCCGGCCTCGACGCCGCTGTCGAAGCCGACCGGGCGGCGCGCCAGGGTGCCCGCGAGTCACGCGCCGCTGCCGCCGCTGCCAGTCGGGCCGCACGCGAGGCACGTACCGCCTCGGCCAAGGCCGTGGATGCCCGGCAGATCTCGCTGGTGGCGCGTGAGCAGGCCGAGCTGGGCAAGGAGCAGGCACGCCTGGCGCAGCAGCAGAGTGTGGCCTCGGCGCGTGCCGTGCGGGAAGTGCGCACCGCGATCGATCAGGCGCTGGCCAGTGGCAAGGCCCAGCGCGTGCGCAACTGACCGGCACGCCAATCAAGGCGGCCCGCATCGCTGGCCGCCGGTTCCAATGAATCACCCGCAGTTGGCGCGCACGATCCTGTTCTGCGCGTCGACTTCGATACTGAGCCGGTCTTCGCGGAAATCCATGGTCATCGCCATGCCCGGCTTGAGCACGCGGGCATTGCGGGCACCGCTGTCCTTCACTGCTTTCTGGATGACTGCCTCGGTGGCGGTCTGGCCGGTCAGGCCGGTGAGCTTTTCCGGGTCGCACTGCGAGGCACTGCCCGCCACCGCGGGTGGGGCGGTCGAGGTCGGGCTGTCGGCGGGTGTTCCCGCCGTCTTGCCGGGATGACTGCAGGCGGCCAGCGGCAGGGCGCAGCCCAGGGCGAACAGAAGGTTCAGACGCATGCGGTGGTCCTCCCACGGTAAGGACCCGCAGTGTCCGTTGGCCGGCCTTTACACCGCGTCAATGGCCTGCAGCGCCAAGGTCTCCCGGTCGCGCTGTTCCTCGGCCACCAGCCGTCGCATCAACAGCGCCAGGGTCACCACGTCCTGGTGGTTATGCTCGGCCACCCGGCGCAGGTTCACCGCACTGCCGCCGCGCAGGTAGTTCAACCACGCAGCCGGGGCTTCCGAGCCGGGCAGGTCGTCTTCGCGCACGATCTGCAGCAGCTGGCGCTCGATCGTGGCCAGCCGGCAGTTCTCCCAGGTGCCGCGATAGCGGCGGCGGGTCGGGAACAGCAGGTCGACGTGGTCCAGCGGGGTGATCGGGCAGCGCTGCCGGGCCAGCCGATAGCGGGTCTTGAGCAGCGGGGCGTCGTAGCAGCGCCCGTTGTAGCTGGAGAACACCGTGCTCGGCTGCAGCCACCCGGCGAATTCGCGCAGCATTGCGGTTTCGGCGGCCATCGTGGTCATCAGCAGCTGGCGGATGCGCAGGCCATCGCCGCGTTCGGGATGGGTGTGCCAGTCCGCCGCGCCGATCATGAAGGCGCGGGTGCCGGTGCCGCCGGCCAGGCCGGTGGTTTCGGTATCGAAGAACAGCAGGTCCTGCGGCTGCACGTGCTCGCTGTCGCGCTTGGCGAAGGCCAGCGACAGCGGCTCGGTCGGAATGGCCTGCGCGACGAATGATTCGATCAGGAACAAGCCCGGCGCGATTTCCTCGCCCGGCACATGGCGGTCCTTGGCGTTCTCGCGCGGGTGGGCGGCGCTGGTGCCACGCTCGCGCAGGCCGAGCAGCCGGCGCAGGCCACCGATCTCGGGCTTGCGCAGCGCAGGCGCCGGGGGCGCGGGCGCGGCCGGTGCGGTATCGCGTGCGGCGGCACCGGTCGGTTTGTGGCGGATCTCCTGCTCCACCCAGCCAAAGACGGAGGCGGGCGCAGGCGTGCGCGCACGGGCGTCGTTGGCGGCGGGCGGAAGGGGAACGGTGCCCGCGTCGCCGGTAGCGCCGGTGCCACCCGCATCGGATCGGCCCGCAGTGGCGATGGACGGATCACGGGCCGGCGCCGGCGTCGCATCACCGGCCTGCCGGCGCAGCAGGCGCAGCTTGTCCAGGCTCAGGCTCACGAGGCGACCACCTCGGCGCTCTGGCGCTCACGCCCGGCGGCAGATGGCAGCGCCGCGCTGTCGAACAGATCCAGCACCTTAAGCGCCAACGCCTTGGGCGTGGTGGCATCGTCTTCCTGCCCGGCCAGCACTGGGCCGACACAGGCGGGGCACCCGGCCTTGCAGTCGCAGCCCTGCACCAGCTCGCGCGCCCGCAGCAGCAGCTCGGCCTGGCGCAGCCACAGCGGCTCGCTCAGGCCCACACCGCCGGGGAAGTTGTCGTACAGGTACACCGTCGGCACGAACTGCTGCTGCAGCTCGATCGCGCTGGCATCGAACTCGGCACCCCGCAGCTGCCCGCGGCCACTCTGGTCGGCCACCGCGAACCACGCGCCATCGCCGTTGCCGACCGCCTTCTGCAGGTCGCGCGCATCGGCCATCACCGCCACCGTGGCGACGATGTGCAGCGCGTAGGCCGCGCCGAGGAAGCCATCCAGCGCTTCCTGCTTGCTGTCGAACGCGGTCAGCAGCACCGCCTGCGGCAACTGCCACCACACCGCCGTGGTGTGCAGCTCCTGGTCGGGCAGGTTGACCGGGCCGTAGCCAATGTTTTCGTGGGTGTAATAGCGGATCTTCTTGTAGCCGGCCACGCGGCGCACCACGTGCACCTCGCCGTGGTGCGAATCGCCGCGCCCGGCGATGCAGCCATCGAAGCGGTCCAGCACCTTGAGCTTGGTGAAGTCGATGCTGTCGGTGTAATAGTCCACGTGGGTACGGGTGACGTAGGCCTTGCGGCCTTCCCAGTCCAGCCGCTCCACCTGGTACGGGGTGGACTGCACCATGTGGATGGCACCTTCGTATAGCGTCAGCGCGGCGGCGGAGTAATCCACCTCGGCGATGATCTGCTGCTTGCCGTCGCTGCGGTCCACCACCACGAAGTTGCCATCGGCTACCGAGCGCAGGCTGACCGCGTTGGCCGGGTAGCTGTCGGCGATCCACTCCCAGCGGTCGCCTTCGCGATGGATCACCTCGGTTTCGGCCAGGGCTTCCAGGAACACCAGCGGATCGATCGGCCCGAACGGATCGCCGGCCAGGAACGGCAGTTCGAAGGCAGCGCAGCGGATGTGATCGAACAGGATCAGCGGCTGGTCCGGTGCGATGCGCGCATGCTCGGGCGAGGCCTCGGCGAAGAAATCCGGATGGCGCACCACGTACTGGTCCAGCGGTTGCGAACTGGCCACCATCACCCCGAGTGCGGGCTGCTGGCGGCGTCCGGCGCGGCCGAAGCGTTGCCAGGTCGCGGCGACGCTGCCCGGGTAGCCGTTGAGGATCACCACGTCCAGGCTGCCGATATCCACGCCCAGCTCCAGCGCCGAGGTGCTGACGATGCCGTCGATGTGCCCGGCACGCATCGCCCGCTCGGTTTCGCGCCGCTCGGTCGGCAGGTAGCCGCCGCGGTAGGCGCGGATGCGGGCTGGCTTGCGCGGGTCGTGGTCGAAGATGTCCTTGAGGTATTTGGTCAGCACTTCGACCATCAACCGGCTCTGCGCGAAGATCAGCGTCTTCAGCCCGGATTTGATCGCGATGCGGGCGATGCGGTTGCTCTGCGAGCGCGCCGAGGCGCGCAGGCCGAGATCGGCATTGACCACCGGCGGGTTCCACAACAGCACGTGCTTGGGCCCGCTGGGCGCACCGGATTCGGTGATCGCGGTGACCGGCGCTTCGATCAACGCCTGCGCATGTGCCTGCGGGTTGCCGATGGTGGCCGAGCACAGGATGAACTGCGGCTCCACGCCGTAGAACGCGCAGATCCGCTTGAGCCGGCGCAGCACGTTGGTGACGTGGCTGCCGAACACACCGCGGTAGGTGTGCACCTCATCGATCACCACATAGCGCAGGTTCTCGAAGAACTGCGCCCACTTGGTGTGATGCGGCAGGATCGCCTGGTGCAGCATGTCCGGGTTGGAGACCACGATGTCGCCGTGCAGGCGGATCGCCTGGCGCGCATCGCCGGGGGTATCGCCATCGAAGGTGAAGGCTTTCACGCCCAGATCGCCGGCGCGGTTGAGCTCCAGCAGCTCGGCCACCTGGTCCTGGGCCAGCGCCTTGGTGGGGAACAGGTACAGCGCCTTGGCCTTGCCCTGCATCGCCGCGCTGACCACCGGCAGGGTGTAGCACAGCGACTTGCCGCTGGCGGTCGGGGTCACGATGGCCACGTGTTCGCCGCGCTGGCTGGCCTCCCATGCCTGCGCCTGGTGGCTGTACAGCTGCTCGATGCCACGCGCCTTCAACGCATTGACCAGCGCGGCCGGCACATCGGCCGGGATTGGTGCGTACTGGCCCTCGCGGGCGGGAATCGTGAAGCTGCCGGTGATGCGGTCGTGGTAGCGGCGCTGCAGGCGCGCGGTCAGCAGCGCACCATCGCGCGAAGGCAGCCCTTCGGTGGTGGCGAGGCGGCGCTCGGCGTCTTCGGTACGCTTGGCGAGTTCGTATGCCATGGTCACAACGGTCTGCAAAGGACGCTATGGAAACATGACGGCGTCTCAATGTCTGAGACATCGCGATGCGCGCGGGTGAATGGTTCAGTGCCTGCCCGCGCTGTCTGGACAGCTGCCATCAACGAAACCTGACGCCGGCCTCCGTATCCTTGAGGCCAGCCCGCAACCAACACGGATGGAGTCGCTGTGGCATTACGTGGACATCAAGGTGCAGCGCTGCTGGCCGGCCTGCTGCTGGCCGCCGCCGCGCAGGCACAGCAGGCCGCGCCACCCGAACCCGTGGACCCGCCGCCCGCGCCGGCGCAGGGGGATGTCACCACGCTGGGCGAGGTGCGGGCGCTCAAGCCCGACGACGAACCGCTGGATCTGTACCGCTTCAAGAATCCGGTGCAGATACAGCCGAACCGGTTCAGCCGCACCTGGAGCGAACCGCCCTCGCCGGAGCAGGTCAGCATGAGCGGCGGCTATCTGATGATGGGCATCAACAAGGGGCTGGCCGCCGCGGCGCAAGGCGTGAACAAGCTCACCGGTGGACCCGACCAGATCCAGTCCGCGACCGCCCGCCCCCCGCCGGAGTTGACCGACGACGAGCGGCGCCGGGCGCAGGAAGTGTGTGTGCAGCAAGGGGGATGCCCGGCGCCGCCGGAGCGCTGAGCGGGCAGGGCAGCATCGCTCCATCGACCGTCAAGCGGGCCTCGCCACCCGTCGCCGTTCCAGCCACCACAGCAGCCCGGCCGCCAGCACGAAGGCGAGCAGCCAGGGCCAACGCGGCCCCGGCGTTTCGATCACGCCGGCCGACGTTGCTGCGGTGCCCACCGCCAGACGCTGTGCGGTGGCTTCCCGCAGCTGTTGGCGATGCAGCGATCGCGCAGTGGCCGGATCGAACACGTAGAACGCGTGGCGGTTCTCACCCTGCTGCAGCTGATGCCAGCCGGCCTGCATCGGCCAGTAGCCGGCGCAGCGTTCCGAACCGCTGGCCGGATCGATGCGCAGCGCGCTGAGCGCGCCATCCGGTGCGCGCACCTGTGCAGGCTCGCGCAGCTGGCACAGCGCTACGCGCTCGCCGGCCCACGGGGTGTCGGTGTCGACGCGTGGTGCATCTGCGGCGGGAAGTGGGCGTGCCACGCGGGCCAGTACGCCGCTCCACAGCTCGGCGTGGCGATCATCGCGACCGGCCAGGACCAGTCGATAGCTGTCGGTGACCGGCAGCAGCGCAACACGGCCCCGGCCCAGCGGGCGATAACCGCCGATCGCATTGCCCTTGTCATCGTGCAGCAGCGGTGTCGCGTCGTTGACTGCCACGCCCAGCCGCTCCAATACCGGCACGCTGGCCTGATGCGAGGCGGTGTCGGCTTCTTCGATGTAGGCCGTGGTGTCCGACGCGGGCCGCTGGGGACCACGGCGTGCCTGCAGCAGGGCGGCATCGGCATCGGCGTCGGCTGGCAGCGTCAGGGGGGCGGTCTGGTTGTTGCCGCTGATGGGCATCCCCCAGCCGCGCAGCGCCTGGCGCGCGCTGTCGTTGAGCGGGCCGCTGGTGCGGACGAGCACGCCCAACCCACCGCGGATCGCCTGCTGCAGCGCGCTGCGTTGCGCCGCCGACAGCCCGGCCAGGCGGCGCTCATCCAGCAGCACCACATCGGTCCCGGCCAAGCTGGCAGCGGTCAGCGCGATCGGTGCATCGCCGAGTGATACGCCACCGCCCGTGTTGGCCTGCGCCTGTACCCGCAGCCCGGCATCGGTGGCCCAGCGGCGCAGATACTTGAACTCCGGACCGGGTGCACCGGCCAGTATCAACAGGCGAGGCGTCGCGGTGGCGGCGGTGTCCACGGGCACGGCAAGCGTATCGATCACATGTGGTTCGGCGTCGAGCAGGCGCAGGCCGAACACGCTCTGCCCGGCAACGCGGGCCACGCCGCTGAGCTGCACCCGCCCATCGGCGTCTGGCGTGGCCCTGTCGATGACCACACCGGCGGGATCCACCAGTTCGGCGCGCGCGCTTGGCACGCCCTGCGCACGCGCGCTGACGGTGAACACCGCACCAGGCGCAGTGACCGCCGGCGGCTGCAGCGCGATCCAGCCCTGCGGCGCGTTGGGTGATTCGATGCGCACGCCACGGGGCAGCGCGACATCGCGATCGCGGGCGGACAGGCCATCGCCGATCAGCCGAAGGGAAGGGGTACCCGGATGCTGGCGCAGCACGCTGGCCAGGTCCGGTGCCGCGAGCGCGTCGGCCACCTTCGTCGCTTCCGGCAGCGCAACCACGGTTTCGCCCGGTACCGCCGACCAGCGCACCTGATCGGCCGCGGCAGTCAGCACGGTCAGTTGACCACCAGCCACACGCTGCAGCGGCGGCACCAGGGTCAGATAGAGCAGGACGGTCACCGCAGCCTGCATCAACAGCAGGCCGGCGAACACGCCGCGCGCCCGTGCCGGTCCACGCCATTGCTGCCAGCACAGGCGCGCACTGGCCAGCGCAAACACCGCGAGCAGCGCGATCAGGATCCAGCGCGGTTCGCTCATGGTGTGGCCTCCAACGCATCCAGATAGCGCTGACCCATGGCATCGGGTGCGTTGCGCCGGGGGACCTGCGGCAGCGGCCGCAGCAGTGCACGCCACAGCTGCGCACGCAGGGCCTGATGGCAGTCGGCGCAGTCCGGGGTGATGCGCAGTGTTTCGATGGCGGCGGCCAGGCTCAGCGGGTCCGGCAGGCGTGCTTCATTGCGCCGCAGCCACTGGGTCAGTGCGTCCAGATCCGGCGCGCTGGTGGGATCGGCAAGCTGCTGCCAGACCTGCACGATGGCCTGGTCGGGTGCGTCCAGCGCACGCAGCGGCAACGTGCGGCTGGCCAGGTCGGCGCGATCGCCGGTCATGCGGCGCCCCTCGTCGATCGGTGGGAGCTCCGGGCCGACCCGCGCCAGGTAGATGCGCTCGGCCTGCTGCACTTCCTTGATGAAACCCAGCGCCTTGTAGGCGTAGGGCAGGGCGCGCTCGGGCTGGCCCTGGCGCAGCTCGCCTTCCGACGACCACATCTGATCCAGCGCTGCCTTCAGCGTGGCGCGCGTCTTGGGATCCAGCAGGGTGGCAGCCTCGGCGTGATCGTGGGTGTGGCCGTATTCGGAGAGCACGTCGCTGGCGCTGCCGAACACCGCAGCGTTGCCGTCGGTCGGCGCGCCGTGGTCGTGATCATCATGGCCGGCCTGCGCCTGCGCATGGTCGCCATCGTGATCATGCTCGGCGTCGTGCGTGCTGGCCGGTGTGTCACTGGTCGGCAGGACATCGCTGGTCGGCGGCGGCTTGGCCCCACCTTCGCTCTCCTCGCCGAGGAACTGGCCATAGCGCAGGCGCAGGATGCGCTGGTCCACGCCGATCGCATCGGCGCGTTTGATGAACTCCTCTGCCGGCAGCTGGCGGCGCTGTTTGATCAGCGCTTCGGCGTCGATGATGATCTGGCGCTGGCTGCGGAAGTACGCCGGCAGGGTCTTCTTGACCATGCCCTCCAGGTCGGTGCCCTGGATTTCCGCAGCGCTCGGCAGGCGCAGGATCACGCTGCTGCTCTGGGCGCTCTGCGCAGTAGGTGTGTGGGTATCGCGCACGGTCAGCTGCGCGATCACATCGTTGCCTTCGGTGGCGCCCAGCGCGGCGAGATCCAGCGTGCGCGCGAAACGTCGTTGCGTCGCCGGCCCGGTACCGGACAGGCTGAAGGTCTGCTCGCGGAAGGTGATGTTCTCACCGCTGCCCTGGGCCAGAGTGACCTTCAACTGTGCCGTGGCGACCACGCCGTAGTCGTCGGTGGCCTCGAACTGCAGCGGCCACTGGCGCTGCCCGGGCGTGCCCAGCACAAGACTGCGGTCGGGAGCGATCACGCGCACCACCGGCGGGCGATCGGGCACCACATCGAGCCGGTACAGCCGGGTGTCGCGCAGGGCAGGCTCGGTGACCACGCGGTACAACGCCGGGCGTGTCGCGCTCCACTGCGCGGTCCAGTGGTCGCCGTCGCGCTGCAGCGCGATGCGCTGGCCATCGTGGAACTGCAGCGCAGCGGTCTGCGGTTGCGCCGAGAAGCGCAGCGACCAGTGCAGGCGACTGTCCTGCGGAACCTTCCCGTCCAGCGCGCTCTGCACGCGCGCGGCCTGCCCGGTGTAGGCCGGGGCGGTGATCTCCAGCCGGGTGGAGCGCAGCTGCGGTGGCTGCGCGGGTGTGGCCGGCGGTGCCGCCGCGGCCGGGAACAGGGGCGCCGCGTTCTGGCCGCGTGGCCAGCCCAGCGCCAGCGCCATCACCGCCAACGACGTGATCACCGAGGCCAGCAGCCACCGGCCCGGCCAGCGCGGCCGCAGTTCGGGCATGCGCGCCTGCAGGGCGGCGGCGACATGCGTGCGCTGCCGCTGCTGCAACCGGTTCAATGCCTCCGGCAGGGCGAACAGCAGGTCGGCGCTGTCCTGCGCGACCGGGTGGTCGTCCAACCGGCGGACCAGCCATCGGCGATCCAGACGACGTGCGCGCCAGGTCGCCACGCCGACGCTGACCAGCAACGTCAGCAACAGGACCACGCTGCCCGCGTTGAACCCGGCCACCCGCCACGCCACCGCGCTGACCGCCAACGCAACCGGCACTGCGAGCAGGGTGGTGATCCACCACTGGCGCCGGCGCGCGCGCTGCCAGGCGTGCTGGATGGCCGCGTTCATGCGCCGGCCCCGCGGCGTGGCGAGGTCGCCATCGCCCGTTCCAGCGCGAACAGCAGCACGATCAGCGCCAACAGCCAGGGGGTCAGCTCACGTGGCAGCGGAAGCGGTGTGGCGCCACCGCGCAAGGGCTGCTGTGTCGCCGCGGCTGCGAGCGTGGGCGGAGCGGGTGCGGCGACGACGGCCAGCAACTGACGCGGGAAGCCGGGATCGCGCAACACCGGCAGCGCCGTCGGCGTCAGCGGTGCAGTGAAACGCAGCAGGCGACCACTGCCCTCGAACCGCTGTTCCAGCACCACCGCGCCGCCGACATCGCGCAGGGCTGGCGTCCAACCGGCCCCAGCAGCACCCGGCGCGACCAGCGCGCTGCCGCCCTGGCGCACCCACGCCTGCCACGCGGCAGGCAGCGGCGCAGCGGCGAGCCACACGCCGATCTGGCCGGCGCCCGGGGCGGTACCGGCACCGCGTGCGGGAGACAACGCCTGGTTGGACCACGCGCGCTGCAACGCGGCCAGCACACGTTGCTCGCCTTCAGCGATCTCGCCACCTAGCTGCAGCACAGGCAGCGCCGCCGTGCGCGCGGCGGCCGGCGCCATCGGCATCGGCCGCCAGGTCACGCGACGCGACAGACGCGGGCGTTCGCCATCGAGCCCGGTCATCGGGTCGGGCACGTACACCGTCAGCGGTGCACCGGCGGGCAGGCGCTGATCCAGCTCGCGCAGCAGGCTGGCCAGCGGTTGCGGGGGCGCCGGGGTGCCGTCGGCCAGCGCCGGGAAGCCCGGTGCCAGCCATCGCCAGTCGCCTTTGGCGTCCTGGCCACGCAGGGCCGCGCCGTCCAGACCGGGGGCCACCACCGTGACCGCATGGGTATCGGCCGCGCCACCGTGCAGCACCGGCCTTGCCAGCAACAGGGCCAGCGCGGCGAGCAGCAGCAGCCGCACCAGCAGCAGTGGCCACTCGTCGAAACGGATCTTCTGGCGCGGCCGGATCCGGGCCCGCAGCCAACGCAGGGCGGCGAAGTCGAGGGGCGCGTACTGGTGACGCCGCGCCAGGTGGATCAGCAGCGGCACCAACCATGCGGCCAGTGCCAGCAGCCCGAGCGGAAACAGCAGGCTCACGCGCCGCCTCCGGCGCCGAGCAGCGCACGCAGCGGCTGATCCAGCGGCTGGTCGAGATAGCCGGAAGCGTGCACGATGCCGCTGCTCTGCAGTCGCGCCTGCAGCGCGCGCTGGGCGGCGTCGAAGCGGGCCAGATACTCCTCGCGGATCGCACGGCCATCGCCCAGCACTTCTTCCCCCGTTTCCGGGTCGCGGAAGCGGTGACCCTCGGTGAACGGGAAATCGCGCTCTTCCGCGGTCAGTACCTGCAGGTGCAGCACCTCGCGGCGCGCGGCGGCCAGCCGCTCCAGCAGCACGGTGCCGCCTTCGTCGAAACCGTCGCCCAGCGCGACCAGCAGATCGCCGGCCTGCACCCGCTCCCAGACCGGGGCCAGCGCGGTGACCGGCGGCCACGTGCCACTCGCCTGCACCTGGCGCAGCAGCAGGTGCACGCGGTCGCGCTGGCGTGGGCCGTGCCCGGCGGGCACCAGTTGCACGCCCTCGCCGCTGACGACGATGACGCCGAAGCGGTCGCTTTGCTGCAGGGCCAGTTCGACCAGGCAGGCTGCGGTGGCGCAGAGATGGTCCAGGCGCGACCACTCCGGCCGTGCACGATCGCGCTGCCGCGCCGAGGCGGTCGCATCGATCAGCACCCAGGTGGTGATCGGGCTTTCGCGTTCGGACTCGCGCACGAAGAAGCGGTCCGAGCGCGCGTAGAGCTTCCAGTCAATCTGACGCAGTTCATCGCCGGGTTCGTAGGCGCGGTACTGCGCGAACTCCAGCCCCGCACCGCGGCTGCGGCTGGCGTGCTGGCCGATCCCGTGCGCGCCACGCGCGCGGCGCGGCAGCAGCCGCAGCGCCTTCAGGCGGCTGCGGACATCAGCGGGGATCGCGATCGGCGCGTTGCGGCTCACGGCGTGTGGGTCAACCCGGGAACGGCACGGCCTGCAGCAGCGCGGCGACCACGTCGTCGGCGCTCTTCTGCTCGGCCTCGGCAGCGAAGGACAGCAGCAGGCGGTGACGCATCACCGGCGCCGCCAGCGCCTGCACGTCCTCGCGGGTGGCGGCGAAGCGCCCCTGCAGCAACGCACGCGCCTTGGCCGCCAGCACCAGCGACTGCCCGGCACGCGGGCCGGCGCCCCACTTGATCCACTGGTTCACCGCCGCCGGTGCATCGTTGCCAGGGCGGCTGGCACGCACCAGGCGGGTGATCCAGGTAAGTACGTCTTCGCTGATGTGGACCTCGCGCACGGCGGCCTGCAGGGCCAGCACCTCGTCGGCCTCCATCACCTTGGGCACGCTGCCACTGGCGCTGCCGGTGGTCTGCAGCAGGATGTCGCGCTCCTCCTGCTCGGTGGGGTAGTCCACCCGCACGTGCAGCAGGAAGCGGTCCAGCTGGGCTTCCGGCAAGGGGTAGGTACCGGCCTGTTCGATCGGGTTCTGCGTGGCCAGCACGAAGAACGGCGCCGGCAACGCATAGGTGGTGCCCGCATAGCTGACGGTGCGTTCCTGCATCGCCTCCAGCAGTGCGGCCTGGGTCTTGGGCGGGGTGCGGTTGAGCTCGTCGGCCAGCAGCAGGTTGGTGAAGATCGGGCCCTTCTGGAACCGGAAGTGACGGTGTCCGGTGCCGTGGTCCTCTTCCAGCAGCTCGGTGCCGAGGATATCGCTGGGCATCAGATCGGGCGTGAACTGCACACGCCGGAACTGCAGCTCCAGTGCCTGGCCAAGCGAGCGCACCAGCAGGGTCTTGCCCAGCCCGGGCGCGCCCTCGAGCAGGCAGTGGCCGCCGGCCAGCAGGCCGATCAGCAGCTGCTCCACCACCGCATGCTGGCCGACCACCGCCTGGGCCAGCGCGCCGCGCAACTGCTGCAGTTTGGGAAGAAGGGCATCAAGGCTGTCGGTCGTCATAAGGCACTCGCAGGATCGGCGTAGAGCCACGCCATGCGTGGCTGGAAATGCAGGAAAAACGTCAGCTGTTCAGGGCATACATCACGATGTTGACCGCGAAACGGGTGTTGTCTTCGGCCAGGAAGCGCTTGTTGCGCCAGTCGTAGTCCCACTCGCACCCGTAATCCTTGTTGCTGTAGAGCACACCGAGGCGGCCATCGATCTCGATGCCCTTGAGGTAATCGTGGACCAGATCATCGCCCCAGCCATTGAGTTCGAACCCGGTGGCCGGCGGGCCCTCGGGGAAGCGGAAGAAACTGCGGTACAGCGCGTGGTTGTCGGGCAGCTTGTTCAGCGCCTTGGGCCCAAAGAGCTTGGCCATCTGCGCTTCGAAGGAAGTGGCGAACAGGCCATCGATATCGTGGTTGCAGTCATCGACAAACACGAAGCCGCCATTGCGCACATAGCGCACGAAGTTCTGCCGTTCGGCTGCGTTGAACTCGACCAGCTTGTGTCCGGCCAGGTAGCAGAATGGCGCCTCCAGCATGCGTGGATCGGACAGCGCGATCACGTGCTCGGTCGGGTCCACGCGCAGGGAGGTGTAATCGATCAGCGAGGTGATCACGTTGGACGGCATGCGCGCGTCCACGTCCCAGTCGCCGGAGTCGTACTTGAGGCGGGTGAACCAGAAATCGTATCGCCCGGCCTGGGCGCGCGCCGGTGTGGGCAGGGCCGCGAACGCGGCACTGCCCAGCATCAGGCGCAGGAACTGTGCACGGTTCATCGCCGCGCACGTTCCGGGAAGCGACCGGCCAGACGAAGAGACGGCCAGTGGCCGTCACGACCGTTCATCAGACCGCGTCGGACAACGAGGTGAAGGTGAAATCGCGCAGCTTCATCGGCGGGATCATCATCACCAGGCTGGATTCGTCACCGGCCACACGCACCGGCT
This sequence comes from Stenotrophomonas maltophilia, assembly GCF_002205165.1. Taxonomy (GTDB): domain Bacteria; phylum Pseudomonadota; class Gammaproteobacteria; order Xanthomonadales; family Xanthomonadaceae; genus Stenotrophomonas; species Stenotrophomonas maltophilia_N. The sequence continues at coordinate 99,241 of NZ_NIVS01000048.1, read as the reverse complement.
TGCCCAGCTCCTCGATGTTGTTGAGCATGATTACCGGCGATTCGTTGAAGCGGAAGTTCTTCACCGGGTGCTTGATCTGGCCGTTCTCGATGTAGAAGGTGCCATCGCGGGTCAGGCCGGTCAGCAGCACGGTCTGCGGATCGACCATGCGGATGTACCAGGTGCGCGTGACCAGGATGCCCTTCTGGGTGCCACGGACCAGCTCGGCCGTGCTCTTGTCGCCGCCGGACATCAGCAGGTTGCCCGGCCGCGCGTTGGCGGTCTTGCCCTGCTTCTGCGCCCAGAAGCGGGAGTAGTTGAGGTTGGCGATCTTGCCGTCCTTGATGATGTCCAGCTTCTCGCGCGGCTGGCCTTCGTTGTCCCACGGCAGCACGGCGGCCTCGGGATGCCACGGGTCGGCGACCATGGTCACGCGCGGGTCGTAGACCTGCTCGCCCAGCTTGTTGCCGCCGCCCTTCCTGGACAGGAAGCTGCGGCCTTCATCGGCCGAGCGCGCATCGAAGAAGTTCATCATGAAGCTGATCAGGCCGGCCGCGGCCGCCGGCTCCAGGATCACCGTGTACTTGCCCGGCTCCAGCGCCTTGGCTTCGGCCGATTCGGTGGCCTTGCGCATGGCGATGCGGATGTCCTGGTCGGCCTTGAAATCGGCGGCATCCTTGAGGTTGCGACCGACCCAGCCCGAGCCGCGGCCATCTTCGGTACGCACGGTGCAGGTGTAATCGAAGTTGGTGCCGCGCTGGTAACCGAAGTTGCCGTTGCTGTTGGCGGTGGCCTGGAAGCTCTGGCCGTCTTCCAGGAAGCCGGCCGCGATCAGGCCGTTGCCACGGCACGGTGCGATCGAGTCGGCGGCGACCTTGGCGCGGAAGGCCGGGTCGATGGCCGCGGTGGATTCGCTGAAGGTCGGGCTGGGCCGGTAGGTCTGCTTGCCGATCGCCGGCAGGAACTCCGGGTTTTCCGGGGCCAGGCGGGCCAGATCTTCGGCACGGCGCACCACGCGCTCCAGCGCGGCATCGTCGAACTCATTGATCGAGGCGGTGCCCACGCGCTTGCCGAAGGCGACCGTCACGGCCAGCTCGGTGTTGTCGACGATGCCGCTGGTGGAAACATTGTTCAGCGCGAAACGGATGTTGCCGTCGATCGAGCCGGCCAGCACGGCCGTGCACTCATCGGCCTTGGAGAGCGCGATGACCTTGTCGAGGATGGCCTTGGCCTGGGCTTCGGTGAAGATACTCATGGATTGGGGCTCCTGACCGGTCAGCCGAGGCTGCGCGCGGTGTTGATGACGTTGATGCCGTTGAAGCGCGCGGTGGACGAACCGTGCGAGACCGCCGAGACCTGGCCGGGCTGGCCCTTGCCGTCGAAGAACGAGCCGCCAAGGCGGTAGTCGCTTTCATCGGCCACGGCGGTGCAGGCATTCCAGAACTCCGGCGTGCGGATCTGGTAGGCCACGTCCTCGAGCATGCGGGTGATCTGGCCGTTCTTGATTTCATAGAACAGCTGGCCACCGAACTGCGCGTTGTAACGCTGCTGATCGATGGAGAACGAGCCGTCGCCGATGATGTAGATGCCGTTCTCGACGTCCTTGATCATGTCGGCCACGCTCAGCTTGGTCTTGCCCGGTGCCATGGACACGTTGGCCATGCGCTGGAACTGCACGCTGGACCACGAATCGGCATAGCAGCAACCATCGGACTCGGTCTTGCCGAGGATGTGGGCCTGGTCGCGGATGGTCTGGTAATCCACCAGCTTGCCTTCGCTGATCAGGTCCCAGCGCTTGGTCTTGACGCCTTCATCGTCGTAGCCGACCGCGCCGAGGCTGCCCGGCTGGGTCTTGTCGGCGAAGATGTTGACCTTGTCGCTGCCGTACTGGAAATGCTGCTCGCGCTTGTCCAGCGTGGCGAAGCTGGTGCCGGCGTAGTTGGCTTCGTAGCCGAGCACGCGGTCCAGTTCCAGCGGATGGCCGACCGACTCGTGGATGGTCAGCCAGGTGTGCGAGGGATCCAGGATCAGGTCGTACTTGCCCGGCTTCACCGACGGTGCCTTGAGCTTCTCCTGCGCCTGCTTGGCCGCGGCGATCGCATCGGCCTTCATGTCGTAGGAGTTGCGGTAGTTGACCACGCCGTTGGGCGAGACCGCCTTGCCGGTGCCGACGCCATCGAGGTACTCGTAGCCCAGGCCCATTGGCGAGGACAGCCCGGAGCGGGTGCGGAACTTGCCGGTGCTCTTGTCGATGGCGGTGACCGTCATCGGTGCCCAGATGCGGTGTACATCCTGGTCGATGTAGGAGCCATCGGTGGAGGCGAAGTACTTCTGTTCGTTGACCAGGAACAGCATCGAGTTGACGAAGCTGGCGCCGGCGCCCATCGCGCCTGCATTGACGTCCAGCAGCAGCTCGACCTTTTCCTTGATCGGCACATCCATCGCGTTCTTGCGGATCGGCGTGCGCCAGGACACTTCACCCACGCCCGGCGCGGCAGCCAGCTGCACCGGGGCGGTCTGCACACCGGCGTTGGCCTTGGCGATCGCCGCGGCCTGCTGTGCGGCGCGGGCCACATCGGTGGTGCCAAGCTGGTTGGTGGCGGCAAAGCCCCACGCCCCGTTGACGATCACGCGGATGCCCACACCGGTCGATTCGGTGTTCACCACGTTCTGGACCTTGTCCTCGCGGGTGATCACGTACTGGCGCAGGTAGCGACCGATGCGCACATCGCAGTAGGTCGCGCCGGCCTGGCGCGCAGCGGCCAGGGCGGCGTCGGCCAGGCGTTTTTTCAGCGCCGGTTCGAGCGCGCTCTGCAGTTGTTCGGCGGCAATGACCTTGCCGAAGAACGACGGCACGATCAGTCCGCCAGCGGTAAGCCCGGTCAGGGCGAGAAAGTCACGTCTTTGCAAGGCAGCTCTCCACGTCGGTGTGGGGGTGGCAGGGAAACAGCGACATCAGGGGGACCGCCGCGGCGGCACAGCCGATTCTTGCGGCCGTACGGGCGCCGCGGTAGTGACATTCGGCACGGAGCGGGGCCAGGCTCATCCCAGGCTGCGTGCGGTGTTGATGATGTTGATGCCATCGAAACGCGTGGTCGACGAGCCATGCGAGACCGCCGAGACCTGGCCCGGCTGGCCCTTGCCATCGAAGAACGAGCCGCCGAAGCGGAAATCGCGCTCATCGCAGATCGCGCTGCAGGCATTCCAGAACTCCGGCGTGCGGATCTGGTAGGCGGCATCCTCGACCATGCCGGTGATCTCGCCGTTCTTGATCTGGTAGTACAGCTGGCCGCCGAACTGCGCGTTGAAGCGCTGCTGGTCGATCGAGTACGAGCCGCGGCCGTGGATGTAAATGCCGTTCTCCACGTTCCTGATCATCTCGGCCACGCTCAGCGGGGCCTTGCCCGGCGCCAGCGACACGTTGGCCATGCGCTGGAACTGCACGCTGGACCACGAATCGGCGTAGCTGCAGCCGTGCGATTCCTTTTCACCAAGGATGTGTACTTCATCGCGGGTGGCCTGGTAGTTGACCAGGATGCCGTCCTTGACCAGGTCCCAACGCTTGGTTTTCACGCCTTCATCGTCGTAGCCCACCGCGCCGAGGCTGCCCGGGGCGGTCTTGTCGGCGAAGAAGTTGACGATGTCGCTGCCCCAGCGGAAGCCCTCATCACGCTTGTCCAGCGTGGCGAAGCTGGTGCCGGCGTAGTTGGCCTCGTAGCCGAGCACGCGGTCCAGCTCCAGCGGGTGACCGACGTTCTCATGGATGGTCAGGAACAGGTTGGACGGGTCCAGCACCAGATCGTACTTGCCCGGCTTGACCGAGGGCGCCTTGAGCTTCTCGCGGGCCTGTCGGGCCGCGGCGACGGCATCTTCGACCGGGTCGTAGGAGTCGCGGTAGGCGACCACGCCGCCCGGCAGCGCGATCTTGCCGCGCGCGTCGCCATCCAGGAATTCGTAGCCCATGCCCATCGGCGAGGACAGCCCGGCGCGCGTGCGGAACTTGCCGCTGGCCTTGTCGATCGCGGTAGCGGTGAACGGCAGCCAGATCCGGTGCACGTCCTGGTCGATGAAGGAGCCGTCGCTGGAGGCGAAGAACTTCTGCTCGTTGACCAGGAACAGGGTGGAGTTGATGAAATCGGCGCCGGCATTGAGCGCAGCGGCGTTCAGCGACAGCAGCATGTCGACCTTGTCCTTGATCGGCACCGCCATCGCGTTCTTGCGGATCGGGGTCTTCCAGCTCACGTCACCCACGCCGGTCACCGGCGCCAGCTGCACCGGGCGGGTCTGGATGCCGGCATTGGCGCGGGCGATCGCCGCGGCCTGCTCGACCGTGGCCAGCACCGCGGCCGGGGTCTGCTGGTGGGTGGCGGCAAAGCCCCAGGCGCCATTGACGATCACCCGGATGCCGATGCCCGAGGATTCGCTGTTGGTGACGTTCTGGACGTTGGCCTCGCGGGTGATGATCGCCTGGTTGAGGTAACGGCCGATGCGCACATCGCAGTAGCTGGCACCGGCGCGCTTGGCGGCGGCGAGCGCGGCCTCGGCCAGGGCCTTGCGGCGGCCCACATCACCCGGTTCGAGCAGCTGCTCGGCGGCGATCAGCCGGCCATGCGGCAGTACCAGGCCCGCCAGGCCCATTCCAGACAGCGCTAGAAACTCACGACGTTGCACAGCTCACATCCCCCAAGGACGGCCGGCGGCGCGCAGCCGGCCGGCATTGGACAAGTCTTCGACTTTCGGTGGCATCGCACAGTGGCACAAGTGACTGCGGTCATGGTTGGATGGACATCGATTCCCCGCCGATGTGACATTCCGATGAGCCAGATACGCTGGTCCGAGGCCTGCGACCGCAACCGTGCGCCGATCCTGGCAGTGCTGCAGCGCCACCTCGCCGACCGCCACCGGGTACTGGAGATCGGCAGCGGAACCGGCCAGCACGCCGAGTACTTCGCAGCGGCCCTGCCGCACCTGCAGTGGCAGGCCAGCGACCATCCGGACCACCTGCCCGGCATCGCCGAGCGGCTGCAGGCGGCCGGCCTGCCCAATGCGCCGGCGCCGTGGCCGCTGCAGGCCGTGCTGTCCCCCACGCCCGGGCTGGGCCCGCTGCCGGCGGCGCCATTGGCCTTCGATGCGGTGTTCAGCGCCAACACCCTGCACATCATGAGCTGGGCCCACGTCCAGGCGCTGTTCGCCGGGGTGCCGGCGGTCATGACGGATGACGCCGTGCTCTGTGTCTATGGTCCGTTCAACGCCCAAGGCGCGTACAGCAGCGACAGCAACCGCCAGTTCGATGCGTGGCTGAAGGCGCGCGATCCGGCGTCTGGCATCCGTGATGCCGAGGCGGTGGATGCGTTGGCGGCCGCGGTGGGGCTGAAGCTGGTCGAGGACGCGGCGATGCCGGCCAACAACCGCCTGCGGGTGTGGCGGCGGGCCCCATAGGCCGGACCGCCGGTCGGCGGCGCTTGGTGCCGGACGCACGCTGCGGTTAGGATCAGGAGGGGAGGTTGTTGTGACAACCTGGGGGAGTTTGCATGGCAGTTGCAAGACAGATGCTGGCCGGCGTGATGCTGGCTGTGGGGGCTTGTGTGTTCAACGTGTCGGCGCAATCGCTGCCGGCAGTGCAGGAGTTCTACTTCGACACGGACGCGGCCGCCACGCCGATGGTGGTGGTGGCGGGCAGCAGTGGGGATCTGGTCGACCAGTTGATGAAACAGCGCGAGCGCGGCCGCAAGGCGCTCGAGGCGACCGTACAACTGGCCGGCGTGGCGATCGCGCAGGGGCGGCCGGAACTGGGGCGCAGCCTGTACGAGCAGGCGGCGACCACCGCGGCCGCCAGTTCGGTGCAGGCCCGTTCGGTGCGCTGGAACTACGGCTGGGATCTGTTCCGCCTGGGCGAAGCCGAGGCGGCATTGGCGCAGTGGACCACGGCCCAGAGCGGGATGCGGGGCAACCCGTCGTGGGTACCGCCGACCTACGCGCTGGCCCTGTGGACGCTGGGCCGCAAGAACGACGCGGTGCAGTGGTATGCCGCAGCGGTGCGCACAGAGCCGCAGCAGTGGAGCGGGACCGAGGGTTATGCGGCGTTGCTGCCGGGCTGGCGTGACAGCGAACGCAGCACCCTGGCTGAAGTCCAGCAGGCATGGGCGGAAAAGCCGCCGACCTGGCCGTGAGCCCTGTGCTCGCGTGATCCTGCGGGCCTGGCCGCGCCGGCGGACAGGCCCTGATCGCCGTGCAGGCGCCGGCTTCGACCATGGTCGGGGCCGGGGGCGCGGGCGATTCGGCTAGGCTGTCGCGATGGCGTTCGATGCATTCGCTCTCATCCTGACCATGCTCGGCCTGGGCATGGCGTTTTCGCGCCTGCGCGCGCTGCCGGACAACACCGCCGATGTGCTCAACCGCATCGTGCTGTACGTGTGCCTGCCGGCGGCGGTGCTGATGTATGTCCCGCGGCTGCATCTGGATATCAGCCTGATCGGGCTGGTAGCCACGCCGTGGCTGCTGATGCTGTGCACGCTTGCGCTGGTGAGCCTGGCCACGCGCATCTTCGGCTTTGCCCGCGATGTGCATGCGGTGCTGCTGATCTGCGTGGCGCTGGCCAACTCCAGCTTCATCGGCTACCCGATGGTGCGCGCGCTGCTCGGCGATCACGCGCTGCCGTATGCGGTGGTCTACGACCAGTTCGGCACCTTCGTGCTGCTGTCCACCTTTGGTCTGTATGTGATCGCGCGCTACAGCGGCGACACCCCGCCCACCGCTGCGCAGATCCTGCTGCGGATCGCCAGGTTCCCGCCGTTGTGGGCGCTGCTGTTCGCCCTGACCCTGATGCCGGAGCAGCCGCCCACCTGGATCGGCACCGGGCTGAAGCAGCTGGCCGATGCGATGCTGCCGCTGGTGATGTTGGCGGTCGGCTTCTCCCTCCAGCTGCGGTTGCCGCTGGATGAGCTCAAGCCGCTGGGCATCGGATTGTTGCTGAAACTGGTGGTGATGCCGGCGCTGGCGCTGCCGATCGCCTGGGCGTTCGGGCTGCAGGGCACGATGCTGCAGACCAATGTGCTCGAATCGGCGATGCCGACCATGATCACCGCGGCGGCACTGGCGATCGCGCATCGCCTGGCGCCGCGCCTGGCCGCCGCGCTGGTCGGTTACGGCATCCTGCTGTCATTGGCGACGCTGCCGGCCTGGGTGTGGGTGCTGCAGCGCGGGGCCGTTCTTCACGGGCAGCCCTGATCCGGCAGCCGACCAACGGCCGGCGCTACGCGTCCGCGCTGACCGTGCGCCCGCGTGCCCACTCGCGCAGTGCGGTGACCTGCTCGGCCATCAGCACCGACAACGGCCGGCTGCCACGGATCTCCTGCATCAGCAGCTCGGTATCGAGCACGCGTGATTCGGCATGCGCGGCGTACAGCCCCGAAACCACCGCCTGCTCGATCTCGGCACCGGAGAAGCCGTCTGCCGCGGCCGCCAGCGCCGGCAGCGCGAAGTCGTCGGCATTGAGCTGGCGCTTGCCCAGGTGCAGGCGCAGCAGTTCCACCCGGGTGTTGGCATCGGGCAGATCGACGAAGAAGATCTCGTCGAAGCGGCCCTTGCGCAGCAGCTCGGCCGGCAGCTCATGCACCTGGTTGGCGGTGGCGACGATGAACACCGTGCTCTTGCGCTCGGCCAGCCAGGTCAGCAGGTGGCCGAGCACGCGGCGCGAGACGCCGCCATCTTCGCCGCCACTGGCCAGGCCTTTCTCGATCTCATCGATCCACAGCACGCACGGTGCCAGCTGTTCGGCCGAGGCCAGCGCATCGCGCAGGTTCTTCTCGGTCTCGCCGTGGTACTTGTCGTACAGGCTGCCGAAGTCCAGCCGCAGCAGCGGCACGCCAAACCCGGCGGCGGTCGCCTTGGCCAGCATCGATTTGCCGCAGCCCTGCACGCCCAGCAGCAGCATGCCCTTGGGCGGGTCCAGGCCGGCCGGGCCTGCGCCGCCGAGGAAGACGGGGCGGCGCTGGTTGACCCAGCGTTTGAGCCGGTTGGCACCGGCCACGTCGGCAAAGCGGGTGGTGTCGTATTCGTAGTGCAGGTGGCCGGCGCGGTTGAGCAGCTCGAACTTGAGCCGGGCCAACTGCGGCAGGTCGTCCTGGCTGAGCGCGCCATCGGCGAAGATCAGCTGGCGGGCGATCCGCCGCGCATCGACCAGGCTCAGCCCGCGCAGGTTGTGCAGGATCTTCTGGACCGCCTCGTTGTCCACCTCCACGCGCCGCCCGCCGTTCTCGCGGGCATAGGCTTCGGCTTCCTCGCGCAGCATCTTCAGCAGCGCGTTGAGGTCGGGCAGGCGCGGGTTGAAGCGGGTGGCCAGCGCTTCCAGTTCGGCCGGCAGCTCCACCTTGGCCCCGATCAGGACCAGCACGTGCGCCTCGCAGTGCCGCCGCTGGATCAGATCGCGCAGGGCGCGCTGGTGGCTGGCATAGCCCAGATAGGGATGGAAATCGAGCAGCAGGTAGATGCCGCGCTGTTCGGCCTGGCGGATCATCTGCAGGGCGGCACTGGCATCGGGCGGGCCGACCGGGTCGTCCTCGCGGTCCATGTCGATCCGGCGCAGGCCTTCGGTGATCGACCAGCGGTGCAGGGCGCGCCAGACATGCATCAGGGTCTGCCGGAACAGCTCGACCACCCGGCCTTCATCCTGGGTCTCGATGATGATCAGCGGGGTGTTGGCGCGGATCAGCGCGCTCAGGTCCTGTAGTTCGCTCATGCCGGCGGTCAGTCCATTGGAGCCATGCACGATAGCAAAGCCGTGGCCGTCGGTTCTGGTTCAGCGCTGCGACTATCTCCGTCACAGGCGCCGGTGTAGGCTGCGGGAACGTTCCCCGGAAGCGAGGCTTGCATGAAGACGATCCTGGTGGCCGGTTCCAAGGGCGGGGTGGGCAAGACCACCGTCGCCACCCACCTGGCGGCGCATTCGGCATTGGAAGGCAAGCGGACCGTCCTGGCCGATGCCGATCCACAGGGCTCCAGCACGCGCTGGGCACAACGCCGTTCGGTCCTGGAAAGCGCCGTGCTGCCGATCGAGGTGTACCGCAAAAAGAGCTGGGAACGACTGGTTCCCGATGGCACCGACGAGGTCATCATCGATGCGCCGGCCGGTGCGATGGCCGACGATATTCCGCATTTCCTTGACGTTGCCGATGCGGTGGTGGTCCCCGTGCTGCCCTCCGCGCTGGATATCGAGGCCATCGTCGGCTTCCTCAACAGCCTGTCGCGCGTGCCCCGCGTCCACAACCGCAGCCTGCCGGTCGGGTTGGTGCTCAACCGCACCAAACCCTGGACGCAGACCTCGCAACAGGCGATACAGATGTTGGCCGATTGGCCTTACGAGGTGGTCGCGCAGTTGCGCGACAGCCAGAGCTATGTGGTGATGGTCGGGCTGGGCCGGAGTCTGTTCGACTACCGCTCGGCCCAGGTGCGCGAGCACCAGAGTGACTGGGAGCCGCTGTTGAAGTGGCTGAAGAAAGCCTGACACGAGAGATCCCATGCGAGAACTGATACTGCTGCGTCACGCCCATGCCGAAGCCGCCAGCACCGGCCAGGCCGATCTGGACCGCCCGCTGTCGCCGGTCGGTCTGGCCGAAGCCGAGGCCGCCGGCCGCTGGCTCAAGGAAAACAACCTACTGCCGGACTGCGTGCTGTGCTCGCCGTCACGGCGGACCCGCGAAACCCTGGAAGCGGTGCTGGGCATCACCGGCTTCGTCGAAAAGCGCCTGGAGGATGCCGTCTACGAGGCCACTCCGGGCACCCTGATGGGGTTGATCGATGCACGCCGGGAGGTCGACCGCCTGCTGGTGGTCGGCCACAACCCCGGCCTGGAACAACTGGTGGCCCTGATGAGCGAGGGCACCAGCAGCGATTACCGCGGCATGCCGCCGGGCGGGATCGCGGTCCTGGCCTTCGACCGTGAGGCTGCCATCGAGCCGGGTGTTGCCAGCCTGACCGCCTTCTGGTGGCCGTAACCCGTGGGGGCAGTCCGCGCGGCGTGGGTCGGGCTGCTGTTGATGGCAGGGGCGGCGCATGCCGCCCCGCCGTCGTCCGTGCCGGCCGCCTCCAGTCATGCCCTTGCCTTCGATACGGCCACCTCGCGCTTCGGGTTTGAAATTCGGACGCGGCTGGGGCAACGCATCGAGGGCCTGTTCCCGCGCTTTGAAGGCAACATCGAGGTGCTCTCCGACGGTCGCCACCAGGTGCACCTGCGCATGTTCACCCGCTATGTGGAGATTCCCGGCAAGGCCCGCTACACCGGCTGGATGCGGGGTGAGGAGTTCTTCGACTCGGCCCGCTACCCGGTGGTCGAGTTCGACTCGCTGCCCTACTGGCCGGAGGTGGTGGAGAAAGGCGGCAGCATCGAGGGCCGTCTGATCCTGCGCGGGGTCAGCCACCCGGAGACGCTGCGGGTCGAGCCGCCGGCGTGTGCCCGGGCCGGGTATGATTGCGACGTGGTCAGCCGCGGTACCGTCCAGCGTGGCCGGTATGGAATGGACAGCTGGCAGCTAGCCCTGAGTGATCGAGTGACCTTTGTACTGCGTGCGCGTCTGAGCGAGGCGCCGAAACCGTGAACCCATTGCTGCGTCTGTTGGTGCTGGCAACGCTGTTGCTGGGCAGCGGCTGTGCCTCGCTGTCCAACGCCGAGCGCGAGCGCGCGGCCGGCATCGCCGTGCAGGCGCGCTCGACCGTGGTCGACTGCGACCAGCCGGACCGCTGCGCGCTGGATTCGCCGCTGCGCGCCCTGGGTGGCCGTGCGTTCGCCGAATCCCACGCCGGCCAGCCGCGCCACTACGCCACCATCCTCGACGAAGGGGAAGTCTCCCTCGTCGCGCGCTTGAACCTGATCCGCAGCGCCACCCGCAGCATCGACCTGCAGACCTATATCTTCGACAAGGACGACAGCGCCCGGCTGGTGCTGGACGAACTGCAGGCCGCCGCCCGCCGCGGGGTCAAGGTGCGCGTGCTGATCGACCAGCTCTCGGCGATCTCCGACCTGGAGATCCTGGGCGCCCTGTCCGGCAGCCATGCCAATTTCGAACTGCGGGTCTACAACCCGACCTTCGGCAAGGCACGCCTGAACTACTTCGATTACGCCGCAAGCGTGCTCTGCTGTTTCCGCCGTTTCAACCAGCGCATGCACAACAAGCTGCTGGTGGTGGACGATGCGCTTGGCGTGGTCGGCGGGCGCAATTACCAGGACGACTATTACGACTGGGACAGCGAGTACAACTTCCGCGACCGCGATGTGATCGTGGCCGGGCCGGAAGTGCGTGAGATGGCCGCCAACTTCGATGCATTCTGGCGGGCACCGCGCAGCGTGCCGGCCGAACGCCTCAACGATGTCGGCCGTACGCTGCTGCGCCAGGGCGTGCCAGTCATGCCGCCAGCCGACTTCCGGCGGCCCGAGCGGGTCGAGCGGGTCAGTGAAGAAGCCGACGATCCGGACTACGTGCGCCGCACCTTCGTGGACACCGCCCTGCCGGTGGCCTCGGTGCAGTACGTCGCCGACCTGCCGCGCAAGCACCGCCGCGAGCGCGCCAGCCAGCCAGCCAACGGCCAGCACGTGACCGAGCCGCAGCTGGATGCGTTGATCGCCAGCGCGCAGAACGAAGTGCTGCTGCAGACCCCTTACCTGGTGTTGTCCAAGCCGGCGCAGCGGCTGTTCCGCGACCTGCGCAAGCGCGAGCACGCACCGCGCGTGGTGGTCTCGAGCAACAGCCTGGCCGCCACCGACAACCCGATCGTCTACGCGCTGTCCTACAAGTACAAACGCCGCAACCTGCGTGAGCTCGGCTTCAACATCTACGAATTCAAGCCGTTCCCGCTCGATGCACCGGTCGACTACCGCAACCTGCTGCCGGCCCCGCTGGGTACCGAGGCGCCGCCGTCGCAGGGCAAGCGCAGCAGTCTGCTCGGCGGCAGTGCGGCCGGCAGCAATGCGCGCGGCAGCGGCAATGCAGACGCCCGCCGCGGCCGTGTTGCCGGCAGCGATGTGGACAGTGGTCGCGATGCCCAGGCCACGCGCCAACCCACGCCGGGGCCGGCCGCGCGCCGGCGGACCGATGGCAGCGTGGTCGAGCGGCGCGTGCTGCGCGCTGAAACCCGGCCCTCGTTCCTGGGCACCAAGGCGGTCAACAAACCGCTGCCGGTCACCCGCAAGGGCGCGCGCATGGGCCTGCACGCCAAGTCGATGGTGGTGGACCGCCGCATCGGCGTGATCGGTACGCACAACTTCGACCCGCGCAGCGAGAACTACAACACCGAAGGTGCGGTGATCATCGATGACCCGGTGTTCGCCGAGGCGCTGGCGCAGAGCATCCTGCGCGACATCCACCCGCAGAACTCCTGGGTGGTGGCGCCGCGTGCCAAACCGCCGGTACTGTCCGGCCTGAACTACAGCGTCGGCAAGGCCTCCGAGGCGCTGCCGGTGCTCGATTTCTGGCCATGGCGCTACGCCACCGATTACGAATTCCAACCCGGGCCCGAGTGCCCGGAGCCGCTCAAGCGGCAGGACCCGGCCTTCCACACCTGCTATGTCGCCGTCGGGGATTTCCCCGAGGTGAACGTCGGGCCGAAGTGGCTGCTGGTGCGCATGCTCACCGCCTTCGGCGCCGGGCTGGTTCCGATTCTGTAAGTCTGCAACCCCACGGAGAAGCTGCATGTCCCAGGTATTCCGCGACGCGGTGTCGATCGAGGCGCTTAATACGCTCAGCCGCAACACGCTCATCGAGCACCTGGGCATCACGTTCACCGCCGCGGGCGAGGACTGGATCAGCGCGACCATGCCGGTCGACGAACGCACCCGCCAGCCGTACGGCATCCTGCATGGCGGCGCGTCGGTGGTGCTGGCCGAAACCCTCGGCAGCAGCGCTGGCAACCTGTGCGTGGATACCACCGCGCAGGTCTGCGTGGGGCTGGAGATCAATGCCAACCATATCCGCGCGGTGCGCGCCGGCACGGTCACCGGCACCGCGCGTGCGGTGCACGTCGGGCGCAGCACCCAGGTGTGGGACATCCGCATCGAGGATGAGGCCGGCAAGCTGGTCTGCACCTCGCGGCTGACCCTGGCGGTGGTGCCCGCCGTGCGCCCGGGCTGATCGCGCGCATGGCACGGATGCTGTGTTGCGTGGCCCGCGCCAGTGCGCCGGCGCGGGCCGGGACGGCCGTTGTGCCGTCGATGGCCGCAGGCTTGACCGCTTGCGGCGGCTGGCTTGCGCACGTCATCGATTTGTCCGGATTCCGCTGGCAGAGCCTGCGGCGCTCGGGTATCGTTCGCGGATGAATTCCCCCACTCCGGCCTCACGTGGCGGCGTGGCGCGTGTGTGCCGTTACCTGTACCGCGTACCGCTGCTGCTGGTCCACCTGTTGCTGTTCCTGCCGATGCTGCTGATCGCCATGCTGCCGCCGTGGGGGCGCGTGCGCGTGGGCGAGCGCACCTTCGAGCATGCGGCGGTCAACGCGTGGTCGGCCGGCCTGATGTGGATCTTCGGCTTCCGCCTGCACCGGATCGGCACCCCGTTGCCGGGCGCCGTGCTGTTCGTGGCCAACCATGTCAGCTGGGTCGATATTTCCATGCTGCACAGCCAGCGCATGATGGGCTTTGTCGCCAAGCAGGAGATCGCCGGCTGGCCGGTGGTCGGTTGGCTGGCCGCGCGCGGGCAGACCATCTTCCACCAGCGTGGCAGCACCGAATCGCTGGGGGGCGTCATGCAGGAAATGGTCGTGCGCCTGCGCGAGGGCAAGGCGGTCGGTGTGTTCCCGGAAGGGCGCACCCGCGGTGGTCATGAGGTCGGCCCGTTCCATGCGCGCATCTTCCAGGCCGCAGTCGAGACCCAGGTCCCGATCCAGCCGGTCGCGTTGCGCTACGGCTGGCGCGGTGACGCACAGACCATTGTCGCGTTCGGCCCGAAAGAGAGCTTCTTCGCCAATTTCCTGCGTCTGTTGGGGGAGCCGGCACGGCGGGCCGAGGTGCACTTCCTCGCGCCCATTGATACCCATGATCTGGAAGGCCGTCGCCGCATCGCGGAAACCTCGCGCGCGCGCATCCTGGCGGCCATGTCCTCCGAGTAAGCGGTGGTGTCCCTTCACACGCCAGCGTCGCGGCCGGGAGCAGGCTCGCGCCCATGTTGACCGCTGCCGACTATCACCCCCCGCGTTGGCTGCGCAATCCGCACCTGCAGTCGATGCTCAGCTCCAGCCGGATGCGGATGCAGCGGGGCCTGGCGCTGCTTGCGGCCACCGGCGCGCACACCGACGAACTGATCCTCGATGGCGGCGAAGGCGTCCGCCTGCAGGGCTGGCACAGCTATATCCAGGGACGCCAACCGGTCGGCATGGCGCTGCTGCTGCATGGCTGGGAAGGCAGTGCCGAATCCAGCTACATGCGCATGACCGCCGCGCGGCTGCTGGAGGAGGGTTACGACGTGGTGCGGCTGAACTTCCGCGACCACGGCAACACCCACCATCTCAATCCCGGCATCTTCCACTCCAACCGCATCGATGAAGTGGTGCAGGCGGCCGGCGACATCGCCCGCCGCTGGCCCGAGCTGCCGCTGGTCGCCGCCGGCTACTCGCTGGGTGGCAACTTCGTGTTGCGCCTGGCCCTGCGTGCGCCCTCGGCCGGGGTGCCGCTGCGCCGCGTGGCCTCGGTATGCCCGGTGCTGGACCCGGCGATCACGATGGAGAGCATCGAGAACGGCCCGGCGATGTATGACTGGTACTTCCGGCGCAAGTGGGCCGGTTCGCTGCGCCGCAAGCGCGATCTGTTCCCCGAGCTGAGCGACTGGGACGACCGTGTGCTCAAGCTGGACATCCGCGCGCTGACCGCCTGGCTGGTCGAGCACCACACCGAGTTCGGCTCGCTGCAGGCCTACTTCGATGGGTATTCCATCGCCGGCGACCGCCTGGCCGGGCTGCAGGTGCCGGCCGACATCCTGATGGCCCAGGACGATCCGGTGATCCCGTTCGCCACCTTCAACGGCTGGCGGCTGCCGGCCCATGCCCATCTGGAAATCGCCCCGTGGGGCGGCCACTGCGGCTTCCTGGAGAACTGGCGCGGCGATGGCTTCTCCGAGCGCTGGGTCGCCCAGCGGCTGCGGATCGAGGCGAATACGCCGGCCTGACAGGCCGTTCTGGCCGGCCGGCCCCGCTACAATCGGGGTTTGCCCTCGAGTTCGGACCGTCATGCAAGACCAGATTCTCCAAGCCCTGCGCCGCAATGCGGTGGACGATGCCGTGCAGCTGGCGCGCGAGTGGATCGCGGCCGAGCCGGAGCAGCCGCAGGCGCACCGCTGGCTGTCGCTGTCGCTGCAGCAGCAGGGCCAGTTCGATGACGCGTTGACCAGCCTGCAGCAGGCGCTGACGCTCGCCCCGGATAACGCCGACCTGCACCTCCAGCAGGCCGGCCTGCTGCTGGCCCTGCGCCAGTTCGATGCGGCCGGTTCGGCGCTGGACCGTACCGCCGAGCTCAATCCCAACGCACTGTCCGCCTACGTGATGCAGGCGCATCTGGCGCTGGCCCGCAATGATGTGGATGAAGCGGATCGGCTGACCCGCATGGCCTCGCGCGTGGATGAAGACCATCCGGAACTCGCCGCGCTGACGGGCATGGTCGCGCTGCGCCGGGGCGAGGTGGATCGCGCGCTGGCCCTGCTGTCAGCCGCCAGCGAAGCCCTGCCGGGCGATTCGCGGGTGCTGTATGCGCTCGGCTTTGCCTACATGGGCAAGGACATGCTGGCCTTTGCCGAGCAGTCCTTCCGCCGCGTGCTGGAATTGAACCCGAGCGTTACCTCGCTGCAGGGCCTGATCGTGCAGCTGGCGCTGCGCCAGGGCCACGTGGATGTGGCCGCCGAAATGATGCGCCAGGTGCTGGCGACCCCGGCCGGCGACAGCCCGGCCATGCGCCGCCTGGCCGGTGAGCTGGAGCTGCAGGCCGGGCAACCCCTGCAGGCGCTCGAGCACCTGCTGCCGGTGCTGGCACAGTGGCCGGCCGATCGCCACACGCTGCAGCTGCTGCTGATGGCCTGGCAGCGCCTGGGCCGCGAGCAGCAGGCCCGCGAAACGCTGGATGCGACGCTGGCCGACCATCCTCAGATCCACGACCTGTGGATGGCGCGCCTCACCGTCGAGCCCGTGGGGGGCCCGGACGCGGTCGCCGTCGGCGAGCGCTGGCTGCAGGCCATGCCCGAGCATCTGCCGGCGCTGGAGACGCGCCTGCGCCTGCACGACATGAACAACGAAGACGACGCGGCCGAAGCCGTGGCCGAGCGCATCGTCACCCTGGAGCCGGGCCGCACCAGTGGCGAAATGCGCCTGGTCGAAGGCCTGCTCAAGCGCGACCCGGCCGCCGCGATCGCCCGCGTGCAGGCCCTGCACGATGGCGCGCCGGAGGAGGCCAGGTCCTCCCTGCGTGCCTGGCTGGGCTCGGTCCAGGACCGTGCCGGCCAGTACCACGATGCCCTGCGCACCTGGGTCGAGCTGCATGCCGCCGAAGCACCGCAGCGCCTGCCGCTGCCGCCGCAGGCCAAGGCGCCGCTGAGCTGGCCGGAGCTGGCGCCGGTCGCCGAAGACAACGCGATCGCGCCGATCTTCGTCTGGGGTGCCCCGGGCTCGGGCGTGGAGCGCGTGGTCGCCGCGATGGCCGCGGCCAGCCCGGTGATCCGCGGTGATCGCTTCGGACCGAACCCGCCCAACGATGCCTTCCAGAGCTATCACACCCTGCAGGATCTCTCGACCGGCAAGCTGACGCCGGAGGCGTTGGTCGCCCAGTGGCGCGAGCAGCTGCCGGCACGCGGGCTCAAGGACGGCGCGGTGATCGACTGGCTGCTGTGGTGGGACAACGCGCTGCTCTGGGCATTGCGCCCGCAGCTGCCGGAGGGCCGCCTGATCATCGCCCTGCGCGATCCGCGCGACATGCTGCTGGAGTGGATCGCCTTCGGTGCCCCGGCCCCGTTCGCGGTGAATTCGGTGCATGAAGCGGCCGAGTGGCTGGCGCGCTCGCTGGCCCAGGTCGCGACCCTGCACGAGCAGGATCTGTACCCGAACGCTCTGGTGCGCATCGACGATATCGGGCATGACGCGCAGGCCATGGCCCAGCATCTGGGCAATCTGTTCGGCATGCGTTTCCCGCCGGCGCCCACGCTTGGCCCGGCCCGCATGGCACCGGGCCATTGGCGCGACTACCGCGATGAAATGGGCCCGGCCTTCGCCCTGCTGACCTCGGTCGCGGTGCGCCTGGGCTACCCGGAAGAGTGAGGAGACCTGTATGCAGCTGAGCAGTGAGAGCATCACCAACGGTCAGCCGATTGCCGCCACGTTCGCGGCCGGCAATGCCGAGGGCTTCGCGCCCAACCGTAATCCGCAGCTGGCCTGGCACGATGTGCCGGCCGGCACCCGGTCGTTCGCGCTGCTGTGCATCGACCCGGATGTGCCGACCGTGCCGGAGACGGTCGGCCGCGAAGATTGCACGGTGCCACGCGATCAGCCGCGTGCGCACTTCGTGCACTGGGCGATGGCCGATATTCCGGCCGACGTGCGCGAGCTGGCCGCCGGCAGCTGCAGCGATGGCTTCACCGTGCGCGGCAAGACCCAGCCGGCCGGCCCGGCGGGCAGCCGCCAAGGCCTGAACGATTTCACCGGCTGGTTCGCGGGCAATCCGGACATGGCCGGCCAGTACCTGGGCTATGACGGCCCGTACCCGCCGTTCAACGACGAGCGCGTGCACCGCTATTTCTTCCGCGTGTTCGCGCTGGACGTGGCGCAGCTGGAGCTGCCCACGCCGTTCACCGCCGCGGATGTGTTGCATGCGATGCACGGGCACGTGCTGGCCGAAGCCTCGCTGCATGGCACCTACACGTTGAATCCGGCGCTGGCGTGAGGTGAGGCCGACCGTTGGTCGGCGCGCGCCCGGCAGGTATCGACCGTTGGTCGGCATGCTGCCTTGGTAGGTACCGACCGTTGGTCGGTACCGCGCTGTCGAGAGCCGGCCAGCGGCCGGCACTACAGAATGAAGAAGGGCGGCCCGTGGCCGCCCTTCTGCTTTCTTATTTCTTCTCGTTCGCGGATTCGACCACCATGTCCAGCACGTAGGCGTTGGACGAGGCATCGGCCGGCGGGTTGGCGATTTTGTAGCGCTTCACGCGCACCACGTTGCGCACGCCGTCTTCGTGGGTATAGCCCTCGATGACGT
Organism: Stenotrophomonas maltophilia; assembly: GCF_002205165.1. Classification (GTDB taxonomy): domain Bacteria; phylum Pseudomonadota; class Gammaproteobacteria; order Xanthomonadales; family Xanthomonadaceae; genus Stenotrophomonas; species Stenotrophomonas maltophilia_N. Next base: position 81,054 of record NZ_NIVS01000048.1, on the reverse strand, counting down.
CGTAGAAGTTCTGCCACTCACCCGGCTCGCCCTGCTTGACGCCGTTGGCGTCGTAGCGGATCTCGCGGGTCTGCAGGCACTGCTTGTCGCGGATCATCGGGTGCGGGCACGGCTTGGTCTGCGCGGCCACTTCCAGGAACACCGTCTCGCCTTCGCCGCCGTAGCGGGTTTCCGCAGTCGGCTCCGGGGTGAACACCAGCACATCGCCCTTGGCGGTACGCAGGGTCAGCTGGCCGGCATCGCCCAGCTCGGTCTTGAGCGCGCCTTCCAGGCGGCTGCCGACGGCCTGGTCCAGCGCCATCAGGTTCTTGTCGGTGCAGGCCATCATGGTGGAGGCCATCGGCGAGATCGTCAGCGAACCATCGGCCAGCGTGTAGCCGCCGCCCATGCGGTTGCAGGTGTTGCTGATCGCGATGCGGTCATCCTTGAAATCCAGCGTGACCGGCTTGTCGGCGCGGGCGAACAGCGCATCGATGCGCTTGCCGCTGGCATCGGTGGCCGACTCCAGGCGCCAGTGGCTGCCCTGCAGGCGCTGCACGTCCAGGCGGGCGACCGCGGCCTGGTCGGCGGCGGCGGTCGGCGCGGGGGCGAGGTCATCGCGGCCGGCCGGGGCGGTGGAGGGGTTGCTGCAGGCGGCCATCAGGGCCAGCGGCAGCATCAGCATCAGGGTGCGTTTCATGTACATCTCCTTGGGAACCTGGGGAAAAACGCCGGCACAGCCCTAACGGGGTCATGCCGGCGCCGGGCCGTTCAGTTGCCAGCCGGCAACCAGAGCAGCAAGGCCGCGCCCAGGGCGATGCGGTAGACCGCGAACGCCGTGAACCTGTGCGACTTGATGTAGCCCAGCAACCACTTCACTACGACGAAGCCGGTGACGACCGCGGCAAGGAAGGCCACGCCCACGTCCGTCCAGTTCTCGCTGGCAAGCTTGCCGTCCTTGGCCAGTTCCAGGAAGGCATAGCCGCTGGCGGCGAACATGGTCGGGATGCCGACCAGGAACACGAACTCGGTGGCCTTCGCGCGGCGGCTCAGGCCGAACAGCATCGCGATGAAGATCGCTGCCGCCGAACGCGAGGTACCCGGGAACACGCCGGCCACCACCTGCGCCACGCCGACCAGGATGGCGACCTTCCAGGTCACCTCATCGCGCTCGGGCAGCCGCGCGGTGTAGGCCTCCACCAGGATCATCCACAGGCCGCCGATGATCAGCGCCCAGGCCACCGGGGTGACCGTCTCGGGCAGTTCCCAGCCGGCCAGGCGGACCGGCAGGCCGACCACGGCGGTGACCAGGAAGGCGGTGCCGAGCTTGAGCACGTAATCGCGGTTGGCGCGCTCGTGCAGGCCGGTCGCCAGGGTCCACAGGCGCTGCCGGAACACCAGCGTGATCGCCAGGATCGCGCCGGCCTGGATGATGATGTTGAAGAAGTCCGAGCGTGCGCCCAGCCAGTGCTGGGCGATCAGCAGGTGGCCGGTGCTGGAGATCGGCAGGAATTCGGTAATGCCTTCAAGAATGCCCAGAAGGAGGGCGGAGAGCAGGTCGGACATCGGCGGTACTGGGGCTCGCGGAGGGGTGGAATCGGGCAGCGGCGACAGCCGGGAGCTGTGGCCAACGTCGCCTGTCGACGGCCCGTGGGCGTAAAGCATAGAGCATCCCGCATCGCACCAAAGGTGTGCGTGGTGCAGCCTTTGCACTGCTTTGGTGCGTTCGCGCCTGCACCGCGTTGCTCGCCACCCCAGTGAAATCAAGGGTTTGTGAAGTCTGAAAAGTTGGCACGGGGATTGCTCTATCTACCCAGGCAATCACCCATCTGAGGTTTCACCGATGTCCGTGGAAAATGTTGAGAAGCTGATCAAGGACAACCAGATCGAGTTCGTCGACCTGCGTTTCGTCGATATGCGTGGTATCGAGCAGCACGTCACCTTCCCGGTCAGCATCGTGGAGCCGTCGCTGTTTGAAGAAGGCAAGATGTTCGATGGCAGCTCGATCGCCGGCTGGAAGGGCATCAACGAGTCGGACATGGTCCTGCTGCCGGACCCGTCCAGCGCCTACATCGACCCGTTCTACGCCGACCCGACCCTGGTCATCAGCTGCGACATCCTCGATCCGGCCACCATGCAGCCGTACGGCCGCTGCCCGCGCGGCATCGCCAAGCGCGCCGAGGCTTACCTGAAGTCCTCTGGCATCGCCGAGCAGGCCTTCTTCGGCCCGGAGCCGGAATTCTTCATCTTCGATTCGGTCCGCTTCGCCAACGACATGGGCCACACCTTCTTCAAGATCGATTCCGAAGAAGCGGCCTGGAGCACCGGTGACAAGTACGACGGCGCCAACAGCGGCTACCGTCCGGCCGTGAAGGGCGGCTACTTCCCGGTCCCGCCGACCGATTCGCTGCACGACCTGCGTGCGGAAATGTGCAAGACGCTGGAACAGGTCGGCATCGAAGTGGAAGTGCAGCATCACGAAGTGGCCACCGCGGGCCAGTGCGAGATCGGCACCAAGTTCAGCACCCTGGTGCAGAAGGCCGACGAACTGCTGCGCATGAAGCACGTCATCAAGAACGTCGCCCACCGCAACGGCAAGACCGCCACCTTCATGCCCAAGCCGCTGGTCGGCGACAACGGCAGCGGCATGCACGTGCACCAGTCGCTCTCCAAGGGCGGCACCAACCTGTTCTCCGGTGACGGCTACGGCGGCCTGAGCCAGCTGGCGCTGTGGTACATCGGCGGCATCTTCAAGCACGCCAAGGCGATCAACGCCTTCGCCAACGCCGGCACCAACAGCTACAAGCGCCTGGTGCCGGGCTTCGAAGCGCCGGTGATGCTGGCCTACTCGGCCCGCAACCGCTCCGCCTCGTGCCGCATTCCGTGGGTGTCCAACCCGAAGGCACGCCGCATCGAAATGCGCTTCCCCGATCCGATCCAGTCCGGCTACCTGACCTTCACCGTGCTGATGATGGCCGGCCTGGACGGCATCAAGAACCAGATCGACCCGGGCGCACCGAGCGACAAGGATCTGTACGACCTGCCGCCGGAAGAAGAGAAGCTGATCCCGCAGGTCTGTTCCTCGCTGGACCAGGCCCTGGAAGCGCTGGACAAGGACCGCGAGTTCCTCAAGGCCGGTGGCGTGATGAGCGATGACTTCATCGACGGCTACATCGCACTGAAGATGCAGGAAGTCACCAAGTTCCGCGCGGCGACCCACCCGCTCGAGTACCAGATGTACTACGCGAACTGAGCAACAGGTGACGATGACGAAGGATTTCCCTCCCACCCTTCGTCATCGTCGCCGCCTTTCCGGCTGGGGAGCCGGCAAGGCACATCGTAGGGCGGACCGTTCGTCCGCCATGTACGGGTAGAGCGGACCGTTGGTCCGCTGCACCACCAGGGGCAAGAGAGACCGGACGCGTGTCATGGGCCCTTCCTCCCTCCCGCGTCACCGCTGGCGTCGCCCTTCGGGCGTCGGCAACGGCGTGGCTCATGCAACGTTCGGCGCAACGACCGGCGGCCATGTGCAAGTGGCCGCCGGTTGACCTGACATCGGCCCCACGCGGGCCGGTTCCATCCACCATCGGGATATGCGCATGAAACTGATCTCCGCCATCATCCGGCCGTTCAAGCTCGACGAGGTCCGCGAGGCCCTCTCCGACGCGGGCGTGTCGGGCATCACCGTGACCGAAGTCAAAGGCTTCGGGCGCCAGAAGGGCCACACCGAGTTGTATCGCGGCGCGGAGTACGTCGTGGATTTCCTGCCGAAGATCAAGATCGAAACCGTCGTGACCGACGATCGCCTGGACGCCGTGGTCGAGGCCATCCAGACCGCGGCCGGCACCGGCAAGATCGGCGACGGCAAGATCTTTGTCACCGCGGTCGAACAGGTCGTCCGCATCCGCACCGGCGAAATCGGCGCTGACGCGCTCTAACCCCACTCGGAGCCCACAATGAAGACCTCTTTGCTCACCGGGTGGCAAGCCCGGTTCCATGCCGTGTGCCTGATGATGCTGCTCAGCGCGCTGGCCGTTGGTGCCTTCTCCAGCAGCGCACACGCCCAGGCCCAGGTCACCCCGGTGCCGTCGGAGACGGTCGCTGTCGAGCCGCTGCCGGCCACGCCGGAGGCCACCGCTGCCCCGGTCGCCGAAGCCGCCGCTGCGGCCACCTTCGATCACGGCGATGTCGCCTGGATGCTCACCTCCACCCTGCTGGTGCTGCTGATGGTGGTGCCGGGCCTGGCCCTGTTCTACGGCGGCCTGGTGCGCTCCAAGAACGTGCTCTCCATCCTGAGCCAGATCCTGGTGGTGTTCTCGCTGGTGCTGATGCTGTGGGTGGCCTATGGCTACAGCGCAGTGTTCAGCGAAGGCAACGCGTTCTTCGGCTCGTTCACCCAGTTCGCCTTCCTCAAGGGCTTCGGTCCGGATACCGTCGGCAACACGCCGATCGCCGGCCTGCCGGACTACCTGTTCGTCGCCTTCCAGTCGACCTTCGCCGGCATCACCACCGCGCTGATCGTCGGTGCGTTCGCCGAGCGCATCAAGTTCAAGGCCGTGCTGCTGTTCTCGGCCCTGTGGTTCACCCTGAGCTATATCCCGATGGCGCACATCGTGTGGGGCGGCGGCTATCTGGGTGAGATGGGCGCGATCGATTTCGCCGGTGGCACCGTGGTCCATATCAATGCCGGCGTGGCCGGTCTGGTGGGCGCGTACTTCGTCGGCAAGCGCATCGGCTACGGCCAGACCGCACTGAAGCCGCACAACGTGCCGTTCACCTACATCGGCGCGATGCTGCTGTGGGTGGGCTGGTTCGGCTTCAATGCCGGCTCGGCCGCCGCCGCCGACACCGTCGCCTCGCTGGCCTTCATCAACACCATCCTCGCCACCGCTGCTGCGGTGCTGGGCTGGACCCTGGTCGAAGCGGTCAGCAAGGGCAAGCCGTCCGCGCTGGGTGCTGCCTCCGGAGCCGTTGCCGGCCTGGTCGGCATCACCCCGGCCTGCGGCACGGTCGGCCCGCTGGGCGCGATCGTGATCGGCCTGGTCGCCGGCGTGGTCTGCGTGTGGGGCGTCACCGGTCTCAAGCGCCTGCTCAAGGTCGATGACACCGCCGATGTGTTCGGCGTGCACGGCATCGGCGGCATCGTCGGGGCACTGCTCACCGGTGTGTTCAGCGCGCAATCGCTGGGCGGCACCAAGGCCGACCTGGATATCGGTCATCAGGTCTGGGTGCAGCTGGTCAGCGTCGGCTTCACCATCGTCTGGTGTGCCGTGGCCACCGTGCTGATCCTGCTGGTGGTGCGCATGGTGTTCGGCCTGCGTGTCACCGAAGAAGCCGAGCGCACCGGCCTGGATGTCACCTCGCACGGCGAGTCGGCCTACGAGGCCTGAGCCGCGCGATACCGCATTAGAAACGAGAGAGAGATGCTTCACCTTTGCCGGCGGCCTTCGGGTCGCCGGTTTTTTTGTGGGCGCCTGCTGGCCATTACCGTGCTTTGGCAGCTGATCGTGCAATCACGCACAATGCAGGCATGCACGTGACCCGTACTTTCCTCGCACTGCTCGCCCTTCTGCTGCTCGCGGCCTGCGCCAGCACCGAGGTCCGTAGCCCGCTCGCCACCTGGGTGCCGTCGCCGAACCACAACGCGCGCGCGCCGGTCGTGATCGTCCTGCACCACACCGATCAGCATTCCGTGCAGCAGAGCCTGGACACGCTGCGCAGCGCCAACAGCGGCGGCAAGGTCAGCTCGCACTATCTGGTCGGCGCCGACGGCCACATTTACCAGCTGGTGGGCGATGATCGCCGCGCCTGGCATGCCGGTCCCGGGCGCTGGGGCACGATCACCGATCTCAACTCGGCGTCGATCGGGATCGAGATCGACAACGATGGCGACACGCCGTTCGCACCGGCACAGATCGCGGCCTTGATCCGCCTGCTGGATGACCTGTGCACGCGCCTGCGCATCCCGCGCAGCCAGATCATCGCGCATGCCGATCTGGCCCCGTCGCGCAAGCAGGATCCCAGCCGTTTCTTCCCGTGGCAGCAGCTGGCCGAAGCCGGTTTCGGCGTATGGCCGCGCGCAGCGGATGGCTCTGCACCGGTCGGCTTTGATCCCTGGATGGCTCTGCAGGCCTTCGGTTACCCGATGGACGACCGGGCGGCCGCCGTCGGCGCTTTCCATCGCCGCTTCCGCGGGCGCGACGATCTCCCCGCAGATCTCGATGCCGAAGACGCCCGCATCCTGTACTCGCTGCTGTTGCAACAGGAACGCCGCCCATGAAATTCACGCCCGTCCTCCCCGCACTCAAGCACACCGCGCTGTTGGGGGTTGGGTTGGCGCTGTTGAGTGCCTGCGCGGTCGCGCCGCAGCGCCCGGCGTCACCAGCGCCTGTGCAAACCAGCACCTATGCGAAGGCAAACTGGAACGCATTGCCCGCCGTCGCAGACAACGACCTGCAAGCTGGCTTCGTGGCCTGGCGCAGTGCCTGCCCGCGCCTGAAGACGGAGGCGAACTGGGCACCCACCTGCGCCGCGGCCGCCAACGTTGCCGCCACGCCGGCCGCCATCCGCCAGTTCCTGCAGGCGAATCTGGATGTCTACGCATTGCGTGCCGCCAACAACCGGGTCGATGGCTTGATCACCGGCTACTACGAGCCCATCTATGCCGGCAGCCTCACGCGTACCGCCAAGGCAGCGGTGCCGGTGTACGGCGTGCCCGAGGACATGGTCAGCGTCCAGCTCGACAGCCTCTACCCAGAACTCAAGGGCAAGCGCCTGCGCGGCCGTGTCGAAGGGCGCGTGCTCAAGCCGTATGACGATGCCGCGCGGATCGCCGCGAACGGCGTCAAAGCACCGGTGCTGGCCTGGCTGACCAGCCCGATGGACCTGCAGTTCCTGCAGGTCCAGGGATCGGGCCGCGTCCAGCTGGCCGATGGTCGTCAGCTGCGGATTGCCTACGCCGACCAGAACGGCCATCCCTATCGCCCGATCGGCCGCTGGCTGGTGGAGCAGGGCGAGCTGAAACAGGCCGACGTGAGCATGGCCGCCATCCGCGCCTGGGCCGATGCCCATCCCACGCGCGTGCCCGAGCTGCTGGCCAGCAACCCCAGCTATGTATTCTTCACCCGCGGCCCGGACAGCGATGAAGGGCCGCGCGGCTCGTTGAACGTGCCGCTCACCGCCGGCTACAGCGTCGCAGTGGATCGCAACGTCGTGCCGCTGGGCAGCCTGCTGTGGCTGTCCACCACGCGCCCGGACGGCACCGCCCTGGTGCGCCCGGTCGCCGCGCAGGATACCGGCGGTGCCATCACCGGCGAAGTGCGCGCGGACCTGTTCTGGGGCACCGGCGATGCCGCCGGCGAGCTGGCCGGGCACATGAAGCAGAAGGGCACGATCTGGATGCTTTGGCCGAAGGGTGTGGCGTTGCCGAAGGCACCGGTCGCGGCGAAATGACGACGCGCGGATCTTGTGGAGGCGGGTACACGTTCGTCTGTTGCAGCGCCCGGGAGGGTTCATGAAGGTCAAACGCATCATCGCCAACATCGCCGCGTCCGATCCGGCCGCCGCGGACAGTTTCTATCGGGACATCCTCGGCCTGGAGCTGGTCATGGATCACGGCTGGATCCGCACTTATGCGGGATCCGCGGATATGACCGTCCAGGTGAGTGTGGCGTCCGAAGGCGGCTCCGGTACCGCCGTGCCAGATCTCTCCATCGAGGTCGACCATCTGGAGGAAGTGCTTCGACGGGTGAACGCGGCCAACCTCCCCATCGCCTATGGCCCAGCCAGCGAACCGTGGGGCGTGCGTCGGTTCTACCTCCGCGATCCGTTGGGCCGGCTGGTCAACATCCTGCAGCATGCGTGAGCGAGGCAGGAAACCGGGATCAACAGGCCTGCCGTTTTGCACTACATTGGTGCAATGACCACCGCGCTCCCGCCTCCCGCCCTCGACGCCCTCGGCACCCCGGTCGCCTGGGCCGACGCCAGCGGCCGTGTGGTGGGCTGCAATCCCGCCTTTGCGCGCTGGCTGGGCGTGAGCGTGCGGCGCCTGCTGGGCCAGCCGCTGGCCTCGCTGGAGGCACAGGGCGATGCCCTGGCCCATTTCCTGGCCCGCGATGAGCGCGACACCCTGCGCCTGCACCGGCTGGCCCTGGCGCTGCCGGGCGATGCGCCGCGCTTTGCCGAGGGGTGGCTGAGCCGCTGGGACGAGGGCGGCTGGCTGCTGGAGGCGCATCCGGTCGATGAGTTCCCGGGGTTGGACCCCACCCAGGCGCTGCCCAGCGCACTCAGTGCCGCGCTCAAGGGCCTGGCGCACGAGCTGCGCAATCCGCTGGCGGGGTTGAAGGGCGCGGCCCAGCTGCTGGCACGCCGCAACGCGCAACGCGATCCGGATGAGCGTGAACTGATCGAGCTGATCGGCTCGGAGATCGAGCGCCTGAACGGCCTGCTCGAGCAACTGCTGTCGCCCGCGCCGGCCGCGCCGCATGCGCCACTCAACATTCACGCCTCGCTGGAGCGCGTGCTGCGCCTGGCCGAGAGCGAGGGCGGCTGGGCGGTCCGGATCCAGCGCGATTACGACCCCAGCATTCCCGAGTTCGATGGCGATGCGGACCGGCTCACCCAGGCGGTGTGGAACCTGGTCCGCAATGCGATCCAGGCCGGTGCGGGCACCGTCACCCTGCGCACGCGCGTGGAGCACGGCGTGCGCATCACCGATCAACTGCATCCGCTGGCGCTGCGGCTGGAAATCGCCGATGACGGCCGTGGCGTGCCCGAAGACCTGGCCGAGCATCTGTTCCTGCCGCTGGTCAGCGGCCGCGCCGAAGGCACCGGGCTGGGCCTGGCGCTGGCCCAGCAGGTCGCGCGCGAACACCGCGGTACCCTGACCTACCGCTCGCGCCCGGGCCATACCGTATTCACCGTGCTGCTGCCGATCGGGCAGGGCACCCCCGCCGAGGACACTGCCGCCCATGGCTGACCAGGTCGACACTACCGCCCAGCGCGTCTGGGTGGTCGACGATGACCGCGCGGTGCGCTTCGTGCTGTGCACCGCGCTGCGCGAGGCCGGCTACCGTGTCGACGGGTTTGACGGTGCGGCGGCCGCCTTGGCGATGTTGGCCGAGCAGCCGCCGCCGGATCTGCTGTTCACCGATGTCCGCATGCCCGGCGATGACGGGCTGGTACTGCTGGACAAGCTCAAGGCAGCGCATCCGCAGCTGCCGGTGATCGTGATGTCGGCCTATACCGATGTGGCGAGCACGGCCGGTGCCTTCCGCGGCGGTGCGCAGGAATTCCTGTCCAAGCCGTTCGATCTGGATGACGCCGTCGCGCTGGCGCAGCGGGTGCTGCCCGCGCCGGATGTCACCCTGGCCGAGCCGACCGAGGCCGCCAGCGCAACGCCGCCAGATCAGCGCCCGCAGCTGGTCGGCGATACGCCGGCGATGCGCGCGCTGTTCCGCGCCATCGGGCGCTTGGCGCAGGCACCGCTGTCGGTGCTGATCAACGGCGAAACCGGCACCGGCAAGGAACTGGTCGCGCATGCGCTGCACCACGAGTCGCCGCGCGTGCAGGGGCCGTTCGTCGCGCTCAATACCGCGGCGATTCCCTCCGAGCTGCTGGAAAGCGAACTGTTCGGCCATGAGGCGGGCGCGTTCACTGGTGCGCAGCGTCGCCATATCGGCCGCTTCGAGCAGGCCAATGGCGGCACGCTGTTCCTGGATGAAATCGGCGACATGCCATTGCCGCTGCAGACGCGTCTGCTGCGCGTTCTGGCTGAAGGTGAGTTCTTCCGCGTGGGGGGGCGCGAGCTGATCCGCGTGGATGTACGGGTGATCGCCGCGACTCACCAGGACCTGGAAACGCTGGTGGCGCAAGGGCGCTTCCGCGCCGATCTGCTGCACCGGCTGGATGTGGTGCGGCTGCGCCTGCCGCCGCTGCGTGAGCGCCGCGACGATGTCGCGCAGCTGGCCGAGACCTTCCTGGCCGCGGCCGCACACAAACTCGATACGCCGCCCAAGCGGCTGACAGCTGCCGCGCTGCAGGCGCTGCGCGAGCACGACTGGCCTGGCAACGTGCGTGAACTGGAGAACGTGTGCTGGCGCATGGCGGCGCTGGCGGCGGCCGACAGCATCGGCGTGGCCGACGTGGACAGCGCACTGCATCGGGGCGCCGGTGCACCGCGCTCGCGCAGCGCTGGCGATCCGGGGCAGTGGGAAACGCTGCTCTCGGCATGGGCGCGCCAGCGGCTGGCCGAGGGTGCCGAAGGCCTGCACGCGCAGGTGCGCGATCGCGTTGATCAGGCGCTGCTTGAAGCGGCCCTGCAGATCACCCACGGCCGCCGTGCCGAGGCCGCCGCGCGGCTGGGCATGGGCCGCAACACCCTCACCCGCAAGCTCGGCGCCGGCCGCCGCCGCGGCGGATGAACCGCATGTCCACACCGCGTGTGCGCCACGTCCGGGCCGCTTTCATGGCCTGTGGACGAGCACACGGTTAGTTTGCAACCAAGGAGTCTTTCCCATGCGCAGTTCCCATGTCGTCTTCGCTGCGGTGATCGCGGTCGGTCTGGCCGCCTGCGGCAGCACACCGCCGCCGCGCCCCCTCGCTCCCGCCGTACCGGTGGTCAGCACCGCGCAGATGGCCGAGGCGAACCTGTCGCCGGCCTCGGCCAGCCTGGTCAGTGGGCGTCTGGCGCTGGTGCCGGACGCACGTGGCGTGCATATCACCGGCGTGATTGGCGGCCTGCAGCCACTGCAGGTGGCCGGGTTCCATGTGCATGAGCGCGGCGACTGCAGTGCGGTCGATGCGAGCAGCGCCGGTGCGCATTTCAATCCCGCCGGGCAGCCGCACGGCCGCAACAGTGCCGGTGCCCATCATGCCGGTGACATGGACAACCTGCGTGCCGATGCGCAGGGCCGCGTCAACGTCGATATCCGCCTGCCAGCGGTTACTCTTGGCGGCGGCGCAGCCACCGATATCGCCGGACGTGCCCTGATCGTGCATGCCAACGCCGACGATTACCGCAGCCAGCCGGCCGGCAACGCCGGCGCCCGAATTGCCTGCGGCGTCATCCGGGTCGTGCGCTGATCGCGCCGTTCCACGACGTCGTTTCTTTCAACGCTACCCGCAAGGAGATCCACATGCGCCTGATTCACACCACGCTGTTCGCCGCCATTGCCGCGCTCGGCCTGACCGCCTGCAACAAGCCGGCCGACACCACGCCGGAAGCCACTCCGGCGGCCGAAGCCACCGCGTCCCAGCCGACCGCTGAAGCGACCCCCGAAGCACCGCCGGCGATGACCAGCGAAGCCCATGCCGACCACACCGCCAGTGCCGAGCTTGCTGCCACCCAGGGCAATGACGTCAAAGGTAACGTGACCTTCAGCGTCGTCGACGGCAAGGTCCACGTGAAAGGCCAGGTCAGCGGCCTGAAGCCGAACAGCGAGCATGGCTTCCACATCCATGAGAAGGGCGACTGCAGTGCGCCCGACGGCGCCAGCGCCGGTGGCCACTTCAACCCGGGCAAGGAAGACCACGGCAGCGTTGCCACCGCACCGCATCACGGCGGCGACATGCCGAACATCAAGGCCGACGCCCAGGGCAATGCCGTGGTCGACGCTGCGGTCTCGACCAACGTCAACATCGGCAAGGGCGATGATTTCGACATCATCGGCCGCGGCCTGATCGTCCATGCCGACGCGGACGACTACAAGACCCAGCCGACCGGCAATGCCGGTGCACGCCTGGCCTGCGCGGTGATCAAAGCGGCCCCGTAATCCGGGCCGTGGTTGACGAAAAACGCCGGCATTCGCCGGCGTTTTTTTTTAGCGCGCCAGCAGTTCGCGCGTGTCCTGCCCGGCCTCGCAATGCACGAACAGCACCGGCAGGCCGTGCGCTTCGAGCACGGCGGCCATCTGCCGCTGGCGGATCAGGTACTGGTCGTAGATGCCCTGCAGGCGATCGCAGTCGCCGGTGCCGTGGTTGTAATACGCACACCATCCGGCCGGATCGAACAGCGCCATACGCACTTCGCCGTCAGCGTATCGAAGCAGCGGCTCCGGCGCGGCGTCGAGCCACTCTTCCACGTGCGGGTCCATCAACGCGGTTTCGATCAGCGGCCACAGAATCGCCAGGCCCTGGTTGTCGTACTGCATCGACATCATCGCGGCGAGGTCATTCACCGTGAAATAGCGGGCGTGCTCGATCTGCGCGCCGAAGGCGTTCTGCGCCTGCAGCGCGGTGTCGGCCTGCGCCATGCCCTGGGCAAGCAGCACTTCTTCCAGCGCTTCGGCGACGGCCTGCGTCTGCGCCACTTCGGTGCCGGTCAGCAGGAACGGCACCACCCGCAGGCCGCCGCCGGTGAGGCTGGCATCGGCCTGGAACGGCAGCGGCACCTCGCCGTCGGCGCCGGCACCAAAGGCCAGCACGCGCGGGCCCTGGTTGCGGCCCGGGGCGCGCATCTGCAGCTCTTCCAGGCGCCGGTGCACCGGCCAGCCCGGACGCAGGATCTCAGCGGGATCGAAATGGGCGCCGGCGAACACGAAGTCCAGCCCGCTGACGCCGGGCACCAGCTTGGCCAGATCGCGGCCGACGCGTTCGGACAGTTCACCAGCCTGTTCGGAGGACAGCGCGGCATGGCGCGGGGCGTCGCCGCCGGCCAGTTCCAATGCCAGTACGCCAATGGCATTCATGCCGTGGTCGGGTTTGCTCATGGTTTCACGGTTGGCCCATCACAGGGCGGCAGCTACACTTGGCCCCATTATGCCTGCTCCTTCGTGCAGGCCATGTTGCAGACACCCCTCCCATGCCAGGTATCTCCATGCCCAACGCCCGTCCCGTCGCCATCCTCGGCGGCGTCCGCATTCCGTTCTGTCGCCAGAACACGGCTTATTCGGACGTCGGCAATCTCGGTATGTCGGTGCGCACACTCGGTGCGCTGGTCGAGCGCTTCGGCCTGCACGGCCAGCAGCTGGGCGAAGTGGCGATGGGCGCGGTGATCAAGCATTCCAGCGACTGGAACCTGGGCCGCGAGGCGACGCTGTCCTCGGGCCTGTCCCCGCTGACCCCGGGCATCACCATGCAGCGCGCCTGCGGCACCTCGCTGGATACGATCATCGCGGTGGCCAACAAGATCGCGCTGGGCCAGATCGATTCGGGCATCGGCGGCGGCTCGGACACCACCTCCGATGTGCCGATCGTCTACGGCAAGAAACTGCGCGCGCGCCTGCTCGCGGCCAACCGCGCCAAGAGCACCGGCGACAAGCTCAGGGCGCTGACCCGCGGCTTCAAGCTGAGCGAACTCAAGCCGGAATTCCCGGGCGTGGCCGAGCCGCGCACCGGCAAGAGCATGGGCGACCACTGCGAAGACATGGCCAAGGAATGGAACATCTCCCGCGACTCGCAGGACGAGTGGGCGGTGTCCTCGCACAAGAAGCTGGCCGCCGCCTATGAGCGCGGGTTCTTCACCGATCTGATCGCGCCGTTCCGCGGCGTGGAGCGCGACAACATCCTGCGCGCCGATACCTCGCTGGAAAAGCTGGCCACGCTGAAGCCGGCCTTCGACAAGGTCTCCGGCCGCGGCACGCTGACCGCCGCCAACTCCACCCCGCTCACCGATGGCGCCTCGGCGGTGCTGCTGGCCAGCGAAGAATGGGCGCGTGCGCATGGCCATGAGCCGCTGGCGTACCTGCGGGATTCGCAGGTGGCGGCCGTTGATTTCGTGCATGGCGAAGGCCTGCTGATGGCGCCGACCATCGCCGTGCCGGAGATGCTCAAGCGCAACGGCCTGACCCTGCAGGATTTCGATATCTACGAGATCCACGAAGCGTTCGCCGCCCAGGTGCTGTGCACGCTGCGCGCCTGGGAAAGCGAAGACTATTGCCGCAACCGTCTCGGCCTGGATGCACCACTGGGCAAGATCGACCCGGCCAGGATCAACCCGCTGGGCTCTTCGCTCGCCACCGGCCACCCGTTCGCCGCGACCGGTGCCCGCGTGATCGCCACGGCAGCCAAGCAGCTGGCCGAGCGTGGCGGTGGCCGCGCGCTGGTCTCGATCTGCACCGCCGGCGGCATGGGCGTGGTGGCGATCGTCGAGCGCTGATGGTCGCGCGGCGTTGAACGAAGAAGGCCGCCCTTGGGCGGCCTTCTTTTTTGCATCCGGCGCAGGTGTGCACCATTCGGCTCAGGTAGTGCCGGCCAGCGGCGGGCACTACCAGGAACCACGCCGCCTTTTACGGCAACCGCGGGTTGCCGAATTCGTCCCGCTCCACGTGCAGGCGATCTTCTTCGACGTGGATGCGTCCCTGATCCATGTGCAGGCGATCCTGCACCGGTGCCGGTTCGCCCATCAGCGATTGCTCTTCGATGGTGGCGCGCTCGGGCACGATCGGGTCCAGCGGCGTGGTGGTCGACGCACGGGCGAGCGCCACGCTGTCATCGCCACGATGCTGGCGCAGCGCATTGGCGAAGCACTGCGAGGCCAGGGCGGTTTCGCCGCGATCCAGGAACAGCTCGCCCAATGCTTCCCACGCGGCCGGGCCGGCGCCGGCGGCGATCGCGCGGTGCAGGTAATCCTCGGCCAGGGTGTGTTGGCGCTGGCGGGCGGCAATGCGGCCCAGCGCGAGCAGCAATGCGGGGCTGGAAGGCTGGGTGGTCAACCAGCGCTGCAGGTTGGCCTGGCGCGTGGCCAGTTTCTCCACCGGCATCTGGCCGTAAAGCGTCACCACCGATTCATCCCAGCGCGTGTCCAGCGCCTGCTCCAGGTTCAGCAGCGCCGGTTCGTCCCAGTCCAGGGCAACCGCCCGCAGGGCGTAGGCCGAGACCACGTCCGGATCGCTGCGCAGGGCCTTCGGCGTGGCTTCCCACTGCGCGGCCAGCGCGTTGACGTCACCGGCTTCCAGCAGCGACTGCGCGGCAAGGCGGATCTCCAGCTCGGCCACGGCCGCGTCCGGCAGCACCTTCTGCTTGCGCAGCGCGCCCAGCTGGCCATACGCCTCATGCGCACGATCGGCACGGGCCAGCGCTTCGGTACGCAGCCACAGGCCGCGCGGCGGCAGCGGCTGGATCGCGGCAACGTCCAGCACGTTGATTGCATCCACCGGGCGCTCCTGCGCCAGCAGGCGCTCGGCAAGCAGCAGGGCATGGCTGGTCGCATCTTCGGTGGCCAGGCGCTGCAGGTACTGGTTGGCCGCCGCATCGTCGTCGCGCGCCTGCGCACTGCGCACGGCGGTGACCAACGCGACAGCGCTCACTTCCTTGTCTTCGGCGGCGCTGGTCAGCAGCTTTTCGGCGCGCTGCCAGTGGCCCTGTTCGTGGGCCTGCAGGCCTTCGGTCAGGCGGGCGCGGCCCTGCTTGCGGCGGTAGCGGCCCCAGGCGCGGAACGGCGAGGCCAGCAGGCTCCACAGCAGCCACAGCACCAGCAGCCCGACCAGCACCATCAGGGCGACCTGCGGCACGGTGGAGCGGTAGTCGGTGCCGCCGTAGCGGTAGATCACTTCACCGAACTGGCCCAGCTGCTCAGTGCCCAGCCATTGTGAGGCGATCACGCCCAAGGCCACGGCCAGAAGCAGGACCACCAGAGATTGAAACGGCTTCATCGATTATCTCCCGTTACGCATCGAGCGCAGTTGCTGCAGGGTGCTGCCCAGTTCTGGCAGCGATGGACGCAGCTCGCAGGCGCGCAGTTGATGCAGTTCAGCACGTTGCTCGCGCAGAGCAGGTGAATCCGGCCACAGCCGCGGCAGCCACAGCGCGACGCGGTCCAGCGCCTGGACATAGCCGGGCTGATCGCCACGCTCCACCGCTGCCCGGGCCAGGGTCAGTTCCAGCTGCAGCGAATCCCACGCGGCCACGCGGTCAGCCTCGCTCAGCGGACCCTGCAGGCGGGTGGGGGTGATGGTCACGAACGGCGCCAGGACCTGATGCCACCACGGGCTGGCCGCGCGGTCGGCGGGGGCGTCGATCTGCTCAGGCAGGCTGGTCAGCGCCTGGGCGAAGCGGGCCAACCGTGCCTGGGTCTGCGCGCGCACGCCGGGCCCGAGCGCATCCACGGCATTGCGCTCCTGCATCAATGCCTGCCGCAGGTTGAGATATTCGTTGCCCTGCACATCGTCCAGCGAAGCGGCCGCCAACGCATACAGGCGCTTGGCCCCTTCGGCGTCGTCGGCGTAGGCCAGCCGCTGGCCGGCCTGGCTCAACAACAGCTCGGCCTCTTCCAGCTGCAGCGCCTGGGCGCCGTGGCGGGTGCTGTCGGCCAGCTTGGCCAGGTTCTCTTCGAGCAGCGCATTGCGCTGGCTCAGGCCCAGCATTTCATCGCGCAGCACGCGGTTGGTGGCGGCGGCGTCCTGCACGCGCTGAGAGGTCGAGCGCTGGTCGCGGCGCAGTGCCTCCACGCTGTCCAGCAGGCCCTGCACCTGCAACTGGGCATTTTCCTCGCGCAGCCGCTCCTGCACCTGTCGCGATTGCCATTGCGTCCAGCCCCAGGCAGCGCCACCGGCCAACACGGCCAGCGCCGCGATCGGCACGATCCAGCGCAGGGGGCGGCTCGGAGAGGGGGGCGAAACAGGGTCGTTCATACGGGGGGCATCCTTGTCGCGCGCGCCGGGCAATCCGCTTGGCTGGCGAGCGACGTGGGGCACAGCATCGCCCGCCGCCCGAGCCGCCTGCAAGAGCGCCCGGGCTGCCTGTTCAGGAAGATGCGGGCGGGATGAGCGCGGCGTGTGCGGCCCCGACCAGCTGCCCCGGCAGCGGCCCCGCCGCGACCCGTACCTGCGCGAAGCCAGCGGCGCGCGCCTGCGCGGCCAGCCGCTCGCTGGCGGCGACCACGATGGCCGCACGCAGCGGGGCCTGCAGATCGCCGGGCAGCCGGGCCAGCAACAGGGCCAGTGCCTCGCCGCTGCTCAGTGCCAGCACCCACGGCCCGGCCGCGCGACGCAGTCGCTGCAGCGTGCGCGGTGCCAGGGCCAGCGGCTGGCGCGCATACACGTTGGCGCGCAGCAGCTCGGCACCGCGTTGCGCCAGGGTCTGCGCGATCACCCCGCGTCCACCGGGGGCGGTGACCAGGCCCGCGCGCAGGCCGTGCAGGTCCGCCAATGCCGGCAACGCGAGCAGGCTCTCGCTGTCCATCCGCGCGGGCGCAGCGATGTCCTGCGCGCCCTGGCGGTTGAGTGCCGCGGCCGTGCCCGCACCGACCGCAAGCCACTGACCCGGGTGGGGCGCGGCCAGGTTCACCAGGCGCGCGGCCGCCTGCACCGCCGCCGGGCTACTGAAGACCACGCGCTCGGCCGCCAGCGCGGCCTCCAGGGTGGCGCGGGTGGCCGCATCGCCGCGGGCCTGCAACGCCCACGGCGAGAGCGCGATGACGCGCGCGCCCGCCGCCTTGGCGGCACGCCGCAGCGGCGCATGCTGGCCACGCGGGCGCAGCGAGATCAGGGTCCAGGGCGCGACTTTCGTTTCGGTGTTCATTGCGGGCATTATGCGAGCCCTTCGATGTGACGTGATCAGCCAGATGTCCGCAACCGATTCCCTGCCGGCGCAGTTGTCCGCGCTGCAGCATGTCCTGGATGCCATGCCGCCGGTGGCGGCCATGCAGATCCGGGTCCACGACTACCGCGAGGGCGTCCTGCACATCCATGCTCCGCTGGCGGCCAACGTCAATGACAAAGGCAATGCCTTCGGCGGCAGCCTGGCCTCGGCACTGACCCTGTCCGGGTGGGCGCTGGTGACTTTGCGGCTGCGCCTGGCGGGATTCGATGCGGATGTCTATGTCGCCGACAGCCACATCCGCTACCTGGCCCCGGTCTATGGCGATCTGCACGCGCAGGCCCAGGCCGATGCCGAAACCGACTGGGACAGCTTCCTGGCCACCTTCGCCCAGCGCGGCAAGGCGCGCATCAGTCTCACCGCCCGCCAGCCGGGCGAGGGCGACAGGGCGGCGGCCGAGCTCAGCGGTCGTTTCGTGGCCTTCGCCAAGCGGTAGGATGGGCGCCTTGCCTATTGGGGAATTCGCATGCGCCGTACGCTTCAGATCCTGCTGATCGCCCTGTTCGCGCTGACCAGCGTGAGTGCGTTGGCCGCCGAGCAGAAGACCACCAGGAAGCAGCGCAAGGCGTTGGAGGAGACCCAGGTCAAGTACGACGCCACCATGCGCTGGGGCACCGTCGAGGACGCGCTGCCGTACCTGGATCCCGAGTACGCCCGGGCCCACCCGATGACCGACCTGGAACTGCGCCGCTTCGAGCAGGTGAAGATCTCCAGCTATCGCGCCGGCGACAACGTGCCGCTGCCCGATGGCCGGGTCGGACGCAACGCCGAGGTGCGGGTGATCAACAACAACACCCAGTCCGAGCGGACGGTACGGGTCCGGGAGATCTGGCGCTGGGACGCCGAGGGCAAGCGCTGGCTCCAGGCCAACGGCCTGCCGGACCTCTGGCAGGAACGCTGACCCCCGCCCACACGGGGCTGGACGCCGATTCGCCCGCATGTGCGACAATCGGCGCCCGCTTATCGACCCGTGATCTTAGTGAATTACGAAGAGTTGCTGGCCTTTGCCGGCCGAAACCCGATGTTGTCGATGGCCCTGGTCGGCCTGACCGTGGCCATCATCGTGACCGAAGTCCGTCGCCTGTTCCGCGGCTTCAAGTCGCTCAAGCCGGCCGAACTGACCCAGCTGATGAATGCCGGTGGCGCCATCGTGGTCGATCTGTCTTCGAGCAGCGATTTCGAGAAGGGCCATATCGCCGGCAGCCGCAACGTGCAGCCGAGCCAGTTCGGTCCGGAGCACAAGCTGGTCGCCAAGGCCCAGCAGAGCCCCGTCGTGCTGGTGTGCCGCACCGGCAATGCTTCGGAAACGGCCGCCAAGGCGCTGAAGAAGGCCGGTTTCACCCAGGTCAACGTGCTCGACGGTGGCATCCCGGCGTGGCAGCAGGCCGAGCTGCCGCTGGTCAAGGGCCGCAACTGATCCCCATCCGATTGCAGTGCATGCCTTGTGCCCGGCGCACAGCGCCCCCATCGCAGGGCATGTAACAATCCGTTTTTACAGCATTCATTTTTGGAGCAACAGGAAATGTCCGAAGAGAACACCAACGGCGCCGTCGCGCCGGTCGACGCCGCTACCGGTCCCTCGTTCACCGTCGAGAAGATCTACGTCAAGGACGTTTCGTTCGAATCGCCGAACGCTCCGGCCGTCTTCAATGACGCCGTGCAGCCGGAACTGCAGCTCAACCTGAACCAGCGCGTGCAGCGCCTGGGCGAGAGCGCCTTCGAAGTCGTGCTGGCCGTGACCCTGACCTGCAAGGCCGGCGAGAAGACCGCCTACGTGGCCGAAGTGCAGCAGGCCGGTGTGTTCGGCCTGGTCGGCCTGGACCCGCAGTCGATCGACGTGCTGCTCGGCACCCAGTGCCCGAACATCCTGTTCCCGTACGTGCGTTCGCTGGTGAGCGAGCTGATCCAGGCCGGCGGCTTCCCGCCGTTCTTCCTGCAGCCGATCAACTTCGAAGGCCTGTACGCCGAAACCCTGCGCCAGCGCCAGGAACAGGGCGAAACCTCGCTCGCCGATTCCGAGCCGGCCGGCAACGCCTGATCGGCGCTGCAGTCGTACGGATGAGCAACCACGCAGACAAAATCGCGGTTCTCGGCGCCGGCTCCTGGGGCACCGCCCTGGCGAGCCTGCTCGCGCGGCACGGTCATCCGACCGTGCTGTGGGGGCGCGACGCGGCGATGGTCGAAGCCATCGACCAGCGCCACGAGAACACCCGTTATCTGCCGGGCATTCCGCTGCCCGAGTCGCTGCGCGCGACCACCGACCTGGCCGCTGCCGTCAAGGACGCCGCCTGGGTCCTGGTGGTGGTGCCGTCGCACGCCTTCGGTGAAACCGTGCGTGCACTGGCGCCGCTGCGCCCGGCCGATGCCGGCGTGGCGTGGGCGACCAAGGGCTTCGAACCCGGTTCGGGCCGGTTCCTGCACGAAGTGGCACGTGAGGTCCTCGGGCCGGATGTGCCGCTGGCGGTGGTGACCGGTCCGTCGTTCGCCAAGGAAGTCACCCAGGGCCTGCCGACCGCGATCACCGTGCACGGTGACGCGCCGGACTTCGCCCAGCAGGTGGCCGATGCCATGCACGGCCCGGCGTTCCGCGCCTACACCGGCGATGACATGGTCGGTGCCGAGCTCGGCGGTGCGATGAAGAACGTACTGGCCGTAGCCACCGGCGTGGCCGATGGCATGCAGCTGGGCCTCAACGCCCGCGCCGGCCTGATCACCCGCGGTCTCAACGAAATGCTGCGGCTCGCCGCGGCGATCGGCGCCAAGCCGGAAACCCTGATGGGTCTGGCGGGGCTGGGCGATCTGGTGCTGACCTGCACGGGCGATCTCTCGCGCAACCGTCGTCTGGGCCTGGCCCTGGGCCGCGGCCAATCGTTGAACGATGCGGTGCGTGAGATCGGTCAGGTGGTGGAATCGGTGCAGACCGCCGATGAAGTGATGCGCCAGGCGCGGCGTCACGGCATCGACCTGCCCATCTCCGACCGTGTCCGCGCCGTGCTGCACGGTGAGCAGACCCCGGAAGAAGGCTTGCGTGCGCTGTTGGCCCGCGAGCAGAAGCCGGAGTATCCGGACACGCTGTTCAAGTGATGCACCAAAAACCCCGGCACACGCCGGGGTTTTTTTTTCAGGGCCAGAACGAAACAACCCGGCACGGGGCCGGGTCGTTTCGTGGCGTACCGACGAGGGTGTCGCCAGGTGCTGCATATAAGTGAAGCCCGGCGTGAGCCGGGCTTCATGGCGCAGGGGAGAGAGACCGCGCCATCCAACAACGTACCGCGGTGTTGCGTACCGCGTATTACCAGGTGAAGCGCGGACCGACGAACCATTCCTTGTCGCCGCCCTTGGCCAGCTTCACTTCGCCGGCCAGGCCCCAGTTCTGGTTGAGCTTGGCCTGGGCGCCGACGCGGCCGTAGAACTCGCCGTCCGGGTTGATGCCGTGCTTCTTGCTGTAATCCTCGTAACCGGCCATCACGTAGCCTTCGAAGTTCGGGGTGAACGCGCTGCGCACGCCGACTTCGGTCGAGTAGCCGTTGAAGTCCAGACCGTGCTTCGGATCGAACTTCTGGTAAGCAACGCGGGCGACCAGATCGGTGGTCGGGGCGATGCCGTAGTTGTAGCCGACACCGACCTTCCACTGGTCCACATCATTGCTGCCGCGCTTGGTTTCCTGCGCGTTGTAGTCACCGAAGACGTGGAAGTTCGGCGCCACGGCGACCGAGCCCTTCACCGCCCAACCGTCGGCGTCGCCGCCCTTGGCATCGGTGTTCACGTAGCCGCCTTCAACATAGTTGTACGACAGACCGTCGGTTGCCGACGCAGCGAACGGCAGTGCAGCGAGCAGACCCAGGGCAAGCAGGGAAGTCTTCATCATCGGGGACACCTTTTTATTTTTTGGTTTTGTCCGCCAGCAGAGGGAGGGGGAAATCGCTGCTGGCGACAGGTGTGAATTATCCGTTAGCCACCCCAATTAGCCCTGAATATCAAACTGAGCAGTACATAAATACAAGGCTATTTCAAGGAACTTTGCTGACGCGATCTGCTAAGCACGCGCGCACTCCATCGCAACGATGACGGTGCATCGTCGATGCAGGCAGTAATGAACAAGGTCCGTTTGCCGGACGGCCGCGCTCAGCGTTCGCCGTCGCGCAGGTAATCGAACAACTCGGCGTCGCCTTTGAGGCCGAGCTTCAACATCGCATCGCCTTTCTGGCGGCTGATGGTACTCACGCTTTTGTGCAGATGGATGGCGATCTCTTTGACCGTCATGCCGCTGCCGAGCAGGCGCAGCACTTCCACCTCGCGTGGCGACAACGGTCGCGCTTCGCCTTCCTCGACGCTGTTCGTGCCGATCGCGTCAATGCGTTCCTTCAGCGACTGGCTGACGTAGGGCATGCCGCGCTGCACGGTCTGGATCGCCAGCGGCAGCTCATCCATCGAGGAGGTCTTGTCGACCAGGCCGAGCACACCGGTGGCCACCACCATGCGCAGGATCGCCAGGTTGTTGGAGACGCTGAGCATCAGCACGGGCATGTCGGGAAAACGCCGGCGGATCATGGCGATCATCGCAAAGCCATCGGCCTGCTGGCCGCCGGGCATGGAGTAATCGGTGACCAGCACATCGCAGGGGTGGTCGGACAGGGCGGACATCAGCTCGGCCACGGTACTGGCCTCGGCCACCACCTGGCCAACGCCGCTGGATTCGATCACGGCCTTGGTGCCGATCCGTACGACCGGATGGTCATCGGCAATGATAATGCGCAGGGTCATGGACTAGTATTGCCTGTAAGGCAGCCGTCGGGCCGTGCCGGGATGGGGATATCATTCTACGGAGATCAGGCAGCATGCGTGTCCACGTCGTTCGCTGGCTGGTGCTGTTCGTGCTCGCAATGGCGGCAAGCGTGTCGGTATCCGCCGCCCCGCCGCCGGCCTTGTCGCCCCGGCAGAGCGAGTGGCTTGGCAGGCACCCTACCATCATCCTGGGGATGTACGACAGCGGCTGGCCGCCGTTCGAATCGATGCGCGACGGCAAACCGGTCGGGCTGGGATACGACTACCTGAGCCTGCTCACCAAGCAACTGGGCGTGCAGGTCAAGGTGCGGATGTACCGCGACTGGACCGATGTGCTGGATGCGGCATGCCGGGGCGAAGTCGACGTGGTGATGAACATCACCCTGACCGCCGACCGCACCCGCTGCATGGTCTACACGCGTCCCTATGCCGATGCGCCACTGGCCCTGGTCGGTCGCCCTGGCGATACCCGGGCCTCGGCCGATCCCGACCTGCGCGGCCTGCGGGTGGTCACCGAGCGTGAGTTCGTCACCAGCGAGGAAGTGCGCGCGCGCTTTCCCGCGGCCCGGCGCGTGATCGCCGCCAATACCACTGCCGCGCTGGCCATGGTTGGCAAGGGCGAAGCGGATGTGTACATCGGCAATGCCTACGTGGCGACGACGCTGATCGCCGAGCAGCGGCTGACCGATGTCGCGCTGCTGCGCCCCAGCGACCTGCCGCCCGAACGCCTGCACTTCGGTGTGCCCAACGCCAAGCAGCCGCTGGCCGAAGCGCTGGACGCGGGCTTGGGCGCGCTGGCCGAGACCGAGCGGGAGCGCCTGCAGCGGCGCTGGCTGAAGACGCCGGAGTGGTCGGTGCAGTCGCAGATGATCCTGGGCAATGCCGAGAAGCGTGTACTGGCGACCCCGTTGCGGCTGGCGTTCGCACCGAATGCGGCGCCCCTGGCGTTCCTCGATGCTGCCAACCAGCCCAGCGGGGTGGCGGCCGAGTATCTGCGTCTACTGCGCAATGTGGGCGCGCACTTGAACCACGTGCCTGCGCATGACTGGTTCGACACCCGCGAACAGCTGCGGCGTGGTGATGTCGACGCGATCATGGGCATTCCCAACGACTCGACCTACCTCGGCGACGATTGGGTATTCAGCCAACCCTTCATCACCGTTCCCAATGTGATCGTCACCGCCAGCGGCAGCCCGTCCGTGCTGGGCATCCGCGATCTGGACGGGCGCAGCATCCTGCTGACCGATCCGGACCGCCTGCGTGGCTACATCCTGCAGCAGGCGCCGAACGCGCGCATCGTGCCGGCGCGCAGTGCCGAACTGGCCCTGGCGCGGCTGGCCCACGGCGATGCCGACGCCTACATCGGCAATCTGGCGCTGGTCGATCGGATCGTGCGTGAGCGTTACCCGGCGCAGCTGCATGTCGCCGCGCCGGCGGGGTTCAGCGACCGCCTCTCGCTGGCGGTCAAACGCCAGTACGCCCCGTTGGCCACCACCTTCGACCGCATGCTGGTCAACATGAGCGCACGCGAGCACGAAGCGATCCGCAGCGACTGGCTCTCGGCCGAGTACCGCAGTGATCTGGACTGGCGCGGGATCGCGCGCTGGGCGGTACCGCTGGCGCTGGTGCTGCTGACCGCGCTGCTGGTGCATGGGTGGGGCCACTGGCGCCTGCGCAACGAAGTGGCGATGCGCCGCCGTGCCGAGCAGCGCCTGGCCGAGGTCACCGACAACCTGCCGGCCATCGTGTACCAGGGGCGACGCGAGCGCGACGGGCGGCTGTCGTTGCCGTATATCGCCGGCGACACCGAAGCGCTGTTCGGCGTCACCTCGGCCGAAGCCATGGCCGACGAAAGCGTCTTGATGGACCGCATCGACGAACGCGACCGCGCCGGTGTCCGCCAGGCGATGGAGCGCGCCGCACGCGACTTCACGGCGTTGGACATGGAATTCCGGACGTCCCCGCGCGGCACGTTGCGCTGGGTGCGTTCGCGCGCGCTGCCCTACGATGCCGACGATGGCGCACTGCTGTGGAGCGGTTACTGGGTCGATGTCACCGAGGCACGCGCGCAGGCCGATGCGCTGGCGCTGGCCAAGGCCGCGGCCGAACGCGCCACCGCCGCCAAATCCGAATTCCTGGCCACGATGAGCCACGAGATCCGCACGCCGATGTCCGGTGTGCTGGGAATGGTGGAGGTGCTCTCGCACACGTCGCTGGATGGCGAGCAGCGCCGCATCATCGGCGTGATCGAAGACTCGGCGCAGATGCTGCGGCAGATTCTCGACGACCTGCTGGACTACTCCAAGATCGAAGCCGGCGCACTGTCACTGCAACCGCACCCGGTCGCGCTGCGCGCGCTGCTCGGCAACGTGCAGCAGCTGCTGGCGCCGCAGGCGATGGCCAAGGGGCTGGAGCTGCGGATCGATATCGACGACGACGTTGCGGCCATGCATCTGACCGATGGCATGCGCCTGCGCCAGATTGCGTTCAACCTGCTCAGCAATGCGATCAAGTTCACTCACGTCGGTGAGGTCGACATCGCGCTGACGGTGCTCGACACCGACGCGGAGGGTGCGCAGCAGCTGCGCCTGACCGTGCGCGACACCGGCATCGGCATCTCGGCCGAACAGCGCGAACGTTTGTTCGCCCCGTTCGCGCAGGCCGACGCGGCCACGAGCCGGCAGTACGGTGGCACCGGGCTGGGCCTGAGCATCTGCCAGCGCCTGGTGGCGATGATGCACGGCACGCTGACGCTGCACAGCGTGCCCGGGGAAGGCACCCGCGTGGAGGTGCTGCTGACCGTGCCCACGGTGCCGTTCGAGGAGCAGCCGGGTGCCGCCGAAGAACAGGCGCAGACCCTGCCCTTGCCGGCCGCGCTGCTGCAGCGGCGGGTATTGATCGTCGAGGACCATCCCACCAACCAGGCGCTGATGGGCTGGCGCATGCAGCAGCTGGGGTTGCCCCACGTGCTGGCCGAGAACGGCGAGCAGGCGCTGGCGCTGCTGGCGCGCACCCGCTTCGATCTGGTCCTCACCGATTGCCGGATGCCGGTCATGGATGGCTATGCCATGACGCGCCGCATCCGCGAACAGGAGCGCGATCGCGGCAGCGCGCGGCTGCCGGTGATCGCGCTGACCGCCAGTGCCATGGAGGACGATCTGCAGCGCTGCCGCGAGGCCGGCATGGATGATCTGCTGGCCAAGCCGGTGGCCTTGGCCGCCTTGCGCCATGCACTGCTGCAGTGGCTGCCGGATGAAGATCCGCTGGCCTCTGCCGCCGCGCAGGCCCCGGGCGCAAGCGACGCACCGCCGGATCGGGCGGCACTCGTGCGCCGGTTCGGCTCGGCGCATGTCGCCGGGGTGTTGATCGAGAGCCTGTGCACCGCGTCCGCCGACGATCTGGTTCAGCTGCAGGCGGCCCTGGAGGCACAGGCGGGGCCCGCGCTCGTGGATG
Source organism: Stenotrophomonas maltophilia (assembly GCF_002205165.1). GTDB lineage: Bacteria > Pseudomonadota > Gammaproteobacteria > Xanthomonadales > Xanthomonadaceae > Stenotrophomonas > Stenotrophomonas maltophilia_N. Next base: position 55,302 of record NZ_NIVS01000048.1, on the reverse strand, counting down.
TGCTGCACCGGCTGGTGGGCGGGCTGGCGACCCTCGGTGCGGACGCGCTGGCGGCCCGGGCGCGCGGCCTGATGGACAGCGTCGACGAAGACGGCGTGGCGGCGCACGCTGGCGCGATCAGCGCGTTCGATGCGGCGCTGCGCGCCTATCTGGTGCAGCTGCAGGCGTCCTGAGCGCGGCCACGGCGATCAGCGTTGCTGCTTCAGGTACTCGATCACCTGCCGCCGGCGTTCGGGGTCGGCGGTGGTGTTGACCATGCGGGTGCCCGGTATCACCTGCGTGGGCGAGCGCAGGAACGCATCCAGGGTCTGTTCGTTCCAGGTCAGCCCGGCATCGCGCATCGCGTTGGAATACGGATAGCCGGCGACACTGCCGGCGCGCCGGCCGATCAGCCCGTGCAGGTTCGGGCCGAAGCGGTGCACGCCGCCGGCGCTGACCGTGTGGCAGCCGGCGCAGATCGCGAACGCGCGCTGCAGCTCCTGCTGATGCGCCTGCTCCGGCGTCTGCGGCGCGCGTGCACACGCGGCCAACAGCAGGCAGGCCAGCAGCGGCAGCGTCGATCGGAACGCCCGGGCCATGGTGCAGGCCGGGCTGATCACATGCCCGAGTAGTTCGGGCCGCCGCCGCCCTGCGGGGTCACCCACACGATGTTCTGGGTGGGGTCCTTGATGTCGCAGGTCTTGCAGTGCACGCAGTTCTGCGCGTTGATCTGCAACTGCTCGTGCCCATCGCTGCCGACGAACTCGTACACGCCGGCCGGGCAGTAGCGGGCTTCCGGACCGGCGTACTCGGCCAGGTTGATCCGCACCGGCACGCTGGCGTCCTTGAGCGTCAGGTGGCTGGGCTGGTCTTCGGCGTGGTTGGTGCTGCTCAGGAACACCGAGCTGAGCCGGTCGAAGGTGAGCACGCCGTCCGGCTTGGGATAGTTGATCCTGGCGTGCTTCGACGCCGGCTCCAGGCAGGCGTGGTCCGGCGTGCTGTGGCGCAGCGTCCACGGCGGGTTGCGGATGCCCAGCTTGGGCAGCAGCCACTGCTCGATGCCGGTCATCAGCGTGGCCACGGTCTGGCCCTTCTTGAACCACTGCTTGAAATTCTTGGCCTGCTGCAGCTCGGCGTGCAGCCAGCTGGTTTCGAACGCCTGCGGGTAGGCGCTGAGCTCATCGTGCTGGCGGTCGGCGGCGAGCGCATCGAAGGCGGCATCGGCGGCGAGCATGCCGGTCTTGATCGCGGCATGGCTGCCCTTGATCCGGCTCACGTTGAGGTAGCCGGCCTCGCAGCCAACCAGCGCGCCACCGGGGAACACGGTCTTGGGCAGCGACATCAGGCCGCCGGCGGTGATCGCCCGGGCGCCGTAGCCGATGCGCTTGCCACCTTCCAGGTGTTTGCGGATGTCCGGATGGGTCTTGAAGCGCTGGAACTCTTCGAACGGGCTCAACCACGGATTCTTGTAGTCCAGCCCGACCACATAGCCGATCGAGACCTTGCCGCCTTCGGCGTGGTACAGGAACGCGCCGCCGTAGGTATCGTTGTCCAGCGGCCAGCCGGCGGCATGCACTACCAGGCCCGGTTCGTGCTTGGCCGGATCGATCTGCCACAGCTCCTTGATGCCGATCCCGTAGGCCTGCGGATCCTTGCCGGCATCGAGCTGGAAGCGCGCGATCAGCTGGCGGCCGAGGTGGCCACGCGAGCCCTCGGCGAAGATCGTGTACTTGGCGTGCAGCGCCATGCCGCGTTCGAACGCGGGGCCGGGCTGACCGTTCTTCTCGATGCCCATGTCGCCGGTGGCCACGCCGATCACCGCACCGTCCTCGCTGTACAGCACTTCGGCGGCCGGGAAACCGGGGAAGATCGCCACTTCCAGCGCTTCGGCCTGCTGTGCCAGCCAGCGGGTGACCTCGCCGAGGCTGACGATGTAGTTGCCTTCGTTGTGGAAGCACTCCGGCAACAAGGCGTTGGGCGTGCTGCGCGCGCCAGTCTCGTTGAGGAACAGGAATTCGTCGCGGGTGACTTTCTGCTTCAGCGGTGCGCCGCGCGCGGCCCAGTCCGGGAACAGCTCGCTCAGTGCCCGCGGATCCATTACCGCACCGGAGAGAATGTGCGCGCCGGGTTCGGAGCCTTTCTCCAGGATGCAGACCGACAGCTCGCGGCCGGCCTCGATGGCGCGCTGGCGCAGCCGGATCGCCGTGGCCAGGCCAGCGGGGCCGCCACCGACGATCACCACATCGAATTCCATCACTTCACGCGGGGGCAGGACGTTGATTTCTTCGCTCATGGGGCTGCGTAACTCGTGGGTAGTGCCGCGGGTTGAACGGCGGCGGTTGCCTGGGAATCGCGCGTGTCACACCACGGCGAAACGGTGGATCAGTGCGCCAGAGTACCGGCACGGCGCATTTAAGCCTAGATCGCCGACGATGACAGCGGTGTCGCTGCGTGTTCGCCGCCAGGATGCTGCGGCGCAACAACCGCGTCGTGGCGCTGTCCCTTGGCCCATTCCGGCACAACGACCACAATGGGCGCCTGTTCCACCGCCACCTGCCGGGATGCCATGTCACTGAATCCGTTCGATCTGTTCGATATCCGTTCGCTGCTCAGCGAGGAGGAACGCGCGGTGCAGGCGACGGTGGCGCGCTTCACCGACACGCGGGTGCTGCCGATCATCGGCGATGCGTTTGATGAGGGGCGCTTCCCGGAGGAGTTGATTCCCGAGGTGGCTGCACTCGGTCTGCTGGGCTCCAGCCTGCCCGAGCAGTACGGCGGCGGCGGACTCAACGCCGTCAGCTATGGCTTGATCTGCCAGGAACTGGAGCGCGGCGATTCGGGGCTGCGCAGCTTCGTCTCGGTGCAGAGCTCGCTATGCATGTACCCCATCTACGCTTACGGCAGCGAAGAACAGCGCCTGCGCTGGTTGCCGGACATGGCCACCGGCAAGGTGATCGGCTGCTTCGGCCTGACCGAAGCGCATGGCGGTTCGGACCCGGCGGCGATGAAGACCCGCGCGGTGCGCGACGGCGGCGACTGGCTGATCAACGGCAGCAAGATGTGGATCACCAGTGGGCCGGTGGCCGACATCGCGATCGTCTGGGCGCATACCGAAGATGGCATCCAGGGCTTCGTGCTGGAAAAGGGCATGGCCGGGTTCACCACGCAGGAGATCAAGCACAAGATGAGCCTGCGGGCCTCGCTGACCGGTGCGCTGTTCTTCGACAACGTGCGTGTGCCCGACCGCAACCGCCTGCCGAACGTGCAGGGCCTGAAGGGGCCACTGGGCTGCCTGAACCAGGCGCGCTACGGCATCAGCTGGGGCCCGATCGGTGCCGCGGTGGCGTGCCTGGATGAAGCCCTGGCGTACACCAAGCAGCGCGTGCTGTTCGGCCGGCCGGTGGCGGCCACGCAGAGTGCGCAGATCAAGCTGGCCGACATGGCGCGGCGGATCACCACCGCACAGCTGCTGGCCCTGCAGCTGGGGCGCCTGAAGGATGCCGGCCAGCTGCAGCCACAGCAGGTGAGCCTGGCCAAATGGAACAACTGCCGTATGGCCATCGACATCGCGCGCGAGTGCCGCGACCTGCTCGGCGGCGCGGGTATCACGACCGAACACGTGGCGATCCGGCATGCGCTCAATCTGGAATCGGTGATCACCTACGAGGGCACCGAGACCGTGCACCAGCTGGTGATCGGGCGCGAGCTGACGGGGATCAATGCGTTCTAAGCCGGCAGGTGCCGATCGTTGGTCGGCACGGCGTCTTATTCCCCGCCGGCGAACCCGTTCTGGCGCCACGCCTCGTACATCACCACCGCAACGGTGTTGGACAGGTTGAGGCTGCGGTTGTCCGGGCGCATCGGCAGGCGCAGGCGGCGGCCGTGGGGCAGGCTGTCGAGCAGGTCCTGGGGCAGGCCGCGGGTTTCCGGGCCGAACAGGAAGGCATCGCCATCTTCGAACTGCTGGGTGTCGTAACGCACGCTGCCGCGGGTACTCAGCGCGAACAGGCGCTTGGGCGCAATCACCTGCAGGGCGGTCTCCAGATCTGGATGGACCTGCAGTCGAGCGTATTCGTGATAGTCCAGGCCGGCGCGCTTGAGCTGCTTGTCGCTCAGGTCGAAACCGAGCGGCTCGATCAGGTGCAGCCGCGCGCCGGTGTTGGCGCAGAGGCGGATCACATTGCCGGTGTTCGGCGGGATTTCGGGTTGGAACAGGACGACATGGAACGTGGGCGTGGCAGTCATCGGCGAAGTGTACGCCGTGGCTGCGGGGGACCGCAGCTACGGCTTACTGGCGGATCAGGGTCGAGGCGGCGGCAGCGGCGGTTTCCAGGGCCAGGGCCTGCAGATCGGCAGCCGACGGACGCACCTGCAGGGTCGGCAGGTTGATGATCACCTCGTTGGCGACCGCGGTGGCGGCAGCGGTGAAGGTGGCGACGTAGCCGCGGTCACGGGTCTGTTCGGCAGCCAGCGCCTGGCGCTGTTCGGCGGTCGGGCGGACTTCGACAGCCGCCAGCGTGGTGACGCGGCGGTTGGCGGTCAGTTCGGCGCGGTAGTCGGCGATCATGCCGGCGGTCGGGCGGACTTCCACGACGGCCAGGGTCGGGATGCTGCTGGTGCGCTCAACCTCGGCCTGGGCAATCTGGTCGGCCGACGGGCGGACCTGCACGGTGTCGAAGGTGACGATGGCGGGGGCGGCCTGCACCGACGAAGCAAATGCGGAGCCGGCGGCGATGGCGATGGCGATGGCGAGCGTCTTGGTGTTCATGGCGAGGTCCTGTTTAGTGTTGGTGAGCAGTGGTGTGGTAGTAAGGTAGTACACCGATTCGGGGCTTGCAAGAACAATTTCAACTTTCTTGTTTCTGTTCAGCATCCAGTCAGTTTCGGTTTGATCCATCACTTCCTTGCCATGTACCAAGCAGGTCGCGTGCCAACTTTCAGGCGTTGATTTCAAAGGGTTTTTTGCGCAAAGGCGGTGTCCGCTGTCCGGACACTTGTCCGCCGGAAGGCCGCGAGGCTGTCCGTTTCGCCCCCAATGACTGTTGGCCGATGCCTTTTGCCCGGGCGGCGCGCTAGCATCCGGCTTCACTTTCATGACCAAGGAACCGGAATGACCGTCCAACTTCGACCGCGTGCCGCGCTGCTGGCCGTAGCGCTCTCCGCCGCTCTGGGCTCCCTGGCGCCCGCACCGGTCCTGGCCAAGCCGGCCACGGTGGCCAAGGTCGACATTCCGTTCGAGCAGTTCACTCTGCCCAATGGCCTGCGCGTGGTGGTGCACACCGACCGCAAGGCGCCGATCGTGGCCGTCAACATCTGGTACCACGTGGGCAGCAAGGACGAGCCCGCCGGCCGCACCGGTTTCGCGCACCTGTTCGAACACCTGATGTTCCAGGGCAGCGAGAACCATGACGGCGAATATTTCGAGCCCTTCAAGCAGGTCGGCGTGACCGGCCAGAACGGCACCACCAATACCGACCGCACCAATTACTTCGAGAACGTGCCGACCACCGCGCTGGACATGGCGCTGTGGATGGAGTCCGACCGCATGGGCCATCTGCTCGGCGCGATCGACCAGGCCGCGCTCGACGAACAGCGCGGTGTGGTCCAGAACGAGAAGCGCCAGGGCGAGAACCAGCCGTATGGCCAGGTCTGGGAAAAGCTGACCCGCGCGATGTATCCGGCCGGCCATCCGTATCACCACAGCGTGATCGGCTCGATGAACGATCTCAACGCCGCCTCGCTGGATGACGTGAAGACCTGGTTCCGCACCTGGTACGGCCCGAACAACGCGGTGCTGGTGCTGGCCGGCGACATCGACGTGGCCACCGCGAAGGAAAAGGTCGCGAAGTACTTCGGCGACATCCCGGCCGGCCCGAGCATGGCCCAGCCCAAGGTGGACGTGGCCAAGCGCGAAAAGAGCACGCGCGAAGTGATGACCGACAAGGTGCCGCAGGCGCGCATCTACCGCGCCTGGAACGTCGCCCAGGTCGGCACCACCGACATCGACCAGCTGCAGCTGTTCGCGCAGGTCCTTGGCGGTGCCAAGTCCTCGCGCCTGGACCAGCGCCTGCTGCACCAGGACAAGCTGGTCGACAACATCAGCGCCGGTGCCTACAGCTCGCAGCTGGGCTCGAACTTCGTGATCATGGCCAGCGTCAAGCAGGGTGTGGATCCGGCCAAGGTCGAGGCGATCATCGATGAAGAAGTGAAGCGCCTGGCCAAGGACGGTCCGACCGCCGATGAGCTGAGCCGTGGCAAGACCGCCTTCCGCGCCGGCTTCATCCGCGGCATCGAGCGCATCGGGGGCTTCGGCGGCAAGGCCGACGCGCTGGCCGAGTGCACCGTGTACGAAGGTGACCCGGGCTGCTTCCGCAAGTCGCTGGCCACCATCGATGCGGCCACCGCCGCGCAGGTGCGTGATGTCGGTGCCAAGTGGCTGGGCGTTGGCGATCACACCATCGTGGTCGAGCCGGGCGCGCGCGTTGCCCTGGCCGAACTGCCGTCGGAAACGCCCAAGCCGTTCACCGTGCCCGCCGTGGATGCCCGCTTCACGACCCTGCCCAAGCAGGTCGACCGCAGCACCGGCGTGCCGCAGACCAAGACCTTCCCGGACCTGAAATTCCCCGAACTGCACCGCGCCACGCTCAAGAACGGCACCCAGGTGATCCTGGCCGAGCGCCATGACATCCCGGTCGTGCAGTTCAGCTATGAATTCCCGGGCGGCTTCACCGCCGACCAGGGCCGCAAGTCCGGCACGGCCAACTTCACCATGGGCCTGCTCACCGAAGGTGCCGGCAAGCTCGGCGCGCTGCCGTTCGCCGATGCGGCCGATGCACTGGGCGCCAAGCTCGATGCCTCCGCCTCGCTGGACAGCACCAGCGTGTACCTGTCCGCGCTGAAGGAAAACCTGGCCCCGTCGCTGGCCCTGTATGCGGACATGCTGCGCCAGCCGCGCTTCGACCAGACCGAGATCGACCGCGTCAAGGCCACCTGGATCGCCGGCATCCAGCAGGAGAAGGTCAACCCCAGCGCGGTGGCGATGCGGGTGATGCCGACCCTGCTGTACGGCGCGGGCCATCCGTATGCGATCCCGTTCACCGGCAGCGGCAATGAAGTGGACATCCAGTCCATGACCCGCGAAGACCTGGTCGACTTCCACCGTGACTGGCTGCGCCCGGAGCAGGGCACGCTGATCGTGGTGGGTGACACCACGCTGAAGGAAATCGTGCCGCTGCTGGAGCGCCAGCTCGGCAACTGGAAGGCCGAAGGCCCGGCGCCGCAGGTCAAGGCCCCCGTGGATGTCGCCCGTCCGGCGCATGCCCGCGTGTACCTGATCGATCAGCCGGGCGCAGTGCAGGCCAACCTGTTCGCCAGCCAGGTGGTGCCCTCGTCCAAGGACCCGGGCTCGACCCGCTTCGATATCGCCAACGGCGTGCTCGGCGGCGACTTCACCTCCCGCCTGAACATGAACCTGCGCGAGCAGAAGCATTGGTCCTACGGTGCCGGCAGCAGTGCCAGCAATACCCTGGGCCAGCGCCCGTGGGGTGCCCGCGCACCGGTGCAGATCGACAAGACCGCCGAGGCGATGCAGGAGATGCAAAAGGAGATCGCTGAGTTCGCCAGCGGGGCCAAGCCGGCCACCCCGGCCGAAGTGGCGCGCATCCGCAACATCCAGAACCTCAGCCTGCCCGGCGCCTACGAGACCGCCAGCGCGGTAATGGGCACCATCAGCGGGATCGTGCGCTACCAGCGCCCGGACGACTATGTGGTCCAGCGCAAGGCCGAGATCGAGGCGATGACCCCGGCCCAGGTGCAGCAGGCCGCGGCCACGCTGGACCCCAACGCGCTGACCTGGGTGGTGGTGGGTGACCTCAAGCAGACCGAGGCCCCGGTGCGTGCGCTCAACCTTGGCCAGGTGCAGGTCATCGATGCCGAAGGCAAGGTGGTCGATGCTCCGGCTGCTCCGGCTGCTCCGGCTGCTCCGGCGCCGAAGGCCCGCTGACGCCCGCCGCTGGCCGGCCACCGTGCCGGCCAGCAGCTCAGGTGCCGGGCTTGCTCCCGGCGCCTGATCACCCTCGATTCAGTTGTTTCCCGCACACTCCCTTACGTATTCCAGCCAGGCCTTGTCCATGCGCATTCTTCTTCTGTCCGCCCTGATCCTCAGCGTTTCCGCCTGCACCTGGGTGCCGATCGAGTCGTCCGGCAAGACGGTCCGCGTGCTGCCGGCCGGCCCCGCGCCGAGCGGCTGCCAGAGCAAGGGCGAGGTGGTGGTGACCGTGAAGAGCAAGGTCGGCTTCTACAACCGCAACCCGCTGCGCGTGCAGGAAGAGCTGGAAACCCTGGCCCGCAACGAGGCACCCAGTGCCGGTGCCAATGCCGTGCAGGCGTCTGGCCTGCCGGCCGATGGCAGCCAGCGTTTCCTGGCCTTCCAGTGCCCGCCACGCTGAACCCTTCACCCCGCGCCCGGACCATACGCCCGGGCGTGAATTCGTAAAGGTGCGGTGAAAGCCGTGCCGGCTTACAATAGCGCCCCCTTCGCCTGAGCCTTGGCGCTAACTGATGCTCTTCAAGAATGTCTCGATCGCCGGCCTGGCGCACATCGACGCGCCGCACACGCTGACGTCCAAGGAAATCAACGAACGGCTGAAGCCGACGCTGGATCGCCTTGGCATCCGCACCGACGTGCTCGGCGATATCGCGGGCATCCACGCCCGCCGCCTGTGGGATGCCGACATGCTGGCCTCCGACGCCGCCACGCTGGCCGCCCGCAAAGCACTGGAAGACGCCGGGATCGGCGCCGACAAGATCGGCCTGCTGGTCAACACCTCGGTCAGCCGCGACTACCTGGAGCCGTCCACGGCCAGCATCGTCTCGGGCAACCTGGGCGTGGGCGACGAATGCATGACCTTCGACGTCGCCAATGCCTGCCTGGCCTTCATCAACGGCATGGATATCGCCGCCCGCATGCTGGAACGCGGCGAGATCGACTACGCGCTGATCGTCGACGGTGAAACCGCCAACCTGGTGTACGAGAAGACCCTAGAGCGCATGGCCCTGCCGGGCGTGACCGCCGATGACTTCCGCAACGAGATGGCCGCCCTGACCCTGGGCTGCGGTGCCGCGGCGATGGTCATGGCGCGCACCGAGCTGGTGCCCGATGCCCCGCGTTACCGCGGTGGCGTGACCCGCTCGGCGACCGAGTGGAACCAGCTGTGCCGCGGCAACCTGGACCGCATGGTCACCGACACCCGCATGCTGCTGATCGAAGGCATCAAGCTGGCGCAGAAGACCTTCGTCGCCGCCCGCGAAGCACTGGGCTGGGCCGTGGAGGAACTGGACCAGTTCGTGATCCACCAGGTCAGCCAGCCGCACACCGCTGCCTTCATCAAGAACTTCGGCATCGACCCGAAGAAGGTGATGACGATCTTCGGCGAGCACGGCAACATCGGCCCGGCCTCGGTGCCGATCGTGTTGAGCAAGCTCAAGCAGCTGGGCAAGCTGAAGAAGGGCGATCGCATCGCGCTGCTCGGCATCGGCTCGGGCCTGAACTGCTCGATGGCCGAAGTGGTCTGGTAACCCATTCGCCGCAGCCTGCTGCGGCGTTTCTTCCGGGGCCGGTTCTGCCGCACCGGAATTGAACATCGAGGGCCGGTTCTGCCGGCCCTTTTCACAGGTGCGATTGAATGCCCCAGCTGCCCGGTTACCCCGCCCATCCGCACCGCTTCCAGGTGCGCCCCGGTCTGTCGATGAGCTATCTCGACGAAGGCCCGCGCGATGGCGAGGTGGTGGTAATGGTCCACGGCAACCCGTCGTGGAGCTATTACTGGCGCACCCTGGTGGCCGGCCTCTCGGACAAGTACCGCTGCATCGTGCCGGACCATATCGGCATGGGCCTGTCGGACAAGCCCGATGATGCGCACTACGAGTACACCCTGCAGTCGCGCGTGGATGACCTGGACGCGCTGCTCGCGCACCTGGGCATTACCGGCCCGGTGACCCTGGCCGTGCACGACTGGGGCGGCATGATCGGCTTTGGCTGGGCGCTGTCGCACCACGCACAGGTCAAGCGCCTGGTGGTACTCAACACCGCCGCCTTCCCGATGCCGGCGGCGAAGAAGATGCCGTGGCAGATCGCGCTGGGCCGCCACTGGAAGATCGGCGAGTGGCTCATCCGCACCTTCAACGCCTTCTCCTCCGGTGCCTCGTGGCTGGGCGTGGAACGGAAGATGCCGGCCGATGTGCGCCGCGCGTACGTGTCGCCGTACAACAGCTACGCCAACCGCATCAGCACCATCCGCTTCATGCAGGACATCCCGCTGTCACCGGCCGACAAGGCCTGGTCGCTGCTGGAGCGTTCCGGCCAAGCCCTGCCCAGCTACGCCGATCGCCCTGCGTTCATCGGCTGGGGCCTGCGCGACTTCGTGTTCGACCATCACTTCCTGAAGGGCTTCCAGGCCGCGCTGCCGCAGGCGCAGGTGCATGCCTTCGAGGATGCCGGCCATTACGTGCTGGAAGACAAGCACGAGGTGCTGGTGCCGAAGATCCGCGCCTTCCTGGATGCGAACCCGATCTGATCGGCGTGACGACCCACGGTCGTCATCTACCCATCAACCGGGTGGGGTCCGAACCCACCCCCGGTAGAGCCGACCGTTGGTCGGCTGCCCTTCGTTCCGGGCCATGAACCCGGACGGGCCCCTTCACGCCGCGATCGGTGCCTGCGGCGGCGCCGGCGAATTGCCGTTGTCATCGGGATGATCATCGTCATTGTCCGCCTCGTCGCGCCAACGCCAGTCCGCCAGGGTCAGCGCCGGCATGCCGTGCGCGATGCGCGCCTTGTCGCACTGCGGGCTGGCCTTGCCGTATTCCCACGAGGCATCCACCTCACGGCACACGCTGGGGCGGTTGGGGTGGATGCTGCAGCGCGAATACACCCCGATCTCCGCATCCAGCGCCACGCAGTAGACCGGCTTGGACAGGGTGCCGCGCATGCACAGCCGGTGCGGGTCCAGCACTTGGGTGAGCTCGTGCGGGACGCCGCCGGGGGTGACCTCGTCCGATTCCATCCAGTGGAAGGCCACACGGTATTGGGTGCAGCAGGCGCCGCAGGTGAGGCAGGGATGGGGCATGGGGCACCGGCCTTGGGCGGCAGGGAAGCAGGAGGGAAGGGCGCGAATTTTCCACGCCAACGGCCGGCGCGCAAGAATTTTCTGCAGCGGCGACAATGAACGGATGAACAGCGCCATCAATATCGCCGCGCGCCTGCCCGAGCTGGCCCGTGAACGCCCCGACCAGATCGCCATCCGCTGCCCCGGCAAGCCCGGGCCTGGCGGCATGGCGCGTTATGACGTCACCCTGGATTACCGCACCCTCAACGCCCGCAGCGACGCGATGGCGGCCGGCCTGGCGGCCCACGGCATCGGCCGCGGCGTGCGCGCGGTGGTGATGGTGCGGCCCTCGCCGGAGTTCTTCCTGCTGATGTTCGCGCTGTTCAAGAACGGCGCGGTCCCGGTGCTGGTCGACCCGGGCATCGACAAGCGCGCGCTGAAACAATGCCTGGATGAGGCCCAGCCGGAGGCCTTCATCGGCATCGGCCTGGCCCATGTGGCGCGCCTGGCGCTGCGCTGGTGCCGCTCTGCACGCCTGCTGGTGACTGTCGGCCGCCGTTGGGGCTGGGGTGGCACCACCCTGGCCCGGCTGGAAGCCCAGGGCGCCACGGCCGCCCCTGCGCTGGCCCCGACCGATGGCGAGGAGGTCGCGGCGATCCTGTTCACCAGCGGCTCCACCGGCGTGCCCAAGGGCGTGGTCTACCGCCACCGTCATTTCGTGGGCCAGGTCGAGCTGCTGCGCGCCGCCTTCGGGATGGAGCCGGGCGGGGTGGACCTGCCCACCTTCCCGCCGTTCGCCCTGTTCGATCCCGCGCTGGGGCTGACCTCGGTGATCCCGGACATGGACCCGACCCGGCCGGCCCAGGCCGATCCGCGCAAGCTGCATGACGCGATCAACCGGTTCGGCGTCACCCAGTTGTTCGGCTCGCCGGCGCTGATGCGGGTCCTGGCCGATCACGGCCAGCCGCTGCCCAATGTGCGCCGGGTGACCTCGGCCGGCGCCCCGGTGCCGCCGGACGTCGTCGCACGCATCCGCCGCCTGCTGCCCGACGATGCCCAGTTCTGGACCCCCTACGGCGCCACCGAGTGCCTGCCGGTGGCGGTGATCGAAGGCCGCGAGCTGGAGAACACCCGCCAGGCCACCGAGGCCGGCGCCGGGACCTGCGTCGGCCGCGTGGTCGCGCCGAACCAGGTGCGCATCATCGCCATCGACGACGCGCCGCTGCCGGGCTGGTCGCAGGCCCGCGTCCTGGCCACCGGCGAAGTGGGCGAGATCACCGTGGCCGGTCCCACCGCCACCGACAGCTACTTCAATCGCCCGCAGGCGACCGCGCAGGCGAAGATCACCGAGACCCTGACCGATGGCAGCACGCGGGTCGTGCACCGGATGGGCGATGTCGGCTATTTCGATGCGCAGGGGCGGCTGTGGTTCTGCGGGCGCAAGACCCAGCGCGTGGAAACCGCGCAGGGGCCGCTGTATACCGAGCAGGTCGAGCCGGTGTTCAACGCGCTCGATGGCATCGCCCGCACCGCGCTGGTCGGCGTGGGTGCGCCAGGCCGGCAGCAGCCTGTGCTGTGCTACGAACTGCAGCCCGGCACCGTCGATTCGCCCGCCCGGGTCGAGCGCCTGCGCCGGGAAGCGGCGGCACACGCACATACCGCGCGCATCGAGCATTTCCTGCCGCACCCGGCCTTCCCGGTCGACATCCGCCACAACGCCAAGATCGGCCGCGAGAAGCTCGCGGTCTGGGCCACCGCGCAACTGGAGCAGCACGCATGAAGATCCTCGTTACCGGTGGCGGCGGCTTCCTCGGCCAGGCCCTGTGCAAGGGGCTGATCGAGCGCGGTCATCAGGTGCTGGCGTTCAACCGCGGTCATTACCCTGCGCTGCAGGCGATGGGCGTGGGCCAGATCCGCGGCGACCTGGCCGACGCGCAGGCGGTAATGCACGCGGTGGCCGGCGTCGATGCGGTCTTCCACAACGGGGCCAAGGCCGGTGCCTGGGGCAGCTATGACAGCTACCACCAGGCCAACGTGGTCGGCACCGACAATGTCATTGCCGCCTGCCGGGCGCACGGCGTGGGCAAGCTGGTCTACACCTCCACGCCCAGCGTGACCCATCGCGCCACGCATCCGGTCGAGGGCCTGGGCGCGGACGAAGTGCCGTATGGCGAGAACTTCCAGGCGCCGTACGCGGCCACCAAGGCCATCGCCGAGCAGCGCGTGCTGGCGGCCAATGATGCGCAGCTGGCCACCATCGCGCTGCGCCCCCGGCTGATCTGGGGTCCGGGCGACCAGCAGTTGGTGCCGCGCCTGGCCGAGCGCGCCCGCGCCGGCCGTTTGCGCTTCGTCGGCGATGGCCAGAACAAGGTCGATACCACCTACATCGACAACGCCGCGCTGGCCCACTTCCTCGCCCTGGAACATCTGGCCCCGGGCGCGGCCTGCGCCGGCAAGGCGTACTTCATCTCCAACGGCGAGCCGCTGCCGATGCGCGAGCTGCTCAACAAGCTGCTGGCCGCCGTCGGTGCCCCGCCGGTGACGAGGTCGATCAGCTTCAAGACCGCTTACCGGATCGGCGCGGTCTGCGAGCGGCTGTGGCCGCTGCTGCGCCTGCGCGGCGAACCGCCGATGACCCGCTTCCTGGCCGAGCAGCTGTGTACGCCGCACTGGTACAGCATGGAACCGGCGCGCCGCGACTTCGGCTATGTGCCCCGGGTCAGCATCGAAGAAGGGCTGGCCCGGCTGGCATCTTCATCGAACGCACAGGAATCCATCACTCCCTGAACACCGCAGGTTGGTGAACATGGCCCCACGCCAACTCCGGCACGCATCAACGCGAGGGTCGACATGCTGCATTACGCCGTCATCTTTTTTGTCATCGCCATCATCGCGGCGGTACTGGGTTTCTCGGGCATTGCCGGCGCCGCCAGCAACGTCGCCTGGATCCTGTTCGTCGTCTTCCTGATCCTGGCGGTGGTGTCGATGTTCCGCAAGCGGACCTAGTGTCCGGCGCGTCCCGCGCCACCTCTCTCCGGCGTGGGACGCGCTGCGGAAACCATGACGGCCTGACATCGGCAACGATGATCAGGCCGTCGTTGCGATGGAACTGCGCAGGTCGCGCTCGTACGCATGCCGGGCCATCGCCAGTTCCAGCAACCGCGTGATCAAGGCGGTGTAATCCAGCCCGCTGGCCGCCCACAGCTTGGGGTACATGCTGATGCGGGTGAAGCCGGGCAGGGTGTTGATCTCGTTGATGACCACCTCGCCGGCCGCGGTCAGGAACACATCCACGCGGGCCAGGCCGGCACAATCCAGTGCCTGGTAGGCCTGCACGGCGATCTCCCGGATACGGGACTGCTCGGCCTCGGTGATGGCCGCCGGCACCACGATGTCCGCACCGCTTTCGCTGATGTACTTGGTGTCGTAGGAATAGAAATCATCGTGCACGACCACCTCGCCACAGACGCTGGCCTCGGGGTGTTCATTGCCGAGCACGGCGCACTCGATCTCGCGGCCGGTGATCGCTGATTCCACCAGCGCCTTGTGATCGAACGACAGCGCCAGCGCGAGCGCGGTGTGGAACTCAGCCTCGTTGCGCACTTTGCTCACGCCCACCGAGGAACCCTGGTTGGCCGGCTTCACGAACAATGGCGTGCCCAGTTCGGCGACCAGCGCGGTGTAATCGGCCCGGGCTGCAGTAACCCGGTTGAAGCAGGCGAACGGTGCCACCGCCAGCCCGGCATCACGCAGCAGGCGCTTGGCCACGTCCTTGTCCATCGCCACCGCCGAGCCCAGCACGCCGGAGCCGACGAAGGGCAGGTTGGCCATGCGCAGCAGGCCCTGCAGCGAGCCATCCTCGCCCAGCGTGCCGTGCACGATCGGGAACACCACGTCGATCTGCTCCAGCGCGGTGGCCGGATCGGTCGGGACCAGCTGCTGGCGCTCCAGGCCGGGCCGCACCGCCACCGCATTGCCTGAGCGGTGCAGTGCGATCCGTGCCGGGTCGCTGGCGTTGAGCAGGAAGTCGCGCGGGTCGCTGACATGCCACTGGCCCTGCTTGTCGATCCCGATCAGGCTGACCTCGAACCGGTCCTTGTCCAGCGCATCGAGAATGTTCTTCGCCGATTGCAGCGAGACCTCGTGCTCGGCCGAACGGCCACCGAAGATGATGCCTACCCGGGTCTTGCCCATGCCTGTTGCCGCTCCTGTCGCTGTGTTGGGGAGCCATAGCATGAACCGAGTCGGCGCCCGGGAAAATGCGGGTGCGGTGTCGACGCGGCGGGCACCGCCCGCGTGGCGGCGCGTGATGCCTGCGCACGCCCGCCGTTCAAGGGCACACGGTAGAATGCGGTGATGGCCCGTTCCCTGCTCTCTTCCCTCAAGCCGCTGGCTGGCAATGCGCTGCAGCTCACGCTCAACCGCGCGCTGGCGCTGGACCCGGACACCCGCAGCGCGCTGGCCGCGCTGGATGGCCGCCACATCGCCCTGACCCTGGAATCGCCCGCGCTGGCGATGCGGATCGGGGTGGACGGTGAGCGGCTCACGGTCGGCCCGGTCGATCCGCAGCAGGAGCCGGACCTGGCCGTGCGCAGCACGCTGGGCGGGGTGCTGGCCCAGCTGCCGTTCCTGGCCAATGCCCGCCGTGGCGGTGAGGCCCCGGCCGGGCGGGTCAAGGTGTCCGGCGATGCCGAGCTGGCCCGCCGCCTGCAGCAGCTGGCGACCCGTTTCGATCCGGACTGGCAGCAGCCGTTCGTGCGCGTGTTCGGCGAGGTGATGGGCGTGCAGATCGCCAACGCCCTGCGCTCGGCCCTGCAGCACGCCCGCCGCGGCGCGTCCGACCTGGCGCACAGCGCCGCTGAATTTGTCACCGAGGAGTCGCGCGACGTGGTACCCCGAGCAGAACTGGATGCCTTCCACGACGATGTGGACGTGATGCGCGACGACGTTGAACGCATGGCCGTGCGCGTCCAGCGCCTGCGGCAGGTGGGCGCATGAAGGCGATCTTCCGGGCCAGCCGCATCGGCCGCATCATCCTGCGTTACCGCCTCGACGATCTGCTCCAGGGCACCCCGGCCGAACGCTGGCTGCGCCTGGCCAAGCCGTTCGTGCCGCGCGCCTCTGCCGACATCGCCGCACAGTCGCGCGGTGCGCGCCTGCGCCTGGCGCTGCAGGACCTGGGCCCGATCTTCGTCAAGTTCGGCCAGATCCTCTCCACCCGCCGTGACCTGATCCCGGCCGACGTCGCCAACGAGCTGACCCTGCTGCAGGACCGGGTCAAACCGTTCGATGGCGCCACCGCCCAGGCCATCGTCGAGCGTGCGCTTGGCCGCCCGGTCAGCGAAGCCTTCGCCAGCTTCGATCTGCAGCCGCTGGCCTCGGCCTCGATCGCCCAGGTGCACGCGGCCATGCTGGCCGATGGCCGCCAGGTGGTGGTCAAGGTGCTGCGCCCGGACATCGAAAAGCAGATCGATGCGGACATCGCGCTGCTCAAGTCCGCTGCGGCGCTGATCGAACGCGCGCACCCGCGCGCCGACAAGATCCGCCCGCGCGAAGTGGTCGCCGAGGTCGAAAACACCCTGGCCGCCGAACTGGATCTGCAGCGCGAAGGCGCCAATGCCAGCGTGCTGCGCCGGTTCTGGATGGATTCGGACGATCTGTATGTGCCCGAGGTGATCTGGAGCCATACCGCCGAGCGCGCGCTGACCCTGGAACGCGTGTGGGGCATTCCGTCGGACGACATCGTCGCGCTGGACAAGGCCGGCATCGACCGCAAGGCGCTGGCCGCCAAGGGCGTGCGGGTGTTCTACACCCAGGTGTTCCGCGACAACTTCTTCCACGCCGATGCGCACGCCGGCAACATCTGGGTCGACACCGATCCGGCACGCCGCGACAACCCGCGCTTCATCGCGCTGGATTTCGGCATCATGGGCCAGCTCTCCGAAGAAGATCAGTACTACCTGGCCGAGAACTTCATGGCCATCTTCAACAAGGACTACCGGCGCATGGCCGCGCTGCATGTCGAAGCCGGCTGGATGCCCAACAACGTGCGCATCGATGAGCTCGAAGCGGCTGCGCGTTCGGTGTGCGAGCCCTATTTCACCCGCCCGCTGTCGCAGATCTCGCTGGCCGAGGTGCTGATCAAGCTGTTCCGCGTCGCCCAGCGTTATGAGCTCACGTTGCAGCCGCAGCTGATCCTGCTGCAGAAGACGTTGCTCAACATCGAAGGGGTTGGCCGTCAGCTCGATCCGGAACTGGATATCTGGGCGGTCGCGCGGCCGGTGCTGGAACGCATCCTGCGCGAGCGTTACAGCCCACGCCGCGTACTCAAGGAAGTGCGCAAGCGCCTGCCTGAAATCATGACGCATACCCCGGACATGCCGCGCCTGGTCCACGCCTGGCTGCGCCAGCAGGTGGAAGGTGATCACGAACTGTCGATGCGCTCGCGCGATCTGGCCGCGCTGAATGTCAGCGTGCAGAAGCTGCAGAAGCGCGCGGTGGCCGCGATCGCCGGCGTCGGCCTGATGATCGTCGCCGCAGTGCTGTATGGCCTGCAGCCGGGGGGCTGGTACTTCGGCGATGCGCCGGTGTGGAGCTGGGTGACCGGCGCGGCGGGCGTGTTCTCGCTGGCCAGTGCCTGGTGGCGCCGCTGAGATGACGCTGCAGGCGCTCAAGGACGAACTGGCCCGCTTCGGCGCCGACAACGACGCCACCCATCCCGAGCGTGCCCAGCGCATGCTCAATATCACCCCGGATACCGGCGAACTACTCGGCGTGCTGGTGCGTGCCACCGCCGCGCGGCGAGTGTTGGAGGTCGGCACCTCCAACGGCTATTCCACGTTGTGGTTGGCCGAAGCATGCGCTGCCATCGGCGGGCGGGTCACCACGCTGGAGTACGCCGCCGACAAGATCGCCCTGGCGACAGCCACCTTCGCCCGCAGCGGCTTGGCCGAGCGGATCGAGCTGGTCCACATCGATGCCGGTGCGTGGCTGCGCGCTGCGGCCGAGGCCAGCGTCGACCTGCTGTTCCTGGATTCCGAACGCAGCCAGTACCTGGGCTGGTGGCCGGACCTGCGTCGTGTGCTGCGTCATGGTGGCCTGCTGGTGGTCGACAACGCCGTGTCGCATGCCGACCAGATGGCTGCCTTCGAGGGGCAGGTGCGCCGCGATCCGCAGTTCCACTGCGTGCGGGTGCCGATCGGCAACGGCGAACTGATCGCGGTACGCGACGTCGCCTGAATCGCATTTGTTGGCGCTGCCTGCAGCGGGCGGGGATAATCGGTCGGTGAACGACATCGATACCGACATCGCAACCCTTCCTGCGGCCGCAGTGGCCCCCCTGCAGCTGCTGCACCTGGACGACCAGCTCGCCGTGGTCAACAAGCCCGCAGGGTTGATGGTCCACGACAGCAAGCTCGCCCGGGGCGAAGACGACTTCCTCGCCGACCGCCTGCGCGAGCAGCTCGGCAAGCCGATCTTCCTCGTCCACCGCCTGGACCGCGCCACCAGCGGCTGCCTGCTGCTGGCCTTTGATCGCGAAAGCGCCAGCGTGCTGGGCAAATCGCTGATGGGCGGCGACGTCACCAAGGATTACCTGGCGATCTGCCGCGGTTGGCCGGCCGAAGATGCCTTCACCGTGGATCACGACCTCGATGGCGGCCCCGGCAAGCCGGTCAAGAAGCAGGCGATCACCCACTTCCAGCGCGTCGCCGCGGGCGAGATCGCCATTCCGATGGGCGGGTTCGAGACCTCACGCTACGCCCTGCTGCGTTGCCAGCCGCAGACCGGCCGCTTCCGCCAGATCCGCCGCCACCTCAAGCACCTCTCGCATCACCTGATCGGCGACACCAGCCACGGCGATGGCCGCCACAACCGCAGCTTCCGCATGCAGGGCATCCACCGCATGCTCCTGCACGCCGAGCGCCTGCGCTTCCCGCACCCGGACGGCACGCCGATGGACATCAGCGCGCCGGTGGACGGCGAGTTCCGCAAGGCCATGGATCTGTTTGGCTGGGAATTGGGCTGACGGCGCACGCCGCACGCCTCGCGACAGCCGACCAACGGTCGGCTCTACTTTTTTGCTGGTGTTGGCTCATTCACGATCGCCTCCAGGTCCTTCTGCAGATCCACGAACAGTGGCTGCATCTTGGCCTGGATCGCCACCATCACGTTCTGCATCAGCGCCGGCGTCTTGTCCAACAGGCTCTGCCCGGCCGAGCTCTCATAGAACTCCGCCATCGCCAGCACGTCCTCCTTGCTGAAGGTCTGCTTGTACAGATCCACATACATCGGCCGCAGCTCCTTCCAGGACAGCGCCTGGCGCACTGTCTGGCTGGTCCGCTGCTCGATCCGCTGCAGCTGCGCCTGCTGTGTCGCATCCAGCTGACGCTGCTGGGCCACCTGCTGGAACTGCTGGCGCTGCATCGCCTCGATCTGCGGCAGCATCGTATCGAGCATGCTCTGCGCGCGCGAGGCGGCCAGCAGGCGGTTGATGTCGGCATCCGACGGGGGCGCAGCCACGGCCGGCGCGATCGCGCCCAGGCCCAGCGCCAGGGCGAATGTCATGCGGATCAGGCCACGGCGGGCCATCGGGCGGATCGGGAACATTGCGGAGCATCCTGCGTTGCGGGACACCGGAGAATACCTGCGATGACGTCATCAGGCCGTATTTGAGGACGTTATCGGCGACATCCACGCACGTTGCAGTCACCCGGCCGGCGGGTCCTCCCCTTACAATGCCGCCCATGGGCAACGGGCCAGTCACCATCAGCGCGCACCTGACGATTCCGGATACGGAACTCGTCGAGCGGTTCGTGCGCGCCAGCGGCGCCGGTGGCCAGAACGTCAACAAGGTCTCCACCGCCGTCGAACTGCGCTTCGACGTGGCCGGCTCGCCTTCGTTGCCCGAGCCGTTGCGTGCGCGCCTGCTGGCCCGCCGCGACCGGCGCATGACCGGCGAAGGCGTGCTGGTCATCGATGCACAGCGTTTCCGTACCCAGGACCGTAACCGCGAGGACGCGCGCGATCGACTGGCCGCCTTCATCCAGGCGGGGCTGAGCGTGCCCAAGGCACGCGTGGCCGCCAAGCCGACCCATGGGTCGAAACTGCGTCGTCTGGACGCCAAAAAGGGGCGCGCGCAGATCAAGCGCGGGCGCACCACACGCAATTGGGAGTGATTGCTTGAACAACCGAAGTCCGTTGCTGCCGGTGGTTCCGCCGAACATGCCGCAGGTCAAACCGAACCGCTTCCTCCGCTGGCTGGCCCGCTGCACGTTGCGCCTGGGCGGCTGGAAAGTGACCGGCACCCTGCCGGACGTACCCAAGCTGGTCTTCATCATCGCCCCGCATTCCTCCAACTGGGACGGCTTCTGGGGCATGGCGGCGAAGATCGCGCTGGGCATGCAGGTCAAGGTGCTGGGCAAGGCCTCGCTGTTCTGGTGGCCACTGGGCCCGCTGCTGCGCAGGCTCGGCGTCATCCCGCTGGACCGCAGCTCGCCGCAGGGCACCGTGGAGCAGGCGGTCAGCCTGATCCGTGGCTCGGACCGCCTGTGGTATGCGATCACCCCGGAGGGCACGCGCAAGGCGGTGCAGCACTGGAAGGCCGGCTTCCTCAAGATCGCGCGCATGGCCGATGTGCCGGTGCTGGCCGCCTATTTCCACTACCCGGAAAAGACCATCGGCATCGGCCCGCTGTTCCATCCCACCGGCAACGACGTGGCCGACATGGCCGCCATCCGCGAGTACTACCGCCCCTGGCAGGGCAAGACCCGCGGCACCGTCTGAGCGCCGCCGGGCGGGCCGCATGGGGTAGCCCCCACGGCCCGCACAGCCACGCGCCACGTCCGGCACATGCCGCCTGCGGGCTTTGGGAGTAGGGTGACCGGCTGCGGGATTTTCCGTCCCGCGCCCTCATCCAAGGAGCCCGTTTCATGTCGCGTACCGTAGTTTTGGCCGCTGCCATCAGCCTGGCGCTGGCGGCCTGTTCCGGCAAGGAGTCCACCCCCGTGACCGATACCCAGCCCGCCCCGACCCAGCAGCCGGCCGATGCGTCCGCCAACCCCCTGTTGAGCGCCAGCACGCTGCCGTTCCAGGCGCCGCCGTTCGACAAGATCAAGGACAGTGACTACCTGCCGGCCTTCAACGAAGGCATGAAGCAGCACCTGGCCGAAGTCCGCAAGATCGCCGACAACCCCGAGCCGGCCACCTTCGACAACACCATCGAAGCGCTGGAGCGCAGCGGCGAGACCCTGACCCGGGTGTCGCGCATCTTCTTTGGCCTGGTCCAGGCCGACACCAACGATGCACGCCAGAAGGTGCAGGAAGAAGTCGCCCCGAAGCTGGCCGAGCACCAGGACGAGATCAACCTCGACCCGAAGCTGTTCGCCCGCATCAAGACCATCTACGACCAGCGCGACGCGCTGGGCCTGGACCCGGTGCAGAAGCGCCTGGTCGAGCGTGACTACCAGGAGTTCGTGCGCGCCGGCGCGCAGTTGAACGATGCCGACAAGGCCTCGCTGCGCAAGCTCAACGTGGAAGAAACCACGCTGGCCACGCAGTTCCACACCCGTCTGGTGGCCGCGACCGCTGCCGGCGCCGTGGTCGTCGATGACAAGGCCAAGCTGGCCGGCCTGGACGAGGATGCGATCAACACCGCCGCCGCCGATGCCAAGGCCCGCAACCTCGAGGGCAAGTACCTGCTGCCGCTGCAGAACACCACCCAGCAGCCGGTGCTCGGCTCGCTGAGCGACCGCGAGCAGCGCGCCGCCGTGCTCAAGGCCTCGGAAACCCGTGCCGAAAAGGGCGACGCCAACGATACCCGCGAGACGATCCAGCGCCTGGCCCAGCTGCGCGCGCAGAAGGCCAAGCTGCTCGGCTTCGAGAATTACGCCGCCTACAGCCTGGCCGACCAGATGGCCAAGACCCCGGCCGCCGCGCTCAAGCTGCTGACCGACACCGTGCCGGCCGCGACCGCCAAGGCGCGTGGCGAGATCAGCGAAATGCAGAAGGTGATCGACGCACAGAAGGGCGGTTTCAAGCTGGCCGCATCGGATTGGGATTTCTACGCCGAACAGGTGCGCAAGGCCCAGTACGACCTGGACGAATCGCAGATCAAGCCGTACTTCGAGATGGACAACGTGCTGCAGAACGGCGTCTTCTACGCCGCCACGCAGCTGTACGGCATCACCTTCAAGCCGCGTACCGACATTCCGACCTACCACCCGGACATGAAGGTCTACGAAGTGTTCGACAAGGACGGCACCTCGCTGGCCCTGTTCTACACCGACTACTTCAAGCGTGACAGCAAGTCCGGTGGCGCCTGGATGGACGTGTTCGTCGAACAGGACGGCCTGACCGGTGCCAAGCCGGTGGTCTACAACGTGTGCAACTTCACCAAGCCCGCCGCCGGCCAGCCCGCGCTGCTGAGCTTCGATGACGTGACCACGATGTTCCATGAGTTCGGCCATGCGCTGCACGGCATGTTCTCGAAGGTGAAGTACCCGTCCATCGCCGGTACCAGCACCTCGCGTGACTTCGTCGAGTTCCCCTCGCAGTTCAACGAGCATTGGGCGCTGGACCCGAAGGTCTTCGCCAACTACGCCAAGAACTACAAGACCGGCGAGCCGATGCCGCAGGCGCTGGTCGACAAGATCCTCAAGGCGCGCACCTTCAACCAGGGCTATGCGACCACCGAGTACCTCTCGGCGGCCCTGCTCGACCTGGCCTGGCACACCCAGCCGGCCGACGCCAAGCTGCAGGACGTGGCCCCGTTTGAAGCGGCCGCGCTGAAGAAGTTCAAGGTCGACCTGCCGCAGGTGCCGCCGCGCTACCGCACCAGCTACTTCGATCACATCTGGGGCGGCGGCTATTCGTCCGGCTATTACGCCTACTTCTGGGCCGAAGTGCTGGACCATGACGCCTTCGAGTGGTTCAAGGAGAACGGCGGCCTGACCCCGGAGAACGGCCAGGTGTTCCGCGACAAGATCCTCTCGCGCGGCAACAGCGTGGAGCTGGCCGATCTGTACCGCGAGTTCCGCGGCAAGGACCCGTCGGTGGAGCCGCTGCTGGTCAATCGTGGCCTGAAGTAATCGCGGCATCCCGGTAGGTACCGACCGTTGGTCGGTACGCCTGCCACTGGTACACGTTGAAACGAAAACGGCAGGGGAAACCCTGCCGTTTTTCTTTGGATTGCCGCCCCAGCGACCCGGCGCATCACGTCCCCACGTGCACGCCCTCGGCGATCTCACTGCACCCCAGGTGATCCAGCGCGATCTCCAGCGCGTGCATGTAACTCTGCGCGCAGTAGCCGCGCGCCACGCCGATGCGCTGGCCCACATCCGCCGGCAGGCACGCCTCCGGAGCGCGCGCATCGTCGTCGTGCACTTCCACGTAGGCGTTGTGCAGATGCGGCAGCAGGCGCTGCAGGCGCGCGCTGTCCACGCACGCACCGGGATCGAGCAGGGTGACTTCGCCGCGGCTGTGATCGGCCACGCGCAGCGCATCCAGCAGCTCCTGCTCCGAGCCGCAGGCGCGGATCGCCACCGTGGTGCCCGCATCGATCGCACGATGCACCAGGGATTTCAGGACCAGCGCCGGCAACGGCTGGGCGGTACGGATCAGCTGCCCGGCCGCTTCCGGCCCCCGGATGATGAAGATCGACATGGCTCAGCCCTCCACGGCCTGCAGGCGATGGGCGGCGATCGCCAGCGACAGGCGACACGCATCCTGGCGGCCGCTGCTGCACACCACCCGCGCGGCCGGGGCATGCTGCGGATGCAGGTGCTCGTCCAGCGCGTCATCATCGTTGCTGGCCATCTCGATGTATGGCGCCGGCAGGTCCTCCAGCGCGGTGCGCAGCGCCTGGCCGTAGCGCGCCCACTGCGGTGCATCGACCGCCGCGGTGGCGATCAGGACCAGCGCCGGACGGCTGCGCTGGGCACGCTGCAGGCAGCGCACCAGCGCCGGCAGGGAGTCGCAGTCGCGGCAGGCCAGGCGGTGCCCGGCGACCCGCGCAGGCAGCGGCGACGCGTCCGGCACGGCGTTCGACGGTGTATGCCGGATCAGCAGGATGGTCATGGAACGTCTCTTCGAAGCGCCCTTCGGCGCGGTGTCGCCACGATGCGGCCGCGGCCCGTAAAACCGCGATGCCGACCGGGCCGGGCCGGCGTAAACATTGCGTAGCTTTTTCAGGCCCGGGCAGGGAACTTGCCCATCGCCTGCCCGGTCACAGCCACACCCTCCCTGGAGCGCCCGTATGGACATCCCCGCCGCCTCTGCCCCCGCCGACCACCGCCTGCTGCGCTGGCTGAAGAAGGAGGCCCTGCCGCTGCTGGTGATGCTCGGCCTGCTTGCCGCGGCGCGCGACACCCTGGCCAACCACTACCAGGTGCCCAGCGGCTCGATGCAGCACACGCTGATGCCGGGCGACCGGGTGGTGGTGGACATGCGCGCCTATGGCGTGCGCCTGCCGTTCACCTCGGTGGAGCTGCTGCACACCGGCCAGCCGCAGCGCGGTGACGTGGCGATCTTCGATTCACCGCAGGACGGCACCCGGCTGATCAAGCGCATCGCGGCCGTTGGCGGGGATCGGGTCGAGCTGCACGACGGTCACCTGAGCATCAACGGCCATCCGCTGGCCCAGGCCGGCGTGGGTGAGATCGAAGACTTCGGTCAGCATCTGGCCCAGCTCGATCTGGGTCAGGGCGGCGGTCCGGACATCACCGGCCTGACCGTGCCGGCCGGGCAGGTGCTGATGCTCGGCGACCACCGCGGCAACAGTGCCGACGGCCGCTTCTTCGGCCTGGTCCAGGCCAGCGCGCTGTACGGCAAGGCCTCGCATGTCTACTACCGGCGCGGTGAAGGCCTGACCTGGCAGGCGCTGTAATCTCGCCCGCGAACTGAATCGATATCTGCAACGTCTTGATCAAGACCTATCAGGTTATGGATCGACCTGTCGGCGCTGCCTATCCTGAGCGCTGACTCCTCGCTCCGGCCCGTCTACGCGGGCCCTACCGGCATGAATGGCGACACCGCAGCGGTCCCGGACCGCAGCCCTCCGGCTACCACCAGCGCAGTGGCGGCCGGCGACCAGATCCAGCAGGGCACCCCGGCCTTCCGGCGCACGGCGGCCGCGCTGTTCCTGGCCGGCTTCTCCACCTTCGGGCTGCTCTACACGGTGCAGCCGTTGCTACCGGAATTCAGTCGCCACTTCGGCGTCTCCGCGGCCAACAGTGCGCTGACCCTGTCACTGACCACCGGTCTGCTGGCGGTCTCCATGCTGATCGCGGGATTGATCTCCGACCGCGTCGGGCGCCGCAGCGTCATGGTCGCGGCGCTGCTGGCGTCCAGCGTGTTGTCTGTGGCCACCGCGATGGTGGATGACTGGACCACGTTGCTGGTGCTGCGCACGCTGCTCGGCATTGCGCTCAGTGGCGTACCGGCGGTGGGCATGACCTACCTCGCCGAGGAAATGGACAGCCGCGCGCTGGGCCTGGCGATGGGCCTGTACATCGGCGGCAACGCGATCGGCGGCATGAGCGGCCGCCTCATCGCAGGCATCGTCGCCGACCATTGGGGCTGGCGCTGGGGCATCGGCGTGGTCTCGCTGATCGCGCTGCTCAGCACCGTGCTGCTGTGGATCCAGCTGCCGCCCTCGCGCCACTTCCAGAGCCGCCGTGGTGGCCTGCGAGAACTGCCCGCGCGCTGGCGCAGCCTGTTCGGCGACCCCGGTCTGCCGTGGCTGTTCGCTACCGCCTTCGTGCTGATGGGCGTGTTCGTCACCCTCTACAACTATCTCGGCTTCCACCTGCTGGCGCCGCCGTATGGCCTCAGCCAGACCGTGGTCGGGCTGATCTTCAGCGTGTATCTGGTCGGCACCTTCAGCTCGGCCTGGATGGGGCAGCAGGCCAATCGCCATGGCCGCAGCCGCGTGCTGGCGATCTGCTACGGGCTGATCGCGCTGGGAATCGTGCTGCTGGCGATGCCATGGCTGGGCTGCATGGCCGCCGGTATCGCCTTGGTGACCTTCGGCTTCTTCGGCGGCCACTCGGTGGCCAGCAGCTGGGTCGGCAGCCGCGCCGGTGCGATGCGTGCCGAAGCGTCCGCGCTGTACCTGTTCGCCTACTACCTGGGTTCCAGCGTGGCCGGCGTGCTCGGCGGCGTGTTCTACACCCGCTGGGACTGGCTGGGCGTGTGCGGCTTCGTGGGCGTACTGACCGTGGCCGGTGGCGTGATCGCCCGGCGCCTGGGCCAGCGCGTGCAACCGGCCGCCGCGCTCGCGCTCAGCCGCTGACACCCTGCAGCAGCCGGGTGAAGTGACCGATCAGCGGCGACGCCGCACCGCGTCGGCAGGCCACGTGTACTTCCGAACTGGCGGCACGATCACTGAGTGCGACGAAGCGCGCACCGTCCACCTGGATATGGCTGCAGGAGGCAGGCAGCACCGTCACGCCCAGGCCTGAGGCCGCCAGGCTGATCAGCGTCGAGGCTTCCCCCGCTTCCTGCACGATGCGCGGCGTGAAGCCGGCGCCCCGGCACAGTGCGATGAAGTGATCGTGGATGCCCGCACCGACCTCGCGCAGGAACCCGACGAACGGCTCATGCGCGAACAGCCGCAGCGCCACCGCCGCATCGGCCGGCAACTCACGCACCAGCGGATGCTGATCGTGCACCACCAGCGCGAGTGGATCACTGAACAGTTTGCGTGACATCAGCGGCGCGGGCAGGGCACGTTTGCGGATCAACCCGACATCCAGCTCGCCGGCCATCAGCGCATCGATCTGCTGCAGGGTGTTCATCTCGCGCAGCGTCAACTGCACCTGCGGAAACTGCTGGCGGTAGGCGAAGATCGCACGCGGAATCTGCGTGGACAGCGGCGTCGCCCGGGTCAGCCCGATGCGCAGCTCACCGGTTTCCCCGCGCTGCGCGCGCTGGGTCAGATCGATCGCGGTATCCACCCGCGCCAGCACCTCGCGCGCCTGTTCCTGCAGTACGCGCCCGGCATCGGTGAGTTCCACGCGGCGGTTCGCGCGCAGGAACAACCGCGCGCCGAGCAGTGTTTCCAGCTGGCGGATCTGCTGGCTGAGCGGCGGCTGCGACATCCCCAGCCGCTCGGCCGCGCGGCCGAAGTGCAGCGTCTCGGCGACGGCCAGGAAGTAGCGCAGGTGGCGGAGTTCGATGGACATGGGGGGATTATGACCCTGCCAGGGTCTGAGGGGGCCAAGAGAACCTATGGCTGGCAGGTAGGCGGACATCGGAAAAATTGCTGTACGTGCTTAACGTGAGTGAATATGGTCCTGGAGTGTGACTTCACTGCTCCCGTCAGTGAGCAGAAAATCAGAAATACTTCGAAGGCAGTCAACGAGGAGATTACAGATTGTGGACTCAACCAGGTGCTTTGTTGCGCTAGCGTTGGCGGTTCTTTCTGGGTGCCACGCTGATCAAAGCGTCACTACCCTCAGCGAGCGCTATCGTGTTTGTGCAAACCTTCCGCTCACTACTTCTTTCCTGCCTGCCGCGCCTGGCCCGGACTTCGATATGGGTGAGTTGAAGGCAGAAGGGTTGACTGTTGATGTCTTTATTGGCGGTCACCCAAGCTTCTCTCACCGGGTTATCAAGACGGGCGTGGCGGCAAGAGGTGGGTTCAAGCTGCTGGGCAGGGAGACAAGCGATGAGCAGGACAAAGTGCTGTTCGCCAATGAGCGGGGTGACAGGGAGGGGCCGATGTATGTGATGTTCATGGCGCCCGATCTGGGGCCAGTTGAGCAGGTTTTGAAGATGGAAAACTTGCTTGTTAGCTGCAAATAGGGCAAACCAACAGCCTCCGATGCGTGCGTTCGGGGGCGGCCGAAAAGGCGGAGCCAACTTGCAAGGAAATGTCTCAGGTGGAAGTGGGGGACATCATCAAGAAAAGGCCATGGATCTCCCTCCGTAGAAATCTTCGGATGCGCATCATGTCTTCGAGTGCACTGAGCCGGCAGCCTTAGCCCCGTACGTGGAAGCAGGAGCTTGCTTCCCTGGAGATCTGGTACGCGAGTTCAGGAGCGGTCCATGAGTGCATGGTTTTTCACTGCTTTGATTTACGTGTTTGGCTTCGTTGGCCTTGCTTCGATTGGCATACTTCCACTCCGGGCTTGGAAAGCTCTGAGAAGCGTGTTTGAGGGCAGCCTAGCTCCAACACCAAGAACGGCATCGCTTGTCTTCATTGCATTGATGGCAGCAGTAGCTCTCTGGGCTGAGATGCAGATCACCATCCGAATTTTCAGATGCCTGACTGAAAGCTACTGCGGTCCCGGTGTTGCAAGCGGCTGGGCGTATCTGGCAATGCTTGGCGCGGTGTACTTTGCTTTTGAGGTCGTGGTCTTCGTGATGCAGAAGATCAGTCGAGCTGGAACCGGCTCGGCCAGCTCTTCGTAGACTGGTGCACTCGGAGCAAGGAAGCCAGCTCACCAGCGACGATTAGTGCTGTTCGACCACATCGAGATGTTCTACGACCCAGTCCGCCGGCAGAGTTCGATTGGCGACCTGTCACCGGTAGAGATCGAGCGGCGCTAAGCGCAGAACGGCTCCTGAGTGTCCATGAAACTCTGGCCGGTCCAACGATCACGATCACTCGTACTGGAGTCGGACCTACCCCACCAATCAACAATGCGGCAGGGGTACGATAGGGTGCGTTTTCTTGGTCATGCGGCGAGCTCGGATTCTTGCCATTGGTTGCTCGGCGCGGGGTGGGGCGGATGATTCGAATGAATTGGGTTTCAGGTTATAGGAAATTGTTTGTGTTCCCCATTCTATTCTTGGCGTTGAGCTGTGCCAGGAGTCATCATGTCGGGCCTAGTATGTTGCAGCTGTGCTTTGATGATGAGCGGGGCATCGATGAACTGATTGGGGTTCTCGAAGAGATCGCTTCAGACAATTCCCTGGGCTTTGTTGATCGGAGTTCTGGTATCCAGCGGGAGATGCGAACGCTTGGCATGGACCCCGGTTACAGAGTCATCGGAATTTCCGTAACTGGAGAGGACGGTGTGGGGCTCGCAGCAGGGAACTTGAGCTTGGGTCCTTATCAAGCGGTAGCAGGCTTTACACAGGGTGCTGACGCCGAAGCATCTGAAGCGTTTGCCAAGGACGCGATTGCCACTTTGGAAGGGAAATGGAAACTACGCCCGGTAGCCAGCGGCCAAGGGGCGTCCAAGTTGCCCGACTGCCGCTGAGAGCGCGACCGGTTTCTTCCGCCGTTTTCCTCACCGCTCGGAATGCCCACTCTCATCATAGCTGCGCGGGCTAAACAGGTCCGGCTGGATCAGTTCGATGAAGGCCCGCGCCTGCGGTGACAGAAAACGCCCGCGCCGCACGATCACCCCATAACTCCGCTCAGGGAACCACGCACTCATCGAGCGCGTCACCAGCTTCTCGCGGTCGGCATCGTGGAGGCAGAGCGCGGGCACGATCGAGATGCCCATGCCCATCGCGACGTACTGCTTGATCACTTCCCAGCCGCCCACCTCCAGCGCGACGGTGTAGGGCAGCCGATGCCGCTGGAACACCTGGTCCACCAGCCGGTAGGTGATCTGGCGTTTGGGCGGCAGCACCAGCGGGTACTGCGAGATCGCCTCCAGGCTCAGCTCGCCGTGCGCCAATGGGTGCTCGGGCGGGGCGATCAGCACCTGCTCGAAGCGGTAGGCCGGGGCGTAGCTGAGGTCGGCCGGCACGTCGGTCATCGAGCCCACCGCCAGGTCGGCCGCATCGCTGCGCAGCAGGTCGGTGCCGTCGGCGCTGATCGCGTTGTGCAGGGTCAGGCGGACGTCCGGATGGCGCTGGCGGAAGCGCTCCACGATGCGCGGCAGCAGGTACAGGATGGTCGAGCTGTTGGCCGCGATGTTGAGCTCGCCGGCATCCAGCCCCTTCACTTTGTCGCGGAAGCTGGCCTCCAGCCCGTCCAGGTTCTCCACCAGCGGCAGCGCCATCTCATACAGCAGCTGGCCTTCGCGGCTGGGCACCAGGCGGCGGCCGCTGCGCTCGAACAGATTGACCCCCAGTTCGCGCTCCAGGGCCTGCAACTGCTGGCTGATGGCCGGCTGGCTGACGAACAAAGCCTCAGCTGCCCGTGAGACTGAGCCCAAGCGGACCGTCTGGCAGAACGCCCGCAGCGGCTTGAGCCGGTCGGATTTGTAGGAAAACCGGGGACTTGGCGTGCGCGGCGTGGTCATGGCGTCATGAGTATAAGCACACCTTATGTAAGCCATTGCAATAACTGCTTTGTCAAATATCGGCACGGCGGCGCACGGTGGAGCTCAACCGCACCGCAGGAGTCCGCCATGTCCGCCGTCGCTTATGCCACCGCCCAGCCCACCCCCGCCGATGCACCGGCCACCCCCGGGATCGCTCTCACCACCCAGCTGGCCGGCCAGTCCGCGCTGCTGCCGGCGGGGGTACTGGCGCTGCTGGTGTCGCTGCACCGGGCGGTGGAGCCGGAGCGTCAGCGTCGGCTGCAGGCACGGGTTGCGCGCCAGGCCTTCTTCGATGGCGGCGGCCTGCCGGACTTCCGTGCCGATACCGCCGAGATCCGCGCCGGCGACTGGCACGTCGCCCCGCTGCCGGAGGCGCTGCAGGACCGCCGGGTGGAGATCACCGGCCCGACCGATCCGAAGATGGTCATCAACGCGCTGAACTCGGGGGCCAAGGTGTTCATGGCCGACTTCGAGGATTCCACCGCCCCGGCCTGGCGCAACCTGTTGGCCGGCCAGCAGGCGCTGATCGGCGCGGTGCGTGGCGACCTGACCTACACCGGGCCGTCCATCGATGGGAAGCCGGGCAAGCAGTACACGCTGCGCCCGTTCAACGAGCAGGCGGTGCTGATCGTGCGCCCGCGTGGCTGGCACCTGGATGAGAAGCACGTGCGCATTGATGGCCAGCCGATCGCCGGTGGCCTGTTCGATGCGGCGGTGTTCGCCTTCCACAATGCCCGCACCCTTATGTGCAAGCAGCGTGGCCCGTACTTCTACCTGCCCAAGCTGCAGAGCATGGAAGAGGCGGCGCTGTGGGAGACCGCGCTGTCGCACATCGAGGGCATGCTCGGCCTGCCGCATGGGCAGATCAAGGTCACCGTGCTGATCGAGACCCTGCCGGCGGTGTTCGAGATGGATGAGATCCTGCATGCGCTGCGCGACCGCATCGTCGGTCTGAACTGTGGCCGCTGGGATTACATTTTTTCCTACCTCAAGACCTTCCGCCGCCACGCCGACAAGGTGCTGCCCGAGCGCGGCCAGGTGACGATGACCCAGCCGTTCCTGAAGGCCTATTCGGAACTGCTGATCCGTACCTGCCACCGCCGTGGCGCGCATGCGATGGGCGGCATGGCCGCGCAGATTCCGATCAACCACGATGCGGCCGCCAATGAGCAGGCGATGGCGCGGGTGCGGGCGGACAAGCTGCGCGAAGTCGCCGCCGGTCATGACGGCACCTGGGTCGCGCACCCCGCGCTGATCCCGGTCGCGCAGGCGATCTTCGACGAACACATGCCCGGGCCGAACCAGCACCGCGTGCTGCGCAACGACGTGCAGGTCAGCCGCGATGATCTGATCGCCGCGCCCACCGGGACGATCACCCGCGCCGGTTTCGAGGGCAACGTCGAAGTCTGCGTGCGTTACCTGGCCGCCTGGCTGGACGGTAACGGCTGCGTGCCGATCCACCACCTGATGGAAGACGCGGCCACCGCCGAGATCAGCCGCAGCCAACTGTGGCAGTGGCTGCATACCCCCGGCCAGCACCTGGACGACGGCACCGCCATCGACCTGGCCCTGCTCGACGCCACCCTGGCCCAACTTCCTGCACGGCTGGGGGACACCGCCGCGCTGCCCGGCGGCGCGCGCATCCCCGAGTCCATCGCGCTGCTGGCCGAACTCAGCCGCCGCGACGCGCTCACCGACTTCCTGACCCTGCCCGCCTACGACCGTCTCGACTGAGCGCCATCCGTCCATCCATCCACCTGCCGTAACCGCATCCGTTCCCTTTGGAGATTCGACATGAGCACCCTGCAGACCGCCGAACAGATCCAGCACGTTTGGAACACCGACCCGCGCTGGGCCGGGATCACCCGCAACTACACCGCCGCCGATGTGGTGCGCCTGCGTGGCACCGTGCACGTGGAGCACTCGCTGGCGCGGCTGGGCGCGGAGAAGCTGTGGACGTACCTGCAGGAGAAGGACTTCGTCAACGCGCTGGGTGCGCTGACCGGCAACCAGGCCATGCAGCAGGTCAAGGCCGGCTTGAATGCGATCTACCTGTCCGGCTGGCAGGTCGCCGCCGATGCCAACCTGGCCGGCCAGATGTACCCGGACCAGTCGCTGTACCCGGCCGATTCGGTGCCGGCGGTGGTCAAGCGCATCAACAACACCCTGCTGCGCGCCGACCAGCTGCACCATGCCGAGGGCAAGGATGACATCGACTTCCTGCAGCCGATCGTGGCCGATGCCGAAGCCGGGTTCGGCGGCGTGCTCAACGCCTTCGAGCTGATGAAGGCGATGATCGAGGCCGGCGCGGCCGGCGTGCACTTCGAGGACCAGCTGGCCTCGGTCAAGAAGTGCGGGCACATGGGCGGCAAGGTGCTGGTGCCCACCCGCGAGGCCATCGAGAAGCTCAACGCCGCGCGCCTGGCCGCCGACGTGATGGGCGTGCCCACCCTGCTGGTCGCGCGTACCGATGCCGAAGCCGCCGACCTGCTGACCAGCGACGTGGATGCCAACGACCAGCCGTTCACCACCGGAGAGCGCACCGTGGAAGGCTTCTACAAGACCCGCAACGGCCTGGACCAGGCGATCAGCCGCGGCCTGGCCTATGCGCCCTATGCTGACCTGATCTGGTGCGAAACCGGCAAGCCGGACCTGGAGTTTGCCCGCAAGTTCGCCGAGGCGATCCATGCGAAGTTCCCCGGCAAGCTGCTGGCCTACAACTGCTCGCCCAGCTTCAACTGGAAGAAGAACCTGGACGACGCCACCATCGCGACCTTCCAGAAGGAGATCGCCAAATATGGCTACAAGTTCCAGTTCATCACCCTGGCCGGCTTCCACGCCCTGAACTACTCGATGTTCAACCTGGCCCACGGCTACGCCCGCCGCCAGATGAGCGCCTTCGTAGAGCTGCAGGAAGCCGAGTTCGCTGCCGCCGACCGGGGCTTCACCGCGGTCAAGCACCAGCGTGAGGTCGGCACAGGCTACTTCGACGCGGTGACCCAGGCGATCCAGCAGGGCCAGTCCTCGACCACCGCCCTGAGCGGGTCCACCGAGGAAGAACAGTTCAACGCCGAACGGGCGGCCTGACCCGGAGAGGGGAGGCCAGGGAAGGCCTGCAGGGCGGCCGGTCGGGGGGACCTGCCGCCCGGTGCCGTCTTCAGACCCGGGTCTTCACATCGTCGGACACCGGAGAACCCGTGTCTTTTCACGATGTTGGGGGCCGAAAGTCGGAAATGGGATAGGGCGCACAGTTTTGAGGAGTGCTATCCTCCATCGCTCACCAGGGGGCGCTGGAAAGCGGGTGTTCGGAAATGACCGGCAAGGGTGCGGCGGCGATCATGTGCGAACAGGAACCAGACATCGACCGAAAGGCGATGGCTGAGATCGTGCACGCCATCCTGAGCAACGGCGAGTCCGCATTGTTCTCCGAATTTGGCCGGCAACGCAAGCTGCCCTCAGGCACGCATCTGTTCCACCGCGGGCACGCCGGCAACACGATGTATGTGATCGTCAGCGGCTGCATCGAACTGGACTTCGGCGAAGACCTCGTCGTGAAGTCGCTCGGTCCCAATGAATTCTTCGGCGAGCTGGGCCTGCTGATCGGCGATCACCAGCGCACGGCCGGCGCGCGTGCGGTCCAGGACAGCATCGTGCTGGAACTGGACCACGAGGATTTCCAGCGCCTGGTCGACCGCGACCCCGGCCTGCTGGCCTACTTCCTGCGCCGCACGATCATGCGCGTGGTCAGCAACGAGCAGGTGCTGATCCGCCAGCTCCGCCGCCGCAACCACGATCTCGAAACCGCGCTGGACAACCTCTACGTCACCACCCATCAGCTCACCCACACCCGCGAGCTGGTGCGCACCGACGAACTGACCGGCCTGCACAACCGGCGTGGCTTGGCCCTGTACCTGCAGGAATGCCGCGCGCAGGAAGACGGCGCGCCGCAGGGTCTGTTGCTGATCGACTGCGACCACTTCAAGCAGGTCAACGATGTGCACGGCCACCAGGCCGGCGACCGCGTGCTGCAGAGCGTGGCCAACATCCTGCGCTCGGTGGCCACCGAGCCGGACGTAGCCTGCCGCCTCGGTGGCGACGAATTCTGCCTGCTGCTGCGCAGCGCCGACCAGGACAGCCTGCAGCACGCCGCCGAGTTCATTCTCAGCGCAGTGCATGGCCTGATCGGCCGTGCCCACGGCGTGCCGCATGTGTGCCCGGTCAGCATCGGCGTCTGCCTGATCGACCCGCAGACCGACTGGAGCGAGTGGTACGCCCGGGCCGACAATGCGCTGTATCAAGCCAAGCGGCTGGGCGGCAACCGATTGCACTGGTCGCGATCAGCGACCGCCACACCCTGATCGGGAGATCGGCATGAACGGCGACAACGGAACGTCGACCCAGGCCCCGCAGATGCGGGCGCTGTTGTTCACCGATCTGTGCGACTCGCTGATCCTGGTGGAGCGCATCGGTGATGCGGCGGCGGCGGAGCTGTTCCAGGAGCATGACCGGCTGGTGCTGGCGTTGCAGCAGCAGTGGAATGGACACCAGATCGATCGCTCGGACGGCTTGTTTCTGTTGTTCGAGCGCACCATCGATGCGTTGGGTTTTGCCCTGGATTACCAACAGCAGCTGCATGCACTGGGGCAAACGCTGGGCGTGCCACTGCGCGTGCGCGCGGGCTTGCATGTCGGCGAAGTCATTCTGTGGAGCAACAGTGCCGAGGCCGTCGCGCACGGAGCGAAGCCGATCGAAGTCGAAGGCTTGGCCAAGCCGATGGCCGCCCGGTTGATGCAGCTTGCCAGGCCAGGACAGATCCTGCTGTCCGCACTTGCCGAGTCGCTTGCTCGCCGAAGCAGCTCGGATATTGGTGAACGCGCCAACGCATTGAAATGGAAGTCGCACGGTCGCTGGCGCTTCAAGGGCATGGCCGATCCCCAGCAGATCTGGCAGGTCGCCGCTGATGACACGTCACCCACGCGACGACCCTCAAGTACCAAGAAGGCGTGGCTGGATCGACCGCTGTGGTTGCACCCGGGTGCGCTTTTTGCGGAGATGGCATTCTTCGGCATTCTCGGCATCGTGCTCTGGACACTCATCCGTCCGGACCCAGCCATTGCCTTTGCCGAGCGCGACTGGGTCGTCGTCGGCGACATGCGTAACCTGACCGGCAACACCGTGCTGGACGATTCGCTGCAACAGGCTTTCCGGATCAGCCTGGAGCAGTCCCGCTACGTCAATGTCATCAGCGACATGAAGGCGCGCAGTGTCATCGAGATGATGCGTCGCGATGCGGCCACTCCACTGGATGCACCGCTTGCCTCCGAAGTTGCGATCCGGGTTGGCGCACGGCTGGTGCTGCTTCCCTCGGTTGCCGAAGTGGGCGGTCGCACGCGTATCAATGTGCAGGTCCTCGAGCCGAACTCACAACGAACGGTCGCCGTCGTTGCCGCAGAAGGAAAGGGGATGGCGTCGCTACTGGCGTCCATCGATAGCGTCACCACACAGTTGCGCGACCAGCTGGGTGAGCAGGAGAGCAGCGTCAAGGAAGCCTCTGCACCACTGCCGTTGGTGACCACGTCGAGCATGGATGCCCTTCGCGCCTACGCGCTGGGCCAGCGACGGTATGCGGACGGTGATTACGTGGGTGCCCTATCCATGTACGAGCAAGCGGTGGCGCTCGAT
Source organism: Stenotrophomonas maltophilia (assembly GCF_002205165.1). Lineage (GTDB taxonomy): Bacteria > Pseudomonadota > Gammaproteobacteria > Xanthomonadales > Xanthomonadaceae > Stenotrophomonas > Stenotrophomonas maltophilia_N. Next base: position 19,313 of record NZ_NIVS01000048.1, on the reverse strand, counting down.
GACACGTTCGCCTTGGCCTGGATGGGGTTGGTGCGCGCACATGTCGCCAACGTGGACAATGATGCCGCGTTCGCCGCCCTTGAACGGGTAAAAGGACTATCGAATCGCTTGCCTACGCGTGAAGCGCTGTACGTGCAGGCATGGTCGACGACACTGACCAACCAAGGCAACGCCGCACAGGGCTGGATGCGCTTGGCGGGACTCTATCCGGATTACTTCCCGGCGCAACACAACGCGGCAATGTGGCTATTTGTCGACAATCGGTTCAAGGAGGCGCTGCCCTTTGCGGTTCGTGCGGCGGACGGTCGCTTCGAGTTGTCCAACGTCGCCTACGACCAGCTCGGCCGGATTGCACTGGCCAATGGCGACTTCCCGGCGGCCCGGCGTGCACTGGAGATGGCAGTGTCCGGCGGTCGCGCGACCAGCCATCGCTACCTTGCGACTGTATCGGCCAGCCAACGCAACTACGCCGCTGCCGAGGCGGAGCTCGCCAAAGCGCGTGACAATAAGTACGCGGGAATTGAGAGAACTTCCATTGCAGCGGACCAGGGCCATTGGGCCCGCGCAGTGCTGGCGGCGAGCACAGGTTTGAACGCCATGGCGCGGGACACTGGCTTTGCACGCCAGCTGTACCTGTTGCCTCTGGCCACCGCGCACTGGGCGAGCGGTGACGAGCAGGCCACCAGGACGAGCATCCAGCTTGCAGTGGATAGTTCGCTGCACAGAATTGCAGATCCGGGAAACCCGGACATCAGTGATGACGCCATGGTGGCATTGGGAGCGTCCATTCTGGCGCTGCGCCTGAACGACACGAAGACTGCCGAGCGCGTGCTGCACGCTGTGCGTACCCGTAGAGGCAGCACGAGCGGTGGACTGCTTGATGAAATGGAAGCGGTCGTCCAAGCCGAACGTGCCCGGTTGGGTGGGGACGCTTCGGGGGCCCTGCGCGGACTCCAGCCGTTTCTTCAGGGCAGCGCCCGCTTCCAGACGCGCGTAGCGGCCATGAGGGCGTACCTCGCATTGGGTCGGGAGGAGGAGGCGCTGGAACAAGCCGATTTCCTTCGTACCCAACGTGGCATGGCCTACGCCGAGCTGGACTGTGGCTACTGCATGCAGACCATGAACGTCGTGGATAGCAATGACGCTGCCAGACTCGCGCAGGAACTGCGGGGCGGCGACCGCACGAAACACGCCGCCACCGCAGCGATCATCAGGGGCCTTTGAGGGTGTGGCCGCCATCCGGGTTGGCATCCAGCGCCGGGACGATCTGGTTCACTTTCGCCGTCAGCATCATCTGGAGATCCTGCTTGGCCTGAAGAATGTCGGCCTTGGAAGCCAGTTCGTTGACCTTGCAGCAGACTTCCAGCGCGGTGGCATCGTCCAGGGACAGCCCGACTTCGATCAATGCCGCGGCGGGGTCCGTCGAGAAGAGCGTACGGAATGCATCATCACTGCCCAGTCGGGAGATGAGTTCCAGGGCGATGGTGGGTTCAATGGACGGCAAAGACATCGGAGTTCCTTGAGTAGGGACGGATATTCATCAGCGTTTTCAGGTTCACAGGCCAACATCGACCTGTCGGGCGCAGTCTTTAGTGTCGATTCGAGCCGGGTACCTCATGAAGATGGCGCCCGGTTGGTCGATATGGATCAAAGTGCTGGCCGAGGTCCAGCGAACGGGGAGAAGCGTGGTGCGTGTTCGTCGTTGTGAAATTCTGATGTTCGAATCTCAAGAACAAGTGGCGTTCAAGCTTGAGAGCCTGCTGGAGGGTGGCAACGGGATGGTACGCACTCTCCAATGGCTGGCGCTGGCGCCGCATCTGGGCGATTCGGTCATGGTTTCCTCTGCACAACGGGAGGTGCTGGGAACGCTCAGTCCGAGTCTGTGGACAGATGTTGACACACTTGGCAGTGCGACCCGCCTGGAGTTGGACGCGCTGATAGACCATGGCCTGGTGGTGATGGAAGCGCCTGCGGTCGGTAGTGTCGCTGAGCGTCAGCGTCGCGATGACGATCGCCTGCGGGCTGCCCATTGGCACCCCCTCGGCGCCATCCTGCACGCCTTCACCCGCTGGGATTCGGTGGACGCGGTGAAGAACACACAGGATTCCGGAACGGAAACCGCGGCAGGCATGCGCGACGTATTGGGACCTCCGCCTGCCGTGACGAGATCAGAAGGCCAGGGCGATGCGGTTGCGTTGCCGCACGCCGAACCCGATGCCTTCGATGCCCTCCTGCAGCGGCGCGCAACCTGTCGCAATTTCGATGACAGCCGGCCGCTTCCCATGGCCTTGTTTACCCGCATGCTGGGGCGCGTGTTTGCCGCCCAGGCGAAGATCAGGGTAGGCGATGATCTTGTCTTCCACAAAAAGAACAGTCCTTCCGGCGGCGGCCTCCATCCAATGGAGGCCTACCTGATCGTGCAGCAGGTTGAAGGTATCGCACCGGGTCTGTACCGGTACCTCGCCGACTCCCACAGCCTGTTGCCGCTGACCGCGCCGGACCAGCCTCTGCGTGACTTCATCATGGAAAGTGTCGGCCAGCAGCATTGGTTCGCCAACGCCCATTGTCTGGTGACGATGGTTCCCCGCTTCGACCGCAGCTTCTGGAAGTATCGCCGGCACGCCAAGGGTTACCGCGTAGTAACCCTCGAGGCCGGCCACCTGTCGCAGACCCTTTATCTGTCTGCGACGGATCTGGGCCTTGGTGCTTTCATCACTGGCGCCATCAATGAGAAGCACCTGGAGAGGGGATTCGGTCTTGATCCCATCCAGCAAGGGGCGTTGGCCGTCTGCGGCTTTGGATGGCGCGCACAGCACATGGAAACCGCCGAACTGGATCCGCTCGAGCAGGTCTGGCAGCGGGTGGGATGAGCGACAACGAGGCGGGCCTCAGCCCGCCTCGAAATCCACCAGCACCGCCCCATCACCCACCTGATCCCCGGCCTTGACCCGGTAACCCTGCACGGTGCCATCGGCCGGTGCCTGCAGCGTGTGCTCCATCTTCATCGCCTCCAGCACCAGCAGCGGCGCGCCGCGTTTGACCGCCGTGCCCGGCGCCACCAGCGTGGCAACGATACGGCCCGGCATCGGCGCGACCAGGCTGCCGGCATCGGCAACGGACTGGTCCGCTTCGCTGACCGGATCATGCAGCGTGAAGCGCTGCACGCCTTCGCTGCCGAACAGATAGAGGTCGTTGCCATCGCGGATGACGGTGGCACGGTGCAGCTGCTCGCCGATCTGCACGCGCAGCGCGTCACCGGCCAGGCGGCCGCTGCCCTGCAGCGTGTTGCCGTCCATGTGGACGGTCCACTGTTCGCCCGCACCCTGCACGGCCACACTGCGCTGGGCACCCCGGTGCTCCAGCGTCAGCGCGCGCGCGGCCGCCGCGCCCAGGCGCCAGCCATCCTGGGCCTGCCACGGCGAGTGTGGGTCACGCGCATCACGGCTGGCAGCCTCGCTGGTCGCTACGCCGGCAATCGCGGCCAGCGCCCAGAGCGCCGGATCGCTGTCGCCGTCGTTGGGCGCCAGGGCGGCCTGCTCGCGCTCGATCAGCGCGGTATCCAGCTTGGCCTGGGTAAACGAATCGGTCATGACCAGCCGGCGCAGGAAGGCCGCATTGGTGGTCACGCCGACCACTTCGCACTCGGCCAAGGCCTGCTGCATGCGGCGCAGCGCGGCATCGCGGTCGACATCCCAGACGATCAGCTTGGCGATCATCGGGTCGTAGAACGGGGTGATCGCATCGCCCTGTTCGACACCGGCATCCACGCGCACGTGCGCGGTGTTGGCCGGCAGGCGCAGGTGGCGCAGGGTGCCGGTGGACGGCAGGAAACCGCGGTCGGCGTCTTCGGCGTACAGGCGGGCTTCCAGTGCATGCCCGCGGATCTGCAGCTGATCCTGCTGCAGCGGCAGCGGCTCACCGCTGGCCACGCGCAGCTGCCACTCGACCAGGTCGGTGCCGGTGATGCACTCGGTGACCGGGTGCTCCACCTGCAGGCGGGTGTTCATTTCCATGAAGTAGAAATCGCCATCGGGGCCGGCGATGAACTCCACCGTGCCCGCGCCGACGTAGTTGACCGCGCGCGCGGCATCGACGGCGGCCTTGCCCATCGCGGCGCGGCGCTCGGGCGTCATGCCGGGGGCAGGCGCTTCTTCGAGCACCTTCTGATGGCGGCGCTGCACCGAGCAGTCGCGCTCGAACAGGTACACCACGTTGCCGTGGCTGTCGCCGAACACCTGGATCTCGATGTGGCGCGGGCGTTCGACATACTTCTCCACCAGCACGTGTGCGTTGCCGAACGCCGACTGCGCCTCACGCTGGCAGCTGGCCAGCGCCTCGGTGAAGGTCGCACTGTCGTCCACGCGGCGCATGCCCTTGCCACCGCCGCCGGCGCTGGCCTTGATCAGCACCGGGTAGCCGATGCTGTCGGCCTGCTTGCGCAGGAATTCGGGGATCTGCTCGTCGCCGTGGTAGCCGGGGGTCAGCGGCACGCCGGCCTGCTGCATCAGCGCCTTGGCCGCGCTCTTGTCGCCCATCGCGCGGATCGCCGCAGCGGAGGGGCCGATGAACACGATGCCGGCCTCGGCGCAGGCTTGCGCGAAACCGGCGTTCTCCGAGAGGAAGCCGTAGCCGGGATGGATCGCCTGCGCGCCGGTGCGGCGGGCGGCGGCCAGGATGGCGTCGCCACGCAGGTAGCTCTCACGCGCCGGCGCCGGGCCGATCGCAATGGCCTCGTCGGCCAGGCGCACGTGGCGCGCGTTGCGGTCGGCGTCGGAATACACCGCCACGGTGGCGATGCCCAGGCGCTGGCAGGTGGCGATGACGCGGCAGGCGATTTCGCCACGGTTGGCGATCAGGATCTTGGTGAACATGGTGGTCTCGTTGCGCGGGCCAGGGGCGGCGGTGCCAGGCGGCACCGCCCGTGCATTACATGCGGAACACGCCGAAGTCGGTCTTCTTCGCCGGGGCGTTGAGGCTGGCCGACAGCGCCAGGCCCAGCACACGACGGGTGTCGGCCGGATCGATCACGCCGTCATCCCAGAGCCGGGCGCTGGCGTAGTACGGGTGGCCCTGCGATTCGAACTGCTCGCGGATCGGCGATTTGAAGCCGTCTTCTTCCTCGGCCGACCACTGCCCGCCCTTGGCTTCGATGCCATCGCGCTTGACCGTGGCCAGCACGCTGGCGGCCTGCTCGCCACCCATCACCCCGATGCGCGCGTTCGGCCACATCCACAGGAAGTTGGGCGAGTAGGCGCGGCCGCACATGCCGTAGTTGCCGGCACCGAACGAGCCGCCGATCACCACGGTGAACTTGGGCACCTTGGCGCAGGCCACGGCCATCACCAGCTTGGCCCCGTCCTTGGCGATGCCGCCGTGCTCGTACTTGCGGCCGACCATGAAGCCGGTGATGTTCTGCAGGAACACCAGCGGAATGCCGCGCTGCGTGCACAGTTCGATGAAGTGCGCGCCCTTCAGCGCGGACTCGGAGAACAGGATGCCGTTGTTGGCGATGATGCCGACCGGGTAGCCGTGCAGATGCGCGAAGCCGGTGACCAGGGTGTTGCCGTAGCGCGGCTTGAACTCGTCGAAGCGCGAATCGTCGACCAAACGCAGGATCACTTCGCGCACGTCGTAGGGTTTGCGCGTGTCGGCCGGGATTACGCCGTACAGCTCGTGGGCCGGATGCCGTGGTTCCACCGGGGCCTGCACCGCCAGCGCCGGCTCGGGCTTGCGCCAGTTGAGCTGGGCGATGATCGCGCGGACCCGGGCCAGCGCCTGCAGGTCGTTGTCGGCCATATGGTCGGCCACGCCGGAGATGCGCGTGTGCACATCGGCACCGCCCAGTTCTTCGGCGGTGACCACTTCACCGGTGGCCGCTTTCACCAGCGGCGGGCCGCCGAGGAAGATGGTGCCCTGCTCGCGCACGATCACCGTTTCATCGCTCATCGCCGGCACGTAGGCGCCACCGGCGGTGCAGCTGCCCATCACGCAGGCGATCTGCGGGATGCCCTGCGCGGACAGGTTGGCCTGGTTGTAGAAGATGCGGCCGAAATGATCGCGGTCCGGGAACACCTCGTCCTGCAGCGGCAGGAACGCACCGCCCGAATCCACCAGGTAGATGCAGGGCAGGCGGTTCTGTTCGGCTACTTCCTGCGCGCGCAGGTGCTTCTTGACCGTCATCGGGTAGTAGGTGCCACCCTTGACCGTGGCATCGTTGGCCACGATCACGCACTCCACACCCGAGACCCGGCCGATGCCGGCCACCACGCCGGCGCTGGGGATCGGATCGCCGTACATGCCGTGTGCGGCCAGCGGAGCGATTTCCAGGAAGGCGCTGCCCGGATCGAGCAGGGCATCGATGCGGTCGCGCACCAGCAGCTTGCCGCGCGCGGTGTGCTTGGCGCGTGCCGCTTCGCTGCCGCCCAGCGCGGTCTGCGCCAGGGTGGCGCGCAGGTCGTCGACCACCGCCTGCAGCGCGGCGCGGTTGGCCTCGAAGGTGTCGCTGCCCGGTTGCAGCTGGGTGCTCAGTACGGTCATGGCAGGGCCCTTACTTGGTGCGCTGGAACAGTTCGCGGCCGATCAGCATGCGGCGGATCTCCGAGGTGCCGGCGCCGATTTCATACAGCTTGGCATCGCGCCACAGCCGTCCGGTCGGGTACTCGTTGATGTAGCCGTTGCCGCCCAGGATCTGGATCGCCTGGCCGGTCAGCCAGGTGGCCTTCTCGGCCGAATACAGGATCGCGCCGGCTGCGTCCTGGCGCGTGGTGCGGCCCTGGTCGCAGGCGCGTGCCACCGCGTACACATAGGCGCGGCAGGCGTTGAGGCCCACGTACATGTCGGCCAGCTTGGCCTGGATCAGCTGGAAGGTGCCGATCGCCTCGCCGAACTGCTTGCGCTCGTGCACGTACGGCATCACCACGTCCATCGCCGCAGCCATCAGGCCGAGCGGGCCACCGGAGAGCACCACGCGCTCATAGTCCAGACCGGACATCAGCACCTTGACGCCACCGCCGACCACGCCGAGCACGTTGGCTTCGGGCACTTCGCAATCCTCGAACACCAGCTCGCAGGTGTTGGAGCCGCGCATGCCCAGCTTGTCCAGCTTCTGCGCGGTGGAGAAGCCCTTCATGCCCTTCTCGATCAGGAACGCGGTGATGCCCTTGGCACCTGCATCGGGATCGGTCTTGGCATAGACCACCAGTACATCGGCATCCGGGCCGTTGGTGATCCACATCTTGTTGCCGTTGAGCACGTAATGATCGCCGCGCTTATCCGCGCGCAGCTTCATCGAGACCACGTCCGAGCCGGCGCCCGGCTCGCTCATCGCCAGCGCGCCGACCAGCTCGCCGCTGCACAGGCCGGGCAGGTAGCGCTGCTTCTGGTCTTCGTTGCCGTTCTTGCGCAGCTGGTTCACGCACAGGTTGGAGTGCGCGCCGTAGGACAGCGCGATGCCGCCGGAGGCGCGCGAGATCTCTTCCATCGCCACCACGTGCGCGAGGTAGCCCATGCCGCTGCCGCCGTATTCCTCTTCCACGGTCAGGCCGAGCAGGCCCTGTTCGCCGAGCTTGCGCCACAGCGCATTGGGGAACAGATTCTCTTCGTCGGCCTTGGCCGCCAGCGGGGCGATTTCAGCGGAGGCAAAATGGGCCACGCTCTGGCGCAGCAGGTCGATCTCTTCGCCGAGATCGAAGTTCATGGTCGGGACGTGCATGGGCGACTCCGCAACAACAAGGGATGGGACGCGCCGGGAGGGATGGACGGGCTGACAGGGCCGTCCCGCGGGCGATGTACCCCCAGCGTAGCCGGGTTCGACAAAGAAGTGAATACAAATTCAAAAATTGAACATAGAATCAACAAATGGCCTATAAACGCTCCGCCCTGATGGAAGAACGCCTTGCCGGCGCCCGCGAACGCATCCTGCTGGCGACCCGCGCGCTGGTGGCGGCCGGCGGCTACCGCAACGCCCCGGTGACCGCGGTGGCGGCCGAAGCCGGGGTCTCCACCGGGCTGATCTACCGGCACTTCCCCTCCAAGGCCGAACTGTTCGTGGAGGTGCTCACCGCCGCCGTCGAGCACGAACTGCGCATCTTCGAGGGGATCGCGGCCGAGCCGCTGCCCGCGCCCGAGCGCCTGCGCCGGGCGATCACCGCCTTCGTGCGCCGCGCGCTGGCCGGCCCCGGGCTGGCCTATGCCTTCATCGCCGAGCCGGTCGACCCGGAAGTGGAAGCCGAGCGCATCCGCTGCCGCCGTCTGTTCGGCGATGTGTTCCGGCGCATCGTCGCCGATGGCGTGGAGGCGGGCACCTTCCCGCAGCAGGACACGCATGTCGCAGCGGCCTGCATCGTGGGCGCGTTCACCGAGGCGCTGGTCGGCCCGACCGCGCTCAGCCGCGACGCGCATGGCGACGAAGACGCGCTGGTCGAGTCGATCTGTATTTTCTGCCTGCGTGCCGCCGGCGCCTGAGCCGCGCCGATGCTGCATTGCGACACCGGCGGGTCGCTTGCGCAGCGCCGCCGACGCTGGTCATACTCGGCCGACAAGCCGTGGTCCAACGACTACCAGCCAGGGGTATAGAGAGTGCGGAATTACGACCTCGAGTTCCTGAAACGCTTTTCCATGGTCATCGCGCTGCTGATGGCCATCACACTCGGCCTCATCCTCTTTGCGGCCTACCTGCATACCAGCATTCCCCCTGAAGTCTCGCCGATGGCGGCCAAACGTACCGAGCAGCGCATCGCGCCGGCCGGTGCGGTCTATGCCGGCAGCACCGGTGCCGCCGCGCAGGCCGCGGCCCATGCCGCGGCGCTGGTCAAAGCCGCCTCGCAGGTCGCCTATGGCGGCACCACCGATGGCAAGGTGATCTTCGACAACCTCTGCACCGCCTGCCATACCAATGGCGTCGGCAATGCGCCCACGCTGGACCACAGCCATTGGGATGCGCGCATCGCCCAGGGCAAGGACACGCTCTACAAGCATGCCGTGGAGGGCTATACCGGCCCGGACGGTGGCATCATGCCGCCCAAGGGCGGTAATCCGGCGCTGACCGAGGAGCAGATCCATGCCACGGTCGATTGGATGCTCGCCAACCTGAAATGACGGCTTTGCCGGATCAGGCCACCGACGCCGCCGAAGGGCGGCGTTTCACGTTATGTGGTTAGCCTTGTCGCACTTCCCTGGAGTCCTGCTTCCGATGCGCCGTACCCCCCTCGTGTTCGCTCTCGCGCTGGCGTTGTCCGGCGCGGCCCATGCCGCCCAGCCGCAGCCCGCCACCGCGCCGCAGGTGCGCCCGGCGCCGACCACGTCGGCCACGGTCACCCTGACCGCGCCGCCCACCGACTGGCGCACGCTGGATGGCCAGCAGGTGCGCATCGCCGCACCGCTGACCCTGGCCGGCACCGATGGCCTGTCGCGTTTCGGTGAGTTGACCGTGGCCTTCGGCGGCCGCCTCTGGCAGCCCAGCGAAGTGGCCGCACCCGGCACTGCCGGGCATGCCCAGGTGGTGGCCGACAACCTGCACCGCCGGCTGGTGCTCGACGATGGCAGTGACGCCCGCGACCCGGGCCCGGTGGCCTACCTGCCGGCGGCCGCGAACCTGCGCACCGGGATGGTGTTGCGCAATGTGGAAGGCGCCGTCCGTATCGATCCCAAGGGCAACCCGCGTCTGCAGGTGACCCGCCCGCTGAACCTGCCGGCGCTGGAGCGCCCGGCGGTGCCGGTGGTGGCCGGCGCCCTGCACGTGGCGGCGTTCAACCTGGAGAACTTCTTCAACGGCGATGGCCAGGGCGGCGGCTACCCGACCCTGCGCGGTGCCCGCACCCTGGCCGAACACCAGGCGCAGAAAGCCAAGCTGGTCGCCACCATCAACGCGCTCGGCGCCGATGTCGCCGCACTGATGGAACTGGAGAACGACGGCTACGGCCCGCAGTCGGCCATCGCCCAGCTGGTCGACGCCCTCAATGCCGATCGAGGTGAGGGTGCCGACTGGCGTTTCATCGACGCGAAGCAGGGCCCGGGTGACAACCCGATCCGGGTCGGCATCATCTATCGCGCCTCGCGCGTGACCCCGGTCGGCGCGCCCGCCGTGCTGGAAAAAGAGCCCTTCGGCGAGCGCAGTCGCGTGCCGCTGGCGCAGGCTTTCCGTGCCGGCAAGGGCGCCCCGTTCGTGGTCGTGGCCAACCACTTCAAATCCAAGGGCTGCTCGGACGCGACCGGCGCCGATGCCGATCAGAAGGACGGCCAGGCCTGCTGGAATGCCACCCGGGTCGCCTCGGCCATGCTACTGGACCAGTGGCTGGCGACCGACCCGACCGGCGCCGGCACCCGCGATGCGGTGCTGCTGGGCGACTTCAACGCCTACGCGATGGAAGACCCGATCCGCACCCTGCACGCGGCCGGCTGGCGGGATGCGTTCGCGGTGGCCAAGGTCGAACGGCCTTACAGCTACGTCTACAACGGCATGACCGGTCGGTTGGACCATGCGCTGTTGAGCCCGGGCATGGCCAAGCGCCTGCGCGCGGCGGCGGAGTGGCACATCAATGCCGATGAAGCCGACGATGTCGGCTACCGCGACCGCAACGAAGCGGGCCCGTGGCGCAGTTCGGACCATGATCCGTTGCTGCTGGGGTTTGATCGCTGATCCCGCACGGGTGCGCCGGCACGCCGGTGCGCCCGGTCACCGGCGCGTTGCTTTGGTAGTGCTGGCCGCTGGCCGGCAGCTCATCAACCAGTCACCACGTTCCCCACGCGATCAACCCGATCGCCACCACGGCCAACCCCAGGCCCACCCGGCTCCACACACTGGTGCGCTCGCGGAAACCGACGATGCCCACCAGCGCGCCCAGCACCACCACCCCGATGTTCATGCCGGCGAACACCACCGCCGGGCTGTCCGGCAGGTGCTGGTGCGCGCGCACGTAGAACAGGATGTTGCCGAAGTTGAGCAGGCCGAGCAGGGCGCCACCGGCCAGGTTGCGCCACTGCAGGCGGGCGATACCGCGCACGTGGCGCCATAGCTGCAGGATGAGCATCAGCACGAAAGCCAGGCTGAAACTGGCCAGCAGTGCCGCCATCGAGGGTGTGCCGGACAACGCCACTTGCTTGAGCAGGATGTCGACCAGGGCATAGCCCACCCACACCGCCAGCAGCCATGGCCAGGCCCGCCCACCGGAGGGCTCGGCCGCACCGGCGCGCGGGCGCACGCTGATGCCCAGAATCGCCAGCAGGCCCAGCCCCAGGCCGGCCAGCTTCCAGCCGTTGGCGGTCTCCCCGAACACCAGGAACGCAGCCAGCAGCGACAGCAGCAGCGACAACCGCTGGGCCACATCGCTGCGCACGATCCCGGCGCGGGTCACCGCGCGGGCCATCATCAGGAAGATCGCCGGCAGCGCCACGGCCAGGCAGAGCAGGGCGGCCCACGGCGCATGCGCGGTCTGCAGCGAGGCCAGCGAGGGCTGCAGCAGCACCGCGCTGAGCACGCTGGCGACCAGGTAATTCCAGGTCACCACCTGCGGCATGTCCAGCCGCTGGCGCGGCGCCAGCTTCAGCAGGACCGAGACCAGCACGCTGCAGAGAACGCTGAAAACCAGATAGTGCATGTACGGATCCGGCGGGGGCGGCGGTGAAGCACGCGGAGGGACGGTATTATGACGCCATGCACAATCCCCCATTTCCCCAAGAAAGCGGTGCGCTGACGCTGGACGGACCGGTCGGTCCGCTGGATGTCGTGGTTGATCTGCCCGAGGCCGGTGTCGCGGTGCAGCCGGTGGTGGCGATCGTCTGCCACCCCCTGTCCACCGAGGGCGGCAGCATGCACAACAAGGTGGTGACCATGGCCGCGCGCTCGCTGCGCGACCTGGGCATCGCCACCGTGCGCTTCAACTTCCGCAGCGTTGGCGACTCGGCCGGCACGTTCGACAACGGCGTGGGCGAGCAGGACGACCTCAAGGCCGTCGCGGCCTGGGTCCGCGCGCAGCGGCCCGGCCAGGCGCTGTGGCTGGCCGGTTTCAGTTTTGGTGCGTATGTTTCGTTGCGCGCCGCGGGCGACCTGCAGCCGACCACCTTGATCTCGATCGCCCCGCCCGCCGGGCGCTGGGATTTCGAGGGCATGCAGCCGCCGGCCCAATGGCTGGTGATCCAGGGCGAGGAAGACGAGATCGTCGATCCGCAGGCGGTCTATGACTGGCTGGATGGCCTGGATGCACCGCACGAACTGGTGCGCATGCCCGATACCAGCCACTTCTTCCACCGCAAGATCGTCGACCTGCGCGGCGCGCTCATCCATGGCCTCAAGCAGTGGCTGCCCAACCCCGCCCCCGACGCGGCATGAGCGAGACCGTGATGACCCCGTCGCAGCGCTACGCCGAGGGCGTGGCCCGGGGCGAATGGCAGAACGACCCGGCCCAGCATGCCGCCCTGGCCGAGCTGGACCGCATCCACCTCGCACTGGTCGACAGTGCGCAGGACGGCTGGCTGGATCGCCTTTCCGCATTCTGGAAGAAGCCCGAGCCGGTCAAGGGCCTGTATTTCTGGGGCGGGGTGGGGCGCGGCAAGACCTTCCTGGTCGATCTGTTCTATGACGGCCTGCCGATCGAACAGAAGTACCGCACCCATTTCCACCGCTTCATGCGTGGCATCCACGAGCGCCTGCGCGAGCACCAGGGGCAGAGTGATCCGCTGGCGAAGATCGCCCAGGAATGGCGCAGCAAGCTGCGCGTGCTGGTGCTGGATGAATTCTTCGTCACCGACATCGGCGATGCAATGCTGCTGGCGCGCCTGCTCGAGCGCATGTTCGCCGAGGGCGTGACCCTGGTGACCACCTCCAACACGGCGGTGGAGAACCTGTACCTCAATGGGCTGCAGCGCGACAGCTTCCTGCCCGCGATCGGGCTGCTGCAGACCTACTGCGTAGAGTTGTACGCCGAAGGCACCGAGGATTACCGCATGCGCGCGCTGACCCGCTCGCCGGTGTACCAGTCCCCGATCGATGCCGGCAGCGATGCCTGGCTGGCCGGCCGCTGGGCCGAGCTCAGCGGTGGGCAGCCGGCCAAGGCGGGCAACATCGAGATCGAAGCGCGCAAGATTCCGGTGCGCGGCCGCGGCAAGAGCATCGTCTGGTTCGATTTCAAGGCGCTGTGCGAAGGCCCGCGCGGCCCCTCGGATTACATCGAGATCGCGCACGAGTTCAACACCGTGCTGCTGGGCGACATCCCACACTTCGACAAACTCAACGAAGACGCTGCGCGCCGCTTCGTCAATCTGATCGACGAGCTCTACGACCGCCACGTCAACCTGGTCTGCACCGCGACCGATTCACCGGTCGGGCTGTATTCCGGCGTGCGCCTGCAGGGCGCGTTCGAACGTACCGCCTCGCGCCTGATCGAAATGCAGAGCGCCGAGTACCTGGGCACCCCGCACCGCGCGTAGCTCCACGCCGGGCCTGGATAGGCCGTGATGTAGATCCACGCCCTGCGTGGATGCTTGCTACAACGGGGGCAGCACCAGCGCGTCCCCGCGCGGCTGTTCGTGCGCGATCGGCACCGCTGCATCCTCGTCGCGGTCCATCACCATCATCGCCAGCGGCTTGCCCTGGTAGCGCACCTCCAGCGACTGCTGGATCGCATCCAGTGCCAGCACCTGGGTGCACAGCGACTGGGCCTGCGCCTCCAGCGCCTGCCCGCGCGCCTCCATGCGGCGCTCCAGGTCGGCCTCCATCTTCTCGGCGCGGGCCTCGATCCGGTCCGAGCCGCCGGTCAGCATCGTCCACATCACGCCGCGGGCGAGCGAGGCCGACATCGACTCGGCGGCCTGCTCGATCCGGGCTTCAAACTGCTCGCCGAACAGGTCCTGCTCCCAGATCCCGCGGCCCAGGGTACGGCCGACGTACTCGTGGGCATCCTTGCGCAGCCCATCCACCTCGCGCGCCTTGCGGCGGCTGCCGGTCATGATCTCCACCGTGGCGCCCAGCGCATCGAAGGCGATGTCCGTGGCTTCCCCGGCGACTCCGGCCACCGCAGGCACCAGCTGGCGGGTGCCCCATTCGAGCTGGCGCAGGCGCTGGGCATCGGCGTCGCTGACGGGGATCGGCTGCCGGTCGATGTTCAGCTCGCCATCGTGGAAGAAGATCTCCGCCGGCACCTGGTCGCGGTTGCGCAGCCAGATCCCACCACTGTCCACCAGCACGTTGTAAGGCGTGCTCACCCCGCACTGGCGGGAGGAGAGCTGCGGGGCCTTGCTCTCGCCCGCCGCGGCGGTACCGGCCACGGTCAGGCCCACCATCAGACAGCCGATCAGGGGCAGGCGCATGGTCGCGTTCATATAAAGGAGACAACCGGAGCGTGGCACCCCGGAGCGCCCCCGGCGCGGGTCGGAAGTCACCCTGACCGGCGGCCATTCGTTAGGGCTGCGTGAGCGGGCGTTGTTCTGTTTTCGAGGAGGACAATCCGGCCATTTGCCCTTGACTGCGCACTCGCTTTCGACAGGTCCAGACCGTTCGTCGGACGCTTTTCCGGCCCGGTCCTTGCGCCGCAAGGGATTGGGGAAATTCACTATATTTGGCGTTGACGACACCTGGTACCCCCACTATCTTGTGGCCGTCGGTACCGCCGACCACAAGTCGACGGGAGTATTGCCTTCACGCCGATGGCCTGAAGACCTACTGACAACCGCACGAAGTACAGCGTGTGGTGCCGGTCGCAGGATTCTCCGGGGGGAGAGGACCGGTGACGCAGGGGAACCGCCCGCAGGCTTGCCTGCCCGGGTCGCGGCTCCTGCGACGCCGATAGTCCACCCTTGAGCATCTCTGCATCGGTTCCGGCGCCTGCCAGGCAGACCCACGCTGTACCACCCCAAATCACGCCAAGAGGAAAACGCCGTGAGCACCGAAACCAGCGCAGCTATCGATAAGGAAAGCGAATTCCTGCTGACCTCGCCGCCCACGGCGACCGCCATGAGCGTGACCAAGCGCAATGGCACGACCGAACTGGTGGACCTGAACAAGATCGTGCGCGCCGTCCAGCGCTGCTGCGAAGGTCTGCATGCGGTGGATCCGATGCGCGTTGCGACCCGCACCATCTCCGGCCTGTACAACGGCGCGACCACCCAGGAGCTGGACGAGCTGTCCATCCGCACCTCGGCGCTGCTGATCGGTGAAGAGCCCGAGTACGGCCGCCTTGCCGCGCGCCTGCTGGCCAACTTCATCGCCAAGGAAGTGTCCGGCCAGGAAATCCATGCGTTCTCGCAGTCGGTCGGCCGCGGCCACGAAGTGGGCCTGATCAACGCGCGTCTGCTCGAGTTCGTGCAGATCAACGCCCGCAAGCTCAACGACGCGATCGATCCGTCGCTGGACCTGCACTTCGATTACTTCGGTCTGCGTACCCTGTACGACCGTTACCTGCTGCGCCATCCGCACACCCGCAAGGTGATCGAGACCCCGCAGCAGTTCTTCCTGCGCATCGCCAGCGCGTTGAGCGAAGACGTGCCGGAAACCCTGGCGCTGTACAAGCGCATGGGCAACCTGGATTACCTGCCGTCCAGCCCGACGCTGTTCAACTCCGGCACCACGCATGAGCAGCTGTCCTCGTGCTTCCTGCTGGATTCGCCGCAGGATTCGCTGGAGTCGATCTACGCCAAGTACGGCGATATCGCCCAGCTCTCCAAGTTCAGCGGCGGCATCGGCGTCAGCTACAGCCGAGTGCGTTCGCGCGGTTCGCTGATCAAGTCGACCAACGGCCATTCCAACGGCATCGTGCCGTGGCTGAAGACCATGGATTCGTCCGTGGCGGCGGTGAACCAGGGCGGCAAGCGCAAGGGCGCGGCCTGTGTGTACCTGGAAACCTGGCACGCCGATATCGAGGACTTCCTCGAACTGCGTGACAACACCGGTGACGAATCACGCCGTGCGCACAACCTGAATCTGGCCAACTGGATCCCCGACCTGTTCATGCAGCGCGTCGAGGCCGACCAGGAATGGTCGCTGTTCGATCCGAGCGTGGTGCCCGAGTTCACCGATCTGTTCGGCGAAGCCTTCGAGCAGGCCTACCTGCAGGCCGAAGCCCAGGGCAAGGCCCAGCGCACCATCTCCGCACGCAAGCTGTACTCGCGGATGATGCGTACCCTGGCCGAGACCGGCAACGGCTGGATGACCTTCAAGGACAAGTGCAACCGCGCCAGCAACCAGACGCTGCGCCCGGGCAACGTGATCCACCTGTCCAACCTGTGCACCGAAATCCTGGAAATCACCTCGGCCGAAGAGACCGCGGTGTGCAACCTGGGCTCGATCAACCTGGGCAACCATTTCGATACCCACGGCGAGTTCGATTTCGACAAGCTGGCCGACACCGTGCGCCTGGCCGTGCGTCAGCTCGACCGCGTGATCGACCTGAACTTCTACCCGATCGAAACCGCCCGCCGCGGCAACCTGCGCTGGCGTCCGGTCGGCCTGGGCTGCATGGGCCTGCAGGACGTGTTCTTCCGCAAGCGTCTGGCCTTTGACAGTGCCGAGGCCCGCGCGCTGTCCAAGCAGATCGCCGAAACGATCTACTTCCACGCGCTGGAAACCTCGTGCGAGCTGGCCCAGGAACGCGGCAAGCACCCGTCCTTCGCCGACACCCGTGCGGCCAGCGGCGAGCTGCAGTTCGATGCCTGGAACGTGGTGCCCGAAGACACCGCGCGTTGGGATGCCCTGCGTGAGCGCATCAAGGAACACGGCCTGCGCAACTCGCTGCTGATCGCGATCGCCCCGACCGCGACCATCGCCTCGATCGCTGGTTGCTACGAGTGCGTCGAGCCGCAGGTGTCCAACCTGTTCAAGCGCGAAACGCTGTCCGGCGACTTCCTGCAGGTCAACCGTTACCTGGTGAACGAGCTCAAGAAGCTCGGCCACTGGACCCCGGAAATGCGCGACGCGATCAAGCTGGCCGAAGGCTCGATCCAGGGCATCACCCAGATCCCGGAAACGCTGCGCCACGTGTACCGCACCGCCTGGGAACTGCCGATGCGTTCGCTGATCGACATGGCCGCCGACCGTGGCGCCTTCATCGACCAGTCCGCCTCGCTCAACCTGTTCATGGAAAGCCCGAACATCGGCGCGATGTCCTCCATGTACATGTACGCCTGGAAGCAGGGCATCAAGACCACGTACTACCTGCGTTCGCGCCCGGCGACCAAGATCGCCAAGACGACCGTTAGCAGCTACACCCCGGTCGAAGCCGTCGCCTGCTCGCTGGAAAACCCGGAAAGCTGCGAGGCGTGCCAGTAAAAAAAAGGGCCCCGAGTTGTAGCTCGGGGCCCTTTAGATGCTTCACAAAACGTCCATCACCGCTTGGGCGGGACGTCTTTGATCAGCTACTTCGTGGAAGAAGTTCGCTAACTATACCGATTCGCTTGGGACTTAGTTAGGGGCCGATCAAAGTTTGAGCTCATGCAACCTTAAACGTTCACGGGAGTGAATATGAGTAAAAACACTAAGGGAACCTCTGGTTCCATCGCGTCCCTCGCTTCTAAGACTCTTCTTGATAAGGGGTCGTCTCACATCGCCCGGCAGTTGGCTGGGTCAGCTATGGCCCAGAGGAACACCGGCAGTCAGACTGGAGCCCATATGGAAGGAATCGCTTCCAAGGTGCTGGGAAGCGATAAGTACTCTGCTGAGACAAAGGCGCTTGCGGGTAGCGTCGTTTCCCAGGCGAACAAAGCCCGTTAACGCTGTACCGGCTGGGCCACCAAATCTGGTGGCCCAGCCTTAGAAGAAGGATGATATAGGCCATGGCCGACAAGCCGACCCAGATGTTGCTCGATCCCGGTTTCGAACTGACGTTGCGCCCGATGCGCTACCCGCAGTTCTATGACATGTATCGCAACGCGATCAAGAACACCTGGACGGTCGAGGAAATCAACTTCCAGATCGACATCAGCGACCTGCACGGCAAGATGTCGCCGGGCGAGCGCCACCTGATCCACCGCCTGGTCGCGTTCTTCGCCACCGGCGATTCGATCGTGTCCAACAATCTGGTGCTGAATCTGTATCAGCATCTGAATGCGCCGGAAGCGCGCATGTACCTGTCGCGCCAACTTTACGAAGAAGCGCTGCACGTGCAGTTCTACCTGACCCTGCTCGACAACTACCTGCCCGATCCGGACGAGCGCGCCAAGGCGTTCGACGCGGTGGAGAACATCGACTCGATCAAGAAGAAGGCGGACTTCTGCTTCAAGTGGATCGACTCGATCCAGAACCTGAAGCGCATCGAGACCCGTGACGAGCGTCGCCAGTTCCTGCTCAACCAGATCTGCTTCGCAGCGTGCATCGAGGGCCTGTTCTTCTTTGCGGCCTTCGCCTACGTGTACTACTTCCGTTCGCGCGGCCTGCTCAACGGTCTGGCTTCGGGCACCAACTGGGTGTTCCGCGACGAGAGCGCGCACATGGAGTTCGCCTTCGAGTGCGTGGATGTGATCCGCGAGGAAGAGCCGGACCTGTTCGACGATGCGATGAAGCAGCAGGTGTACGACATGCTGGCCGAGGCGATCGAGTGCGAAGTGCAATTCGCCGAGGACGTGCTGTCGGGCGGTGTAGCGGGCATTTCGACGCGTGACATGCGCCAGTATCTGCAGCATTGCGCGGACAATCATTTCCATCGCCTGGGCATGGAGAAGAAGTACAACGTGCGCAATCCGCTGAGCTTCATGGAGCTGCAGGATGTGCAGGAGTTGACCAACTTCTTCGAGCGCCGTTCGTCGGCCTACCAGGTGGGCGTGAAGGGCGAAGTGTCTTTCGACATGTCGTTCTGATCTGACGCTGACGTCCTGATTCCGAAAAGCCCCGGACCTGTTCCGGGGCTTTTTCGTTTCCCGCTTTACTCGCTTAAGCGTTGAAGCGTTGAAGCGTTGAAGCGTTGAAGCAAGAGCGTTGGCGTCCTGATATTGCGAGTAGAAGTGATCCGGGCAGGCAAATGCTGGACCCGCCGTAAACACGTCCTTGTGGGCTCGTGGGCCGCATCCATGCGGCCCCAACGGTCCTGCATTCGCCTGCCCGGGTCACTTCCCATGGATCTCCCAGTGCGGTTGGAGAGGCGGTTGCTACCAACGTGCCATGACCATCAATGCACCCCTTGGTATCCACATACATCGTGTAAAGCCGAGCCATGCTCGGCTGCTCTTCCCCCCACCAAGTCGCGTAAGCACCCGCCAAAGCCGCTCTCCCTACCGCGCAACGACGCACTATCCAGAGGAGGTCGGGGGCCCCTTTGCAGGACCGTTAAGCGGCATGGATGCCGCTTACGAGCCTACAGGGACGTATTTACGGCGCGTCCAGCAAAGGGGCCCCC
>NZ_NIVS01000002.1 GCF_002205165.1 Stenotrophomonas maltophilia | reverse complement strand
CGGCGGGGCCAGCCCCCTTTCCTGGGGCGGGTGGTTCCCCCCCGGCGCGGCCGCCCCGGCCGCCCGCGCCGGGCGCCCTTCGCCCTGCCCGCCCCCTCCCCTACAATGGCCGACCAGGCGGCCTTCCAGGCTGCCCCCGACTGTGATGGACCCCGCGTGACAGAGAAGCAGCCCGAACACACCCCGCTGATGAAGCAGTTTTTCGCCGCCAAGTCCGATTACCCGGACCTGCTGCTCTTCTTCCGGATGGGCGACTTCTACGAGCTGTTCTACGACGACGCCCGCAAGGCGGCGCGACTGCTGGACATCACCCTGACCCAGCGCGGCAGCTCTGGCGGTGCGCCGATCCCGATGGCCGGCGTGCCGGTGCACGCCTACGAAGGCTATCTGGCGCGTCTGGTCGCCTTGGGCGAGTCGGTGGCGATCTGCGAGCAGATCGGCGACCCGGCGCTGGCCAAGGGGCTAGTGGAACGCAAGGTGGTGCGCATCGTCACCCCCGGCACCGTGACCGACGAAGCGCTGCTGGACGAGCGCCGCGAAACGCTGCTGATGGCGCTCTCGCGCGGCAAGCACGGCTACGGTCTGGCCTGGGCCGATCTGGCCGGTGGCCGCTTCCTGGTCAACGAGGTCGATTCGGACGATGCACTGGAAGCCGAGCTCGCGCGGCTGGAACCGGCCGAGCTGCTGGTGCCGGATGAGGAAAACTGGCCGGCCTTCCTGCAGTACCGCAGCGGCATCCGTCGCCGGGCGCCCTGGCTGTTCGATGCCGACAGCGGCCGCCGCCAGCTGCTGAATTTCTTCAAGCTGCACGACCTGACCGGCTTCGGCATCGACGACAAGCCGCGCGCCACTGCGGCGGCCGGCGCCCTGCTCGGCTATGTCGAAGAAACCCAGAAGCAACGCCTGCCGCACCTCACCGCGATCGCCACCGAAACCGCCAGCGAAGCCATCGCCATGAACGCGGCCACGCGCCGCCATCTGGAACTGGACACGCGCGTCGACGGCGATACCCGCAATACCCTGCTCGGCGTGCTGGATACCACGGTAACGCCGATGGGCGGCCGCCTGCTGCGACGTTGGCTGCATCGCCCGCTGCGCCTGCGCGAGGTGCTGGTGCATCGCCACGATGCGGTCGCCACGCTGATCGATCGCGGCGCCGAGGGCGACGTGCGCGATGCCTTCCGCGCACTGGGCGACCTGGAACGCATCCTCACCCGCGTGGCGCTGCGCTCGGCGCGCCCGCGTGATTTCTCCACGCTGCGCGATGGCCTGGGCCTGCTGCCCGAGGTGCGCGCGGTGCTCGCACCGCTGGACTCGCCGCGGCTGATCGCGCTGCACGATGCACTGGGCTCGCATGACGAATGCGCGCACCTGCTGGCCAGCGCGATCGCCCCGACCCCGCCGCTGAAGCTCAGCGATGGCGGCGTCATCGCTGAAGGCTACGACGCCGAGCTCGATGAGCTGCGCCGCCTCTCCACGCATGCGGACCAGTTCCTGATCGACCTGGAACAGCGCGAGCGGATCAGCAGCGGCATCGCCACGCTGAAGGTCGGCTACAACCGCGTGCACGGCTATTACATCGAAATCAGCAAGGGCCAGTCCGAGAAGGCGCCGGTGCATTACACGCGCCGCCAGACCCTGACCAATGCCGAGCGCTACATCACCGAAGAACTGAAGTCCTTCGAGGACAAGGTGCTGTCCGCACGCGAGCGTTCGCTGAGCCGCGAGAAGTTCCTGTACGAGCAGCTGCTGGACATCCTTGCCAGCGGGCTGGAGCCGCTCAAGCAGTGCGCTGCCGCGCTGAGCGAACTGGACGTGCTGGCCGGTTTTGCCGAGCGCGCGCAGGCCCTGGACTGGGCGCGCCCGGAACTGGAGACCGCGCCGTGCCTGAAGATCGAGCGCGGGCGTCATCCCGTGGTCGAAGCGGTGCGGGAGCAGCCGTTCGAACCGAACGACCTGGACCTGCATCCGGACCGCCGCATGCTGGTGATCACCGGCCCGAACATGGGCGGTAAATCGACCTACATGCGCCAGAACGCGCTGATCGTGCTGCTGGCGCATATCGGCAGTTTCGTGCCGGCCAGCCGCGCGGTGATCGGCCCGATCGACCGCATCCTGACCCGCATCGGCGCCGGCGATGATCTGGCCCGCGGGCAGTCGACCTTCATGGTCGAAATGGCCGAGACCAGCTACATCCTGCACCACGCCAGCGCGCAGTCGCTGGTGCTGATGGACGAGATCGGCCGCGGCACGTCCACCTACGATGGCCTGGCGCTTGCCGATGCGGTCGCACGGCATCTGGCGTATCAGAACCGCTGCTACACACTGTTTGCCACGCACTATTTCGAACTGACCGCGCTGGCCGACGAACAGCACGAAGGCGGCGCCAGCGGCATCGCCAACGTGCACCTGGATGCGGTGGAGCACGGCGACGCGCTGGTGTTCATGCACGCCGTGAAGGATGGCCCGGCCAACCGCAGCTTCGGCCTGCAGGTGGCCGCATTGGCCGGCCTGCCGAAATCGACCGTGGCGCAGGCACGCCGCCGCCTGGCCGAGCTGGAGCAGCGCAGCCACGAGACGCAGTCTGCGGTGGTCGCCGCGCAGGCACTGGATGCACCGCAGCAGTTCGGCCTGTTCAATTCGCCCAATACCGCCGCGCAGGACGCACTGGCCGCGATCGATCCGGACGAGCTGACCCCGAAGCAGGCACTGGAAGCGCTGTACCGGTTGAAGAAGCTGCTCTGAGGGCGCGGCAGGGCCCGCGTGAATTCTTCGCATTCCCGTAGTGAACGCGGCGCTATGCTCGGGCAGTTCCCACCCCTGCCCTGGAGTCCGCCGTGAATACCGAATCACTTGCCGCGTCCCTCTTCCAGCAACTGCAGCAGGGCCAAGGCCTGCAGCAGGTGTCCCAGCAACTGGGCATCGACCCCAACCAGGCCAGTACCGCAGTCGGCGCTGCCCTGCCCCTGCTGCTCGGCGCGATGGGCCGCAACGCGCAGGAACCGCAGGGCGCGCAGGCGCTGCTCGGCGCCCTGCAGCGTGATCACGCCCCGGCCAGTGCCGGCGGCTTCGATCTGGGCGGGCTGCTGGGCAGCGTGCTGGGCGGCGGAGGCGGCAATGCGACCAATGGCCCCGGCATCCTCGGCCATGTCTTCGGCGGCAACACTGAGCGCGCCACCCAGGGCCTGAGCCAGGCCACCGGGCTGGACAGCAGCAAGACCAGCCAGCTGCTCGCGATCCTCGCGCCCATCGTCATGTCCTATCTGGCCCAGCGCTTCGCCAGCGGCGGCAACGCCAGCCCCGGCCAGCTCAGCCAGGCCCTCGGCCAGGAAGCCCAGAGCGCCAACAGCGGTGGCCTGCTGACCTCTGTGCTGGACCAGGACGGGGATGGCCAACTGGGCGTCGGCGATCTGCTCAAGCTCGGTGGCGGGCTGTTCGGCAAACGCTGACGCATCGCCTAGGAATAGCCCAGGCCTATCGCATTGGTTGATTCATTCGAATTTACTGAATGAACGGCTGTGCCTAACGTGGGCGTACGCCTTCACATCGCGCCGCCCCACACGCCGCATGTGCCGGTCCCACGTTCTCCGACGTTGCCATCGCCTCCCCCGCGCCGGTGGTCTCCACGTTCGCCAGTCCACAGGTAGATACCCATGAAAAGCGAAGCCAAGTGTCCGTTCAACCACGCCCTTGTCGGCGATGCCACCACCAATCGCGATTGGTGGCCCAAGCAACTGCGGGTGGACCTGCTCAACCAGCACTCGACCCGCTCGCATCCGCTGGATGACACCTTCGATTACGCCGAGGCCTTCAAGGGCCTGGATTACGCCGGACTCAAGGCCGACCTCAAGGCCTTGATGACCGACTCGCAGGACTGGTGGCCGGCCGACTTCGGCCATTACGGTGGCCTGTTCGTGCGCATGGCCTGGCACAGCGCCGGCACTTACCGCATCGGCGATGGCCGTGGCGGCGCCGGCCGCGGCCAGCAGCGCTTCGCCCCGCTCAACAGCTGGCCGGACAACGTCAGCCTGGACAAGGCCCGCCGCCTGCTGTGGCCGATCAAGCAGAAGTACGGCCAGGCGATCTCCTGGGCGGACCTGCTGGTGCTCACCGGCAACGTCGCGCTCGAATCGATGGGCTTCAAGACGCTGGGCTTCGCCGGCGGCCGCCCGGATACCTGGGAACCCGACCAGGATGTGTACTGGGGCCGCGAAACCACCTGGCTCGGCGGCGACGTGCGCTATGCGCATGGCTCCGAAGGCGTGCAGGAAGACCACGGCGTGCTGGTCTCCGATGACGACGCAGACGGTGACATCCACTCGCGCGATCTGGAGAACCCGTTGGCCGCCGTGCAGATGGGCCTGATCTACGTCAATCCGGAAGGCCCGGACGGCAACCCCGATCCGCTCAAGGCGGCCTTCGACATCCGCGATACGTTCGGCCGCATGGCCATGGACGATGAGGAAACCGTCGCCCTGATCGCCGGTGGCCACAGCTTCGGCAAGACCCACGGCGCCGGCCCGGCCGACAACGTCGATGTGGAACCGGAAGCGGCCGGGCTGGAAAGCCAGGGCCTGGGCTGGGCCAACCGGTTCGGCACCGGCAAGGGCGGCGACACCATCACCAGCGGTCTGGAGGTCACCTGGACGCGCACGCCGGCGCAGTGGAGCCATGACTTCTTCGAGATCCTGTTCGGCCACGAGTGGGAGCTGACCAAGAGCCCCGCCGGGGCGCACCAGTGGGTGGCCAAAGACAGCGAGGCGATCATTCCCGACGCGCACGATCCGTCGAAGAAGCATCGCCCCACCATGCTCACCACCGATCTGTCGCTGCGGGTGGACCCGGCCTACGAAAAGATTTCCCGTCGTTTCCTGGCCGACCCGCAGGCCTTCGCCGATGCCTTCGCCCGCGCCTGGTTCAAGCTGACCCATCGCGACATGGGCCCGCGTGCACGCTACCTGGGCCCGGAAATCCCCGCCGAGGAATTCGTCTGGCAGGACCCGGTCCCGGCGGCCCCGCAGACCACGCTCAGTGCGCAGGACATCGCCTCGCTGAAACAGCAGATCGCCGCGGCCGGCCTGAGTGCGGGCGAACTGGTCTCCACCGCGTGGGCCTCGGCCTCGACCTTCCGCGGTTCGGACAAACGCGGGGGCGCCAACGGTGCGCGCGTGCGCCTGGCCCCACAGAAGGACTGGGCGGTCAACCAGCCGCAGCAGCTGGGCAAGGTGCTGGCCGCGCTGGAGAAGATCCAGAGCGGCTTCAAGGGCGATGGCGGTGCGCAGGTGTCGGTGGCCGATCTGATCGTGCTGGCCGGCAATGTCGGCGTCGAGCAGGCGGCCAAGGCCGGTGGCCATGAGGTCAGCGTGCCGTTCAATCCTGGCCGCACCGATGCCAGCCAGGACCAGACCGATGTGGCGTCCTTCGCGGTGCTGGAGCCGTATGCCGATGGCTTCCGCAATTACGTCAAGGGGCGCTACAGCGTGCCCACCGAGGCGCTGCTGATCGACCGCGCACAGCTGCTCACCCTGACCGCGCCGGAGATGACCGCACTGGTCGGCGGACTGCGGGTGATCGGCACCAATGTCGGCGGCAGCCAGGACGGCGTGTTCACTGATCGCGTCGGCACGTTGAGCAACGACTTCTTCGTCAACCTGCTCGACATGCGCACGCAATGGGTGGCCAATGGCGACAGCTACAGCGGACGCGACCGCAGCACCGGCGCGCAGCGCTGGAGCGGCAGCCGGGTGGACCTGGTGTTCGGCTCGAACTCGGTGCTGCGGGCACTGGCCGAGGTCTATGCCAGCGCGGACGGTGAGAAGAAGTTCGTTCGCGACTTCGTCGCTGCCTGGGCGCGGGTGATGGAGCTGGACCGTTACGATCTGCGCTGATTCAACACTGCGGGCACATACAAAGACCGGGCCGACTGGCCCGGTCTTTTCATGTCCACGGGGCGCGGATCACAGCGCGTCCAGATCGCCCAGCGCACGGATCAATCGACGCGCACGCTTGTCCGGCTTGTGTTCCG
The DNA here is from genome assembly GCF_002205165.1 of Stenotrophomonas maltophilia. Lineage (GTDB taxonomy): Bacteria > Pseudomonadota > Gammaproteobacteria > Xanthomonadales > Xanthomonadaceae > Stenotrophomonas > Stenotrophomonas maltophilia_N. Next base: position 109,557 of record NZ_NIVS01000002.1, on the reverse strand, counting down.
GCGGCTGGTAACCGTTCTTGGCCGCGGCGCGCTGCAGGCGCAGCTCCGCCCGGCGCGCACGTGACGCCTCACTCTCGGCATACAACTGCTGCGCCACGGGTGCGGGGCCGCGCATCTCGCTCAGGCCGCGCACCTCGATCTCGAATACTTCATCGCCACGGCTGATCTGCAGCGCTTCGCCTACGCGCACCGCGCGCGAGGATTTCGGCCGTTGCCCGGCCACATCCACTTTGCCCGTCTCCACCGCCTGTTTGGCCAGGCTGCGGGTGCGGAAAAACCGTGCGGCCCACAGCCACACGTCCAGCCGCACGGCGGCCACCGGTGTTGTGTCAGTCATGCTTCCTACCCAGCTCCACGGCGTTGGCCGGTTGTCGGTTCAGCGGTTGCGTCGCGTCCGGATTCCCGCGGCACCCTGTGCCGCCGATCAGCGCCGGCACCCCGGCATCCAGATCGCGGCGCTGGCTGCCGACCTGGCATTCCGGTCGGTCCATCGGCCGCACCTGGGCATCTCCCAGGCGCTCCGAGGTGGAACATGCGGCCAGGCCGGCGGCAATCAAGACCAGCACGCCCCTGCGCCACCACGGCCGTTGGGCAGCGGTTGCGGAACGATGGCGCGACGCACGCGCCAGAGCCTGCCAATGACCTTGCATCGCCATATCCTGCACACGGGCTTGGTGCTAGTGTGCCGCTCTCTGAGCATGATCTCCAGCGCACATGGCCAAAGCGCCGCTTGACCTGACCACGGGCCCGATCGGGCGCAATCTGTTCCTGTTCGCTCTGCCCATCCTGGCCGGCAACATCGCCCAGTCGATGAACGGTTCGGTGAATGCGATCTGGGTCGGCCGCTTCCTCGGCGAAGCGGCGCTCACCGCCACCGCGAACGCCAACAACATCATGTTCTTCCTGATCGGCTCGGTGTTCGGCATCGGCATGGCGGCCTCGATCCTGATCGGCCAGTCGATGGGCGCACGCGACCTGCCGCAGGCGCGGCGCGTCATGGGTACCAGCGCGACGTTCTTCATCGGCCTGTCGGTAGTGATCGCGGTTGCCGGCTGGTGGCTGTCGCATCCGCTGCTGGCTGCGATGGGCACACCGGCCGAATCCCTGCCGCTGGCCGAGGCGTACCTGCGCATCATCTTCCTGGCGATGCCGACGCTGTACGCCTTCGCGTTCCTGAGTTCGGCACTGCGCGGCGTCGGTGATTCCCGCACGCCGTTCCGCTTCCTGCTGCTCTCGGTGGTGCTGGACATCGGCTTCAACCCGCTGCTGATCTTCGGCATCGGCCCGTTCCCGCAGCTGGGCATCGCCGGCGCGGCCTGGGCCACGTTGATCGCACAGACCCTCTCGCTGCTCGGCCTGCTCTGGTACATGCGCAACAAGCGCCATGTGCTGTGGCTGGGGCGCAAGGACATGGCGCTGTTCAAGATCGATGGCGAGATCCTGCGCGCGCTCGTGGTCAAGGGCGTGCCGATGGGGCTGCAGATGGTGCTGATCTCGCTGTCGATGATCCTGATGATGACGATGGTCAACAGCTACGGCACCGACACCGCCGCCGCCTATGGAGCCTCGCTGCAGCTGTGGACCTATGTGCAGATGCCGGCGATGGCGATTGGTGCGGCCTGCTCGACCATGGCCGCGCAGAACGTCGGCGCGCAGCGCTGGGACCGCGTGCGTGGCACGGCGCGCAGCGGCGTGCTCTACAACTTCCTGCTGACCGGCGTGCTGATCCTGCCGCTGATCCTGCTCGACCGCTACACGCTCGCCCTGTTCCTGCCCGAGGGCAGCCAGGCGCTGGAAGTGGCGCGCCACCTCAACCACATCGCGGTGTGGTCGTTCCTGTTCTTCGGCGTGAACTTCGTGATTTCCGGCGTGGTGCGCTCGACCGGCGCGGTGATTCCGCCGCTGCTGATCCTGGCCGCCTCGCTGTGGGGCATCCGCGTGCCGTTCGCCGAACTGCTGCAGGACCGCTGGGGCGCCGACGCGGTGTGGTGGAGCTTCCCGGTCAGTTCGTTCTGCGCGATGCTGATGTCGCTGGCGTATTACCGCTGGGGTGGCTGGCGCAAGGCGCGCATGCTGCCCAGCCACCGCGAGGAACTGGCCGCGCCGGCCGAGGTCCCGGCCTCGCCGCCGTCGCCGGTGGCGGACCCGAACCCGACCACGCCGCTGCAGCCTGCCACTGCGGGCAGCGCCAAGCCGGATTAAGCCGGGCGCCCCTGCATCAGGGTTTTCCAGGCGGGCAGTTTGTAGCGCCGGCGCTGGTAGCGCATCACCAGCGCCATCATCACGCCGAACAACAGCCCGGCCATGACCGCACTGCCGATGGTGATGCCTAGCGTGAGCGAGCCAAGGTCAAGAACCAGCCCCATCAAGGCGCGCCACAACACGCCCCACAGCACCCCGAACAACCCGCCCATCACGAACAGGTTGGCACCGAAGCTGGCGAGCAGCGGGGGCGGCACGCGCAGCCCCAGGCGCCACAGCAGCCGATGCATCGGCGGTGCGCGCATGCCAGCAGGCACGTTGGCGTCGGCCATGGCCTGCAACGCGTGACGAACATCAGCGGGATAACGGTCCATGTGCTTCTCCATCACGAGGCCACAAACGCAAACGGCCACCCGAAGGTGGCCGTTTGAGGCGACAACCGGAGTTGTCGGCCGGGAATTACTGGGCAGCCTTGGCAGCCAGGCGCGCGGCCTTGGCCTGCGCAGCAGCAGCCAGATCTTCCTTGATGCGGGCAGCCTTGCCTTCCAGGCCACGCAGGTAGTACAGCTTGCCGGCGCGGACCTTGCCACGACGCTTCACTTCGACCGAGTCGATGATGGCGCTGTGGGTCTGGAAGACGCGCTCGACGCCGTAGCCGTGCGAGATCTTGCGGACGGTGAACGCGGAGTTCAGGCCGGCGTTCTTGGTGCCGATGACGACGCCTTCGTAAGCCTGCACGCGCTCACGGTTGCCTTCCTTCACCTTCACGTTGACGACGACGGTGTCACCCTGGCTGAACTTCGGCAGCTCGCGGGTGATCTGGGCGGATTCGAAGTCCGAGAGGATGGATTTGTTCAGCTTGCTCATGGGTGCACCGATAGTGTTCGGGTGGTCGTGTCGTTCGACAACGTGGGCTCATGCAGTCACCGGACTGTGCTGCACGTTTTTTGTAGGGATTCCTACCAACGGGCCCCAAAAGGCCGATGGCAATCCCGAATTGTAAACAAGATCCCGCCCCCGCGCTAGGGGGTCGGATCCTTGGCAACGGCCTGCCGGGCCTGCTCCAGCAGGACGCGGTCGGCCTTGGACAACTGGCTTTCATCGAGCAGGTCCGGCCGCCGCAGCGCGGTGCGCAGCAGCGACTGCTGCCGGCGCCAACGGGCGATGGCGGCATGGTTGCCCGAGCGCAGCACGTCCGGGACAGTGCCCCATTCATGCTGGGCCGGATGGCTGTAATGCGGGCAGTCCAGCAGCCCCTGCGGGCCTTCGAAACTGTCCTGGGCGGCCGAGTCGGCATCGCCGAGAGCGCCCTCCTGCAGGCGGGTCACTGCATCCACGATCACCGCCGCGCCCAGCTCACCGCCGGACAGGACGTAATCGCCGAGGGAGATCTCCTCGGTGACCTCGGCCTCGAGGAAGCGCTCGTCGATGCCCTCATAGCGGCCGCAGAGCAGGATCATGCGCGGCAGTGCCGCCAGCTCCCGGACCTTGGCCTGGGTCAGCGGCGTGCCCTGCGGGCTGAGGTAGATCACCGGTGCGGGCGCCGGATCGGCGGCTTTGGCGGCGGCCAGACAGGCCCGCAACGGTTCGATCAGCATGACCATGCCCGGGCCACCCCCGAACGGACGGTCGTCCACCCGGCGGTAGTTGCCTTCGGCATAGTCACGCGGATTCCAGCCGTGCAGGTCCAGCAGACCGCGCTCGGCAGCACGGCCGACCACGCCCAGCGCGGCCGACTGCGCCATGAACTCGGGGAACAACGTGACGACGTCGATACGCATCCGGCTTAGAACTCCGGATCCCAGTCGACCACGATCAGGTTGGCCTCGAAATCCACCGAGACGACGAAGTCGGGCTGCACGAACGGAATCATCCGCTCACGGTCGCCCTGCACCACGAGCACGTCGTTGGAACCGGTCGAGAACAGGTGGGATGCCCGCCCCAGTTCGACACCATCGACGGTACGCACCTGCAAGCCCTCCAGATCGACCCAGTAATACTCATCGGGCTTCGGGGGCGGCAGCGCGCTGCGCGCGACATAGACTTCGGTCCCGTACATCGCCTCGACCACATCGCGGTCGGTGATGTCGGGAAACACGGCGACCAGATGCTTGCCGGACTGACGTCCGCGTGCACCGGTGAGCGTGCTCTCCTGGCCGGCGGGGGTCCGCAGGATCCAGGGCTGATAGTGGAAAATGGCGGTACGCGGCTCGGTCCAAGACTCGAGCTTGATCTCGCCTCGCACACCAAAAGCGCCGACAATCCTGCCCAGCAGGATGCGGCGCTCGGTATCTTTCATCTGTATAGACCGATGGGCCGCGGCAGGCGCGGCCCTTCAGGATCAGGCCGCGGAGGCCTGGGCCTTGGTCGCTTCCTTGTACAGGTTGCGGACCTTGTCGGTCATCTGGGCGCCGTTGGCGACCCACTTGTCGACCAGCGGCAGGTCCAGCACGATGCGGGACTCGGCACCCTGGGCAACCGGGTTGTAGTAACCGACGCGCTCGATGTTGCGGCCATCACGGGCGCTGCGCGAGTCGGTCACGATGATGTGGTAGAACGGACGCTTCTTGGCGCCGCCGCGGGTCAGTCGAATCTTGACCATGGTGTTGTTTCCTCAATTGCCCAGTCGCCAGGATGGCGCGGTAAGCCGGCGATTATAGCGGCGGCCTCCGTTCATTCCAAGCCTGTGAAGGGCGGGAAAGCTGAACAGGGGTTGCACACCAATCGGTTCAGGCCAGGAGTGGCTGCCACGGGGCCTCGGCCAGCATCTGCCGGGCCTTGGCGCACAGCGCTTCCGAGTTCCCCAGTGCGACCCCATCGATCACTGCGATCGGCCAGATCCCGGCGGCGTTGCAGGCGATGGCGGCGTCGAATCCTTCCACCTCCGCCAGCGCGACCGGGCGCATCTGCTGATCGTCACCCCACCCCGCCTGCAGCAGACGCTCATGGGTACCGCGCAGCGCGGGCGCCTGCGGCCAGACCAGCGTGCTGCCCGAGGCGAAGGCGATGTTCCAGGTCGTACCTTCACTGATATGCCCATCGTCACCGACGAACAGCGCGTCGTCCACGCCAGCCTGCAACGCCTCGCGGCGATGCTGGAACAGCGCGAACGTGCCGACGTGCTTCACGTGCGGCAACTCGCGCTGGTAACGCACCGTGCGCAGCCGCCGCGCTATCGCCGGTAGCTCGCCCGGGGCCGCGACGGCGACAAGTACGTCGACCCCGACGGGCTGCAGTGGCCGGCGGAAATCGAACTGCCGCGAAAACACGGTCACCCGCAGCGACGCATCGGCCACACCTTCGGCCTGCAGCGCGTCGTGCATCCAGGCCCGCACCTGCAGCGGATCCAGCGCGGTGCCGAACAGCTCGGCCGTGCCCTCCTGCAAGCGCTGAAGATGCAGGTCCAAGCCCTGCACCGCACCGCCGCGCACCTGCAACGAGGTGAAGTGGCCGTAGTTGGTCAGCGCCCCGGCAAGATCATCGACCGTGGCCGGCCAGCCATTGCAGTACAGCGTCATCACAGCAACGCCTTCGCATCGGACCACATCTGCTGCAGCACGTCGGCCGCAGGGCGTGCCGGTGCCATCCACGCGGACTGCCCCGCCCAGGCCTGCATTGCGTCAAGAGTGTTGTCCCGGCCCGCCTGCGCGCGCATCGGCGCGGTCAGCCCGCGCTGCACCGGATACGGCCGCGGCGGTGGTGCGTCAGCAGACGCCGCGGCGCGCACATAGGCGGTGGCCAGGCCACGGCCGAGGCGACCGCTGAAAGCGCGCGTCGGCCAGGTGTCTTCGGGCTCAGCCTCGGCCAATGCCTGCGACCACGCCGGATTCAAGTGGCACTCCGGGGTACGCAGGAACGCGGTGCCCACCTGCACTGCACTCGCGCCCAGCGTCAGTGCCGCGGCGATGCCGCGCCCATCGGCGATGCCACCGGCCGCGATCACCGGAATATCCAGATGATCGGCCAGCCGCGGCAGGAGCGCGAACAACCCGACCAGCTGGCGCTCGGCTGCGTCGGGATCGAACGCGCCACGATGCCCGCCGGCCTCGAAACCCTGCGCGACCACCGCGTCGGCGCCGGCGGCCTGTGCGGCACGCGCTTCGGCCAAGGTGGTCGCACACGCGATCCAGGCGATGCCCACGTCTTTCAGGCGCTGCACCTGTGCCGCGGAGAACACGCCCATGATGGTCGAGGCCACCGCAGGGCGCGCCTCGATCAGGGCCTCGAACTGTGCATCGAAATCGGCCGGTCCTGCATCGGCCGCACTGGCCGCTACCTCAGGCCCCCACTGGGCCAGGAAACGACGTGTCGCGGCTTCCGCATCTGCATCGCGCCGGGGCAGCGGATCCGGAATCCAGACATTGACCTGCGCCGGCCCGGTGGACTGCGCACGGAAGTCAGTCATCCACGCCACGATGTCCTGCGGCTGGGAGAGCACCGCGCCCATCGCGCCCATGCTGCCGGCGTTGGCCAGCGCGGCTGACAGTGGCACGGGGCAGGCGCCGGCCATCGGCGCGAGCAGGATCGGGGCCTGCAATGCAAAACGCCGACAGAAGCTGTCGGCGCGTTCGAGAAGCGGAGAACCATTCACGCGCGGCGCACCTGTGGAAGGAGACGGTGCCAGCATACGCCGCACCGCCCCTGCCCGGAATGCACGCGCGCAGGACTCAGCGGAACGGCATGCCGCCGCGGCCGCCCATGGCGCCCATCATCCCCTTCATGCTGCGCATCATGCCCTTCATGCCGCCGCCGGCCATCTTGCTCATCATCTTTTCCATCTGCTGGAACTGCTTCATGAGCTTGTTGACGTCGGCCGGGGTCAGCCCGGAACCGCGCGCGATACGGGCGCGGCGCGAGCCGTTGAGCAGGCCCGGGTTGCGGCGCTCTTTCTTGGTCATCGAGTTGATGATCGCGATCATCCGCGGCACTTCCTTGCCCTGGCTGACCTGCGCCTTGAGGTGCTCGGGGATCTGGCCCAGGCCCGGCAGCTTGTCCATCAGGCCGCCGATGCCGCCCATGTTCTGCATCTGCTCGAGCTGGTCGCGCATGTCGTTCAGATCGAACTTCTTGCCCTTGGCGACCTTCTCGGCCAGCTTCTGCGCCTTGTCCTTGTCGACCTGCTGCTCGACCTGTTCCACCAGCGACAGCACGTCGCCCATGTCCAGGATGCGGCTGGCGATACGGTCGGGGTGGAACACATCCAGGCCGTCCGGCTTTTCGCTGACACCGACGAACTTGATCGGCTTGCCGGTGATGTAGCGTACGCTCAGCGCGGCGCCGCCGCGGGCGTCGCCGTCGGTCTTGGTCAGCACCACGCCGGTCAGCGGCAGCGCGTCGCCGAAGGCCTTGGCGGTGTTGGCCGCATCCTGGCCGGTCATGGCATCGACCACGAACAGCGTTTCAGCCGGGTTGACCGCGGCGTGCAGCGCCTTGATCTCGGCCATCATCGCTTCATCGATGGCCAGGCGACCGGCGGTATCGACGATCAGCACGTCCACGAACGACTTGCGCGCGTCATCGATCGCGGCGCGGACGATGGCTTCCGGCTTCTGGTCGGCGGTGGACGGGAAGAACAGCACGCCCACCTGGTCGGCCAGGGTCTTGAGCTGCTCGATCGCGGCCGGACGGTAGACGTCGGCCGAGACCACCATCACCTTCTTCTTGCGCTTTTCCTTCAGGTGCTTGGCCAGCTTGCCCACCGTGGTGGTCTTGCCCGCACCCTGCAGGCCGGCCATCAGGATGATCGCCGGCGCCGGGACGTTGAGGTTCAGGTCCGAGGCGGCCGAACCCATCACCGCGGTCAGCTCGTCGCGCACGACCTTGATCAGCGCCTGGCCGGGGGTCAGCGACTTGAGCACTTCCTGGCCGACCGCACGCACCTTGATGCGTTCGACCAGCGCCTGCACCACCGGCAGCGCGACGTCGGCCTCGAGCAGCGCGATGCGGACTTCGCGGGTGGCCTCGCGGATGTTTTCCTCGGTCAGGCGACCGCGGCCGCGCAGCCGCTCGATGGTGCCGGAGAGGCGCTGGGTCAGGGACTCGAACATGGAAGCGACCTGTTCAGAACAAAAGACAATGAGACCGCCAGTATAACGGTTCCGCCCCGGCTCCCGGACCGGCCCTGACGGCGGCGCTGCGGGCATCGCCAGCACCCCGGGGGTATGCGAAACTGACACGATGACAATCGTTCTCATCGCGACGCTGCTGTACCTGACCGCGACCGGCCTGCTGGTGCGCGCGGTCGTCCGCGATGATGCGGTGACCTCCCCGGCCTGGCTGTGGCCGGCGCTCCCGGCGATGCTGCTGCATGGCGGCTATCACGTGCTGGTGGCGATGCGCACCAGTGGCGGCCCGGACATGCACTTCTTCGCGGCCCTGTCGCTGGTCGGCCTGGGCATGGCGTGGCTGACCTCGCTGGTGGCCGCGCGCGGGCGCATGGCGGCGCTTGGCGTGCTGGTGTTCCCGATGGCCGCTGCGGTGCTGTGGATCTATCACGCCTACGGCCACGAGCCGAGCAGGCCGCTGGGCTGGCAGCTGGCCACGCACGCGTGGATGGCCCTGCTCGCCTACGCCACCCTGAGCGTGGCCGCGCTGCTGGCGATCATGCTGTGGCTGCAGGAACGCGCCCTGCGCCGCCGGGATTTCCGCCCGTGGCTGCGTGCCCTGCCCCCGCTGGCCGACCTGGAAGCCCTGCTGTTCCGGGTGATCGCGGTCGGCTTTGCGCTGCTGACGCTGACGCTGGTCACCGGCGTGCTGTTCGTCGATGACCTGCTGGCGCAGAAGCTGGTGCACAAGACCGTGCTCAGCATCCTGTCCTGGATCGTCTTCGGCACCCTGCTGATCGGCCGCCGCCGCTATGGCTGGCGCGGCGCGAAGGCGGTGCACTGGACCCTCACCGCGATGGCGCTGCTGCTGCTGGCATTCTTCGGCAGCCAGTTCGTGATCGAACTGGTATTCGGCCGCACGCGATAGAGGCGTGCCGACCAACGGTCGGCACCTGCCCGAACCTCGCAGGGGAGCTGCCGACTGTTGGCCGGCAGGCCGCTGGCGGGCACCAACCCGCTATCGGCTGATCACAGCCCGTACCGTTCGATCGCGTCCAGATGCGGCTGGCGGTCCTGGTCGCAGGCCTCGGCCAGGCGCAGCCAGCAGTGCGGGTGTGCCCAATCCGCCGTCACCTGCTGCAGAAAACGATGCAGTGCCAGCGGCGCGTGATCCTGCGGCTGGGCGACAGTGAACAGCAGGCCCGGAAGCGTCCCGCCTTCCGCGTCCGGATCAGTCACGGTGTAGTCCGGCCGGCTGTGCGCCCACACCTTCCAGCCCTGTGCCTCTGCCGCTGCTACCAGAGCGTTCCACGCCTCCTCGCCCGGGTGCGCGCCGTCGACCAGCCAGCTCCGTGCGAAACCGCCCCGCTCCAGCACGTGCACCTGCGCATAGGTCGGAATGAAGTGCTCGCGCTCCGCTTCGTCCTCTGGGGCGGGATGCACCAGCCCGGCGTCGAACACCACCCAGTCCCCCACCTGCTGCGCGCGGTTGGCCGGTGCGTTCTCGACGATGCGCGCGGTCACCGGTCCGGTGCGGCGGCCGTAGTACTCCATCGGCTCCCCGCCTTCTTCGCTGCGGATGATCACCCAGCCCCAGGACTCTTCGACCACGCCCTGCTGGCTGGACAGTTCCATGCCGATCGCCGCCGCCGAGCGGCGCACCGCCTCCCAATCGCGCGCCGCGCTGGCCGCACTCATGTGGTCCCAGTGCGCGGCGTTGGGCTCATCCAGCGTCTCCACCAGCTGCGCATAGCAGGCCTGCGCGTCGCTGAAGCGGCCGGTCTGCATGTACATGCGGGCAAGCGTCCCGCGTGCGCCGTTCGAGCCTGGCGACAGGGCCAGCAACGCCTGCGCGGCCTGTTCCAGCGCCGGCCAGTCGGACGCGCGCCGGGCACGCTGCACCTCGCACCAGTGCGCGAACACCGGCACGCTGTCGCGGTAGTTCGCGGCCAGCCGGCGCAGGCCATCGTCATCGCCCTGCTCGGCCAGCCACCGCATCAGCGTGTAGGCCGCTGCGCCATCTTCCTGCGCGTGGCCGCGCACGAAGTCCCACAGCAGCGCCTGCGCTTCGGTCTTCGCGCCACAGGCATGCAGCGCCGAGGCGGCAACGTCGGCCAGCGCGCCGTCGTCCGGCCGCTCGGCGTGCGCCTGCAGCAGCCACTGCGCTTCACGCTCGGGATCGCGCGACTGGTGCTGTTCGCCCTGGGCCTGCAGCCACGCCGGCAGTTCATCGGCCGGCACCGGCAACGGTGCCATCTCCGGCAGCGCTTCGATCCGTGCCGCCAATCCACCCACCAGCGCGGCAGCGCCACGATCCTGCCGCAGCTGCGCCAGGTGGGTACGGGCCAGACCCAGCTGGCGCTGCGCCACCCAGCGCGCACCACGCTGCAGGGCCAGTTCAAGGCTCAACCCGGCGATCTCGATCACCAGGCGATGCGCGCCGACAGCGGCGAAGTGCTCGATGATCGTGTTGAAGCGCGTCCCCAGATCCCATGTATTGCGTGCGCCATCACGGCTGCACAGCGTCGAAGCGGCATTGGCCCACAGCCGCCAGTGATTCGGCGTCAGCTCGCTCCATGGCACCAGCTGCTGCAGCGCCTCTTCATCGCGGCCCAGCTGGGCCAGTGCCCAGGCCTTGGACAGCCGGCGCGGCACCGTGCAGTTGGCAGGCTCGTAGTCGCCCGCAGCGGCCACTTCGGCTTCGCGCTTCTCGATCAGCACCAGCGCTTCCTGCGCACGGCCGCTGGCCAGCAGGATCTTGATCTGCATTTCAGGGAAGCTGTCGAACACTTCCTTGCCGCGTGCCTGGATCGCCGCCGCCTGCACCTGCAGGTAATCCAGCGCGTCCTGGCCGCGGCCGTCGTCCAGCAGCGCGTCGGCCTTCTCGCAGCTCAGGCACTGGAAGCAGGCCCAGCTCGGGTCGATGCGGCCCAGCGTCTCGTCGCAGACCTCGATGCGTTCGGGCACCCAGCCCGGACCATCGATGTTGCCGTAGCAGGCGGCAAGATCCTGGGTGACGCAGATCGACTGCGGGCAGTCCAGGGTATCGGCGCGGTGCGCGCGCTCGAACAGCGCCACCGACTCGCCCAGCGCGCTTTCACCTTCCATGCGGTTGCCGACGCGGTTGCGCAGGGCCCAGTGGCCGACATAGACGTCGACCCAGGGGTTGTCCAATGCCTTGCCCAGCGCGCGCGCTTCGGGCAGCAGTGCATCGACGCGGTCGACCTGCAGTTCACTGACGTCATCGGCAAGGCGGGTCAGCAGGTGGGCGTTCTGTGCCTGGCCTGCCTGGCGCAGGTCTTCCTGCAGTTTTTCGACCCAGTTCCAGATATCCATGGGGGTTGAGGCTCCTGTCTAGCGAAGGCTTGATGAGAGAGGGGCGGTACTCAGCGCAGCATCTGCTGCAGGGCACCGGCAATATCGGTAAATGCACCATTGAGATCGGGGCCCGGTGTCGCGGTGCTCCGCTGCAACGGCCGGCCCTGCGCGGACACGATGATCTTCAGCGAGCGCAGCAGGCGCGCGGCCGCCCCGGCCTGCGGGTGGCCCTCGCGCTGGGCCTGCAGCAACGCCTGCACCGCTGGATTGTCCAGGTTGAGGTACAGCCGCGACGGCGCACGTGCCTCGATGCGCGCGGTGAACTGGCGGGCCAGTCGCAATGCGGCCATCGATACGCGCTTGTCGTTCTCGTCGTCTTCCAGGCGCTGCTTCAGTTCGGCTTCGCGGTCGGGCACCACCACCACCGGGAGTGCCTCGGGGCTGAACCGCGCCGGCAGCAGCTGCTCGCCATCGCCCAGGTGCTCGCGCAGCCAACCCAGCTGCGCATCGTCGAGGCTGTCGTCGGTACGGAACAGTGCGCGATTGCCCTGTTCGGTGCCCAGTTCTACCAGGCGCAGGCCCTTGGCCTGGGCCCAGCGCCGCAGGAACGGCACTACGGCATAGCGATGCCCATGCGCGACCGGCACGCCCATCGCGCGGAACAGCATTTCCTCGAAGCCACCACCGTTGTCGAGGATCACATGCACCGCACCGCGCGCCGGCAACGCGCTGGCCGGCAGGTCACCCTGCGAGGTCGGCACGCGCACGTGTTCCAGCAGCAGGTCGAACAGGCGCTCATCGCACAGCGCCGCGCCCAGCAGGGCTTCATTGTGGCGGCTGAGCACGCGGCGCCAGGCTTCGGGCTGCCGTCGTGCGACGTCGGCCAGGCCATCGATCAGCGCTTCCAGCAGGGCGTGCTGCACGGCGCGATAGTGGTCATCGCGCTGCAGGTCCTCGCGGCTGGCGGTTGGAGTCAGCTTCGACGATTCGATCACCCCGCCGATGAAGCCGGCCCACGGCGGCAGCAGGTCGCGTGCGTCGTCGTCCAGCAGCATCCCGCGCACGAACACCGACAGGTTACGGTTGTCGCTGGTGCCATAGGTGGCACCGTCCTGCACCCAGAGCATGCCGACGGCGTCGCTGCTGCCATCGGACTGCAGCGGAATCGTCACGATGGGCTCGAAATCGTGTTCGAAACGGGCAGCGAACTGCAGCGCCTGGCGGCGCGCCTGCACCGGATGCAGCGCGACGTCACCCTGCCCGCGCCACGGCGGCGGTTCGGGATTGATCGCGGCGGCCGCCGCACCGATGAAGATCGGCTCGGACAGCAACGCGCAGTAGCGGCCCAGCACCTCGTGCAGGCGCGCTTCGTTGGCCAGCGACAGGAAGTCCGGATGCAGCTCCAGCTCGACCTCGGTGCCGATCGCGCGCGCCGGCACGTCGCTGACGGTGTACTGCTCGGCGTTGCTGGACACGTACAGGTGGCCCAGCTCTGGTGTCTGGTAGGAGGTGGTGCGCACGCTGACGCGCCGTGCCAGCACGAAGGCCGACAGGAACCCCAGGCCGAACATGCCGATCAGTCCGTCATTGTCCTCCCCATCCTGGCGCAGCCCTCGGGTGTAACCCACACCAACCGTGGCCAGGTAATCGTGGATTTCCTGCCGGGTCAGGCCAGCACCGGTATCGGTGATGCGCAGCACGCCGGCGGCGGCATCGATCTGCACGTCGATGCGCGACAGACCCGGGATGCCGGGCTGCTCGATACGGCGACGGATGATCGAATCGTGCGCGTTCTGCACCAGTTCGCGCAGCGCCACCATCGGGGTGGAGTACAGGTGCTTGCCCAGCACCGTCATCAATCCATTGAGATCGACCCCGGCGCGGCGGATTTCGGCGGCGGGGGCGCTGAACATCGGGTCCTGCATGTAATCGGTTACTCCTAGCCACGGAAAAGCGCCGGAGGGCGCCTTCGTCGAGCAGGGAAAACTAGCACAGGCCGGCTGAGCGCTGACTCACTTTCCCGTGGCAACCCACGCCCGCCCGGCCCCGCTTACAGCGCGTCGATCGCCTCGGACAGCCGCTCCACCGCGATCACTTCCATCCCCTTCACGCTGCCGGTCTTCGGCGCGTTCGCCTTGGGCACGATGGCGCGCTTGAAGCCATGCGTGGCCGCTTCGCGCAGGCGGTCCTCGCCGTTGGGCACCGGGCGGATCTCCCCGGACAGGCCCACCTCGCCGAAGGCGATCGTCTTCTCGGCCAGCGGCCGGTCCTGCAGCGAGGACAGCACCGCCAGCAGGACCGGCAGATCGGCTGCGGTTTCCTGCACGCGGATGCCACCGACCACATTGACGAACACGTCCTGGTCGCCCACCAGCACGCCGCCATGACGGTGCAGCACCGCCAGCAGCATCGCCAGGCGGTTCTGCTCCAGACCCACCGCCACGCGGCGCGGGTTGGACAGCGGTGAGGCGTCCACCAGTGCCTGCACTTCCACCAGCAGCGGACGGGTACCCTCGCGGGTGACCATCACGCAGCTGCCCGGCTGCTGGGTGCTGCCACCGGAGAGGAAGATCGCCGAAGGATTGGAGACTTCTTTCAGGCCCTTCTCGCCCATGGCAAACACGCCCAGCTCGTTGACCGCGCCGAAGCGATTCTTGAACGCTCGCAGCAGGCGGAAACGACTGCCGCTCTCGCCTTCGAAGTAGAGCACCGCATCGACCATATGCTCGAGCACACGCGGGCCGGCGATGCCGCCTTCCTTGGTGACGTGACCCACCAGGAACACGGCAGTACCGGTTTCCTTGGCAAAGCGCACCAGCCGTGCGGCGCTCTCGCGCACCTGGCTGACCGAGCCGGGCGCGGCGGTCAGCGATTCGGTCCACAGCGTCTGCACGGAGTCGGCCACGATCAGCCGCGGCTTGGCCACGCTGGCGTGCTGCAGGATCGCCTCGACCTGGGTTTCAGCCAGGGCGTTGACGTTGTCCAGCGGAAGATCCAGGCGCACCGCGCGGCCGGCGACCTGCGACAGCGATTCCTCACCGGTGATGTACAGCACCGGCAGCGACGCGGCCATCTTCGCCACCGCCTGCAGCAGCAGGGTGGACTTGCCGATGCCCGGATCACCACCGACCAGCACCACCGCACCTTCGACCAGGCCACCGCCGAGCACGCGGTCGAACTCGCCGATGCCCGTGCTCACCCGCAGGTGCTCGGTCTGCTGTACGTCCTTGAGCGCCATGATCTTCGGCGCATCGACCTTACCGGCCCAGCCGGAACGGCGCGACGCCGGTGAGGACTTGGCGGGCGTGGCGCTTTCCAGCGTGATTTCGCTGAGCGTGTTCCACACCCCGCACTCGGTGCACTGGCCCTGCCACTTGCTGTATTCGGCGCCACATTCACTGCAGACGTAAGCCGTGAGTCGCTTGGCCATGTCAACTTCCGCTTCAGAATCGATGGGGCAGGATAGCCGAGCCGCGTCGCAGCAACCGAGACGCCGAGCGCGCCCGCTCAAGAATCCGGCCCCGAGGCCGATACTCCGGCGGGCCACTGCCCCTCCTTCAATTCATTCCAGGCTTCTCCATGACCGGCACCTACAGCCAGAGTCTTGTCGTGTTCTCGCTGCTGGTCGCCATCCTCGCCTCGTATACCGCGCTGGACATGGCCGGTCGCCTGGCCAGCACCCGCGGCCGGGTCGCACGCTGGTGGTTGGCCGGTGGTGCCGGCGCGATGGGCCTGGGCATCTGGTCGATGCACTTCATCGGCATGCTCGCCTTCCACCTGCCGATTCCGGTCGGCTACGACCTGGCGATCACCCTGTACTCGCTGGCGGTCTCGGTCAGTGCCTCGGCGTATGCGCTGTGGCTGGTCTCGCGCGCGGAACTGCCCTGGTCGCGGCTGTGCGCCGGCGCGGTGCTGATGGGGCTGGGTATCGCGGCCATGCACTACCTGGGCATGGCCGCACTGGAGATGCAGCCGGGCATCGACTACGACCCGCTGTGGTTTGCCGCCTCGATTCTGATCGCGATCGGCGCAGCCGGTGCTGCGCTGTGGATCGCCTTCCGGCTGCGCCTGGAGCAGCGCCGGCCGTTCCTGCTGCGCGGGCTGGCCTCGCTGGTGATGGGCCTGGCCATCGTCGGCATGCACTACACCGGCATGGCCGCGGCCAACTTCCCCGAGGGCGCGCTATGCGGCGCGGCCTACGGCCAGGGCATCGACACCAAATGGCTGGCGGTGCTGGTGATCGTAACCACGCTGGCCACGCTGGGCATCGCGCTGATCGCCTCGGTGTTCGACCGCCAGATGCGCACCCGCACCGGCCTGCTCGCCGATTCGCTGGCGCAGGCCAACGAGAAACTGATGCAGGCCGCCCTGCACGATCCACTGACCCAGCTGCCCAACCGCATGCTGCTGCAGGACCGGATCGAACAGGCCATCGAGAAGGCGCAACGCCGTCAGTTCAGCTTCGCGGTGATGTTCTGCGACCTGGATGGTTTCAAGGCGATCAACGATGCCTACGGCCACCAGCTCGGCGACAAACTGCTGATCCAGGTCAGCGAGCGGATCACCGCCCTGCTGCGTGCGCAGGACACCTTCGCACGGCTGGGCGGGGACGAGTTCGTCATCGTGTTCCAGGTGGAAGATCCGGAAGACGCGGCCGTCGTGGCCGAACGGATCATCGCCAGCGTGGCCGAGCCGTTCGAGATCGATGCGCTGGAACTGCAGGTCAGCGCCAGTCTGGGCATCGCCCTGTACCCGGCCGATGCCACCACCGAGCGCGACCTGATGGCCCACGCCGATGCGGCGATGTACCACACCAAGGATTCGGGCCGGAACGGCTATACCTTCTTCACCCAGTCGCTCAACGTCAGCGCCAACCGTCAGCTGAAGCTGCTGCAGGAACTGCGCAAGGCGGTCAGCCGCAGCGAGCTGGTGCTGCACTACCAGCCCAAGTTCCAGGCCAACGGACAATCACTGATCGGGGCCGAGGCACTGGTGCGCTGGCAGCATCCCGAGCTGGGGCTGCTGTCGCCGGATGCGTTCATTCCGATCGCCGAACGCAGCGGGCTGATCCTCGCCATCGGTGACTGGGTGCTCGACCACGCCTGTGCGCAGCTGCGCCACTGGCACGACGCCGGTCACCCGGACTGGACGATGGCGGTGAACCTCTCACCGCTGCAGTTCGGCTCCAGCACGCTGCTGGAGACCGTGCGGCGCACGCTGGACAAACACGGGCTGGACCCGAAGCGCCTGACCTTGGAGGTCACCGAGACCACCGCGATGCGCGATGTGGAAGCCAGCCTGCTGATCCTGCACGGGCTGACCGCGATGGGCGTGAACATCTCCATCGACGACTTCGGCACCGGCTACTCCAGCCTGCTCTACCTCAAGCGGATGCCGGCCACCGAGCTGAAGATTGACCGCGCCTTCGTGCACGATCTGGAAGACAACGCCGAAGACGCCGCCATCGTCTCCTCGATCATCGCGTTGGGCCGTTCGCTGCAGCTGCAGATCGTCGCCGAGGGCGTGGAAACCGCGGGGCAACGCCAATACCTGAGCGACATGGGCTGCGATCAGCTGCAGGGGTACCACCTGGGCCGGCCGGTGGATGCGGCGGAGTTCATGCGGTTGGCGAAAGCAGCGTAGCGCGCGGCAGCAGCGCTGCCGCATCGCAGGAAAGAAGGGCCGCTCGGGGCGTATCTGGAACAGCCCACCGCCCCACACCGCCCGCCGCGTCGTCATGTGTGCCATGCCAATGGAAGAAGCACCCAACAAAAAGGCCGCCCGAGGGCGGCCTTTCTGCGTGCGGCAACGTCGCGAAGACGTCAGTGCATCATGTGCACGTTCATGTTGTGCATGACCCACAGCGAACCGGCGACGATGATGCCGATCACCACGACGGTGAAGGCCGCCGCGCTGACGTTCCAGCGCTGTTCCGAAGAGCGGTCCAGGTGCAGGAAGAACACCAGGTGCACCAGGATCTGCAGCACCGCAGCCACCACGATGATGACGCCGGTGGTGAAGCGCGGCAGGTCGCCATGCATGACCGCCCAGAACGGGATGATGGTCAGCACCGCGGCCAGCAGGAAGCCGATCAGGTAGGACTTGACGCTGCCATGGCTTTCGCCGGCGGCGCCGTGGCCATGATCGTGTGCGTGATTGTCATGTGCGGACATTACAGCGCTCCATTCAGATAGACGACGGAGAACACGCCGATCCAGATCAGATCCAGGAAGTGCCAGAACAGGCTCAGGCACGCCATGCGGGTCTTGTTGGTCTGGGTCAGGCCGTTCTGCTTGATCTGGATGAACATGATCAGCAGCCACAGCAGACCCGCGGTCACGTGCAGACCGTGGGTACCGACCAGCGCGAAGAACGCCGACAGGAAGGCACTGTGGTCCGGACCGTAGCCCTGATGGATCAGGTGGTTGAACTCCCACACTTCCATGCACATGAAGCCGAAGCCCAGCAGCCAGGTCAGTGCGAGCCATGCGTACATCTGGCCCACCTTCTGCTTGTGCATGGCGATCATGCCCAGGCCGAAGGTCAGCGAGGAGACCAGCAGCAGCGTGGTTTCCCAGGCGACGAAGGACAGTTCGAACAGATCCTTCGGGCCGGGGCCACCGTCGGTGCCGCCGGACAGCACGATGTAGGTCGCGAACAGGGTGGCGAAGATGAGGCAATCGCTCA
The DNA here is from genome assembly GCF_002205165.1 of Stenotrophomonas maltophilia. GTDB lineage: Bacteria > Pseudomonadota > Gammaproteobacteria > Xanthomonadales > Xanthomonadaceae > Stenotrophomonas > Stenotrophomonas maltophilia_N. The sequence goes on along the minus strand of NZ_NIVS01000002.1, from coordinate 91,306 downwards.
TCAGGTACACCCAGAAACCGAAGACGGTATTGCCGCCGGTGTCGTGGTGCTCGTGGTCGTCATGGCCGTGGGCCGCCGCGTGCGCGGCGTGCCCATGGTTCATGGTGTTGGGGATAGTGGTGCTCATGCCTTCAGCTCCGATTTCACCAGGCCCTGCGCCACCAGGTGGCGACGGTGCTCATTTTCGATCCGCTCCACTTCCGCGGCCGGCACGTAGTAATCCACGTCCTTGTCGAAGGTGCGCCAGATGAAGGTGCCGATCATGCCGACCAGACCCACGATGGCCAGCCACCAGATGTGCCAGATCATCGCAAAGCCGAACACCAGGCTGAAGGCGCCGATCACCACACCGGTGCCGGTGTTGCGCGGCATGTGGATGTCGGTGTACTTGGCCGGGCGTTCCCACGCCTCACCACGCTGCTTGCGCTCCCAGAACTCGTCCAGTTCGTTGACGCGCGGCAGCGAGCCGAAGTTGTAGAACGACGGCGGCGAAGAGGTTTCCCACTCCAGCGTACGGGCGTCCCACGGATCGCCGGTCAGGTCGGCGGTCTTCTTGCGGTCGCGGATCGACACGGCGATCTGGATGACCTGGCACAGGATGCCGGCACCGATGATGAAGGCACCGCACATGGCGATGATCAGCAGCGGCTGGTATTCCATGTTCGGGTAGCTCTGCATGCGGCGGGTCATGCCCATGAAGCCCAGGATGTACAGCGGCATGAAGGCCACATAGAAGCCGATGAACCAGCACCAGAACGCGCGCTTGCCCCAGGTTTCATTGAGACGGAAGCCGAACATCTTCGGCCACCAGTAGGTGATGCCGGCGAACATGCCGAACACCACGCCGCCGATGATGACGTTGTGGAAGTGGGCGATCAGGAACAGGCTGTTGTGCAGCACGAAGTCGATGGCCGGGATCGCCAGCATCACGCCGGTCATGCCGCCGATGGTGAAGGTGACCATGAAGCCGATCGTCCACAGCACTGGGGTCGTGAACTGCACGCGACCGCGGAACATGGTGAATAGCCAGTTGAAGATCTTCACGCCGGTCGGGATCGAGATGATCATCGTCGTGATGCCGAAGAAGGCATTGACGTTGGCACCCGAGCCCATGGTGAAGAAGTGGTGCAGCCACACGATGAACGACAGCACGCCGATGCAGGCGGTGGCGTAGACCATGCCCTTGTAGCCGAACAGCGCCTTGCGCGAGAACGTGGCGATGACCTCGGAGAACACGCCGAAGGCCGGCAGGACCAGGATGTAGACTTCCGGGTGACCCCAGATCCAGATCAGGTTGATGTACAGCATGGCGTTGCCGCCACCGTCATTGGTGAAGAAGTGCGTGCCCAGGTAACGGTCCAGGGTCAGCAGCACCAGGGTGATGGTCAGCACCGGGAAGGCAGCGATGATCAGCACGTTGGTGACCAGCGCGGTCCAGGTGAACACCGGCATCTGCATCAGCTTCATGCCGGGGGTACGCATCTTCAAGATGGTGATGAAGAAGTTGATGCCGCTCAGTGTGGTACCCAGGCCTGCTACCTGCAGGCCCCAGATGTAGTAATCGACACCTACCCCTGGACTGTATTCCTTGCCTGACAACGGCGGGAAGGCCAGCCAGCCGGTCTGCGCGAATTCACCGACACCCAGCGAGATCATCACCAGGCCCGCGCCCGCCACGAACAGCCAGAAGCTGAGCGAGTTGACGAACGGGAAGGCCACGTCGCGGGCGCCGATCTGCAGCGGCACGACCACGTTCATCAGGCCGGTGATCAGCGGCATCGCCACGAAGAAGATCATGATCACGCCGTGGGCGGTGAAGATCTGGTCGTAGTGATGGGGGGGCAGGACGCCCTCGTTGCCGCCAGCGGCCATGGCCTGCTGGACACGCATCATGATCGCGTCGGCGAAGCCGCGCAGCAGCATGACGAAGGCGACGATGAGGTACATCACGCCGATCTTCTTGTGGTCGACCGAGGTGAACCACTCTTTCCAGAGATAGCCCCACAGCTTGAACTTGGTGATCAGGGCCAACACCAGCAGGCCGCCGATACCCGCACCGATCAACGTGGTGATGATGATCGGGTCGTGCGGGATGTCGGCAAAGGTCAATTTACCCAACATATTCATGCTCATTCTCCCGAGCCGCCGTGACCGGTGTGACCGGCTGCGGCGTGCTCGTCTGCAGTGTGTTCGGCGTGTGCAGCAGCATCGCCTTCGGCCATCGCGTGGCCGTCGTGCGACTCACCGGCGGCCGGCATGGTGTGGCCTTCGTGGCTTTCGCCCTCGGCGCCGTCATGCTTCATGGCCTTGTGGTCGTGCTTCATGCCGTAGTGCTGGTTGTCGCCCATGTGCTTGGCGATGACCCAGTCGAACAGGCCGGCCTCGGTGGTACCGAAATAGGTCACCGGGTGCCAGTCATGGTTCTTCTCGGCGGTCAGCGCAGCGAAGGCGGTCTTGTCCAGGGTCGCGCTTTCGCCACGCACCTTGGTCAGCCACTGCTGGTACTCCGCCTCGGTCACCGAGTGCGCGGAGAAATGCATCTTGCTGAAGCCCGCGCCGCTGTAGTGCGAGGACATGCCCGGGAACTCACCGGTCTCGTTGGCGATCAGGTGGAGTTTGGTCTCCATGGCCGTCATCGAGTAGATCATGCTGCCCAGGTGCGGAATGAAGAACGCATTCATCACCGTATCGGACGTGATCTTGAAGTTCAGCGGGGTATCGACCGGGAAGGTGATCTCGTTGACGGTGGCGATGTTCTCTTCGGGATAGATGAAGAGCCACTTCCAGTCCAGCGAGATGGCTTCGATCACCACCGGCTTCTTGTCCGAGTCCAGCGGACGGTACGGATCCAGCGCGTGCGAGGAACGCCAGGTCAGCACGGCCAGCACCAGCACGATCATGCACGGGATCGACCAGACCACCACTTCGATGGCCGTGGAGTGCGACCACTTCGGCTCGTAACGGGCCTTGGTGTTGGTCGCACGGTACTTCCACGCGAAGGTGAGGGTCATGATGATGACCGGCACGACAACCAGCAGCATCAGCACGGTCGCCGTGATGAGCAGGGTCTTCTCGTCGTGGCCGATCTGGCCCTTGGGGTTGAGGATGGCCGAGTTGCAGCCCGTCAGGAACACGGACAACGCAAACAGCAGGCCCGGACGCAGGAAGCGTCCAAGGGGTTTCAACGGAATCATCGGTCGATCCAATTGCGTAGGGAATGCCAGTTCAAGCCCGCCTCCGTCCCAGCCAAAGCCGGTGGTGCCGGTCCAAGGGGACAGGCACGGAGGACGATCATGTCAGCCTTCTAATTTTAGGCCGTCACGCATCATTTAAGAAAGGCATTGACAATGATCCAGCGCAGGAAAGGCCTGTTTTGGGCTGCGACACGTTGTCGCAGTGCCGGGCAATGACCCGATTCGGCAACATTCCGGCCCTTGTATAGACATGAACGGGTCAGTTCCGGGGCCCGGTCAGCGCGGACGCCGCCGCCTCGTCACGGGCATCTCGCCGAGCATCCTGCGGGCGGCCACGGTACACGCACCGGCAGCGACCGTCTCACCCGCGGCGACGCTCAGGCAGCCCGTACCCGATTCGGGCAGTCCGCCCCAGCGGCGAAGTCGGCGATGTTGCGCAGCGTGATCGCGGAGATCTCCTGCAGTGCCTCGACCGTGAAGAAGCCCTGGTGCCCGGTCACCAGCACGTTGGGGAAGGTCATCAGGCGCTGGAACGCGTCATCGTCGATGATCTCGCCGGACCGGTCCTGGAAGAACAGCCCGCTCTCCTGCTCGTAGACATCGATGGCCAGGTGGCCGAGGCGCCGCGATTTCAGCGCGCGGATCACCGCATGGGTATCCACCAGCCCACCGCGCGAGGTGTTGACCAGCATCGCGCCGGGCTTCATCGCGGCAAGTGAGGCATTGTCGATCAGGTGATGGGTTTCCGGCGTCAGCGGGCAGTGCAGCGAAACGACATCCGAACGGGCCAGCAGATCCTCCAGCGTGACCGATGCGCCGATGGCGGCGAAGCCGGGCGATGGATACGGATCGTGGCCCAGCACCGTGCAGCCCATGCCCTTGAAGATGCGCGCGGTGGCCAGGCCGATCTGGCCGGTCCCCACGATGCCGACCGTCTTGCCATGCAGCGTGCGACCCAGCAGGCCATCGAGCATGAAGTTGCCCTCGCGCACCCGGTTGTAGGCGCGGTGGGTCTGCCGGTTGAGGGTCATCACCATGGCCAGGGCATGCTCTGCCACGGCTTCGGGGGAGTAAGCCGGCACGCGTGCCACGAACAGCCCCAACCCCTCCGCTGCGGCCAGGTCGACATTGTTGAAGCCCGCACAGCGCAGCAGGATCGCGCGCACCCCCAGTGCCTGCAACGCCTGCAGGACCGGCGCATCGAGCCGATCATTGACGAACACGCAGACCGCTTCGCACGCCTGCGCCAGTGCCGCGGTATTCACCTCCAGTGCGGCATCGAAATACACGAACTCAAACGACGGCCCTGCCCCGCGGCGTTGATTGGCTTCATCGAGAAACCGCTGGTCATACGGGCGGGCACTGAATACGGCGATCTTCATGGGGGCGATCCGCGGGAGTTCGACCATGACGATACCGCAGTACACTCCGGCCAACTGCCCGGAGCCCGCCGTGTCCCTGCCTGCCCGCCTTTTCCGCTGGACCGCCACGCCGATGGGCCGACGCGTCCTATTGGTGCTCACTGCCGCCATCGTGATCCTGATGGCCTGCAATCCATTGCTGGCGCCGCTGCTGCCGGTGGTGGACGCGCTGGGGCTGGATGTACTGGTCCTGTTGATGGGCGCGCAGGCGATGGCGTGGTTGCCGTGGGTGCGGCTGCATGCCGGCCGTGTCGCCCGCGTCTTCCTGAAGATTTTGAGCGGCCTCATCGCCGGTGCTGTTGGCTCGTATATGCGCGCACTACTCTTCTCGGGAGTGCGCGGCACAGCCTAAATTGATGCACGGAACCCGAAAAAATCCTTAAATCGGTGTGGCATACCCGAGCGAGATGAGTAAGGTGCTTTGCGCAGTAGTTGACTTTGGAAAAACCGGGCTTGGCTTAGGACCAAGCCCGGCATTATCAGGAATGGTGCGCGAGGCCAATCTGCATCAGTACGCTGTGCAGACCACCTTCACATTTGGCTCCCCCTCACTATTCTCAACACTTTGGGTGCAACGATAGCTCCAACCACTTGAGCTCAACGTTGCCCCCAACGACTGAACCCAGTGCTGCCACTTTGCAAGGTCCGAAGGATAGCCCGTAAAGTCGTAAAGAACCGTCTGGCCTACGCCCCCACTGATGTCGACAGGTGTCTCTGGCACCCAGTTTCCGATGCGGTCACGAACACTCCCCTTTTCATGCACTAACCGCTCCAGCGCAACATCGTAGTTCGCTCGAACGCGCGATCCATCAGGCAGCACCAGCGTGATAGAGACCACCTTTGGCGGCATGGAAAGAAAGTACTTGTCCAGCAACCCGCGTAGAACTTGCGCAGTTGTCTGCGCTACGGCGCCCTTGAAGTGAGCCTGAGCCATAACAGCCTCCCGACCTTGCGGATGGGAAACGTACTCGTAAGCACCCTGCGGGATACCCGGACCAGGATCTATGTAGATGACACTATTCCAAGCCTGCTGGATTACGATTCCACCTTGAATGAAATCCTGCTCCAACGGCATGGGAAATACAAACACCGCGCTATTGCAACCCCATGTCACCCAAGGTGTGCACGTCGCATCTGGTGCAGGCGGCTCCTTCATCACTTCAAACTTCCGAACTTCGCCGGTATGTCGATTGACATAGTACTTCTCGCCCCAGTAAGGAGCAGCTTCATCATTTGCGTCGAGCCAAGCCCGATCCTGCATTTGCGACGCACTACAGCTGTCACATACATCAAGCGTCGTTGATTGCGCGCTCGCCCATGGCGAGACTGCAAGCCCAATCAACACCGCCCCCAAAGACACAGAACAACGAATCAAAAACATCCATATACTCATCGCAACTCTCCCTATGCACCTCAGATCCTAGAGGCGGGATAGAATGTACCAAACAACCCGGACGGGTGCATTCCCCCATCCAGCGCATTGAATGAATAATTATCTATAGGCACCTCAGCAAGCTTCATTGCACATCGCGGCCTTCCTCAGTGAATAGTTTTGTCCAACTGAAAATAGAAATTTCTGAATGCATGAAGGGCAGCGCCTTCGCGAAACTCGCCATCTGCCGCATGCCATCCACCACCCAATCAATCGCCATTGCAACAGAATTGGACCGCATGGCTTGGCTCACCTAGTATTCGGTCCTTGCAGGACCCCATGGGTGGATGTGCGTGGAAAGTTTTGAACGGTTCAACGGTCGCCGCAGCGGTGAGGGCAAGGCGGTCGCGATCCTGTCACACGGCTTTGGTACCGATCAGAGCGCATGGAATGCCCTGCGCCCCTGGTTTGAATCACGCTATGACGTGATCTCCTTCGATCTGGCCGGCTGCGGCCCGCACGGTGCGCAGACGTACGATTTCGAGCGACATGGCTCGCTGTTCGGGTATGCCGACGATCTGCTCGACCTCCTCGACGAGCTGGACGTTCGCGACTGCACCTACATCGGCCATTCGATGAGCGGCATGATCGGCGCGGCCGCCGCTGTTGCACGGCCGGAGGTGTTCCAGCGCCTGGTCATCATCGGTGCGTCGCCGCGCTATCTCGACGATGACGGCTACACCGGCGGCTTCAAACCGCAGGACCTGGAGCAGCTGTTCGAGAGCATGCGGGCGAACTACCAGGCCTGGATCGCCGGCTTCGCCCCGATGGTCGTCGGCGTGGACGACAGCGCGGTGGTCGCCGATTTCTCCAATACCCTGTTCCAGATGCGCCCGGATATCGCACTCAATACCTCGCGCACGATATTCACCTCCGATCTGCGCAGCCTGGCCGCGCGGGTTTCCACGCCGGCCCACCTCATCCAGACCGCCCACGACGTGGCGGTACCGGTGGCGGTCGGCCACTGGCTGGCCAACGCGATCGACGGCGCGACCCTGGATGTGATCGATGCCTCCGGCCACTTGCCGCACATGACCGCGCCGGATGACGTCATGCGCATCCTCCAACAGCGACTGGCAGGCAGCGCGCGGTGACGACCTCCGACAGTGAAGCGCTCGCCGCGCTGTGCCAGTTCGCCCGCCTCGCCGCCCACGCCGACCTGGTCATGGCGGTGGAAGTGGACGCCGGTGGCAGGGCGACCTGGGCTGCTGCGGCCCCGGCGCTGCCCTCGTCGAGTTTCAACCTGGCCCGCAGCGGCCTCCTCGAATGCCACTGGAACGGTGTGGCCATGGACGCGGCCGGGTTCCGGCTGCCCACGGCGATCATCCATGCCCTGGAAGGCCTCCCCACCCACCTGCTGTACGTTCCGGCCCCCTCGCATGGTGCGCCGCTGAGCGGCCTGCTGCTGCTCTGGCGAAGCGCACCTGCCCCCGCTGCGTTGACGGCGCAGGTGCCGCTGCTGGCCACGAGCGTGGCGCGGCTGCTATCCGCACGTCGGGAGGCCACGCGCGGCGCGATCGTCCGCAATCAGTTTCTGGATCTGTTTGAAAGCGTGCCGGCGGGTATCGTCCTGATCGACGGCGATGGCGTTGGCGCCGCCGTCAACGAGCATGCTGCGGAACTGCTGGGCTGCACAGCGGGCAATCATCGGGCAGCGGACCTGGCCGGCCCGATGCGCGCCCTGCGCCAACGCTGCGACAACCACGCCGAACTTGAGCTGGCCTACAGCGCCCAGATGAACAACGACCAGTTCGCCGCCAAGCAGCACTGGACCCTGGGCGAACGCACCTTCGAAGTGGATACCCACCCGGTGCGCGGCAACGGGGCACATGGGCGCATCTGGCTGTTCACCGATGTCACCGCCGATCTGCTGATGGCCGCCGAGCTGCGCCGCCTCGCCTCCTCCGATCCTTTGACCGGTGTCCCCAATCGCCGTCACTTCGAAGAATGCTCGGCCCAGATCATCGCCGCGCGCGAAGCCAACGGCCACGCGGTGGCGGTGCTGATGGTGGACGTGGATCACTTCAAGAAGATCAACGATACCTACGGCCATCCCGTCGGCGATGAGGTCCTCAAAGTGGTCGCCAAGCGCTGCCGCGACGCGCTGCGGGAGCGCGATCTGTTCGCCCGCTTCGGCGGCGAAGAGTTCATCGCCCTGCTGGCGGCGTCCGCCGTGGATGAGATTCCCGCCGCCGCTGAGCGACTGCGCAGCGCGGTGGCGGCTGAACCCATCCTCGTGGATGGTGAGCGCATTGCCGTCTCCGTCAGCGTCGGCGGCGCGATCGGCGAGGCGCTGCCGGGCGGCGACCAGAAGCTGCTGGAGGAGCTGATCTCCCGTGCGGACGAGGCGCTGTATGACGCCAAGACCAGCGGGCGGAACCGGGTCCGGATGGCGGCCCTGCAGCCGGACCTGATCGACCTCTGAGCCAACCGGTGGGCCCGTGCCCTTCGGCGCCTCCGAACTCGGCAGCCACGCCCCATGGGGCCATCCGGCCCCGCACACGGGCACTTGTCCGCGCCAGCCTAACACTGTTAGATTCGCCCCCTAACAACGTTAGGCCAGAGCACAGTGCGCCAACCCATCGCGCGGGAAAACATCGTCGAGGCGGCTTTCCGGATCCTCGACGAGGACGGTCTGGAGGGCATTACCCTGCGCAAGGTGGCCTGCTCGCTGGGTATCCGGGCGCCGTCGCTGTATTGGCACTTCAAGAGCAAGCAGGCGCTGATCGATGCCATGGCCGACGCCATGATCGGCGATGTCGCCCGGGTGATTCCCGACGGGCAGCCGTGGCGGCAAACGCTGCTGCAGATCGGGCGCGAATTCCGCCTGGCCTTCAAGGCCCGCCGCGACGGCGCGCGGGTCTATGCCGGCACCTTCCTGGCCACCGAGAACGTGCTGCGGGTGGGTGAAGCCAGCATCGCCGCGCTGATGGGCGCCGGCGCGCCAGCACGCTTTGCCGCGACCGCCGCGATGGACCTGGTGTATTACACGATGGGCTTCGTCATCGAGGAGCAGTCCTGGCCCGGCGACGGCAGCATGGAGGCGCTGGGTGAGGCGTTCATGGCGCTGGCCGAGGCACGTTTTCGCCATTGCTGGCAGGCCCGTGATGTGTGGAGCGAGGTCGATTTCGACGCCCGCTTCGAGCAGGGGCTGGGCCTGATGCTCGATGGCATCGAACTCCGCCTGTCCCGCGAATCCTGATATCCCGATGCCTTTCTTTTTCCCGCTGTTCCGACCGGAAAGCCCCTCGATGCGCGCACCCTACCTCCGCAGTTTCTCCCTGATCCTGGCTGTCGCGCTGCTGTCCGCGTGTGGCGGCAAGGACGACAAGGCCACGGCCGACGCCGCGGCCGCCAGCTCGGCGCTGCCGGTCTCACTGGCGCCGGCGCAGCAGCAGACCATGGCGCGCACGGTGCTGGTCTCCGGGCCGGTGACCGCCTACGAGGAGATGCAGCTTGGCGTGGAAATCAGCGGCCAGCGCGTGACCGCGTTGCTGGTGGACGTGGGGCAATGGGTCAAGCAGGGCCAGGTGCTGCTGCAGGTAGACCATCGCACCCTGGACAGCGAACTGGCGCAGGCCGATGCCTCGCTGCGGCAGGCGCAGGCCTCGCAGGAACTGGCCCGCATGAACTACGAGCGCAGCGCCAAGCTGGCCGCCCAGCAACTGATCAGCGAAAGCAGCCTGGATGAACTGCGCGCCTCACGCATCAATGCCGAAGCGCAGACCTCCACCGCACGGGCCGCGCGCGACGCCGCCAAACTGCGCCGCGACTTCGCCGACCTGCGCGCGCCTGCCGATGGCCTGATTTCCAAGCGCCTGGTGCAGCCGGGCCAAGTGGTGTCCGCTGGTACCGAGCTGCTGCGCTTGATCCGCGATGGCCGCCTGGAATGGCGCGCGGAGCTGCCGGAAAACCAGCTGGCCGACGTGGCCGTCGGCAATACCGTGGAGCTGCCATACGCCGGCCAGGTGGTCAGCGGCCGCATCCGCGCGGTCACCCCGGGTGTCGATGGGCAGACCCGCACCGGCACGATCTACGCCGACCTGCCCGCGCCCGGCCCGCTCAAGCAGGGCATCTATGTGGATGGCCGCATCGTCACCGGCGACGGCCCGGTGCTGACCATCCCGACCGCGGCGATCGTGCAGCGCGACGGCCACAACTACGTGTTCACCGTGAACGACAAGCAGCAGGCCACCCGCCACCGCGTCAGCACCGGGCAGGCCGTCACGGGCCGCACCGCGATCCTTGACGGGCTGAAGGCGGGCGACCAGGTGGTGGTGGATGGCGCCGGCTTCCTCGGTGAGGGCGACCGCGTGCGCGTAGTGGCCGCGACCAAGGCCGCCGCACGATGAACATCTCTGCCTGGGCGATCAAGCGCCCCCTGCCTGCCCTGCTGATCTTCTTCGTGCTGTGCGTGGCGGGCCTGTGGGGCTTCCATCAGCTGCCGGTGGCGCGCTTCCCCGATATCGCCTTCCCGATGACCACGGTCACCGTCACCCAGCCGGGCGCATCGCCCAGCCAGCTGGAAGCCGAGGTGACCCGCAAGGTCGAGGACTCGGTGGCGACCGTCAACAACGTCAAGCGCGTGATGTCCTCGGTCAGCGAAGGCGTCAGCACCACCACCATCGAGTTCCAGCTGGAGGCCGATCTGGCCACCGCGCTGGACGACACGCGCGACGCGGTCACCCGCATCCGCACCGACCTGCCGCAGGACATCCAGGAGCCGGTCATCTCCAAGGTCGATATCGGCGGTTCGCTGATGACCTATGCGCTGGTCGCCCCGCACATGACCACCGATGAGGCCAGCTGGTTCGTCGACCGCGACATCTCGCGTGCGATGTATGGCGTACCCGGTGTCGCGCGCGTCACCCGCGTGGGCGGCGTGCAGCGCCAGGTGCGGGTGGACCTGGATCCCAATGCCCTGATCGCGATGGGCATCACCGCCGGCGATGTTTCCCAACAGCTGGCCCGCATCCAGGTCGAGCGTGCCGGCGGCAAGACCGAGGTCGAGGGCGCGCAGCAGACCATCCGCACGCTGGGCACCGTCGGTGACGCGCAGGCGTTGCGCGACTACTCCATCGCCCTGCCAGACGGGCGCGCGGTGCGGCTCTCCACGCTGGCCACCATCACCGATGCCGCCGCTGACCCCACCGAGGCCGCCCTGCTGGACGGCAAGGGTGTGGTGGCGTTCTCGATGTCGCGCACGCGCGGCTCCAGCGAGGTCAAGGTGGAAGCCGGCGTGCATGACGCGCTGGACAAGATCAAGGCCGAGCATCCCGGCATCGACTTCCGCCTGGTCACCACAGCGATCGACGAGACCCACCGCTCCTACGATTCCTCGATGACCATGCTCTGGGAAGGCGCGCTGCTGGCCTTGCTGGTGGTGTGGTTGTTCCTGCGCGACTGGCGGGCGACCTGGGTGTCCGCATTGGCGCTGCCGCTGTCGATCATTCCGACGTTCGCGGTGATGTACTTCTTCGGCTTCACCCTCAACATCATCACGCTGCTGGCGCTGTCGGTGGTGGTCGGCATCCTGGTGGACGATGCGATCGTGGAGATCGAGAACATCGTGCGCCACCTGCGCATGGGCAAGCCGCCGCTGGAAGCTGCGCGCGAAGCTGCGGGTGAAATCGGCAATGCGGTTATCGCCACCTCGCTGACCCTGGCTGCGGTGTTCGTGCCGGTGGCCTTCATGCCCGGCATCGCCGGCAAGTTCTTCCGCGAGTTCGGCTGGACCGCCGCCACTGCCGTGCTGTTCTCGCTGCTGGTGGCGCGCCTGCTCACCCCCATGATGGCTGCCTACCTGCTCAAACCACATGGCGAGGAGAAACCGGAATCCCGGCTGATGACCTGGTACCTGGGCTGGGTGGACGCCGCACTGCGCCATCGCGGGCGCACGCTGTGGATCGCCACCGGCCTGTTCGTGGCCTCGCTGGCCCTGGTGCCGTTCATCCCGGCTACCTTCATCCCGCAGTCCGACCTGGGCCGCAGCAACCTCAACCTCGAACTGCCGCCGGGTACCCGCCTGCAGGAGACCGTGGCGGTCGCCGAACGCGCGCGCGGCCTGCTCAAGGACATGCCCGAACTCAAGCAGGTCTACACCGCCGTCGGCAGCGTGCTGGACCTGGGCGACCCCGGTGCGACCGGCATCGGCGAACCGCGCAAGGCCACCCTGGTGCTCGACTGGGGCAGTGCGGACAAACGCGAACGCGACCAGCGCGTGCTGGAGCGGGAGGCGCGCGAGCGCCTGGCCGACCTGCCCGGCGTGCGCGTCAGCTACGTCAGCTCCGAGCCGGGCAACCTGCTGCAGCTGGTGCTCTCCGGTGACGACCCGCAGCGCCTGCAGGATGCCGCCACCGCACTGGAACGCGACCTGCGCGGCATCCAGGGCCTGGGCAGCGTCACCTCCACGGCTTCGCTGCTGCGCCCGGAACTCCAGATCATCCCCAACGCCGCCCGCGCCGCTGACCTGGGCGTGGCAACGGCCGATATCGCCGAAGCCGCCCGCATCGCCACGGCTGGCGATTACGAACAGCGCCTGGCCAAGCTCAACCTGCCCGACCGCCAGGTGCCGATCCGGGTCGGCTTCGCCGAAGCCACGCTGGCCAACCCGGGCTTGATCAGCCAGTTGCGCGTGCCCGGTCGCAATGGCCCGGTGCCGCTGGCCGCCGTCGCCGACATCCAGCAAGGCAGTGGCCCCTCGCAGATCTCGCGCTACCAGCGCCAGCGCAACGTGACCCTCACCGCCGAACTCAACGGTCGCCCGCTGGGCGATGTGATGACCGAAGTGCAGGCCCTGCCGGGCGTCAAGCAGCTGCCGCCGGGCGTGACCTTCCTCAACACCGGCGATGCGGAAGTGTTCGTCGAGCTGTTCATCGGTTTCATGCTGGCCATGGCGGCGGGGTTGATCTGCATCTACATGGTGCTGTTGCTACTGTTCAACCATGCCCTGATGCCGATCACCATCCTCGCCGCGGTGCCGCTGTGCGCCGGCGGTGCGTTCGGTGCGCTGCTGATCACCCAGAACATGCTCTCGCTGCCGGCGCTGATCGGGCTGCTGATGCTGATCGGCATCGCCACCAAGAACTCCATCCTGCTGGTGGACTACGCGGTGATGGCCGAAGACGAACACGGCATGAGCCAGCACGACGCGCTGATCGATGCCTGCCGCAAGCGTGCACAGCCGATCATCATGACCACCCTGGCGATGGGCGCAGGCATGATGCCGATCGCGCTGGGCTTTGCGGGTGATTCCAGTTTCCGGGCCCCGATGGCGATTGCCGTCATCGGTGGCTTGATCACCTCCACGCTGCTGAGCCTGATTGTGATTCCGGCGGCCTTTACCGTGGTGGACGACGTCGGCAACTGGATGTCGCGCAAGTTCCATCGCCGCGCTTCGCATCCGGTGGGGAGTGGTGCGGAGTGAGGTGAGAGACAGCGCCACCACAAACAAAAAGCCCCGACCAAGGCCGGGGCTTTTCGCTGTATCTGGTGCCGGAAATAGGAATCGAACCTACGACCTACGCATTACGAATGCGCCGCTCTACCAACTGAGCTATTCCGGCGAGGTCGTGAATTCTAGGGGGTGCGGACCGCTTTGGTCAATCAGGGACGCGTCGCACCGTCGAACGGCACGCCCCCCAATGCCCCGGTCCGATTCGCTGCAGCCGCACCAGCCCTTGACGCGCCGGCCCCTACAGTGGGTTCCCCACTTCCGGAGGCATCCCATGCGCCCCTGTCCCCGCCTGGCCGGCCTGCTGCTGTCATCCCTGTTGTTGAGCGCCGCTGCGCAGGCACAAGGCACGGTGCCGACGCCGCCGGACCAGCAGTGGCAGCCCCTGTTCCAGCAAGTCCAGGGCGCGCACCTGTTCAAAGATCAGAAGACCTTCGCCGATGCGGTGCCCCGCCAGCCGGCGGCGACCGCCCTGACCGAGTGGCAGCGCGCCAGGACGCAGCCCGGGTTCGACCTCGCCGGTTTCGTCACCGAGCACTTCACCGTGCCGGGCGACGCCCTGCCGTATGTGCCACCAACCGGGGAAACGCTGCGCGCGCACATCGAGGGGCTGTGGCCGGTGCTGACCCGCACCACCGGCACCGTGGATCCGAACGGCTCGCTGCTGCCGCTGCCCAGGCCCTATGTGGTGCCCGGCGGCCGCTTCCGCGAGGTGTACTACTGGGACAGCTACTTCACCCTGCTCGGGCTGGCCGCCAGTGGCCGTTGGCAGCAGGTGCGCGACATGGTCGACAACTTCGCGTTCCAGCTCGACAGCTACGGCCACATTCCCAACGGCAACCGCAGCTACTACCTGAGCCGCTCGCAGCCGCCCTTCTTCAGCCTGATGGTGGACCTGCTCGCCACGCATGAAGGCGATGCAGCCTACCGCCGCTATCTGCCACAGCTGCGCGTCGAGCATGCGTTCTGGATGCGCGGTGCGGAAACGCTGGCACCGGGCGAGGCACGCGAGCGAGTGGTCCGGCTGGCGGATGGCCAGCTGCTCAACCGCTACTGGGACGACCGCGCCGTGCCGCGCACAGAGTCCTGGATGGATGATCTGGCCACGGCCGCGCAGGCGCCCCAGCGCGCGCCCTCGCAGGTGTATCGCGACCTGCGCGCCGGCGCGGAGTCGGGCTGGGATTTCAGTTCACGCTGGCTGGCAGAGCCGACTGCATTGGCGAGCATCCACACCACGGCGATCGTGCCGGTGGATCTGAACAGCCTGCTGTTCCATCTGGAGATGACCTTGGCCCGCGCCAGCAGGGCGGCCGGTGATCGCACCGCCTCACGCAGCTTCACCGGTGTAGCGAAGGCGCGCCAGCACGCCATCAACCAGCAGCTCTGGGATGACGAGCACGGCTGGTACGTCGACCGCGATCTGGAGCAAGGCCAGACCCGCCCTGCCCTGACCGCGGCGGCGCTGTTTCCCTTGTGGCTGGACGTGGCAGATCGCGCGCAGGCGCGCCGTACGGCCCAGGCGGTGGAGACACAGTTGCTGCGCGACGGCGGCCTGCTGACCACCACCGTGGTAACCGGCCAGCAATGGGATGCTCCCAATGGCTGGGCGCCGCTGCAGTGGGTCGCGGTGGACGGGCTGCAGCGCCATGGGCAGGACACCCTCGCCCGCCGGATCGGCGTGCGTTTCCTGCGCACCGTGCAGGTCGTGTATGAGCGCGAAGGCAAGCTGGTGGAGAAATATGTGGTCGACGGCTCGGCCACGGGCGGCGGTGGCGGCGAATACCCGCTGCAGGATGGGTTCGGCTGGAGCAACGGCGTCACGTTGGCGCTGCTGGATCGGCTGTGTGCGCCGAAGCGTAATTGCGAGAGCGCGCAGGATGTGGCAGCCGAGGACTGAGCTAGCCACCTATGTTCTGCGTACGTTTTTCGACGTTCACTCTCTGCCCCACTGCTGGAGAGCGCTGTAGCAGATGCACATTCCCATCCGCATCCACGGGTGCTCCTTGCTTGAGCGCATCTCAACGTGTGCGATACCTACATGGGATCCTTGCGTGGACATCTGGCGCCGTTTCGCCGACGTCACACACTTCGATACAGAGAAACTACTGCAGGCTAAGGTTTTTCGCGCCCGAGCCGTTACCAGTTCTGTTTATCCCCAAACCATGAAAGGAAGCATCAAATGAATCGTCGAGAGAGGGATCTCGTCAGTCTCTTCAATACCCTGTGGTTCCGCGACTTTCCAATCACTCCCGTGCACACCGATTTTGGGCGGCGGGCGGTGTGGACGACGCACATTGCATCAGTGATAAAGCAGGCTGCTGATCTGCTGGGCTACTTCACTTGTTTTGAAACGGGCAATCGAACGGATGCAGTCATCCAGACCGCAAAACGTCGGAGCTGGGCCAAGGTTGAGTGGGAATGGATCCAACCGCGCTTTGAAGCGCGCGTCAATGAGATACAGAAGTTGAGCAATGCCTCGAAGCTCGATCCGGAGGCGCTGTCCGTCTACGTCGGCTATAGCGACATTCGACACCATGATGCGAATCTGGAGAGCATCCAGCGCCAGTGGACGTCCGATGGGCAACTCATCGCATTCGTCATCCAGTTCGAGATCAGAGGCCGGACTCGACACTTCACGCAGTTGCGCACCTATGCATTCCGCGGCGGCGAATTCAGATTGTTGAGAAAGCAGGAGGCCCTTCCTTGGAATGTCAAGGATACCCGCTGGCAATTGGTCGCCACTGCAGCGCAGCTGGAAGATAGTGGTGCAGCAGAGCTGGGAGACGGTGACGACGAATGATGGTAACGGAGGGAGGACAGACTTGCTGCCCTCCCCGTCCGCTCCAGCATTGCCATGTCCTTCGATTCGGTGAGCCAGGTGGGCGACGGTAGCTTGACGATCTGCCAGAACCGCGCACGTCTCAGCCTGTACTGAAGTCCATTGCTGGATAAACGCGCCCGACGGTGAAGACGCCCCCCTGTCCACTCCGGACTGGCTGCAGAGGCGTGACCCATCGTGCGTCGAGCGATCACGGTCCAGCGCACTCACCGCGCTTTCCACAGCTCCGCCAAGCGATCGGGCTTGCCTGCGATGCGCTCCAGCGACGGGTACTTCAGCCCGTCGTGGTACTCCAGCGTCACCGTATCGATGCGATCAAAGCTCTTCACCAGCAGCGTCAGCGGCGCCTTGTCGGTCTTGGCCGCGGTGATCGCCTCCTTCAACTGCTCTGCCTTGAACACGCGGCCATTGAGCGCCACCACGCTCATGCCGGGAATCAGGCCGGCATTGAAGGCCGGGCTGTCCCACAGCACATCGCCGATGTAGCCGGTCTCGCTGACCGACAGGCCGATGGAGTACAGCAGGTTGCTGTTCTTGGCGCGGGTTTCCTGCGCCTTGAAGGCCGCGTTCGGCGTATCGGTGTAGACCAGTCTCCAGCCCGCCGCTTCCAGGCCGCCGGTCAGCGGCCCGTGCCCGTCCAGGCGCTCGCGCAGGAAGCGGGCCCAGTCGAACGGCGCCACACCGTTGAGCGTGCTCACCACCTCCTCGAAGGTGTACGGATGGACGTTCCAGTCACCGTCGTTCATGCCGAAGAACGCTTTGGCGAAGTCGTCCAGGCCGCGCTTGTTGCCGGTCAGCGCGCGCAGCTTGCCGTCCACCTCCAGCCACACCATCTGGCCGCCGGAGTAGTAGTCCTCGCTCATCTGATAGTTGCGGAACGCCAGGGCGCGGCGCTGGGCGATGGTCGGGTCGTTGGTGGTGTCCTGCAGGTTGCGCCAGGCCAGGCCGGGGCGACCGCGATCATAGGTACCGGCCACATTGGCCAGCACATCGCGCGTCTGTTGCGGGCTCCACAGGCCGGAGCGCGCGGCCAGCACCTGGCCCCAGAACTGGGTCTGGCCTTCGTACAGCCACAGCAGGCTGTCGCCCATCGGCACGTTGAAGTTGGCCGTGGTCAGATCGGCGCCACGACGGTACTTGCCGTTCCAGGAGTGATTGAACTCGTGTGGCAGCAGATCGCGGCCCAGCCAGGTCTTGTCCCACTCGGTGAAGTAGCCGGTGTCGCCGCTGTTCTCGCTGGAGCGCTGGTGCTCCAGGCCGATACCGCCAAGCTTGTCGGTCAGCGCAAGCAGGAACTCGTAGCGGTCGAAGTGGCGTGCGCCGTAGAGCTTGTACATCTGCTGTACCAGCGCGCGATGCGCCTGGATCTGCTCGGGCTTGGCCGCCAGCGATGTGGCCTCATCGGCGAAGACATTCAGGTGCACCGGTACCTTCGCACCGGGGTCCAGATCGAAGCGCTGGAAGTGGCGGCCGGCGAACAGCGGCGAGTCGACCAGATGGTCGTAGCTGATCGGCTTGAACACCACGGTGTCGCCTTCGCGGCGCTCGGTATCCAGCGCGGTGGCGTACGACCAGCCCGGCGGAAGCGTGACGGTGGCCTGCGCCTGGATGTTGCGCGTGATCACCCCGGCCGGGTACAGCGAATTGGCATTCCACTGCAGGTTGAGCATGTCCGGGGTCATCACCACGCGGCCCTGGTTGCCCTGCGAGGACAGGAACTTGAACTCGGCCACCACTTCGCTGGCGCCCTGCGGCACGTCCACGGTGAAGGCATAGACGTCGTACTGATCGCGCGTCCACTGCAGTGGCTTGCCATTGGCGGTGACAACCAGGCCGGCGAGCTTGTCGATCGGGCCACTCGGCGAGTGCGCCCCCGGCAGCCACTGCGGGTACAGCAGGGTCAGCGGGCCGGGTTTGGCCGGCACCGTGGCCTTGACCTTGAAGATGCGTCGGCCGATGTCGCGCGCGTCCACGTCGATGCGCAGCAGGCCCGGGTAGGCCACGTCCTGCGGCGGCGGTGTCTGCGCCTGCACGCCGGTGGCGGACACGGCCAGCAACACGGACAGGGCAATGGCACGCATCTTCATCAGGCAGGCTCCAGCAGGGGAAGCCTCGATCCTAGTCCTCTGTTACCGCCCTGCCCCATGGCCAAAGGTAATGCAGGGGAAAGCAGCCACAACAGGCAAAGCGCAGGCCGTGCGCCACTTGGCCTGCGCTCTGCCTCGTTTTACGGCGTGGTGCCTGCCACCTGCGGGAGCTGTTGGGTGACGTTGCCCTTGTCATCCATGAACGCAAGCGACGGTTCACCGCTGGGGCTGACCGTCATCATGATGCGTGGCCGACCCGCGGCATCGGCCAGGATCAGCGCCGAGGAATCCCCGCGGGTGCGTCCAACGAACAGGCGCTGCGTCTGCTCGCCGCCGGCCTCTTTCCACTTCTGGCGAAGGGCCTGCTTCTCCGGCCCGGCCGGTGCATCCTTGTACTGCTGGTAGAGCGCGTCATACGCCTTGTGCAATCCGCGATCGTAGACCGACAGCCCGGTCTCCATGTGCCCGTTGGACTCGTAATGATGCACGGCCAGCTGCTGGTCGCCGCCGAAGCGGTCCATTGACAGGTGGACGCCACCGCTGGGCTTGCCCTTGTCATCCAGCTTGCCGTCGTAGATCAATCCGCCCACTTCATCGCCTACACCGTTGTAGAACAACATGCCTGGCATGGCACTACGGCTGCTGTGGACTTTTTTCCCATCAATGATCGGCTCGGGCAGCAGTCCGCGTGCTGCGATGACCATGGATCTGGCACCATCGGCGCCGACAATGTTGATTTTCGCCACATCGATCTCGTCGAACGCGACGCGCGACGGTGGCGTGCGTGCGCCCATCAATACCAGCGCCCCACCTACGGTCAGCACGCCGCCCAACACCAGTTTCAACAGGCGATTCTGGGCATGCAGTTGATCCACCAGACGGGCCGCGGCATCGTCCTGGGCGATGCCCTCATGGAGGGCACCGTTCATTGCCATCGGCCCATTCGCCGGTACGGCTTGCTTGCTCATCCTTCACTCCTTGTGTGGCTCGATCCATCGCGGCACAGCCGCTCCTTGCAACGCCATGCGGTACACGCTGCGTCGCAGAGGATGCTCAAGGGGAGCGAGCAACACCGTCAAGTGCCGTTCTTCAGGATGCCAAGCGGCCAGAGATGCCGCCATAGGCTGGCAGCAAGGATCGTGCAGCAAGCAGCCGCGGTGCAGCGTCAGTCGACCAACCGCAGCCGCAGTTCCTTCGGCAGCGCGAACACCATCGATTCCGGCTCGCCCTCCAGTTCGCCGACCCCGGTGGCACCGAGTTCCTTCAGCCGCGCGATCACGCCATCCACCAGCACCTGCGGGGCCGAGGCACCGGCGGTCAGGCCGATGTGCTTCTTGCCGGCGACCCATGCCGGATCGATCTCGTCGGCACCGTCGATCAGGTAGGACTCCACGCCATCACGGCGCGCCAGTTCACTCAGGCGGTTGGAGTTGGAGCTGTTCGGCGAGCCGACCACCAGCACCAGATCGCAACACTTGGCCAGGTCGCGCACAGCGTCCTGGCGGTTCTGCGTGGCGTAGCAGATGTCATCGTTCTTCGGGCCCTGCATCGCCGGGAAGCGGGTGCGCAGCGCTTCGATGATGCCGCGGGTGTCATCCACCGAGAGCGTAGTCTGGGTGGTGTAGGCGAAGTTCTCCGGCTGGTCGATGACCAGCGTAGCGACGTCGTCCACATCCTCCACCAGGTAGATCTGGCCAGTACCGCGCTCGCGGCTCCACTGGCCCATCGTGCCTTCCACTTCCGGGTGGCCGGCGTGGCCGATCAGCACCACGTCGCGGCCGGCGCGGCAGTGCCGGGCCACTTCCAGGTGCACCTTGGTGACCAGCGGGCAGGTCGCGTCGAACACCTTCAGGCCGCGGCGGTCGGCTTCCTGGCGCACGGCCTGGGACACGCCGTGGGCGCTGAAGATCACCGTGTTGTCGTCCGGCACTTCGTCGAGTTCTTCGACGAAGATCGCGCCGCGGGCCTTGAGGTCATCGACCACGAACCGGTTGTGCACTACCTCGTGGCGCACGTAGATCGGCGCACCCAGGGTCTCGATCGCGCGCTTGACGATCTCGATCGCACGATCGACACCGGCACAGAAACCACGCGGATTGGCGAGCAACACATCCATCGGTCAGATACTCCGGCCGGCGTGAGCCGGGTTGTTACGGATACAGGAGGGAATTATCCCGCTTTTTTGGCAGCCTTGCCGTCGAACAGGCCGAACAGGGCGATACCCACCGCGCCCAGCACGATCGCCGAATCGGCGATGTTGAACGAGGGCCAGTAATGGTCCCCGATATGCCACTGGATGAAGTCGACCACATGACCGTGCATGAGGCGGTCGATCACGTTGCCGATCGCCCCGCCGATCACCAGCGCGTAAGGCACGGCGCTGCGCCAGGCACCGCGCGCGGTGCCCCACATCCAGTAGGCCATCAGGCCGCTGATGCCCACCGCCAGTGCGGTGAAGAACCACAGCTGCCAGCCACCGGCATCGCTCAGGAAGCTGAATGCGGCACCGGTGTTGTAGGTGCGGTACCAGTTCCAGAAGCCCTCGATGACCACCACCGGCTCGTACTCGGGCAGGCTGGACAGCACCCAGGCCTTGCTCCACTGGTCGGCGATGATGATCGCCGCCGACAGCAGCAGCCAGATCAGCGCGTTCGGACGCGGACGGGCGGCGGCCATCAGAACCACCGCCGGTCTTCGCCGGCCCCGTCGATGTTGGTCACGCAGCGGCCGCACAGTTCCGGATGCGCAGCGACCGAGCCGACATCGGCGCGGTAATGCCAGCAGCGCACGCACTTCTGTTTTCCGGTCGGCTGGGCGCTGACGAACACCTCGTCGGTGGTCGCCGGGCGCACCTGCACGTCACCGCTGATCAGCAGGAAGCGCAGCTCCTCGGCCAGCGGCTGCCAGCGCGAGGCGGTCTCCTCGTTGGCGGCGACGGTGATCTCCGCTTCCAGCGCCGCACCGATCGCACCGTTGGCGCGCATCGGCTCGAGCACCTTGGCGACCTGCTCGCGCAGGGCCAGCAGCTGGTCGAAATCGGCCGCGTTGAGTGGTGCGTCGGCCGGCAACGGCGCCAGACCCTCGTACCACGTGGCGAACAGCACGTTCTCCTTGCGCTCGCCCGGCAGGTAGCCCCACAGCTCGTCGGCGGTGAAGCTCAGGATCGGGGCGATCCAGCGCGTGAACGCCTCGGCGATGTGGTACATCGCGGTCTGCGCCGAGCGGCGGCCGCGCGAGTCCACCGGCATGGTGTACAGGCGGTCCTTGGTGACATCCAGATACACCGAGCCCAGATCCACGCTGCAGAAGTTCAGCAGCAGCTGCACGATCTCGGCCATGTTGTAGCCGGTGTACGCCGCCTTGATCTTCTCCTGCACCTCGAAGGCGCGATGCACGATCCAGCGGTCCAGCGCGACCATGTCGGCCGGGGCCACCCGATGCTGGGCCGGGTCGAAGCCGTCCAGGTTGCCGAGCAGGAAGCGCGCGGTATTGCGCAGGCGCCGGTAGGCATCCGCGTTGCGCTTGAGGATTTCCTGCGACAGCGACATTTCATTGCTGTAGTCGGCCGAGGCGATCCACAGGCGCAGGATGTCCGCGCCCAGGGTCTTCATGATGTCCTGCGGCTCGATGCCGTTGCCCAGCGACTTGGACATCTTGCGGCCCTTCTCATCCACGGTGAAGCCGTGGGTGAGGCACTGCTTGTACGGGGCCTGCTTGTCGATGGCCACGCCAGTCAGCAGCGAGGACTGGAACCAGCCGCGGTGCTGGTCCGAGCCTTCCAGGTACAGATCGGCCGGCTTGCCGAAGCCACGCGCCAGCAGCACGCCTTCATGGGTCACGCCCGAGTCGAACCAGACATCGAGGATGTCGGTGACCTTCTCGTACTGCGGCGCTTCATCGCCCAGCAGCTCGGCGCTGTCCAGCGAGTACCACACGTCGATGCCTTCGGCCTGCACGCGGTCGGCGACCTGCTGCATCAGCTCGACGGTGCGCGGGTGCGGCTCACCGGTTTCGCGATGGGTGAACAGCGCGATCGGGACGCCCCAGGTGCGCTGGCGGCTGATGCACCAGTCCGGACGGCCATCGACCATCGAGCCGATGCGCGCCTTGCCCCAGCTCGGGAACCAGCCGACGTTGTCGATCGCGGCCATCGCATCGCGGCGCAGGTTGGCCTTGTCCATCGAGATGAACCACTGCGGAGTGGCACGGAACACCACCGGGGTCTTGTGGCGCCAGCAATGCGGGTAGCTGTGCACGATCTCAACGAAGGCCAGCAGCGCACCGGACGCACGCAGCACATCGACGATCAGCGGCTGCGCCTTCCACAGGTGCACGCCCGCCAGCTCGACATCGCCGGCCGGCGGGGTCGAGGACAGGTACACGCCACGGCCGTCGACCGGGTTGATCTGGCCGGCGTTGTACTTCTCCATCAGCCCGTACTGCTGGCTGACCACGAAGTCCTCCTGGCCGTGGCCCGGGGCGGTATGCACCGCACCGGTACCGTCTTCGTCGGAGACGTGCTCGCCGTTTAGCAGCGGGATGTCGCGCTGCGGGTAGAACGGATGGGCCAGCAGCAGGTTTTCCAGCGCGGCGCCGGTGGCACGGCCGTGCACGACCAGACCTTCAACGCCGTAGCGCTGCAGCGAACGCTCGGCCAGCGCGGCGGCCAGCACCAGCCAACGGCGCTTGCCGTGGTGGGCCGGGCCTTCGGCCAGCACGTACTCGATCTCCGCGCCGAGCGACACCGCCAGCGAGGCCGGCAGCGTCCACGGGGTGGTGGTCCAGATCGGCACGGCAACGTCTGCATCGGCCGGCAGCGTTGCGCCGAAGCGCGCGGCCAGCTGCTGCGAATCGCGCGACACGTACGCCACGTCGATCGCCGGCGAGGTCTTGTCCTGGTATTCGATCTCGGCCTCGGCCAGCGCCGAGCCACAGTCGAAGCACCAGTGCACCGGCTTGGCGCCGCGCACGATGTGACCGTTGGCGAACACCTTGGAGAGCGCGCGGATCTCGTTGGCTTCGAAATCGAAGCTCAGCGTTTTGTACGGGTTGTCCCAATCGCCGATCACGCCCAGGCGCTTGAAGTCGCGGCGCTGCAGCTCGATCTGCTCTTCGGCGAACTCGCGGCACTTCTGGCGGAACGCGACCGCATCAAGCTTGACGCCGACCTTGCCCCACTTCTTTTCGACCGCGATCTCGATCGGCAGGCCATGGCAATCCCAGCCCGGCACGTAGGGCGCATCGAAGCCGGCCAGGTAGCGCGACTTGACGATGATGTCCTTGAGGATCTTGTTGACCGCGTGGCCCAGGTGGATCTGGCCATTGGCGTAAGGCGGGCCGTCGTGCAGCACGAACAGCGGGCGGCCCTGCGCGTTGTCGCGCAGGCGGGCGTAAAGGCCGTCGTCCTCCCAGCGCGACAGAATGCCCGGCTCGCGCTTGGGCAGGTCGCCGCGCATCGGGAACTCGGTTGCCGGCAGATGAAGGGTGGCTTTGTAGTCCTGGCTCACGCAGTGGCTCGCAATCTGTGTTCGGAAAGGATGTGACGGGCCTGTTCGGCGTCACGGTGCATCTGGTCGGTCAACGCGGCCAGATCGTGGAACTTTTCTTCGTCGCGCAACTTGGCGACGAATTCGACATCGATGTGGCGACCGTACAGGTCGCCCTGGAAATCAAACAGGTGCGCTTCCAGCAGCGGCTCCACGCCATCCACGGTGGGGCGCGTACCGAAGCTGGAGACCGACGGCCACGGCTGGTCGAACACACCGTGGACCCAGGTGGCGTAGATCCCCGACAGCGCCGGCGTCTTCGGGAAGCGCAGGTTGGCCGTCGGGAAGCCCAGCGTACGGCCCAACTGGCGGCCGCGCACTACCCTGCCCCCAATCGTATACGGCCTGCCCAGCAGATCGCCGGCATGACGGAAATCACCGGCGCGCAGCAGCTGGCGGATGCGGGTGCTGGAGATGCGCTCACCGTGCAGATCCACCGGCTCGATCTCGCCCGCACTGAAGCCACGCTCGCGGCCCATCGCCTGCAGCAGGGCCAGATCGCCCTTGCGCCGGTTGCCGAAGCAGAACTCCGGCCCGATCCACACTTCACGCGCGCTCAGGCGCTGCACCAGCAACTGCTCGACGAATTCCTCGGCCTGCATCGCGGCCATGCGCGCATCGAAGCGCAGCAGGCCGATCGCATCCACGCCGAGTTCGCGCAGCATCGCGACCTTGTCACGGGCCAGGGTCAACCGCGGCGGCGGCTCGCCCTGGGCGAAGTACTCGCGCGGCAGCGGCTCGAAGGCCACCGCCACGGCGGCCACGCCCAGCGCGCGCGCGCGCGAAACCGCGTGGCGCACCAACGCACGATGACCCAGGTGCAGGCCGTCGAATGCGCCGATGCAGACCACGCTTCCGTGCGGGAACAACTGCCCGCCTTCGACGCTTCTAAACAGCCTGCTCATCTACGTGGAATGCGGCCCACCAGGGCCGATGCTTTGCAAGAGATAGCCATGAAGTATAGCCGGGCTGCCCCCGGATCAATGCTCCCGCAGGTGGCGCGGGCGGAAGCCCATCGCGATCAGGGCCACCAGGTAGGTCAGGCCGCCGCCACCGACCAGCAGCGCGAGGTTGCCGATCCGGTGCCATTTGTCCATGCCGGTGAAGTCCGCCATCCCGTAGCGCAGGCCCAGCAGCACCGCCACCATCGCCAGGCAGGCCAGCCCCAGCTTGGTGACATAGCCGCCCCAGCCCGGCTTGGGCTGGTAGACATCGGTCTTGCCCAGCCAATACCAGAGCAGGCCCAGGTTCAGATAACTGGACAGTGCGCTGGCGATACCCAGCGCCAGATGCAGGCCGGGCTGCTTGCCCAGCGCGACCCACACGCCCTGCGCCTTGAGCGCTTCGGGCACCATCACCTGGTACAGCACGGCCAGCAGGATGAAGTTGAACACCATGTTGGCCACCAGCGCCGCCACGCCGGCGCGGACCGGGGTACGGGTGTCCTGACGCGCGTAGAAGGCCGGCAGCACCACCTTGAGCAGTGCGAACGCCGGCAGCGCGAAGCTCAGGCCGTACACCGACAGCGCCGTCATCCGGGTATCGAACGCGGTGAAGCGCCCGTACTGGAAGACCGTGGCGATCAGCGGCTCGGCCAGCAGCAGCAGCCCCAGCATGGCCGGGATGGCGATCAGCAGCGTCGTGCGCAGGCCCCAGTCCAGCGCGCTGGAGAAGCCGGCCTTGTCGGTACTGACATGGTGGCGGGCCAGCGCCGGCAGGATCACCGTGCCCAGCGCCACCCCGAACACGCCCAGCGGCAGCTCAAGGAAGCGGTCGGCCAGCGACAGCCAGGACTGCGAGCCGTCGGTCAGCTTGGCGGCGATGACGGTATCCAGCAGCAGGTTGATCTGCGCGATGGAGGAGCCGAACAGGGTCGGCACCATCAGGGTCAGCACCTTGCGTACGCCCGGATGCCCCCAGCCCCAGCGCGGCAGGGTCAGCAGGTTGATCCCCTTCAGCGAGGGCAGCTGGAACAGCAGCTGCAGCAGGCCGGCCGCCAGGACCGCCCAGCCCAGGGCCAGGATCTGCTTCTCCGGGGTGCCGCCCAGCTGCGGGGCCAGCCACAGCGCACCGGCGATCATGCACAGGTTGAGGATGACCGGGGTCAGCGCCGGCATCGCGAACTTCTGGAAACTGTTGAGCGCCCCGCCCGCCAAGGCGGTCAACGAGACGAACAGCAGGAACGGGAAGGTCAGCCGGAACAGGTCCACCAGCAGGCCATGCTTGGCCGGGTCGGTATCCACCCCGCTGGAGAACAGGGTCGCCAGCTGCGGCGCGAAGATCAGCGCCAGCGCGGTGACCAGCAGCAGCACGCCGCCCAGGGTACCGGCCACGCGCGACATCAGCTCGCGCAGTTCGGCATGCGAGCGGGTTTCCTTCACTTCCGTGAACACCGGGACGAACGCGGTGGCGAACGAACCCTCGGCGAACAGCCGGCGCAGGAAATTGGGCACCCGGAAGGCGACCCAGAAGGCGTCGGTCACCGCATTGGTGCCGAACGTGGTGGTGATGACCAGGTCGCGAACCAGCCCCAACACCCGCGAAATCATGGTCATGCTGCTGAAAGACAGCAGGCCCCGCAACATCCTTGGTGAACTCACCCGTGTTCCCTCTTGACAATTGACTTGACGTACATTTTTCGAGCCATCATACTTTCCAGCTTGCTGTTCCCATTACACCGATTTTTCAGGAAACCACCACTGTGGCCAATATCAAGTCCGCCAAGAAGCGCGCCAAGCAGACCGTCGTGCGCAACGCGCGCAATACGGCTCAGCGTTCGATGCTGCGCACCGCTGTCAAGAAGGTGATCAAGGCTCTGGATGCCAATGACGCCGCCGGCGCCGAGGCAGCCTTCGCTGTTGCCCAGCCGATCCTCGACCGTTTCAGCTCGCGTGGTCTGATCCACAAGAACAAGGCTGCTCGCCACAAGAGCCGCCTGACCGCGCGCATCAAGGCCATCAAGGCCGCCTGATACGGCGCTGCGGGTGTCGTAGAGCCACGCCATGCGTGGCTTCGATCCAGCCGCAGAGAAAAGCCCGGCCCCGGCCGGGTTTTTTGTTGCCTGCGATCCGGGGCGGCCAGCCCGGTCGGCGGTGACGACGGCACCACAGAAAAACCCGGCCGAAGCCGGGTTTCTCAAGGGCGCGCGGGCGCGCTCAGTACGCATCGCGCGCTTGCGCCTCGTCTTCCTTCTGGCGGTCGAAGAAGGCCATCACGTTGTTCATGATCGGCCAGGTGCCCTCACGACCCAGGGCCGAGACCAGGTACCACGGCTGGGTCCAGCCCAGCTCGGCGACGATCTTCTCGGCGGCGGCCTTGGCCTCGTCCTCGAACATCAGGTCGGCCTTGTTCAGCACCAGCCAGCGCGGCTTGTCCAGCAGCTCCGGATCGTGCTTTTCCAGCTCGCGCTCGATCGCACGGACCTGCTCGATCGGTGAGACACCTTCCACGCCGCCTTCCATCGGGGAGATATCCACGAGGTGCAGCAGCAGGCGGGTGCGCTGCAGGTGGCGCAGGAACTGCGCGCCCAGGCCGGCACCATCGGCCGCGCCTTCGATCAGGCCGGGAATATCGGCGATCACGAAGCTGCGGTAGTTCTCCACGCGCACGACGCCCAGATTGGGGTACAGCGTGGTGAACGGGTAATCGGCGACCTTCGGGGTCGCGGCGGACACCGCGCGGATCAGCGTGCTCTTGCCGGCGTTCGGGAAGCCCAGAAGGCCCACGTCCGCCAGCAGCTTCAGCTCGAGCTTGAGCAGGCGCTCTTCGCCCTCTTCGCCCGGCAGTGCCTGGCGCGGCGAGCGGTTGGTGGAGCTCTTGAAATGCATGTTGCCCAGGCCGCCGCGGCCACCCTTGGCCACCAGCAGGCGGTCACCATGACTGGTCAGATCGCCGATCACTTCATCGGTGCTGACGTTCATGATCACGGTGCCGATCGGCACGGTGATGACCAGGTCTTCGCCGCCTTTGCCGTAGGCCTGGCGGCCCATACCATTCTCGCCGCGCTGCGCCTTGAAGATGCGGTCATGGCGGAAATCGACCAGGGTATTGAGGTTCTCGTCGGCGCGGATCCACACGCTGCCGCCATTACCGCCGTCGCCACCGTCCGGCCCGCCCAGCGGAATGAACTTCTCGCGACGGAAACCGATGCAGCCGTTGCCGCCATTGCCGGCGATCACCTGGATTTCTGCTTCGTCTACAAGTTTCATGATTCTGGATGCCAATCTGGAGGCGGCGGGCGCGAGGTGCACCCCACCGCAGAGTCTAACGGCCCCGGTACGATCCAGGGCCGGTGGCGGGAAATGTCCCGCCCGATGGTTGATACCAACGAAAAACCCCGCCGAAGCGGGGCTTTCGTCAGCGACCCCACGCCGTGGCGTGGGCGCCTGCGTACCGCTGAAGATCAGGCTTCGGCGACGACGCTGACGGTACGACGCTTCTTCGGGCCCTTGACCGAGAACTCCACCTTGCCGTCGACGAGCGCGAACAGGGTGTGGTCACGACCGAGGCCAACGCCGGTACCCGGATGGAACTGGGTGCCGCGCTGACGCACGATGATGTTGCCGGCATCGATGGCCTGGCCACCGAAGATCTTGACGCCGAGGTACTTCGGGTTGGAGTCGCGACCGTTGCGCGATGAGCCTACGCCCTTCTTATGTGCCATGACTGCTTCTCCTTATTACTTGCTGCCACCGGCAATGCCGGTGATCTCGATTTCGGTGTAGTACTGACGGTGACCCTGGCGCTTCATGTGGTGCTTACGGCGACGGAACTTGATGATCCGGACCTTGTCGGCACGACCCTGGGACACGACCTTGGCAGTGACCGAAGCGCCGCTCAGCGCGTCGCCCAGCTTGATGCCATCGCTGTCGCCCAGCATCAGGATGTTGTCGAACTTGATCTCGTTGCCGACTTCGACTTCGAGCTTTTCAACGCGGAGCGTTTCGCCCTGCGCCACACGGTATTGCTTACCGCCGGTTACCAGTACTGCGTACATGACCAGACTTCCTCTGTAGTTATTGTGGTCTATGGACTGCCGCCATCGAGGGCGGACAGAAGCGGAATTTTAATGACTTCAACCACTTCGGGTCAACCCACCCCCTGCTCTGACCCGGATTTGGCTGAATACGGTTCAGGAAACCGGCTGGCGGGGTCTCAGCGAATGAGACATGGGGGTGGCAAAGTCCGCGATTGCCCCCAAATCCCAAGCTCGGTAGGCTGACCGATTGCCGTTTCCGATTGCCCCACCCGCTTGCCGGCTCCCTGAGCCGAAGCCCCACAACGGATCCCCCATGGCGATGGATTTCATCCGCATCCGCGGCGCGCGGACGCACAATCTCAAGAACATCGATCTCGACCTGCCCCGCGACAAGCTCATTGTAATCACCGGCCTGTCCGGCTCGGGCAAGTCCTCGTTGGCGTTCGACACCATTTACGCGGAAGGCCAGCGTCGTTACGTGGAGTCGCTGTCGGCCTATGCCCGCCAGTTCCTCAGCGTGATGGAAAAGCCGGACCTGGACCACATCGAGGGCCTGTCCCCGGCGATCTCGATCGAGCAGAAGTCGACCTCGCACAACCCGCGTTCGACCGTCGGCACGATCACCGAGATCTACGACTACCTGCGCCTGCTGTACGCCCGGGTCGGCAGCCCGCGCTGCCCGGACCACGGCTACCCGCTGGAAGCGCAGACCGTCAGCCAGATGGTCGACCATGTACTGACCCTCGACGCCGAGCAGCGCTACATGCTGCTGGCCCCGGTAATCCGCGAGCGCAAGGGCGAGCACGCCCAGGTCTTCGACCAGCTGCGCGCGCAGGGTTATGTGCGCGTGCGCGTGGACGGCCAGCTGCATGAAATCGATGCGGTGCCGCCGCTGGCGCTGCGCCAGAAGCACACCATCGAAGCGGTGATCGATCGCTTCCGTCCGCGCGAGGATATCAAGCAGCGCCTGGCCGAAAGTTTTGAAACCGCGCTGAAGCTGGGCGACGGCATGGTCTCGGTGCAGTCGCTGGATGTGGAGGATGCGCCTGCGCATCTGTTCTCGTCCAAGTACAGCTGCCCGGTCTGCGATTACTCGCTGCCGGAGCTGGAACCGCGCCTGTTCTCGTTCAACTCGCCGGTCGGCGCCTGCCCGGGCTGCGATGGCCTGGGCATGGCCGAGTTCTTCGATCCCTCGCGCGTGGTGGTGCACCCGGAGCTGTCGCTCTCGGCCGGTGCCGTGCGCGGCTGGGATCGCCGCAACGCCTATTATTTCCAGCTGATCGCCTCGCTGGCCAAGCACTACAAGTTCGACACCGACGCCCCGTGGCAGAGCCTGTCCGAAGACGTGCGCCAGGCCGTGCTGTACGGCAGCGGCGATGAAACCATCACCTTCACCTACTTCACCGAAGCCGGTGGCCGCACCCAGCGCAAGCATCGCTTCGAGGGCATCATTCCCAACCTCGAGCGCCGCTACAAAGAGACCGAATCGGCGGCGGTGCGCGAAGAGCTGGCCAAGTACATCAGCGAGCGCAACTGCCCCGAATGCAACGGCCAGCGCCTGAACAAGGCCGCGCGCAACGTGTTCGTGGCCGACCGCGCACTGCCCGAACTGGTGGTGATGCCGATCGACGATGCGCTGAAATTCTTCAGCGGTATGACCCTGCCCGGCTGGCGCGGCGAGATCGCCGGCAAGATCGTCAAGGAGATCGGCGAACGCCTGGGCTTCCTGGTCGATGTCGGCCTGGATTACCTCACCCTGGAACGCAAGGCCGACACCCTCTCCGGCGGCGAAGCCCAGCGCATCCGCCTGGCTTCGCAGATCGGCGCAGGCCTGGTCGGCGTGATGTACGTGCTGGATGAACCGTCGATCGGCCTGCACCAGCGCGACAACGAGCGCCTGCTCGGCACCCTGACCCGCCTGCGCGACCTCGGCAACACGGTGATCGTGGTCGAGCATGACGAAGACGCGATCCGCCTGGCCGACTACGTGCTGGACATCGGTCCGGGCGCGGGCGTGCACGGCGGCGAGATCGTCGGCCAGGGCACGCTGCAGGACATCCTGGATGCCCCGCGTTCGCTGACCGGCCAGTACCTGTCGGGCAAGCGCGCCATCGAGATCCCGGCGCGCCGGCACAAGCCCAACCCGAAGATGACCCTGCACCTGCGCGGTGCCAGCGGCAACAACCTCAAGGGCGTGGACCTGGACATTCCCTCGGGCCTGCTGACCTGCATCACCGGCGTGTCCGGCTCGGGCAAGTCGACCCTGATCAACGACACCCTGTTCTCGCTGGCCGCCAACGAGATCAACGGCTCCTCGCACCCGATCGCTCCCTACAAGGAGGTCGATGGCCTGGATCTGTTCGACAAGGTGGTGGACATCGACCAGTCGCCGATCGGCCGCACCCCGCGCTCGAACCCGGCCACGTACACCGGCCTGTTCACGCCGCTGCGCGAGCTGTACGCGCAGGTGCCCGAAGCGCGCGCACGCGGCTATTCGCCGGGCCGTTTCAGCTTCAACGTGCGCGGTGGCCGCTGCGAAGCGTGCCAGGGCGATGGCCTGATCAAGGTGGAAATGCACTTCCTGCCGGACGTGTACGTGCCCTGCGATGTCTGCCACGGCAAGCGCTACAACCGCGAAACGCTGGAGATCCTCTACAAGGGCTACAACATCAACGACGTGCTGCAGATGACCGTCGAAGATGCGTTGAAGCTGTTCGAGCCGGTGCCGAGCATCGCGCGCAAGCTGGAAACGCTGGTCGATGTGGGCCTGAGCTACATCAAGCTGGGCCAGAGCGCGACCACGCTGTCCGGCGGTGAAGCGCAGCGCGTGAAGCTTTCCAAGGAACTGTCGCGCCGCGATACCGGGCGCACGCTGTACATCCTCGATGAGCCGACCACCGGACTGCATTTCCACGACATCGAAGCGCTGCTCGGCGTGCTGCACAAGCTGCGCGACGAAGGCAACACGGTGGTGGTGATCGAGCACAACCTGGATGTGATCAAGACCGCCGACTGGATCGTCGATCTGGGGCCGGAAGGCGGCCACCGCGGCGGCACCATCCTGGTCACGGGCACACCGGAAGACGTGGCGGCCTGCCCGACCTCGTACACCGGCCAGTTCCTGGCCAAGATGCTGCCTTCGACCAGCGCGCGCCCGGAACAGCCGGCCGCCGTGGCCAACAAGCCCGACGCCCGCCCGCCGCGCAAGGCCAAGCCGGAACCGAAGAAGGCCGTGCGTAAGACCGCCGCGACCAAAGCCCCCAGCAAAAGCAAGAAGAAGACCGCATGAGCAACGAGCACAAGATCCTCGCCCGCGTGCCGATCAGCGTCCGCTGGCGCGACATGGACAGCATGGGCCACGTGAACAACGCCAAGTACATCTCCTACCTGGAAGAGGCGCGCGTGCGCTGGATGCTGGGCGTGGAGGGCGTTTCGATGACCGACCGCATCGCACCGGTGGTGGCCGCGACGAACGTCAACTACCGCCTGCCGATCGTGTGGCCCAACGACATCGTGGTGGAGCTGTTCGTCGAGCGCCTCGGCAACAGCAGCGTGACCATCGGCCACCGCATCGTGGACGAAAAGAACGACAGCACGCTGTATTCGGATGGCAACGTGGTGGTGGTCTGGATGGACACGCAGACCGGCAAGAGCGCACCGTTGCCCGAGGCGATCCGTACGGCATCGAGCTGAGCGACTGCAGAACCGATGGAACGAAAAGGCCGCCCATGGGGCGGCCTTTTTTTCGGGTGCGCGAACGCGCACCGCTACTTCACCGCGTTGCGCACCTGCAGCATGCCATCCACCTTGCGCCCGTCTTCCAGACTGAGCCGCAACGGCAGCTGGGCCCCTGCTTTCAGCGCCACCTCCGGCTGCATCAGCATCAGGTGCAGGCCACCGGGTTTGAGTTCGACCGTCGCCCCGGCCGCGATCGGCAGGCGTTCCACCGCGCGCATGCGGCTGACGCCGTCGACCAGCGTGGTTTCGTGCAGCGACACATCGCCGAACGCCTTGCTGCCGGCACCGACCACCACCACCGCGCGGCGGCAGTCATTGCGGATCTGCCCGTAACCGGCCGCCATCGGCATCGGCCCCGGTGGCAGGCGTACCCAGCCCTCACGCACCGACACGCAGGCCGGCTCGGCGGCGCCGGCTGATGCTGCGAACGCACACAGCCCCAACAATACGCACACGAATGGTTTGGTTATCATCGGCCTCGTTCCCTGTCCGCAACGAGACTGCAGCATGACGACGCTCATCGAGGTGATCAACCATGGCCCCATCCGCGAACTGCGGCTGGCGCGCCCCCCGGTCAATGCGTTGGACACCGAGCTGTGCCGGCACCTGATCC
This sequence comes from Stenotrophomonas maltophilia, assembly GCF_002205165.1. Classification (GTDB taxonomy): domain Bacteria; phylum Pseudomonadota; class Gammaproteobacteria; order Xanthomonadales; family Xanthomonadaceae; genus Stenotrophomonas; species Stenotrophomonas maltophilia_N. Next base: position 58,005 of record NZ_NIVS01000002.1, on the reverse strand, counting down.
AGGCGATCAACCAGGCCATGGCCGAGGATGTGCACGGCATCGTGCTCTCGGGCAGCGAGCGCATCTTCAGCGCCGGCATGGACGTGCCGCATCTGCTCAGCCACGGCGAGGACAAGCACAAGCTGCTGGACAGCTGGCAGGCGTTCTTCGGCGCCGTGCGCACCCTGGCCGAATGCCGCGTGCCTGTGGTCGCCGCCCTGACCGGGCATGCCCCGGCCGGCGGCTGCGTGCTGGCCCTGTGCTGCGACTACCGGATCATCGCGCACAGCCCGGACGCCGCCCATCCCACGGTGATCGGCCTGAACGAAGTGCAGGTCGGGCTGGTCGCGCCGGAAGGCATCCAGCGCCTGATGCGCCGCGTGGTCGGCCACCACCGGGCCACCACCCTGCTGGTCGGCGGCGAGATGGTGCCGGCCGAGCGTGCGCTGCAGATCGGGCTGGTCGATGAGGTGGTCGATGCCGACCTGGTCGTGGCCCGCGCCGTGGCCTGGCTGCAGAGCCTGCTCAAGCTGCCGCGGCAGCCGATGCTGCTGACCCGCACCATCGCCCGCGCCGACCTGCATGAGGCCCTGCACGCCGACCTGATCCAGCTCGACCGCTTCGTCGAGGCTTGGTACGCCCCCGACGCCCAGCAGGCGCTGCATGGGCTGGTCGCGAGGCTCGGAAAGGGCTGACCCGCGAACACGGACACCCCCGCAAACACCGGTAATGCCGGCCGCTGGCCGGCGCCGCGTGCGCGTGGACATGACGAGGAGCCGGCCAGCGGCCGGCACTACCGGACCCCGTATAATCGGCGCCAGTCCAACCCAGGTTGCCGCCTTTGTCCGCCACGCACGAACCCGTCGTTTCCGAGCTGATCGACCTGCTCTCGCTCGAACGGCTGGAAGACAATCTGTTCCGCGGCCAGAGCCGCGATATCGGCACCAAGTACGTCTTCGGCGGCCAGGTGCTGGGCCAGGCGCTGTCGGCTGCCCAGAAGACCGTCGAGAACGGCCGCCACGTGCATTCGCTGCACGCTTACTTCCTGCGCGCCGGCAACATCGACCACCCCATCGTCTATGACGTGGACCGCACCCGCGACGGCGGCAGCTTCTCCGTGCGCCGGGTCACTGCGATCCAGCACGGCAAAGTGATCTTCTTCTGCGCGGCCTCGTTCCAGCAGGCCGAGACAGGCGCCGAGCACCAGCACAAGATGCCGGAAGTGCCGCAGCCGGAAGACATCGAACCGAACCAGCCGCTGCCGCAGGCGGTCCTGGATCGCCTGCCGATCAAGGTGCAGCGCTGGCTCTCGCGCGGCGGCCCGTTCGAGTTCCGCCATGTCTACCCGCGCGATGAACTCAACCCGCCCAAGCGTCCGCCGTACCACCAGGTCTGGCTGCGCCTGAACGAGACCGTTGGCGATGCGCCCGAGCTGCACCAGGCGCTGCTCGCCTACGCCTCGGATTTCCACCTGCTCGGCACGGCGACCTTCCCGCACGGCATCAGCTACTACCAGCCGCATGTGCAGATGGCCTCGCTGGACCATGCGATCTGGTTCCACCGCCCGTTCCGCGCCGACGATTGGCTGCTGTATTCGCTGGACAGCCCCAGCGCGCAGGATTCGCGCGGGCTGGCGCGTGGCCAGTTCTTCACCCGCAACGGCATCCTGGTCGCCAGTACGGCCCAGGAAGGCCTGATCCGCGTGGTCGACGACAGTGCCGCGGCCGCCGCCGTACCGGCCAAGGACTGACATGAGACAGATCTTCAACAGCCAGCGCGTGGAAACCGTCGAAGGCGTGGCCCAGCTGCTGCGCGACGCCGGCATCGAAGTGCGCATCACCAACGGACGCTCGTACCACAGCAAGCGCGGCAGCCAGTTCAGCTATCTGGACAAGGAAAAGGCCACCACTCACCCGACGCTGTGGGTGGTGCATGCCGACGATCAGCCGCGCGCGCGCGAGATCCTGCGCGATGCACGCCTGCTGGAAACCACCCGCCGCGATCACCCGACCGCGCAGTTCGCGTTCCGCGACGAGGTCGCCCAGGCCGACGCACCGCGCAACTGGGCCTGGCGCATCCGCATCGGCCTGCTGCTGGTGATCGCTGCCGTGGCGATGGTGGTGGTCATGCGCCACCGCGGCGCGCCGGTCGTGGCGCCCGCCCCGGCCCCGGTAACCCAGCCGGCCTCGACGCCGACGGCACCGGCAGCCACGCCGCCGGAAGAAGAGGAAGTGCGGGTCCGGATCCAGCCCACCGAGTAACCGGGGGTGCCGGCCGCTGCCGGCACTCTCCGGTCACATCCCGGCCCGGCACGCGTCATGATGGAACCATCCCCGGGGGAGGACACCATGACGCCGCATCCGCTGACCACCACGCTCGAACGCGAATTGCCGGCCGCGGCCGGCGGCTGCCAGCAGTCCTATGGACGCATCGTGCTGGCCTGCCAGAACACGGTCACCGCGATCGCACTGGCGATCACCCGCGACGTGCACGCCAGCGAAGACATCGCGCAGGAGGCGTTCATCAAGGCCTGGCAGCAGCTCAACCAGCTGCACAGCCATGCCAGCTTCCTGCCCTGGCTGCGCCAGATCACTCGCAATCTCGCCCGCGACTGGCTGCGGGCCAACCGCGGCCGCCCGCTTTCCGGAGAAGCGGCCGAGATCGCCATCAACATGGCTGCCGACCCCAGCCCAAGCGCGCCGGAGCACCTGCAGCGGGTGGAAGAGGAACTGGCGGCCGAAGAGATCATCTCGGCGCTGCCCGAAGACAGCCGCGAGACCCTGCTGCTGTATTACCGCGAAGGCCAGAGCTCGCAGCAGGTCGCCGATCTGCTCGGCCTCAGTGATGCCGCCGTGCGCAAGCGCCTCTCGCGCGCACGTGCCACTGTCCGCGAGGAAATGATGCGCCGCTTCAGCGAGTTCGCGCGCAGCAGCGCGCCGAGTGCGGCGTTCGCCACGACGGTGGTCTCGATGGTGCTGGTCGCCGCGCCCGGCACGGCCAGTGCCGCGATCCTGCTCGGCACCGGGCTGGGCACCAGCAAGCTCGGGCTGGGCGGTGCCAGTGTTTCCGGCGGTGCCGCCTTGGGTTCACTGAGTGCAGCGGCCAGCCAGAGTCACGTGCTGCCGCCGGATTTCGCCTGGGGCGCGATCGCCGGCAGCGTGGTCGGGGGCGTGCTGGGCAGTTACCTGGGGGGCCGTTACCTGCTCTCATACGCCGAGAACGAGAGTGAGCGAACCGCCATCCGCGGGTTCGTGCACTACAGCACGTTCACTGCCATGGTGACGTGTGTCGCCGTGTTCGCCTTGAGCTTCCTGCCGCTGGCCTGGTACTGGCCCGTGGTGGCGTTGGCGATCGGGCTGTCCATGGTCAACTATCAGTGTCTCGTCCCGCTGCAGCGGATCATGGCCCCGATGATCGCGCGCGATGCGGCCCGCCATGGACGCACTGGCCCGAACTGGAAATACGAGTCGCTGTACGGCCGCAAGGCGCTGTGGGTGATGAACCTGTTCGTGGTCGGCACCATCGTCTGGGCGATGTACCGGAACGGCCGCATCTGAAACAGAAAAGCGCCGGTCGATGACCGGCGCTTTCGTCCTGCAGCTACAGCGGACGGCTTACTTCGCCGCCGGTGCCTTCGGCGCCATCGGCGGCTTGCCGTCGCGGTGCTTGCCATCGCGATGATCGCCACGCGGGCCACCGAACGGGCCCTTGGCCGCATCGAACTCGGCCTTGCTCAGCTGGCCGTCCTTGTTGGTGTCGGCCGCGGCGAACCAGGCATCACGATGCTGCTTCATGCGCAGCTCGCGGTCGGCCTTGTCCAGGTAGCCATCCTTGTTGACGTCCATCTCTTCGAAGCGCGCGGCCAGGCGCGGATCGGCCTTGGCCTCCTCACGGCTGATGCGGCCATCCTTGTTGGTGTCCAGCTTGGCCATCCAGTCGCCGCGGCCACCCGGGCCACGTCCGTGGCGCTTGCCGTGCCAGCGCGGCAGTTCCTCGCGGGAGAGCTTGCCGTCCTTGTTGGTATCCAGGGTATTGAACTGCGCGGCCAGACGCGGGGCCTTCGCCGCTTCGGCGCGGTCGATGAAGCCATCGCCATTGGTGTCCAGCTTGGCGCGGGCGGGCTTGTCGCCGGCGGCGGGCGTATCGGCAGCGACCGCCAGGCCGGCAGCACCAGTGGACAGCAGCAGGGCCAGCAGCAGGAGGGATTTGCGGTTGCGCATGGGTAACTCCGGTTCGTGAGGGAAACTGCGTGCGGTGCGTGGCACCCACACCGGTAACAACGCGCGGGCGCCAGCACCGTTGACAGCCCGGCCGGCCGTGTTCATTTGGCAGACAGTCGCGGCGGCTGCGACGGCGCGGGGCTATGCTGTAGGCATGGCAATACACGGCGACCGCGACGACGAGCTGCGACTGTTCCAGACCGGCGACCACCCCTGTGGCTACTGGCCGGAACGGGCCGCACGCGATCTGGTGCTCGACCCCAACGATCCGCGGCTGGGCACGCTGTACCCGATGGCGCTGGGCTGGGGCTTCCGCCGCTCCGGCGATCTGGTCTACCGCCCGCACTGCGCCGACTGCCACGCCTGCGTGGCGGTGCGCATCCCCGTGGCCCGCTTCGCACCGGACCGCAGCCAGCGCCGCTGCCTGGCCCGCAATGCGGATCTGGAAGTGCGGATCGTCGCGGCCGAGCAGACCGACGAGCAGTTCGCGCTGTACCACCGTTACCTGACCCATCGCCACGCGCAGGGCGGGATGGACGAGCACGGTCCGCACGAGTTCGACCAGTTCCTGATCGGGCGCTGGTCGCAGGGCCGTTTCATCGAGATCCGCGGCCCGGCCGTGGACGGCCATCGCGGCCTGCTGCTCGCGGTCGCCGTGACCGATGTCACCCCACAAGGGCTCTCGGCGGTCTATACCTTCTTCGACCCGGACCAGGCCCATCGCGGCCTGGGCACCTTCGCGATCCTGCAGCAGATCGCCTGGGCGCGGCGCGAGCAGTTGCCGCACCTGTACCTGGGCTACTGGATCCGCGACCACCGCAAGATGGACTACAAGCGCCGGTTCCGTCCGCTGGAGGCCTACGACGGCCGCCGCTGGCACGCCTTCGATGATGAACTGGACGGCCGCTGACGCAACACTGACACCGTGCCGGGTGCAAAATAGGCGGATGAAAGCCTATCCCCTGATCCTTGCCCTGGCCCTGCTCTGCGGCGCCTGTGCCCAGTCCCCCGCCAAGACCGCCACCATGCCGGATTCCGCTTCCGCACCGCTGCGGATCGCCACTTACAACACCTCGCTGTACAGCGATGAGACCGGCGGCCTGATCGCCGAGCTTGAAGGCGACAGCGAACACGCGCGCAAGATCGCCGCCGTCCTGCAGCAGGTCCGCCCGGATCTGGTGCTGCTCAACGAATTCGATTACGACGACGCCCACCGCGCCGCCGACCTGTTCCAGAAGCGCTACCTGGAAGCGGCCCAGCCCGGTGGCGGCGAGCCGCTGCACTACGCCTACCGCTACCTCGCCCCGGTCAATACCGGTGTGCAGAGCGGCCTGGACCTGGACAACAACGGCGAGATCGGCGGCGAAGGCCGCGCGCGTGGCAACGATGCCTGGGGCTACGGCCTGCACCCGGGCCAGTACGGCATGCTGGTGCTGTCGCGCTACCCGATCGACGAGGCCAAGGTCCGCAGCTTCCAGCTGCTGAAGTGGAGCACGATGCCCGGCGCCCTGCGCCCGATCGATCCGCGTACCGGTAAATCCTTCTACAACGATCACGTCTGGTCGCAGCTGCGCCTGTCCTCCAAATCCCATTGGGATGTGCCGGTGACCACCCCGAACGGCACCGTGCACGCGCTGGTTTCGCACCCGACCCCGCCGGTCTTCGACGGCCCGGAGAAGCGCAACGCCGCCCGCAACCACGACGAACTGCGCCTGTGGCAGGACTACCTCAAGGACCGCGACACCTCGTGGCTGTGCGATGACCGTGGCCACTGTGGCGGCCTCGCGCAGGATGCGCGCTTCGTGATCCTGGGCGATCTGAACAACGACCCGGTCGACGGCGACGGCCGCCACGAAGCCATCTTGGAACTGATCGAAAACCCCCGCGTGCTGCGCTACCCGACCCCGCGCAGCGTCGGCGCTGAACAGACCAGCCTGGCGTACGCCGAGAAGGGCATCGTCCGCAAGGGCGCCCCGTTCCATGCCACCGGCGACTTCGGCCCGAAATCCGGCACCATGCGCCTGGACTACGTCCTGCCCTCGGTCGGCTTCAGCTACATCGGCAGCGGCGTGTTCTGGCCGTCCAATGACAGCCCGGAAGCCAGGATTGCCGACGGCAGCGACCACCATCTGGTGTGGGTGGACGTGAAGTAAGTCACTCCGCTCAACAGCAACGAAAACGGCGAGCCAAGGCTCGCCGTTTTTTGTTACCGCCTCGTGCTGCCGAAGCGAACATTCCGGATCGACCCACCACCGACGTCGCGTTCAATCCGCCACGGATGCCAGAATACGGACACCATCACCGTCGCAGGAAGCGCTCAGATGCATCGAAACTTCATCATCATTCTCACGGTAGGCGCGCTGCTTGTGGCGTTCATGATCGGTTGGCCGGGCATTGCGATGAATGTCATTCCATTTCCCATGATCGGCGTGCTCCCTGCATGCGTGGCCTGGTACAAAGGCTACGGGGACAAGTTCGGAACCTGGTGGCTGTACGGTTCGGTCCTTGCCCCAGTCGCGCTCATCCACGTCACCATCCTGCCCTGGGCACAGCGTTGAGGCGATCCTCCGCTTGCCGGGCGACCCACCGCACGCTTACGAGCGCAGCTCGATCCCGATAGCCTCAGCAGCCTCACGCGCAATCTTCCGCGCTGCATCGATATCCGCACCACGCGCCAGGGTCACCCCCACCCGGCGGTGCCCGTGCACGCTCGGCTTGCCGAACAGGCGCAGCGCCGAATCCGGCTGCACCAACGCTGCGGCCACATTGCTGAAGAACGGCACGCCCTCGCCATGCGCCAAAAGCGCACACGATGCCGACGGACCGCTCTGGCGGATCACCGGAATCGGCAGCCCCAGAATCGCGCGCGCATGCAGCGCGAACTCGCTCAACTCCTGCGAGGCCAACGTCACCAGGCCCGTGTCATGCGGCCGCGGCGACACTTCGCTGAACCACACCTCGTCGCCCTTCACGAACAACTCGACCCCGAACAGGCCCCAGCCCCCCAGCTCGTCGGTGATCGCCTGCGAAATTTCCTCCGCCCGTGCCAGCGCGCGCGGCGACATCGGCTGCGGCTGCCAGCTCTCGCGGTAGTCACCGTCTTTCTGCCAATGCCCGATCGGCGCACAGAACGACGTCCCACCGGCATGACGCACGGTCAGCAGCGTGATCTCGTACTCGAAGTCGATGAAGCCTTCCACGATGCAGCGCCCGGCACCGGCACGGCCGCCGGTCTGCGCGTATTCCCAGGCCGGCGCGATGTCCGCGTCCTGGCGCAGCGTGCTCTGGCCCTTGCCCGAGGAGGACATCACCGGCTTGACCACGCACGGCAGCCCGATCGCGGCAACTGCCGCACGGTACTCGGCCTCGGTGTCGACGAACCGGTACGGCGAGGTCGGCAGGCCCAGGGTCTCGGCGGCGAGACGGCGGATGCCCTCGCGGTCCATGGTCAGGCGCGCGGCACGCGCCGTCGGCACGACCCGCAGGCCCTGCTCCTGTTCCAGCTGGACCAGCGTCTCGGTATGGATCGCCTCGATCTCCGGCACCACCAGATGCGGCTTCTCCAGCGCGATCAGCGCACGCAGCGCCATCGCGTCGAGCATGTCGATCACGTGCGAACGGTGCGCCACCTGCATTGCCGGTGCATCGGCATAGCGGTCGGCGGCAATCACTTCCACCCCCAGCCGCTGCAGTTCGATGGCGACCTCCTTGCCAAGCTCGCCGGACCCCAGCAGCAGCACACGGGTGGCGGAGGGAGACAGCGGCGTACCGAGCGTGGACATGGCGGTGTTCCGGGCAACAGGGGCGGGAGGGCATTTTAGCCGCTGCGGCCGCCCGGTGGCCGGCCGGCCCGGCACTTGCAGACTGATATCAATTTGATATCTTCCAATCAACTACCCAGGGACGCCCCGCCATGAAAGAGAAGTCGATCCGTTCGCTGTCCGGCCTGCCCTTCCTGCTGCTGGTGCTGGCCCTGACCGCCGTGGCCGTGTGGATGTTCGTGGTCGGGGTGGACAAGGGAAACCGCAACCCGGCGCTGATCGTCGGCAGCCTGGTGCTGGCCACCACCGCCCTGCTCAGCCTGGTCGGGCTTTACACCGTGCAGCCCAACCAGGCCGTCGTCGTCAGCCTGTTCGGCAAGTACGTCGGCACCGTGAAGGAGAACGGCCTGCGCTGGAACAACCCGTTCTTCACCAAGGTCAAGGTCAGCCAGCGCGTACGCAACTTCGAAAGCGGCAAGCTGAAGGTCAACGAGCTGGACGGCAGCCCGATCGAGATTGCCGCGGTGATCGTGTGGCAGGTGGTGGACGCGTCCGAGGCCGTCTACAACGTGGATGACTACGAGAGCTTCGTTCACATCCAGTCTGAATCGGCGCTGCGCGCGATGGCCACCAGCTATCCGTACGACCAGCACGAAGAAGGCCAGCTGTCGCTGCGCAGCCATGCCGCCGAGATTTCCCAGCACCTCAAGGACGAGCTGGCCGAGCGCCTGGCCGATGCCGGCGTGCAGGTGATCGATGCGCGCATCAGCCACCTCGCCTATGCGCCGGAAATTGCCCAGGCGATGCTGCAGCGCCAGCAGGCCAACGCGGTCATCGCCGCACGTACGCGGATCGTCGCTGGCGCGGTCGGCATGGTCGAAATGGCCCTGGCCGAACTGCAGAAGAACGGCGTGGTCCAGCTCGATGAAGAACGCAAGGCGCACATGGTCAGCAACCTGCTGACCGTACTGTGTTCGGACCGTGGCACCCAGCCGGTGGTCAACGCCGGTTCGCTGTATTGATGCAACAGCGTGCCGACCCGAGGCCGGCACCTACCAACGCAACGCGGCGCCGAGGGGACGGCACGCGCTGTAGATAAAGGACCCCCGCATGACCGAAAAGAAAGCGTACCCGCTGCGTATCAATGCCGACGTTCTGGCGGCGGCGCAGCGCTGGGCCGACGACGAGCTGCGCAGCCTCAATGCACAGATCGAATACGTGCTGCGCGATGCACTGCGCAAGGCCGGGCGCCTTCCCAGACCCACCACCGACAAGGAGAGCAGGACATGAGCAAGCGCTGGAGCTATCTGACCGTTGAAGTGAAGCCCAACCTGATGGGGATCGTCAAAGCCGAGCAGATCCAAGAGGAACTGACCAAGCACGGCCAGATGGGCTGGGAGCTGGTCAACGCGATCAGCCTGGTATCGGCCCCTCCCTTCACGGCCTCGGTGCTGATCTTCAAGAAGGAGGCGTGAGATGGGTGCAGCCCACCCCTTCGAGGTTGCCCCATCCCCGGTCTGGCGACTGCTGTGGCTGTGGGTTCCACTGCTGCTCGTGGCCGGGCTGATGGTGGGCACCGCGCTGGACGCGCCGGAGCGTTCACACACCGAACTGTTCATCACCCTGCCGTTCCTGGCGGTGCTGGCGGCCGCGCTGACCTGGGCGTACACCCGCCGCCGCATCGTGCTGCACGAGGACACGCTGGACGTGCAGTCGACCTTCTACCGCAAGCGCGTGCCGGTGAGCGACATGCGCCTGGACGAGGCGCGCATCGTCGATTTCGCCGAGCATGGCCGTTACAAGCCTTCGATCAAGACCAACGGCTACGGGGTACCGGGCTTCCAGTCCGGGCATTACCGGATGGCCGACCGCAGCAAGGCGTTCTGCCTGATCACCGACAGCAGCCGCATCCTGCACTTGCCGCTGCGCGATGGCAGCGCCCTGGTGATCAGCCCGGAACGCCCACGTGCACTGCTTGATGCCCTGCAGGCGCTGGCCGGACCGCCGCGCGCGCACTAAGCTGGCAGCATGCGCCGATCCCCTGCCCTGCTGATCAACACCGCCGAGATCGAACTGTGGCCCGGCGGGCTGCTGCGCGCGCGCAGCTCCGCCGATGCGCGCGCCCTGGCCCGTGCGCAGTGGGTACTGCGGCGCAAGCGCGATGGACGTTACCTCGCCGTAGCCACCGCTGATGGCGTGCTTCCCCTGGTGCCGCGCCTGATGCGCGAGCCGGGCATCGAGGAGGCGCTGGACGCGCTGGACCGTCAGCTGCTGGAGCGCCGCCGCGGCCGCGCGCCCGATACGATGCTGCCCCTGAGCGGGCTGCAGCACCGCTTGGAATCCCTCGGGATCGATGCCGATGCCTACCAGGCCGCCACCGGGCTGGCGCTGGAAGCCGAACCGGCCCAGCTGCACCTGGCCGGCGTCGACCGCTACCGGCGGCCACTGTGGCTGCAGCGTGACGCCGCCCGCGGCTGGCAACGCCTGCGCGCGCGGGCCGCTGCCGATGGCATCGCCCTGGATGCGATCTCCGGTTACCGCAGCCACGATTACCAGCTCGGGATCTTCGCCCGCAAACGCCACCGCGGGCTGAGCATGGAGGAGATCCTCAAGGTCAACGCCGCGCCCGGGTACAGCGAGCACCACAGCGGCTACGCGCTGGATATCGGTACCCCGGGCGAACCGCCGGCGGAGGAATCGTTCGAGTCGACGGCCGCGTTCGCGTGGCTGGGCGAGCACGCCGGTCGCTTCGGCTTCCAGCTGAGCTACCCGCGCGACAACCCGCATGGCATCGTCTACGAGCCGTGGCACTGGTGCTGGCGACAGCCCACGCCCTGACCGGCGCGAACCGCCTCACCCCTGCGAACGGTTGGTCGTCGCTTTCGGATCCACCGTGAAATCGGCGATCCGCCACAGGTACAGGCTCGCATAGGTCCGGAACGGCCCCCACTTCTCGCCGCGGGCGAGCAGCTGCCTCGGGGTCGGCATCAGCTCGGCCTTGTCCACGCGCTGGGCGCCCTTGCGCACGCCGAGGTCATCTACCGGCAGGATGTCCGGGCGGCCCAGCCGGAACATCAGCATCATCTCCACCGTCCAGCGGCCGATGCCGCGGATCGGCACCAGGGCCTCGATGATGGCGTCGTGGTCCATCAGCGACATCCGGCGCAGGTCGGGAATCTCGCCCGCTGCCTCGCGCCTGGCCAGGTCACGCAGGGCCAGCGCCTTGTTGCCCGACACCCCGCAGACCCGCAGCCCGGGATCATCGATCCGCGACAGGGTATCGGCGTGCAGGCGGGTGCTGCCGATGGCGGTCTCCACCCGCCCGACGATGGTCGAGGCGGCCTTGCCGCTGAGTTGCTGAAACAGGATCGCCCTGGCGAGCGCGTCGACCGGATCAAAGGTTTTCGCCCAGCCGGGCGGCGCCTGGATCGGGCCAAGCCGCTTCATCCAGGTGCCCAGCCGCCGGTCGCGCCGGCTGAGCCAGTCGTGCGCCTCATCGACATCGAAACCGCGGCGGTAGCGGGGCATGTCAGCGCCTCAGGGCATTCAGGCCGTAGGCCAGCCAGCCGACCATCAGCGCGGTGCCCCCGACCGGAGCCAACTGCGTGCTGAGCTTCCACAGCGCGCCAGCCACCAGGCTGCCGGAGAACAGCAGCGTGCCGATCAGCAGGACATACAGGGCCAGTCGGCCGAGGGTGTTCTGCTGGGTCGGGCCAAGCACCGCCAGCGCCACGCCATGCCCGAACGCGTACAGCGCCGCGGTGGTCACATGCGACTGCGCCTGTGGGTCGGCGATGCCATGCGAGGCGTAGGCCGACAGCCCGACCGCGGTGGCCGCCAGCAGGCCGCCCAGGCCGGCCAGCAGGGAGGGTTTGCGCGTGCGTCGTTCCAGGTTGAGCATGCTTGCGTCCTTCAGACAGTGCCCCGCTGCCGGAGCCAAAAAAAAACGCGCCGCAGGAAGCGGCGCGTTTCAGGTCGTGCGTTACATCACGGCAACCGTCGGATTACTTGACGGCCCAGTAGATGTCGTACGTGCCTTCCGGAGTGAACGACTTTTCCACGCCGTCCTTCCAGGACTCGTACGGACGGTCGATCACTTCGTTGCCGCCGGTCACCGACCACGCACGCAGAGCGTTGCGGGCGATGTCCAGGCCGGCCATGTGGCCGGTGTAGGCCGCGTGGGCCGAACGGTGCGGAGCAACATGCACGTACTTGACCGGTGCACCACCGTCGATCTTCACCGTCAGGGCTTCGGCAGTCGCGCCTTCAGCACCCTTCTTCTTGACCGGCTGGGCCACGTCGAAGGCGTACTTCTCGGCGCCGAAATCGGTGGTGATGATGCGGAACGGACCGGCGGCTTCGAGGTTGTTGGCCTCCATGACGCGCTTGATCCACTCCTGGTTGTCCTTGATGGACTTGGTGATGGTCTCCTGGCCGCGGTCCACGTTGCCGGCGGTGACGACCAGCAGGTCCTCGGCCGGGACGTCCACGATGGCCAGATCGGTCAGCGGGGCTTCGGCGGTGCGGTAGTCCACGTTCGGCACGGTGGCCAGCATGTTGGCCATGCGCGACAGACCCAGCTTCAGGTCGTCACCGGCGTGACGGCTGACGTACAGGCCCGCGTAGCGACCGAACAGGTTGAAACCGTACTTGACGCTGTAGTCCTGCGTGATCTTGACGTTGCGGCCACCCTTGCCGGTCGGCTCCAGGGTGAACTTGGTCACCTTGTCGTGACCCTTGCTCTGGTCCTCGATGGCGATCGCCACGTGCTTGTTCTGCTCGGACTCGGTGATCACCCAGCTACCCTCGCCCAAGGAGCTTTCCTTGGAGGCGTAGTCCAGGCGTGCGCCGACGCCGGCAGCCGGGCCGGAGTACTTCAGTTCAACGGCGGGATCGCGCAGCAAGAGCGGGTTCCAGTCCTTGAAGCGGCGCAGGCTGTTGACCGTGTCGTACACGATCGTCATCTTGCGGTTGGTCTCGATGCTTTCGGAAATATGGCGCTCGCCCGGCAGACATACGCCAATGATGACGAACAGGCCAGCCACGATCCCCAAGGCGATCAGGAACTCGATAATACGGGTCATTCAGGAGTCTCCGGGGCCGATCCCACGGCCGGGTTGATTGAAGCGAAGCGCCAATCCTAGCAGGCTTCGCCGGTGTTGTTGATCAGGGTTGGCACACCGGTTTCCATGTCGGCAGCGGTTTTGCATAGACAAGGAGCGGAAAGATAACGCATCGCGCGTGTCAGCACGTAGCGGATGGACAATATTTCTTTGCCGGATTCGGCCGCCGAACCCGAAAACACCCTCGCATCGCTTGCGCTGCAAGGGTTTCACGGGATTCAGAAATTACCTGCGAACCCGTGGCCGCCCAAGGGCCGCCGCCGGCTCCACCGGCTCAGACCAGCTGCAGCTCGAAGGCCTTGAGCACCGCCCGGGTGCGGTCGCGCACGCCCAGCTTGGACAGGATGTTGGACACGTGGTTCTTGATCGTGCCCTCGGCCACGCCCAATGAATTGGCGATCTCCTTGTTGGAGAAGCCGCTGGCCATCAGCCGCAGGATCTCGGTTTCACGGTCGGTCAGTGGGTCCGGCCGGTCCAGGCTCACGAACTCGTTGCGCATGTGCTCCAGGCCCGACAGCAGGCGCTGGGTGACCGCCGGCTGCACCAGCGAGCCACCCTCGGCCACGGTCCGGATCGCGCCCACCAGCTGATCCAGGGTCACGTCCTTGAGCAGGTAGCCCTTGGCGCCGGCCTTGAGCCCGGCCAGCACCAGCTGGTCGTCGTCGAAGGTGGTCAGGATGATGGTCGGCGGCAGCTGGTTCAGCCGCGACAGCATCTGCAGCGCCTCCAGGCCGGACATCACCGGCATGCGCATGTCCATCAGGACCACGTCCGGGCGGACCTGGGGAACCACCTCCACTGCCTGGCGGCCATCGGCGGCCTCGGCGACCACCTCGATGCCGTCATCGAGCGCCAGCAGTGAGCGGATCCCCTGCCGCACCAGGGTTTGGTCGTCGACCAGGCAGACGCGAATCATCAACGCACTCCTTCAATGACAGCGGTCAGCATCAATACTGGCACGCCGGGTACCGAGGCACGAAGGCGGAAGCCCTGTCCCCGGCGGGTTTCGATCTGCAGCTCACCACCGCATTGTTGCAGGCGCTCGCGCATCCCGCGCAACCCGTTGCCGACCACGATCCCGTCGGCGCCCACCCCGTCATCATGCGCTTCCAGCACCACGATGCCCGGGGCCTCGCGCCGGACCTTGATCCACAGGTTGCGCGCGCCGGCGTGGCGCACCGCATTGGTGATGATCTCCTGGGTGCAGCGCAGCAGCACGTGGGCCCGCTCGGGGTCTTCCACGCTCAGCGGCTCGTCGATGTCCAGGTGGATCTCCAGCGAGGGCACCTGCTCGGTCAGCGGCCGCAGGGCGGCAGCCAGGTCGATCGCGCCACTGTCGCGCAGCTGGCTGACCGCCTCGCGCACGTCGGTCAGCAACAGCTTGGCCAGCGTATGGGCCTGGTGCACATGCTCCTGGGCCTGACCTTCGGTGATGTGGCCGGCCACTTCCAGATTGAGGCTGAGCGCGGTCAGGTGATGGCCGAGCAGATCGTGCAGCTCGCGGGAAATGCGGGTGCGCTCGTTGACCCGGGCGCTCTCGGCCAGCAGCACGCGGGTGGCGCGCAGCTCGGTATTGAGCCGGCGCTGCTCCTCTCGGGCATCGGTCTGCTGCCGCGCGACCAGGCTGGTCACGAAGATGAACATGGAGAAGCCGCCATACAGCAGCGACTGCATCACCGCCTCGAACAGCGAGAAATTAAGGATCAGGTAGTAGACCGGCAGCACCGCCAGCTGGCTCAGCAGCAGCCAGATCACGCCACCGCGCACCGGCAGCATCCACGGGATGACGCCGGCGGCGACCATCATCAGGATGCTGCCCAGCCCGGAGCCGCTCAGGTAGCTCACACCCAGTGCCGAGGCGGTAAGCAGCACCAGCATGACCCGGTCGTACCAGCGCGAGTGCCCGCCGTTGCGCAGCCCGCGGGTCAGCCAGAAGTAGCCGGCGCCGAAGGCCAGGTACGCAGCGAACAGCCACAGCGCCCAGGCATCGACGCCACCGCCGCGGCGCAGCAGTGCTTCGTACTGCGAATAAACCAGAGGAAGTCCGACCATGACCCAGGTGAACAGGCCGGCCAGTCGCAGTACTCGGGTGTGGCTGAGGTATCCCAACATGGACGCATAGTAGGCTGAACCTGTTCCCCTGCACTCCCACAGAAGTCATGCCTGTCGGCTCGCGGGGGGAAGCCACCCATGCAATAATCGGACCGAGGGCCCCTTGATGGGCCAACCGCGTTACCCCACGGAGTCACAATGTCGATTGTCATCCGCGACGTGCGCGAGCACGAGCTCGATTCCGTCCTGGCCCTGAACAACAATGCCGGCCTGGCCATCCTGCCGTTGGATGCCGCCCGCCTGCGTCTGTTCTATGAAAGCGCTGAGTATTTCCGCGTCGCCGAGCGCGACGGCAACCTGGCCGGTTTCCTGATCGGCTTCGGCAGCGACAGCCAGCACGACAGCAGCAACTTCGCCTGGTTCAAGCAGCAACTGGACAGCAAATTCTTCTATATCGACCGCATCGTGGTCGCCAGCCGCCGCCGCGGCGGTGGCGTCGGCCGTGCGTTCTATGCCGATGCCCAGAGCTACGCCGAGCTGCGCTACCCGCAGCTGACCTGCGAAGTGTTCCTGGACCACGGTGCCGATGCCGCCCTGCTCTTCCACGGCAGCTTCGGCTTCCGCGAGGTCGGGCAGAACAACATGGCCCACGTCGATGTGCGTGCCAGCATGCTGCTCAAGGACCTGTGCAGTTACCAGTGGGTGCACGACACCTACGGCGATCAGCTGCCGGATGTGCCCTGGGTGGGCCATCGCCGTGAGCCGCTGCGCGTCCAGCAGCAGACGGGGACCTGATCGGTGGCAGCGAACATGGATTTTGAACAGGCCGGCGAACTGAAGATCGGCCAGGTCGGCATCGCCAATCTGCGCATCCGCACCCTGGACGTCGACCGCCTGACCCGTGAAATGCAGGAACGTGTGGCCCGCGCCCCGAAGCTGTTCGGGCGTGCCGCAGTGATCCTGGATTTCGGCGGGCTCAGCAGGATGCCGGACGTGGCCACCGCCAAAGCATTGTTGGACGGCCTGCGCCGCGCTGGCGTGCTGCCGGTCGCGCTGGCCTACGGCACCACGGAAACCGATCTGCTCTCCCAGCAGCTTGGCCTGCCGCTGCTGGCCAAGTTCCGCGCCCAGTACGAGCGTGCCGAGGCCGAGCCGGTTGCCGCCGCCCCTGCGCCGGTGGCTGAGCCGCCGCGCCGCACTCGGGCAGCCGCCGCCGTACCGGCGGCGCCCGCGCCCAGCGCCGTCGCCACCGGTGGCGCGCCCAAGCCGGGCCGCATGCAGACGGTCAACGTCCGCTCGGGCCAGCAGCTGTACGCGGAAAACTGCGACCTGACGGTCATGGCCACCGTCGGCGCGGGCGCCGAAGTGATCGCCGACGGCAGCATCCACATCTACGGTACGCTGCGGGGCCGCGCCCTGGCAGGTGCCCAAGGCAACACCACGGCGCGCATTTTCTGCCGTGAATTCCACGCTGAACTGGTCGCCATTGCCGGCCATTACAAGGTACTGGACGATGTCCCGGACACCCTGCGCGGCAAGGCCGTGCAGGTGTGGCTGGAACAGGACCAGATCAAGATCGCTGCGCTGGACTGACGCAGCCCCCAAACAGAAGAATCAGGAGAAATCCTTTGGCTGAAATCATCGTAGTCACCTCCGGCAAGGGCGGCGTCGGCAAGACCACCAGCAGCGCCAGCCTGGCCTGCGGGTTGGCACGTCGTGGCAAAAAGGTGGCGGTGATCGACTTCGACGTCGGCCTGCGCAACCTGGACCTGATCATGGGCTGCGAGCGCCGCGTGGTGTACGACTTCGTCAATGTCGTGCACGGCGAAGCGACCCTCAAGCAGGCCCTGATCAAGGACAAGCGCTTCGACAACCTGTACGTGCTGGCTGCCTCGCAGACCCGCGACAAGGACGCGCTGACCCAGGAAGGCGTGCGCAAGGTGCTCGACGACCTGATCGCCGACGGCTTCGAATACGTCATCTGCGACTCCCCGGCCGGCATCGAGAAGGGCGCGTTCCTGGCGATGTACTACGCCGACCGTGCGGTCGTGGTGGTGAACCCGGAAGTGTCTTCGGTGCGCGACTCGGACCGCATCATCGGCCTGCTCGATTCGAAGACCCACAAGGCCGAATCCGGCAAGAACGTACCGGCCTTCCTGCTGCTCACGCGCTACAGCCCGGTACGGGTGGAAAGCGGCGAGATGCTCAGCATCACCGACGTGGAAGAAGTGCTCGGCCTGAAGGCCATTGGCGTGGTGCCCGAATCGGGCGACGTGCTCAATGCCTCCAACAAGGGTGAGCCGGTCATTCTGGACCCCGAATCGGCGGCGGGCCAGGCATACGAAGATGCGGTTGGCCGCATCCTTGGCGAAGAGCGTCCGATGCGCTTCACCACCGTGGAGAAGAAAGGCTTCTTCAGCAAGCTGTTCGGAGGGTAAGCATGGGACTGTTCGATTTCCTGAACCGAAAGAAGACCACTGCCGAAACGGCCAAGAACCGCCTGCAGATCATCATCGCGCAGGAACGCAGCCACCGCGGCGGCCCGGACTACCTGCCCCTGCTGCAGCGCGAGCTGCTGGAAGTGATCAAGAAGTACGTCAACATCGACGCTGATGCGGTCAAGGTCGATCTGGTCAAGGACGGGGAGCACGATGTGCTCGATATCTCCGTCGCCTTGCCGGAAGGCCCGCAGCAGCCCTGATCGACATCGCCCCTTCCGCATTGGAAGGGGCGCTTGAGCGGCACCCCATGAACGACGCTGCCCCGACCGCCGAACCGCAGGTCACCCGACTCGGCGATATCCGTTTCGACGATGCCCATGCCCTGCTCGCCGCCCACGATCTGCACCTGCATCGTGTGACCGATGGCGCGCCGATTCCGGGCAGCTATTGGGGCGAACCCGAGGCCGGCATCATCGGCAGCGACGTCTACGTCCGCGATGACACCCCTGTGCACTCGATGCTGCACGAAGCCTGCCACCTGATCGTGCTGCCGCCGGAGCGGCGTGCGCTGGTGCACACCGATGCCACCGATTCAGTGCCCGAAGAAGACGCGACCTGTTACCTGCAGATCGTGCTGGCCGGGCAACTGCCGGGTGTAGGCAGCGCGCGATTGATGGCCGACATGGACGCGTGGGGGTATACGTATCGGTTGGGGTCGACGCAGGCGTGGTTCGAGCAGGATGCGGAAGACGCAAAGGCGTGGTTGGTCGAACGCGGCCTTCTTCCTGCGTAAATCCGCATGTGCGGCCAGTCCAGGGCGCGTGGCGACGCGCCAATCACATCGGCGCCTGGGGGTTCACACGGCGCGGTTCGAGCAGGACGGTGAAGATGCACTTGCCTGGTTGATTCAGCGCAGGTTGCTTCTGCCGTAGAGCCGACCGTTGGTCGGCTGTCGTGCGCTGTGACGCGACGTTACAGCTGCCGACCAACGGTCGGCTCTACCCCGCCATCGCGCGCAGCGTGATGCCCACGATGTACGCCAGATACGTGCCCGTCGCGTAGCCCATCGTGCCCAGCAGCACGCCGACCGGCGCCAACGAGGGATGGAAGGCGGCCGCGACCACCGGCGCCGAGGCCGGCCCACCGATGTTGGATTGGGAGCCGATCGCGAAGTAGAAGAACGGCACCTTCAGCGCGCGCGCCAGCGCCCACAGCAGCACGATGTGCACCGCGATCCAGATCAGGCCGAGCAGGAACAGCCACGGGCGGTCCAGCAGCGCCAGCAGGTCCATCTGCATGCCGATGCAGGCGATCAGGAAGTACAGCAGCAGCGAACCCAGCTTGGAGGCACCGGCGCCTTCCAGGTTGCGCGCACGGGTGAAGCTCAGCGCCAGCCCGCAGGTGGTGGAGATCACCACTACCCACACGAACGGCGCGTCCAGGCTGAACTGCGAGGCCCAGGCGACGTGGCCCTTGAACCACGCCGAGACAGGCCCGGCGATCGCGTGCGACAGCCCCACCACGCCGAAGGCAACGGCGACGATCAGCATCAGGTCGGTCAGGCTGGCCACGCGCTCGTGCTGCGCCTGGAAGGCCTGGATGCGCAGCTTGAGCGCATCGATGCCCGACGTATCGGCACCGCTGCGCGCATCGATCTTCGCCGAACGCCCGGCCATGAAGATCAATACCGCCATCCAGACGTAACCGACACCCACATCGACCACTGCGAACTGCCCGAAGGTGGTCGCGTTGACGTCGAACACTTCGCGCATCGCCAGCATGTTGGCACCACCGCCGATCCAGCTTCCCGCCAGCGCGGCCATGCCGGCCCAGGTGTCACCGGCCACGGTGGCCGGGTGCAGCCACTTCATCAACTGGAACGCGACCACCGCCCCGACCATGATGCTGAGCGAGGCGCCCAGGTACATCACGATCAGTTTTGGCCCCAGGCGCAGGATGCCCTTGATGTCCACGGCCAGGGTGAGCAGTACCAGCGCGGCGGGCAACAGGATGTCGCGGGCGACCGGGTTGTAGAGATGGGTGTTCTGGCCATCGATCAGGCCGACGGTGTTGTACACCCCGGGAATCAGGTAGCACAGCAGCAACGCTGGCACGTAGGTATAGAAGCGCTTCCACAGTCCCTGCTCGCGCGAGGCGGTCCAGAACACGGCGCCGAGGGTGGCGGCGATCAGGCCGAAGACGACGATGTCGTTCTGGATCAGGGCGGGTGCTTTCACGGGTGTGGAGTGCCTGGACGATGGGCGTGCGATTCGGCACGTTTCGGGAAACAATCACAGGTAGAGCCGACCGTTGGTCGGCTGCCGTAAAAGAGCAGCCGACCAACGGTCGGCTCTACCGGTCACACCGCCGACGATGGCCGGTTACGCCACGCCCAACGAGACCCGGTGCCATGAACAAGCGCCGCCCCTGGGGGCGGCGCTTCAAACCGGCTTATTCGCCGATGTGCTGCTTCAACCAGCCGTTGACGGTGTCATGCCACTGCACGCTGTTCTGCGGCTTGAGCACCCAGTGGTTCTCGTCCGGGAAGTACAGGAACTTCGATTCGATGCCCTGGCGCTGCGCAGCGGTGAACGCGGCCAGGCCCTGCTCCACTGGAATGCGGTAGTCGAGCTGGCCATGCACGATCAGGATCGGCTTCTTCCAGTCCGACACGTGGTTGACCGGATTGAACTTCTCGTAATTGGCGGCCTTCTCGTACGGCGTGCCGCCCTGCTCCCACTCGGTGAACCACAGCTCTTCGGTGGCGTAACCCATCATGCGCTGATCGAACACGCCGTCATGGTTGACCAGGCACTTCCACGGCTCGTTCCAGTTGCCGGCGATCCAGTTGACCATGAAGCCGCCATAGCTGGCGCCCAGGGCGCAGGCCTTGTCACCGTTGAGGAACGGGTACTGCTTCTGCGCCGCCGCCCAGCCCTTCTGCAGGTCTTCCAGCGGGCGGTCGCCCCAGTGCTGGCTGATCGCGTCGGTGAAGGCCTGGCCGTAACCCGTGGAGCCGTGGAAGTCGATCATGACCACCGCGTAGCCCTGGCCGGCGTAGGTCTGCGGGTTCCAGCGGTAGCTCCAGCCATTGCCGAAGCTGCCCTGCGGGCCGCCGTGGATCAGGAATGCCACCGGGTATCGCTTGCCTTCCTGGTAGTTGTACGGCTTGACCACGTAACCGTGCACGGTCTCGTTGTTCCAGCCCTTGAACTGGAACTGCTCGTAATCGCCGAAGGCCACATCGGGCAGCATCTCGCCGGCGCTCGGCGTGATTTCGCGCGGGTTGGCACCATCGAAGGCGGCCACGACGATCTGGTCGCCGCTCTTCAGGCTGTTCTTCGTATAGGCCAGCGTGGTGCCAGCGATCACCGGCGAGCCGATGCTGCCGCCGTCGACCACGACCTCGGCCTCACCGGTGGCGATGTCGACGGCGAACAGGCGGTGCTCACCCATGTCATCGGCGCTGGTGTAGATCAGGGTGCCGTCACCGGACAGCACGATCTCGCCGGCCGAACGATCCCACTTCGGCGCGATCTCACGGGTCTTGCCGGTGGCCACGTCCATCGCCATCAGGCCGAAACGGTCGGCTTCGAAGCCCGGGCGCTTCATGGCGCGGTAGTACAGGGTCTTGCCGTCGGCGCTGAACACCGGGCCGGCATCCCAGGCCGGGTTGGCCGCGGTCAGGTTGACCGGTGCCTGCTTGCCCTCGGCATCCAGGCGGTACAGGTCGAAGTTGGTCGACCACGGCTCCTGCTTGCCGGCCACGCGGATCGCGGCAACCACGGTCTTGCCATCGGGCGACCAGGTGAAGTCGTCATTGCCACCGAACGGCTTGGACGGCGCATCGCCGGCCAGCGTCGCGCTGATCGCCGAGGCCCCCTTCACCGCAGCTGCCTTGGCGGTCGGCAGCGGCGCCACGAACAGCGTATTGCGGCGCCCATCGGCCCAGGTGTCCCAATGACGCACGAACAGAGTGTCGAATACTTCGCCGGTGTTCTTGCGCGCCTTGTGGGCGTCCAGCTTCTTGCTGGTGCAGGCCAGGTCCGAACCGCAGTCCTGGAACACGCCGCTGCTGAAGGCCACGCGGTCGCCCTGCGGCGAAACGTGGAAGCTGTCTACATCGACCGGGAAATCGGTCAGCTGGCGCGGGGTGCCGCCGGTGGTCGGCTGCGCGTAGAGCTGCTGGCTGCCGTTCTTGGCGCTCAGGAAATATACGGTCTGGCCATCGCCCGACAGCGCGGCGGAATTGACGTTCCAGCCGGCCGGAGTCAGCGGCTTGGGCGGCGCCAGGTCGCGCGTGCGCAGGTTGCGGATGAACAGGCCGGTGCTGGCCTTGCTGTCGCTGCCGACCACGCGTTTGGCGAAGATCACGTTGCCGCCATCGGCGGTGAGCAGCGGGCTGGAGACCCGATCCAGCGCGATCATGTCGCGCACATCCAGGCCACGCGTGGCCGCCAGCGAGGGCATCGCCGTCAGCAGGCACAACGGCAGCAGGGCGTAACGAAGTTTCATCGGGGTCTCCGCGGAACGGCAAAACGCCGATGTTAGGGCCGCAGGGCCCGCACATGCAAAGGCCATCGGTCATGCCGGCGCATCGGCGCAGCCCAGAAACGACACACCCCGCCGGGGCGGGGTGTGTCGTGACGCCGATCGGGTCGCTCGGTGCTTAGACCGAACCCACCGCGCGCTTGCCGGTGCGGTAGATCAGCCAGCCGACCAGGAACAGCACGGCCAGGCCGATCCACTGCGCGCCCGGCAGGTGGAACGGCAGCGCCAGCACATCGGCGCGGCTGCTGACCACGATCGGGATCGCGATGGCGATACCCATCAGGGCCTCACCGGTGATCAGGCCGGCGGCGAACAGCACGCCCGGCTTGTGCACGCGGTCGCGGCCTTCTTCATCATCGCCACGGATCTTGTGGAAGCGCTCCACCAGGTAGGCGATCAGGCCACCCAGGAAGATCGGCACCATCAGTTCCAGCGGCAGGTAGATACCGATCGCGGCGGCCAGCACCGGCACGCGGAAGCGGGCATTGCGCGACTTCAGCCAGCTGTCGAAGGCGATGATCGCCGCGCCCACCACGGCGCCGATGCCGATGAAGGTCCACGGCAGCTCGCCGCCGAACAGGCCCTTGGCCACCGAGGCCATGAGGTTGGCCTGCGGTGCGGCCAGCGCATTGGGATGCAGCTCGGACTTCACGCCGATGCCATATGCGGTCGCCAGCAGGTTCAGCACCGGGGCCATGATCAGCGCGCACGAGAACGCACCGATGCCCAGCATCAGCTGCTGCTTCCACGGGGTGGCGCCCACGATGTAGCCGGCCTTGAGATCCTGCAGGTTGTCACCGCCGACCGCAGCGGCGCAGCACACCACCGCGCCGATCATGATCGCGGCCACCGCACCCAGCGGTGCACCACCGACGCCGACCGGGGTCAGGCCGTCCTTGCCGAGCAGCAGTACCAGCACCGCCGAGGCGAACAGGATGGTGGAGATGGTGATGCCCGACACCGGGTTGTTGGACGAACCGATCAGGCCGGCCAGATAGGCCGACACCGAGACGAACAGGAAACCGGCCACGATCATGATGAGGGTCATCGGGATCGAGACATGCCACTGGCCCACGATGGCCTGGTACAGCGCCAGCAGCGGCAGGGTGAACACCACCAGCGCGACCAGCATCCACTTCATCGGCAGGTCGCGCTCGGTGTGCGCCAGCGCCGGGCCGCCGCTCTTGCGGGCCGCGGCAAAACCACTCTTGACGCCATTGAGCAGCGACTTGCGCAGCGAGATCAGGGTCCAGACGCCGCCGATCAGCATCGCGCCCACGCCCAGGTAACGCATCTTCGCGCCCCAGATGGCGAACGCGGCCTCGGTGGAGCTGGCCGTGGCGATCGAGGCGGCCAGCGCCGGGTCGGTGTTCATGAAGAACGACTGGTACAGCGGAATGGCGATGTGCCAGGTCAGGATCGAACCGGATACCACCACGATGCCGACGTTCAGGCCGACGATGTAGCCCACGCCCAGCAGCGCCGGGGACAGGTTGGTGCCGATGAAGGCGGTGATCTTCGAGCTGCCGACATAGGCCGAGGTGGCCCACGCATCGGGAATCAGGCGCAGGCCGCTTTCGGCCGCCAGCTTCACGAAGGCGCCGATCACCGCCGAGACGGCCAGGATCTTCAGGCCCGGGCCCGGGTTTTCACCGGCCTTGAGCACTTCGGCGGCGGCCTTGCCTTCCGGGAACGGAAGCGGATCTTCGACGATCATCGAACGGCGAAGCGGCACCGAGAACAGCACGCCCAGCAGGCCACCCAGACCGGCGATGCCCAGCACCCACCAGTATTTGAAGTCCGGCCAGTAGCCCATGATCACCAGCGCCGGGATGGTGAAGATCACGCCGGCGGCGATCGACGAACCGGCTGACGCACCGGTCTGGACGATGTTGTTTTCCAGGATCGTGCCACCGCCGAGCAGGCGCAGCACCCCCATGGAAATGACCGCGGCGGGAATGGCGGTGGCGATGGTCAGGCCTGCGAACAGACCGAGGTAGGCGTTGGCGGCCGACAGAATCACCGCCAGCACGATGGCAAGCACCACCGCGCGGAAAGTGAGCTGGCGTGGCGCAGCGTCGTTGTTCATGGAAGCCCCTGCTGGCAAAAAATCCCTGCCACGCTAGCGTTCATGTACGGGCAAGTCCAGTGTGAAACGTGCTGCAACCGCGATGACGCACGCCCGTCATCGCGATAGGTCATCGCTGCGGCCGCGACCCGCCGGACTCGGCAAGGTCGTGCAGCACGGCCATCCTTTTAGTTATGTTATATCCTATCGCACCGAACACCCGGCGCTGCTGTGACGCATTCCCCCGCCCCCCGCCTGACCTCCATCGACCAGCTGCGCGGCACCGTCATCGTGCTGATGCTGCTCGACCATGTGCGCGAAACCTTCTATCTGCATGCCCAGGTAGCCGACCCGATGGCGGTCGACCAGGTCGAACCGGCGTTGTTCATCAGCCGGCTGCTGGCCCACCAGTGTGCGCCGGTGTTCGTGCTGCTGACCGGCCTGTCGGCGTGGTTGTACGCCAGCGGCAAGCTGGACGGGCGCCGGGCCGCATCGGCCTTCCTGCTCAAGCGCGGCCTGTTCCTGGTGGTGCTGGAACTGCTGGTGGTCAATGTGGCCTGGACGCTGCAGTTCCCCCCCAGCGTGGTCTACCTGCAGGTGATCTGGGCGATCGGCATCAGCATGATCGCGCTGGCCGGTCTGCTATGGCTGCCACGCGGTGTGCTGGCGATGCTGGCGGTGGCCGTGATCGCCGGGCACAACCTGCTCGATGGCGTGCGCGTGGCGGGCGACGGTCCCCTGGCCGTGCTGTGGAAGGTGCTGCACCAGCGTGACTGGATCACGGTGACGGAGGGGCTGCGCCTGCGCACTTCCTATCCGGTGCTGCCGTGGATCGGCGTGATTGCGCTGGGCTGGGTGATCGGGCCGTGGTTCGCGCGCGGCGGCGACACCCGGCTGCGCCAGCGTCGCCTGTGGTGGGCCGGCGCCGGGGCGCTGCTGGCATTCGTGCTGTTGCGTGCGGCCAACGTTTACGGCGACAGCCCGTGGCAGTCGTTCGCCACGACGGGCAGCACGGCGATGAGCTTCTTCAACGTGACCAAGTACCCGCCTTCGCTGCTGTTCCTGCTGCTGACCCTGGGCATCGGCCTGCTGGTGCTGCGCCTGTACGAGCAGCCGCGCGTGGCACGGGCGCTGGCCCCGCTGGCCGACATCGGCGCGGCGCCGATGTTCTTCTACCTGCTGCACCTGTACGTGCTGAAGCTGCTGTACGTGCTGGCCGAAGCACGCTGGGGGCATACGCACGGCGCGTATTTCGCCGTGGACCACGTGGCGACCCTGTGGGTGATCACCGCGGTGCTGGCACTGGCGCTGTACTGGCCGACCCGGGCGTTCGCCCGGTTCAAGGCGCGGCGGCGGGATCTGGCCTGGCTCCGCTATCTGTAGGCGGAGCAGCCAGACCCGGCACGGATGCACCGTTCTCCCGGGCCTATACTCGCCCCCTTGTCCGCCCTGCCCTACCTCTCGATGACCGCAGCCGCCCTGCCCGCCTCCCCGGCAACCACTGCCACCGACGACTTCCTCGGCCACCCCAAGGGCGTCTACATCTGCTTCTTCACCGAGATGTGGGAGCGGTTCTCGTTCTACGGGATGAAGGCGCTGCTGCTGCTGTACCTCACCAAGTACCACCTGTTCGGCGACAAGGCCGGGCTGGACCTGCTCGGCGCCTACGGGGGTCTGGTCTACTGCATCCCGGTCTTTGGTGGCCTGCTCGCCGACCGCTGGCTGGGCATGCGCAAGGCGGTGGTGTTCGGCGGCGTGCTGCTGGTGCTCGGCCATCTGGGCATGGCCTTCGAAGGTCACGCCGCGGTCCGCGTGGATGGCGCGGTGGTGCGTGATGACGCCGCGCTGGGCATCACTTACCTGTCGCTGGCCCTGATCATCATGGGCGTGGGCTTTCTCAAGCCGAACATCTCCACCATCGTCGGCAAGCTGTACCCGGAAAACGATCCGCGCCGCGACTCGGGTTTTTCGCTGTTCTACGCCGGCATCAACCTGGGCGCGCTGTTCGCTTCGCTGGTGTGCGGCTTCCTCGGCGAAGCCTACGGCTGGAAGTATGGCTTCGGCGCGGCCGGCATCGGCATGGTGATCGGCCTGGGCATGTTCCTGTGGGGCCAGAAGTATCTGCAGGGCCATGCCGAACCGTCCGATCTGCCGGCGCTGCGCCAGCGCGTCCTGGGCCTCCGCCGCGAATGGCTGATCTATGCCGTGGCCGTGCTCGGCGTGATTCCGGTGGCCGCGCTGATGTGGGCCGCCGCCAATGGCGCCTTTGCGCTTGGCGGTGAAATCAGCCTGGCGCTGATGTTGATGATCGTCGTCCTCGGCGGCGTGCTGGTCTGGTTCGCCTGGTTCACCGGAAGCCGCTGCACGCCGGTGCAGCGCCAACAGATGATCGCGCTGATGGCGCTGATCTTCATGGCGCTGGTGTTCTTCACCCTGTACGAGCAGACCTACGGCTCCTGGGTGACCTTTACCGATCGCCTGCTGACCAAGGACCTGGTGCCCTCGCTGGTGATCCAGGGCGGCACCCCGCTGCCGTGGTCGATCGCCTCGCTGCTGTTGGCGCCACTGGGCTTCGTAGTGGCCGCGCGCCTGTCCGAGCGCCGCCCCGGCTCGACCGCGCCGCGCACTCTTTTCATCGCCATCGTCGCGCTGATGCTGGTGATGCTGATCCGCGACTGCCTGGTGATTCCGCAGACCGCCGGCTCGCTGACTTACCTGGGCGGCCTGTTCCTGGTCGTATTGGCGCCGTTGTTCGCGATGCTGTGGGCGTGGCTGGACCGACGCCGCATGGATCCCTCCAAGCCGGTGAAATCCTCGATCGGGCTGATCTTCGCCGCGCTGTCGTTCGTGCCGTTGGCCCTGGCTGCCCAACACGTGGGTGCGACCGGGCAGATGGCCAGCGTGTGGTGGCTGGTACTGGCGTATCTGATCCTGGAGATCGGCGAAATGTGCCTGTCACCGGTGGGCTTGTCGGCGGTCACCCAGCTGGCCGCGCCGCGCGTGGTCAGCCTGATGATGGGCACCTGGTTCCTGGCCACCGCGTTTTCGGAAACGCTGGCGGCGCTGTTCGGCAAGCTCGCCGCGATCGAGGTGCCGGAAGGCCAGACCATGGATATCGCCAGCGCCGCCGCCAGTTACGAACACCTGTTCTGGCTGCTGATGTGGATCGGCCTGGGCTGCGCGGCAGTCGCGCTGATCTGCTCGCCGCTGCTGAAGCGGATGATGCACGGGGTGAAATAAGCCGGGTGCCTTGCCCAGAGGACAGCGGCACCGTGCGGTGCCGTTGTCATTGAGGCCGGGTGGATCCGCGCCGTGCTCAGGGTTGGGCTGGCGTCGGCGCGGAGGCGGTCTGCCCGCCCAGGCTGTTGGACAAAAACGCCAGCAGCCTGGTGTAGTACTCACGGCGATGCGCATCGGTGTAGAAGCCATGGCCTTCGGTGGGGTAGTACAGCGCTTCCACCGGTACGCCTGCCTTCTTCAGCGCAGCTTCCATCCGCTTGGTATGCAGGATCGGCGCGCGTTCGTCTTCGCCGCCCGCAGCGAGGAACACCGGCACCTTGATGCGGTCGGCAAGATTGACCGGTGAAACGGCGCCTACCTGGGTGCGGTCGCCGATCCACTCCTTCAGGTAGGTTTCGCCCGAGCCGCGGCGCTGGATGTCACCGGTGGTGAACATGATCGGCAGATCGTAGACGCCCACGTAACCAGCGGCGCACTGGTACAGCGACGGCTCCTTGGCCACGCCCATCAGGGCGGCATAGCCACCGTAGCTCGCCCCGTACATGCAGATCTTCGCGCCATCGGCGATGCCCTCGGCCACCGCCCAGCGCGTGGCGTCGGTCAGGTCATCCTGCATCTTGCCGCCCCACTCCCGGCCACCGGCGTGGGCATGCATGCGGCCGTAGTTGGATGAGCCACGGAAGTTGACCTGCAGCACGGCATATCCGGCAGCCGCCAGCAGTTGGCTCTCCCTGTCGTAGGCACCATCGTCGTAAACGAAGAAGGGCCCACCATGCGGCATCACCACCATCGACAGGCGCTTGCCTTCACTGCCTTTGGCCCGAGTGACAAACCCGTGCAGCGGCAATCCGTCGCGGGCCTTCAGGGCGATCGGCTGAACCACGGCGGCGCTCTCCGGGTCCACCCATTGGCTGCGGCTGACTACCAGATCGGCCTTCTTGGCCTGCGTATCGAATACGTAGAAATCACCCGGATTGCTGCCGGACCAGACCTGCACCATCGCCAGTCGACCATCGCGCGAGGACGAGGTGATGAACACCGCCTGGCCGCCGAAGGCCTGCTCCAGACTGCGCTGCAGGCGCGCGTCGGCCGAGGTTTCGTCGAAGAAGCGAGTGCGGGGTCTGTCCCCCAGGTACAACGCCCCGATCGGGATCGAGGTGCCTCGCTTGTAGATCACCTTGGCCGGATCGACCACCGCATCGCGCAGCAGCTCGCGGCGCTCGTCGGTTGCCGGGTTCCAGGACACGATCGCGTCCGGGCCACTGGGTTGCTCGACGAGCAGATACGCCAGTGCACCATCCTCGGAGAAACCCAATGCCCGCTCGATCCGCTGACTGACCCCCTGGTCGTTGATCATCTTCCAGGCGGCACCCGCACCCTCGCGGTAGTACAGCTTGTTGACGTTGTCGGCCCCCGCCCCATCGGCGAAGCGCACCTCTCCCTTGCCATCGGCGACGAAGTCGGCACGCTGCACTGGCGATCGCGCCACCGGCGTCCGTTTGCCGCTGTTGACGTCCAGGCGCTCGGCCGAAGTGAACGGATCGGCCGAGAACGGCATCACCTTGACCAGCACCCGGCGGTCCTGGTCCGGCAGCGCATCGATCACGAACGCAGCAACGGCTTCGACCTTCTTCGGTTGGATGCGGGTACCCGGGCCGTTGCCCTGCACCCGATAGCCGATCAGCAGTTCGCCTCGCCCCCCATCGGCGTTGATGCCGAACAGTTCGCCGGTCGGCTGCGGCTCGTCCAGCGATCCGAACTTCTCCGCCAGCCCGATCAGCACCCGCTGATCGTTGACCCAGTCGAAGTCATTGGCATGGTTGTTCCTGGGCGGAACGAACGAGCCGACCAGCTTGCCGTCATTGCGACGCATGATCGCCAGCCCGGTGCGGTCCTCCATCGGTATGGTGGCCGCGTAGAACTCACCGGTCGGCGAAATCTTGATATCAGTGAAAGCATCCCGGCGCAGATAGTGCTCCAGGTCCACCGCCCCGGCATGGCCTGTCATGGCCAGCAGCACGGTCATTCCCCACACGCGTACGCGCTTCATCCTTCCCCCCTGCTCCGTTGGACATCGTGTCCGGAAACGCGATTCTAGGCAAAAAAAATGGCACCGCGAACGGTGCCATTTCCAGGACCTGCATCGAGGAGAGAGTTCAATGCATGCCGCGGAACGCGAGGCTGAGCGCCAGGATCGACAGGATCACGGCAATCGTGCCGTCGAGGATGCGCCAGGTCTTGGGCTTGGTGAACAGCGGGGCCAGCAGGCGCGCCCCCAGGCCTTGGGCGGTCAGCCACAGGCAGCTGGCGGTGAACACGCCGGCGGCAAAGGCCATGCGCGCATTGCCGAAGTTCTCGGCAATGCCCCCGATGACCATCATGTCCAGCCAGAAGTGCGGGTTGATCAGCGAAAAGCCGACCGCGGAGATCAGCACCGCGCGGCGCGAGGTGCTGTCGCCCTCGTCCACGTGCATGCCGCCGCCACCGGCCAGCGCGCGCCGCGCCGACTGCCAGGCGTACCAGGCCAGGAAAGCAACGCCGCCCCACAGCACCACGGTGGTGAGCCACGGCAGCGCCTGGGTCAGCGTACGCAGGCCGGCCACGCTGGCAAAAATGAAGATTCCATCGATGGCAGCGCAGGTCGCTACCACGGGAATGATGTGCTTGCGCAGGATGCCCTGGCGCAGGATGAACGCGCTCTGCGCGCCGACCACCGCGAACAGGCCGATGCCGGTTGCGGCACCACTGAGCCACGCGCTCAGCCCGGCGCCGCCGGAAAGGATCGAAAACATGGGATACCACCTGTGTCTTGCTGGGGGGCGGTGCCTCGCCAAGGCGTACAGCACCGGATGGCGCGTATTGTCGCGCCGCAACATGAAAAAGTAGAGCTAAACTTACTTAACCATCTTTAGCGAAACTTAAGATCATGCGCATCGACCATGCCCAGCTCCGCGCCTTGGCGGCGGTGATCCGCGAAGGCAGCTTCGAACGTGCCGCTCAGTCGCTCAATGTCACCGCTTCGGCGGTCTCCCAGCGGGTCAAGGCGCTGGAGGACCGGGTGGGCCGCCTGCTGGTCAAGCGCTCCTCGCCGGCGGTGGCCACCACCGAGGGCCAGGTACTGGTGCAGCTGGCCGAGCAGACCGCCCTGCTCGAGCACGACGCGCTGCACCGGATGGGCATCGCCGATGAGGACCTGCCCCATGCCAGCATCCCGGTCGCGGTCAACCACGACAGTCTGGAAACCTGGTTCCCCGAGGCCGCCCTGCAGTTCGCCCGGCAGACCGGCACCACCCTGGACCTGCGCTCGGAAGACCAGGACCACACCGTGGCCCTGCTGCGCCAAGGGGCCGTGCTGGGCGCGGTGACCACCCTGGATGAGCCGGTGCAGGGCTGCCAGATCCATGCGCTGGGCAGTATCCGCTACGCCGCCACCTGCACCCCCGCTTTCCATGAGCAGCACTTCGCCAAGGGCGTCAATGCGCAGTCGCTGGCCCAGGCGCCGGTACTGGTGTTCAACCGCAAGGACGATATGCAGGCCCGTTTCGCCCGGCGCCTGGCCGGCAACGACCTGCCGCTGACCGCACCGACCTGGTGGATTCCCTCCACCCGTGCGTTCGTGCAGGCCAATCTCGGCGGGCTGGGCTGGACCATGAACCCGCTGCCGCTGGTCAAACGCCACCTCGATGCCGGCCGGCTGGTGCACATGAAGCAGCGCGCGTGGGAAGACGTGCCGCTGTACTGGCAGCACTGGAAGGGCGATGTGCAGACCATGGCGCTGCTGACCCGGGCAGTGCTGGCGGCCTCGGCGACGCTGGTGCGCAAAAAGCGATAACCCCGACCGGTAGAGCCGACCGTTGGTCGGCTGTCGTACCGGGGCCGCATGCAGCCCTACACGACCCGACGACCCGCGCCGATGCAGCATCGGCGCATTCCAGCCGCGGGCACGTCGATGGACACCGATCCGGTCTACCTGCACATCCGCGTGGTGCTCAGCATCATCCTCGGCCTGAGCATTACCACCCTGCTGCGGGGCCTGGCGGGCATCATCGAGCACCCCCGGCGCCGCGGCTGGTCGTGGATCCACCTGTGCTGGGTGGTCTGGGCGCTGATTTCGGTGGTGACCTTCTGGTGGTGGGAATTCCGCCTGGGCGAGGTGCGGCAGTGGACCTTCGAGCTGTACCTGTTCGTGATCGCCTACTGCGCAGCGTGGTACCTGCTCTGCGTGCTGCTGTTCCCCGACGATGTGCGCGAGTTCGGCAGCTATGAGAATTACCTGCTGCAGCGGCGCGCCGGCTTCTTCGGGATGCTGGCCCTGGTCACCCTGCTGGATCTGGGCGATACCGCCATCAAGGGCCACAGCCGCTGGCAGATGCTCGGCGAGGCCTACTGGGTCCATACCGCGGTGATGCTGGCGGTCGCCGGTATGGGCATCGCGCTGCGCCAGCGACGCGCCCACTTGGTGCTGGCCCTGATAGCGCTGGCCTATCAAGCCAGCTATTTCCTCCTGGAATACTTCACCCTCGCCAGCGATTGAGCCGGTCCGGCACACCCACCGGATGCTGCGTTGCACCAAATCCGTACCGGAAAGGGCTAAAATTGCGCTCAAGGTACCGCTGTGACGCCCGTCTTCACGGGCGTTCCCGGCAGCGGCGGCATCCTTCCCATGTCTCCCTACCTGAGATCCCCATGAAAAAACTAGCGAAGGTCGTCCTCGGCCTGCTCGTGGTGTTGCTGTTGGCAGCGGCACTGTTCCTGTACTGGCCGCTGCATCAGCGCTCGGTCCCGGCCGCCGGCAACGACAAGCCGGTCGACGTCGTCCTGGTCGGCGGCGGCATCATGAGCATCACGCTCGCCACCTTCCTGCAGGAGCTGCAACCGGACTGGAACATCCAGGTCTATGAGCGCCTGGACGGGGTTTCGCTGGAAAGCTCGGACGGCTGGAACAACGCCGGCACCGGCCATTCCGCGTTCGCCGAGTTGAATTACACCCCGGAACTGCCCGACGGCAGCATCGAGACCAAGCGTGCGGTCGGCATTGCCGAGCAGTTCGAGATCTCGCGCCAGTTCTGGTCCCACCAGTTGCGCGAAGGCCGCCTGAGCCAACCGAGTGATTTCATCAACCCGACCCCGCACATGAGCTTCGTATGGGGTGACGAGAACATCGCCTACCTGCACAAGCGCCAGCAGGCGCTGGTCAAGAACCCGCTGTTCTACGGCATGCAGTACTCCGAGGATGCCGCGCAGATCAAGCAGTGGGCGCCGCTTCTGATGGAAGGCCGCGACCCGAAGCAGAAAGTCGCCGCGACCTGGATGCCGCTGGGCACCGACGTGAACTTCGGCGTGATCACCCGCCAGCTGACCGCTGGCCTGCAGCGCAGCCCGAACTTCGCGCTGCACCTCAACCATGAAGTGCGTGCCCTGCGCCAGAACGACGACAAGAGCTGGAACGTGACCGTCAAGGACCTGAAGTCCGACAACGAATCCACCATCAAGTCGCGCTTCGTGTTCATCGGTGCCGGTGGCGCCGCGCTCAAGCTGCTGCAGCTGTCGGGCATTCCCGAATCGAAGAACTACGCCGGCTTCCCGGTCGGTGGCCAGTTCCTGGCGTTCCAGGACCCGGCGATCGCCAGCCGGCATTCGGTGAAGGCCTACGGCATGGCCGAAACCGGTTCCCCGCCGATGTCGGTGCCGCATCTGGATGCGCGCAAGCTCGATGGCAAGCCGGTGGTGCTGTTCGGGCCGTTCGCGCTGTACAGCACCAAGTTCCTCAAGCACGGCTCGTGGTTCGACCTGTATTCCTCGGTGAACCACAACAACGTAGCCGGGATGATGGGCGTGGGCCTGGAGAATCTGGACCTGGTGAAGTACCTGATGGGCCAGGCACGTCTGAACGATGACGACCGCCAGGCTGAACTGGTCAAATACTTCCCCAATGCCAAGCGCGAGGACTGGAAACTGGTCACCGCCGGGCAGCGCGTGCAGATCATCAAGAAGGACCCGGAGAAGGGCTCGATCCTGCAGTTCGGTACCGAGATCGTGACCGACCAGGACCACACGCTGGCCGCCCTGCTCGGCGCTTCGCCAGGTGCCTCGACCTCGCCGCCGATCATGCTGGACCTGCTCAAGAAGGCCTTCCCCCAGCAGATGGCCGCCGGCTGGGAAGCGCGCCTGAAGGAAATCGTGCCGTCCTATGGCCGCAAGCTCAACGACAGCCCGGCGCTGACCAATGAGATCCGCCGCCTGACCAGCGAAACCTTGAAGCTGCCGTACCTGGACGTTCCCGTCGAAACCAGCCCGGCGGTGATGCTCACTCCGCCGCCGCCGGCCGCCAAGCCGGCCGAGGCCAAGCGCAACGCCAACGAAGAACTGCAGGCGCTGTAAGCCTGCGCAGGCGGGGCCTTCGGTCTCCGCCTCGGTTTCCCTCCGGCCACCCTTGCGGTGGCCGGTTGCGTTTGGGCTCCCCGCCGGTGCTCAGCCCTCTACGCCGACGCCGCCAATTGTTCAAGAATTGTAAAGCGACTGAGAACGATTTACATTTGCACACCGCAGGGTGGTCGCTTCGGGCGCTTGACGGTCTCAATGGACTGCCGTCGCCCCGCAGCTGCCCCGCCCCCTGCTTTCCCAGGATGGAACACCCCGTGCCTGGCGCCCGTGCGCCGGCGTTGCCTGCCTGTTGCCCTCATTTCCTCCTTGCCCGTCCAGAGACCCCCCATGTCCCTCCGCGCCCACCCGCTCCGCTCCCGCCGTGCCCCGCTGGCCCTGGCCCTGCTTTCCGCCCTCTCGTTGACCGCCCCGCAGGCCTTTGCCGATGCATTGGCCGAGGCCGGCAGCACCGCCGATGCCAAGACCCTGGACAAGGTCAGCGTGGTGGGTGACCGCGCCGCACCCTCGAGCACCACCCGCTTGCCGATCACGCTGCAGGAAACCCCGCAGTCGACCAGTGTGCTGGGGCTGGAGCGGCTGCAGACCGAATCGCTGTTCAGCATCAACGATGTGATGCGCAACATCACCGGCGTCAATGTGTCTTTCTACGACACCCAGCGCCCGCTGTACTACGCGCGCGGTTTCACCATCACCGATTTCCAGGTGGACGGCCTGCCAACCTATAGCGGTTCGACCAACCAGGAGTACGACACCGCCTTCTACGACCGCGTGGAAGTGATCCGCGGCGCCAACGGCCTGCTCAGCGGCGCGGGTATTCCTTCGGCCACGGTCAACCTGCTGCGCAAGCGCCCGGGCCGTGATTTCGATGCGTCCTTCGCCATCAGTGCCGGCAGCTGGGATTTCCGCCGCATGGAGGCCGACGTCAACGCGCCGCTGACCCGCGATGGCCGCTTCCGCAGCCGGGTGGTCGCCGCCTACCAGGACCGCGACTACTACTACGACCGCTACACCGAAGACAAAATGTCCGGCATGGCCGTGGTCGAAGGCGATCTGACCGACAGCACCACCGTCACTGTGGGCTACCAGCGCCAGGACAACAACCCGGTCGGCTCGACCTGGGGCACCGTGCCGTTCTTCAACAGCGACGGCAGCTTCGCCCACCTGCCGCGCTCGACCAACATGGCCCCGAAGTGGACGCGCTGGCAGCGCGAAACCAGCACCGCGTTCGCCAACCTGGAACAGCGCTTCGGTGAGACCTGGCTGCTGAAGGTCAATGCCGCGCACACCGAAGGCAATGTGCAGAACGTGCGCGTCTACGGCAGCGGCTACCCCGACCCGGTGACCGGCAGCGGCACCTACCTGCTGGCCGGTGCCGGCGATGCCGAAGACACCCGCAATGGCGTGGATGTGTTCCTGTCGGGCAAGTTCCCGCTGTTCGGCCAGGAACACGACGTCGTCGTCGGTGGCAGCTGGTCGGACCTGGAATCGACCACCTGGACGCTGACCTCCGTCGCACGCTGGCGCTATGACATTCCCAACATCCACACCTGGAACGGCGACATCCCCGAGCTGACCGCCTCGCGTACCGGCGCCAGCCGCATCGCGCGCACCAAGCAGAGCGGTGTGTATGCCTCCACGCGTCTGCGCCTGGCCGATCCGCTCTCGCTGATCGCCGGTGCCCGCCTGAGCCGCTGGGAAACGATGACCCGTTCCTACAACACGGCTGGCGCGTACACCGCCACGAGCGGCCAGTACAAGGTGACCGATGAAGTCACCCCCTACGTCGGCGTGGTGTACGACATCGTGCCGGATTTCTCGGTGTATGCCAGCTATACCGAAATCTTCAATCCGCAGAATTACAAGGACAAGAACGAGAACCTGCTCGCCCCGGTGGAAGGTTCCAACCTGGAAGCAGGCATCAAGTCGCAGTGGTTCGACGGTCGCCTGACCGCGAACGCGGCGATCTTCGAAGCCAAGCAGGACAACTACGCTGTGCGTGACATGAGCCAGCCTGACGGATCGCTCAGCGACGGCACCTCGGCGTACGTGGGGGTCAACGGCACCAAGTCGCGTGGGTGGGAACTGGACGTCAACGGCGAGATCCGGCCGGGCTGGACGGTCAATGCCGGCTACACCCACGTCAAGGTCACCCGCGCCGCCACCGACCTGATCTACGCCAACCTGCCCGAAGACTTCCTGCAGTTGAACACCACGGTGCAGCTGCCGGGCAGCTGGGATCGGCTGAGCATCGGCGGCGGCTTCTCCTGGCAGAGCAAGGTGCAGGCCTTCAACGTGCCGCACCCGTCGGGCGTGGGCGTGACCGTGAACCAGCCGGCGTACATGCTGGTCAACCTCAACGCCAACTACCGCATCAGCGATAACTGGCTGGCCACGTTGAGCGTGCGCAACGCGCTGGACAAGACCTACTGGGCCAACCTGGACTACAACAACTACGGCGAGCCGCGCTTCGTCTCGGTGAGCCTGCGCTGGAAGTATTGAGGCGCGAAGAGCTCCATCGCGTTTGAGCAGACGGGTCGCCTTCGGGCGGCCCGTTCTGTTTGCGGCCAGCGCTACCGGGGCCGCGTCTCGCGCAGCGTCCACATCACCGGCAGCACCAGCACCGCCACCACCGCGATCATCGCGCCGGGCGCAGACGACCAGCCGGTGTGCCGCACCAGGACCTCGGCCAGCAACGGCGTGGCGCCGCCAAAGAAGGCCGTTGCCATGGTGACGCCCAGCGCCAGGCCACTGAGCCGCCCTTCGCCGGGGAACTGCTCGGCCGTGGCGGGCGCTGCCACCGCACTCACTCCACCGGCCAGACACGCCAGCACCACCGCCGCCAGCCCGATCGCCACGGTGCTGCCGCTGGCCATCACCGAGAACATCGTCAACGGCAGCAACGCCGACAGCGCGGCCAACGCGATCAGCACCGGCCGGCGACCGACCCGGTCCGACAACGCGCCGGCCAGCGGCGTCACCACGATCACCGCCACCGCCGCGACCGTGGACAGCCACAACGCCTCCGATTCACTCACCTGCCCCACCGAACCGAGGAAGGCAGGCACATAGGTAATGCCAACGTAATAGGTGATCGAGCCGAGCGCGGAGATCGCGAAGGTGCGTGCAATCGCGGCCTTGTGGTGCCGCCAGGTGTCGCGGATCGGCGACTCCGGCACGGTGCCTTCGGCCTGCTGCCGCTCGAACTCGGGCGATTCGTGCATCGTCGAGCGGGCCAGCAGGATCGCACCGGCCAAGGCGGCACCGACGAAGAACGGAATCCGCCAGCCCCAGCCATCCAGCTGCGCCGTACTCAGCAATGCGACCGTCAGCGCCGACAGCGCCACCGCCAACAGGGCCCCCACTTCGCTCGCGGCCGAGGCCAGCGAGGTCACCAGCCCGCGCCTGCGCACCGGTGCGGTTTCCAGCAGGTAGGCCACCACGCCGGTGTATTCGCCGCCGACCGAGAAAGCCATCAGGCAGCGCAGCAGCAACAGCAGCACGCCGGCAGTATCGCCAATGCTTTCGAAGGTGGGCAACAGCGCGGTGGCGAGCATCGCCACGGTCATCAGCAGCATCGAGGCCAGCAGCATGTAGCGCCGCCCGAAGCGGTCACCCAAGTTGCCGAACACCAGTGCGCCAAGCGGCCGCATCAGGTACGACACCGCAAACCCGGCCAGTGTGGCCAGCAGCGCATTTTCGCCGCCGCCGAAGAACACCCGCGACAGCACCGTGGCCAGGTACAGATAGAGCGTGAAGTCGTACCACTCCACCACCGTGGACAGGCCGGCGATGATCATCGAGCGCGTCTGCGGTCGCGCGGCGTGCGCGGTGGTGGCCGCGCTCAAGCGTGCGCCCTGCCAACACACAGGCCATGGTGACTCGACCGTGGAGCACATCGCATCAGGGTTCTCCCGGCCGCCTGGGCCGCATCTGGACGGCGACAGCCTACGACAGCCGATCTGCACGCCGCGTCACGGAGGGATGGCCGGATGTCGCAACGCGCACGGCGCGCGCTCAGGCGACGGCCACTGCCCGCACGGTGCCGCGCCGATAGCTCAGCAGCCGGCCATTGCCGGGGGCATCGCCCTCATCTTCGAACAGACCCAGCTGCTCGGTCACATCGAAGCCCTGCAGGGCCATGCCGCGCGAAAAAGCGCCGACGTTGCCGCGCCCGGGATCGGTGATCAGCAGTTCGGCATCGGGCTTGGCATGCCGCAGCATCATCGCGGCAATCTGGTGGGCATGGCCACGCTCGTACAGGATGTCGCTGCCGATGATCAGGTCGAAGCGGCCCAGCGAGCAATCGGGCACCTCCCAGGGCAGGTCGCGGTAGGTCACCGCCGGCAGATCGTTGAGTCCTGCGTTGTAGGCCAGGAAGGACTCGGCCAGTGGATGGTGATCCGTCGCGACCACATCCGCGCCCCGATGCGCCAGCACCAGGCTGGACAGGCCCAGCCCGCAGCCCAGTTCGAGGATGCGCTTGCCGGCAATGTCGAAGTGACTCATGGTGTCGGCCAGCGCGCGGCCGGCCGGCCATATCTGGCCGAACAGGCTCCACAGTGAGGAGTGGATGCCGGCACGTTCGGCGCGACCCGTCGGATCGGAGAACTGCTGCAGGTCGCTGAGCGCGCGGATACGAAAGTCGTGACCGCCGACCGGGATGGTAAGGATGCGGGTGGTATAGCCCGGCATGAGCGCTCCGTGGGACACGGGAGCCTTCATCCCGCGGGCGGCATGAAGGACTCGGAAAAAGGAGCGAGGGCGATCGGACGTCGATCGCGCAGGACGCGCGTAGGTGCGTGTGACACCCCATCCTACGCCATGCGCGTGGTCCTGGCTGAACGCCCTGGCGCGGCCTTGCGCACAGCCTTGCGTGCCGTCGGGGCCGCACCGTAACGCACCTGGCAGACCGGGCAGAAGAACGTCCGTCGCCGGGTTGTTCCGGGGTAGGTCTTGCTGAGCGGGCCACCACACTGGGGGCAGGTGCGCTTGGTGTGGACCAGCCAGTGCTGGCGAAGCACGAATGCCTGCTTCCACGCCAGGAAATCAAAACTGTACTGCCGCGCCTGTTTGATGACCTCGCCCAGCTTGCGCGGTGGCAGCGCGCCCACCGTGGATTCAGGGTGCACGCGCGTACGGAACAGCACCTCGTTCTTGATGATGTTGCCGACGCCGGCAAAGATGTCCTGGTCCAGCAGCGCGTCGCAGATCAAGGTGTCGGGCATTTCCTTGAGTTTCCTGCGCGCCAGCCTGGGATCCCACGACGGGTCCATCACATCGCCCCGCCAGTCGTAGGTGTCCTCCAGCGCGCCTTCGATGTACTTCACCGACGAGGCATAGATGTTGAGCTCGCCGTTGTCGAACTGCAGCGATACCCGCGGCGGGGAAGGCTTGCGCTCATCGATGCGGTAGCTGCCGAACATCAGCATGTGCACGCGCAGGCTGAAGCCACGGAACTCGATCAGGAAGTGCTTGCCCCAGCTGCGCAGGGCGACCACGCGACGGCCCTCCATGCGGGTCAGATCGAGTGAGCTGTTGCCGGTGGCCAGGCGCACGGTCTTGCCGCGGAACTTGGCGGCGGCTTCGCGCAGGATGACGATGGAAGGACCTTCAGGCATGTGCGGGCTCCCGGGGGGTGGCGCCGCCCAGCAGGTCCTGCAGCCGCGCCGCGTTGGCGGTGGCGAACCCATGGGCGGTGTTGTCGAAGATCACCCAGCGCGCACCGGCTGTCCGCTGCGCGAGCGCCTGGGCCAGATCACCCAGTGCTGTGTCGTCATAGTCGCTGTAGTACATGCGGGGCGCGCCATGCCATCGCCAGTAGCGCCATCCGGCATCACCGCCCGGCTGGGCGGCCTGCGGAACCCGCGCAGGGTCCGCGCCGACACGCCCGACCGCATGCCGCTGCAGCATCGCATCGGCCTGCGGTGTGAACCAGCTGGCATGGCGTGGCTCGCAGACCACCGGTACAGCGGTGCGACGGCGCAGCATGCCGAAGAAGCCGGCCGCCACCCGCGCATCGAATGCATGGCTCGGCGGCAGCTGCAGCAACACCCCGCCGAGCTTGCGGCCCAGCCCGGCCGTCTCCTCGAGGAAGCGGTCCAACGCCGGACCGCAGCCGCGCAGGGCGGCCTCGTGCGAGATGGCTTTGGGCAGCTTCACCGAAAAGCGGAACGCGGCCGGCACGCTCGCCGCCCAGCGTTCATAGGTGCGCTGCTGGTGCGGACGATAGAAGGAGGAGTTGATCTCCACCACCGAAAAGCGTGTGGCATAACGCGCCAGCATGCTCTCGCCCTCACCGGTCAACGCCGCGTACCGGCCGGGAATGGACCAGCCTGCGCATCCGATCCTGACTGATGATGCGGGCATGGCTTACAGCCGGATTTCGCCCTCGTCCTCGCCCGCCCAGTAATGGATGCGGGTTGCCTTCACCTGGATCAGCACGATTCCGGGCGTATCCACGCCCTGCGTGAACCAGCGTTCCAGGTCCGGGACCCAATGCGCCTGCAGGGTCGCGCGGTCGCGGCTCAACGTCGCGTGGCCTTCCACGGCCACGAACAGCGGCGGCTTGCCCAGCAGCGACTTGCTGCCGGTGAAGGACAACGCGACCTTGGGGTCGCGTTCGATCTCGGCCACCATGTCGGCACTGTCGAAGGCGAAGAAATAACTGTCGCCGTCGTAATCCACATCACCGTTGTTGCTCATCGGCCGGCCGGCGATCTCGCCGCTGGCGGTGTGGGTCTGCAGCATCGCAAAATCGATGCCGGCCATCTTCTTGGCCAGTTCGGGCAGGGTCAGCGTGGTCATGGGGTCTCCGGGTGGGCGTAGCGTGTGCGCTCAGCCTCCGCGCTGCGCGGTGACCGAGGCGTGCACGCCCACTGGCGAAAATTTCACACGGCTAGGGCTGTGCTCCGGCTGGGGAACAGGGCCAGCAGCGCGCGGGTGAGCATCACCGGGTAGACCGTCAGATGATCCTCATCGGCAACCACGCGTGTCTCCAGCCAAAGCCCTGGATAACCGCGCCCGCGCAGACGCTCGGCAAACGATCGCGTATGCGCGACCATGTCGTTGCGCGCCGCGAACGGCGCGTCGGACGCCGGGGTTTCGTGTGCGCCGATGGACAGCAGCACGCGCGCGTTCAGATCGGCATGGGCATCGGCGTAGTCCGCCTCGATCCGGTTGATCACGTGCTGGTCGAACCAGAGCGATGGGCTGGAGAGGATGTAACGCTGGAACATTGCCGGGCGGGTCAGCAGCGCGTACGCACCGAACAGCCCACCGTAGGAATGGCCGGCAAACGCACGCTGCGCGGGATCGGTGCGATAGCGCGCCTCGACCTGTGGCAGCACATGGTCCGCCAGGAAATCGCGGTAGTGCGCAGCGCCACCGTAGGTGATGCCATCGGTGTAATCGTCGCCTGTACGGCGCACCGGCTGGGTCGGCGTGTAATCACGCGAGCGGCTCTGCTGCGAGCTCAGCCCCTGCTGCGGCGGCAGCCCGACCAGGATGAAGGGCGCCAGGTGCGCACCACCCTGCCCCACCATGTTGCGCACGCTGCGTGCGAGCGGAAAGCTGTACAGCGCATCGGTGACATACAGCACCGGGTAGCGCAGGTGCGTGTCGCGCTCGTAGCCGGCCGGCAGGGCCACCCAGATCGGGTACTCCCGGCCCAGCGGATCGCGAACGGTCCAGGCCTCGGTATCCGGCAGCACCACCCCGGGCATGTCGTTTCCAGTCAACCTCATCCCCTCCGCAACGTGATCAGGGTGATCTCCGAGGGCACACCGATGCGCGCGGCGAAGCCCGGCCACAGCCCGGCGCCGTTGCTGACATACAGCGTCATGCCGTCCACCTCGTAGCGCCCGGAGACAAAACCGCCGTTGGCCCGCTTGACCAGCTGGTTCATGCCGAGGATGTGCCCGCCATGGGTGTGACCGGACAGCTGCAGCGCCACGCCCTGTGCGGCATTGGCGCGTGCCTCCACCGGGCGATGGTCGAGCAGGATCACCGGCGCCTGTGGGTCCGCGCCTGCCAGGGCTTTGCTCAGATCCGGCATGGGCAGACCATAGCGCGCCGCCACTGGATCGGTGACACCGGCAATGGTCAACGTCGCGCCGCCGCGCTGCACCCGGGTGTGGGTGTTCTCCAGCACCTGCATGCCCTGCCCGCGGAAGGCCTGCATCCAGTCGGCGTACTGCGCGTAGTACTCGTGGTTGCCGGTGATCGCGATGACGCCATCGGGCGCGTGCAGCCTGGCCAGCGGCGCGAAGTCGTTGGCACGGGCGCTGACAGTGCCGTCGATCAGATCCCCGGTGATCACTACCAGGTCCGGATCAAGGGCATTGCTTTCGGCGACCACCTTCTCCACCCAGGCCCCGGTGAGCAGGCGGCTGGCGTGGATGTCGGTGAGCTGCAGCACGCGGTAGCCCTCGAACGCGGCCGGCAGCCCCTCGATGGCCACCTCGATCTGGCGGGGCTTGGGCACGGCCATGCCCTGCCAGATGCCATACGTGGACAGCAGCAGCGCCAACGTGCCCGCCGCAGGGCGCAGCCACGGCGCGCGCAGCACAGGCAGCACGGGCCGCGCCCGGACCAGGCGTGCGATCAGCAGCAGCGCGTCCAGCAGGAGCACGAAGACCGCGCTCAACAGCAGCGTGGTGAAGCCGGTCGCGAGCACCGCGATCATCGCCTTGGGAATTTCCGGCGACGCCATGGTCCCGGCAAACTGCGCCACGATGCGGTGGTGCAGCGCCAGCGCCACCACCAGCAGGCCGAGCACGATCCGGACCGGACGCGACAATCGCAGTGGCCAGATCAGCCGCCACACCAGATACAACGCAAGCAAACCGCCGATCACACTCAGCACAGGCACATCCTGGAAACGTTGAGGGGGAGTGGGCCGGCCGCATCGCTGCCGCCTCGCCCAGCCCTTCATCGTTGCCGAATCGCGCGGCGTGTTCCAGTGCAGGAGGTCGTGATGATTCAGGCAGAGCGCTGGCTCGCCTTCGCACGCGCTGCAGCGGCGGGAGGCTTCGCTGCCCGGTTGCGCGCGATCGCTGCGCGGATCAGTGCCTTGAATGCCGTCGCGTTGAGCGTGTCGCCTTCATGCAGATCGATGGCGCGGCGGGTGTTGCCTTCCAGACTGGCGTTGAACAGCCCCTTGGGATCGGGAAGCGACGCGCCCCTGGCGAAGGTCAACTTCACGGCCGCCTTGTAGGTCTCGCCGGTACACAGGATGCCGTGATCCTCCCACACCGGTACCCCCCGCCACTTCCAGGTCTCCACCACGTCCGGAGCAGCTTTGCGGATCAAGGCGCGGACGTTCGATAACGCCTCGCCCCGCCAATCATCCAGCGACTGGATGCGCGCATCGATCTGCTGTGATGCGGACGGCTCGCTGGCCGCCGCAGCGCGCGGCGTTGAACGGGCGTTGGGCTGGATCATGGGAGCACCGATCACCATGGGCGGCCCGGACGGCTGCGCCCTTCGTGCGCGTTATAGACCCGATCGGCCGGGGCTTCAAGGCACAGACACGCGACCGACCTACGGGATGGAACGATGCCTTATTGAAATGTTATATTATTTCTTTTGTAGGCGAGAACAGCAGACGTCCGATGTCTGCTGGTCAACGCCCTGTCCTACCTGCTCCTGAGGCACGAAGAGATGAGAACCAAGGCAATGGTGTCCGCTGTACTGGCGGCCCTGTGCGCCGGCGAAGCGCGCGCCCAATCCGCCGATGCTGCGATCACCCTCGGCAGCGTGCGCGTGCGGGAAGGCGCGAACCGTCCCCTGGCCGCCAACCGGGTGCTGACCTCCGTGGATGTGATGGGTGGCGACCAGGTCCATGAGAAGAACGTGTCCAACAGCTGGGAACTGCTCGGCCAGATGCCAGGCATGCAGCTGACAGAAACCCGCCAGGGCGCGGAGTCCGGCAAGGCTACCTTCCGTGCATTCAATGGCGAGGGCTACCTCA
The DNA here is from genome assembly GCF_002205165.1 of Stenotrophomonas maltophilia. GTDB lineage: Bacteria > Pseudomonadota > Gammaproteobacteria > Xanthomonadales > Xanthomonadaceae > Stenotrophomonas > Stenotrophomonas maltophilia_N. Next base: position 14,216 of record NZ_NIVS01000002.1, on the reverse strand, counting down.
ACGGGATCAAGATCCTGATCGATGGCATTCCCAGCAACGTCAACAGTGGCAACCAGCGCTTCATCGACATGGTGTTCCCGCTGGACATCGACTACATCGAAGTCGTGCGCGGTACCAACGACCCGCGCTATGGCCTGCACAACATCGGGGGCAACATCAACCTCGGCACCCGCCAGGGCGGCACCTACACCGATGCGCGGCTCACCTATGGCAGCTACAACACCCGCGAAGCGCAGGTGGCGATCGGTCGCGACGCAAACGGTGTCGCGCAGAACTATTTTCTGGCGTCGCAGGCGTCCGACGGCTATCGCGATCATGACCACTCGAAGAAGTACTCGCTGGGCGGCAAGTGGTTCTACAGCGGCGACGATGACCTCTTCAATCTCGGTCTGATCGCGCGCGTGTACCACCACGAAGCCGACGAGCCCGGCTTCATGACCGCCGGAGAGTTGGCAGCCGATCGTCGCGGATCCGCGCTCAAGAATGCCAACGACTTCGACGACCGCGACATGCGCCATCTCAGCACCCATCTGGATCTGCAGCTCAGCGACGCCGTGCATGTCAGCAACAAGCTGTACTACAACCGTTACGAGGACGACCGGCAGGTGACTTTCACCGCGTACGTGCCCGGCAACGCGCCGCGCCAGCGTCGTCAGTGGGATGAGAAACAGACCGGCCTGCTCAGCACGCTGACCTGGGCCGCCACGCCTGCGCTGACGGTCGAGGGTGGATTCAACGCCGAGCATCAGGACAATACGTACCGCCGGCTGCGCTACAGCCACGCCATCCCGACCGACTTCTCCACCCCGGCGCGGATCCAGAACGACGACCGCTACACCCTGGACAACCTCGGTGCCTACGCGCAGGCCGTGTATCAGCCCACCTCCGCGCTGAAGATCGTGCCGGCCTACCGTGTGGACCGCTTCTCCGGCAGCACCCACCTGCCCGGTGGCATCACCGCGCCGCTGCAGCGCTACGGCACCATCGGCCAGCCCAAGCTGAGCGTGGTCTACACGATCACCCCGGTCCTCAACATCTATGCCAACTGGGGTAGGACCTTCCAGGTGCTGACCGGTTCCACCGCACCGGCTTACCTTACCGCCGGCCAGGAGACCTTCCGGCCCTCGATCAACACCGGCAAGGAGCTGGGCATCAAGTACACCCCGGCCGTCGGCACCGACGCGCGCATCGCGGTGTGGCGCCAGGACGCGACGGACGAAGTAGCGAACATGCCGGCTACCGGCACCTCGGTCGGCCTTGGCCAGACCCGTCGCGAAGGGGTCGACCTGCAGTTCACCTCGCGCCTAAGCGACCACTGGACGCTGTGGGGCTCGCATGCGATCCAGCAGGCCAAGGTGGTGCGCGCGTTCACCACCGATGGCACCGCCCTGGCCGGCAACGAGGTGATCGCCACGCCGCGCTACATCAGCAACATCGGCGTGGACTACCGCGGCAACGAGCGCTGGACCTTCGGCCTGCAGGGCCGGATGCAGGGCGACTATTACATTGAAGAACGCAACACGCAGGGCAAGTTCGGCGCCTTCGCGGTGCTCGATGCCAGTGCGTCGTATCGGCTTTCCGAGCGGGTCAGCGTGGACGTGCAGGTGAAGAACCTGACCGGCCGCGACTACGCGTATGCGTGGTATGACAACTTCTTCTGGGGCGGCGACGACCAGCCGATGTTCTCACCGGCCCCCGGGCGCTCGGCGTATGTCTCTTTGAACCTGACGCTGTAGGCGCTCCACTGCGGTTCTGGAACGCCCCCGGCCTGGCCCCGGGGCGCCGCGTCGAGCACGACGGCAAGGCGACGTTCCTGCCTCAGATCCAGCGCTGATCCAGCAGTTCGCGCTTGATGTAGGCGTAGAACACCGGCGCCGCCACCAATCCGGGCAGACCGAACGCCGCTTCCATCACCAGCATCGCCAGCAGCAGCTCCCAGGCACGTGCCTGGATCTCACCCCCGACGATGCGGGCGTTGAGGAAGTACTCCAGCTTGTGGATGACCACCAGGTACAGCAGCGCGACCACGGCCACGTAGAACGAGACCGACAGTGCGACGATGGTGATGACGGTGTTGGAGATGATGTTGCCCACCACCGGCAGCAGGCCGGCCAGGAAGGTGATCAGCACCAGCGTCTTGGACAGCGGCACGTGCACGCCGAACAGCGGCAGCACGCCGAGCAGGAAGATGGCGGTGAACAGCGTATTGAGCAGCGAGATCTTCACCTGCGCGAACACCACCTGCCGGAAGGCGGTGGCCATGCGGCTGGTGCGGCCGATCAGTTCCTGCGCCAGCGGCCCCAGCTTCGGCAACGGCAACTCGTCATACAGGGCGATCATCGCGCCCAGCACCATGCCGATCAGGATCCGCACGCTGATCTGCACCGCAGAGGTGCCGGCAATGCCGAGCTGCTGGCGGTGCGTCGCCGCCCAGTCGTTCATCGCCGTGCGCAGCGCCTGCAGGTCTTCCGGGATGTACGGCTGCAGCAGGTCCGGGACCTGGTGGCGGGAGGTATTGAGGATATCCATCAGGCGCATCAGCAGCGCATCCGGGCCACCGGTTTCATTGCGGAAGAACGAGGCGATGCCGATCGCGGCCAGGGTCAGCGCACCGATGATCAGCGCGGACAGCACGATCACCGAATAGGCGCGCGCGCGCCCCGGCGGCAGCCTGCCCTCGACGGTGGAGGCCAGCAGATGGGTCAGGTGGAACACCAGCAGGCCCGACAGCAGCGTCACCACCAGGCCCAGCTTCAAGGTCAGCCACATGCCCAGCAGCATCAGCAGCCAGGCCGCGATGCGGGCGGTGGGCGGCTTGGGCAACACGGGGATCACGAGGGACATGCGGGCGCATCCTGACGGGTGGCCCATGGTAGTGGATCACGCTCGGAGGAACGTGGACCGCCGGCACGAACGGTTCATCCGGCTCAGCCGGGTTTAACGTTAAACCCGTTCCAATACCCGCTGTTCTCCAGCAGGCGTTTCGATGGCGCACCGTCCAGGCCCAGGCCAACCTCCGCATCGCCCTGCAACGCTGAAGACGGTTGCCGATCGCACCGGCGTCTCGACGATGACCGTATCCAACGTGATCAACGGCACGGGCAAGGTGGGCGCGGAAACGCGCGCGCGGGTCAGGGAAGCGATCCGTGCGACCGGCTACGTCCCCAATCTTGAGGCGCGGCGTCTCGCCGGTGCGGCGGGAACCCGTCTCGCACTGATCCATTCCGGTGACCGCTCGCCCTTCCTGACCGATGCACTGCTCGCGGTGCTGGCCAGCACCAACGCGGCAGGCGCCGGACTGATCGTCTGCGAAGGCACCTCGCCGACGCTTGAGCATGCCGAACAGCGGGTCATGGATGCGATCAAGTCCGGCGCCGAAGGCTTGATCCTCATCCCACCGTACGCCGAGCTGTTGTCCGGCTCGGACGCCTTCATGCGGCTCGGCATTCCCACCGTTGCCCTGGCCGGTGCACAGGTACTGCCGGGCATGCGGACGATCCGCATCGACAACCGCCTGGCGGCCGATCAGCTCACCTTGCACCTGATCGACAGCGGCCACCAACGGATCGCGTTCCTGGCCGGGCCCATGGAGCATGGCGACAGCCGGGAGCGCCTTGCCGGATTCGAGGAGGCGATGGCGCGGGCCGGACTGCCGATCCCGCCGGAGCTGATCCGCCATGGCCGCTTTTCGTTCCAGTCGGGCTGCGACATCGGCGAAGCGCTGCTCGGCATGTCCTCAGCACCGACGGCCGTGCTGGCCAGCAATGACGACATGGCGCTGGGCGTGCTGTGGATAGCGCATCGCGCGGGCCTGCGGGTTCCGCAGGATCTGTCACTGGCCGCTTTCGATGACACTGCCGCTGCGCGGCGCGCCTGGCCACCGCTGACCGTGGCCAGCCAGCCGATGGCCGGGATGGCGGCCGCGGCAACCCGGGCACTGCTCGACTGCCTCACCGGAAATGCTGGCCTGCCCTGCGGCGAGCAGATCCTGCCCCACCAGCTGCTCATCCGGACCTCCTCGCAGTCGGCCCCATCGCCTGCGACTGATCGCCGCGCTGGCGGTTTACCGATCAACCTCTTTTCATAGCCTCATGTAACCGATTTCATGAGGCTCCAATGACATCCCGTATCGATGCGCTGATGGCGCAGATGACCATCGAAGAAAAGGTCGGCCAGCTCAACGTCACGGCCGACATGGTTCGCCCCTTCGTTCCAGATATCAATCCGGTCGCCAATGAGCAGAACGCCGGACAGGTGCTCGAGCTCATCCGCCAGGGCAAGGTCGGCGCCCTGTTCAACGGCAGGGGCCGGCAGGGTGCGGTGGCGCTGCAGCGGGTGGCGGTGGAAGAGAGCCGCTTGGGCATTCCCCTGATCCTGGCCGCCGACGTGATCCATGGCATGGGCACGGTGTTTCCGATCCCGCTGGGCGAGACCGCGACCTTCGAACCGGACCTGGCGCGCCGGACTGCCCGCGCCACCGCCGTGGAAGCGACCGCCGCAGCGATTCACTGGACGTTCGCACCGGCCATTGACGTGACCCGCGACCAGCGCTGGAGCCGCGGCGCCGAAGGCACCGGCGAAGACACGCTGCTTGCGTGCCGGTTTGGTGCCGCACGCGTGCAGGGGTTCCAGGGCGACGACCTGCGCCGCGAGGATGCGCTGCTCGCCACGGCCAAGCACTACGTTGCCTACGGCGCCTGTCTGGCGGGCCTGGATTACAACACGGTCGATATCGCCCCGCAGACCTTGCAGGATGTACATCTGCCCCCGTTCAAGGCGGCAGTGGATGCCGGCGTCGGCAGCATCATGACCGCGTTCAACGATATCAACGGCGTACCGGTCAGTGCCAACAAGCCGTTGTTGACCGACCTTCTGCGCGGCGCGTGGCGGTTCGATGGCGTCACCATTTCCGATTACACCTCGGAAATGGAACTGGTCGCGCACGGTTACGCCGAAGACATGCGCGACGCGGTGCTCAAAGCCTTCATGGCCGGCCTCGACCTCAGCCTGCAGAGCGGACTGTACCTGCAGCATCTCCCTTCGCTCGTCCGCGATGGCCGCGTGCCGATGTGGCGCCTGGACCAGGCGGTCCGGCGCATGCTGGAACTGAAGGAGCGCACCGGGCTGCTGGACAACCCGTATCGCTCGCTGGAGATGGACGATGTCTCCGACGCATGCCTTGCGCGGCATGAGGAGCTCGCGCGCGAGTCGGCGCGGCGCTCGATCGTGATGCTCAAGAACGCCGGCGACGTGCTGCCACTGCCCAGGACAGGACAGCGCATTGCGCTGATCGGGCCGTTCGCGCGCGACCGCGACAACATCGAAGGCTGCTGGACGCTGTTCGGCGAGGCCGATCGGTACGTTTCCCTTGAAGACGGTCTGCGTACCGCACTTGGCGAGGCTGCGCAGCTGGAGATTGTCGACGGGTGTGGCATGGAGGACGCGATCGACGGCGGTCTGGCACTCGCCGTCCAGGCCGCCCAGCGCGCGGACGTGGTGATCCTGGCCGTGGGCGAGCCGCAGCGCTACTCCGGCGAGGCGCAATCGCGCATCGAGATCGTGTTGCCTGCCGTCCAGCAACAGCTGGCCGATGCGGTCGCCGCCGCTGGCACCCCCGTCGTGGCCTTGGTCCGCAATGGCCGCGCGCTGGCCCTGCAGGGCGGCGTGCGGGATGCCGATGCCGTGCTGATCACCTGGTTCCTGGGCTCGCAGACCGGCCATGCCATCGCTGACGTGCTCTTTGGCGATTACAGCCCGTCGGGCCGGCTGCCAGTGTCCTTCCCGCACGCATCGGGGCAGCAACCGTATTACTACAACCATCCGCGCACCGGCCGTCCCGAACTGCCGGAGATGAAGGAATTCAAGACACGCTGGCGCGAAATCCCGCATGAAGCGCTGTACCCGTTCGGGCATGGCCTGACCTACGGCAAGGTTGAGTACGGCCCCACCCGGGTGGACGCCGCGGTGCTTCGGCGGGGCGAGTCGGTCCGGGTCAGCGCGCGCGTGCGCAACCTCGGCCAGCGGACCGTCGAGGAGGTCGTGCAGGTGTATATCCACGACCGGGTCGCCAGCCGGGTCCGGCCGGTCCGTGAGCTCAAAGGCTTCGACAAGGTCACCCTGGCTGGTGGAGCGTCGCTGGACGTCGCTTTTCTGTTGAACGAATCGATGCTCGAGTTCACCGGCGTGGATGGCATCCGCCGTGCCGAAGCGGGTGTATTCGATGTGTGGATCGCGCCGTCCTGCACGAGCGGCGAGGCGGTGCAGGTCACCCTGGCCTGAGCCGAATCCATCCGGGCGCATCGCTACCCCTGCCTCTCATCCAACCGTGCGTGACACCACCGGCGCCACCGTGCCGCGGCAGCCGCATGCCGCATGCCGCTCTGCCTCAGCTCCGTCCGGGCGAAGCCGTCGAGCCCCGCAGCATCAGGCTGAAATCCAGCGTCTGCTGAAGCGGCACATCGACACGCTCGATGATGGCGAGCAGCAGGTTGACCGCGCGGGCACCTATCTCCCGCATCGGTTGCCTGATGGTCGTCAGCGGAGGCGTGAGATACCGCGACGATGCCAGGTCGTCGAAGCCGACGACAGACAGCTCACCCGGCACCTGGAGGCCCAGATCCCGGCAGGCCGCCAGCACGCCCAGCGCCATCTGGTCGCTGAAACAGAACATCGCGGTCGGCACGGGCGGGCGCGCCAACAGCGCCATCCCGGCCGCGTGACCGGATTCGACGGAAAAGTCGCCGGGCACGACGCTGAGCTGGCGCAGGCGGCCGCGCGCCTTGGCGGCGGCCCGGACCCCTTCCAGCCGTTGCTGGTGCAGGGGATTGTCCGGCGGCCCACCGACCACGGCAATCTGCTCGTGCCCCAGCCCGTACAGGTGCTCCATCACGGCGCGTGCGGCGGCCGCGTTGTCGATATGGACGCTGGGGATGCCCAGTGCGGGATCAAACTCGCAGCCATTGACCACCGGCGCGGCAGCCCCTTGCTGCTGGACGATCGCGCGTGCCGTGGGCGGCAGGCGATGGCCCAGCACGATCAGACCGTCGGCCTCGTTGCGCCGGAGCATCTGCGCGTAGCGTTCCTCGCGCTCGGGCAGGTTCTGGGTATCGCCCAGCAGGACGGCATAGCCAACCGCCTGCGCCGCCTCCTCCGCGCCCTGCAGGATCTGGGCGAAGAACGGATTGGCGATGTCCGGCACGGTGACCAGGATCTTGCCGCTGCGCTGGGTCTTGAGTGTCCTGGCAACCGTGTTGGGAACATAGCCCAGCGCGGCCGCCGCCTGTTCGATGCGCGCGCGCGTGGCCGGCAGGACTTTTTCCGGCCGGGACAGCGCCCGCGACACCGTGCCGGCGGAAACACCGACGTGCTTTGCGATGTCGTAGATGGTGGCCATGGCGTTACCTCTTCCTTCCGCTGTGCAGTGCACAACAGGTCTTTCGGATGCCCCTGCTAGGATAATGCAATCGATTGCATGGAGGGCGAATCATCTTGAAAACGCTCAAGGGTCCAGCACTGTTCCTGGCGCAGTTCATCGGCGACACACCTCCCTTCGATCGGCTGGACACGCTGGCCGGATGGGCCGCGGGGCTCGGCTATTCTGGCGTACAAGTGCCTACCAGCGCTCCGGCGCTGTTCGATCTGGCCGAAGCTGCGCGCAGCCAGACGTACTGTGACGATGTCACCGGCATGCTGGAAGGACATGGGCTGCGGATCACCGAGCTGTCCACCCACCTGCAGGGGCAGCTGGTCGCCGTCCATCCGGCCTATGACAGCCTGTTCGACGGATTCGCGCCACCGGACAAACGCGGTGATCCCGCGGCCCGCCAGGCCTGGGCGGTGGAGCAGCTGCTGCTGGCCGCCAAGGCCAGCCAGCGCTTGGGCCTGACCGCGCACGCCACGTTCTCCGGCGCGCTGGCATGGCCCTACTTCTATCCCTGGCCGCAACGACCGCCGGGGTTGGTGGACGAAGCCTTCGCCGAACTCGGCCGCCGCTGGCGCCCGATTCTGGATGCGTTCGACACCTGCGGCGTGGACCTGTGCTTCGAGATCCACCCGGGCGAGGACCTGCATGACGGCGCGACGTTCGAGCGCTTCCTCGAGGTGGTGGATCACCATCCCCGCGCGAAGATCCTGTACGACCCCAGCCACCTGCTGCTGCAGCAGATGGACTACCTGGGCTTCATCGACCGCTACCACGATCGCATCGGCATCTTCCACGTCAAGGACGCGGAGTACCACGCCAGCGCGCGCAGTGGCGTGTATGGCGGTTACCAGGACTGGATCGATCGTCCCGGGCGGTTCCGCTCGCTCGGGGACGGCCAGATCGACTTCAAGGCGATCTTCTCGAAATTCGCGCAGTACGACTTTCCCGGCTGGGCAGTGCTGGAGTGGGAGTGCTGCCTGAAGCACCCGGAGGACGGCGCGCGCGAGGGCGCCGCCTTCATCCGCGACCACATCATCCACGTGACCGGGCGCGCTTTCGACGACTTTGCCGACAGCGGGACCGATCCGGAATCACTACGCCGCATGCTGGGGATCTGAGCCATCACTGCCTGGGAGGGCAAACCATGACGCACACCATGTCGCGCTTGGGCGCGATGATGTTTCTGCAGTTCTTCATCTGGGGAGCATGGTTCGTCACCCTGGGAACCTATCTCGTCCAGGGCCCGCTTCAAGCCAGCGCCAGCCAGGTGGCGACAGCTTTCCTCAGCCAGTCCATCGGTGCCATCGTGGCGCCCTTCCTGGTCGGGCTGATCGCCGATCGCTACTTCGCGGCGCAGCGCATCCTCGCGGTCCTGCACCTGGCCGGCGCGGTGCTGATGTGGCTGGCGTCAACGGCAACCACCTTCAGCATGTTCTCCGCCTGCGTGATGGGCTACATGCTGCTGTTCATGCCGACACTGGCACTGGCCAACAGCGTGGCGATGCGGCACATGCAATCGCCCGAGAAACAGTTCCCGCTGGTGCGGGTGGCCGGCAGCGTCGGCTGGATCGTGGCCGGCGTGCTGATCGGCTGGCTGGGCTGGGAACAGGCGCACCGGCTCGAGCTGACCTTCCGGATGGCGGCGATGGCGTCGCTGGCCCTTGGCCTGTATGCGTTCACCCTGCCGCACACGCCACCGCTGGCGCAACAGCGTGATGCCGGCCTGGGCCAGATCCTGGGGCTGGATTCGCTGCGGCTGCTGAAGTCGCGATCCTATCTGGTGTTCTTCCTGGCATCCATCGCGATCTGCATCCCACTGGCGTTCTACTACAACTTCACCAACCCGTATCTCAATGACCTGGGCGTGCGCGGTGCAGCGGGCCTGCAGTCGCTGGGCCAGGTGTCCGAAGTGCTGCTGATGCTGGCGATGCCGCTGCTGTTCGTGCGGCTCGGGGTGAAGACCATGCTGGCGGTGGGCATGGCCGCGTGGGTGGTGCGTTACGTCATGTTCGCTTTTGGCGATGCGGGCAGCGGCTTCACCCTGCTGGTGATCGGCATTGTGCTGCACGGCATCTGCTACGACTTCTTCTTCGTCACCGGCCAGATCTATACCGATGCGCATGCCGGACCGGCCGCGCGCAGCAGCGCGCAGGGGTTCATCACCCTGGCCACGTATGGCGTGGGCATGTTGATCGGCACGTTCCTGTCCGGCGCGGTGGTGGAGCACTTCACCACCGACGCAGGGCCCGACTGGCAGCAGATCTGGCTGTTCCCGGCAGGCGTCGCGCTGGTCGTGCTGATCGCCTTCCTGTTGCTGTTCCGCGACCGGCGAGTGGTCGCGGCCACATCGTCCACGCCCTGAGGACCGCAGCTGATGCCAAAACCTGGAATCGCCATCATCGGCACCGGCATGATCGGCGCGGTGCATCGTCGCGCGGCGCTGCTGGCCGGTGCCGAGATCCGCGGCGTGGCCGCCTCGTCACCGCAACGCGCACGCGACGTGGCGCAGGCATGGAATGTCCCGCGCGCCTATCGGGACATCGAGGAGGTGGTCGCCGATCCACAGGTACAGGTCGTGCATGTCTGCACGCCCAACCATCTGCACCGTCCCATGGCACAGGCCGCACTGGAAGCCGGCAAGCATGTGGTCTGCGAGAAGCCGTTGGCCACCACGCTGGAAGATGCCAGGGCGCTGGCATCGCTGGCCGCGGCGGGCGGACTGGTCGCCACGGTGCCCTTCGTCTACCGCTACCACCCGGTGGTGCGCGAGGCGCGTGCACGCATCGCCGACGGCGAACTCGGGCCGTTGCACCTGATCCACGGCAGCTACCTGCAGGACTGGCTGCTGGACCCGGCCAGCAACAACTGGCGCGTCGATCCTGCGCTGGGTGGCGCGTCGCGCGTGTTCGCCGACATCGGCTCACACTGGTGCGACCTGGTGGAGTGGGTCAGCGGCGAGCGCTTCGCCGAGGTCAGCGCAGCATTCGACACGGTGATCGCCGAACGCAGCACCGGCACCGGGCAGAGCTTCACTACCGCGGTGGCCGGTAGCGCGATGCAGCCGGTCCGCAGCGAGGACGTGGCGGCGGCGATGTTCCGTACCGGCGCCGGTACGCTGGCGTCATTGACCGTCAGCCAGGTGTCGGCCGGACGCCACAACCGGCTCTGGTTCGAGATCGATGGCGCCAGGGCCAGCGTGGCGTTCAACCAGGAAGATGCCGAGCGGCTGTGGATCGGCCGGCCCGACCAGCGCGAGGAAACCTTCGTGCGTGGGCCGGGTGGCGGCAGTGCCGAACAGCGGCGCCTCTCGATGTTGCCGCCTGGCCATGCGCAGGGCTACGGCTACTGCTTCGAGGCGTTCGTCGCCGACACCTATCACGCCATCGACGGCGAGCGGCCACAGGGCCTGCCCACCTTCGAGGACGGCCTGCGTTCGGCGTTGATCGTCGACCGCGTGATTGCATCGGCCAGGTCCCGTGCCTGGACCACCATCGGTTGAATCCCGGGAGGATGTGTTGATGAAAATCGCTACGCGCAGGACCACCACCCTCGCACTGCTGCTGCTCGCTGCCCTGCCCGCCTTCGCAGGCGCCCCGGCCGGTCCACCGCAGCCCATCGCAGTGCAGATGTACACGCTGCGCGACGCCGGCACGCTCGACCAGCAGTTGAAGATCGTGCATGACGCGGGCGTCGGCGCGGTGGAGACAGTCGGTACCCAGAACGTCAGCGCTGCCGAACTCAAGCAACTGCTGGACCGCTACTCGATCAAGGCAATTTCCTCGCACGTGCAACTGGCCGATCTGCGCAGCGACCTGGGCGCCGTGGTGGCCTTCAACCGCTCGATCGGAAACACCACCCTGGTGGTGCCGTACCTGGACAAGAAGGATCGGCCGACCGATGCCGCAGGCTGGACTGCACTGGGCCAGGAACTGGGCCGGATCGCGGCGCAGGCAAACGCCCAGGGGATGCGCCTGGCTTACCACAACCATGATTTCGAGCTGGTCGATTTCAACGGAAAAACCGGCCTGGAACTGCTGTTCGCTGCCGCCGGGCCCGACCTGAAGACCGAACTGGACCTGGCCTGGGTAGCCCGTGCGGGCCACGACCCGGTGGTAATGCTGGGCAAATTCCGTGGCCACGTGTTCGCGGTACACGCCAAGGACAACGCACCCACCGGCCAGGCCGAAGACGAAGGCGGCTTCGCCGCTGTTGGCCAGGGCGTGCTGGACTGGAACGCGATCCTGCCTGCCGCCGCGGCGGCGGGCGTGCAGTGGTACATCGTCGAGCACGACCAACCTCGTGATCCGGCCAAGGTCATCAAAACGGGCGCCGACTACCTGCGCCAGCACCTCACCGCTACGTTGCCCGCCAGCCCGCCCCGCTAGCCCACCAAGGAGCCTCTCGTGAACAAGATCCTGACACTGGCCTTGACGCTATGCGGCACGGTGCTGGCCCCCGCAGCGTGGTCCAAGGATGACCCGGCCGCTGGCGCACAACTCTATGCCGTGCACTGCACGGCCTGCCACGGCGCGAATCGGGCCGGCATTCCGCCGACGTTCCCCGCACTCACCGATGTCGCCAAGCGGCTGCAGCCGGCGCAGATCAAGGGAAAGATCAGCAAGGGCGGCGGCTTGATGCCGCCCTTTTCCCAGCTGTCGGCGCAGGAAATCGACAATCTCGCCAGTTACCTGGCGAAATAGGCGTCCACTACAGCTCCCGCACCCAGATGTTGCGGTAGCTGACGTTGGAGTCGTGTTCCTGCAGGTAGATCGGCGCACACCCATGGGGTGCGTATGAAGGCGCGCCGATGTACTCGGTCTTGCCCGCCAGCACGGTGTCGTCCTGTACCAGCACGCCGTTGTGCAGGACCGTGATGCGCGCGGGCGACACCAGCCCACCGCCGGGTGAGAACCGAGGTGCCTTCCAGAGGATGTCGTAGGCCTGCCACTGCCCCGGTGCGCGCGAGGCGTTCACCAATGGCATGGCCTGCTTGTAGATGGAGCCGGCCTGGCCATTGGCATAGGTCGGGTTGTTGTAACTGTCGAGCACCTGCAGCTCGTAGAGCTCCTGCAGGAAGATGCCGCTGTTGCCCCGGTCCTGGCCCTCAAAGCCCCTGGTCTCGACAGGCGTGCGCCATTCGACATGCAGCTGCACGTCGCAGAAGCGCTGCCGGGTGCGGATGCCCTTGCTGCCCGGAACCACCGTCAGTGCGCCATCGGCCAGGCGCCAGGGCACGCGTCCGCCCTGTTCCGACTCCCAGGCGGAGACATCCTTGCCATCAAACAGCACGATCGCATCGGAAGGGGCCTTTCCCGGGGGCGTGGCCACGCTCGCGGGCACCGGCGTCCAGACCTCGGTCTGCTTCGGATCGCGCGCCGGGTCGGCAGCGGCCTGCGCGAGCGCCGGTGCGGCAACCAGCACGGCGGCGGCGATCAGCACAGGCTGGATCATTCTGTTGCGCTCCATCAGCTGGTCCCCCACGCCGGCGTACCGGGAACATACGCCAGGTCGCCGTCATAGCGCCCCGGCACGGCGACGTACTGCAGCACCTCGGTCGCGCCAACCTTCGAGGTGAAGAAACCGAAGATGGCCAGCTGCTTGAACATCGTGAAGTAGTGCGGCATCGGTTCTCCTTCCTCGGCGGTGCCGGTTTCGCTCACCTCGACCGCGTGCTTGCGGGCCTCTGCATCCAGCGCGCGCAGCAGCTCGGTGCGTGCCTGCGGCGCGAGCGAATCAAAGCGCCCGCCGGCGCGTTTGCTGATGTCGGCCAATCCCGCGCGGAACGTCGCCTGCTGCCGGGCGGTGTAGCAGTCGCTGACGAACCTCGCCATGAACGCACCGGCGCCTGCGTCTTTCGCTCCGGGCGTTTTCGTCCGCGGCAGAATGGTCTCAGCAACCTCATCCAGCGTGCCGACATCGGCATCGGAGAACAGGGCTTTCGCCGTCGCGGCCGGAGGCTGTGCCTGGCCGAGTGCGGGCAGGCCAATCATCGCCGCGCCGGTGGCGGCGACGATCATCTTCAGCAGTTCGCGGCGGTCCATCAGAGATTCCCCGCTTTCAGTTCGCGTACGGCATGGTCGGCGGCCCGCGCCGTCAGCGCCATGTAGGTCAGCGACGGATTCACACAGGCGCTGGAGGTCATGCAGGCACCGTCGGTCACATAGACGTTGGGCGCATCCCAGACCTGGTTGTGCTGGTTCAGCACGGACGTCCTGCGGTCACGTCCCATCCGCGCGGTCCCCATTTCGTGGATACCCTTGCCGGGGGCGTAGTCGTTGTCGTGCATCTCCACGTCCTTGACGCCGGCGGCCTCGAGCATCTCGGCGGCATCGGCGGCCATGTCCTTGCGCATGGCCAGTTCGTTGGCGCGCAGGGAGACATCCATCGCCAGTACCGGTAGTCCCCACTTGTCCTTGCGGTCCCTGTCCAGGCGGATCGTGTTGTCGTGGTGCGGCAGCACTTCGCCGAAGCCGGTCATGCCGATGCGCCAGTCGCCCGGCAGGGTCAGCGCCTCCTTCAGGTCGGCACCGATGTTCAGCTCGGCGATCTCGCGCGACCATCCCGTACGGCTGGCACCGCCCTGGTAGCCGAAGCCGCGCAGGTAGCCGCGTTTGTCCGCCGCCACGTTGCGGAAGCGGGGAATGTAGAAGCCGCAGGGACGACGGCCGAAGTAGTACTTGTCCTCATAGCCCTCGACCCGGCCCGAGGCGCCCGCGCCGAAATGATGGTCCATCACGTTGTGGCCCAACTCGCCCGACGATGCGGCCCGCCCGCCCGGCCAAGCAGCGCGGGG
>NZ_NIVS01000040.1 GCF_002205165.1 Stenotrophomonas maltophilia | reverse complement strand
CACGCGCGCCACCGGCGGCCAGTACTTCTGCTGGCGCAGGCTGGCCAGCGGGAAGGCCGCCAGCTCACGCGGGTAGGCGTGCGACCACTCGCTGGCCGACACCACCGCAGCGGTGTGCGGGGCGTGCTTGAGCGGGTTGTCCTCGCGGTCCAGGCGGCCGTCTTCGATCGCGGCGATCTCTTCGCGGATCTGGATCATCGCGTTGATGAAGCGGTCCAGTTCGTGCAGGGATTCGCTTTCGGTCGGTTCCACCATCAGCGTGCCGGCGACCGGGAAGCTCAGGGTCGGGGCATGGAAGCCGAAATCGATCAGGCGCTTGGCCACGTCCTCGGCGCCGATGCCGGAGGTCTTCTCCAGCGGACGCACGTCCAGGATGCACTCGTGTGCCACCAGGCCGTTGCGGCCGGTGTACAGGGTCTTGAAGTGCGGGGCCAGGCGCTTGGCGATGTAGTTGGCGTTGAGCAGGGCGACCTGGGTTGCCTTGCGCAGGCCGGCGGTGCCCATCAGCGTGATGTACATCCAGCTGATCGGCAGGATCGAGGCGCTGCCGAAGCTGGCCGCGCTGACCATGCCGACATCGCCTTCGCCGCCCAGCACCTTGGGCAGGAACGGGGCGAGGTGCGATTTGACCGCACACGGGCCCACGCCCGGGCCGCCGCCGCCGTGCGGGATGCAGAAGGTCTTGTGCAGGTTCAGGTGCGAGACGTCCGAGCCCCACTTGCCGGGCTTGGCCACGCCGACCAGGGCGTTCATGTTGGCGCCGTCGGTGTACACCTGGCCGCCGTGCTTGTGCACGATCTCGCAGATCTCCACCACCTCTTCCTCGAACACGCCGTGCGTGGACGGGTAGGTAATCATCAGCGCGGCCAGGCGGTCGCTGTACTTCTCCGCGTTGATGCGGATGTCGTCCAGATCGACATTGCCGTTGGCATCGGTCTTGGTCACCACGACCTTCATGCCGCACATCTGCGCCGAGGCCGGGTTGGTACCGTGCGCCGAATCCGGGATCAGGCAGACGTCGCGATGGCCTTCGCCGCGCGAGCGGTGGTAGGCGCGGATCGCCAGCAGGCCGGCGTACTCGCCCTGCGCGCCGGAGTTCGGCTGCAGGCTGACCGCGTCATAGCCGGTGCATTCCACCAGCATCGCTTCCAGGCCGTCGATCAGTTCCTTGTAGCCGGTGGCCTGGTCGGCCGGGGCCAGCGGATGGATGTTGGCGAACTCCGGCCAGGTCACCGGAATCATCTCGGCGGTGGCGTTGAGCTTCATGGTGCAGCTGCCCAGCGGGATCATGGTGCGATCCATGGCCAGGTCCTTGTCCGCCAGCGAACGCAGGTAACGCAGCAGTTCGTGTTCGCTGTGGTGGGTGTTGAACACCGGGTGGGTCAGGAAGTCGCTGGTGCGCACCAGGCCGGCCGGCAGGGCATCGGCGGTGGCGACGTCGAGGGCATCGACATCGACGGTGGCACCGAACAGCTGGCCGAGCGCGACGATGTCGGCGCGGGTGGTGGTTTCATCCAGGCTGATGCCGACCGCGTCGCTGTCGATCGCACGCAGGTTGATGCGCGCCGCGGCGGCCTTGGCGTGGATCGCCTTGGCGTCGACATCCTTGACGTGCAGGGTGTCGAAGAAATGCTCGCCGACATTCACGCCGGCGCCGCGCAGCGCGGCGGCCAGGATGCTGGCCAGGCGGTGGGTGCGGCGGGCGATGCGGGTCAGGCCTTCCGGGCCGTGGTACACGGCATACATCGAGGCCATCACGGCCAGCAGCACCTGCGCGGTGCAGATGTTGGAGGTGGCCTTCTCACGGCGGATGTGCTGCTCGCGGGTCTGCAGGGTCAAGCGGTAGGCGGCATTGCCCTGCGCATCGACCGAGACACCGATCAGGCGGCCCGGCATCGAGCGCTTGTACGCGTCGCGGCAGGCCATGAAGGCGGCATGCGGGCCGCCGAAGCCGAACGGCACGCCGAACCGCTGCGAGTTGCCGACCACGATGTCCGCGCCCCATTCGCCGGGGGCGGCGATCAGGGTCAGTGCAAGCAGATCGGTAGCCACCGCGACCAGGCCGCCACGGGCGTGCACGGCATCGGCCAGCGCCTTGTAGTCGCCGATATGGCCGAAGGTGTCCGGGTACTGCAGCAGCACGCCGTAGGCCTCGGCTTCCATCGCCTCGGCCGGGGTGCCCACGCGCAGCACGATGCCCATCGGCTCGGCGCGGGTGCGCAGCAGTTCCAGCGTCTGCGGGTGCACGGCGTCGTGCACGAAGAAGGTATCGGACTTGGACTTGGCCGAACGCTTGGCCAGGGTCATCGCTTCGGCGGCGGCGGTGGCTTCATCCAGCAGCGAGGCGTTGGCGATCTCCATGCCGGTCAGGTCCGCGCACAGGGTCTGGAAGTTTATCAGTGCTTCCATGCGGCCCTGCGAAATCTCGGCCTGGTACGGGGTGTAGGCGGTGTACCACGCCGGGTTTTCCAGCACATTGCGCAGGATGACGTTCGGGGTGAGCGTGCCGTAGTAGCCCTGGCCGATGAAGGTGCGGAACACCTGGTTCTTGTCGGCGATGGCGCGGATCTTGGCCAGTGCCTGCACTTCGGTCAGCGATTCGGGCAGGGCCAGCGGGGCCGGCGACTTGATCCCGGCCGGGACGATCGCATCGGTCAGCGCGTCCAGCGAGGTGTGGCCGACCACGTCGAGCATCTGCGCGATTTCGGCGTCGTTGGGGCCGATGTGGCGTTCGACGAACGCGTGGCTGTGTTCAAGCTCGCGCAGGGTAGGGGTGTTCTGGGACATGGCTGGCATCTCGGAGAGTGGGCACGCACGTTCGGAAGGCGGCCGGGCCAGGGCGCGTCGCGGGCGACAGCGATCCACCGGACCTTGCGGTCTTCCTGGGTGCCCCTCTGTCCTTTTGCCTGAGAGTTTGGAAGCGCGCATCGGCGTGCTTCGTGCCCCTTCGGCGCCGGCACTCGCCGGTCTCTCCAGAGTTTTGGTACGGGTGGTATCGGGCCTGAGCGATTACGGGCGTTGCGCCTTCGGCAGCGGGTGTCCGCTTCTCCCACCATGTAGCCAGGCGATTATAGCCCAGCCCTTTCGGCCACTGGGCCTTTCCGGCACATGAATACGGGGCCGCGCAGCGCCCGGAAAGCGCGCCCGGGCATGGTGCCGGGGGCGGCAAAGGCCTATGATCACTGGATCCTCGTATTCATCTGGCGCCGCCCGTTCCGGGCCAGGCGCCCGCCGTGCAGTGCGCATGGCCGCTGACGGAAGCCCGCATGACGCCCGCCTCACCCTCGACCCGCCGTCTGGCCCTGCTGCTCGCAGGCCTGGCGATGTTCGGTCCGTTCTCGATCGACACCATATTCCCGGCCTTCCTGCTGTTGGGCGACCGCATGCAGGTGGACCAGGTCGCGGTGCAGCAGACCATCAGCGTCTACCTGCTGTTCTACGGCCTGATGAGCCTGGCGCACGGTCCGCTGTCGGATGCGTTCGGCCGCAAGCGGGTGATCATCGGCGGGCTGGTGCTGTTCATCGGTGCCTCGATCGGCTGCGCGCTGTCGCGCGACATGACCACGTTGCTGGTGTTCCGTGCGCTGCAGGGCGTGACGGCCGGTGTCGGCGTGATCGTCGGCCGCGCGGTGATCCGCGATCTGTACCACGGCGCCGACGCGCAGCGGTTGATGAGCCAAGTGTCGATGATCTTCGGCGTCGCCCCGGCGATTGCGCCGATCATCGGCGGCTGGATCCTGCTCGGCGGGGGCGACTGGCCGCTGATCTTCTGGTTCCTGGTGCTGTTCGGCGTGGTCCTGCTGCTGGCCACGGGCAAGTGGCTGCCGGAAACCCACCCGGTGGAAGCACGCACGCCGCTGTCGATGCGTGAGCTGCTGCGCAGCTACGCGCGCATGGGCTCCAACCCGCGCCTGTTGCGCCTGGCCGCGGCCGGTGCGTTCAACTTCTCCGGCATCTTCCTGTACATCGCCTCCGCGCCGGTGTTCGTGATGCAGCACCTGCAGCTGGGTGAGGGCGGCTTTGCGTGGTTGTTCATTCCCACCATCGGCGGCATGACCGTCGGTTCGTTCCTGTCCGGCCGCATGGCCGGGCGGATCGTGCCGCAGCGGCAGATCGCGATCGGCTTTGCATTGTGCGCGGTTTCGGCGCTGCTGAACTTCGGCTATGTCGTGTCGGTGCCGCAGATCGCGCTGCCGTGGGCGGTGATGCCGATCTTCCTGGGCGGTGTCGGCATGGCGCTGATCTTCCCGATCCTGGCGCTGGCCGTGCTGGACATGTATCCGCACCAGCGCGGCCTGGCCTCGTCCATGCAGATGTTCATCCAGCTGATGATCAACACGGTGGTGGCCGGTGTGGTCTCGCCGATGCTCAGCAGCAGCCCGTTGCATCTGGCGCTGGGCTACGCGGCCTTCTTCGCCATCGGTGGCAGCTTCTGGTACTGGGAGCGGCGCTGCGAACGCCGCCGCGACCTGCTCACGCCCATCGAGTGAGCGGCATGCATGCCACGCCTGCACACAACGCAGGCGTGGCGGCATTGCCATTGTGCGACTGCGGCGTATCCTGTGCCTTCGCCAGCCAGTTCGTGCTCCACGACAGCCAATACGCTCCCCTGCGGACGCCGCGTCCGCCGCAATTCAGGGTGATTGCATGGCTGCCCAGCAGACCTACCGCCTGTTCGATGTCGCGCTCAAGCAGCGCACTGTTCTCTCTCCGTCGTTGACCCGCATGGTCTTCGCTGCGCCCGATGTGGCCAACATGAAGACCGACGGGCCGGATCAGCGCATCAAGGTGTTCTTCCCGCTCGCCGGCCAGGCAGCCCCCGAGGTGCCGCAGGGCGAGGACTGGTACGCGCGTTATCGCGCGCTGCCCGACACAGAGCGTGCGCCGATGCGCACCTACACCCTCCGTGCGCTGCGCCCTGACGTGGGCGAAGTTGATATCGATTTCGTGCTGCACGGCGAGACCGGCCCCGCCTCGCGCTGGGCCATGCAGGCACGTGTCGGCGATCGGGTCGGCCTGCTGGCGCCGGATGCGCGGGTTGAAGCCAGCAGCGAGGGCTACGAGTGGAAGCCGCCGGCGCAGGTGAAGCGCGTGCTGTTGGTGGCCGATGACACTGCGCTGCCAGCCGTGGCCGGCATTCTGGAAGGCCTGGCGCAGTGGCCGCAGCCGCCGGAGGTGCAGGCCTTCCTGGAGGTGGAGCACGAAGCGGATGTGCTGCCGCTGCAGGCACCGCCCGGTGCGCAGCTGTTCTGGCTGGCCCGCGAGGGCGCCGCGCATGGTCAGCGGCTGCAGGACGCGGTACGGGCCCGGATCGGGCCCTCCGGCCCGCGCCATGGTGAGCAGGAACTGGCCGAGATCGACATCGATCAGGACATCCTGTGGGAGCAGGCCAGTGCAGCGGGTGGCGGGCTGTATGCCTGGGTCGCCGGCGAGGCCGGCACGGTGATGGCGATCCGCCGGCACCTGGTGAAGACCTGTGGGATCGACCGCCAGGCCATCACCTTCATGGGCTATTGGCGGCACGGCAAGGTCCTGGATTGAGCCGGCCGCAGCCGCTTCAGAACGGGCCCGCCGGGGCCCGTGCGGTATCCTTGGCGCTTTGCCGCAGTCCGGATTTCCCCCATGTCGACCACCTCCAAACTGCGCCGCGACATCCGCCGGCGCCGTGAAACCCAGGCCGCCAACCGCGAGCAGGCCAACGCCACGCCGGTTGAGCCGCATGCCGAGCTGCGCGACCAGCAGCGCACGCTGCTGGCCGGTATCGTCCGCCGGGATGGCGAGTGGGTGCTGGGCATGGACGGCCGTATCGCCGGCCAGACCCCCAGTGCAGCGCGGGTGCTGGCCTTGATCATGCAGGCCGCTGAACTGCACGAACGCCAGGGCACCCCGGTGCGTCTGGTGTATTCGGACGCGCTCAAAGACGCGGCGCACGCCGAAGCCAAGGCCGACGGCATGGACTTCGAGCAGTTCAAAGTGGAACTGGCCGCCCAGCTGAAGCCGGCGTCCTGAAACAACACGGGGCGGCGCACCCGCGCCGCCCCGTCGTCCCTCAGCGACCGCGCAGGTCGTCGATCACGTCCACGTTATCGAACTTGTCGATGACGCATTTCACGTAATCGGCGGGCTTGAGCGCCGAGTACGGCGTCTGGTAGGTCACCAGCTTGCACTGGTAGCTCTTGCCGCCGACGTTGCCTTCGTGCCAATCGTAGTTTTCTTCCCAGTAGATCGGCAGAGCGCCAGCGCCGCCCTCATCGAACTGCTTCATGCCTTTGCAGCCCAGCACTTCATTGCCCGGCACCGGGACGTTGAAGTGAGCCGCCGCGGCCCGGTAGTACGTGATCCGGTTCTGCGACTGCAGGTGCTCGGTGCTGCCACCGCATTCCACACCACCATTGATGATCTGTGTGGTCACCCCGAAGCCGGGCACCAGACCATTGGCGAGGTCCCGTGCGTTGGGCTGCCAGGTGCCGTCGATCACATGCATCATCGAGGGCTTGGGCGGCTGCGGATACATGTAGAAGAACGCGGCGCTGGCCAGGTTCAACCAGGTATCGGCGACCAGCTCGGGCTGGTCGAGCAGGGTGCGCACGGTGCCGAACATCGCATCGGAGAACGGTCCGTAGTTGTAGTTGTAGGACAGCTGCTTGGCGCCCCGCCCGAAGTAGCTCTTGAAGCGGCCGGCGTGAGGGCCGCTCTCGAACACACCACACGGCCAGGTCTGGCCCTGCCAGGTGGCCGGGTTGCATTCGCCTGCGTAGCCATCGGGCGTTTCCTCGCTCCAACCCATCTCACGGACGTGCACCAGCGCCTGGCGCCACTCGGGAATCGGGCTGTGCGCATCGTGGCCGCCCGTCTCCTGCGCGAAGTGCGCCACCATCGTTGCCAACGTCCTGCGGCAGATGGCGTCGGCATCGCGGCCAT
The DNA here is from genome assembly GCF_002205165.1 of Stenotrophomonas maltophilia. Classification (GTDB taxonomy): domain Bacteria; phylum Pseudomonadota; class Gammaproteobacteria; order Xanthomonadales; family Xanthomonadaceae; genus Stenotrophomonas; species Stenotrophomonas maltophilia_N. The sequence goes on along the minus strand of NZ_NIVS01000040.1, from coordinate 110,680 downwards.
CGGTGTAGGAGGCGCAGATCGCCGGGAACTTGGCGAACGCCTGCAGGAAGCCCCGGTAGGTGTACTCCGGTGCCCGCATCGGGAAGAGGGAGTCGAACTGCGCGGCATCCAGCAGCGCTTCGACCCGGCGCACGTTCTCGGGGTTGGCCGCGCGCAGTGGCTCGACGGCCTGGATCTGGGTGTTGGGCAAGGTACGAATCGATGCCAGCGTCTGCTGCATCAACGGGAAGTCGGTGAGGCGGGCCTCGTCGGCCAGCAGCTGGCTCAGCGGGATCTCGACCGGGTCAAGCGGATCGGGGCCGCCGGGGCCCGGACCGCCGGTGTCACCGTCACAGCCGGGTGCGGTTTCGGCAATCTCTTCCCAAGGCGAGAGCCATGGTTGCGCCGGGTCGATGGCCGCGGGCGATTCGCCGACGTTGGCCCACCATTTCGCCTTGAAATAGCGCGACTGGAAGATCACCACGCAGCCGGCGACGTAGGTCTGGGTCGGGTCGTAGGTATCGCTGGCGGCGGGCATGGCGGCGGTGCGCAGCGGTGGACGGGAGTCGGCATCTGCCGAGGCGGCGCGGGTGACGGCGAAGGCGGCGTTGCTGCCGTGGGCCGTGGCGCAGCCAAGTACGGCCAGCACCGCAGCGGCCAGAAGGGTGTGACGGGTCATGGGCAATCCAGCGCAAGGGAACGAGCACTGACCGTAACGCTCACACACCGGCATCACGTGTCGCGTTCTGCATGACGTTGTGGAAGCTTGAACTGCATCGGACCTGTCTATCGCATTGGATCACTTTTTCACGCAATGCTTGTCGAGAGGCCCGCGAGCACGGACTGTGAACCGGCTCACGCGCTGCGCGGGAGAGCGGACGGGGCGGAAGCAAAGAAAAAGGCCGACATCGCTGTCGGCCTTTTCCTGATTGCCAGGGTTGCGCGTTGGATTACTGCTTGGTCGTTGCCGGCGCCGCCGTGGCCGCGGCCGCCGTGCTGGCCGGCACCTGCCAGCCACACATCTGGCCTTGGTTCTGCTGCTTGAGCCACTCGTTGACCGGGGTGAAGTACTCGATCATCGGGCCGGCATCGAGTTTGTCGCCGCCGGTGATTTCCTTCAGCGTCGCCTGCCACGGCTGGCTGGCGCCCTTGCTCAGCATCGCCCAGAACTTCTGGCCGGCTTCCTTGTTGCCGTAGAAGCTGCACTGGTGCAGCGGCCCCTTGTAACCGGAGGCATCGCACAGGCCCTTGTAGAACTGGAACTGCAGGATGCGCGCCAGGAAGTAGCGGGTGTACGGGGTGTTGCCCGGCACGTGGTACTTGGCGCCCGCGTCGAAGAATTCCTCACCGCGCGCGCTGGCCGGGGCCACGCCCTGGTACTTGGCCTTCAGGTCCCACCACGCCTGGTTGTAGTGGTCCGGGGTGATCGAGCCGTCGAACACGCCCCAGCGCCAGCGATCGATCATCAGGCCGAACGGCAGGAACGACACGCCGCTCAGGGCCATGCGCATCTGCGCGTTGATGGTCGCCTCACGGCTTTCCTGCGGCGTGTCCACCAGGCCGATCGAGTTGAGGTACTGCGGGGTCATCGCCAGCACGATGGTGTCGCCGATCGCTTCGTGGAAGCCATCGTTGGCACCGCCCTGGAACAACGGCGGCAGCGGGTTGTAGGCCAGGTCGTAATAGATGTGGCCCAGCTCGTGGTAGATCGTGGTGAAGTTCTCTTCGTTCGGCTTGATGCACATCTTGGTGCGCACGTCGCCGTCCATGTTCATGTCCCACGCGCTGGCGTGGCAGACCACGTCACGGTCCAGCGGCTTGATGAACTGGGTCTTGTCCCAGTACGACTTCGGCAGCGCCGGCATGCCCAGCGAGACGTAGAAATCCTGCGCGCGCTCGGTCATCTGCTTGGCGGTGCGCAGTTCGGCCTCACGCTGCGCCTTGTACAGCGCTTCGACGTTGGCACCGCTGCCGGCCTTGGCCAGGGCGCCACTCAGGTTGGTCTGGTACTGCTTTTCCAGCGCGGCGGTGATGTCCAGGTTGCCGGCGCCGGGATACGGTTCCAGCTGGTCCCACAGGTTGGACCAGTCCTGCTGCCACATGTTGCCGGTGAGGTGCGCGGCGATCAGGCCGCCATTGACCTCGGCCTTGTCCTTGCCATAGGTCGCATCGAGCTTGGTGCGTGCGTAGCAGTGCAGCTGCTCGTACATCGGCTTGACCTGGTCCCACAAGCGGTCGGTTTCCGGGCCGATCTGGTCGGCGGGCATGTCATAGCCGCTGCGCCACATCTGGCCGGCATCGGCGAAGCCCATTTCCTTGGCGCCTTCGTTGACCAGACTGACGAAACGCTGGTAATCGGCGCGCATCGGCTTGGTCGTGCCATGCCAGCCCTGCCAGGCGTCGAGCTGCTTGTCGTAGTCGCGGCTGCGGGCCAGCACCTGCTCCAGGTCGCCGAGCTGGCGGCAGCTCTGCGGGTTGGTTTCGTCGGTGCAGTACTTGCCCGAGCCATAGGCGCCTTCCATGCGGCTGGCGATGCGGGTCAGCTCGGAGAGCTTGGCCGGGTCGCGCGGGGCGGGCATGGAGGTCATCAGCTTGAGCAGGTGGATCTGGCGCTTGGTGTCTTCGCTCATCGGCTGGCCGTCGTACTGGCCGGCTTGGGCGATCCAGCCGTTGAGCACGGTCAGCCAGCGTTCGTTGGCCTTGGCCGCGACGCGCTCGGAATCGTCATTGATGTAGGTCGAAGACAGCCACTGGGCCGAGGTCATTTCCGGGTACATGGCTTTGTACTCGGCGTTGACGCGGGCGATGAACTGGTCCGCGGTTTCCTTGGACTGGGTGGTGCCCGTGGCCGGTGCATCGGTGGGGGACGGTTCCTTCTGGCAGGCCGCCAGCGTCAGTGCGGCAGCACTGACTGCCAGGGCCAGCAGGAGCGGGCGGTGGTTCACGGGCACATCCTTAGGTGGTGTCAGACCGGCGAAGGCTAGTGAAGCGCCGGGCACACCGCAAGGGGCAGGGCAGCACGGTCCCGCCACGGTATGGCCTGCCTCGCCTCAACTGGAAGGCGAAAAGCTGGCGATTTTCCGCCCCGGACGCTGGACCATCACCCAAGCGCGGACGTCCTCAAACCTCGCACCCAGCAAACAGATCCCGGTCACGCTCATACACCGATGTCTTGACCTGCATCAGCCCCAGCACCGACGGGAACAGATTGTCGTGGTCGGTGTACTTGCCCGCGCGCGCCCGCACGCAGGCCAGGTTGAGCCCGCGGTTGGCCGCGAACGAGGGCGAGAACCACATCGTCATCGGTACCCGGGTCTGTTCCTGCGGGGCGATCGCGTAGGGCACGCCATGCAGGTAAAGGCCTTTCTCGCCAAGCGACTCGCCGTGATCGGAGAGATAGATCATCGCCGTGTCGTAGTCGTCCATGCCCTTCAGTGTGCCGATCGTGCGCGAGAGCAGGTGATCGGTGTACAGCAGCGCATTGTCGTAACTGTTGGTGATCTGCTCGCGGCTGCACTTGCCCAGGTCCGGCGTATCGCAGGTCGGGGTGAAGCGGCGGAAGCGCGCCGGATAGCGTTCGAAGTAACTCGGCCCATGGTTGCCCAGCTGGTGCAGGACCACCACGCGGTCACCGGGCCTGGCGCGGACCTGGGTGGCTAGATCGTCGATCAGGATCTCGTCCATGCAGCGCCCGTTGGCGCACAGCGTCGGGTGTTTGGCATCATCCAGCGGCTGCATTTCCAGGCCCTCGCACACGCCCTTGCAACCGGATTGGTTGTCGCGCCACAGCGTGGCGATGCCGGCGTGATCCAGCACGTGCAGCAGCGACTGGTGCGCACGGATCTTCTTTTCGTCGTAGTCGTGGCGTCCGTAGGGCGAGAACAGGCAGGGCAGGGAGACTTCGGTGCTGGTGCCACACGAATGCATGTCCGGGAAATTGATCACTCCGGCTTGGGCCAGCTCCGGCGTGGTCTGTTTGGCATAGCCATTGAGGCCCCAGTTCTGTGCGCGTGCGGTTTCGCCCATCACGATCACCAACAGGCGCGGGCGGCTGCCGACCGCGCGCGGGGTGGCCTTGGCATCGGTCCCGATCGGCAGTTTCGGGGCGCGCTGGATCGGGTTGTCGCCGCGCAGCGCCTTGGGCAGGCCGAGCAGAAAGTTGCCGGGGGTGGCCAGGTAGCGCACCTCGCGCTGGTTGCGCATCAGCGAGGACATCTCCTGGAAGGACAGCATCGCCCCGCCGAAGGCGATCAGGGCCGACAGCAGCAGGAAGCCCATGCGCCACAGCAGCGCCCTTCCCAGCGTGCGCCGGCGCAGCTGCACGCGCCACAGCAGCAGCATCGGCGCCAGGGCCAACAGCAGCAGTGGGGCGATCAAGGTGGGCGTGATCAGTTCGCGGCTTTCCTTGTGGTCGGTTGCCAGCACATTGCGCAGCATGTCCGCATCCAGATAGATGTGGTAACTGCTCATGTAGTGGGCCGCCAGTGCGGTGCCGATCAGCAACACGCTCAGCACCACCTTGGCATTCCAGCGCCAGACCAGCAGCCCCATCAGCAGGCAGTGCGCCCCCACCAGGAACAGGAACAGCGAAAGCGCGAAGCCGACGCTGCCCGGGTGCGTGGCCATCGCGCTGTGCCAGAACAGGCCGTTGCAGGCCACCGCGAAGAACACGCTGGTGAGCAGGATCAGGGTTTCGGTGGTGCACTGCGGGCGCCAGCCACGCAGGGTGGCCAGCGCCGGGAAGCGCGAGGCGCGCGGAAGGGTGGTGCTCATGCCGCTTCTCCCTGCGCGCTGACCGGTGCAGTGCTGCATTCGCGCAGCCGCACCGGTTCGATCAGCAGGTACAGGCCAAGCGAGACCGCCCAGCAGGTGGCCAACGTCCACAGGTCATGCGACAGAAAGTGCGCGCCACGCAGCTGCTGCGAAACCCCGAACAGGCCGCCAGCCAGCAGGCCGACCGCCAGACCGCGCCAGCGCCAGGCCGGGCGCATCATCAGGGCGACGAAGTACAGGCTGACCCATGCAAACCCCGCGCTGGAATGCCCGCCCGGAAAGCACACCCCGCGCGGCATCCCCGCTGGGCGTGTGGCGAACAGGCCGATGAACTCGCGGCTGCCGCCATAGCGGGCTAGATCCCACGGGCAATCCATGTTGGTCAGTGACTTGAGCAACGAGACCACGCCGGTGCCCAGTGCGACCGCGAGCACGAGGTACAGCAGCGGCCAGCGCCACGCGGCGGCCCGTTCGCTGCGCCAGGCGTGGAAGCACAGCATGATCGCCACCAGCGCCGCTGCACTGCTGGCCCATTTGCCGGCCTGGTGGATCAGGTGGGTGGTGACCCAGGCGTTCTGCAGCGCCCACTGCTGCCCTTCGAGTCGATAGAGCTGATCGGCCAGCCACTGGTCGCCACCGGCGCCCATCAGCACCGCGCTGGCCAACAGTGTCACGGCCAGCGGGAGCCAGAGATGGGCGCGGACGAAGCGCGGCGTGGTTGCGGCGGCGGGAACGGAAGAAAGCGCTACGGTGGACGCTGGAAACATGGACGAAGAGGCCGGCGGGAGATTCCGGCGCCATGGTCGTCAGCGGAGTGTCGGAGAGTGGTCGGAGCGATGTTGGCCGCCGGTTAAGCGCGGCCTGCCGTTCAGTCTTCCTCGTCCTGTGCGGTGTCGGTGGCGGTCACGGCGGCGTGGCAGTCGGCCTGCCAGGCGGTGCCCGGGAACAGCAGCCACCGGTTGCGGTTGGCGCTGCCGATCTCGATCACCGCCGACGGGTCCACACAGGGGCTGATCGCTTCATCGAGCACCAGCAGCCAGCGTTGCCGGGGCGCGTGTGACAGCCACGGGCCGGCGGCCTGCCACTGCTGGTCCCACGGGGTCTTGAAGCCGAAATCGGTCACCGGGCGGTCGGCCTGCAGCAGGTTCTGTTCGCGCCAGGCGACCACGCCGAGCTCGGCCTCCGGCCCGATCCGCTTGCCGACGCGCTGCATCACGGCCGAGGCGGAACTGTACGGGTCCAGGGTCGGCATCAGGACCCAGCCGTACAGATTCCAGAGCAGGAAGGCCGCCGCGACCACCAGTGCGCCTGCCCGGCGCTGGCGCCACCACAAGGCCAGCGCCAGCAACACCGCGCCGAAGGCGATCAGCCAGCCGCCAAGCACGGGCAGCAGCGTGTCGGGCATCGCGCGCCGCGCCAGCTGCACGTGCGCCCATGTGCTGGCCGACCACAACTGGGTGCCGACATACAACGCCGCCACACCGAGCACGGCGACATACGCCCACAGCAGCCAGCGCAGGCCGGTCCGGCGCAGCAGCCCGGGCAGCAGCGGGGCGGCGGCCAGGCACAACGCGGGCAGCATCGGGAAGATGTAGACCTCGCGTTTGCCCGGGCTGGCACTGAAGAACACCAGCACCAGCAGCGACCACCCCAGCAGCAGCCACCAGCGTCCATCCAGGCGTTTGAGGCGGCGCCACCATGCCGGCACCAGGGCGGGCAGCAACAGGCTGCCCGGCAGCCACAAGGTCGCCATCACCTGCAGGTAGTACCAGGCCGGCTTCACGTGGTGCCATGCGTTGGCGTAGCGGGTCCCGGTCTGCTTGAACAGCAGTTCGCGTGCGTAGGCGTGCAGGGCAGGGTCGGCCGAGTGCAGCAGGGCAACGCCCAGCGGTGCCAGCCAGACCGCCGTGCCGAGCAGGAAGGCGGGCAGCAGCCACCACAGATCGCGGGCGGTGCCGGCCGGCAACGCCGCGCCGCGCGCGCGCCAGCGCCAGGCGGCGAACGGCAGCAGCACCAGCAGCGGCAGGAAGCCCACGCCCTTGGTCACCGTGCCCAGCCCGGCGGCGAAGCCGGCCAGCCACAGCGCGGGCCGGTTTCGGCCTTCCAGCAGGTGGCGCAGCAGCCCCCACAGCGACAGCGTGGTCATGGCCACCAGCACCATGTCGATCTGCGCCCGCTTGGCCATCAGGCCGAACTGCAGGCAGCTGAACAAGGCGAGCAGGGCCCACCACCCGACGCGGCGGTTCCACAGGCGCCGCCCCAGGTCCCAGGTCAGCCACAGGGTCAGCAGCGCCGCGAGCAGCGATGGCACCAGGAACGCGATGCTCCAGCCGCCGAACAACTGGTGGCTGGCGGCCTGCATCCACATGAACACCGGCGGCTTTTCGGCGTACAGCTCGCTGCCCCGGTGCGGCAGCAGCCATTGCCCGGACTCGACCATGGCCTGCGCGGCCAGCACGAAACGGGGTTCATCGGGCGGTGAGGGCTGGCGCAAGCCGATGCCCGCCGCCAGCGCCAGCAGCAGGGCAAGGCACACCAGCACACGCGGCCAGCGCCGCAGGAAGAGGGATTCGGTCACGCCCAAGCTCACCGGCAAAACAGCCACTGTCTCCCCGACAGCGTAGGAAAAGCGTCGTAACCACCCCATTGCGACCAGATTCCGACACGGTTCCGGCTACCATGCGCCCAACCGGTCAAGAGAGTGTCCCATGCGGTTGCTGGTCATTGAAGACAACCGTCAGCTGGTTGCCAATCTATTCGATTATTTCGAATCGCGGGGCCACGTGCTGGACGTCGCGCCCGATGGCGTGACCGGCCTGCACCTGGCGGTGTCGCAGCCCTATGACGCGCTGATCCTGGACTGGATGCTGCCGCGCATGGAGGGGCCTGAAGTGCTGCGCCGGCTGCGTGCCGACCACGGCTCGGAAGTGCCGGTGATCATGCTCACCGCGCGCGACGAACTGCCGGACAAGATCGCCGGCTTCCGCGCGGGCGCCGATGACTACCTGACCAAGCCCTTCGCACTGCCCGAGCTGGAAGTACGTCTTGAAGCGCTGATGGTGCGCGCCAAAGGGCGCAATCCGCGCAAGCTGCTGGAAGTGGCCGACCTCAAGCTGGATCTGGCCACGCTGGAAGCGCAGCGCGATGGCAAGCCGCTGCACCTGTATCCGGCCTGCCGCAAGCTGCTGGAAGTGTTGATGCGCGCCAGCCCCGGCGCAGTGACCCGCCAGCAACTGGAGTTTGCGCTGTGGGGCGATGAGCTGCCCGATGGCGACCTGCTGCGCTCGCATGTTTACGAACTGCGCCGCAGCGTGGATGGCCCGTTCCAGCAGAAGCTGATCCACACCTTGCCGCGGGTCGGGTACCGCCTCGGCGTGTCCGCGGCCGGCGCTGACGACAATGTGGCGTAAGCGCACGCCTACGCCATCGCCCATGCACCGGCGCATGGTGTGGTGGCTGCTGGGCTATCTGGCGCTGATCTCGCTGGCGGTGTTCAGCGTGGGCAATTACGTGCATGAACATGCCGAGCATTCGGCATGGCGCGCGCTGCTCAACTCCGAGCTGGACAGCATCGTCAACCACATCGAACACGAGCCGCACTACCGCTGGCAGGATTCGGACACGTTGCGGCTGTTCTACATCAACGGCAGCCCGGCGGTGCCGGAAAGCCTGCGCACGCTGCACCCGGGGTTGCACGATGGTGTGGAGGTCAACGGTCGCGCCAGCGCGGTGATGGTGCGCGAAACCCCGCAGCTGGGGCGGTTGGCGCTGGTGCTGGACATCAACGACTTTCACGAGCTGGAGCAGTTCGCCACGCGTTGGGTACTGCTGGCCGGCGTGCTGATGATCATCGTCACCGTCCTGATGGCCTCCTTCGGTGTCGGCCGGTTGGTACGGCCGCTGAGCTCGCTGGCGCGACGCATCGACGAGCTGCGGCCCGGCGTTCCCGGGCAGCGGGTGGAGGTGGATCCGCGTGCCAGTTCGGAGTTGTATGTCATCGCCAACGCGCTCAACGATTACCTGGCGCGCAACGAACAGTTCGTCGAGCGCGAGCGGGTCTTCATCAGCACGGCCAGCCATGAGCTGCGCACGCCGATCGCGGTGATCACCGGTGCCTCCGAGCTGGCGCTGGGCCAGCAGGACATCCCCGAGCGCGCCCGCCAGCAGATGCAGCGCGTGCACCGTACCGCGCAGGGGGTGGAACAGCTGATCCAGCTGCTGCTGGTGCTGGCACGCGACCCGGCACGGCTGGCCGCACTGGGCGAACGCATTCCGCTCGATCTGCTGGTGCCGGACATCATCGAAGACCATCGCCATCTGATGGGCGACAAGGACCTGCGCATCGAGATCGACGGACTTGCGCGCGTGGACATCGTCGCGCCGCTGGGCGTGGTCCAGGCCGCGATCGGCAATCTGCTGCGCAATGCGATCGAAAACAGCGGGCGTGGCACCATCCACATCCAGGTCTCCGATCAGGCCGTGGTGACCCTGCAGGACCCCGGGCTGGGCATGAGTCCGGAAGAGATTGCCGCCGTCCATGCGCGCATGGCACGCGGTGACCGCAATGAGCAGAGCGGCATCGGCCTGGAGCTGATCGCCCGGCTCTGTGAGCACCTGGGCTGGGCGCTGCAGATCGAACCCTGTGTGCCGCGAGGGACGTGTGTGATCCTCGATCTGGGGGCTTCGCTGCCGGGTCGCCAACAAGGCGCATCACTACCCGCGTCGTGATCGGCCCGCGCGCTGCACTGCAAAGTGTGGCGTCGTGAAGACAATGTTAAGCTCCTCGGGCGCCGCTCTATGCGGCGCTTTTTTTTATCCCTTCGATCGACAGAGGATGGCTTGATGCCGACCGAACCCAGTACTGCCCTGATCACCAATGACATCGTCGGCCTCGGCCTGATCGCCGCCACCCTGGCCGTGATCTTCTGGGCCGCCAGTGGCCCGACCCCACTGCTCAAGAAGATTTTCGCGTGGGTGCCGGCGCTGCTGCTGTGCTACTTCATCCCGGCCATCTACAACACCGCCGGCCTCATCGACGGCCACAACACCTCGCTGTACAACCCGATCGCGCGTGACGTGCTGTTGCCAGCGGCACTGGTGCTGCTGACGCTCTCGATCGATCTGAAGGGCATCATGAAGCTGGGCCCGAAGCTGCTGGTGGTGTTCTGCGCCGGCACGCTGGGCATCATCCTCGGCGCGATCGTGTCGTTCCAGACGATGTCCTGGATCCACCCGGCCACGGTGGCCGGTGACACCTGGAAGGGCATGGCCGCCCTGGCCGGCAGCTGGATCGGCGGCGGCGCCAACATGGTGGCGATGCGCGAAGTGTTCGGTACCGATGCCACCACCTTCGGCCAGTTCGCGGTGGTCGATGTGGCCTGTGCAAGCCTGTGGATGGCGGTGCTGCTGTTCCTGGCCAACCGCGCCCAGCAGATCGATACGCGCAACGGCGCCGATACCCGCGCCATCGATGAGATGAAGGCCCGGATCTCCGCCTACGAGGCGCAGAACGCACGTATCCCCAGCCTCACCGACCTGATGGTGATCGTCGGCGTGGCGCTGGGTGGCGTCGGCCTGGCGCATGCCATCGCCGCACCGCTGAGCGGCTGGTTCAAGGCGAATGTCAGCTGGGCCAGCCAGTTCAGCCTGGACAGCGCGTTCGTCTGGGTGGTCCTGCTGTCCACCGCGCTCGGCCTGGGCCTGAGCTTCACCCGCGCGCGCCGCCTGGAGTCGGCCGGTGCCTCGCGCCTGGGCACGCTGTTCCTGTACTTCCTGATCGCCTGCATCGGCATGCAGATGGACCTGCTTTCGCTGCTGGACCGCCCGTGGCTGTTCGCGTTGGGCGCGATCTGGATGCTGACCCACATCCTGGTGCTGTGGATCGCCGCCAAGCTGATGCGCGCGCCGCTGTTCTTCTTCGCGATCGGCTCGCAGGGCAACATCGGTGCGGCGGCGTCGGCACCGGTGGTCGCCGCGGCGTTCCATCCCTCGCTGGCGCCGGTCGGCGTGCTGCTGGGCACCGTGGGCTATGCCACCGGCACCGGCCTGGCCTATGTGACCGGGCTGATCCTGAAGTGGATGGCGGGCGCGTAAGCAGGCGCTCCTAGTTGTTGACTCCCGGGGCGGCCTTGATGGCCGCCTCTTTTTTGGGCGACGTGCCGCTGAGGTGCGAAAGGTCTGGGATCACCGTCACGTCCAGCTGTCAGAAATGGCTTCATTTGTCATGAAGTGTGAAAGAGGTGCCGGATCGTCCTGATACCGCCGCGTAAGGTCCGGCGCCATGCACTGTGCCTTGCGCCGGGCGCGCACGGCATGGAACCCATCTGTCGATGGCAGTCGGCGCCCATCAGGGAATGCGATGAAGACGAAGGGAACCTGGATGTCGCTGGTCACCACCGGCGTACTGATGATTGCTTCTGTACTGCCCGTACAGGCCGCACCGGGCGACGGTGGCAACGTGCATGCGGTGACGGAGGCGAGTGCGCGCGATGTGGCGGCGTGGCTCGGTCAGCCGGCATTGGCCGACGCCGTGGTCGATGCGCTGGCGGCGCACCCCGATCGCGGGCTGCCGTTGACCTCGGTCATGGCCAAGGCCGATCCGGATGGCAGCAGCCTGGCGGCGCGCACGCTGGCTGGACGCGATGGCCTGGTCCGCCAGTACAAGGGCTTGCCGGCCGGTGCGCGCAGTTTGCTGCAGGTCCGCAGCTTCGTGCCTGCTGGGCAGGTGCTGAGCGCGGTGGCGCCTGCCGATCTCTGGGTAGCGGTGCTGCCCACGGGAGACGACCGCACCTGGACGTCGATGGTCGCCTACGACCGGCACGGACGTCAGCATCTGCTGGACGCGCAGATAGCCCCGACCTTCCCGGTGCTGATCGTGGACATCGACACAGGTCAGGCGGTGCAGGAAGGCATGGCGCTGATCAATGCAGGGTTGCAGGCGAGGGGGCTGCAGTCGGCAGATCGCCTCACGGTGACCGCCAATGGAGCGAGCTCTCTGGATGTCACCCGGCTCGACCGCATCCGCCTGGTCAATGACGGCGAGCCGTGGGCATTGGGCGGCGCCGAAGTGTTCGCGGTCGTGTCCGGGCTGCAGATCGACACGGCAGAGCCGGAGATGGCCACGGTGTCACTGCCGTATCTGGACCATGACAAGACCGATTACACCCCGGGCCAGCCGTTGGTGATCTGGGGCAATTACCGGTTCGACACCGCCAACGTGCAACTGTTCGAAGACGATGGCGACACCAATTACAAAGACCTGCTGATCGCCCTCACTGAAGGCGTGAAACTGGCGCTGGGTGCCTTCGCCCCGGAGTATGCGGTGATTGCTGATATCGGCGGCGCGATTCTCAAGGCAATGCCTAGCGGCTGGTTCACCAACGATACCGACTACCTGGACAGCTTCTACCTGCTCCAGCGCGGTCAGCGCTATACCGGAAGGATGGGCGCGGCGAACAATGCACAGGTGACGTTGAGCCCCCTCACGCTCCAGTAGTGCCGGCAGCTGGCCGGTTCCGCTTGAGGGCGGCCGCAGGCAGTGTCGATCGCAGTCTGAAAAAAACGGCGGCGCTTTCGCGCCGCCGTTTGTTCATCTGTGTCCCAACCCGCGGCCGGGACCATGCGCACGCTGCGGCGTCAGCAGCAGCGCCCCCCGTTCTTGCCGCTGTATCGCGCCTCCTGGCGCTCGCGGAAGAACGTCTTGTAGTCCATCGGCACGCGGTCCGGATGCTTCTCCAGCACGTGGCGAACGTAGTTGTCGTAGTCGGGAATACCGCAGCACAGCCGCGCGGTCTGCACCAGGCGCCGCCAGATGCGGCGGTGGGCCTGGTACTGACCGGCAGGAACGAGTTCGGTGCTCATTACAGGTCCGCCATCTGGTGCGGCTGCAGCGCCACGTACGGGGTTTCCTTGTCGGTGCGCTGCGGCGTGCGGCGGGCCATGAAGATGGTCTTGATCGCATAGAACAGGATCGAGAACACCACGAACAGGAACAGGACGGTCAGGCCGGTGTTGACGTAGGCGTTGACCACGATCTGATGCATCTGGCCGACGGTCTTGGCGGGCGCGGTCAGGGTGCCGGTGGCGATCGCATCCTGGTACTTGTGCGCCTGGGCCAGGAAGCCCTGCGCCGGGTTCTTGTCGAAGATCTTGATCAGGCCCGCATACGTGGTGCAGATCAGCAGCCACACCGCCGGCACACCGGTGACCCAGGCGAAGCGGTCACGCTTCATCTTGAACAGCACCACGGTGCCCAGCATCAGCGCGATACCGGCCAGCATCTGGTTGGAGATGCCGAACAGCGGCCACAGGGTCTGGATGCCGCCGAAGGGATCGACCACGCCCGTATAGAGCAGGTAGCCCCACAGCGCCACGCAACCGGCGGTGGCGATGATGTTGGCCGTCCACGATTCGGTCTTCTTCAGGGCCGGGATGAAGTTGCCCAGCAGGTCCTGCAGCATGAAGCGACCGGCACGGGTACCGGCATCGACCGCGGTGAGGATGAACAGTGCTTCGAACAGGATCGCGAAGTGGTACCAGAACGCCATCATCGCGTTGCTGCCGCTCGGGATCGCTTCGTGCAGGATCTGCGCGATGCCCACCGCCAGCGTCGGTGCGCCACCGGCGCGGTGCAGGATGGTCGGTTCTCCGATCGCCGCGGCCGTGGCCTCCAGCTGCTCGGGGGTGATGATGAAGCCCCACGTATTGCTGATGTAGGCCGCAGCGGACACCGCATCCGGACCGATCACGGCCGCCGGGGCGTTCATGGCGAAGTAGATGCCCGGATCGATGATCGAGGCGGCCACCAGCGCCATCACCGCGACGAACGATTCCATCAGCATGCCGCCGTAGCCGATGTAGCGCATGTGGCGCTCATTGGCGAGCAGCTTGGGCGTGGTGCCCGAGGCGATCAGGGCATGGAAACCGGAGACCGCACCACAGGCGATGGTGATGAACAGGAACGGGAACATTCCGCCTTTCCAGACCGGGCCGTCGCCGCTGGCGGCGAACTGGGTCAGGGCCGGCATCTTCAGTTCCGGCATGACGATCAGGATGCCGATCGCCAGCGCCACGATGGTGCCGATCTTGAGGAAGGTGGACAGGTAATCGCGCGGGGCCAGCAGCAGCCACACCGGCAGCACCGAGGCGACGAAGCCGTAGCCGATCAGCATCCAGGTGATCTGGATGCCGGTGAAGGTGAAGGCCGGGCCCCAGACCGGATCGGCGGCGACCTTGCCACCAAACCAGATCGCGGCCAGCAGCAGGATCAGACCGACCACGGAGATCTCGCCGATCTTGCCCGGGCGGATGTAGCGCATGTACACGCCCATCAGGATCGCGATCGGCATGGTCGCGATGACCGTGAACATGCCCCAGGGGCTTTCGGCCAGCGCCTTGACCACCACCATCGCCAGCACCGCCAGGATGATGATCATGATCAGGAAGGCACCGAACAAGGCGATGGTGCCGGGTACCGGCCCCATTTCCTCGCGCACCAGATCGCCCAGCGAGCGGCCGTTGCGGCGGCTGGAGAGGAACAGGATCATGAAATCCTGCACCGCGCCCGCCACGACCACACCCACTACCAGCCAGAGCAGGCCGGGCAGATAGCCCATCTGCGCGGCCAGCACCGGACCGACCAGCGGGCCTGCGCCCGCGATCGCCGCGAAGTGGTGGCCGAACAGCACGTGTTTGTTGGTCGGGACGTAGTCCAGGCCATCGTTGTTGATCACCGCCGGCGTGGCCCGGGTCGGATCGAGCTGCATCACCTTGTCGGCGATGAACAGGCTGTAGAAGCGATACGCGATGAGATAGATGGAGACCGCAGCGACGACGATCCACAGCGCATTGATGGGCTCACCACGGCGCAGCGCGACAGTGCCGAGACAAAAGGCGCCGAGCAGTGCGATGACGGCCCAACCCAGTTTCGAAAAACCTTTCATGAGATTGCGTCTCCCTGGAGATCGTCGTAAGAGTCCGCCTTGGCACTGACCGGGTCAATGCAATGGCGGGGGCTTGCCGCTAGTACTTTGGTCGTAGGGTGGGCGCGGCCCATGCCCGTGCACGTCGTCGGAACATCACGCTTGGAACAATCGGTTGCGGGCGTGGCGGTTGGCCGGCGGGGCCCGCGCGCCCATCTTGTAGGCAGTTCACCGATCCTGGAGTCACCATGAGCAGCCCAACCCCGGTGCGCGTGCTGCGCACCATCCGTGGCATGGCCACCTCCGATGGCGCCGGCGTGCGCCTGACGCGCGTGATCGGCGGCCCCTCGCTGCCCGACCTGGACCCGTTCCTGCTGCTGGATGAATTCGGCACGGACCGCGCCGAGGACTACATCGCCGGCTTCCCCAGCCATCCGCATCGTGGGTTCGAGACCGTCACCTACATGCTCGACGGCCGCATGCGGCACAAGGACAACCACGGCAACGAAGGTCTGCTGACGCCGGGCAGCGTGCAGTGGATGACGGCGGGCCGCGGCCTGATCCACTCGGAAATGCCCGAGCAGGAATCGGGTCAGATGCGCGGCTTCCAGCTGTGGGTGAACCTGCCGGCGCGCGACAAGATGACGGACCCGAAGTACCAGGAGTTCGCACCGGACCATATTCCGGTGACGGCGCCGGCCGAGGGCGTGCAGGTGAAGGTGATCGCCGGCCGGGTGGGTGACACGGTCGGGCCGATCATCCAGCCGGCCACCGATCCGGTGTACCTGGATATCACCTTGGATGCCCGCGCGGGCTGGCGCTACACGCTGCCCGACGGGCATAACGCGTTCGCCTACGTATTCGAAGGCGGGCTGGAAATCGGCGAAGGCGATGACGCGCGTGCCGTGGCGCGCCAGGAAATGGCGGTGTTGGGCGGCGGCGAGCAGCTGAGCCTGCGTGCCGGTGAAACCGGTGCGCGCCTGATCCTGGTGGCGGGCTGCCCGCTGCGCGAGCCGGTCATGCGCCACGGGCCGTTCGTGATGAACACCAAGCAGGAGCTGATGCAGGCCTTCGTGGATTTCCAGGAAGGCCGCTTCTGAGGCGCGACCGTGCCGGCGGCGCATGGCTGGCCACGTCATGACCCCTGGCGGTGTGGGAGGCGCCGGCCAGCGGCCGGCGCTCCCGCGGCGTCCGGGAGGCGTGCAGGGCACCGTCCCGGCCTGGCTCAACGCCCGGCGGCGACGGCCGAGGGCGTCAGGTTCATGCCCTGCGCCAGCGATTGCAGCGAACCGAGTTCGGTCGGATCACCGGCATACAACGCAATCTGGGCAAAGCGGTTCTTGTCGAACTTGACCACAGTGATGCGCCGGGTGTCGTAGCCCGGTGGCTTCTGTCCGCCAAGATCGGGCTGGTACCAGTACAGCGTTTCACCCGCGAAGCTGCCTTTTTCCTGGCGCAGCGCGCGGTTCAACGGCAGCTCGGGATTACGAGCACTCAAGGTCAGGCTGAGCACTTCGCGCCCATCGGCGGTGCTGGCCTTGCACTGGATCAGATCCCGCTGGGCCAGTTCCTGCCATTGCAGGCCGCTGCTGGCCGGAAGGGACGGACATTCGCTGGTCGCCTGCGCCGCGACGGCGCCGGCAGTGACCAGCAGACACACACACACGACAGCGCGCAGAACGTTCATGCATTCCCCCAGGGTCGATGATCGCGTCCGTCGCTGACAGGCGTTCCGGTGGCCGTCGACAACCCAGGCCGTGGTGGCGCATTCCCCGCGCGCGTACCGGATCACTCGCTGCCGTCAGTGTCGGACGAGTGATCTGGACCTTAACGGAATGTGACTCAGTGTACAAATAACGGTTTCAGGTGAATCTTTTCGCACCCACCGCCGGGCGGTGCGGGGCCGCCCGGCGGTGGATGTCAGCGTGGCCCGGTCGCGGTCCCCATCCATTTGTAGACGATGCCGCCGATCAGCCCGCCCAGCAGTGGGGCCAGCCAGAACAGCCACAGCTGCCCGAGCGCGCCGCTCCCGGCGAACAGCGCCACGGCTGTGGAGCGCGCCGGATTGACCGAGGTATTGGTGACCGGAATGCTGATCAGGTGGATCAGCGTCAGGGCCAGGCCGATTGCGATCGGGGCGAAGCCGGCCGGCGCGTTGCCGTGGGTCGAGCCCATGATCACGATCAGGAAGAACGCGGTGAGTACCACCTCGCAGAGGAAGGCGGCCGCGACGCTGTAGCCACCGGGCGACAGCGCGCCATAGCCGTTGCTGGCGAATGCACCGGCCTGGCTGCCATCGATCTGGAAACCGGGCGCGCCGGAGGCGATCTGCAGCAGGATGAAGCCGGCCAGTGCGCCGCCCAGCACCTGCGCCACGATGTAGGGCAGCAGGTCGCGCGCGGGAAAGCGACCGCCGGCCCACAGGCCGACACTGACCGCCGGATTGAAGTGCGCGCCGGAGACGTGTCCGAAGGCGTAGGCGCCGGTCAGCACGGTCAGACCGAAGGCCAGCGCCACGCCCAGCAAACCGATCCCCAGCGGATTGCCGTCACCGCCGAACCTGGCGGCCAGCACGGCACTGCCACACCCACCCAACACCAACCAGAACGTGCCCAGGAACTCGGCGGCCAGACGTTTGCCCATGCTCATCGACGTGCTCCAACGTTATGCCCGGGGTGGGCAGGCGCAACGTAGCTGAATCGGGGTTCATGGGGGTGACGATGGTGTCAACACCCGACGAACGGTCGATGGGGTCGTTTCAGCTCAATAGGACGGCAGCGGAATGAACTCTTTGTCGTCGCCGGGGATGGTGCCGAAACGACCCGATTCCCAGTCGTGCTTGGCCTGTTCGATCCGTTCGGTGGAGCTGGAGACGAAGTTCCACCACAGGTGGCGCGGGCCGTCCAGCGGTTCGCCCCCCATCAGCATCGCCTTGATCGGGGTCTTGGCGCGCAGGCGGCCGCGGGCACCGGGCTCGGGAATGATCAGGTGCTGCGCGGGAACATCCACGCCGTCCAGCTGGGCCTGGCCTTCCAGGATGTAGAGGGAGCGTTCGACGTGGCCGGTATCGAGGTCGATTTCCGCGTCCGCCTCCAGATCGATGGCCACGTTGAGGGTGTCGGCGAACACCTTGACCGGGGATTCCTCGCCGTACGCACGGCCGGCGATGACGCGCAGCCACGCACCGTTGCGGCGCTGCTGGGGCAGGGTGGCGGCGGCATGGTGGTAGAACGCGGGGTCGGTCTCTTCGACGTTCTTCGGCAGCGCGAGCCAGGTCTGCATGCCGTGCAGCGGATGGTCGTGCTCGCGTTCGACGGCCGGCGTGCGTTCGGAGTGGGCGATGCCCCGGCCGGCGGTCATCCAGTTGACGTCGCCGGGGCGGATCACCTGGTCCGAGCCGAGGGTATCGCGGTGGCCGATGGCGCCGGACCACAGGAAGGTGACGGTGGCCAGGCCGATATGCGGGTGCGGGCGCACGTCGATCCCGGTGCCGGGGGAAAGGACGGCCGGGCCCATCTGGTCGACGAAGACGAATGGCCCGACGCTGCGCGCCTGCAGGGTCGGCACGGCGCGGCGCACCTGCAGGCCACCGATGTCATGGATGCGGGGGGCGATGATGGTCGTCATGCGGGCGGTCTCGCTGGCGGGGACAGAGCGGGAGGATCGCATGCGGGGTGTGGGGGCGGGAGGCCTGTCCCGGTAACAGGTTGTTCTGGCTGCGCATGCCCGGCGGCACAACCAACAACGCCACCTCACGGTGGCGTTGTCGTATCACATCCCCGTGCCCGTCAGATCACCGGCTCGCGCAGCACCGGCGAGTCCCAGCCCGGGCGCGGGGCGAAGCGATCGCCATAGCGCTGCTGGAGGACCTTGAGGCGTTCGACCAGCGCATCGGCGCCGGTGGCGCGGATGTACTGGATCGGGCCGCCGCGGAACGGGGCGAAGCCGGTACCGAAGATCACGCCGGCATCGAGCAGGTCCGCGTCGGCTACGACGCCGTCGTGCAGGCAGGCCACCGCTTCGTTGAGCAGCGGCAGGATCAGGCGGTCTTCCAGATCGGCCGGGACCTCGTAGTTGGCGGGGACGTCCGGCTTCTGCGCGCGGCCGTTCTCCCACTTGTACAGGCCTTGCCCGTCCTTCTTGCCGCGCTTGCCCTGTTCCACCGTCGCCAGTGCGGCCGGCACCTGCAGGCCGAGGAAGGGCGCCAGTTCCTTGCCCACGCCGGCCGCCACGTCCAGGCCGACGGTGTCGAGCAGTTCGATCGGGCCCATCGGCATGCCGAACTTGACCGCGGCCTTGTCCAGCACCGGGCCGGGCACGCCTTCGGCATAGGCGGTGGCGGCTTCGAGCATGTACGGGAACAGCACGCGGTTGACCAGGAAGCCCGGGGTGCCGGCGACCGGCACCGGGAACTTGCCCAGTGCCTTGCAGAACGAGGCCAGGCGACGCTCGGTTTCCGGGGCCATGCCGTCGTGATGGATGATCTCCACCAGCGGCATCTGCGCGACCGGGTTGAAGTAATGCAGGCCGGCAAACTGCGCCGGGCGCTGGATGTGGTCGCGCAGTTCGTCCAGCGGGATCGACGAGGTGTTGGTGGTCAGCAGTGCATCGGCCTTCATCGTCGGCTCCAGCGACTGGTACAGCGCGCGCTTGGCCTCCGGATTCTCGATGATGGCTTCGATCACCAGATCGGCCAGCGCAACGCCGTCGCCGGCGAGATCGGCTTTCAGGCGCGCGGCCACGGCCGGGCGCTTGCTGTCGTCCTTCACCCGCTTGGCGAACAGCGCCTGCGCGCGCTCCATGGCCGGATCGATGAAGCGCTGCTCGCGATCCTGCAGGGTCACGTTGAAGCCCTTGTAGGCCGACCACGCGGCGATGTCACCGCCCATCACACCGGCACCGACCACGTGCACGTGCTGGATGCCATGGTCCTTGCCACCGAGGGCCTTCAGGCGCTCGGTCAGGAAGAAGATACGGATCAGGTTGCGCGCGGTCGGGGTGCCGGCCAGCTTCACCACCGCGCGGCGTTCGGCATCCAGACGGGTCTGGATCGGGCTGCCACCGGTGCGCGCCCAGGTGTTGATCAGCGCGTACGGCGCCGGGTAGTGCTCCTTGCGCGCCTTGCGGGCGACCTGCTTGGCCATCTGCGGGGCGAGCAGCTTGCGCGCCAGCCAGGTGTTGGTGATCCACGCTGTCGCGCGCTGCTTGAACGGGCGGGTGGTGCCCTTCAGTGCAAGCGAGACCGCGGTATCGAGCAGTACGGCGGGCGCGACGACCTTGTCGACCAGGCCGATGTTGCGCGCCGCCGAGGCCGACAGATTGCGGCCGGTCAGCATCATGTCCATCGCCGCCGGTGCGCCCACCAGCTGCGGCAGGCGGGAGCTGCCGCCCCAGCCCGGGAAGATGCCCAGCTGGGTTTCCGGCAGGCCGATCCGGGTGGACGGATCGTTGGAGGCCACGCGGTAACGGCAGGCCAGCGCCAGCTCGGTGCCGCCGCCCAGGCAATGCCCATGGATCGCCGCCACGGTCGGGCAGGGCAGTTCGGCCAGCTTCTGGTAGGTGCTCTGGCCACGGCGGATCGCGTCATTGACGGTGCCGCGGCGGTCGAATTCCTGGAATTCCTTCAGGTCCGCCCCGGCGATGAAGCCGGCCGCCTTGATCGACTGGATCACCACCGCCTTGGGCGGGTCCATCGCGATCCGCTCGATCAGGTCGCCCAGTTCGAGCAGCACGTCCTGCGACATGGCATTGACGCTGCTGTCGTGGCGGTCGAGGCTGAGCACGACGACGCCATCGTCACGGATCTGCGGGTGCCAATGCGAGAAGCGGAGCCCATCGAAGCCTGAGAGCATGGGAACGTTCCATCCGGTTGTGTATGGAGAAGGGGGCTATGATCCAGAGGTTGTTTCCTCCCCGTCAAATCCCTATAGCTGGGGGAGAGATACCGCCGATTCATTGCCTGGATCGGAAACCTTAACGGAACGGTGGTTAAAAGCTGGTGCGGCGCTGTGTGATCGAGCGCTGAACTTTTCCCGGGATTGGCAGTCTCATTGCCCGACGTCGGTTGGGCTGACAGGAGTGCGGCCCCCCATGGCCGAGGTTGAAACACCACAGGAGCTGGACCTGGAGCTGGTCCGACGTGTGCAGCGTGGCGAGAGCGGGGCGTTCGATGTCCTGGTACGCAAGTATCAGCATCGGGTCATCGCGCTGATCGGGCGCTACATCGCGGACTGGAGTGAATGTCAGGACGTGGCCCAGGACACTTTCGTCCGCGCGTATCGCGCGATCGGCAGTTTCCGTGGCGACGCCCAGTTCTATACCTGGTTGCACAGGATTGCCGTGAACACTGCCAAGAACCATCTTGCCGCGCACAACCGCCGCCCGCCCACCGATGACATCGAGATCGGGGACGCCGAGCAGTACGACAGCGGCACCCGCCTGCGCGATACCGACACGCCCGAACGCGAGTTGATGCGTCAGGAACTGGAACAGACGGTGATGAAGGCGGTCGCCGCGCTGCCTGAAGAACTGCGATCGGCCATCACCATGCGCGAGGTGGACGGCCTGAGCTACGACGAAATCGCGCAGAAGATGGGGTGCCCGATCGGCACCGTGCGGTCGCGGATCTTCCGTGCCCGCGAGGCGATCGACACTGAACTTCGGCCGCTGCTCGATGTGGGCAGCGCCACCCGCGAGAAGAGCCGCGCATGAGCCACGATATGTCCAATGATGTTTCCCGGGGCGCGTCCCCCGATAAGTTCGACGCCCATTACCGGCAGCAGCTGTCGTCGTTGATCGACGGTGAGCTGTCGGCCGATGAAGCCCGTTTCATGCTGCGCCGGCTGGAACACGATGAGGCCTTGTCCAGCTGCAACGAACGCTGGCAGATGCTCGGCGATGTGTTGCGCGGGCAGGCCTGCGCGCCGGCCCCGGTCGATTTCGCCGAGCGTGTGCGCGTTTCCGTGGCGGCCGAGCCGGCACCGGCGATGCAGGCGCGCGTGGAGCGCAGCCAGGACCGCCAGCAGCGTCGCGGCGGTTGGCGACGCTGGGGTGGGGGGGCGGCATTGGCGGCCTCCGTCGCCGCCGTGGCCATGTTCATGACCCGCGAACAGCTGCCGGCCCCGGCCCCGCTGGACGCGCCGACCACCATCATCGCCAGCCAGGCTGAGCTTCCTGCCGCGCCGGTGACCGAAGCGTCTGCCGCCGAGCAGGCACTCGCCGTTGCGGCGGTGCCGGCGGCCGCAGTGGCCGCCGCCAGCCGCCGCCAGGACGTGGCCACTGCACGCCGCGCCAGCGCCAGCGCCACGCGGACCCAGCAGGCCGCGCGCAGCGCTGCCGAGCGCAGCGCCGAGCCGCAGCGTGCGGTCGCCAGCCAGGCACCGCTGACCCCGGCCATGCCGGCGGCCACCGCGCGGCAGTTCCCGTTCGGTGAGGTCGGCAACCTGCAGGCCAAGCCCTGGCCGCGCTCCAGTCTGGCGCCAGCCGCGGGCGGCGCGCTCAATGCGAGCTTCTCCACGCAGGCACCGCAGGCCGCGTTCTATCCGTTCGAGCCGCGCCTGCAGGAGTCGACCGACGCGGCCGAACCCGCACGCCGGCACCGCGACTGAGCATCGTCGCCCTGACGTTCCGCTCCGGCCGCGTTGCCGGAGCGTCCCCCCTTTGTTCCCTGACCCGGAGGTTCGTGTCTGATGACCGCCCGTATCCGTACCCATGCCCTGGCGCTGATCGCCATGACGCTCCCGCTGGTGGCCTGCGCACAGTCGCCGTCGCCGGCCACCGCTGCCGCGCCGGCGGCCGCCGCCGCCCCCCGGGCGCCTGCGCCGCAACTGGTCAGCGGTCTGCCGGACTTCACCAACCTGGTCGAACAGGTTGGGCCGGGCGTGGTCAATGTCGAGACCACTATCACCCGCAGCAACCGCCAGGCACGCATGGCCGGCCCGGCCGACCAGGACATGCCTGAGTTCTTCCGTCGCTTCTTCGGTCCGGACTTCCAGATGCCGGGGCAGGGCGCCGATGGCCCCGATGAAGGCACCCCGAGCATCCGCGGCCGCGGCATGGGCTCGGGCTTCATCATCTCCGCCGACGGCTACGTGCTGACCAATCACCATGTGGTCGCCGACGCGAGCGAAGTAAAGGTCAAGTTGAGCGACCGCCGCGAGTTCACCGCCAAGGTGGTTGGCAGCGACCAGCAGTACGACGTGGCCCTGCTCAAGATCGACGCCAAGAATCTCCCAACCGTGCGCGTGGGCGATTCCAATACGCTCAAGCCGGGCCAGTGGGTGGTCGCGATCGGCTCGCCGTTCGGGTTGGACCACTCGGTCACCGCAGGCGTGGTCAGCGCCGTCGGCCGCAGCACCGGCGGCCCGGACCAGCGCTACGTGCCCTTCATCCAGACCGACGTGGCGATCAACCAGGGCAACTCCGGTGGCCCGCTGCTCAATACCCGTGGCGAAGTGGTCGGCATCAACTCGCAGATCCTCTCCGGTTCGGGGGGCTACATGGGCGTGAGCTTCGCGATCCCGATCGATCTGGCGATGGGTGCGGTGGAGCAGATAAAGACCTCCGGCCGGGTCAGCCGCGGTCAGCTCGGTGCGGCGGTCGGCCCGATCGATGGCCTCAAGGCACAGGGTCTGGGCCTGCCGGACAGCCGCGGCGCGCTGGTCAACGAAGTGGTCCCGGGCAGCGCAGCGCTCAAGGCCGGCATCGAGCCGGGTGACGTGATCCGCTCGGTCAATGGCAGCCCGATCACTACCTTCAGTGACCTGCCGCCGGCCATCGGCGCGCTGCCACCGGGCAGCAAGGTGCGCCTGAGCGTGCTGCGCGATGGCAAGGAGCGGGAGATCACCGCCACCCTGACCGAGCTGGCCGAGGACGCCGAGCGGGGCGCCACCCGTCCGGCCGCGGAAGCGGCCAAGCCGGAAACCGGCGCCAACGCCCTGCTGGGGCTGGAGGTGGCGGATCTGACCGCCGCGCAGCGCCAGCAGCTGGGCCTGTCGGCGGGTGAGGGTGTCCGCATCACCCGGGTCAACGGCCAGTCCGCGCGGGACGCCGGCCTCTCGCCGGGCCTGGTGGTGCTGCAGGTCGGCCGGACCCCGGTCGGCAGCGTGGCCGCGCTGAACAAGGCGCTGGGCGGTTACAGCAAGGGCGACGTGGTCATGTTGCTGGTCCGCGCCAACGGCAACAGCGCCTTCGTGGCGGTCAAGGCCGGGCAGTAAGCCCGCCCCGCCTGTGTTTCCGGGCCCGCTTCGGCGGGCCCGGTCGTTTCTGGGGGGCCGTTGGCGACAATCGCTGCCGGGCCCACGCGGGATCGGGCCGGCCATGCGATAATCCGCAGTCATCCTGACGACGCGACGCGCCGCCGCCACCTATGTCTTCTGATTCGATGCGGTTCATCCGCAACTTCTCCATCATCGCCCACGTCGACCACGGCAAGTCCACGCTGGCCGATCGCATCATCCAGCTTTGCGGTGGCCTCCAGGCCCGTGAGATGGAGGCGCAGGTGCTCGACTCGAACCCGATCGAGCGCGAGCGTGGCATCACCATCAAGGCCCAGTCGGTCTCGCTGCCGTACGTCGCCAAAGACGGCCACACCTACCACCTGAACTTCATCGACACCCCCGGGCATGTCGACTTCTCCTATGAAGTCAGCCGCTCGCTGGCCGCCTGCGAAGGCGCGCTGCTGGTGGTCGATGCGGCCCAGGGCGTGGAAGCGCAGTCCGTGGCCAACTGCTACACGGCCGTCGAGCAGGGCCTGGAAGTGGTGCCGGTGATCAACAAGATCGACCTGCCCACCGCCGACATCGACCGTGCCAAGGCCGAGATCGAGGCCGTGATCGGCATCGATGCCACCGATGCGGTGGCAGTCAGTGCCAAGACCGGCCTGAACGTGGGCGATGTGCTGGAAGCGATCGTGCATCGCATCCCGCCGCCGGTACCGCGCGATACCGACAAGCTGCAGGCGCTGATCATCGACTCGTGGTTCGACAACTACCTCGGCGTGGTCTCGCTGGTGCGCGTGATGCAGGGCCAGATCAAGGCCGGCGACAAGCTGCAGGTGATGTCCACCGGCCGCAACCACCAGGTCGACAACGTCGGCGTGTTCACCCCCAAGCGCAAGGTGCTGCCGGCACTGAACGCCGGTGAGGTGGGCTGGGTGACGGCCAGCATCAAGGACGTGCACGGCGCGCCGGTCGGCGACACCCTGACCATGGCCGCCGATCCGGCCGCCAAGCCGCTGCCGGGCTTCCAGGAAATGCAGCCGCGCGTGTTCGCCGGCCTGTTCCCGGTCGATGCCGAGGATTACCCGGACCTGCGCGAAGCGCTGGACAAGCTGCGCCTGAACGATGCCGCGCTGCGCTTCGAGCCGGAAAGCTCCGAGGCGATGGGCTTCGGCTTCCGCTGCGGCTTCCTGGGCATGCTGCACATGGAAATCGTGCAGGAGCGCCTGGAGCGCGAGTACAACCTGGACCTGATCAGCACCGCGCCGACCGTGGTCTATGAAGTGCTCAAGACCGACGGCACCATCATCAACATGGACAACCCGGCCAAGCTGCCGCCGGTGAACATGGTCGATGAGATCCGCGAGCCGATCATCCGCGCCAACGTGCTTACGCCCGAGGAGTACATCGGCAACATCATCAAGCTGTGCGAAGAAAAGCGCGGCAGCCAGATCGGCATCAACTACCTGGGCAGCCAGGTACAGATCAGCTACGAGCTGCCGATGGCCGAGGTGGTGCTGGACTTCTTCGACAAGCTCAAGTCGGTCAGCCGTGGCTACGCCTCGCTGGACTATCACTTCGTGCGTTTCGATGCCGGCCCGTTCGTGCGCGTGGACGTGCTGATCAACGGCGACAAGGTCGACGCGCTGTCGCTGATCGTGCACCGCAGCCATGCCGACCGCCGTGGCCGCGAGCTGTGCGAGAAGATGAAGGATCTGATCCCGCGCCAGCAGTTCGACGTGGCCATCCAGGCCGCCGTCGGGTCGCAGATCATCTCGCGCACCACGGTCAAGGCGATGCGCAAGAACGTGCTGGCCAAGTGCTATGGTGGCGACGTTTCGCGCAAGAAGAAGCTGCTCGAGAAACAGAAGGAAGGCAAGAAGCGCATGAAGCAGGTCGGCCGCGTGGAAATCCCGCAGGAAGCCTTCCTGGCCGTGCTGCAGATGGACAAGTAAGGCCGGATGGCTTTCCCGGCGGCGGCAGGCGGCACCGGATCGGTGTCGCCAGGCGCGCAGGGGCACACCACACCGCTGCAATCGTTCCCAAGGACACTGCATGAAATTGTTTGAGCTCCTCCTGGTCGTACTGACGTTGGCCTCGGGCCTGATCCTGCTGGCCGAAAAGCTGTACTTCGCCAAGCGCCGCGCCCAGCGCGCCGGCCTGCTGGACACCGAGCCGGTGATGGTCGATTACGCGCGGGCGTTCTTCCCGGTGCTGGCGATCGTGCTGGTGGTGCGCAGCTTCATCGCCGAGCCGTACAAGATCCCGTCCAGCTCGATGATGCCCAACCTGCTGATCGGCGATTTCATCCTGGTCAACAAGTTCTCCTACGGCCTGCGCCTGCCGCTCAACAACGCCAAGGTGGTCCCGTTCGGTGAGCCCAAGCGTGGCGACGTGGTGGTGTTCCACTTCCCGGGCCACTCGGACAACGATCCGGCCAAGGGCGAGAACTTCATCAAGCGCGTGATCGGCGTGCCGGGCGACCAGATCGAGTTCCAGGGCAACGGCCTGATCCTCAACGGCGAGCCGCTCAAGTACGACAACAAGGGCCTGTACGCGGGCCACAACGGTCAGGGCGAGGGCAGCTCGCTGCTGGTCGAGCACCTGCCGGGCCGCACCCATACCGTGCTCGAGACCGATTACGCCCGTGGTGAAGGGCAGTGGACGGTCCCGGCCGGCAAGTACCTGGTCATGGGCGACAATCGTGACAACAGCGACGACGGCCGCTTCTGGGGCCTGCTGCCGGAGGAGAATCTCCGCGGCAAGGCCTTCCTGATCTGGCTGAACTGCTCGGGCTGGTTCTGCAAGGACGGCTTCGAACCGTCGCGGATCGGCACGGCCATTCATTGATTCATGGCACACGCGTATCTGGGGAGAACGCAATGAAGAACATGACATCGCAGCGCGGCATCACCTTGACCTCGTTCCTGGTGGTGCTGATCGTGGTCGCCTTCTTCCTGTACATCGGGATGAAGCTGTTCCCGATGTACCAGGAGTACTACGCCGTCCGTTCGGCGATGAAGAGCCTGGCCAAGGAGCCGGGCGTGGGCAACATGGAGCCGCGCCGCATCCAGGAGATGTTCTTCAAGCGCCTGTACATCAATTACTCCGAGAACGTGAAACCCGCCGACGTGAAGTTCGATCGCATCGATGGCGGCTGGAACATGAAGGTCTACTACGAAGTGCGCCGTGAAATGATCGGCAACCTGGACGTGGTGGGCAAATTTGATTCAAACCAGGAATTGACCCGTAGCGGTGCCGACTAAGACCTTCCAACGCGGTGACCTGATCGGTCACGCCTTCAACGATCCGGGCCTGCTCCAGCAGGCGCTGACGCATCGCAGCGCCGGCACGCCCAATAATGAGCGGCTGGAATTCCTCGGCGACAGCATCGTCAACATGATGGTGGCCCAGGCGCTCTACGAACGCTGGCCCAAGGCCGACGAGGGCGCGCTGACCCGTGCCCGTGCCGAACTGGTGCGCGAAGGCGCGCTGGCGGTGATCGCGCGCGAACTGCAGCTGGGCGACCGCCTGATCCTGGGGCCTGGCGAGATGAAGACCGGCGGCCACCGCCGCGACTCCATCCTGGCCGATGCGCTCGAGGCCGTGGTCGCGGCGATCTACCTCGATGCCGGCTTCGCCGCCTGCCGCACGGTGGTGCTGCCGTGGTTCAGTGCCTCGATGCAGGCCCTGCCGGCCACCGGCAAGCCCGAGAAAGACCCCAAGACCCGCCTGCAGGAATGGCTGCAGGCCCGACAGAAGGCGCTGCCGCTCTACGAGCTGGTGTCAGAATCGGGTGACGATCACGCCAAGACCTTCCGGGTACGCTGCGGCGTAACCGACCCCGCTGTCAGCACCGAAGGCGAAGGTGCCTCGCGACGGCTGGCCGAACAACAAGCGGCTGCCGCCGCCCTTGAGCAACTGGATTCCAAGTGAACGAAGCAACCCCCCATCGTTCCGGCAGCGTGGCCGTCATCGGCCGCCCCAACGTCGGCAAATCCACCCTGACCAACGCCCTGGTGGGCGCCAAGGTCAGCATCGTCTCCAACCGCCCGCAGACTACCCGGCACCGGTTGCTGGGCATTGCCAGCTACCCGGAAGGTCAGATCGTGCTGGTGGACACCCCCGGCCTGCACCGTGCGCAGAAGCGCGCCATGAACCGGGTGATGAACCGCGCCGCGCGCGGCTCGCTCGAGGGCGTGGATGCCGGCATGCTGGTGATCGAAGCCGGCCGCTGGGATGACGAAGACACCCTGGCCTTCAATGTGCTCAGCGACTCGGGCATCCCCGTGGTGCTGGTGGTCAACAAGATCGACCGCCTGAAGGACAAGGGCGCCCTGCTGCCGTTCCTGCAGCAGGTCACCGAGGGCCGCGCGTTCGCGGCGGTGCACCCGATCTCGGCGCAGAAGCGCAACGGCCTGGAGTCGCTGGTCCGCGACCTGATGAAGCTGTTGCCGGAAGCCCCGCCGATGTTCGGTGAAGACGAGATCACCGACCGCAGCCAGCGCTTCCTCGCCGGTGAGCTGGTGCGCGAGCAGCTGATGCGCCAGCTGGGCGAAGAACTGCCGTACGCGACCACGGTCGAGATCGAGCGCTTCGTCGAAGACGGCAACCTGCTGCGCATCGGTGCGGTGATCTGGGTCGAACGCGAAGGCCAGAAGGCGATCGTGATCGGCAAGGCCGGTACCCGCCTGAAGGAGATCGGCGCCAAGTCGCGCCTGCAGATGGAACGCCTGTTCGGCGCCAAGGTCTTCCTGGAGACCTGGGTGCGCGTGCGCGAAGGCTGGTCCGACGACGAAGCCGCGCTCAAGGCGTTCGGCTACGAATAAGCCGGCCACCTCAGCCCCGGGCGGTTGAACCATGCGCATCGAGGATGAGCCGGCGTTCGTGCTTCACGCCCGCCCGTGGCGGGAAACCAGCCTGCTGGTCGAGGTGCTGACCGAGCAGTACGGCCGGATCGGGGTGCTTGCCCGGGGCGTGTCCAGCCCGCGCAGCCAGGCGCTGCGTGCGGCCCTGCAGCCATTGCAGTGGATCCGCCTGACCGCCGTGCAGCGGGGCGAGCTGGCCCAGCTGCGCGGGGCCGAAGCCCTGGACGCTGCGCCACGCCTGACCGGCCAGGCGATGCTGGCCGGGTTCTACATCAACGAACTGCTGATGCGGCTGGCGCCCCGCCAGGATCCGCTGCCGGAGCTTTACGACCACTACGCGCAGGTCCGCGCACGGCTGCGCGATGGCGAGCCGTTGGCCTGGACCCTGCGTCGTTTCGAACGCGACCTGCTGGAGGACTTGGGCTTCGGCTTCGATCTGCTGCATGGCAGCGATGAGGAGCCGGTCGACCCGGCCGCACGCTATGAGCTGGACCCGCAGGAGGGGCCGCGCCGGCTGCTCAGCGACCGCGGTGTGGATCAGCGCCGTGGCACCGCCACCGGCAGCGCGCTGCTGGCGCTGGCCGCCGATGAACTGCCGGGGCCCGAGGATCTGGGCAGCCTGCGCCGGCCGATGCGCGCAGTGCTGATGCACCATCTGGGCGGGCGGGGGCTGAAATCCTGGGAAATGCTGGAGGACCTGGCCCGACGGCGCACGTAAGCGCAGGCGGGCCGCTGCCGCCCCGTGCTTACTGTAGCAGGGCGTCGACCGCTACACGGAAGCGGCTCTGCGCGCCGGTCGACTCCGGAGCCTGGTGCAGCTGACGAACGGCCCGCGCCAGGCGCGCAGCGCCGACGAACCCGCAACTGGCCTGCAGCCGATGCAACTGCCCGCGCAGGGCCCGCACATCGTCATCGCGCAAGGCCTGCGCCACTGCGTCACGGACCCCCGGCAACTCGGCCAGGAACAGCTCGCGCAGCGCGATGAGGTGATGGCGCTGCCCATTCAGCGCGGCCAGGGCCGTGGTTTCGTCCCAGTCCTGGCGCTCGCCCTCCACATCCCCGGACTCGGCAAGCGGCGGGGCGGACAGGCTGCCAGCGGTGTGCACCAACGCGCGGCGGACGGCCTTGAGCAGGTGCTCACGGCTCAGCGGCTTGACCAGGGTTTCACTGAAGCCGGCATCGCGCAGCCGCGAATGGATCGAGGTGTCGCCGTCGGCGGTATGCGCCAGCGCCGGGGTGTCCGGCCGCGAGCGGCGCAGTTCCTGCAGCAGCTGGGTGCCATTGCCGTCAGGCAGGTTGACGTCGATCAGCCACAGGTCGTGCTGGTTGCCGCGGGCGCGGTCCATGGCCGTGGCGAGGGAATCGGCGGTATCCACCTGCGCCGGCAGGGTCTCCAGCGCGGCCTTGAAGAAGCCGCGGCTGATGGTGTCGTCCTCGACGAGCAGGAATCGGGGCATGGGATCCCTCGGGGTCATCTGCATTGGGGCTGCCTCCATGTCAGCTGCCTCCATATTAAACGCGAAGTCCCGACCTGCAAGCGGTTTCAGCCGGCGGCAAGTCAGTTGGCAGTTGGTATCTGCGACAATACGCACCCTTTTTGCCCGCAGCCTGTTGCCACGTGGCCCGAACCCGCTCCCGCCTCAACCGAACCCCTTTCCAGACCGACATCCTCGACCTCAGCCATGACGGCCGCGGCGTTGCCCGCCGCGACGGCGAGGGTGGCAAGGTCACCTTCATCACCGGCGCGCTGCCGGGCGAGGTGGTGACCGCCGAGCCGACCGCACGCAATCGTCATTTCGATGAAGCCCGCACCATCGAGGTCGTACAGGCCTCACCGCAGCGGGTGACCCCGCGCTGCCCGCATTTCGGCGTCTGCGCCGGCTGCGTGCTGCAGCACCTGGAAGAGTCGCAGCAGATCGTGGCCAAGCAGCGGGTGCTGATCGACAACCTGACCCGGATCGGCCACGTCACCCCGGGCACCGTGCTGCCGCCGCTGGTCGGCGACAGTTGGGGCTACCGCCGCAAGGGCCGCTTCTCGGTGCGCCGCGTGGAGAAGAAGGACAAGACCCTGGTCGGCTTCCGGGAACTGGATCCGCGCTTCGTCGCGGACCTGAGCCAGTGCCTGACCGTCATCCCGGAGATCGGCATGAAGGTCGGCGTGCTCTCCGAGTTCATCGAAACGCTCGATGGCAAACGCGATATCCCCCAGATCGAATTCATCGCCGGGGATGACGCGATCGTCCTGACCATCCGTCACATGCAGCCGCTCAGCGAGGCCGACCGTGCCGCATGGACCGCCTTCGGGCAGGAACACGGCTTTGCGATCTCGCTGCAGCCCGGTGGCGTGGAATCGGTGCACCCGCTGTGGCCGGCCGAAGTGCCACTGTCGTTCAAGCTGGCACCGTGGGATGTCGAGCTGGCATTCCGCCCGCTGGACTTCATCCAGGTCAACGCCAAGCTCAATGTGCAGATGATCGCGCATGCGCTGGCCCTGCTGGATGCCGGCCCGGACGAGCGCGTGCTGGATCTGTTCTGCGGTCTGGGCAATTTCACCCTGCCGTTGGCGCGCACCGTGCGCAACGTGGTCGGTGTGGAAGGTGATGCCGGCCTGGTGGCGCGTGCGCGTGAGAACGCGGTGCGCAATGGGCTGGAGAATGCCGAGTTCCATGCCGCCGATCTCACCCAGGACCAGCGCCAGGCCTCGTGGATGCGCCAGGGCTTCGACAAGCTGCTGCTGGATCCACCGCGCTCGGGCGCCATCGAAGTGCTGCAGCAGCTGCCGCTGAAGCAGTTCAAGCGCATCGTCTACGTCAGCTGCCATCCGGGCTCGCTGGCGCGCGACGCCGGTTACCTGGTCAACGAGCAGGGGTTCACCCTGGTCTCGGCCGGCGCGATGGACATGTTCCCGCACACCGCGCACGTGGAAAGCATCGCGGTGTTCGAAAAGCGCTGATCAGCGCCCGTCCTCCGGCGCGGCATTCTGCCACTGGCCCTGTGCGTCGAACGCATAGGTCTGTTGGTCGGTGCCGCGCTCGCTGTCATCCCCAGCGGTGACATCGCAGCGGATCTCCGGCACCTGCGTGCTGCGCAGTTCGCAGTTCTCGATCGCCAGGATCTGCAGCCGCTGCTGGAACGCCCGCAGTTCCTCGCGGGTGGCGGCGTCGTCGATGGACGCGGCACGGCGATCAAGCTGCGCGTTGAGCAGCGCGCGGACACGCTCACGTGGGGGAACCGGCGCGTCGACATCGGCCCGCTGCATCGCCCAGCCCATGCCCTGCGGGATGAAGCGCAGCATCCGGTAGCGGTTCTTCAGGCCGATCTCCATGCCGACCAGGCACTCGTAAGCGCCGGCGACCGCGGTGCTGGCAAAGCACGGGCCAGGCTCGAACCCACGCGGGGTATACATCGACTGCAGCAACAGGTCCTGGGGGGAGGCGGCCGGTTTCTTCTCCGCGTCGACCATCGCCATCACCGCCGCCTCGATCTGTGCAGGCGTGGGCGGCGTGGCGGCGAGCGTGCCCAGCGGCAGTAGCGTCAGCAGCAGGGCAGGGAAGAGGGGCTTCATGGAGGCGTCCTTGCAGGGCAGCCGGGCAGTATAGAGGCCGGCCGTGGTCGCATTGCGCTGATCGCCGCATACTGTGCGCATGGGCATTGAAATCGAACGCAAATACCTCGTCACCGGTGAAGGCTGGCGGACCGCCGCGCACGCGGTGATACCGATGGCGCAGGGCTATCTCAACGACACCGCTTCGCTGGACAGTGGCGCGCAGAAAGCTTCGGTGCGCGTGCGCATCCAGGGCGAACAGGCGTTCCTCAACATGAAGTCGCGCGAGATCGGGCACACCCGGCAGGAGTTCGATTATCCGATCCCGGTGGAGGACGCGCGCGCGCTGTTGGCGCTGTGCGTCGGCGGGCTGATTGACAAGCGCCGGCACCTGGTCGAGCACGACGGGCTGCTCTGGGAGGTGGACGAGTTCCTGGGCGAGAACGCCGGGCTGGTGGTGGCCGAAGTGGAGCTTGAGCACGCCGAGCAGGCGGTCACGCTGCCCGACTGGGCGGGTGAGGAAGTCACCGACCAGGTGCGCTACTACAACCTGGCCTTGGCCGCGCACCCGTTTTCACGCTGGTCCAGCGCTGAACGCGGCTGACCTGCCGCCCTTGTAAACCTTCCTCCCGGCCCACAATCTGGCCAGATGAAAATCGATATCTGGTCGGATGTGGTGTGCCCCTGGTGCTGGATCGGCAAGCACCGGTTCCAGCAGGGCCTGGCGTCGCTCGGCGAAGACGCCCCTGAGGTGGAGGTGCACTGGCACCCGTTCCTGCTCGACCCCGACGCGGGTACGACCCCGGTCCCGCTGCGTCAGGCGTATGCGGCCAAGTTCGGCAGTGCCGAGCGCACCGAACAGATCCTCACCCAGA
The DNA here is from genome assembly GCF_002205165.1 of Stenotrophomonas maltophilia. Lineage (GTDB taxonomy): Bacteria > Pseudomonadota > Gammaproteobacteria > Xanthomonadales > Xanthomonadaceae > Stenotrophomonas > Stenotrophomonas maltophilia_N. The sequence goes on along the minus strand of NZ_NIVS01000040.1, from coordinate 77,503 downwards.
CCCAGACCGCGGCGCGCGCCGAAGGCCTGCCGATGGATTTCGACCAGGGCCAGGTCCGGGTCACCACGCTGCCGGCGCACCGCCTGATGTGGCTGGCCGGGCGTGAAGGCGTGCAGGCGGCCGTTGGCGAGGCGCTGTTCCGCGCGCATTTCGCAGAGGGCCGGAACCTGGCGGACCCGCAGACGCTGATCGACGCCGGCGCCGCCGGTGGCCTGGGCGCCGAACGGATCACCGCCCTGCTGGCCGGCGAAGAAGGGCTGGCGGAGATCCAGGCGCAGCTGGCACAGGCGCAGCGGTTCGGCATTCAGTCGGTGCCCACCTTTGTGATCGACGACAAATACGCCATCCAGGGCGCCCAGCCGCCGGAAGCCTTCGCCCAGGCGCTGCGCCAGATCGCGGCGGAAAGCCCACCGGCAGGCGCTGCCGGGCAGGGCGATCGCTGCGGCCCGGACGGCTGCGAGGTCTGACGCTGCGCGCGGGTTCTGCGACAATGCGGCAGTGCGCCATGGTGGCGCCCCGTATTGGAGACACCCCATGCTGGTGATCGGCGTTGCCGGGACCGAACTTACCGCCCAGGAACGCGAATGGCTGCAGCACGACGCCGTGGCCGGCGTCATCCTGTTCAAGCGCAACTTCGCCTCGCGCGAGCAGGTGGCCGAGCTGTCCGCGGCCATCCGCGCCGCTGCACCGCGCCCGCAGCTGATCTGCGTGGACCAGGAAGGCGGGCGCGTGCAGCGCTTCCGTGAAGGGTACAGCGCGCTGCCGCCGCTGCAGGGCTTCGATGCGCTGTATGCCACGGATCGCGAGGCTGCGCTGGCCCTGGCCGAGCAGCACGCCTGGCTGATGGCCAGCGAAGTGCGCGCCAGCGGTGTGGACCTCAGCTTCGCCCCGGTGGTCGATCTGGGCCGTGGCAACCTGGCCATCGGCGATCGCGCCTTCAGCGCGGACCCGCAGGTGGTTGCTGCGTTCACCGCCGCCTATGTGCGTGGCATGCACAGCGTTGGCATGGCCGCCACGCTCAAGCATTTCCCCGGGCACGGCAGCGTGCGGGAAGACACCCATTTCCATGACGCCAGCGACCCGCGTTCGCTGGATGAACTGCGCGCGCTGGACCTGATCCCGTTCGCGGCCGGCATCACTGCCGGCGCCGATGCCGTGATGATGGCCCACGTGGTCTACCCGCAGGTCGCGCCGGAGCCGGCCGGCTACTCGCCGCGCTGGATCCAGCAGATCCTGCGCGAACAGATGGGCTTCCGCGGCGTGGTCTTCTCCGATGACATCGGCATGGCCGCCTCGTTCTCCGCCGGTGGCGTGAAGGCGCGCGTGGACGCGCATCTGGACGCCGGCTGCGACGTGGTGCTGGTCTGCCACCCCGAACTGGTGGAAGAATCACTGCGCGCGGTCGAAGGCCGCACCCTCAACACCGCTGCGCTGCTCGGCCTGATCGGCCGCGGCGCGCTGGGCTGGGACGGCCTGCTGGCCGATTCCCGCCACGGCACCACCCAATCCCGTTTGCTTGACACCCTTGGAAGAACCGTCTGATGCCCAACCTCACCATTTCCCAGGCCCTGGCCCAGGCCGACCTGCTGGTCGACCGTCCCACCATCGACAAGGCCATCGCTGGCATCGCCGACGCCATCGCGCGCGATTACAAGGGCGAGGTCCCGCTGTTCCTGTCGATCATGCACGGCGCGCTGCCGTTCGCCGGCCAGCTCGCGCTGGAACTGGGCGCACGTGGCCAGGACGTGCAGTTCGATTACCTGCACGCTACCCGCTACCGCGGTGAAACCACCGGCGGCGATCTGGTCTGGAAGCACAAGCCGGCCACCGCGTTGTTCGGCCGCCGCGTGCTGCTGGTCGATGACATCCTCGACGAGGGTTACACCCTGCAGGGCGTGCGCACCTGGTGCCTGGAGCAGGGCGCCACCGACGTGCGCATCGCCGCGCTGACGGTCAAGCTGCACGACCGCGCGCTGCCGGACGTCAAAGCCGACTACGCCGGCATCGACCTGCCGGACCGCTATGTGTTCGGTTTCGGCATGGACGTCAACGAGACGCTGCGCTGCGTGCCGGCCATCTACGCGATGAAGGAATGATGGAGCACATTTCTCTTGCCGTGATCGGCGGCACCGGGGTCTACAAGCTGGCCCAGCTCGATGACGTGAGCAGTCACCAGGTCCAGACCCGTTACGGCACGCCGTCCGGTCCGATCCGCGTCGGCACGCTGCTGGGCCAGCGCGTGGCCTTCCTGGCCCGCCACGGTGAAGGCCACTCGCTGCCGCCGCACAAGATCAATTACCGCGCCAACCTCGCCGCGCTGCAGCAGATCGGCGCGCAGCGCGTGCTCGCGCTCAATACGGTCGGCGGGATCACCGAACAGTTCGGCCCGCGCGTGCTGGCCTGCCCGGACCAGCTGATCGATTACACCTGGGGCCGCATCTCCACCCTGTGCGAAGAGCCGGGCACCGACGTGCTGCACGTGGACTTCGGCCACCCGTACACGCCGATGCTGCGCAGCAAGGTGCTGGCCGCGGCAAAGGTGACCGGTGTGCGCCTGCAGGACGGCGGCTGCTACGGCGCCACCCAGGGCCCGCGGTTGGAAACCAATGCGGAAATCGCGCGCATGCGCCGTGATGGGTGTGATCTGGTCGGCATGACCGGCATGCCCGAAGCCAGCCTCGCCCGTGAGCTGGGCCTGGACTACGCCTGCCTGGCGATCGTGGCCAACTGGGCCGCCGGCTGTGGCGATGGCGATGAAATCACGATGGCCGAAGTGCTGGCCAATGTGGATGCCGCCTCCTCCGGTCTGCCCGAATTGATCGGTGAATTGGCACGGGGGTGATTGTCATTACCGTACAAGGTTTGCATACTCCGCCAGTGCGCTGGTTGAGCGTACACCACCCATTCATAGAAGAAGGTCTCGCATTACCATGCCGAACGGTACCGTCAAGTGGTTCAACGACGCCAAGGGATTTGGCTTTATCTCGCCGGAGGACGGCAGCGCCGACGTCTTCGCGCACTTCTCCGCGATCAACTCCAAGGGCTTCCGCAGTCTGCAGGAAGGCCAGAAGGTCACCTATGACGTGACCCAGGGCCCGAAGGGCGCCCAAGCCTCGAACATCGTGCCGGCTGAGTGATTTTTTCAGCTGCGCATTGAAAACCCCGCTTCGGCGGGGTTTTTTTTCATCAGTGAGTCCGCGCATGACCCTTCGTCGCACCATCGCCATCGTCGGTTACGGCACCGCCGGCCAAGCGTTGTCCATCCTGCTTTCACGCGATCATCACCAGGTGCACGTGTTCGAGCGTGCTGCACGCCCTGGTCCGGTGGGTGCCGGCTTCCTGTTGCAGCCCACCGGCCTGGACGTGCTCTGGCAGATGGAACTGCTGCCGGCGGTCCTCCGTCACGGCGCTGCCGTGCGCCGCCTGTACGGCGAGACGCCGTGCGGACGCGCGGTGATGGACATGCGCTACGCCCCGTTGAATCCGGCGCTGCACGGCGTAGGCATGCAGCGGGGCGCATTGTTCTCGCTGCTGGCCGAGGCGTGGGAGCAGCCCGGCAACCTGCAGGCCGATACCGCCATCGTCGAGGTGGACACCGCGCAGGGGCGCGTACGCGACGCAGACGGGCGCTGGCATGGGCCGTACGATCTGGTGATCGCGGCCGATGGCGCCGCCTCGTCGCTGCGCGCGCAGGTGCAGGGCACATCGCTGGACCGCGAGTACCCGTGGGGCGCGCTGTGGTGCCTGCTGCCGCGCGGCGACTGGCCGCACGTGGATGAACTGCGGCAACGCTACGTCGCCGCGCGCAAGATGATCGGGCTGCTGCCGGTAGGCACACGGCCGGGTGACGACGCGCCGCAGTTGAGCTTTTTCTGGAGCCTGCCACGCGATCAGTTCGCACAGTGGGAGCGTGACGGCATGGCGCGCTGGCTCGATGAGATCGCCGCGCTGTGGCCGCAGGCGCATGAGCGGCTGGTGGGTGTGCGCGAGCCGACGCAGCTGGCCCGTGCCGGATACCGGGACGCGGTGCTGTCGCGTTGGCACCGCGAGCGGCTGGTGCTGGTCGGGGATGCGGCCCACGCGATGAGCCCGCAGCTGGGCCAGGGCGTGAACATGGCGCTGATGGATGCCATGGCACTGCGCGAGGCACTGCGCGCGCATGCCGACCGCGATAGTGCGCTGCAGGCCTACCAGGCACGGCGCCGCGCGCACGTAGCGATCTACCAGTACTGGAGCCGCTGGCTGACTCCGTTGTTCCAGTCCGAACGGGATGGCTTGGCGCGCGCACGGGATGTGCTGTTCCAGCCGATGGGCCGCGTGCCCGGCGGGCGCGGGCACATGCTGCGCGTGCTCAGTGGAACCCAGCAGGGCTGGCTCGGACGCTTGCCGCTGTCGCCCGGGTTCATGCAGGCGATGCAGGCCCTGCACGACGCGCACTCCCGCGACGGCATGAACTGATAACGCCGTGTAGCAGTGCATGCGCGCCCATGTGAAGGTGTGAATAACATTCATTGACGGTGGACTCACCGCCCGCATGGGACAACAACGTGGCAAACGCAGCGCCTGCGTGTCGTACTCACGTGCGTCGTGCTGCTTACGCCACTGCGCTGTCCGATTCCTGATCGCTTGGAGGCCCGCGACGGCGGAGTGATACGGTGGTGCTGCGTTTGCGACCTACGGTCCGTTGGACCGATCGCAACCCAAGGAGATTGAAATGCTGTTCTCGGCCGAAACTCTGGAAAGTGAAATCCGCAAACTGCGCGGACTACTGCAGATGCTGCATGAGGATCAGCCGGACGTGATGGAAGACGTGTTCGAGTTCCATGTGAGCAGCCTCATCACGCACGCTGCGCCGGAGCATCACCCGCGCATCCGTGCCGCCGCGCATGACATGTTGACCACGATCCAACGGCAACCCGTGCGGCCCAATCCGAATGCGCCGGATATCCGGTTGATGCCGAACCTGTTGGCCTCGGCGGCCTGATCCAGACAACCTCGCTGCGTCACTGCCGTCGCGCGCTGCCCGATCAGCGCGCCGGCAACGCGATCGCCTGGTCTTCGACACAGGCGACCAGCTGCTCGCCGGCACCGAGCACCGGTGCGATGCCGGCAGTGAATCCGGAAAACGCCGGCAGGATCGTCATTCCCTCGCGCATCCAGAACGACGGCCACCGCCGCTGCATGCCGGGCAGGCGCGCCAGCGGGTGCAGATGGCCGCAGAGCACATGCAGGCCGGCTTGACGCTGTGGTGCATGGCGCAGCAGGAAGGGGCCCTCCTGCACGCGCTCGCCCAGCAGTTCGATCCCCAGGTCGGCCTTGGGCAATACCCGGTCGTGATTGCCTTCGAGCGCACCGATCCACAGCTGGGGATGCTGCTCGCGCCACCCCTGCCACTGCCGGTACCAGGCCGAACGATGCGCGGCACCGTGCAGCACATCGCCCAGGATCCACAGACGGCGCACATCGTGTCTGTGCACCATTGCGCCTAGCCGCAGCAGATCATCGGACGTGCCGCCGCTGGGCAGGCCGATGCCCGACCGCCGGAACAGGTCCGCTTTGCCCAGATGCAGGTCAGCGATCAACAGCGCGTTGCGCGCCGGCCAATGCAGCGCACGCGCGCCGAGCAGATGGACGGCTTCGCCGGCGAGGGTGATCGGCAGTTCAGGCGCCATGGCGCTTCTCCAGTTGCTGTGCAGCGCGCAGGACGCGGGTCTTCCAGTCTTCGTTGCTGAGCTGGCCGCGCAGCCGTTCGGCCCAGAGCGGGAAGGACAGCGGCCCCAGGCTGGTGGGGTGCTGCACGCTCAGCGTGCGTGCCTGGCAGGACGACAATGCGCGGGCCAGGCTTTCAAGATCGAGTTGATCGTGCAGCACTTCGTGTTCGGCCAGCGTCAGCAGGATGTGATCCGGATCGTGCTGGCGCAGTACGTCGTACAGCAGCCCGCTGGAGGCCTGCAGCTGGCGCAGGCTGCGCGGTGTACGCCCGGGCAGTGCAGGGACCAGCATGCCCGACACGCGCGCGATGTCGCGGAACTGACGGCGGGCCAGTTCGCCCAGGTTGAGGCTTTCGCGCAGATCGGTGAGCAGTCCCTCCGGTGACAGCAAGCTGCGCACGCGCGCCGCATCGAGCTCGACCGGGCGCGCCGGTGCGAGCACGAACCCATAGTCGTTGGCCGCATAGCCGAACGTATTGGTCTGCAGGCGTGTCCAGCGCAATGCCATCAACGCGGCCAGCCCTTCATTGACCTGGCGCCCGGCGAAGGGATACACGAACACGAACTGGCCTTCGCGACGGCGCACGTGTTCCACCAGCAGCAGCGCCGGCCCGGGCAGGGCCGACAGGCGCGTCTGCAGTGCCAGCAGCGGTGCCAGCCAGCGCATCTCCGGGCTGTCCGGCGGGCTGGCCAGCACAGCCTCCATCTCGTGGCCCAGGGCCTCGGACAGTGGCAGGCGCCCGCCCTGCCAGCGCGGCACAACGCCATCGCCGCCCCGCGCCTTGCGCACGTAGGCGGTCAGATTCTCCAGCCGCACCAGTTCAAGCAGGCGGCCGGCGAACTGGAAGCGATCACCGGGCCGCAGCCGGCTGAGGAACTGTTCTTCCACCGCACCGAGCCGGCCGCCGCGCAGGAACTGCACCATGACACTGCCATCGCTGGTGATGGTGCCGATCGACAGCCGGTGCCGCAGCGCGACGCGTCGGTCATGCACGCGGTACATGCCATCGTCATCGCGCACGACCTTGTGGAAATCCGGGTACTGCGACAGCGCGCGGCCGCCCTGCACGATGAACTCCAGCACGCCCTCCCAGTGCGCGCGGTCCAGCCCGGCGAACGCGTGCGTGCGCCGCACCTGCTCCAACAGCACGTCCGGATCGAAGCCGCCGCCGAGTGCACAGCTCACCGCATGCTGCGCCAACACATCCAGCGACAAGCGCAGCGGCCGGCGTGCTTCGACGTGGCCGTGGGCCAGCGCGCGCCGCGCAGCCGCGTATTCCACCAGCTCCAGCGCGTGCGAGGGGACGCACACGATGTGTCCGGATTCGCCGGGGCGATGTTTGGCGCGCCCCGCGCGCTGCAGCAACCGTGCGATGCCCTTGGGGCTGCCGATCTGCAGCACCTGGTCGACACTGGGGAAATCCACCCCCAGATCCAGGCTGGAGGTGGCGACCACGCAGCGCAGCCGGCCTTCGCGCAGACCTTCTTCCGCGGCGCGGCGCAACGCAGGATCGAGGGAACCATGATGCAGCGCGAGCGTGTCCGGATCTTCCGGCCATACCGCCGACAGCGCCTGATGCCACAGTTCGGCATGGGCGCGTGTGTTGGTGAACAGCAGGCTGGTACGCACCGCCAGCAGTTTTTCAAGAACGCGCTGCAGCTGCGACAGACCGAGGTGCCCGGCCCACGGGAACCGCTCGCCCTGCGCGGGCAGCAGTGTTTCCACGCTGACCGGGCGCGGGCGTGCACCGGCCACCAGCGGCGCGTCGGGCACGTCCGGCAGCAGCACCTCGCGCGCCTCGTCCAGGTTGCCCAGCGTGGCCGACAGCCCCCACACCTGCAGGGCGGGCAGGGCATCGCGCAGGCGGCGCAGATTCAACTGCAGCAGCACGCCGCGCTTGTTGCCGAGCAGTTCGTGCCATTCATCCACGACTACGCAGCGCAGGTGCTGCAGGCGCGCCATCGTGTCTGGGTAGCTGAGCAGCAGCGCCAAGGACTCCGGTGTGGTCACCAGCACATCCAGCCGGCCCTCGCGCGCCAGGCGTTTATCGCGCGCGCTGGCGTCGCCGGTGCGCAGGCCGACCTGCCAGTCCAGCCCGAGCGCGTCCAGCGGTTCGCGCAGCGCGCGCGCGGTGTCGGCAGCCAGTGCCCGCAGCGGCGTGATCCACAGCACCTGCAGGACCGGCACCGGTGTCTTCGCACGCCCACGCGTGGTGCGTGGTGGCGGGTCGTGCAGCGCCTGCAGCAGCGGCCCGCCGAACATCGCCAGCGTCTTGCCGCTGCCGGTGGGTGTGTGCAGCAGGCCGGACTCACCGGCCAGATAGTGGCGCCACATGGCCTTCTGGAACGGCAACGGCGCCCACCCCCGGCTGGCGAACCACGCCGTCAGGCGGGCCATGGCCTCGCGTCGCGTCACCGCGCCAATGCCTGCAACTGGGCCAGCGTATCGGCCTCGCTGGCCGGTTTGTCATGCCGCCAGCGCAGGATGCGCGGGAAGCGCACCGCGACGCCGGACTTGTGGCGCTTGCTGCGGTTCACCGCTTCGAAGCCGAGTTCGAACACCTGCTCGCCACGCACGCTGCGCACCGGCCCGAAGCGCTCGATCGTGTTCGCGCGGATCCAGCGGTCAAGCGCGAGGATTTCCTTGTCGTCCAGACCCGAGTAGGCCTTGGCCACCGGCACCAGCGCCTCGCCATCCCATACCCCGAAGGTGTAATCGGTGTACAGCGTGCTGCGCCGGCCATGGCCGGACTGTGCATAGATCATCACCGCATCGATGGTCAGCGGATCGATCTTCCACTTCCACCAGTCGCCGCGGCGGCGCCCGGCCTGGTAGACCGAATCGGCGCGCTTGAGCATTAGGCCTTCCACGCCGCGCTCGCGGGCCAGGTCGCGCTGTACGGCCGCCGCGCCCCAGTCCGCCACGCTGACCACCGGCGACAGCATCAGGCGCGGGTCGTCCAGCGTGGCAAGCACCTCGGCCAGGCGTGCCCGCCGCTGCGCAAGCGGCAGGGCGCGCAGGTCGTCACCGCCCAGTTCAAGCAGATCGTAGGCAAGCACGCGCACCGGCGTATCGCGCAGTGTCTTCGGGCCGGGCTTGAGGCGTTGGATGCGGGTCTGCAACGCGGTGAAGGGCAACGGCAGATCGTCGCCCTCCGCCCAGGCCAGCAGCTCGCCGTCGATCACGCAGCCATCCGGCAACGCCATCGCCGCCGCCTCGATCTCGGGAAAGCGCCCATCCAGCCGCTCCTCGCCGCGCGACCACAGCGCGACCTCACCCTGGCGGCGCAGCACCTGCAGGCGGATCCCGTCCCATTTCCATTCCAGCAGCCAGTCCTCGATCGGGCCGAGCGTGTCGATCTCCGCTTCCAGCGGCGAGGCCAGGAAGAACGGGTAGGGTTGCTGGCGATCCTCCGGGCGCTCTTGCGGCGACAGCAACGCCGCCAGCAGTCCGGGCGTGGGTACCCAGCTGCCGAGCATGCGCTGGGCGATGCGCGCGATATCGATGCCCGACCACTCGGCCAGCGCCTGCTGCACCAGCCGCTGCGACACGCCCACGCGCAGCGCGCCGGTGAGCAGCTTGTTGAACACCAGCCGCTCGTCGAACGCGAGCTGTCGCCACGCCCCGGTGATGGCTGCGTGGCGCACCGGCTCGGGTTGATTGGCGACCGGCAACAGCTTGCGCTCGATCCAGTCAGCCAGCGCGATATCCGCCCCGGCCTGCACCGGGTCGTCCATCAGCAAGGTCAGTGCTTCGGCCAGGTCGCCGACCTGGTCGTAGCTGTCATCCACCAGCCACGCTGGCGTATCGGAGATCTCGGCCACCCACGCGCGCAACTCGGCGTTGCCGGCGATCTTCTGGCGCGCGCTGGTGACCTTGCCGCCGGCCAGCAGGAACAGGGCCCACGCCGCATCGTGCGGGGGAGCTTGCTGGAAGTAACGCACCAGCGCGGCACGCTTGTCGCCGGTGGCGGTGCTGCGGTCCAGCTCGCTGTAGAGCGCGGCGAAGCGTTTCATTCTTCGTCCCCGTAGCCGGTGGCGAAGGCCTCGGCAGCGACGCCGCGCTCGCGCAGAAAGCGGATCAGCGCATCGGTGTTGCCATGGGTGGCGATGACGCGGCGGGCGCCGGTTTCGGCGATGGTGCGCAGCAGGTCGGGCCAGTCGGCGTGATCGGAGACGACGAAGCCGCGGTCGTAGTTGCGCCGGCGGCGGTTGCCGCGCACCCGCATCCACCCGGAGGCAAAGCCGAGCTGTGCGCGCTTGAAGCGGCGCATCCACGCGCTGCCCGCCGCCGAGGGCGGGGCCAGGATCAGCTTGCCGGCGAATTCCGCACCACGGGCCTGCTCGCTGACCGGCTCGGTGGCCAGCATCGCAATCCCGGCCTCGCGGTAGACCGCCACGCCGGTGGCGATCGCGCCATGCAGCAGGGCCGGCTGTGTCTCCAGCGGCAGCAGTTCGGCAAGGATCCGCTGCGCCTTGCCGAGCGCGTAGCAGAGCAGCACGGCCGCCTCGCCACGCGCTTCGCATTCGCGCCGCCAGGCCACGATGTCGGCAGCGACCTGTGACGTGTCCGGCCAGCGGTAGACCGGCAGGCCGAAGGTCGCTTCGGTGATGAAGGTATCGCACGGCACCACCTCGAACGGTGCGCAGCTCGGATCGGGCTGGCGCTTGTAGTCGCCCGAGGCCACCCATACCCGGCCCTCATGTGCGATCCGCACCTGGGCCGAGCCGAGCACATGCCCGGCCGAATGCAGGGAGATCTCGGTGTCGCCGAGGGTGAAGCGTTCACCGTACTCGTGCGCGGTGCAGTCCACATCGCCCAGGCGCCACCGCAGGATCGGCAGGGTCTGCGTGGTGCAGTGGTAATGGCCCATGCCGTTGCGCGCGTGATCGCCATGACCGTGGGTGATCACCGCGCGCGGCACGGGCCGCCACGGGTCGATGTGGAAGTCGCCGGCCGGGCAGTACAGCCCTTCCGGCCGCAGCACCACCAGATCGGCATTGTCGGCATCGGTGTTCATGCCTGCACTGTGCCGCCGCGCTCGTGCAGGAGGTGAGAATCCGCATGAACGGCGGTCTGCACCGGGATACGGCAGAATCGGTGCATCCGTCTGCAAAGAGGTCGCCATGATGACGTCTGCCTGGCCCGCGTTCGAAACGCACGAGGTGAGCAACCAGCCGCCCCCCTTTGGCGGCCGCAACCTGTGGGCCGACGACGTCGCCCTGATGGAGGCCGTGCAGCGCGAGGGGGGCGGCGTGTTCGTCAGCCAGCTGGCGCGCTACGGCGGCCTTGCCGGCGATGAGCTGTACCGGCTCGGCTTCGATGCCAACCGCGACCGGCCGCGGCTGCGCACGCACGACGCGCAGGGCCACCGCATCGATACGGTCGAGTTCCATCCGGCGTACCACCAGTTGATGACCGCGGCGAAGACGCATGGGGTGGCCGGGGTGTCCTGGCATGACGGGCGTCCCGGCGCACACGTCGCGCGCGCGGCATTGAGCTATCTGCATCATCAGGCCGAGGCAGGCACCAGTTGCCCGCTGACGATGACCCACGCGGCGGTCGCCGTGCTGCGCCAGGCGCCGTCACTGGCCCAGTGGGCGAACAAGGCAGCCGCCCCGCACTACGACCCCCGCGACGTGCCGATCGCCGACAAGGCGGGCATCACTCTGGGCATGGGCATGACCGAGAAGCAGGGCGGTTCGGACGTGCGCAGCAACACCACGCGTGCCGAGCCGCAGGCCGACGGCAGCTATGCACTGGTCGGGCACAAGTGGTTCTTCTCCGCGCCGATGTCCGATGGGTTTCTGGTGCTGGCGCAGGCGCCGGGTGGGCTGAGCTGTTTCCTGATGCCGCGACGCCTGGCCGATGGCAACCGCAACGCCTTCCGCTTGATGCGCCTGAAGGACAAACTCGGCGACTGGTCCAACGCGTCCAGCGAGGTGGAACTGTGCGGGGCCTGGGCGCAGCGCGTGGGCGAGGAAGGGCGCGGGGTGGCGACCATCATCGGGATGGTGATGATGACGCGGCTGGACTGCATGCTCGGCGCCGCAGCGGAGATGCGCATGGCGCTGGCGCAGGGACTGCACCACACACGGCACCGCAGCAGCTTCGGCAAGCACCTGGCCGAGCACCCGCTGATGGCCAACGTGCTGGCCGACCTGGCCGTTGAGTCCGAAGCGGCCACCGTGTTCGCCATGCGCGTGGCACGTGCGGTGGACCAGGCCGGGACCGATCCGCAGCAGGCGGCGTTCGCACGCATCAGCACGGCGGTGGGCAAGTACTGGGTGTGCAAGCGCGCCGCCGTATTCGTCAACGAGGCACAGGAGTGCCTCGGTGGTGCCGGCTATGTGGAAGAGTCGATGCTGCCGCGGCTGTACCGGCAGGCACCGTTGAATTCGATCTGGGAAGGCAGCGGCAACATCCAGTGCCTGGATGTGCTGCGTGCACTGTCGCGCGAACCACAGGTGCTGCAGGCGCTGGACGCCGAGCTGGATGCGGTGACCAGTGTGGATGCGATCTATGACGCGGCACTGCGGGGGTTGCGTGCGCAGCTCGCGGCAACGCCGGAGCAAGCGCAGGCCCGTCGCATCACCGAACGGCTGGCATTGATGCTGCAGGCGGCGGTACTACTGCATGCGCAGAGCCCGAACGCATCCGTCTTCATCCGCTCGCGGCTCGGCGCCGAGCATGGGATGGCGTTCGGGACGTTGCCGGCCGATGTGGACTTCGCGGCCGTGCTGCGCCGCGCGCTGCCGTGATCTGCGCCCAATGAAAACGCCCCCTCCGGAGAGGGGGCGTTGGTCACTCCCGATGGCGGCGTGAGTAACGCTGGCTCAGCGCTTGGCTTCGTTGGCGTTCTTCTTGGCGTCGTCAGCGACGTCGCGTGCCTTGTCGGCAACTTTCTGCGCGGCATCGGCGGTGGAATCGCTGGCGTGGGCGGCGGCATCCTTGGCGGCGACCTTGGCTTCGCCAGCGGCCTCGGACGTGGCGGCGGCAGCGCGGTCGAGCGCCTGCTGGGTATCGGCGGCGGCGCGCTCGGAGGCGGCAGCGGCATCATCGGCAGCATTGCGGGTCGCGGCAGCAGCCTTGTCCACGGCTTCGCGTGCAGCGGCGTTGGTGCTGTCGGCGGCCTGGGCGGCATCACGGCGGGCCTGTTCGGCCTCCGGGCCCTTGCAGGCGGCCAGGCCGAGCAGCAGCGAAGCGGCCAGCAGGGAGGTGGTCAGCGGACGGATCTTCATGTGGCGCTCCAGAACGGCGATGGATGGGAGGCCAGCCTATTCATGCGCCTGTGAAGAACCGGTGGGTGGCCGCCTGCCCGGAACGCGCCCAAAGAAAAAGCCGCTGGCGAACCAGCGGCTTCTTCAGACATGCTTGAAGAAAGAAGTTATTACTTCTTGGCTTCTTCAGCAGCGTCCTTGGCCTTCTCAGCGGTGCCTTCGGCGGCCTTGGCAGCGTCAGCAGCCTGGTCGGCAGCAGCGTCGGTGGCAGCGCCAGCAGCCTGGGCAGCGGCATCAGCCGAAGCGTCAGCAGCGGTGGTGGCGGTGTCGGCAGCAGCCTGGGCAGCGTCAGCAGCCGGGGCGCCAGCAGCAGCGGCCTGGTCAGCAGCGGCCTGGGCGTCAGCGGCGGCTTCGTTGGCCGAAGCAGCGGCGTCAGCAGCCTGCTCCTGCTTCGAGCAGGCGGTCAGAGCCAGGCCCAGGGCCATTGCGATCAGCAGCTTGTTGATGCTCATTGTTGTGAATCCTCGTCGTTAGATTAGGCAACGCGCTATTGCGCGCCCGGCAACATGATGACAAGCCACGATTGGCTGTCAAGCGATCGCGCATTCAGTTTTGAGAAATGCGCGTTAAATCAAATCAAATCAATTCGATAGCGATGGCAGTCGCTTCGCCGCCGCCGATGCACAGGGTAGCAATTCCGCGCTTGGCGTCACGCTTGCGCAATGCGTTCACCAGCGTGACCACCAGGCGTGCCCCCGAGGCACCGATGGGATGACCCAACGCGCAGGCACCGCCATTGACATTGACCTTGTCATGCGGAATGCCCAGCTCGCGGATCGGCGCCATCGCGACCACGGCGAAGGCTTCGTTGATCTCGAACAGGTCGACCTGGTCCAGCGTCCAGCCGGTCTTGTCCATCAGCTTCTGGATCGCACCGATCGGCGCGGTGGTGAACCACTCCGGCGCCTGCGAGTGGGTGGCATGACCGACGATGCGGGCCAGCGGCTGCAGCCCGCGCGCGGCGGCGTCTTCCTCGGACAGCAAGACCACGGCGGCAGCGCCGTCGGAGATGCTCGAGGAGCTGGCGGCGGTGACCGTGCCGTCTTTCTTGAACGCCGGGCGCAGGGTCGGGATCTTGGCGATGTCCGAGCGGCTCGGCTGCTCGTCCTGCGCGTATTCGACCTCGCCCTTGCGGGTGCTGACCTTCACCGGGACGATTTCACCGTCGAAGGCGCCATTGGCCTGCGCGGCCTGTGCGCGGCGGACCGATTCGATGGCGAAGGCATCCTGGTCCTCGCGGCTGACCTGGTATTTCTCCACGGTGCATTCGGCGAATTCGCCCATGGCCTTGCCGTCGTAGGCATTGACCAGGCCGTCGTGGGCCATGTGGTCGATCACCTGGAAATTGCCGAAGCGGTTGCCGGTGCGCGAGTTGGGGATCATGTGCGGGGCGTTGGACATCGACTCCATGCCGCCGGCGACCACGATGCTGGCCGAACCGGCCTTGATCAGGTCATGCCCCAGCATGATCGCCTTCATGCCCGAGCCGCACACCTTGTTGAGGGTGGTGGCGCCGGTGGAGACCGGAATGCCGGCGGCGATCGCGGCCTGGCGGGCCGGCGCCTGGCCGAGGTTGGCCGGCAGCACGCAGCCCATGATCACTTCGGAAACGTCCGCAGCCGGTACTCCGGACTGCTCCAGGGCCGCGGCGATCACGGTGGACCCCAGGGTCGGGGACGGCACGCCATTGAACTGGCCCAGGAAGGAGCCGATGGCGGTGCGCTTGGCGGCGGCGATGACGATGTTGGACATGTGCAATCTCTTTGGTGCGTGAGCGAAGAGCGGAATGGGAACGCGGGCGTTGGAAGCCGACGCATTTCCCGGCAGACTGCGTGGGGGTCGGTCCAGTATAGAGGGTCGGCATTGACTGCCGGTGTCTGCCCGGGGGGCAGGCAGGTGGGGAAGGTCCATTCACAAGGGGAGCAGGGATGAAGCAGGTTGTGATCGGCAGGTCGGCCTTGGCCGCGGCATTGGCGTTGGCACTGAGTGCCTGCGGAGGCGGGGGCAGCAATGTCCGCGGGGATCTGGAGCCGTCGCCTCCCCCGACCACGCCGCCGTCGCCGCCGCCCACCACACCGCCGTCTCCCCCGCCGACCACGGCACCGCCGCCGCAGCCGGCCATCGATGCGCACCTGGGCATCATCCAGGCCGGACCGGCGCAGTCGGCCGGCTGGACCGGCGCGGGCATGCGCATCGGCGTGGTCGATTCGGGCGTGAACCGCGAGCATCCGGCACTGGCAGGGCGGGTGCTGGCCAATTACACCTACGTCGATCCACGCGTGAACAACGTCAATGTGGATGACGTCGTCGGCCACGGCACTGTGGTCGCCCAGCTGGCGGCCGGCGGCAGGGTGGGCAGCTGGCCGGGCGGTGTGGCCAGCCAAGCGCAGATCGTCTCGGCGCGCATCATTTCCGACAAGCGACCGGTGGATGATGGTTCGGGCAGTGGCAACGAGATCACCGGTGCAGTGGGTCTGGACGGTGTGCACCAGGATCTGATCGCCGCCGGGGTCAAGATCATGAACAATTCGTGGGGCGGCCTGTACTGGACCAACCCGTCCGCCACCGCGCCGATCGCCCAGGAATACCGCCCCTTCATCATCGGCAACGGCGGCCTGGTGGTGTTCGCCACCGGCAATGAGAGCAAGGCCAATCCGTCCAGCATGGCGGCGCTGCCCAGCCAGGCCGGCCCGGGCGGAAGCCTGCCCGCCGCGGATCTGGAACGCGGGTGGCTGAGTGTGACAGCGGTCGATACCGCTGACCCGAGCAAGCTCGCTTCCTATGCCAACGCCTGCGGCGTCGCCGCCCGGTATTGCCTGGCCGCACCGGGCACGGTGGCTTACGTCGATCCAGCCAACAAAGGGGGCAAGCTGGAGTACTACTATGGCTCGGGCACGTCCTACGCCGCGCCGCTGGTCTCCGGCGCGGCAGCGCTGGTGTGGCAGAAGTACCCGTACTTCACCAATGATCTGGTGCGCCAGACGCTGCTCGGCACCGCCACCGATCTGGGTGCGGCCGGGGTGGACAGGACCTTCGGCTACGGCCTGCTCAACATCGCCAAAGCGATCAACGGTCCGGCCAGGTTCGACTGGGGCGATGTGACGGTCAATATCGGCACGTTGGGCCTGGACTCGGTATGGGGCAACGACATCAGCGGCAACGGCGGGCTGATCAAGCAGGGGGCAGGTGCGTTGAGCCTGGCCGGCGCCAATACCTACAGCGGCGCCACGATCATCGAGCGCGGCACCCTGGCGCTGCGCGGCGGTGCGTCGCTACGCTCCGACGTGCTCATCGCGCCGCAGGTGGGCAACCCCAACGCCGCCGCGCTGCAGTTCATGAACGGCACCACGCGGGTCACCGGCAATGTGGACAACGGCGCCAGCGTGATCCTGCGCAGCGACAACATCGATGCGGCGATCGAAGGCAACTACCTCCAGCGCCCCGGCGCGCAACTGGTGGTCGCTCTGGGGGCCAACGCGCTCATGGTGACCGGCACCGCCACGCTGGCCGGCACGGTGCGTGTGGACAGCGTCATCGCCGGTTACGTTCCCCGGGATGGACGCACGCAGCCGCTGCTGCACGCCGATGGCGGGGTGACCGGCAGCTTCGACAGCGTCACCAACGGGCTGGCGCCGGGCAGCTTGCTCCAGGCCAGCCTGCTGCACGCCAGCAACGACGTCACCATGGTCATCGACCGCGTCAGCGTGACCAGCGCCAGCCTCCAGGCCGGGCTCGGGGGAACCGCGCTGGCCTCGGCGGCGCGGGTCGAATCCGCTTTCGAAGTGCTGGACCGCAACGGTGCGGCGCTGGACGGGTTTGCCGATGCGGCGGGGCAGCTGCAGCAGGTCGACGGCGCCAACGCGCTGCAGGCCAGCCTGGACAGTCTCTCCGGCAAAGCCCACGCGTTGGCCACGGCGGCCACCTTCGACAGCATCGACATGAACCGTCGTGCGCTGTCGGCCCGGGTGGGCGACGTGCAGGCTGCGCCTCGCCTGCGCGGTGCCTGGCAGGGCACGTTGGGCGAGGCGGGACAGGGCAGCTTCGCCGGCAACGGCGTGGCGACCCGCGGCTGGATGATGGGCCAGGACGTGGCGCTGGGCAGTCATGGCATGCTCGGTTTCGCGTTCGGCGAAACGCGCAGCTACGGCAGCCGCGAGTGGGGCAGTGACCGCGGCCGCGACCGTCAATCGCAGGCGCAGGTCTACGCGGGCTGGGGCACCGGCCGCGCGTATGCCATGGGCCAGATCGGTGCCGGCCAGTTCACCCGTGAGATCGATCGCCAGTTGCTGCTCGGTGCCGGCCAGTACGGCGTCAATGCACGATACGGCGGCAGCTTCAGCGCGGCCAGCGTGGAGTCGGGCTACCGCTTCGGCGGCGCCAACGCCTCGCTGACGCCTTACCTGGGCGCCGAATACGCCCGGGTGGACAGCGATGGTTTCAGTGAAGCCGGCGGCATGGGCTTCGGCCTGCGCGCGCAGGATGCGGTGAGCACGCGCAGCCAGGCGTTGGCCGGCCTGCGCGCCGAGCGCCGCTGGGGCGGCTGGTCGCTGCGCGGCTATGCCGAATGGCAACAGCACCTGTCCAGTGAAGGCCTTTCCTTGGACGCCAGCTTTGTCGGCGTCGAGGCCTGGGCGCCGGTGGCCGGGTTGCAGCCGGCCCGCTCGGGCGGGTTGTTCGGGCTCTCGGTGGAATCCTGGCTGAGCCGCACCAGCCGCCTGGCGTTCGGTTACGACCAGCGCTTCGGCCCGCGTGGCGATCTGCGTCAGGTGCAGTTGCGTTATTCGGCGGGTTTCTAAACGCGCGCCTTGCCGCGACGTTCGCAAAAAAAGCGGGCGCGATCAATGATCGCGCCCGCTTCGTCTGTCAGCGCAACGGCTCAGTTGCCGCGCAGCGTGCCTCGCCGCGGCGTGCTGCGGCCCAGCGGCATCTTCAATTTTCCGATCGACAGGATGCGCGCTTCGGCGATCTGGTCGGCCGCGCGCTGCGGGGCGATGCCCTCGCTCTGCGACAACGCGAAGATGCGGCCGAGGTTGTGGTAAATACTGCGGATCAGGCGCATCGCACGCTCGCGGTTGTAGCCATCGATCTCCAGCGAGACGTTCATGACGCCGCCGGCGTTGACCGCGTAATCCGGTGCGTAGAGGATGCCGCGCGCATGCAGTTCGTCGCCGACCTCCAGGCTGGAGAGCTGGTTGTTGGCGGTGCCACAGACGATCTTGCACTTCAGGCGCGGCAGCGTGTCCGGATTGATCGCACCTTCCAGCGCACACGGCGCGAAGATGTCGGCGTTGACGTCGTAGATGTCTTCCGGCTTGACCGCCTCGGCACCGTACTCGGTGACGGCGCGGTCCACGCGCGCGCTGTCCAGATCGCTGACGTACAACTTGGCGCCACGGTCGCGCAGCAGCTTCACCAGTTCCATGCCGATGTGCCCCAGGCCCTGCACCGCGATGCTGGCCTTGCCCACTTCCTCATGGCCCAGCTTGTGCTGCATCGCCGCCATCAGCGCCTGCAGCGCGCCATAGGCGGTGAACGGGGCCGGGTCGCCGGAGCCGCCATGCACCTGGTGCACGCCGGTGACGTACTCGCTTTCCAGGTAGATGTTTTCCATGTCGTTGACATCGGTGCCGACGTCTTCGGCGGTGATGTAGCGGCCACCCAGCGAATCGACATAGCGGCCGAAGGCGCGGAACAGCACTTCGCTCTTGTCGCGCTTCGGGTCGCCGATGATCACCGCCTTGCCGCCACCCACGTTGAGCCCGGCCAGGGCGTTCTTGTAGGTCATGGTGCGGCTCAGCCGCAGCGCATCGGCCAGGGCCTCGTCGGTGCTGGCGTAGGGACGCATGCGCACACCGCCCAGGGCGGGGCCCAGGGTGGTGTTGTGGATGGCGATGATCGCCCTCAGACCGGCGTCGCGGCTGTGGCAGAACACCACTTGTTCGTGACCGGTGGTTTCGAGGGTTTCAAATAACATGGTGGCTCCGATGGTGCGAACGGTGGCGAACAGCGGCGAACGCGCCAGCAAAAGGTGGGTTGTAAAACAAAAAAAGCGACGTCGTCGGGTCTCGGACGGGTCGCGCGGCGCCATTCTAGTGCATTCCGGCGGACGGTGTTGTCAGCGCTCTGCCGCGCCTTCGCCATTAAAGTTGCTGAAGCCCGGGCCGATGCCGTGGCAACGGTGTGGATGGCCGGTCATCGCAGGAAGGATCACGTGGGCGCAGTCGCAACAAGGCAAGTGCGGGACCCGGTGCGTGCGTGGCCGTGGGCGTGATCGGCGCGGTGCTCGCGGGCGCGGCGGTGTTGGCGCTGCTGGGCGGGGCGGCCTTGGTCCGTCACCGGCGGGGCACCAACGCCCCGCTGGCCGATCCTGTCGCCGCCACGCGGGGGCGGGCGGCCGCATTGCCGGCCACCGCCGTGGCGCCTGGCACCGATCCGGTCGCGGTGCTGCAGGCCGGCCTGCACACGCTTGCGCTGGTGCCCCGCAGTGGCGATGCCGCCGACGCAGCAGCACCGCGCACCGTTGAGCTGCGCGATGCCGTCACCGCCTCGCTGCTGGCACGTGACTGGTCGGCCAGGCACCTGCCGCGCCGTCCGCAGCTGCTGCCGCAGCTGATCCAGACCGTGAACGACAGCGACGCCTCGGCGCGCGCGATGGCCGGGATCATCAGCCAGGATCCGGTCTTGACCGGCAATCTGCTGCGCATCGCCAACAGCCCGGTCTACCGGGTGCAGGCGCGCCCGGTGGAAACGCTGCAGCGCGCGGTCACCCTGGTCGGTACCGATGGCATCCGCCAGATCATCAGCGCGGTGCTGGTGCAGCCGGTGATGCAGCTGCAGTGCGATGCCTTTCCGCAGTTCAGCGCCGTGATCTGGGAGCACGCGCTGCTGGCCTCGCGCGCTGCCGCTGACCACGCACGCACGGTCACCCATGAAGATGGCTTCGCCGCACAGTGGCTGGGCCTGACCCAGGGCCTGGGCGCGGCGCTGGTGATGCGCCATCTGCTGGATGCCTGCGCGGAGCAGGAGGTGGCGGTACCGCCGCGCGCGCTGGCGGCCGAACTGCTGGACAGCTGGACCCTGCCGGTGGCGAGCCGGATCGCCGCGGCATGGGAGTTGCCCAAGGCCGTGCACGATGCCTTGATCCGCCAGAGCGGCAGTGGGCTGGCGGCGAGCCTGCGCTTTGCCCGGGGCGCGGCGGCGGCCAGCCTGCTGTGCCGTCATGGCCAGATCGGGCAGGTCCAGGCGCTGGCCCTGCTGGAGCAGCTGGACGACACGCCGCCGCATGCGCTGCAGTGGATCTGGCGGCGCGTGCACGGGCGGGCGGTGGAGACCCTGGACGGCGAAGAAGCCGAGTTCGACGTGGCCCAGGCCGGCTGACTCAGAGCTGCGACTCCAGCGGCAGCCAGCTGATCGCGCGTGCACTGGCCCGCAGCCAGAACCCGGTATCCGGTTCGGTGTACAGCCAGTGCGGCGGCTGCGCATCCCGCTCCAGCCAACGCACGTCGCCGTCCGGCCCCAGGGCCACCCAGTAACTCTGGCTGGGGCTGGCCAGGCGCAGGTACTCCTCGCGCAGTTGCGCGGCGAGCATCGGGTCGTTGAACAGCACGCCCATTTCGGTGTTCAGATAGGCCGAGCGGGGATCCAGATTGAACGAGCCGACGAAGCCGCGCCGGTCATCGATCATGAAGGCCTTGGTATGCAGGCTGGCCCCGCTGCTGCCGAACAGGCCGCCGCCATCGACATTGCCGCGCGACTTGAGCTCGTAGAGCTGCACGCCACTGCGCAGCAGCGGTGCGCGGTAGTGCATGTAACCGCTGTGCACGGCCGCCACGTCGTTGGCCGCCAGTGAGTTGGTGATCACTCCGACCTGGGCACCGCGCGCAACCATCGCGCCCAGGCCTTGGGTGCCATCCTCGCCGGGCACGAAGTAGGGCGAGATCAGCAGCGCTTTGTGCTGTGTGCTTTCCAGCTCCTGCGCCAGGCGCGTGACCAGCCAGCCGGCCTGATCGTCGCGGCGGTGTTTCATCGGCGGGTCCGAGGCGATCTCCACGTGGTTGGTCCAGTGCAGGTCGAGCGCATCGCGGTAGTACGATTTCTCCGCCTGCGAGCGCGCCACGCGCGCCAGGTAGGGCTTGGCACTGTCCAGCCGTGCCTCGTGCTCGCTCTCGCGGATCAACAGGCGCAGCTGGGGCTCGGTGTAGAACGCCAGCGCGCGGATCGGCACCGCGGTGTCGCTGTTCCAGTAGTCGTCGAAGATCGTGTTGGCCTGCTGCACCGCTTCGCCGGCCAGCACCAGGTCCAGATCGCGGAAGTTCACGTCCGGGCGTGCGCTGAAGTACTCCTCGCCGATGTTGCGGCCCCCGACGATCGCCACGCGTCCGTCGGCGATCCATGATTTGTTGTGCATCCGGTGGTTGACGCTGAAAACGCGCTGCACCATCTCCACCAGGCGCCACAGACCGCTGCGGTTGCGGAACGGGTTGTACAGGCGGATCTCGATGTTGGGATGCGCATCGAGTGCCATCATCAACGCGTCCTTGTCCTGCGCGTTCATGTCATCGAGCAGGATGCGGACCCGCACGCCGCGCTCGGCGGCGCGGTACAGCTCGTTGGCCATGAGGTGGCCGATCAGGTCGTCGTGCCAGATGTAGTACTGCAGGTCCAGGCTGCGCCCGGCGTGCTGGGTGATCACCGCGCGCGCGGCATAGGCATCCAGCCCGTCGGACAGGAAGGCCACGCCGGTCTGGCCGGGATGCTCGGCCTGCAGCCGGACCAGCTCGCGGTCGATCGCGGTCTGGTCGGCCTGGGTGGGCAGCACCGTGGAGCGCTCGCCCAGGGCCTGCGGGGTCAGGTGGTCGGCCAGCAGCAACCCGCTGAGTACCAGCAGCACCAGCAACGCGACGATGATCCCCAGCCAGCGCAGCAGCCGGCGCCAGAACGGTGTTTTCTCGGTCATGCCCCGATCGTAAGCGGCAGGGGCGTGCAGGGCGAGTGCTGGGGCGGCTTAGAAGCGCTCGTCCGGGGCCAGGTAACGCCACTGGCCCGGTACCAGCTTGCCCATCGCCACGCGGCCGATGCGCAGGCGGCGGATGCTGACGACCTCCAGCCCGACCTGGCGGCACATGTCGCGCAGCTGGCCCGGATGCACCGCCTTGATCGCAAAGCGCAGGCGCGTTTCGTTCTGCCAGCTCACCTTGCACGGCGGCAGCGGCCAGTTGCGGAAGCTCAGGCCATGCGCGAGCCGCTTCATGCCGTAGGGCGCCAGTTCGCCACTTACTTCCACCAGGTATTCCTGCTCCAGCGTCGCACCGCGATCCTTCAGGTGCGAGATCACGCGTCCGTCCTGGCTGACCACGACCAGGCCGCTTTCGTCATCAGAGAGCGGCATCACCAGCTGCAGCGCGTGGAAATGCCGCTGCAGCAGGGTCACACCGGTGGCGTCGAGCTCACTGCGGCTGTCCGGGGTCACCAGCGCGCACAGTTCGTCCGAACGCATGCCGGCCGGCTTGTGCAGCAGCATGCTCACGGTTTCGGTGCGGGTCGCCTCGGCGTTCTCGCGCAGCACGATCGCCTCGTCGGTGACCATCGTCTGCGGCTGTTCCACCACCTGGCCGTTGACGGTCACCCAGCCGCCCTCGATATAGCGCTGGGCGTCGCCCCGGGAGCAGCCGATCAGGCTGGTCAGGCGTTTGTCGAGTCGGATCGGGTCGGTCATGGGGCAGGCAACATAAAACGGGAAGCGGGCGGGGAGTGTACTGGCTGGGGCCCGGCGCTGCGCGATGACGGCGGCCGTGGCTCAGCCTGCGGGGCGTTCCAGGTGGGTCAGGTACAGGCGCAGATCGAACTCCAGCTGGTGGTAATCCGCTTCCATGTGCGTGCACAGCTGGTAGAAGGCCTTGTTGTGGTCCGATTCCTTCAGGTGCGCCAGTTCATGCACCACGATCATCTTCAGGAACGGTGCCGGCGCCTCGCGGAACACCGTGGCGATGCGGATCTCGCGGCTGGCCTTGAGCTTGCTGCCCTGTACCCGCGACACCGTGGTGTGGGTGCCCAGCGCGTGCTTGAGCACCTGCAGCCTGCTGTCGTAGATCACCTTGGACAGCGGTGCGGACTGGCGCAGGTAGCGTTCTTTCAGGCCCTGGGTGTAGTCGTACAGCTGACGGTCGTTGCGCACCGTGTGCAGCTGCGCATAGCGCCGTTCCAGCCATGGCCCCAGCCGGTCGCCCGCGATCAGCTCGCGCACCTGCTGCTGCAGGGCGTCGGGATAGCCGGCGAGGTACTTCAGGGCGGTCATGCGGGCGGTTGGGGCGGGGCGGGCAGACCAGTATGATGGCCTCCGGAATCCCGCAACAACAGATGCTAGGCGTATGGCGAAGGCAAATCCCCTGCAGGAGCAGCTGCTCAAGGCTGGTCTGGTCAAGAAATCCCAGGTCTCCCAGGCCGCCCGTGAGCAGGTGAAGGCCCGCCACGGCAAGGCCCCGGTCGCGCCCAGCGAAAGCCAGCGCGAGGCCGAGCGCCTGCGCGCGGAAAAAGCCGAGCGTGATCGCGCGCTGGAAGCCGAGCGCAAGGCCAAGGCCCATGCGCAGGAGCTGCAGGCCCAGGTCCGCCAGATCATCGAGGCGCACAAGGTCAAGCGTGAAGGCGAGAGCGAGTACCGCTTCAACGACGGCACGCTGATCCGCACCCTGCTGGTCAACAACGTCCTGCGCCGCCAGCTGGCCTCGGGCAGCCTGGTGATCGCGCGCCATGGCGATGGTTTTGAGCTGCTGCCGCGAGCAGCAGCGGACAAGGTCCGCGAGCGCGACGCCAGTGTGATCGTGCTCGACAACAGCCAGCCCACCAGCGAGCCGAGCACCGGCAACGCCGAGGACGATGCGTACTACGCCCAGTTCCAGGTGCCGGACGACCTGGTCTGGTAAGCGCTGCCTGAAGCGTTCACCCGGCGCCGCGTGCGTTCAGCCCTGTGTTGGCTGGGCACGATGGGCCGGGTCTATGCTGGTGCTCTGACACCGGCATGGGAGACACATCATGGCGACAGGTTGGGCAGGCGACGGCGCCGTCCAGGATCAGATCGACGCCACCGTCGATGACGCCATCCAGCGGGCCCGCGCCCAGTTGCGCGACGGCCCCGGACTGACCCACTGCGAACACTGCGAGGCGCCCATTCCCGAGGCGCGGCGCAAGGCCGTGCCCGGCGTGCGCTTGTGCGTGCGCTGCCAGGAAGAGGAGGATGCCGCCCAGCAGGAGGGCAGCGGCTACAACCGACGCGGCAGCAAGGACAGCCAGCTGCGCTGAAGTACGAGCTGGCTCAGGCCCTGCCTGCACTGGCGGGCGGGACTCATCCGTCGCCCTGGATCCCGCCCGGCGCCTGCGACGGATCACGCCAGCGACGCACCGTGCGCTGGAAGAACATGTTGTTGGGCATCTGCAGCACCGTGCCTTCGTGCCCGCTGCCGGTTTCCTGCAGCGTGGTGTAGATCAGGTTGATGTCGATGACCCGGCCCTTGAGCCCGGGCTTCTCACCGTTCTCCAGCAGCTCGATGTAATCGTGCAGGCGGAACGGGCGGGTGGTGAAGATCAGCAGCGTGCAGAAGATGTTGGAGAGCACGCTCCACGCCGCGAAGAACGCCACCGCACCCACCGCGGCGAAGCCGGTGAACGCCGTCCACAGCACCGTCGCCGAGACGCCGACAATGTTGAGCACGATCAGCAGTACGGTGAAATACACCACGAAGGTGAACACCCGGCGCGCGCCCATGATCATTTCCGGCGGCAGTGTGTAGTGGTCGCCGACCCGGCGGATCAGGCGGCGGGCGACCAGCCGCAGCAGCCAGGCCACCAGCAGCGTCACCAGGATCTGCAGGGCAGGGACCCCGTAGTGCAGCCATTCGTGGGTCCAAGCGGGCAGATGGTCTTTCATGGGGGCGGAATTCCTTTGCAGCGATAGTGCCGATCCCGCCATGGTAATGCCGATGCGCCCCATCGCATCGGGATGCCGGCCTACTTGCGCGGCGTGCCGTACACCTCCAATGCAGCGATCATCGCCGAGGCGCACAGCGGCGTGTTCTGCGCGTACTGCACACAGACATCCGGTGCTTCGGGCGCCAGCGTGACGCGGATCTGCAGCGGGCTCCACGGCAGCGTGCAGCCGGTGGCCAATGAGAGCAGCACGGCCAGGCAACTGGATGACATGGGGATACTCCTTGGCGGACGCCGGTAGTGACAGGGGATTGGATGCCGCGCCGGCCAGGAAGGTTTAAAGGCCGCGCAGAAAAAGAAAGTCAGCGGGCGCTTAAACCTTTTCCATGCCCCCCGCATCCAACGGATATGCTCGACACGACCATGTCCACTTCCAGCCCCCCGACCGAGGCCGACGCCGCCGATGACCACGCCCTGGTGCGTGCCGCGGCAGCCGGCGACGTGACGGCGTACGAGCGCATCTACCGGCGGCATTCGCCCCGTGTGTATGCCGTGCTGTGGCGCCTGTGCGGCGGCCACGCGGCCCGCGCCGAGGATGCCCTGCAGGAGGCCTTCCTGCAGGCATGGCGCGCGCTGCCGGGCTTCCGGTTCGAAAGCAGTCTGGGCACCTGGCTGCACCGCTTGGGCGTCAATGCAGCGCTGATGGAGCTGCGTGCCAACGCCAGCGGCGACGCACGCGATGCCGGCGAGGAGGGCTGGGAATCGTTGGCGATGCTGCCGGCCCAGGACCGCTGCGCCGGTACTTCGATGGACCTGGAGCGCGCGCTGGAAACGCTGCCGCCGCGCGCCCGCGCGGTACTGGTCCTGCATGACATCGAAGGGTGGAAACACCAGGAAATCGCCGACCAGCTGCAGATGGCCGTCGGCAGTTCCAAAGCACAGTTGCACCGTGCACGCGGCCTGCTGCGTGCGCGCCTAGGAGAAACCGCATGAATGCCCATGATTCCGAACACGACGAACTGACCGCGCGGCTGCGTGCCCTGCCTGCCCAGCGCCTGCCCCCCGCACGGGTCTGGCAGGGCATCGCTGCACAGTTGCCAGCGCAGACCCCGGCCCCGGCCGTTGCCACGCCGATGCGGTCGACACGCCGCCGGCGGGAACGCTGGCCGCTGCGCATCGGGCTCGGCCTGGCGGCCGCGCTGGCGCTGTTGATGGTGGTGCCGACGCCGGTCCCGCATACCCCCGCGCCCTCGCTGCTGCAGCGCCAGGCCGATGCCATGGCCGGCGAATACCGGCAGGCCATTGCGGCCTTGCCCAGTGACGGGGTCACCGATGAGTGGCGCCCGGCGCTGCACGAACTCGATGCCAGTGCGGTCAGCATCCGCGCCGCCATCGCCGAGAACCCCCGCTCGCGCTATCTGCTCGGGCAACTGCAGCGCACCTACGCGCTGCGACTGCAACTTACCCAGCAGGCGGTGTTCTCCGCCGGCCTGCCCACCTGAAGGAGATCCCCATGCGTAGTCCCCTGTCCCTGATCGCGGCCCTGGCGCTGTGCCTGCCGCTGGTCGCCCAGGCCGCCACCAGCGTCAATGAGCGCCATCCGCTGGGTGCCGGCGGGCGCGTGGAAATCAGCAACATCGCCGGCAAAGTCACCGTGCGTGGCTGGGATCGCAGCGATGTCGCGCTGACCGGTTCGATGGCCGACGGGCTCACCCTCAAGCAGGACAAGAGCAGCAACCGTGTGCGCTGGGAAGTGGAATATCCGCGTGGCCGCAGCAATGGCGGGGCGACCCTGGAGCTGCGCGTGCCGCGTTCGGTGGAAGTGCAGCTGGGCACCATCAGCGCGAACATCGACGTGGCCGACATCGATGTGCGTCGCCTGCAGGCCAACAGTGTCAGCGGCAGCATCACCGCGGCCGGCCGCAGTGGCGAAACCACCTTGAACACGGTCAGTGGCGGGATCCGCTCGCAGGTACAGACCCCGCGGCTGGATGCGCGCACGGTCAGTGGCCAGGTGCTGGCCGGTGGCGGAGTATCCGGGGAAGTGGCAGCCGAATCGGTGTCCGGCCGGGTCAACGTCAACGCCGGGCGGATCCAGCGGCTGGCGGTGGAAACCGTTTCGGGCAGCCTGGACGTGAGCGCGACCGGCATGGCGCCGGGCGGCAAGGTGACGATGCAGACGGTCAGCGGATCGGTCGCGCTGAAGCTGCCGGTGAACGTGTCGGCGCAGTTGAACGTCAAGACGTTCAGCGGTGGCATCCAGTCCGATGCCGGGCAGGTGGAGAAGCCGCGCTATGGTCCGGGCAGCAGCCTGGATGCGCGTCTGGGCTCGGGCGATGGGGATATTTCGATCAACTCCCATTCCGGGAGCGTGCGGGTCAGCCTGGGCCGCTGAGTGCGGCCACCGCACCGGCCAATGCCGGTGCGGTCGGCAGCAATGTCAGCCGGCTTTCTTCAGCGCCAGGGTATTGCCCAGCACTTCGATCTTGCCGCCACCTTTACGGAAGGCAGCCAGATCCGCAGCGATGCTCTGGCTGCTGACGGCGGAATTGGACCCTTGCTTGCGGTCGACGCGAACGGTGTTGCTTGCCTTGGGGGAGGTCTTTGGCGTACGAGCCATGGATGCTCCTGCTATGGATGAAGCGTGGAAGAAAACGTCGACAGATCCTGCTGTTGTCGACGGTAGTCCTGCCGCACGAGGCGGCAATCATCGCCGCCCATGTCGAACTGGCGGCAGATCGCGGGTCGCTGCGAGTAGATCGTGCAGCGCAGGTGATACGGGTCGATCGCGGCGCACCAGCCTTCTTCGTTGCGTGCCATCACCGTGCCGCCACGCGCATCGGTATCCAGCAGGTAGCCGGGCACGTTGTCGTCAGGCATGACGGTGACGGTGAGCCGACAGCACACCGCGTCGCAACGACGGCAATCGATGGGGTCGGGCTCGGACGATGTAAGGAGTGCAGCCAGGCGTTCGCCCAATCTGAGTGTCTCTTGGCGGCTCGGGGTGCAGCAGGCTGTGAACGAGCCGGATCACAGCGATGAGCGATCCCGGCACCGCGGACAGGTCCGGACGGTGGCAGCATCGAAGAGGACGGTGGCCTGGGAGGCCCGGAAGATGGTGCTTGTTGCGTCAAGCGCATTGCGCTTTGAAGCCGAAAGATGATAGCGCTTCCGGCGTAACGTTTTGTTAATAAGGCCGTTCACGCCTCTTCAGGCCTTGTGAGACAAGGCCTGGCGCAACACGGTGGGTCAGTGGGAGGCGGCCAGCGCCAGCCCGTGGACCACACCGAAGGACGGATTGCCACGGACCAGGGTCGAGCCCGGGAAGGCGTTGGCCACGGCCTGCTGCAGGTAGCCGGCGCGCGACATGCCACCGGTCAGGAACACCGCAGCCGGGTCGTGGCCGATATCGCTGCGGACCTGTTCGAGCAGGGCGGTCAGTTCACCTAGGTAGCCGCCGGCGGCGGTTTCCAGGCGGGACGCATCGATCTGCACCTGCAGGTCGCGTTCGATGAAGTCCAGCGCGCTGCCGTGGCTGGAGACGCTGCTCAGGGCGATCTTGCAGCGCTCGACCTCGCGGTACAGGCGCGCGGTGTTGCCGGTGTCCTGCAGGGCGGTCAGGCGCGGGCCGAACGGCGCGTCCACATCGCGGTAGGTGTGCTGGCGGAAATCGCGCTGGCGGGTCATGTCCTGGACCATCGCCGCTTCCACGTAGTGGTGGGCGGGCACGCGCGTGATGCCACGGCCGAACAGCGGCATGTAACCGCCCAGGCTCAGCGCCAGGTCGATATCGGTACCGCCGCGGGCGATGCCCCAGGCACGGTGGATGGTAGGCGCCTGGCCGCCGCCCACGCGGGCATGGGCGATATCGGTGGTACCGCCGCCGATGTCCACCACCACCGCGTCGTGCTCCTGCGGGCTCTCGGCGTGGTAGTGCATCGCCGCGGCCGCGGGCTCTTCGAGAAAATCGATGCTGTCAAAGCCGGCCGCGATCGCCGCCCCGTGCAGGATCTCCAGCGCCTGGGCATTGCCGGCCTCGCCGATCGAGCTGCGGAACTGGACCGGGCGGCCCAGCGTGGCGGTACGGATCGGGGTGTCCAGCTGGCGCGAGGCGGTCAGGCGGATGTGCTCGAGGATGTGCGTGGCGATGCCGGCGATGGTCTGGCGCGCACGCGGGTGCAGGTTGTAGCCGAGCATCGACTTGGGGCTCTGCACCAGGTTGCCTTCGTTCTCTTCGAAGTAGGCTTCCAGCGCGTCATCGCCATAGACCGCGTTCTGCAGCAGGGTGGTGGAGCTGAGCGGGGCGCGCATCTGCTCTTCCATCCACTGCCGGCGCACCACGCGCAGGGCCTCGCGGCGCAGCGCGTCGGGCGTGCGTTCCTGGCCGGCGGCGCGGGCATCGCGCGCGGCCGCGTCGACCAGCCGGGCCAGATCGTGCTCCAGCGCCGGGGTCAGTTCGAAGTCGTTGGGGTCGCGCATCACCTCGGGGAAATACACCGTGGTGCGGAACTGTTCGGCCTGGCCGAACTGGATCGGCACCACCTTGCCGTCGATCACCACGGCGGCGGCGGAGTTGCTGGTGCCAAAGTCGATGCCGAGTTTCATGCGGTGGGCCGGGCCGGTGGTCAGGGGGCGCGCACTTTGCGGCAACGGGACCGCCGACGCAAGGGCGGGCGGTAACGGGCGGTTACACTAGTGGCCGTTTCGTTACTGAAGAGCTGTCGATGTCCGCCATTCCCGCCTGCCCGCAGTGCACCCTGGAAAACACCTATGCCGATGGCGCGCTGTTCATCTGCGCGGATTGCGGCCACGAGTGGGCGGCCGGTGACAGCGGCGGCGAGGCTCTGGTGGTACGCGACAGCAATGGCAACGTGCTGGCCGCCGGCGACACCGTCACCGTGATCAAGGACCTGAAGGTCAAGGGCTCCTCGATCCCGCTCAAGCAGGGCACGGTGATCCGCAACATCCGCCTGGTCGAGGACGATGCCGAGCACATCGAGGGCAACGCCGAAAAGATCAAGGGCCTGGTCCTGAAGAGCTGCTTCCTCAAGAAGGCCTGAGCCGGCTCAGTTGGCGTTGCCGCCGCGCTGGCGCCAGCGCTGCAGGCTGTCCAGCTTGGCCTGGTAGCGGGTTCTCAGCGCGTCGCCGTTTTCCCCTGCCAGGTCCCGCGCGCGTTGCATCTCGATCGAGGCCCGGCGCGCATCGCCGGCCAGGAAGTAGCTCCGGGCCAGCGCGAAGTGGAAGGGGTGCGCGGTCTCGTACAGGCGCACCGCGCGGCGGTAGAAGCGCACCGCTGCGGCATAGTCCCGGCGCTGCTCGGCCTGGGCGCCGAACAGGTACTGGGCGAACGGATCGCTGCGCTGCACGCGCACCAGCCGGCTGGCCAGCAGGCCGGCCTGGCGGGTGTCGCCCATGCGGCGGTACAGCGCGCTGGCGTTGCTCAGGCTGGCGCCATGCCGGGGCTGCAGGCGCAGGGCGGTTTCATAGTCCCGGCGGGCCTGGTCCAGGTTGCCGATGCGTGCATCGAGGACGCCCAGGTTGTTCCAGGCCGCCACGAAGTCCGGCGCCATGCCGAGTGCGGCCTGGAAATAAGCGCGGGCGGCATCGTTATCGCCGGCGGCCATGCGGTCCGCGCCGCGGTTGTTGTAGAAGTGCGCCAGCGTGCGCTGCCGGTTGATGCGCTGCGGGCCCAGGTGGTCGTACAGCACGTTGTGATCCAGATCGACGGTGCCGGTGCGCCCGTCCAGCACGATGCCCGCGTTGACGTGGCCCACGCTGTAGATGACCCCCGAGGCCTGGTACCAGCTCACCACCTGCGCCACTTCCTGGACGTGCGCGTCGATGCCGGCGAGGTTGGCCAGCGTGACGAACAGCAGGGTGAACGACAGACAGTTGGCGCGACGGGTCTGCCAAGTCTCGGCGATGGTATGGGTCGCATCCGGGTCGTAGGCCAGGTGCAGCCCCTGTGCATCGAAGATCATGTCCACCAGCCGCTGCAGACGGCGCTCGCGCGAGTAGCCCGGATCGATGACCCGTTTGTGCAGCAGGGCCAGCAGCGGCGCGGGTACCTCCAGAATCTGCGCCGGCGCGGGCAGGGCGGCCGCGCTCGTACCGGCGGCGCTGGCGGCAGGCGCGGTGTCCGACGCCCAGGCCGGTGTGGCGGCCACGGCCATCCACATGATCAGCAGCAGTCTGCACGCAGTCATCGCCGTCACCTCGCGGGGCGCTGGGGTCCGTCGGGCCCAGTCTAGGCGCGTTGACGGGGGCGGGCGTGCCGTTCATCGGCTGTCCGCGCCATCCACAGAGGATGTGGATCAGCGGTCGACAAACATGTGGATAACCGCGCGCACCCACTGTGCAGCAACGGTTCTGTGAAGGTGGTCAAAAAAACACCGCCTCGCTTGCCAGCGCCGCCGCGACGGCCAATCATGGCGGCATGTGCTTTGAACCGATTCCCCTGCCTGCCGGGCAGCGTGCCGAGCTGGACGCCGCGTATACCCTGCCGCCGCGGGCGTATCACAACGGGTCGCACGTACAGGCCGTGCTGCAGCACTGCCGCACGGTCGCCGACGCCGGCCCGGGCTGGCGCCAGCCGCGCGAGGTGCAGTTGGCCGCGCTGTACCACGACGCCATCTATGACGCAGGCCGCGGTGACAACGAAACGCGCTCGGCGGCGATGGCGCGCGAGGCCATCGCGCGCTGGTTGCCGGCGGCCGGGATCGATGTGGACCGGGTGGTGGAGCTGATCGAACTGACCGCCCGCCACAGCACGCTCGCCCCCGGCGATGTCGACCCGGAGGCGGCACTGTTCCTGGATTGCGACATGGCCATTCTCGGCGCGCCAGCGGCGGTGTTCGACGCCTATGACCGCGGCATCGCCGAGGAGTATGCCGGGCACGTGCCGGGGTTCCTGTTCCGGCTCAACCGGCGCCGCTTCCTCAAACAGGTGCTGGGCCAGCCGCGGATCTTCCTGAGCGACTTCTTCCACCAGCGGCTGGATGCCGCCGCCCGCGACAACCTGCGCCGGCGGATCGGGCGCTGAAGGCCCTCCCGCCGAAGCACCCCCGTTACACTGTGCGCGCTGTTTTCCCTACGTGTGTGGTCATGTCCGTGTCCGTTCCAGAGTCCGATCCGCGTCCGCAGCCGCCGGAAGAACCCGGCCCCAACGAGTGCTGCGGCAGCGGCTGCCCGCTGTGCGTGCTGGATCTGTACAGCGATGAGCTGCAGCGCTACCGCGCCGCGCTGGCCGCGTGGAAACAGCGCCACCCTGAGGCCACCGACTGAGCCCAGGAGCCGCGATGTCGCTTCCCCTGCCACGCCCCTCCCGTTGGCCCGCGCAGCACCACGCGCGCGTCGCCATGGTGACCCTGCTGGCGCTGGCACTGTTCGTCGCCACCGCGCTGTGGACGCAATGGGCGCGCGATGATCTGGATTGGGTGCAGGCCACCCTGAGCCTGTACCTGCATGGCCCCTGGGGGCTGGCCCTGCGTACCGCCTATTGCGTGCTCGCGCTGGCGATCATGCTGCTGGCGGTCTCGCTGCATGCCAACAGCCGCTCGCCGCGCCGCAGTGCAGCGGCCCCGCTGTTGTTCTGGGTGGCCGCGCTGGGCCTGATGGGCGTGGCGATCGGCGACAGCTGGTTGCCTGAGCGCGCGCCGCTGCTGGCGCCGCTGGTACACGGTGTCTCGGCCAATACCGCCTTTCTGTGCGTAAGCGTGGCGATGCTGCTGCAGAGCTGGTACCTGCGCGCCGACCCGCGCTGGCACGGCTGGGCCGGCCCCGCATGGTGGTGGGCCTGGGGGTGCTTCGTGCTGCTGTGGCTGCACGTGCTGTGGCGCGGACCACCGCGTGGCGCCGGGCAGAAGCTGGTGATCGCGGTGGTGCTGGTCTGGCTGGTGTCGGTGGCCTGGAAGCTGTGGCGACAGGCGCGCCGCGAGCGGGGCTGAGCGTCCGGCCACGGTCTGTACATGCCGTTGGCGGAGCAGGGGCGTATCGTTGGCACTCTATTCATGGGATGCGCGACGATGCGGCGAGCCGGTTTGGGGGTGATGCTGGGACTGGTGATGGCAGCGATGACGGGGGGCGCGCTGGCCGCGCCACCGCAGCAGCTCAGCCATGGTCGCTTCGAGAACGTGCCGGTCTACCTGCCCGATGGCCGCCCGCAACGCGTGGTGGTGTGGTTCGAGGGCATGGCCGGCCACGCCGACAGCCAGCAGCGTATCGACGCGCTGCGTGCCGAAGGCGCGCTGGTCGCCCAGGTCGATGTGGCCCATCTGCGCCAGGTGCTGGCCCGCGAAAAGAGCGGCGATTGTGCGTTCGGCGCGGGCGACGTGGAAAATTTCTCGCGCTGGTTCCAGGCCTACCTGCACGTGCCGGGTTACCACCTGCCGTTGATCGGCGGCGACGGTGAGGGCGCGGCGCTGGCCTATGCCGTGGCTGCCCAGGCCGATACCCAGGTGTTCGCCGGGCTGCTCACCACCGGGTTCTGTCCGACCGGCGTGCGCGAGCGAAAGGTCTGCGGGGCCGGCAGCAGCCACGGGCGCCTGCAGCCGACCGAACTGAATTTCCCGTGGTTGAACGCGGCCGGCGATGTGCATTGCCCGGCGGGGGAGTCAGCCGCATTCGTGCGCAAGGTCGGCATGGGGCGCCAGTTCGAGCGCACCGCGCAGGGCGAGGCGTTGCCCGGGCTGTTGGCCGCCGCGAAGGTGATCGGCGCCCAGAAGGGCGTCAGCCTGGCCCCGCCGCCGGATGACCTCAAAGGCCTGCCGGTGGTCGATGTGCCGACGACCAAAGCAGGTGACACCTTCGCCATTTTCGTCTCCGGCGATGGTGGCTGGGCGGGGCTGGACAAGGAAGTGGCCGCATCGCTGAGCGAGGCGGGCGTGCCGGTGGTCGGCGTGGATTCCCTGCGTTACTTCTGGACCGCACGCACGCCCGACGGCTTCGCCCGCGACCTGGAGCGCATCGCCAATCACTACAGCCGCCAATGGCAGCGCCGCAACGTGGTGCTGATCGGTTTCTCGCAGGGCGCCGACGTACTGCCTGCCGCGATCAACCAGCTCTCACCCGCCACGCATGAGGCGGTTTCGATGATCGCGCTGCTGTCGGTGGGCAAGACGGCCGACTATGAATTCCACGTCAGCAACTGGCTCGGCGGCGGTGGGGATGGCCTGCCGATCGCGCCGGAGGTGGCCAGGCTGCCCGCCGGCAAGACCTTGTGCGTCTACGGCGAAGACGATGGCGACGCGCTGTGCCCGTCGCTTCCCGCCGGTGGCACTGCGCAGATCATCAAGCTGCCCGGCGACCATCACTTCAAGGGCGATTACGACCGTCTGGCCGATACCATCGTGCAGCACCTGCCGGCGCACTGAGCGCCGGCACCACGCGCCGGACCGGCTCAGTCGTGCCGGCGCGGATCCAGCGAAATCAGCCGGGTCGCATCGAGCAGGGCGGCGGGCAGGTGCACACCGCCCGGCGCGGCCAGGTACCGGGCGCGCCAGACCGGGGCGAACTTCGATTTGAAGCGGCGCAGGCCGCTGAAGCCGTAGAAGCGCTCGCCATGCCGCGCGACCACGTTGGCGAAGCGGTTCCAGCGTCCGGCCAGGCGATGCTGGGCCAGCCCGGACAGCGGTGCCATGCCCAGCGAGAAACGGTGGAAGCCCTGCTCGCGGCCCCACAGGAACAGTTCGATGAAGAGAAAATCCATGGTGCCCTTCGGGGCATCGTCGACATGCCGCATCAGGTCGACCGACAGTTCATTGCCGGCCGGCGCTTGCCACAGATTGGCGAAGGCCACGATGCGGCCCTCAGCTTCGACCAGCGCCACCGGGAAGCGGGACAGGTAGGCCGGGTCGAAGCTGCCCAGTGAGAAGCCCTTTTCATCGCCGGCCTTGTCGTCCAGCCACTGCTGGGAGACCACCGACAGTGCCGGCAGCAGTGCGGGGACGTCCTCGGGTGGCGCGATGCGGAAGCTCAAACCGCCCCGCTTGCCGCGGTTCCAGGCCTGGCGCAGATCGGCGCGATCGCGGCCTTCCAAAGTGAAATCCTGCAGCGGCACCATCGCTTCTTCGCCGAGCTTGACCAGGGTCAGGCCGAGATCGAGGTAGGTCTGCCAATGCGCTTCACCGACCTGGTAGAACACCGGCCGCAGGCCGAGCCGGTCGGCTTCCTCGCGGAAGCGCCAGATCAGCGCACGTACCACCTCCGGCGGGCCGACCGGATCGCCCATCGCGATCAGCGAGCCGCCGTAGCGCTGCATCATCACGAAGCCACGCTGCGCCTCGTCGCGCAGCACGGCCTTGTCTGCGGTGAGCACCAGGCAGGCCTGGGTGTCCTCGGCCGCGGCGAGGATCGGGGCGAGTGCGTCCAGGGTGGACGCATCGGCGGCCGGCAGCGGGCTGCGCGTGCTGTGCAGCAACCGCGCCAGGCCGAAGATGGTCAGCGCGATCGCCACCAGCAGCAACGCACGCAATGCGCGCGGCGCATTGCCCTGCAATGCGAACTGCCACCACAGCTCGTTCTGGTACTCCACGTGGCTGTAGACGAAGAACAGCAGCCAGATCACCGCGACCAGGACCAGCCCAAGGTTGCGGATCCACGGCCACGACCAGGCCTCATCCAGCAGCGCGCCCTGGCGATAGAATTCACGGCGCGAGGCCCACAGCGCGGCGGCCACCAGCAGCGCCGACAGCGCGATCAGCACCTGCCCACCGCGCAGCCAGATCGGCAACGGCGACAGCACGCAGATACCGAGCGCGAGCATCCACGCGGCATGGCTGCGCCGCTGCAGGCCCTGGCCGATCAGCAGCAGCGCCACGCCGGCCAGGCTGCCGAGCAGGTGCGAGGTTTCCAGGATCGGCAGCGACGCGGTGATCAGGTGCCGACGTGGGGTCGGCAGGGTGCCGTCGATCACCAGCGCAGCGCCGACGCTGAACACCGCCAGCGCGATGATCTGCGGCAGCCACGGGCGCAGTGCAGTCCAGCCAACGCGGGTCGCGCCGGCACCGGCACGCAGCGGGCGACGCAGCGCCGGCGCAACCGCCAGCACCGTCGCCAGCAGCAGCGGCAGCACGTAGTAGGTCACGCGGTAGATCAGCGCCGCCGCCAGCACCGCAGCGGGTGCCACCTGTGGCAGCAGTTTCAACAGGCTCCACTCGAACACGCCCAGGCCGGCCGGCACGCTGGAGATCAGGCCGGCCAGCACCGCCACCAGATACAGCCCGACGAAACCGGGTAGCCCGGTCGGTGTATCCATCGGCAGCAGCACGTAGAACGCCGCGCTGGCCAACACCAGTTCGACCACGCTAAGTGCCGTGACACCGAGCATGGTGCGGCGATCCGGCAGCCACAGGGCATGCCCGCGGATCTGGAAGCTGCGGCCCTCGCGCCCTACCAGCAGCACCGTACCGGCATAGGCCAGCAGGCCGAGAACGCCGATGATCCGCACCGCCTGCACCGGGATCGGCAGCGCCAGCGCTGCCGCGCCGGGTTCAAGCACGAAAGCCAGCGCCAGCAACAGCCACGCACCGAACACGAAGCCCAGCGTGCTTATCAGCACCACCTGGCCGATCTCGCCGAGCGTCAGCCCCGCACGCCCATAACCACGCAGACGCACCGCACCGCCGGTGAGCGCGGCAAAGCCCAGCGTCTGCCCCAGCGTGTGCGCAAGGAACGCGGTGATGCCCACGCGGGCCGGGTGCAGGCGTTTGCCACTGCGGCGCAGGCCGATCGCATCGAAGCCGATCAGGCAGGCGTAGCTGGCCAGGCCGAGCAGCACCGTCAGTGCGATCTGGCCGGCCCCGAGGTGCCGGAATGCCTCGCGGATCGCGCGGTAGCCGTGTTCGTCGAATTCATTGGCCAGCCCGCGCAGGGCCAGGGCCAGGATCACCAGCGGGATGACGACGGTCGCGGCGCGGCGCCAGGGGGCGCGGGCCGGGGTGGGAGCAGGGGCGGTGTCGGTCATCGGTACAGCGTGCTCCGGGGTGGGCGATGAAAGAGTCAACAAAGGCAAGGCGCCTGACGGGCAAATCGTGCGCCTGATGCCGACGCTTGCCAAGCCGGCGGGGTGTGCAGGCTGTGGCTGCTTTGCGCACAGGGCCCGGCAGGCGCGCGCCGCATCGGTGACAATGCGGTTTCATCCAGAGGAGTAATCGCCATGTTGGAACGTTTCGACGTTGGTCCGCGCATGTCCGAAATGACCGTGCACAACAAGGTCGCCTATCTGTCCGGGCAGATCCCCGAAGACACCAGCCAGGACATCACCGGCCAGACCCGCCAGGTGCTGGAAGAGATCGACAAGCTGCTGGCGCTGGTGGCCAGCGACCGGCAGCACATCCTGCGTGCGGAAATCTTCCTGGCCGACATCAACGATTTCGCCGGCATGAACGCCGCGTGGGATGAGTGGGTGGTGGCCGGCATGACGCCCGCGCGCGCGACGGTGGAAGCTAAGCTGGCCGACCCGAGCTGGAAGGTGGAGATCGTGGTCACTGCGGCATTGCCGTAAGCGCACGATGGAACAGCTGGGCGCGGTGGTGAGTCGAGCATCGCCATGCGCCCAGGTGTCACCGCGGCAGCACGCTGCGCAGCACCGGTTCTACCGCGTGACGCTGACCAGCGCGATGCAGTCCACCGGGCACGGCGGAATGCACAGCTCGCAGCCCGTGCAGAGGTCGGCGATGACGGTGTGCATGTACTTTGCGCCGCCGACGATCGCATCGACCGGGCAGGCCTGGATGCACTTGGTGCAGCCGATGCAGTCCGCTTCGATCACCACCGCGACCTGCGGGGCCTTGTGTTCGCCGCGCGCGCGGTCGAACGGCACCGCGGCCACGCCCAGTACGTTGGCCAACGCGCGCGCGCCCGCATCGCCGCCGGGCGGGCAATGATCGACGCCCGCTTCGCCGCGTGCCATCGCCTCGGCATACGGGCGGCAGCCGTCGTAGCCGCATTGCCCGCATTGGGTCTGTGGCAACAGCCGGTCAAGGCGTTCGGTGAGGGTATCGATGGGGAGGCTCATGGCGTGGCGGTGGCTGCGCGGGTGGGGCATCAGGCCCGGCTGTCCCGGGCGGGTGGGGCACTGGCCGGCGCTGTCCGGCGCGGTTTCATGGGTTTGCCGCGGTACCAGCGTTCGTGGGCGAGGGCGAGCATCGGACGGTCCTCGCTGCTGTCGCCGTAGGCATGGATGCGCAGATAGCGCGCAAGCTCGAAGCGACGGCGGATGTGCGCCACCTTGTGCGGAGCACAGTCGCCGTCGGCATAGCGCCCCGTAAGGCGCCCGTCGCGGCTCTCCAGCCGGTTGCAGATCAGCTCCAGCCCCATCGCCTCGCACCATGGGCGCAGGTACAGATCCAGCGAGCCGGACACGATCACCACGGTGTGTTGTTGCTTGAGGTGCCAGTGGATCTGGTCGAGCATCTCCGGCCGCAACACGCCGGGCAGCACATCACGCGCGTAGCCGGCGGCCTGTGCGCTGATGTCCTCCAGATGGCGATCGGTGAAGGTCAGGCGGGTGACACGGCGGCGGATACGCTCGGCGGAGATCAATTTCAGGCGATAGGCCAGCAACCACGGGCCCACTTTCCACCAGGCCTGCGCCAGCTGCTCGGGCGTGGCCACGCGACGCAGGAAACGCCCGTAGGTATCGCAGGTGGTGACCGTGTGGTCGAAATCGAACAGCGCCAGTTCCAACCCACACCTCCAGGCAGAAGAGCGTGGCAGGGCGACCACGGGGCCGCCCTGCCGCAGCGGTCAGCGGACCGGCATGCCCGGCAGTGCGGCGCTGTCGGCGTCCAGCAGGGCGAGTGCGCCGCCGTCGAAACCGGCCGACAGGATCATGCCTTCGCTCAGGCCGAAGCGCATCTTGCGCGGGGCCAGGTTGGCAATGAACACCACGCTGCGGCC
The DNA here is from genome assembly GCF_002205165.1 of Stenotrophomonas maltophilia. Lineage (GTDB taxonomy): Bacteria > Pseudomonadota > Gammaproteobacteria > Xanthomonadales > Xanthomonadaceae > Stenotrophomonas > Stenotrophomonas maltophilia_N. Next base: position 38,693 of record NZ_NIVS01000040.1, on the reverse strand, counting down.
GACCAGCTGTTCCGGCTCGCCGTAGCTGGCGCGGATGCCGGAGAAGATCTGGCGCTTGCCCAGATCACCGGCGTCGAGTTCGAAACGCAGCAGCTTGTCCGACCCTTCCACGAACTCGCAGACCAGCACCTTGCCGATACGCAGGTCGAGCTTGGCGAAGTCGTCGATGCCGATGTAGGCCGGCGCGGCCTCGCCATCGGTGGCCATCGCCGGTGCCGGCGCAGCAGCGGGCTTGGCCGGCTTGGCCGGGGGGGGGGGGGCCGGGGTGGCGGCCTGCAGGGTGTCCTTGGAAGCGTCGGTCATGGCGTCGATTTTTTTCGGGTCGATACGGGTGAACAGGGGCTCGTACACCGCGATGGTGTGCGCGGTCAGCGGGGTGGCGATGTCGGTCCAGGCCTGCACCGGCGCGGCCAGGAAGGCCTCGGCCTGCGCGGCGGTGGCCGGCAGCACCGGCTTGAGCGCGGTGACCAGCACGCGGAACAGGTTCAGGCCCTGGGTGCAGACCGACTGCAGCTGCGCGTCCGCGCCCTCCTGTTTGGCGATCACCCACGGCTTTTCATCGTCGATGTAGCGGTTGGCTTCGTCGGCCAGCGCCATGGTCTGGCGCAGCGCGCTGGCTGGATCGTTGCGCTCGTATGCCTCGCGGATCGGCGCCAGCGCGGCGACGAAGCGGTCGTACTGGGCGGCATCGGGCAGCGCAGCGGCCAGGCGGCCCTCGAAGCGCTTGCTGATGAAGCCCGCGCAGCGGCTGGCCAGGTTGACGAACTTGCCGACCAGATCCGCGTTGACGCGCGCGATGAAGTCACCCAGGTTCAGGTCGAGATCGTCCACGCCGCCGGAGGACTTGGCCGCGAAGTAATAGCGCAGCGCTTCCGGTTCCAGCCCGGCATCCAGGAAGGTGCGCGCCATCACGAAGGTGCCGCGCGACTTGGACATCTTGGCGCCATCCACGGTCAGGTAGCCGTTCACGTGCAGGCGGGTCGGCGCGCGGTGGCCGGTGCCGTGCAGCACTGCCGGCCAGAACAGACCGTGGAAGTTCACGATGTCCTTGCCGATGAAGTGGTGCAGCTCGGTGCTGGTGCCCGCGCGCAGGTGCGCGTCGAAGTCTTCGCCGGTCTTCGCACACAGGGTCTGGAAGCTGGACAGGTAACCGATCGGTGCATCCAGCCAGACGTAAAAGTACTTGCCCGGGTGGCCGGGGATCTGGAAGCCGAAGTACGGCGCATCGCGCGAAATGTCCCACGCGCGCAGGCCACCTTCGGCGTTGAGCCATTCGCCCAGCTTGGCCTTCACACCCGGCAGGGCGACATCGCCGGCCAGCCACTCGCGCAGGAAGCCTTCGAAGCGGCCGACCTCGAAGAAGAAATGTTCCGAATCGCGGATTTCCGGCGTGGCGCCGGAGATCACCGATTTCGGGTCCTTCAGGTCGGTCGGGCTGTAGGTGGCGCCGCAGACTTCGCAGTTGTCGCCGTACTGGTCCGGGGTGCCACAGTTCGGGCAGATGCCCTTGATGTAGCGGTCCGGCAGGAACATGCCCTTGGCCGGGTCGTAGAACTGGGCCACGGAGCGGCGCGCGATGTGGCCTTCGGCCTCGAGCTTGAGGTAGAAGGCTTCGGTCAGCGCCTTGTTGGCCGCCGAGTTGGTCGAGTCGTAATGATCGAACGCCACGCCGAAGGCGGCGAAATCGCGCTCATGGCTGGCCTGGATACTGGCGATGAAGGCCTCCGGGGTCACGCCGGCCTTCTCGGCGGCGAGCATGATCGGGGTGCCATGGGTGTCATCGGCGCAGACGAACCAGGTCTTGCCCCCGCTCATTCGACGCGCGCGCACCCAGATGTCAGCCTGGATGTAGCCGACCAGGTGGCCCAGGTGCAGCGGGCCGTTGGCGTAGGGCAGGGCGGTGGTGACGAGAGCGGTGCGGGTCATGATGGGCGCTGTTGCCAGGGGAACCGGGGATTATCGCACGCCAAAAACGCAGTAACCCGGCCGAAGCCGGGTTACCGGGGCTGGAACCCGCGCCAGGCTTACTCGCGGACCCAGGTCTGGGCGCGGCAGATGAACGCCACGCAGCCGGACACGTCCAGCTTGGCGCCGCCGGTCTGCAGCTTCATCTTGGACTTGTAGGTCTTGCCGTTGCCCGGATCCAGGATGGTGCCGCCGGACCAGGCATTGGCGCCATCGGCCTTGAGGTTCCACAGGATGGTCATGCCCTTGACCGGCTTGTTCTTGTTGGCGCCCTCGCAGCCATCGCAGACCGGGTTGGGGCCCTTGTCCGAGTGCAGGATGTCCACGACCTTGCCGGTCAGGGTGCCGTTGGTGGCCTGGGTGATCTCCACGATCGACTTCACCTTGCCGGTCTTGTCATCGATGGTCTTCCAGCGGCCGACGGCGCCGTCGGCGGCGCTGGCCGACATCGCGGCCATCATCAGCGGCAGCGCCAGCAACAGGGTCTTGAAGGTCTTGCGCATGTTCCCCTCCCAGGGATGTCCGTGAACGCCGGCGCAGGCGGCCGGTACAGGGCCGACTGTATACCCATTCGCTCCGGTACGGAACGTGCCCGGCGCACGGTTCAGCCGGCGTCGGCCGGGATCTCGTACAGCTCCAGCGGCAGCGCGTCGGGATCGGCGAAGAAGGTGAAGCGGCGGCCGGTGTACTCGTCCACCCGGATCGGCTCGCAGGCCACGCCGGCGGCGGCCAGCCGGGCGATCATCGGCTCCAGCTGATGCACGGCGAAGGCGAGATGGCGCAGCCCCTGCGCTTCGGGGCGGCTGGGTCGCGGTGGGGCGCCGGGAAACGAGAACAGCTCCAGCTGGCTGCCGTCGGGCAGGGCCAGGTCGAGCTTCCAGGAGTCGCGCGCCGCGCGGTAGTTCTCGGCGATCACCCGCAGCCCGAGCAGGCGCGTGTAGAAGTCCTTCGAGCGGGCGTAGTCCGAGGCGATCAGGGCCACGTGGTGGATGCCGATCAGCGGGGAGGTGTCCGAAGCGTTCATTGCAGGGTGTCCAGCCAGCGCCGGGCGATCTGCAGCGCCAGCGGATAGGGTTCGGGGGCGTTGCGGTTGCTGAGCACGATCACGGTGAGGCGCTGCGCCGGGTAGCGCAGGATCACGTTGCGGAAACCGATGCTCTCGCCGCTGTGCCAGTGTGCGCCGCCATTGAGCCGCCAGCCGAAGCCATAGAACGGCACATCCGGTTCGGCGGTGGGCGTGGCGGGGGAGAACATCTGCTTCAGCGATGTCGCTTTCAGCAGCCGCTGGTCATACAGCGCCGCATCCCAGCGGGCCAGGTCGTCCAGCGACGAATAGATCCCGCCATCCCCGAGTACCGCACTGGTCGGGCTCTGGTCGGTGCGCTGCCAGCGCCCGTCGACATCGCTGTAGCCATAGGCGCGCCGGGCGACATCGTCCACGCCGTCCTGGTGGGCCACGCTGTCGCGCATGCCCAGCGGCAGGAAAATCCGCTGGCGCAGGAAGGTCGCGAAATCGCTGCCGGAGGCCTTGCCGACCACCAGCGCCAGCAGCGCGTAGCCGCTGTTGCTGTAGCGGTAGGCCGTCCCCGGCGTGAAGTACGTCCGGTCCTGAGCGTCCAGCAGATGCAGCACGTTCTGGTCATGCACCTGCGCGGTCGCGTCGGCGGCCATCAGGTCTTCGTAGTCGAGCAGGCCGCTGGTGTGGCTGAGCAGCTGGCGCAGGGTGATCGCATCGGCGGCCGCAGGCAACGAGGGCAGCCAGCGCTTCAGCGGATCATCCAGGGTCAGCGCGCCGTCTTCGGCCAGCAGCAGGATCGCCGCGGCGGTGAACTGCTTGCTGACCGAGGCCAGCCGGAAACTGGTCTGTGCGGTCACCGCGGTGCGATCCTCCAGCACCGCCAGCCCATAGCCGCGTCGGAACACCGGCTTGCCATCGTGCAGCACCAGCACCGCCGCGCCCGGCACCTGGCCGTCGTAGCGCTGCATCAGCGCATCGATGCCCGGATCCGGGGGTGTCAGCACCGGCGCGGCCATCACCGAACCGCTGCCGGCGATGCACATCGCGCCGATCCACCCACGTAGATGCCGCACGATGTGCATGTCCGGTTCCTTCCGCGATCAGGGCGCGGGCGTTGCCGCACCGTTCTGGCTGGCGATCCAGCGGGCGATCTTGGCGTCCAGGATATCCAGCGGCATCGAACCATCGCGCAGCACTTCCTCATGGAAGCGACGTGCATCGAAACGCGGCCCCAGTGCCGCCTTGGCCTTGTCGCGCAGCTCCATCATCTTCAGCTCGCCCAGGCCATTGGCCAGGGTCTGCCCGGGCAGGGCCATGAAGCGCTCGACCTCGGCGTTGGCATCGCTGGCACTCATGTCCGCGGTCTTGACCAGATAGTCCACGGCCTGGCGCTTGCTCCAGCCCTGCGCGTGCACGCCGGTGTCGGCGGACATGCGCGCGGCGCGGGTCAGCGCGGCCTGCAGATAGCCGATCCGCTCGTACGGGTCGCGATAGACGCCCAGTTCTTCGCCCAGCGATTCGGCATACAGACCCCAGCCTTCGACGAAGGCGATATCACCGCCCAGGCGACGGAAGCGCGGCAGCTTGTCCAGTTCCTGCTGCAGGCCCAGCTGCACGTGATGGCCGGGAATGCCTTCGTGCAGGAACTGCATCGGCGCAGCCCAGCGGCGGCGGCTCGGCAGATCGCCGGTGTTGATGTACAGCACGCCCGGGCGCATGCCGTCCGGCAACGGCTGCTGGTAGCTGACCGCGCCGGCGGTGGCCGCGCGCTCGGGTTCGACCGCACGGATCTCCATCGGTGCCTTGGGCAGCGTGCCGAGCAGGGTCGGCAGGCGTGCATTGACCTGGCTCTGCAGCTGCTTGTAGCGGTTGATCAGCGCATCGGCATTGGCGTACTGGAAGTCGCGGTCGGTGCGCATCGTGCGCAGCAGCTTCTGCTGTGAGCCGCGGATCCGGTTGTCTTTCATGATCGTGGCGATCTGCGCCTGCAACGTGGCTACGCGTTGCTCGGCCAGCGCATGGATCTGCTCGGGTGTCAGCGTGGAGGCGGTGCTCTGCACGATTGTCTGCGCATACCAGGCCTTGCCGCCGGGCAGGCCGGCCAGGCCATCGGTGCTGCGCGCGGCGGGCAGGTACTCGGTGGCGATGAAGCCGCGCAGGGCACGGTAGGACGGCATGATGCGCAACTCGATCATGCGCTTGTACTCGGCCGTGATGCGCGCTTTGTCAGCCTCTGGGAAATCCTCGGGCAGATTGCGCACCGGCGCCCAGAAGATGCTCTCTTCGGCGGTCGGCTTGATCACCGCATCCAGCTGCGGCAGCACTTTTTCCATCAGGTCGCGCGGCTGCACCACGCCGGCGGCCATGCCCTGGCGCATGTTGGCGATGGCCTGCTCGAACAGCGCGGGAATGCCCAGCGAACGGCGCGACCAGCCATCGTAATCCTGCACCGTGTTGAACGGCTGCGCGCCGGAGCCGGAGCCAAGAATGGCCATGATGCTGCCGAGGTTGTAGTACTGGCTCACCGGCAGCATCCAGCCGGGGAACTGTTCGGCCGCCAGCGACATGCGCGCATCGCGCACGAAGATTTCGTAGCTGAGCAGGTCCTGGCCGGTCAGGCCATCCGGGCCGATCTTCTCGACCTTGCCCAGCCATTCCACGGTGAAGTCATGCGACTGCTGGCGGTAGGCAGCGGAAAGAATGTTGGGCAGCTGATCATTGTGGCGGCTGTCGCCTTGGAACGTGGCCTGCAGCGGATTGAGCCGCATCGAGGCATCCCAGTACTCATCGTAGACCCGGTCCAGCTGCGCGGCTTTGCTCTGCTGGCGCACCAGCGGTTGGCGGGCCGGGGCGGCGGCCGGGCGCGCACGCGGCTTGGCCTTGGGCTTGGCGGCGGGCCGGGACTGCGTCGCGGCGGGCCGGGTGGCCTTTTTCTTGGCAGCTTCGGCCGGAGCGGCAGCGCTGAAGGCCATCAATACGGCAATGGCAAGCGCCAGGGCGCGGGCGGGGTGGGGCATCGGCTGTTTCCGTAAACGCACAGACACGGGAGCTTGCCCGATTCGCCTGCGTACGGCCAGCATCGGCCCGCGGTCAGCTTTGTCATGTAGGGCGCCCAGTCAGCTGCGGCAGCGTGGGGCTGCCGCGGTGCTCAACGATCGCCGGCGCGCGTGAACGGCATGGTTTCCGGGGCGACTGCGCCGCCGGAGATGATGAAGCTCATCGCCTGGTCCACGGTCCAATCGGTCGGGGTCAACAGCTCGACCGGCACGATTTCCAGATAGCCCGAGGTCGGATTGGGGGTGGTCGGCACGTACACCGCGGCCAGCTCGCGCCCGCTGCCTTCTTCCTTCATCACCCGCGTGACCAGGCCGACCGATTTCATGTCCCGATGCGGGAAGTCGATCAGCACCACGCGCTGGGTGCTGCCCGGTTCGGTCTGCAGCATGTCCAGCAGTTTCTTGGCGCTGTCATAGATGATGCTGGCCAACGGGATGCGCTTGATCACCGCGCCGAACCAGCGCAGCAGGCGCTGGCCGATCACCCGGCGGCTGAGCACACCTACCGAAAGGATCACCAGCAGGGTGGCGGCCAAGGCGATGATGTCCTGCATCCACTCCACCTTGATCCAGCCCAGGTAGTGCGGGAAGGAGGCGGCGATCTGCTCGGACAGCGGCACCACCAGCGGGCTGGAAATGCCCGAAAGCAGCACGAACACGAATTTGACCACCACCCAGGTCAGCCAGATCGGCAGCAGGGTCAGCAGGCCGGTCAGGAACAGGCGCTGCAGGGAGGGGCGCGGAACGAGTTGGGGGGCTTCGGGCGACATCCGCGCATTGTAGCGGTGGCGATGCCCGGTTTACGCTGCCGGTCCCCGCAGGACGCGGGGTATGGGGAGAATGCTGTGTTGAGGAATGGACTGAAATGGGTCGGCATCTCGATCCTGAGCCTGGCGCTGGCCGTGGTGGTGCTCTGGGCCGCCTCGCGGTTCTGGCCGCTGCCGGCCGAGCAACGCGACGCGATGAAGCTGCTGCAGGCGCCGCTGCCCACGCGCGGCGAGAACGGCTTCACCGCGTTGTGGACGCTGCGCTACGACGGCCTGGATGCCCAGGGGCGCGCGACCGTAATGGCACAGGATGTCGCGCGTTGGCGCAGCGGTACGCCAGGCCAGCGGCCGGTATCGTCCAGCGCGGAGGGGCATTACCCGGCGACGCCGCTGTCGGCCTTGGCGCGCTGCGGCCGGCGGGGTGTCGGGTGTCTTGCGGCGGTGCGTGCGGACCCTGAAAGTTTCGCCAGCGCGCACGCCGGGCATGATGCGCTTCACCAACGCGTGGCCGCGCTCGCCGGTTACGGTCATTTCGTCTCTCCATTCGAGCCGTTCGGCACGGACCCGGCGGTGCCGCTGCCCGCGTTCCAGCCGTTGCTCGATCCGCTGTCCGCGCATGCGCTGGCCCACGTGCGCGGCGACAGTGGAGCCGCGCTTGCCGGTGCATGCGCCGATATCCTCAGTGGCCGCCGGCTGACCGGGCAGGGCGATACCCTGGTCAGCAGCATGATCGGCGCGGCCATGGTGGAGAGCAACGCGCGGCTGCTGGCCGACATCCTGGTCGAGCTGCCCGCCGACGTTGCAGTGCCCGCGGTCTGCGAGGCTGCACTGGCGCCGATGACGGCCAGCGAGCAGAGCCTGTGCACGGCGATGCGCGGCGAGTTTTCGCTGGCCGCGGCGGGAGTGCAGGTGTCCAGCGGAACCCGGGACGGCCACCGCCTGCTGTTGGATGTGCCGCGCACCCGGATGCGCATGGCCCCCCGCTATGCATGGGCGTGCGCTGGCAGTGCGGAACTGGTGGCAGCACGCGACGCGCCCACGCCCATTCCCGGGCCTGCGCGCGATCGCTTTGCGTGCATCGCCAATCCGTTGGGCTGTGCCGTGGCCAATATGGCCGGGCCGGACATGCGGCAGTACGCAGGCCGCCCGCAGGACGCTGCGGCGATGCTGCGCCTGGTGGCAGCGCAGCGATGGGTGCGGCAGCAGCCGACGGTGGCATCCGTGGCGCTGCAGAGCATGCCGGAGGCCCTGCGTTCGCCCACCCGCACGCCGGTGCTCAGCGACGATGGCCAGTGGCTGCAGGTGGAGCGGCGCGTGGTGATGGACGAGGCCGGGCCGACGCTGCAGGTGCCGATGCGCGCACCTGCCCGGTAAGCGGCGCGCGGCGCCGCGGCGGTTTACCGATCGTCGGCGCCGGCCAGTGGCTCGAATGCGCTGCCATCGCCGACCGTGTCGAGGGTCCAGCGGCGCGGCGAGGTCAGGGTTTCCCAGCGGACCGTTTCGCGGTCAGTCTCCATGCTGCCGGCGGCATGGCGCACGCGGCGGGTCGAGTAATTGATGCTCAGGCTTTCGGTGTGCCCGGAGTTGCGCATCATCGAACTGCGGTCGTAGCCGATCAGCGCAAAGGCGCCGTCCTGCCAGCGGAAGGTATAGCCGGCCGAACCGGTAGACCAGCTGCCGGCGTTGGAGAAGAAGAACAGCGTGGTGCGCAGGGTGCCGCGCACGATCGAAACGCCGGCGCCGTCTTCAAATACATCCGACAGGTTCGGCGCCTCGTGACGGGTGATCAGCGTGTGGTTCTGCGTGGCGAGCGTGTAGCCGTCCGGTGTGGCCCAGGCGATGGCGAGCATGCGTGGATTGCTGTCCAGCGGGCTGATGCCGAAGCCGTCGTGTTCGACGATGTTGCGGGGGTCCTGCTGGCGCAGTACCAGAACGAGATCATCGCGCTTGTCGCCATTGAGGTCGCCGCGCAGTTGCTGCTCGATGCGCCATCCGGCGGGGACGAAGCCGGCCGCCGTGGTGGCGCGTGCCGGCAGCACCGGATAGTCGACCGGCGGAATCCGCAGTTCCTGCGCGAACGTGGGCAGGGCAGGGAACAGCAGGGCAGCGAACAGGGGCAGGCGCATGGTCGTCCGTGGGGCAGGCGGGCGCGCGAGCATAGCAAGCGCGAGGGCTCATCCCGCGCGCTGGCGTGCCTCTGGCTTGAGGCGCAGGTAAACCTGCTTGCGCACGCGTGCGATGACCTCGCCCTTGGCATCGACGATGTCATTGCTGAACCAGTGCAGGTACTTTTCCCCGCTGGCGGTGGCAGCGCGCAGTTGGTCCAGCAGCGCCTCGTCCAGCCGGAACTCGGCCACCACGGTGCCACGGCCCGGCTTGAGGAATTCGATCTCTCCGGCGCGGTCCCAGACGTAGTAATCGCGCCCCAGGTTCTGCATGACGGTGAGCATCCAGAACGGATCGGTCATCGCGAACAGGCTGCCACCGAAATGGGTGCCCACGTAGTTGCGGTTCCACGGGCGCATGCGCAGTTCGACGCGCACATGGCGATAGTCCGGGCTGACCTCGGTCACGTGGATGCCCGTGAACAGGAAGGGCGGCCACAGGTTGAGGCCAAGGCGGAAGACGGAGGCCTTCATTCGAATCGCATCCCGTTGCGGAGGGTGACCGGAGTCTACCATTCGCCTGCGTATGGGTGCCGCCAGGGGTCAGCCCAGGCCGCCGTCGTCGACCGCATACCCATTGCGCCCGGCCGCTTTGGCCTGGTACAGCGCGGCATCGGCGCCCTCGAAGAAGTGTCGCGGCTCGGTGCCGGGCGTCGGCACCCGGGTGAACACGCCGACCGTCACCGTGATGTGGGTGGTCGTGCCGCGGCCAGCGGGAATCTCCAGCGCCTGCGCCCGGGCGACCAGGTCCTGGACCACCTGCACGGCCCCTTCCGGCGTGGTGTCCGGCAGGATCAACGCGAATTCGTCGCCGCCGAAGCGCGCGGCCATGTCGCGCGGACGCCGCGCATGCGCGCGGATCTCCTGGGCGATCCGGCGCAGCACGGTGTCGCCGGCCTGGTGGCCGAACTCGTCGTTGTGGCGCTTGAAGTGGTCCACGTCGATCAACACCAGGCTCAGCGGCCGCCCGCTGCGGCGGCCGGCATCGTGCTCGGCCTGCAGGGTCTGCTCGAAGCGCAGCCGGTTGCCCAGCCCGGTGAGTGCATCGCTGTTGGCCTGGCGGCGCCAGGCACTGACCCGCCATAGTGTCCAGGCCAGGATCACGGCCAGCATGCCGATCAGGGCGGCCGCCGGTGCGATCCACAGGTTGCCCGCACGCAGCACGACGAAGCTCAGCAGCAGCGTCAACGGGAGGGCGAGCACACCGCTCAGCCATGCCCGCGGCAGCGTCAGCAACAGGCAGCACAGGGCCACCACCAGCCCGCCGAGGGCGCTCTGCCATGTCGACGGCAGCGGATTGATCACCTTGTCGGCGAGCAGCATCGAGGCGACGTTGGCCTGGTACTCGCTGCCACTCATCCAGCGCTCACGGGTGGTGGGGGTCAACAGGCGCTGCGTGATGCCGCTGGCGGTCATGCCGACCAGCACCAGGCGGCCACGCAGCAGCGCCGGATCGACCTCGCCGTTGAGCACATCGGCGTAGGACACCTGCGGGAAGCGCTCGGGCGGACCGGCGTAGCGCACGCGCACATAGTGGTCGCGGCGCCATTGGTAGGGCGAGTCCAGGTCGGGCTGGTCGTCATGCAGGCCAGGCAGCGGGCCGTGCGTGGCGGCCAGTGCCAGGCCGAGTGCCGGCCAGTGCGGTGAGCCGATGCCGGCGGTCAGGTACAGGCCGCGTGCGACGCCATCGCCGTCGACTTCGATATCGCTGTGGCCCAGGCTGGCCGCGTTGGCGGCGATCAGCGGGATCGGCAGCAGTTCCTCGGCCATGCGCGGGCCACTGGCGGGGGCGGCAAGCACCGGCAGCACCACATGGCCGTTGCGGCGGATCGCCGCGGCCAGCTCGGCATCCTGCGAGCTGTCCTGGCGGTCGGGCTCGGACACCATCAGGTCCAGAACCACGCGCTCGGCCCGGGCGTCGGTGAGCCGGTCCAGCAGGCGCGCGTGGGTCCCACGCGGCCACGGCCACTGGCCGAGCTGCTGCAGGCTGTTGTCATCGATGGCCACGATCAGCAGGCGCGCGTCCGGCGTGTATTCCCACCCGCCGATGTAGGCGTCGTAGATTGCTTCGTCCTGCTTCCAGAACCACTGCCAGTGGCTGGCCGCGACCGCCAGCGCGCCGACCAGCGCGGCCAGCACGATGCGTTGCGGCCAGGGCAGGTGCAACGGCGTCACAGCAGCAGCCACAACAGCAGCGCGCTGCCCCCGGTGGCGTAACAGGTGCGGCACGGCAGGGCGATCTGTTGCGCCGGCGAGAACGGACCGGCGTAACCGTCCTCATCGATGTACTGCACACGCACGTGCAGCGTGCCGTGCCAGGGGCGCTTGATCGACACCTCCGGCTGGTCCAGTTCGCGATCCAGCAGCGGGGCACTGAAATCGCCACGACGGTCCAGCTGCACGCGGTAGCGTTGCCCCGGTTCGCCGGCCTGCCAGCGCAGCGTCAGCTGGCCCTTGGCGGCTTCCGGCGGCTGCAGCGCCGGGTCGACCGGCTCGTCGGTGATGGTCAGCGGCAGCGGCTGGCCGAAACGCCCGCGGTCGCCGTTGCGATCCACCGATGCCACGCGCCAGACATACTCCCCCGGGGCCAGATCCAGGATGGGACGCAGGTGGGTGGCGCGGGTGTCCTGTTCAAGCAGGAGAGTGAGGAACTGCGGATCGCGGGCGATCTGCAGCACCGTGCGCTCGGCCTCGGCCACCCGGGTCCACTCGAAGCGAGGCCGCGCGCTGTTGATGGTCTGCCCATGCAGCGGGCGCACGGTCAGCGGCGCGACCGGCTGATCGCGCACCTGGAAGTCCTGCTCGGCGTCCAGTCCTTCGACCTGCTCCGCGCTGACGGCGCGTACCAGCAGGCGCAGCTCGCCCGGCGGCAGATCGGGCAGGGTGAGCAGGGGGGTGTCGGTATCGCGCGCGAACAGCAGCACCTCGGGTTGATCGGCACGGACCACCTCCACCCGGTATCCGGCAGCGCCGTTGACCGGCTGCCAGGCCACGGCCGCCGGCAGGGTGGCGAGCCGCTGCGGCTCGGTCGCCAGCACGGGCGCAGGCAGCAACGCCTCCAGGCCGGCGGGGCGCGTGTCGAGCGAGGGGCTGCGGGTGGCCTGGCCGCGGGTCACCAGGCGCTGGCCGCGCGGGTTGCCGACCTGCACGCGGCCTTCCAGCACTTCGGTGGCGGCCCCACGGCCGTCCTGGCCGGCGCTGACCCGGAACACCGTGCCCCGTACGCTGCTGGTCGCCGTCGGTGCATCGATGATGTAACGCGAGGCCGGTCCGTTGGCAGGGGTCACCCGGTTGCTGGCGCGGCCCTGTTCCAGCCGCAGGCGGGTATCGACCATACCGGTGCGGCCGTAGCGGGAGAGCTGGTCGAAGCGCAGGCGCGAACGCTCGCGCAGCTGCAGCCGTGAATCATCGGCGAAGACGACGGTGACGCTGGCATCCTCGCCGGTGAGCAGTTCCTGCCCGATCCGCAGCAGATCGCCTTCGATCACATCGCGGCGCGGTTGACCCTCGGTCAGGCTCTGCACCGGGCCGCGCACGGCCAGGACCCGCGCCGGGGCGGGCTGCACCTGCAACCAGGCGACGGGGAAGCGCAGCTGGCTGCCGGGCGGCAGGCGGTAGGGATCGGCGATGCCGTTGTGCGACTGCAGCTGCTCCCAGGCGATGGACGGCTTGAGGTAACGGGCGCTGAGGTCCCAGATCGTGTCGCCGGGGCGGACCCGGTAGGTCCAGTCCTGTGCCAGAACCGGCGCGGCGGACAGCATGACGGCCACCAGCACCAACAGGCGGGCGGCCATCGGGAAACGGAGGAATCGGGTCAATCTCACGGTCATTCACGGCCCTGCAAGGCGGGGCGCAGCCAAGTAGGCCGCCATGGCCCAGACCTCATCCTCCCCGATGGATCGCAGCCTCCAGTGGGCTGCGGCGGCATTATTGCCCGGGAGTCGTGCAGGGTTTCTGAACGTGATTCACGTCACACATCGAAGTTGCCCGTCTGGATAGGCCCCTTCACTCGGCCAGCGCCCCGGAAGGCGCTGGCCGCGACCGATCAGAACAGCAGCGATGCCATCCGGCGTCGGTACTGGCCGACCAGGTCTTCATCCTCGATCACCTTGAAGGCATCGATCAGCAGCTTGCGCGGGCGTCCTTCGTCGTACGTGCGGTCCCGCCGCAGCATGTCCAGGAAATGCTCCAGCGCCGCGGCGTCCTCGCCGGACAGCAGCAACTGCACGCCGCGCAGGTGGCGGGCCTGCAGATCGTCGCCATTGGCCGCAATGCGCGCATCCAGCACCTCCGCTGCCGGGGCTTGCTGCAGGGCGCTGGCGAATTCCAGGCGGGCGCGGGCGCGCACGGCGCGGTCATCGGTGGACAGATTGGCCGGCAGCGCGTCGATCAGGGCGGTGGCCTCGGCGGTGGCGCCGGTCTGCAGCAGGGCCAGGGCGAGGTCGAGCTTGAGCTCTTCCTTGTCCGGCTCGGCGGCAATCGCCGCGCGCAGCACGTCGACCTGCGCCTGCGGATCCAGCGGCGGTGCGTCCACTGTTTCTGCTTCCTCCGGCGCCGCTTCCAGCGGGACCACGCCGTGCTGGGTCAGGAACTCGCGCAGCTGACCTTCCGGTACCGCCCCGGGGAAGCCGTCCACGATCTGCCCGCCCTTGACCAGGAACACGGTCGGCACCGAGCGGATCTGGAAGGCGGCCGCGATCTGCTGTTCCTTGTCGACATCGACCTTGGCCAGCTCGAACGCGCCGTGGTACTCGCCGGCCAGCTTTTCCAGCATGGGGCCCAGGGTCTTGCAGGGGCCGCACCAGGTGGCCCAGAAATCGACCAGCACGGGCGTCTGCAGGGACTTCTGCAGCACCTCGGTCTCGAAGGTCTCGGTGGTGGCGTCAAAGACGTGGGGCAGATCGCTCATGGTTTCAAATCAACGGGAAACTGGAGAGGAAGTGTATGGTGCCGGCCGCGGCCGGACGCAACCCCAGCGGGCGGATTCCACCGGGAACAGCGACAATGCGGGCCTTGTGACGCAGCCGGATGGGCAACATGCAGGGAATCCAACGTTGGGAAGGTGCGCTCGGCATTGCCGCCGCGGGAGTGTTCGTGGGCGCGGTGCTGGGGTTCGGCGCGGCGTTGCCGCTGTTCGACCCGGTCGGCCATCCGGTCGCGTTGCTCGGTGCGATGGGCGTGCCGCATGCGCTGGCGTTCAATATCGTCGGCTTCGCGTTGCCGGGCCTGCTGGCCAGCCTGGTGGCGCTGCGCCTGCTGCTGCGGGTGCCGCGCACCGCGCCGTGGTCGATGCGGGTCGGCGCTCAGCTGCTGATGCTGGCCGGGGTCGGCTTCACCGCGATGGGCGTGCTGCCGCTGGATACCCGCGATCTGGACAACCCGGCCAGCCAGTACCACGCCAGTGCGTGGATGGTCTGGGTGCTGGCCTTCGTGCCGGGTGCGGTGATGTCCGGGGTCGGGGCGCTGCGGCTGCCAGCGTGGCGGGCGGCAGGCCGCCTGCACCTGGCCTGCGGGCTGGGCGTGCTGCTGGCGGCGTTCGGGCTGCAGGCGCTGCTGCCGGCGCCGCTGGCCCAGCGCGTGGCCTTCGGCGTGTGGTTGCTGTGGCTGGTGGCGGTGCTGCCGTTGGCCCCCTCCGCGCGACGTGCCTGAGCGCGGCGCCGGCCGCTGCCGCGCCCGGGTACGCCGGTGGGCGCGCGGCGGGCGGCCGAGGCGTTTGGCCAATCTCCTGTCAATTCAATGAGATGACAGGTTTGGCCGCGGCAGTGGGCAACCTCGATTGGAGCCCTATGCCGCACTGCGGTACCCTGTGCCGCTTTGCCGCCGCACTAGCGTTTTTATGACCAGCGTCGAACCCAACGTTTACGATCCGCAGCAGGTTGAATCCGCCGCCCAGCAGTACTGGGATGCCACCCGTGCCTTCGAGGTGGGCGAGGCGTCGGACAAGCCGAAGTACTACTGCCTCTCGATGCTGCCGTACCCGTCCGGTGCGCTGCACATGGGCCACGTGCGCAACTACACGATCGGTGACGTGATCAGCCGCTACAAGCGGATGACCGGTTACAACGTGCTCCAGCCCATGGGCTGGGATGCCTTCGGCCTGCCGGCCGAGAACGCGGCGATCAAGAACAAGACAGCGCCGGCCAAGTGGACCTACGCCAACATCGAGCACATGCGTGGCCAGTTCAAGGCCATGGGCTATGCGATCGACTGGTCGCGCGAGTTCGCCACCTGCACACCCGAGTACTACGTGCACGAGCAGCGCATGTTCACCCGGTTGATGCGCAAGGGCCTGGCCTACCGCCGCAATGCGGTGGTGAACTGGGACCCGATCGACCAGACCGTGCTGGCCAACGAGCAGGTCATCGACGGCCGCGGCTGGCGTTCCGGCGCGCTGGTGGAAAAGCGCGAGATTCCGCAGTGGTTCCTGCGCATCACCGATTACGCCCAGGAGCTGCTGGACGGCCTGGACGAACTGCCGGGCTGGCCGGACTCGGTCAAGACCATGCAGCGCAACTGGATCGGCCGCTCCGAAGGGCTGGAGATCCAGTTCGACGTGCGTGATGCCGACGGCAGCGCGCTGGACCCGCTGCGCGTGTTCACCACCCGTCCGGACACCGTGATGGGCGTGACCTTCGTGTCCATCGCCGGCGAACATCCGCTGGCCCAGCACGCGGCGAAGTCGAACCCGGCATTGGCCGCGCTGCTGGCCGAGATGAAACAGGGCGGCGTCTCCGAAGCCGAACTGGAGACCCAGGAAAAGCGCGGCATGGATACCGGCCTGCGCGCCATCCATCCGGTCACCGGTGCCCAGGTGCCGGTGTGGGTCGCCAACTTCGTGCTGATGGGCTACGGCACCGGCGCGGTCATGGCCGTCCCCGGCCACGACCAGCGCGATAACGAATTCGCCAACAAGTACGGCCTGCCGATCCGCCAGGTCATCGCGTTGAAGTCGCTGCGCAAGGAAGAAAGCGCCTACGACGCCACCCGTTGGCAGGACTGGTACGGCGACAAGACCCGCGACACCGAGCTGGTCAACTCCGAAGAGTTCGACGGGCTGGATTTCCAGGGGGCCTTCGAAGCCCTGGCCGAGCGTTTCGAGCGCAAGGCCCAGGGCCAGCGCCGCGTGAATTACCGCCTGCGCGACTGGGGCGTCAGCCGCCAGCGCTATTGGGGTTGCCCGATCCCGGTAATCTACTGCCCGAAGTGCGGCGCCTTGCCGGTGCCCGAAGAGCAATTGCCGGTGGTCCTGCCGGAGAACGTCAACTTCGTCGGCACCGGTTCGCCGATCAAGGCCGATCCGGAATGGCGCAAGACCACCTGCCCGGACTGCGGCGGCGCGGCCGAGCGCGAGACCGACACCTTCGATACCTTCATGGAGTCGAGCTGGTACTACGCGCGCTACACCTCGCCGGGTGCCCGCGATGCGGTCGACAAGCGCGGCAACTACTGGCTGCCGGTCGACCAGTACATCGGCGGCATCGAGCACGCGATCCTGCACCTGATGTACTTCCGTTTCTTCCACAAGCTGCTGCGTGATGCGCGCATGGTGGACAGCAACGAGCCGGCGCAGAACCTGCTGTGCCAGGGCATGGTGATCGCCGAAACCTACTACCGCCAGAATCCGGACGGCTCCAAGGACTGGATCAACCCGGCCGATGTCGATGTGCAGCGCGACGAGCGCGGCCGCATCGTCGGGGCGACTTTGATCGCCGACGGCCAGCCGGTGGTGATCGGTGGCACCGAGAAGATGTCCAAGTCCAAGAACAATGGCGTGGACCCGCAGGTGATGGTGGGCAAGTACGGCGCCGACACCGTGCGTCTGTTCTCGATGTTCGCCGCGCCGCCGGAACAGTCGCTGGAGTGGAACGAAGCCGGCGTGGACGGCATGGCCCGCTTCCTGCGCCGTTTGTGGGCGCAGGTGCAGAAGCATGCTGCCGATGGCGCCGCCCCGGCACTGGACGTGGCCGCGCTGAACGCCGAGCAGAAGGCACTGCGCCGCAAGACCCACGAAACCATCGGCAAGGTCGGTGACGACTACGGGCGCCGCCACAGCTTCAACACCGCCATCGCCGCGGTGATGGAACTGATGAACGCGCTGGCCAGGTTCGACGACGTCAGCGAGCAGGGCCGTGCGGTCCGCCAGGAAGCGCTGCGCGCCACCGTGCTGCTGCTCAACCCGATCACGCCGCATGCCAGCCATGCGCTGTGGCAGGTGCTGGGCCACGCCGAGGAACTGCTGGAAGACCAGGCGTTCCCGGAAGCCGATCCGGCCGCGCTGGTGCGCGATGCGGTGACGCTGGCGGTGCAGGTCAACGGCAAGCTGCGTGGCACCATCGACGTGGCGGCCGATGCGCCGCGGGATCAGATCGAAGCCCTTGGCCTGGCCGAGCCGAACGCGGCCAAGTTCCTGGAAGGTCTGACCGTGCGCAAGATCATCATCGTGCCGGGCAAGATCGTGAACATCGTGGCCGCCCCGCAGGGCTGATCCTGTCCTGCCACCGGGTGCCTGCGCGCCCGGTGGCAGCGATCTTCAGCGGCCGGTGACGGACACGTCCTGTGGACGGTCCGGTATCAAGTCCTGTTCACGCGGCATCCGGCACGATCACTGCTTGTTGCCGCGACCGCCCGGCTCCTACAGACTGTATCCATGACCCGATTCCTGCTTGCCCTTGTCCTGACCGCAACCCTTGCCGGGTGCGGCTTCCATCTGCGCAACAAGTTGATGCTGCCGGCCGATACGGCTGCGGTGCAGGTGGTCTCCACCGCGCCTTACAGCGAACTGGTCAAGTTGCTGCGCCGTGGCCTGCAGGCCTCCGGGGCGCAGCTGGCGGATCCGGACAGCACGGGCCCGGCCTCGCAGCTGCAGGTGTTGTCCGAGCGCTGGGGCGACCTGCCGATCGCGATCGATGCCCAGGGCCGTGCCCAGGAGTACAGCCTGCGCTACGCGGTGATCTTCATCTTCCGCCGCGAAGATGGCAGCGAGCTGGTGCCGCAGCAGGTGATCGAACTCTCGCGCGACTACGTCTCGCCGCCGACCGACGCCACCGGTACCACCACCGAACGCGAGATCCTCGCCGACGAACTGCGTCGTGAGATGTCCGCCTCGATCATGCGCCGCATCGACAGCGTGGTCCGTGCCGAGCTGGAGCATGGCCGTGCCCCGGCCAAGCCGGGCACGACCCCAGCCGCGACGCCCGCTGCCACCCCGACCCCGGCGCCGGCAGTACCCGCCGACGTCCCGCAGGGACACTGAGTCCGGTCCGCCTGCGGATCGGCCTGCCCGGATGGAACTGCGCCCCGAACAGCTTGCCAGCCAACCGGCCAGCCAGCCGTTGGCCCCGGTCTACCTGATCGCCGGTCCGGAAACGCTGCGTGTGCTGGAAGCGGCCGATGCCGTGCGGGCGCGCGCACGCGCCGATGGCGTCAACGAGCGTGAAGTGTTCGACGCCGATGGCCGTGACTTCGACTGGAACCAGCTCGACGCCAGCTTCAACGCGCCCAGCCTGTTCAGTGCACGTCGCCTGATGGAGCTGCGCCTGCCCAGCGGCAAGCCGGGCAAGGAAGGCGCTGAGGTGATCAGCCAGTTCTGTGCCAACCCGGCCCCGGACGTGATCCTGCTGATCACCTGCAACGAGTGGAGCAAGGCGCACCAGACCAAGTGGGCCGATGCCGTCGGCCGTGCCGGGGTGATCTCGGTGGCCTGGGCGATCAAGCCGCATGAACTCACCGAGTGGATCGAGCGCCGCCTGCGTGGGAAGGGCCTGCGCGCCGACCCGCAGGCGGTGCAGCGCCTGGCCGAACGGGTGGAAGGCAACCTGCTCGCCGCCGCCCAGGAGATCGACAAGCTGGCGCTGCTGGCCGACGGCCAGACCTTGGACGTGGACACGATGGAGTCGCTGGTGGCCGATGCCGCCCGCTACGACGTGTTCCGGCTGGTCGAGGCGACCTTCTCCGGCCAGCCCGCCGCCGTCCTGCGCATGATCGCCGGTCTGCGCGCTGAAGGTGAAGCGGTGGCTGCGCTGACCCCGATCGTGATCCGCGAACTGCTGTCCACCGCCGGTCTGGCGCGGGTGCAGGCACGCGGCGGCAACCTGGCCGCGGAAATGAAGAGCCGTGGCATCTGGGAGTCGCGGCAGGCGCCGTTCAAGCGCGCGCTGCAGCGTCACCCCGAGGTCAAGCGCTGGGAGCGCTTCGTGGCCGAGGCCGGCCTGGTGGACCGCATCGCCAAGGGGCGCGCCGACGGCGATGCCTGGCTGGCGCTGGAGCGGCTGTTGATCGCCGTCTCCGAAGCCCGCGCCGTGCGCCTGCTTGCCCGGGCCTGAGCCCATGGGGCTGCGCATCTATTACGGCGGGACCTTCGACCCCGTTCATCTGGGCCATCTGGCCATTGCCCGTGCCGCACGCGACCAGCTGCAGGTCGCCGTGCGCCTGTTGCCGGCCGCCGATCCGCCGCACCGCGCCGCGCCTGGCGCGGACGCCTTGCAACGCCTGGCGATGCTGTCGCTGGCCATTGGCGATGAACCCGGGCTCCTGCTGGACCGGCGCGAGCTGGACCGGGCCGAACGCCAGCCCGGCGTGCCGTCCTACACCGTGGATACCCTGCGCGAGCTGCGCGCCGAGCTGGGCCCGCGCCAGCCGATCGCCTGGCTGGTCGGGGCCGACAGCCTGTTGGCCCTGCCCAGCTGGCATGAGTGGGCTGCACTGTTCGAACTGGCGCATTTCATTGTCGCCGCCCGCCCGGGCAGCCCGTTGGCCGACGCGCGCGACCCGGTGCTGGCGCAAGCCCTGGACGGGCGCTGGGCCCGCCACGAGCGTGAACTGTTCAGCGCACCGGCCGGGCGCCTGATGCGCCTGCAGGCCCCGTTGCGCGAGGAGTCGGCCACGGCGGTGCGCACCCGGATCGCCGCCGGCGGGCCCTGGCAGCAGTTGCTGCCCGAGGCGGTCGCAGGCTACATCATCGACCACCGCCTGTACGGCGCGGTACCGTCGTGAATACGCGCGGGCCCGCCGCCCCGTATAATCGGCCCCACATTTATCGAGTTGACCCGCTTTGAGCAACCAAGCCCAGCCCCAGACCATCAAGGTCCAACTGCCCAATCCGGCGCCCTCCGTTCTGCAGCTGCTCGAGTGCGTGCGTGGGGCCACCGAAGAACTGAAGGCCAAGGATCTCGTTGAGATCGACGTGATCGGCCGCTCCAGCGTCGCCGACTACATGGTGATCGCGTCGGGCACCTCCAGCCGTCACGTCAAGTCGATCGCCGACGAAGTGGTGAAGTTCGCCAAGAAGCTGGGCGTGATGCCGCTGGGTGTGGAAGGCGAGCGCGAAGCCGAATGGGTGCTGGTCGACCTCGGCGACGTGGTGGTCCATGTGATGCTGCCGCGCGTGCGTGAGTTCTACGCGCTTGAGCGCCTGTGGACCGTCGGCGACCAGCCGCCGATCGAACTGCTCGACGATGCGGATGACGACTACGACGCACGCTGATCGCAGCGTGCCCGGTCACGACAACGGCGCCGATGGCGCCGTTGTCTTTTGCGCCGCCGCCTGCGGTGGCTGCGGAGGACAGACATGAAAGCCAAGCTGATCGCCACCGGCGAACGCGCCCCGTCCTGGGTTGCGCAGGGCTTTGCCGAGTACCAGAAGCGGCTGTCGCACTGGTTGCCGTTCGAACTCGTCGAGATCGAGCCCGGCCTGCGCGGCAAAGGCCGCGATGCGCGCCGTGCGACCGATGACGAAGGCAAGCGGGTGATCGCCGCGCTGCCGAAGAATGCCTATGTCGTCGCGCTGGATGTGCCAGGCCGCCCGCTCAGTTCCGAGCAGTTGGCGCAGCGCCTGGAACATTGGCGCGGGCAGGGCAGGGACCTGGCGTTCCTGATCGGTGGGCCCGAAGGCCATTCCGCCGAGGTGTCGGCGATGGCGGACGAAAAATGGTCGATCGGTCCATTGACCCTCCCGCACATGCTGGTGCGGCTGGTCGTGGCCGAACAGCTGTACCGTGCCGCGGCGATGCTGGCCAACCATCCGTATCATCGCGCGTGAAATAGTTGTCGTCAGACGGGTTACATCTCGCGAAAAACGGGCTACAATGCGCACCCCGCCCGAATAGCTCAGCCGGTTAGAGCACTTGACTGTTAATCAGGGGGTCGTTGGTTCGAGTCCAACTTCGGGCGCCAAGATTCGAGAAAAAGCCTCGCAGCGATGCGGGCTTTTTTTTGTCCGCGATTTACGCGCGTGCCGCGACCCAAACAAAAAGCCCGGGCATTGCCCGGGCTCCTTGTTCCCCAAGTGCGCTTACCTCATTCGAAGGTGTACTTGGCACCGACGGTGAAGTAACGGCCGATCGCACCGCTGAAGTGTAGCGGGTTGTAGTTCACGCCACCGTAGGTGGTCGGATCCAGCGGAGCGATGCGGTCGAACAGGTTCTGCACCGATGCGTTCAACTCGAAGGCTTCGGTGATGTTCCAACGACCGGACAGGTCGAAGGTGGTGAACGAGGAGATCTTGGTGACGTCCGTGCCGTCGGCGTAGGAGAACTGGTATTCGCCATCGGGACCGCGGAAGTCGGTGTTCTCCATCTTGGAGATGTAGTTGGCCACGCCGCTGACGCTCCACGGGCCCTGCTTCCAGGTGGTGCCGAAGTTGATGCGGTCCTTCGGGGTGCCGATGCAGTTGGTGACGTCGCAGTTGCCGTGGGTACCGGCGTAATCGACGGTCACATCCGAATCGGTGCGCTCGAACTTGAGCACGTGGCTCCACTGCAGGTCCATTTCCAGCTGGCCAGGACCGATGTCGAAGGTCTGGCGGATGTCGGTATCGATACCGCGCACGCGGGTGGAGGCGGCGTTGATGTACGCGGTGTTCACCGCGAGGATCGTGCCGGTGTTGGGAATGCCATTGATCAGATCGCTGTCACGCAGCACGTTCCCGGCTGCAATGGCATCGGCCGTGGAGCCCTGCGCGATTTCGTTCGTGCGTTTGATCTGCCACGCATCGACCGTCATCGAGGTGCTCGAGGTGGGCTGGAGCACCACGCCGAACGAGTAGCTCTTGGATTCTTCCGGCTTCAGATCGGGGTTCGGGCGGGTGATGATCGCCACCGGTCGCGAACTGCAGTTGGTGCCATTGGGCTGCAAGTCGCAGCGAAGCGCATCGCGGGCATTGGAGAAGGCGGCCAGGCCACCATCGCCGTTTTCAGCCGGGTTCGGTGCACGGAAGCCTTCGGCATAACTGCCGCGGACCGCGATCCAGTCGGCCGGCGTCCACTTCACGCCGAGCTTCGGCGTCGCCTTGCCTTCGCCGCTTTCGTACTTGTCATAGCGGACCGCGCCGGACAGTTCCAACTGTTCCAGCACCGGGGCCGACAACTCGACATAGCCGGCGTAGACGTTCTGCGTGCCGTCATAGGCCGAATAGCCCAGACCGATGATCTGGCCCTGGTCGGTGAAGGTCTGCGGAGTGAGGCTGTTGCTGGTCTTGCGCCATTCGGTACCCAGCGCCAGGCCCAGCGGGCCTCCCTTCAGATCCATCAGGCTGCGCGACACGGTGAAGTCGAACATGTCCAGGCTGGACTTGGCGCGTGCGCTGATGTCCGGCGAGATGTAGTCATACAGGGCCTGCGAGTTGAGCCCCGCATTGTCGCCAATGCGCCACACGCCCGCCGGGCAGGCCGGGTTGCCGAGCACGCAGCGGACCGCGTCGTAGTTCAGGAAGCCGGTGCGCTTGTTGACCAGGTCGGTACCCGAATGCAGGTAAGCGGTGTCGTAGCTCCACTCGCCCCAGTTGCCCTTGACGCCGACCAGGAACCGGTTGAACTCGTTGGTGTTGTTGGTCACGCGCGGGCCGACATCCCAGGCCGAGTAGCGCAGGCGCGAGGCCTGGCCGGGGATCGGATTGTCCGGGTGGGTCGGGCTCAGCACGGTAGCGCCAGGGCCGCTGTTGGCGTTGACCGGACCTTCGGGGTAGCCCCAGCCGCCCGACACGCCGGAGGGCGTGTTGCTGAAGGTGGTTTCCTTCTTCGAGTAGCCGATCTCGGTATAGATCTCGCCGCCTTCGCCGAAGGCGAAGCTGGCGCGGCCGAACACGTTGACGTACTTCTCTTCCGGGGTCAGGTCACGGTACAGCTGGTTCGGATCCCACAGGCAGCCCTGCTGCTGTGCGGTGACGTCGTTCTGGCCGGGGATGGTGGTCAAGCCCGCGCAGCCCGGGAGCGCAACAAGGAAGGCGGGATTGTCATCGGTCACGGCGCGGTCGTCGAAGACCGAACCATTCGGACCCACGCCGCCGCTGGTGCCGCCGTTGAGGAAGGCGCCGCCCAGGAACTGCGCGTTGTTGCCATAGCCGTAGCGACGGATGTCACCGGTGCCGATCCACTTGCGGTCCTTGCGGTCGCTGATCTTGATCGCGTCGGTCTTGCCCACGTCCAGGCTGAAGAAGGCATTCCAGCCATCGGTGGCGAGGTCGCCGGTACCGGCGGTCAGGGTGGCCTTCTTGGCATCGCCGTCGCTGTCGCCGGACAGGCCGTAGGAGGCGCGCAGGATGGCGCCGTTGAAGTCGCTGCGCAGGATGATGTTGACCACGCCGGCGATGGCGTCCGAACCGTAGATGGCCGACGCGCCGTCCTTGAGGACTTCAATGCGCTCGACCGCATCCAGCGGGATGGTGCTCAAGTCGGTGAAGACCTTCTGGCCGTCATCGGCCAGGCCGTAGGTCGCCATGCGGCGGCCGTTCAACAGCACCAGCGTGGAGCCGGCGCCAAGGCCGCGCAGCGAGATGCCGGCGCCACCGCCGGCAAAGCCGTTGCCGAAGGTCTTGGGAATGGAGCCCGACCCGTCCGCGGTCAGGGTCTGCAGATACTCGGCGACCGTGGTCTTGCCGGTACGGTCGATTTCCTGGCGGGTGACCACCTGGACGGGGGAGGGGGTTTCGGTGTTCGTGCGGGGGATGTTCGACCCGGTGACGGTGATCCGGTCAAGGTTGGTCGCCTGCTCCTGCGCGAACGCGGAGGACGACGCCATGGCCCCTACCAGCAGCAGCGCGCCGCTGGTCAGGATCGTGGAAATGGAATGGGCCAGGGTGTTGCGGCGGCTGTCGTCGCGGCGTTGGATCGGGTGTTTCACAGCTTCTCTCCTGACTGGGAAAACCTAAATGTCATTGAGTCGACACCAGAACGGTGCCAACGGCGCCAATCTAGGTTTCCGTCCTGTGACGCAAGAGTGAAAAATTGCTTAATTGGGGAAAGATGCTGTGTGTCTCAGTTTGTGAATGGGGAGCCCCTCACGGGGCTCCCATTCACTCAGCGCGGCAACGAAAAATCGACCGGAACCAGGCCATCGGCGGCGACGGCCTGCCCATCGACGAGGGCGGGTACGAAACGCCAGTGACGCAGCACCTGCTGGCGGGCGGCCTGGTCGAGCACGCGCGAACCACTGCTCTTCTCGATACTGACCGCAACCGGGTTGCCCTCGCTGTCGACCCGGATGCGCAGCAGGACCGTCCCCTGCTGGCCCAGGCGGATTGCCGCGACCGGATACGGCGGTGGCGGCGCGCTGCGGTACTGCAGCTGGGCTCCGGCGGCGGGCGACGACGTGGTGGGGGCAGATTCCAGCGCCGGTGCGGCGGTCTCGCTGGCGGGCATCGGTGCCACCGCGGGCGCCTCGTCGACGGTGGCGGTGGGTGTTGGCAGCGGTGCCGGCGCGCGTTGCGTGGTCACGGGCACGGTCGGAGGAAGCCGCGGCGGATCTGCCGGAGGGTGCTGGATGATCTCCGGCGGTGGCGGCGGAGGCAGCACCCAGGTTACCTGCATGCGTTCGCGCGGTGCCTTGATCAAGGGTTGGGTAGCCGGGATCAACAACAGCATCAGGGCCAGCGCGTGGACCGCGATGGCGGTGCTCCACCCGAGCACGCGGGAGGCTTCGATATGCAGGGGGACAACCGGGGACGGGGTACGGACCATGCTCCACTCTCCTTGCCAGATGTGCGGGAACATCAACGTGCCTGCGCGGCGCGTGGGGTCAGGCGGGGCCGCGCAATGACAGCAATACCCGAGCCCGACACGGGCCGGAAGTCAGGGGCAGGGTGGCGAGTTGGCTGGCAGTCAGGATCCAGCCGCAGACAGCATGACGGCGCCTGCAGGCGCCGTCATCCCAGGCAGGAGCGGACCGTGGGTCCGCTCGCGTCTGACGTGTTACCGGCCCAGGTCGAACACCACGTCCAGGTTGACCGACACGGTCGATTCACCCGGCGACACCGGGGTGGAGACATCGGCCGCCATTGGCGCGGCCGCTGCACGCATCATCACCGGGCGGAAGTTGCCGCCACCGCTTTCGGAGATGCTCACGATCCGGCGCACGCGCAGGCCCAGCGACTTGGCATACGTCTCAGCGCGGGCCTGGGCCTTCTTCAATGCGGCCAGGCGGGCTTCGTCATAGACCGGCTCGGGCTGGTCGATCTCGAACTGCGGGCCGTTGATCTGGTTGGCGCCCTGCGCGGCCAGTGCATCAAGCACTTTGCCGAGCTTGGCGATGTCGCGCACCTTCAGGCTGACCGTGTTGCTGGCCTGGTAGCCGGTGATCTTCGGCGCCTCATTGTCCGCGTAACGGTACTGCGGGCTCAGGTTGACGCCGCTGGTCTGCACATCCCGCTCGGCAATGCCGGCGGCCTTGATCGCGGCGAGCACCTTGGTCATCTGCTCGGCGTTCTGGCGCATGGCGGTGTTGCCGTCCACGGCCTGGGTGACCACACCGGCCGACAGGGTGGCCACGTCCGGCACGCGCCTGGCCTCGGCGTTGGCCGAGATGTTGAGCAGGGTGCCGTCGGCCGGCACGGCGATGGTGGGCTGGGACTGGGCGTGGGCGGTCATCGAAGCTCCCAGGGCAAGGGACAGGGCGAGCAGCAACGGGGACAGGGACGGGCGGCGCATGTACATCTCCTTGTGAAGACGTTGAGGTTGGTGTCGGGGCGATGAACGCGTCGTGAGGTTTGATGGGGTCGATCACGATTCGGTCGTGTTGCTCGCGATTCAGACAGTAGGCTCAGGTTATGCTTCCTCGATGCTTTATCTCGCCTCTCGATCCCCCCGACGAAACGAACTGCTTGCGCGCCTGGACCGACCGTTCCAGGCGCTCGACCTTCACGTGCCCGAAGTCCGTGCGCCCGACGAGTCCGCCGCCGATTACGTGCAGCGGGTCGCCGCCGACAAGGCGCGCGCCGGGCTGGCACTGGTGGCGCAGGACCCCGATGCGGTGGTGCTGGGCTCGGACACCGAAGTGGTGCTCGATGGACGCGTGTTCGGCAAGCCAGCCGATGCCGAGGATGCGCGCGCGATGCTGCGCACGCTGGCC
Source organism: Stenotrophomonas maltophilia (assembly GCF_002205165.1). Classification (GTDB taxonomy): domain Bacteria; phylum Pseudomonadota; class Gammaproteobacteria; order Xanthomonadales; family Xanthomonadaceae; genus Stenotrophomonas; species Stenotrophomonas maltophilia_N. Next base: position 12,385 of record NZ_NIVS01000040.1, on the reverse strand, counting down.
GGGCGCACCCACCAGGTGATGACCGCCGTGGCGCTGGTCGCTGCCGGCCGGGAGCAGGGCGTGCTGGTGGTCTCGGAGGTGACGTTCGCGGCGATCGACGAGGATCGGATCGCGGCCTACGTGGCCAGCGGCGAGCCGATGGACAAAGCCGGCGCCTATGCGATCCAGGGCGGCGCAGAACGATATATCCGCCACCTGGCGGGAAGCTATTCGGGTGTGATGGGTTTGCCCCTGCAACAGACCGAGCAGTTGCTGCAGGCGTTTGAACTGAAGGGAGTCGCCCATGTCTGAAGAAATCCTGGTCAATGTCACCCCGCGGGAAACCCGCGTCGCCGTCATCGAAAACGGCATGCTGCAGGAACTGCATATCGAGCGTGGCTGGCGCCGTGGCGTGGTCGGCAACATCTACAAGGGCAAGGTGCAACGGGTGATGCCGGGCATGCAGGCGGCGTTCGTCGAGGTCGGGCTGGAGCGCGCGGCGTTCCTACACGCCAACGATGTGATCCGCCCGGCCCCGGTGGCCAGCCCCGACACCGAAGGCACCACGCTGCCGCCGCCGTCCTCGGTGCCGATCGTGGAGCTGCTGCGCGACGGCCAGGACATCGTGGTGCAGGTGGTCAAGGACCCGATCGGCACCAAGGGCGCCCGCCTGACCACCCAGATCAGCATTCCCTCGCGCTACATGGTGCTGCTGCCGCAATCCAAGGTGGTGGGCGTGTCGGCGCGGATCGAGGACGAGACCGAGCGCGCCCGCCTGAAAACCCTGGTGACCGAGCTGTCGGCCCAGCACGGGGGCTACGGCTACATCGTGCGCACCAACGCCGAAGGCCAGCCGGCCGAGGCGGTCGCCGAGGACGTGGCCTACCTGTCGCGGGTCTGGAACGTGGTGGAGCGCCGTGGCCGCGATGCCGCCCCGCTCAGCGTGATCTACGAAGACCTGAGCCTGCCGCTGCGCTCGGTGCGCGATCTGATCCGCAAGGACGTGGACAAGGTCAAGGTCGACTCCAAGGAAACCTTCAACCAGCTGCAGGCGTTCGTGGCCAAGTACATGCCGGTGCTGGCCGAGAAGATCGAACTGTATAGCGGCGATCGCCCGATCTTCGACATGTTCGGGGTCGAGGATGAGATCGGCCGCGCGCTGGACAAACAGGTGCCGCTCAAGTCCGGTGGCTACCTGGTGATCGACCAGACCGAGGCGATGACCACGATCGATGTGAACACCGGTTCGTTCCTGGGCCAGCGCAACCTCGAAGAGACCGTCTTCCGTACCAATCTTGAAGCGGCGCAGGCCGTGGCGCGGCAGCTGCGGCTGCGCAACCTGGGCGGCATCATCATCATCGATTTCATCGACATGGACGATGCCGAGCATCGCCGCCAGGTGCTGCGCACGCTGGAGAAGGCGCTGGCACGCGACCATGCCAAGACCACGGTCTACGACTTCTCGCCGCTGGGCCTGGTCGAGATGACCCGCAAGCGCACCGTGGAAAGCCTCGAGCGCCAGCTCTCCGAGCCGTGCCCGGAGTGCAGCGGGCGCGGCTCGATCAAGACCGCCGAAACGGTGACCTACGAAATCTTCCGCGAGATCACCCGGGCGGTGCGTCAGTTCGACGCCGCGCGCCTGCTGGTGATCGCCTCGTCCAAGGTGGTGGCACGCATCACCGACGAGGAATCCTCGGCGGTGGCCGAGCTGGAAGAGTTCCTGGGCAAGAGCATCCGCTTCCAGGCGGACGAGCAATACCTGCAGGAGCAGTTCGATGTCGTGTTGCTCTGATCGCGGCCGGTCCGGCACTCCCAGGTTCCGATGAGCACACCGCTGCGCCTGCGACTGCGCCGGATCCGCCGTCATGCTGTGTATGCGGTGGCGGTCCTGCTCGTGGGCGTGGCCCTGCTGGTTGGCACCGCCAGTCAGTTGCTGCCGTTGGCCGAGCGTCATCCGGACAAGGTGGCGGCCTGGCTGAGCGCGCGTGCGGGCCAGCCGGTGCGCTTCGATGCGCTGGATACCGCCTGGACCCGGCGGGGTCCGCTGCTCCAGCTCAAGGGGCTGCGGATCGGTGAAGGGCAGGGGCTGCGTATCGGCGAGGCCGAGGTACTGGTCTCGATGTATGCCGGCCTGCTCCCGGGCCACTCGCTGACCGAGCTGCGCCTGCGCGGTCTGGCGCTGGTGCTGCAGCGCGCCGACGATGGCCGCTGGTCGGTGCAGGGCCTGCCGGAGTCCGGCGGCGGCGATCCACTGGAAACGCTGCGCCGCCTCGGCGAACTGCAGGTCATCGGGGGCCGCTTGAAGGTGGATGCGCCCTCGTTGGGCGTGAACGCCGTGCTGCCACGGATCGATCTGCGCCTGCGCGTCAACGGCCAGCGCCTGCGTGTCGGTGCGCGTGCCTGGGCCGACCCGGCCGCGCAGCCGCTGACGGCGGTGCTGGAGTTCGAGCGCAAGCGCGGCGACGGCCAGGCCTGGCTGTCGGCCGATCCCGCCGATTTCCATGCGTGGTCCTCGCTGCTGCAGTTCGGCGGCATCGGGTTGCAGCAGGGCACCGGTGAGTTCAAAGCGTGGGTCGACCTGCGCGATCACCGGGTGGTGATGGTCACCACGGATGCGGATCTTCAGAACGTGCAGGTGCGCGGCGTGACGCTGGCGGACGGCACCCACCCGCAGCTGGCGTTGGACACGCTGGAACTGCGTGCACGCTGGCGCTGGGTGCAGGGTGGCTGGCGCGCCGATGCGCCGCGGTTGCGGATCGGCATGGAAGGCAGCACCCAGCAATTGGATGGCCTGCTCCTGGCAGGCGGTCAGCACTTCGCACTGGCCGGCGACAACATCGATGCCACAGCGCTGCTGCGTGGCCTGGCGCTGACCGACCGCATCGATCCGGGCCTGCGCGAGTGGCTGCATGAGGCCGCGCCCCACGTCCGCATGACCCGGGTCCGGGTGGCGGGCGAGCTGGGCGGCCCGCTGTCGGTCGAGGGCGATCTGGAAGACATCCGCTTCGCGGCGGTCGGGCATTCGCCCGGGCTCAGTGGTGTGGGTGGCCGCTTCAATGGCGATGCAGATGGGTTCACCCTGGATCTGCAGCCGCAGCGGGTCATGCATTTCGACTGGCCCAGCGGCTTTGGCGAGCGCCACGATGTGCGCCTGGCCGGCCGTCTGGTCGGCTGGCGTGATGAAGCCGGTGGCTGGCGCATCGGCACCCCGGCGCTGCGCGTGCAGGGCACCGACTATGCCGCCGACGTGCGTGGCGGGATCTGGTTCCAGAACAACGGCACGCGCCCGTGGCTGGAACTGGCGGCCAAGATCGACGATGTGCCGATGACCGCCGCCAAGCGGTTCTGGATCCATTCCAAGATGAGCAAGGCCGCCACCGATTGGCTGGATGCCGCGCTGGTGTCCGGGCAGGTGCGCGGCGGTGTCGGCCTGGTGACCGGTGATCTGGAAGACTGGCCCTTCGACAAGAACAACGGCCGCTTCGAAGCGACCGGGCACATCGACGCCGGGAGCATCCGCTTCCAGCACGACTGGCCGGCCATGAACAAGGTCGATGCGGACATCGCCTTCATCGGCCCGGGCTTCGAACTGCATGGCAAAGGCGACCTGGCCGGGGTAGCCGTCGACCACTTTGACGCCGGCATTCCCGATTTCGGCGAGACCGACCTGTACGTCAAGGCGACCAGCCGCAGCGATGCCGGTGCATTGCTGGCCATGCTCAAGCAGAGCCCGCTGCAGGCAACCTACGGCGAGACGCTGGACAACCTCACCGCGAAGGGGCCGGCTGCGGTTACCTTCGATCTGCTGCAGCCGCTGCATCACGACGAGGGCGGTGGTCATCTGCAAGGCACGGTCGATCTGAACGGTGCCACCCTCACCGAGAAACGCTTCGACCTGGTCTTCGACAACATGCGCGGCCAGGCCCGGTATGGCCATGGCGGCTTCGACGCGGAGAATCTCGCCGTGCGTCACCAGGGCCAGGAGGGACGGCTCAGCCTGCGTGCCGGCGAGTTCGTGCGTGACCCGCAGCAGGCCTTTGAGTCCGAGCTGACCGCTTCGGTGGAGGCTGGCGCGCTGCTGGACCGCGCGCCGGAATTGAACTGGCTCAAACCCTATATCCAGGGCACCTCGCGCTGGACCATCGGGGTGACCCTGCCCAAGGTCGCCGCGGGCAGCAAGGTCGAGCCGCCGACGGTGCTCAAGCTGCATTCGGATTTGGTCGGGACCACGCTGGAGCTGCCCGCTCCGCTGGACAAGCCGGCCGCCACGCCGCTGGCTACGGCCGTCACCGCGCAGCTGCCGATGGGCAGTGGTCGCGTCGACGTGGCCTTTGGCCAGCGTCTGGCGCTGGCAGCGCGGACGCACGACAACCAGACCGGTGTGCAGGTCACCCTCGGCAGCGACCAGGTGGATCGGGACCCGCCGGCCAGCGGGCTGGTGGTGAACGGGCGCAGCGGCTCGCTGGATGCGCTGGAGTGGATCGGCCTGGCCCGATCGCCCGAGGGCGGCGATGACAAGGACCCGATGCCGCTGCGGCATGTCGATGTGCAGGTCGGGCAGCTGCTGCTCGCCGGTGGCGTGTTCGCGCAGACCCGGCTGCAGTTGCGCCCGACCGCCAACAGCGTGGACGTCCGCCTGGATGGCCCATCGCTGGCGGGCAGCCTGAGCGTGCCCAATGCCGAGGGCGGCACCATCGTCGGCAAGCTCAGCCGCGTGCACTGGCAATCGCTGCCTACGCCGGTCAAGGCGCCCAGCGATGGCGCCCCGATCCTGCTGCCACCGGACGTGATCCTGCCAGCGCGGGTCCAGGCCAGTGCGAACGACACCAATCCGGCCAAGATCCCACCGCTGTTGCTGGATATCGACGACCTCCAGTTCGGCAAGGCCAAGCTCGGCCAGGCCGTGCTGCGCACCCGGCCGATGGCCAACGGCCTGAGCGTGGACCAGCTGCAGTTCCGCGCGCCCAAGCAGGAGATCGACGTCAATGGCCGCTGGATGGGCATGGGCGAGGCCGCGCGCAGCCAGTTCAATGTGCAGGTCAAGAGCGAGGATCTGGGGGGACTGATGCAGAACCTGGATTACGGCGGCCAGCTGCGGGGCGGCCAGGGCCAGCTGAGCATGAGTGCCGGCTGGCAGGGCGGCCCGTCCGACTTCCAGCTGGGCGCGCTGCAGGGCCAGCTCGACGTGCATGCCCGCAACGGCCAGCTGCTGGAGCTGGAGCCCGGCGCCGGTCGCGTGCTCGGGCTGCTGAGCGTCACCCAGCTGCCACGCCGGTTGATGTTCGACTTCCGCGATTTCTTCTCCAAGGGCTTCGCCTTCAACCAGGTCGAAGGCAGCGTGGCCTTCGGCGACGGCATGGCCACCACCGACAAGGTGCTGATCGAAGGCCCGGCCGCCAACATCACCATCCGTGGCCAGACCGATCTGCGCCAGCAGCGCTTCGACCAGACCATCGACGTCAACCCGCGCGCGGGCAACCTGCTGACCGTGGTCGGTGCGGTGGCCGGCGGACCGGTCGGCGCGGCGGTCGGCGCGGCGGCCAACGCGGTGCTGTCCAAGCCGCTGGGCGAGATCGGCGCCAAGACCTACCGCGTGACCGGCCCCTGGGCCGAACCCAAGGTCGAGGTGATCGACCGCGACACTGCGCCCAAGCCGGCCCCGGCCGCAGCGCCGGCGCGCTGACCCCTTTCCCGCGCCCGGGTTGCGATTGCGCCCGGCGCCCATAGATCAAAGAGCATGAACAACAACGCACTTTCGCTGGCCACCGACCGTCTGCTGCTGCCCGCCGGGCTGGATGCGAGCGGTCTGGAACGCACATTCGGCACCCTGTTGGGCCCGGGCATCGATTTCGGGGATCTCTATTTCCAGCACGCGCGCCGCGAGAGCTGGAGCGTGGAAGACGGCATCGTCAAAGACGGCGCGCATTCGATCGAGCAGGGCGTGGGCGTGCGCGCCATCGCCGGTGAGAAGACCGGCTTTGCTTACTCCGACGACATCCACAGCGACGCCCTGCTGGCCGCGGCCAACTCGGCCCGCGCGATTTCCCGCGAGGGCGGGGCGCAGTCGGCCCGCTCGCTCGTGCGTGGCAGCGGCCGCGCGCTGTACCCGGCGCTGGACCCCATCGATGGCATGGGCAACGAGGCCAAGGTCGAGATGCTCAAGCGCCTGGACCGCTACCTGCGCGCCGCCGACCCGCGCGTGCAGCAGGTGATGGTCAGCCTCTCCGGGGGCGTGGACACGGTGCTGATCGCGCGCAGCGATGGCGTGCTCGCCGCCGACATCCGCCCGCTGGTGCGTTTGAACGTGCAGGTGATCGTCGAACAGCACGGGCGTCGCGAATCGGGTTATTCCGGCGGCGGCGGCCGCTACAGCTATGAAGAACTGTTCGCCGACGGGCGCCCGGAGGGCTTCGCCCGCGAGGCCCTGCGCCAGGCGCTGGTGAACCTGGAGGCGATCCCGGCCCCGGCCGGGGTGATGACCGTGGTGCTCGGCCCGGGCTGGCCCGGCGTGCTGTTGCACGAAGCGGTTGGCCATGGCCTGGAAGGCGACTTCAACCGCAAGGGCACCAGCGTCTACGCCGGCCGGATCGGCGAGCGCGTGGCCGCGCCGGGCGTGACCATCGTCGATGATGGCACCCTGGACGGGCGCCGCGGCTCGTTGAACATCGATGACGAGGGCCACCCGACCCAGTGCACCACGCTGATCGAGGACGGCATCCTGGTCGGCTACATGCAGGATTCGCTCAATGCGCGCCTGATGGGCGTGGCCCCGACCGGCAACGGCCGCCGCGAGTCGTTCGCGCACATGACCATGCCACGCATGACCAATACCTACATGCGCGCCGGCCAGCACGATCCGGAAGAGATGATCCGTTCGGTCAAGCGTGGCCTGTACGCGGTCAACTTCGGTGGCGGCCAGATCGACATCACCAGCGGCAAGTACGTGTTCTCGGCCACCGAGGCCTACCTGATCGAAGACGGCAGGATCACCGCGCCGGTCAAGGGCGCCACCCTGATCGGCAATGGCCCGGAAACCATGCAGAAGGTGCGCATGATCGGCAACGATCTGGCGCTGGACGAGGGCGTGGGCATCTGCGGCAAGGATGGCCAGAGCGTGCCGGTTGGCGTCGGCCAGCCCTCGCTGCTGATCGATGGCATCACCGTGGGCGGCACCCAGGCCTGAGCCGGGATGCGTCCCTTCGTGCTGCCTGATGACGCGGCCGCCAGCGGGGTGCTGGCGCCGCCGCGTGAGCGCCGGGACTCAGTCCTCGGCGTTCTCGTCGCTGTCGCCGTCGATGTCGTCGGTGTCGATCGCGTCGTCCGGTTCGTCCTCGGACGCGGCGTTCAGGCCTTCCAGGCCGAGCGCGGCCGGCAGCAGCAGCGCACGCAGCAGCTGGAAGATTTCACGGTAGGCGCGCGGCGGCTTGTTCTTGGCCTTTTCGGCCTGGGCGTTGCGCACGAGCGTGCGCAGTTGCTGGCGGTCGGCGTACGGGTATTCATCCAGCAGCGCGCCCAGCGCCTTGTCGCCGTCCTTGAGCAGGCGCTCGCGCCAGTCTTCAACGCGGTGCATGGTCGCGACTTCACGGCGCGAGGTCTCGCTGTTGGCATCGAGCGCGTTGCGGATCGCATCCAGCACGGCGTCGTCTTCGCGGCGCATGTGCTTGGCCAGGAACGCCAGCTGGCGCTTGTGGGCGATATGGGCGGTGATGCGCTTGGCCTCGGCGATGTGCGGCAGCAGATCTTCGGGCACCGGCAGGCGCGCCAGCTGGGCCGGGGTCAGCGAGACCAGCTTCTCGCCCAGGGCCAACACGTCCAGCGCAGCCCGGCGGTTCTGGCTGCGGCTGATATCAAGGAATTCACCGGTTTCTTCGTCGCGTCCGCGCATCGTCTTATTTCCACATCCGTAAACTGTGCCGGCGTCGCGCCGGGCACTCACCTGTACAGGATAAAGCATTGAACGTGATCTCCCCTGAAGTCTCCCCGGCCGACGACAGCCTGCAGCGCCTGGAGCAGCTGGCCGACATCTCCCAGCGCCTGCTGGAGCGGGCCAAGGCCCTGGGCGCCACCCAGGCCGAGGTCAGCTGCAGCGATGAGCGCGGGCTGGATGTGAATGTGCGCCTGGGCGAGGTCGAAACGGTCGAGTCCACCCGTGACCGCGGCATCGCCGTGACCGTCTACTTCGGCCAGCGCAAGGGCAGTGCCAGCACCGCCGACCTGCGCGAGAGCAGCCTGGAGTCGACCGTGGCCCAGGCCTGCGCGATCGCCCGCCACACCGAGGACGACGAAGCGGCCGGCCTGGCCGAGGCGGCGCTGATGGCCCGTGAGTTCCCGGATCTGGACGGCTGGCACCCCTGGGAACTCAGTGCCGACGCGGCGCTGGATCTGGCGCTGGCCTGTGAAGCGGCCGGGCGCGAGGCCGACCCCCGCATCAGCAATTCCGACGGTGCCTCGGCGGCGACCGCGCAGAGCCTTTCGGTGTATGCCAACTCGCATGGCTTTATCGGCCGCGAACGCAGCAGCCACCACTCGATCGGCTGTGCGCTGATCGCCGGGCAGGGCGATGGCATGCAGCGCGATGGCTGGTACAGCAGCGCGCTGGCCCGCGAAGATCTGGACGATGCCGCGTCGATCGGCCGCCGCGCCGCCGAGCGTACCGTCGCCCGCCTGGAGCCGCGCTCGATGACCACCGCGCAGATGCCGGTGCTGTATTCGCCGGAGGTGGCCCGCTCGTTGATCGGCCATCTGCTCGGCGCCGTCTCCGGCGGCGCGCTGTACCGCCGCGCCAGCTTCCTGCTCGACAGCGTCGGCACCCGGCTGTTCCCGGCGTGGTTCGGCATTGAAGAACTGCCGCTGCTGCGCCGCGGGCTGCGTTCGGCCGCCTTCGACGGCGATGGCGTGGCCACGCGCAATTCGGCGCTGATCCGCGATGGCGTGCTGGAGCGCTACATCCTCGGCAGCTACTCGGCGCGCAAGCTCGGCCTGCCGACCACCGCCAACGCCGGCGGCGTGCACAACCTCAAGGTCACCGCCAACGCGGGCGATCTGGTCTCCATTGCCCGGCAGATGGGCAATGGCCTGCTGGTCACCGAACTGATGGGGCAGGGCGTCAACAGCGTGACCGGTGATTACTCGCGCGGCGCCGGCGGGTTCCGTGTGGAGAACGGCGAGATCAGCTACCCGGTCGATGGCATCACCATCGCCGGCAACCTCAAGGACATGTTCGCCAGCATTGAAGCGGTGGGCACCGACATCGATACGCGCTCGCACGTGCACACCGGTTCGATCCTTGTAGGACGAATGACCGTTGCCGGTAACGATTGACGTATTCTATTGGGGCTGCCCTGGCAGGCGGGGAGCCTGCCGCGTGCAATACCCATTACCTCGAACAAGGAGTTTCACGTGAGCGATTTCGACAACGTCACCACCCCGCCGCCGCCGGTGAGCGCACCGGCCCCGGCCGAACAGCGCACCATGGCCCTGGTGGCCCACCTGCTGGGCATCTTCACCTGGTTCCTCGGCCCGCTGATCATCTGGCTGATCAACAAGGACGACAGCAGCAAGAGCTTCGTCACCGACCAGGCCAAGGAAGCGCTGAACTTCCAGATCACCATCACCATCGCGATGCTGATCTGCATCGTGCTGACCATCGTCATCATCGGCGGCCTGCTGGCCCCGATCGTCGGCCTGCTCAACGTGATCTTCTGCATCATTGCAGCGGTCAAGGCCAACAATGGCGAAGCCTACCGTTACCCGTTCGCCCTGCGCCTGATCAAGTAATCGATCCGCAGCGCTGGAACGAAAAAACGCCCGGGAATCCCGGGCGTTTTTTTGTGTCCTGGCGTTGTAGAGCCGCGCCATGCGTGGCTGCCGGCACGATTGCTCAATGATCCCGCTCGACCGCCAGCGTCGCCAGCGCACGCAGTGCATCTGCCGGCTCGCCGTACCCGGCCAGGCCATCGAACATCTGTTCGCTCAGCGTGCGCAGATGCGCCTTCGCCCCGTCCATGCCGAGCAGCGCCGGGAAGGTGGACTTGGCCTGGGCCTCGTCCTTGCCGGCGGTCTTGCCGAGCTGCTCGGAACTGGCTTCGACATCGAGGATGTCATCGCGCACCTGGAACGCCAGACCGAGCGCCGAGGCGACCGTATCCAGCGTCGCCAGATCGGCGGCGGGTGCCTGGCCACACAGCGCGCCCATGCGCACGGCTGCGCGGATCAGTGCGCCGGTCTTGAGCGCGTGCATGCGCTCAAGATCCTGCAGCGGCTGTTGATGACCGGTCGCGTCGATATCCAGCGCCTGGCCGCCGCACATGCCGGCGGCACCGGAGGCATGCGTGAGCGTCTGCAGGCAGGCCACACGCAGTGACGCGGGCAGCGGCGCATCGGCGATCAGGCCGAACGCGCGGGTCTGCAGGGCATCACCGGCGAGGATCGCGGTGGCCTCATCGAAGGCGATGTGGGTGGTCGGGCGGCCGCGACGCAGGGCGTCATCGTCCATCGCCGGCAGATCGTCGTGCACCAGCGAATAGGCGTGAATCAGCTCCACCGCCATCGCGGGCGCGTCCAGCGCGTTCTCGTCGGCGCCGAAAACCCGGCCGCTGGCATACACCAGCAGTGGGCGCATGCGCTTGCCGCCGCCCAGCACCGCATAGCGCATCGCCTGATGCAGCCCTCGCGGGGCATCGGACGGGGAGGGCAGGCTGGCGTCGAGCTGGCTTTCGATCCGGTCGCGCCAACGCGCGAACGTGGCCTCAACCGTCATGGTTGGGCGGGTCGAATGGCACTGCGGTGTCGGGCTGGGCCGGGTCGCTGAGCAGGCGCACGCGCAGTTCGGCCTGTTCCAGCGCCTGTTGGCACTGGCGGTACAGACCGACGCCACGTTCGTAGGCGCTGAGCGATTGCTCCAGGCTCATTTCGCCGGTTTCCATCTTCTCCACCAGCTGCTCCAGTTCTTCCAGCGACTGCTCGAAGTGGGCGACCGGGGAGGTTTCATTGGGGGACTTCTTTGCCATGTGCCAAGTGTGGGCTGCTGGCCGGGTGGGGTCAATTCACGCCGCGCCGGGTGTCCACTGCAACTGCGCGTGATGGGCCTGCAGCCACGGTTGCAGGGCGGCACCGATGACCCGGTCACCGGCGGCCAGCAATGTGTCCTCATCGAACAGCAGCGGCAGCTGGCGACGTTGCCAGGGCGGCAGTCCCTGCTGTTGCAGCAGATCCTTGAGCGCATGGGAATGCAAGCGCCCCGGCAGCTGGATGCGCTCGCCGCCGCGGCGCGCGCGGATCTGCACGGGGCTGTCGAAACCGGCGTCGGTGCCAAGCAGGCGCAGCTCGCCACCATCAGGCAAGGCCAGCGGCGCGCGGCCATCCCAGTGCACGCTCCAGTCGGCTGGCAACGCCAGGCTGGCCGAGAGCAGGTGCAACTGCCCGCGCCAGCGCCGGATACGTGCCCCCTGCCAGGCGAACTGGGCATCGGCATGGTGGGCGGCCGGGAGCAGCTCGCGTTCGACCGCCTCCACGCCCGCTGCCGGCAGCGGCGGCAGCCCACTGCCACGCACCCAGTGCCGCAGCAACCGCGCGCGGCGCTCGACCGGCTGGCGCAGCAAACGCGCACAGTCGATCACGCCAGGGCCGACGCTGCAGCGCTCCAGCGCCTCGCGGTCCGCGCTGTCGAGCAGGTGCTGGGATTGCGCGCACAGGGCGGCACTCCGGGCGAATGCCGCATCGGCCTGCGGCCAGCGCTGGCGCAGGTGTGGCAGCACGTGCAGGCGCAGGAAGTTGCGGTCTGCGTCGTCGCTGGCATTGCTGGGGTCTTCGATCCACTCCAGGCCTTCGGCCTGCGCATGCGCCCGCAGGCTGCTGCGCGGAACCTCCAGCAACGGGCGCCACACGGTGCCGGCGCCAAACGCGCTGGTGATCTGCATGGAGGCCAATCCATCCACGCCGGAGCCGCGCAGCGCACGCAGCAGGAAGGTCTCGGCCTGGTCGTCACGATGGTGCGCAAGGGCCAACTGTTCGCCGGGCAGCAACTGCGACGCAAACGCTTCGCGACGTGCATGCCGTGCGGCGGCTTCCAGGCCCTGGCCCTGATGACGCGGTACCTGCACGCGGATCACCCGCAGCGGAATGTTCCACCGCGCGCAGAGTTGTGTGCAATGCACGGTCCACGCATCGGCTTGTTCCTGCAGGCCGTGATGGACATGCACGGCGCGCAGGCCAGCGGTGCGCTGGGCCGGCGAGGTGGCCAGCCAATGCAGCAGGACGGTGGAATCCAGCCCACCGCTGAAGCCCACCAGCACAGGGTGGGCGACGGAAGTGGGCGGGGGAAGCGGGGGTGTCAAGGGAGGCGCGATCTCAGGCGCACCGCCAGAATCGCTGCTGCGTCACGCCCATGCCACGCGGGGCGATCACG